>CAWAYC010000037.1:0-129017 GCA_963786115.1 uncultured Alphaproteobacteria bacterium
TTCGCTCTTATGGTTTGCGCCGGCGTTTTGTTGCTGAATGGGGGCGCCACGGCGCAAGAGGGAGGCAAGGCCATTTCAAAGACCACGATCAGCCTGGGGACCGCGACGCCCGGCGGCGGCTTCCCGCTCTATGGCAACGCATTCGCGGAAGCCGTCAATGCGGCCGATCCGACGCTGTCGGTCGAGCCGCGCAACACCAAGGGCTCCAACGAGAACATTCCGCTGCTGGAAGCGGGCCATCTCGATATCGCGACGGTGGCGGGCGAGCCGTCCTACGAGGCCTTCATGGGCATCGGGCGCCCCGCAACCAGGCTCAAGATCCTGACCGCGATGTATTCGAGCCCCGGCATGTTCGTGGTACGGGCCGACAGCCCCTACAAGACCATTCGCGATCTGGTGGGACAGCCGGTCGCGTTCGGCGCCAAGGGCTCGGGCCTGCCGATCCTGTCGCGCTACATGCTCGATGGCCTCGGGCTGAAGCAGGACGAGGATTTCAAGTCGATCTATCTCGATCGCGCCGGCGACGGGCCGGCGATGGTGCAGGACGGGCGCGCCGCCGCGTTGTGGGGGGCCGGCATCGGCTGGCCCGGCTTCGCCGCGATGGCGGAAAGCGCCGGCGGCGCGCGATTCATCGCGCCAGACGCCGACGAGATCGCGCGCATCCGCGCCAGGCACACGTTTCTCAAGCCGCTGACGATCCCCGCCAACAGCTATCCGAAGCAGACGGAGGCGATCGCCTCGGTCGGCTCCTGGAGTTTCATTCTCGCACGCGAAGGCCTGCCCGACGATGTTGCCTATCGGCTGGCCCGCACGCTGCACGGGATCGAGGATAGCTTTTGCAGGAAACTGCGGCAGGCCTGCGAGACCACGGCGGCGAACACGGTTGCCGCCGCGCCGAACGCAGGACTAATTCATCCCGGCGCGTTGAAATACTTTCGCGAGATCGGGGTGGTTAGGTAAGGGCGGATAGGGAATGGCGAGTAGCGAGTTGAAAATCGCCATACGCCACTCGCTACTCGCCATTCGCATAACTTACTTCTTCACCAGCGAACACGCCGGGTCTGGCGGCCCGAACGCTTCCTCGCCGGAAATCTTCGCCAGGATCTTGTAATAATCCCACGGATATTTCGACTCCTCCGGTGTCTTGACCTGCACCAGCATCAAATCGTGCACCATCAGATTATCCTCGCGCAGCTTGCCGTTGCGGGCGAAGAAATCCTCGATCGGCTTCTCGCGCATTTTCGCGGCCACCTTGAGCGGCTCGTCTGTGCCGGTTTCCTTGATGGCGTTGAGGTAATACATGACGGAGGAATAGACGCCGGCTTGCCACATCGACGGCATCTGGTTCATCTTGGTGAAATAGCGCTTCGACCATTCGCGGGTCTTGTCGTCCATGTCCCAGTAGAAAGAGGTCGTCAGCAATAGCCCTTGCGCCGCCGGCAGACCCAGCGAGTGGATATCGGTGATCAGCGCGAGCAGCGCCGCCATCTGCTGCCCGCCCTTGAAGACGCCGAACTCGCCGCCGGTCTTGATCTCGTTCATGTTGTTCGGCGGGCCCGCGGCGATGCCGATGATTTTTGCCTTCGAAGCCTGCGCCTGCAGCACGAAGGACGACAGGTCAGGCGTCGCGAGCGGCGGCCGCACCGAACCCAGCACCTTGCCGCCGTTCTTCGTGATCACACTCGTGGCGTCGCGCTCCAGCGAATGCCCGAACGCATAGTCGTCGGTGATGAAGAACCAGCTGTCGCCGCCGCGCTTCACCACGGCGTCGGCGGTGCCGACCGCGAGCGCGCGGGTGTCGAACACCCATTGCATCGCATAGGGGGAACAGAATTTGCCGTGGAAATCCGCAGTGCCGGTGGAGTGGGTGATGAACAGTTTCTTCTTTTCGTTGGCGACGTTTTGCACCGCGAGGCCGACGGCCGACACCGGCACGTCCACGATCAGGTCGACCTGCTCGACGTCGTACCAGCGCCGCGCGATGGCGCCGCCGATGTCGGCCTTCAGCTGATGATCGCCGACTACCAGCGAGATCGGTTTGCCCAAAACCTTCCCGCCGAAATCGTCGATCGCCATCTGGGCTGCGGTAACCGAGCCCTGGCCGGTCGGCGTGGAGGCCGGGCCGTTCATGTCGGTGAGAACGCCGATTTTGACCACGTCGTCGGAAATCTGCGCGAGCGCCGCACCCGATGCCAGCATCGCGGCCGCAAGCACTCCAGGCGGGAATAAGGCCTTGGCGAACATGTATCCTCCCGTTGTTTCACGTCGGCGCATTGGCCGTTATTTTTATTTATTGTCCCGGACTTGGCCGGATTGGTTTCTTTTGCAACTATTTTCGGGTCGCCGTCAACGCGCCGTTTGGCCCCCGTGTTCATGTGAGCCACCGGCCCGCTGTAAATTTGGCGCGCGATTGAGTACATACGCGGGCCATGGTCACGTCCCAGCGTTTGCCGGCTTCGCTTACCCCGCTCGAAACGGCGCTTGTCGCCGTGTTGCGCGGGCTCGCGCCGGTCGCGCCGATCGATTTGCCGCTCGGGGACGCGCTGCGTTGCATCGCAGCCGAGATGCCGCCGTTGCCGGCCCTTCCGCCACGCGACATCGCCGCCGCCGACGGCTGGGCGCTGCGTGCCAACGATCTCGTCGGCGCGTCGTCGTATTCGCCGCTGCCGCTGGCGGCGTTGCCGGTCTGGGTCGAGGCCGGTGATGCCATGCCTGACGGTTGCGACTGTGTGGTCGATTGCGATTCCATCGATCGATCGGGCCCGATTCCGCAGGTGCTGGCGGAGGCGATCCCGGGGCAGGGTGTGAGGCGCGCCGGCGGCGACATTGCCGAGGGACGTCCGGTCGCGCGAGCCGGCCGGCGCGTGCTGGCGCGTAATCTCCTGATCGCGCGAGCGGCGGGCCTCGAGACACTGCGCGTGCGCCGGCCGCGGCTGCGCATCGTCAATGCTCCCGGCGGTACGGTGACGGCCAACTGGATCGCCGAGAGTGCGCGCATGACCGGCGCCGATGTCGTCAGCACCGACGCCGAGGGGCGCGATGGCGCATCGATTGCGAAAGCGCTCGATGGCGCATGCGATCTGCTGATCACGGTTGGCGGCAGCGGCGTCGGCCGCGGCGATGCCACGGCAACCGCCCTGGCCGAGAGCGGCGAGATTTTTGCTCATGGTATCGCCCTGCAGCCCGGCCGCACAGCGGCGGTCGGCCGGATCGGTACGACGCCGGCCATCGTGCTGCCGGGTGCGCCGGATCAGGCGTTCGCGGCGTGGTGGACGCTGGCTGTTCCCGCGCTCGATCGCCTGTCGGGACGAACTGCGCGAAGGACCGTCACCCTGCCGCTGGCGCGCAAGATCGCTTCCCAGGTCGGCATCGCCGAGATCGTGCTGCTGGAACGCCAGGACGGCGCCTGGATCACGCTGGCGGTTGGCGAGTTGTCGCTCGATGCGATTGCCCGCGCCGAAGCCTGGCTGCTGGTGCCCGGTGGCTCGGAGGGGTTTGCTGCGGGCACGCCGGTCGATGCCCATATGTTGCGGGAGTAAACAGGTTCCGAAATGACCCACACCCCCGTGCCGAAAAATCGCGACATCCCTCCGCTTCATCATTCCGGGGCGCGCGCAAGCGCGAACCCGGAATCTGGAGATTCCGGGTCTGGTGCTGGCGCACCATCCCGGAATGACGGTGCAACCAATTTGGATCAAGACCAGTTCCTCACCATCCTGTCGCGCGAGGACGCGTTGGCGCGGTTCGAAGCTGCGCTGTTTCCGCGTCCTGTGCCAAGCGAAAAGCGGCTGCTGGCGGATGCGCTCGGTTGCGCGCTGGCCGAAGACGTCGTGGCGCCGATCGATGTGCCGCCGTTCGACCGCTCCAATGTCGACGGCTTTGCCGTTCGCTCCGCCGACCTTGCGTCGGCGACGGAAGCAAATCCCGTCCGCATGGTGCTGAACGAGGAAGTCATCGCCTGCGGCACCGCGCCGGTCCGGCCGGTGCTGTCGGGGACGGCGACGTCGATCGCAACGGGCGGTCCCGTGCCGCGCGGCGCGGATGCGATCGTGATGGTCGAGCACACCCAGCCCGCGGGCCCGCGCGCGATCGAAATCCGCCGCGCCGCTTCGCCGGGACAATTCGTCTCCTATGCCGGCTCCGACATTGCCCGCGGCGAAGCGCTGCTGCGCGCCGGCACCGTCGTCGGCTCGCGCGAGATCGGTATGCTGGCGGCGTGCGGGATCGCGCAGGTGATTGTCGCGCGCCGGCCGCGTGTCGCCATCCTCTCCACCGGCGACGAACTGGTGCAGCCCGGGGCGCCGCTGCGCCCCGCCGCGATCTACGACACCAATGGTGCGATCGTCACCGCCGCTGTCAGCGAGAATGGCGGCGAGGCGGTGTTTCTCGGCGCGATCGCCGATGATGAGGCCGCGCTCGAGAGCCGCGATGCGCAAGGCACTGGAAGCGAGTGACATGCTGGTGCTGTCGGGCGGCACCTCGAAAGGCGCGGGCGACGTCTCCCATCGCATCATCGCGCGGCTTGGCAAGCCGGGCATCGTCGCCCATGGCGTGGCACTCAAGCCGGGCAAGCCGCTCTGTCTTGCGGTATGCGACGGCAAGCCCATCGTCATCCTGCCGGGATTTCCGACCTCGGCGATGTTCACCTTTCACGACATGATCGTGCCGGTGCTGCGGCGTATGGCCGGCCTGCCACCGCGTTCGGATGCCAAGGTCTCCGCCAAGGTGCCGGTGCGGGTCGCCTCCGAGCTCGGCCGTACCGAATTCGTCATGGTGTCGCTGGTCGAAGGCGCCGATGGCTTGATCGCTTACCCCACCGGCAAGGGATCGGGGGCGATCACGTCCTTTGCGCAGGCCGACGGTTTCCTGCGCATCGATGCGCTGGCCGATCAGCATGCCGGCCGGTAGCCAGGCGGAGGTGACGCTGTTCACGCCGCATGTCCGGGTGCCCGATCTCGTCATCGTCGGCAGTCATTGCACCGGGCTCGATCTCGTCACCGCACCGCTTTCGCGCGCCGGTCTCTCGGTGCGGTCGATCGCGGTCGGCAGCCTCGGCGGATTGGCGGCGGCGAAGCGCGGCGAATGCGATTTCGCGCCGATCCATCTGTTCGACGAGAACAGCGAGACCTACAACACGCCCTATCTCGCCGAAGGGCTCGAACTGGTGCAGGGTTGGCGGCGGATGCAGGGCATCGTGTTCCGCCAGGGCGACATGCGCTTTGAAGGCTTGAGCGCGCAAGACGCGGTGCGCGCCGCGCTCGCCGATCCCGCCTGCATCATGGTCAACCGCAATCAGGGCGCCGGCACCCGTATCCTGATCGACCGGCTGCTCGCCGGTGCGAGGCCCGACGGCTACTGGAATCAGCCGCGCTCGCATAATGCGGTCGCCGCGGCCGTCGCCCAGCATCGCGCCGACTGGGGCATGACGATTGCGCCGGTCGCGCATGCATCCGGGCTTGGTTTCATTCCGCTCGCCGAAGAGCATTATGATTTCGCGCTGGTGGCATCGCGGAAGCAGCGGCCAGCGGTGCGGGCATTTCTCGACGCGCTGGCGTCGGAGGAAAGCCGCGCGGCGCTGCAGCGGGCGGGATTCCGGCCGGTCTAGCCGATACTGACGATGCAGCACCACGGCGAAAGCCGGGCTTCTGCCAAGGTGAGCGAGCCGTCTGCCTGGCGCGCCGCAACATGATTGGGGGAACGTGACGCGATGGCAAAGCCTCTCACGGTTGCGATCGTCGGTGCCGGCATGGGCGGCCTTGCCGCCGCCGCGGCGCTGAGGCGGCTCGGTATCGGCGTCACCGTGTACGAACAAGCCCCGCAATTTGCACGGCTCGGCGCCGGCATCCAGATCGGCTGCAACGCCATGAAGGTGCTGCGCGGGCTCGGGCTGGAGCGCCGATTGCGTGCGCAGTCCTTTTATCCGCGCTCCTGGAACAACCGGGATTGGCGAACCGGCGAGGTCAAGTTCGACATGATCTTCGGCGAGAGCGCGGAACACAAGTTCGGCGCTCCCTATTTGCTGGCGCATCGCGGCGACCTGCATGCGGCGCTGGCCAGCGCGGTTCCTGACGAATGCATCAAGCTCGGACACAAGCTCGTCCGAATGGATGAGACCGGCGATGGCGTTCGCCTGACTTTCGCCAATGGGGAGCACGCCGTCGCCGACGCCGTGATTGGCGCGGACGGCGTTCATTCGGTCGTTCGAGACATCCTGTTCGGTGTTTCGCCGGTGAACTTTACCGGCCGCATCGCCTACCGGACGACCTATCCCGCCGCACTGCTTGGCGGACAAAAAATCGATGATTGCACCAAATGGTGGGGCGAGGACCGCCACATCGTCATCTATTACGTCAAGCCCGACCGCAGCGAAATCTATCTCGTTACCAGTCAGCCGGAGCCGGAGTTTCGGATCGAGTCCTGGTCGGCGAAGGGCGACGTCAAGGAATTGCGTTCGGCGTTCCAGGGTTTCGATCGCCAGGTCGAGCAGGTATTGGCGGCGTGTCCCGATGTCCACAAATGGGCGATCGTCGATCGCAATTCCCTTGACCATTGGGCTGATGGCAACGTCACGCTGCTCGGCGACGCCTGCCATCCGACGACGCCCTACATGGCCCAGGGCGCCGCCATGGCGATCGAGGACGCCGCCGTGCTGTCGCGCTGCCTCGAAGGGGTTGAGGTTGAGGGTGTCGCGAACGCGTTCCGCCGCTTCGAGGCAACCCGGAAGGAGCGGACGGCGCGGATCCAGCAGACGTCGCGCGCCAATACATGGCTCAGTGGGAAAACCGACGCCGACTGGGTTTATGGCTACGACGCCTGGGCCGTGCCGCTGGCGGCGTAGCTCGTCGAAGCAGCGCCGGATGCCTGCAGGCAGGCTAGCCTCCATCCGATGCCGCCAGCCTTTCTGCTTCCGCGATGTCATCCATCGTGTTGGCGTTGAAGAAAGGATCGAGCGGCGCTGTCGGCCAGGTCACCGTCGCGAGCTTGTAGCGCGCGGTCCAGCGGTCGATTTTTCTGACGTCTTCCACCACCAGCGCGTGGCGGAGTTCGTCGCGCAAGCTGACGCTCCACAGCCCGATCACCGGATGCGACTGTCCGTCGGACGCCGCGACGGCGAGCTGCGCGTTCTGTTCGGCGAGCGCCTTATACAAACGCGAAACCAGATCGCGCGGCAGGAATGGGCAGTCGGCGGCGGCGCTCAGCACCAATGATACTTCGGGCCGATGGACCGCGGCCCAGTCGAGCGCGGCTAAAATGCCGGCAAGGGGCCCGGGGAAATCGGCAACGCCGTCTGGTACGACTGATAATCCGAACGCGGAAAAGCGCGCGGCATCGCCATTGGCATTGAGGATGAGCCCGTCGCATTGCGGCGTCAGCCGAGCGATGACTCGCTCCAGAATGGTGCGGCCTCGAATCGTGCGCATCGGCTTGTCGCCGCCGCCCATCCGCCGCGCCAGGCCGCCGGCGAGCAGCACGCCGGGAATCCTAATCGTCACGTTCTTCACCCTTGCGCTTGTGCCGTGCGGATTCGTCTTCGACGTAATCGAGGTTCTGGTCGAACACGATGCGCTCCTGGCCCGACAACGCAATGAATCGCTTGCCCCGTGTGCGTCCGACCAGCGTCAAGCCGACCTGCCGCGCCAGCTCGACGCCCCAGGCCGTGAAGCCCGAGCGCGAAACCAGGATCGGAATCCCCATCCGCACCGTCTTGATCACCATCTCGGAAGTCAGCCGGCCCGTGGTATATAAAATCTTGTCGCCGGGATCGACGCCGTGGCGATAGATCCAGCCGGCGATCTTGTCGACCGCGTTATGGCGGCCGACGTCCTCGGTGTAACAGACCGGCGTGCCTTGCTTGCACAATACGCAGCCATGGATCGCGCCGGCTTCCAGATAGAGCGACGGCATGGTGTTGATCGCATGCGTCATCTGGTAGAGCCAGGAAGTGCGCAACTCGGCCTTCGGCAGTGCGACGCTCTCGACGGCTTCCAGCAGATCGCCGAACGCGGTGCCCTGCGCGCAGCCCGAGGTTTGCGTGCGCTTCTTCAATTTCTGTTCAAAATTGGTGTGATGCTCGGTGCGGACGACCACCACCTGCAGGTCGTCGTCATATTCGACCTCGGTGACGACATCGTCGTATTTCAGCATGTTCTGGTTCAGCAGATAGCCGAGCGCCAGGTATTCGGGGTAGTCGCCGATCGTCATCATGGTGACGATCTCCTGCGCATTCAAATAGAGCGTCAGCGGGCGCTCCACCGGCACCTTGATCTCGACGCTGGCCCCGGTCTGGTCGGTCCCGATGACGCGCTCGGTCAACCGCGGGTCGTCCGGATCTGGGCACGATCAGGGGAACGGGTGCTTTGTCGATCTTCATCATGGCGGCGAGGTTAGCATGACTTTACGTTCAAGCCGATATAAAGCATCTCAGTAGGATGATATGCAGCGGGGCCGTCATTGCGAGCGCAGCGAAGCAATCTATCCCACCGCGGAAACGGTCTGGATTGCTTCGTCGCAAGTGCTCCTCGCAATGACGCGGGATGTGCTCGGTTGCTTGACCCCGCATGCCTGTGTGGAGAACGAAGTAAGATGAAGGTAATTGGCCTCGCGGGATGGAGCGGCGCCGGCAAGACCACGCTGCTGTCGCGCGTGATCCCGCATTTGCTTCGCGAAGGCTTGCGCGTTTCCGTCATCAAGCATGCCCACCACGCCTTCGATGTCGACGTTCCGGGCAAGGATTCGTGGGTGCACCGGCAGGCCGGGGCGACCGAGGTACTGGTGTCCTCCGCGAACCGATGGGCACTGATGCATGAACTGCGCGGCGCCGGCGAAGCGCGGCTGCCGGAACTCCTGGCGAAGATGTCGCAGGTCGATCTCGTCGTCGTCGAGGGGTTCAAGCGCGAGCCGCACCGCAAGATCGAGGTGCATCGCGCGGCGAATGCAAAGCCGCTGCTGTTCCCCGACGATCCCGGTATTGTCGGCATCGCCACGGATGCCGCGATTGAAACCACGCTTCCGGTTTCCCATCTCGATGATGTCGCCGGCGTCGCTGCCATGATGCAGCGTGCGGCCATCACTGTCGAAGAGGTGCTGTCGAAGAGCTTGAGCGAGGGCTGAGACCGAAGATGGCGCAACTGTCGGACGACTGCTTTGCCTTCGGCGGCCCGATGATGTCGGTGGACGAGGCCGTAGGCCTGATCGCGTCGCGCGTCGCCGCCGTGCCTGATGTCGAGAGCGTGGCGCTTCCCGAGGCTGACGGCCGCATTCTCGCGCGCGACATTCTGGCGCCGCTGCCGCTGCCGCCCTTCACCAATTCCGCCGTCGATGGCTATGCGATGTCGAGCCGCCATCTTCCGCAAGGCGAGGCGCAGGCTTTCCCGTTGACCGGGCGCGTGCAGGCCGGTGCCTTGGCGCAAGCGCTGAAGCCCGGCGAGGCGATGCGCATTTTCACGGGCGCGCCGATGCCCGAGGGCGCCGACACCGTGTTCATGCAGGAGGACGTCCGGGTCGAAGGCGGCGACGTCGTTCTGCCGGCCGGCCTGAAGCCTGGCGCCAATGTGCGTCCCGCGGGCGAGGATGTTCCGCTCGGCCATGCCGCGCTGCGCACTGGCCAGCGCCTGCGGCCGCAGGATGTCGCCCTTGCCGCCGCGTTTGGCCTGACGCAGCTCGACGTGATCAGGCGCATCCGCGTCGCCGTATTCTCCACCGGCAACGAACTGGTATCGCCGGGCGAGCGCCGCGCCGCGCCGCAATTGTTCGATTCCAACCGCTTCATGCTGATGGCGATGCTGCGCCGGCTCGGTTGCGAGGTCTCCGATCTCGGCATCCTGCGCGATGAGCGCGCCGCACTCGCGAGCGCCTTGCAAGCGGCCGCGGGCAGCCACGATCTGATCCTCACCACCGGCGGCGTCTCCACCGGCGAGGAGGACCACGTCAAGGCCGGGGTCGAAAGCGTCGGCCGGCTGGTATTGTGGCGGATGGCGATCAAGCCTGGACGCCCCGTCGCGATGGGCATCATCGATGGCACGCCCTTCATCGGCTTGCCCGGAAATCCGGTGGCCAGTTTTGTCACCTTCGTCCACGTGGTGCGGCCGACCATTTTGGCGTTGTCCGGCGGCATCCTTGAGCCGCTGGTGCCGATGCCGGTGCGCGCCGGTTTCGCCTACAGGAAGAAGATCGCCCGCCGCGAATATGTCCGCGTCAACTTGCGCAAGGGCGAGGACGGCATGCTCGAGGCGATCAAGTTTCCGCGCGAGGGGGCGGGGCTGTTGTCGTCGCTGGTCGACACCGATGGGCTGGTGGAGCTGGCTGAAAAGGTCACCCTTGTCGAGCCCGGACAGATGGTCGGGTTTTTGTCCTATGCAAGCCTGATCTGAAAAGGGTGCGTTGACCTGAGGCTCGCGCTTGGCCATGTTCGAAGCATGACCACGACAAAGCTTGATCTCACCGGCCTGAAATGTCCTCTGCCGGCGCTGAAGACGCGGAAGGCCCTGAGGACGGTGACGCCCGGTGATTTCCTGGAAGTTCACTGCACCGATCCGCTGTCGGTGATCGATATCCCGAACCTGATCCGCGAAACCGGCGACAAGGTGGAGATCACCGAGCGGAACGAGGCGCGTATCGTGTTCCTGATCGAAAAAGCCGATGGCGCGATGGAAAACGCCAAAGGCTGACGACACGCCTCGTGCGCGTCGTCCCGGCGAAGGCTGCGACCCATAGCCACGGACGTTTGAGGTGAATGGGATCGCGGCCCCCGCATGCTGCAACAATTCACATTTGGGCTTATGGGTCCCGGGTCGCGCTTCGCTTGCCCGGGACGACGGGGATCGAGTTCGTGCGCGCTGCCATTCCCAATTCAACTTTCATATATCCACTCTCTACTCGTCATCGCCCGGCTTGACCGGGCGATCCAGTATTCCAGAGATAGCAGTGCTTGAGCCGAGGGGCCGCGGCGTACTGGATGCCCCGCCTTCGCGGGGCATGACAGCGAGTGTGCTGCGCTTGCGTTGCCATTTCCGAACATGGTTTCACATTCTCGCGGCACGAATGCCCGAGGTTTGAATGTCGTCCCTCGACAGCAGAGGGAGCAGGGAATGCCGGGTGCGCGCTGCACCCGCGGTCTCGTGTGCAAGATTGTGCGAAGAAACGCACACGAGCATACAGGTTCAGCGGAGGCAATCCGGCATTCCCTGCGCAATGGTTTTACGGCTTATGCCCTGCTCTCCCCGGCGACGAATTCGTCTTGTCACCGTCGCTGCCGGCTTGATGGCTATTCCGATCCGGTTGGATCGAGATCACCACCGACAGCTTGGCACCAGCAACGGGTGTCGGGACCACACGGTTTTGCCGTACGCAACCAGCGCCGTTCGTCCGCGCAGCGGCCGCTCGCTCACGGGAAACCCGCCCTGCGATTACCGACTGCGCCAGCGTTGCCGCGTCCACCGCATCCCAACCCGCGTTCGTGACGACGCGCGACCGCCCCTCTGTGGGTGGGACAGATCGCCGATATTACTGATTTGGGTCTGGCGTCAAGTCTATTTCGGAAAAACCGAAGTGACGGCCGACGTGCGGGAGCCCCTCGGGAGGCGAGTGTCCTTCCGAAGGGCCGGCGGGTCATTCCCGAACGACACGAACCGCGCCACGCGCCGCGCTGGTCGTCAGCGCGGCGTAGGCCTTCAACGCCATCGTGACCTTGCGTTGCCGCTTGGCCGGCTTCCAGGCGTCCGCGCCGCGGGCCTCCATCGCCGACCTTCGACGGGCGAGTTCGCTATCATCCACCGCGAGCCGGATCGAACGCGCCGGGATATCGATTTCGATCCTGTCGCCTTCTTCCACCAGACCAATGGTGCCGCCTTCCGCGGCCTCCGGCGAGATGTGCCCGATGGAAAGGCCGGAAGAGCCGCCGGAGAAGCGACCGTCGGTGATCAGCGCGCAGCTTTTGCCAAGGCCCTTCGATTTCAGGTAGCTCGTGGGATAGAGCATCTCCTGCATGCCGGGTCCGCCGCGCGGTCCCTCATATCTGACGAGGACGACGTCGCCGGGCTTGATCTTGTTGGTCAGGATACCCTCGACCGCCGCGTCCTGGCTCTCGAAAATCCGCGCCGGTCCTGAAAATTTCAGGATGCTGGCATCCACGCCGGCGGTCTTCACGATGCAACCATCGGCGGCGAGGTTGCCCGACAGTACCGCGAGACCTCCATCGACCGAGAACGCGTGCGCGGCATCGCGGATGCAGCCGGCCGCCCGGTCGGTATCGAGTTCGTCAAACCTGTTGGCCTGACTGAAGGCAACCTGAGTCGGCACGCCGCCGGGCGCCGCCTTGTAGAAGGTGCGCACGCTTTCGCTCTGGCTCCGCGCGATGTCCCAGCGGTTCAACGCGTCCCCAAGCGATGCGCTATGCACCGTCGGCAGCTCGGGATGGATCAGCTTTGCGCGATCGAGCTCGCCCAGAATGGCCATGACGCCGCCGGCCCGATGCACGTCTTCCAGATGCACGTCGGCAACGGAGGGAGCCACCTTGCACAGAACCGGGACGCGGCGCGAAAGCCGATCGATGTCCTGCATGGTGAAAGGAATTTCCCCTTCATAGGCCGCGGCCAACAAATGCAGGACGGTATTGGTGGAGCCGCCCATCGCGATATCGAGCGTCATTGCGTTCTCGAACGCCTTGAAGCTGGCGATGTTTCGCGGCAGCGCGGTTTCGTCGTCTTGCTCGTAGTAACGGCGGGCGAGGTCGACGATGAGGTGGCCGGCCTCGACGAACAGCCCCTTCCGATCGGCGTGGGTGGCGAGCACCGATCCGTTGCCCGGCAATGCCAGGCCGAGCGCCTCGGTCAGGCAATTCATGGAATTGGCGGTAAACATCCCCGAGCAGGAGCCGCAGGTCGGACAGGCGGACCGCTCGATGACCTCGACCTCGGTGTCGCTGACATTTTCGTCTGCGGCCGCGACCATGGCGTCGATCAGGTCGACCGACCTGATCTTTCCCTTGATATTGACCTTGCCGGATTCCATCGGGCCGCCCGAGACGAAGACGGTCGGGATGTTGATGCGAAGCGCGGCCATCAGCATGCCGGGCGTGATCTTGTCGCAATTGGAAATGCACACCATCGCGTCGGCGCAATGCGCGTTGACCATATACTCGACGCTGTCGGCGATGATCTCCCGCGACGGAAGGCTGTAGAGCATGCCGTCATGCCCCATCGCGATGCCGTCATCGACCGCGATCGTGTTGAACTCCTTGGCGACGCCGCCGGCCTTTTCAATTTCGCGGGCCACCAGCTGGCCCAGATCCTTGAGGTGCACGTGGCCGGGAACGAACTGCGTGAACGAATTCACCACCGCGATGATCGGCTTGCCGAAATCCTCGTTCTTCATTCCGGTCGCGCGCCAGAGGCCGCGGGCCCCCGCCATGTTACGGCCGTGCGTGGTGGTTCGGGAGCGATAGGCTGGCATGTTTTGTCCTCGGTATTACAAGCGGTTCCGCCAAGCCACGGTGGTTGCTCAAACGGGGGCTTTTTGCAAGTAGCATGGACGGTTAACGGGTCTGCGCCGATCCGGTGCGCCTACGATTTGTAGGCAACGAGGACAGCGCCGGCGGCGATGAGGGCGACCCCCAGCCAGTTCGGGATCGAAAGGCGCTCCCCCAGGAAGACGACGCCGAAGATCGCGACCAAGACGACGCTGAGCTTGTCGATCGGGGCGACGCGGGCCGCGTCGCCCAACTTGAGGGCGCGAAAATAGCATATCCATGAACCTCCCGTGGCAAGTCCCGAGAGGACGAGGAACCAATAGCTTCGCGCCGAGACCGAACCGGGCGACTGCCATTGGCCGGTGCCTACGAGGATTGCGCCAAGCGCGCACAGGATCACGATGGTCCGGATGAAGGTCGCGAAATCAGAGTTGACGTTCTCGACGCCGATCTTTGCGAAGATGGCAGTGAGAGCCGCGAAGCAGGCGGAAAGCACAGCCCACAGCTGCCAGGAGAGAAAAGCGGATTTCATTGATGATCCTCACGTCGTTATGGTCGAGGGCGGCGGGGTCCAGGCTATCGCAGTTCCCCAGGTCAGTTCTCCGAGTCAGTTCCCCAGGTCGGACCTTTGATCGAATAATTCGACGTGGCCAATGGTGCGCCGCAACTAAATGAACGCCTTGGTTGATACCTACCTTTTGCCTATCGACACCCGTGCAGCCTTCTGCCCCAATTGAAGTTCTAATCAAGGGTTTGTGGAGTTGGAGCCGGGCCAGGGCAAGGTGCGATCGGTCCGGGAAAGCTACATCTCAAATCACGGCCGGCGCCGGGGACGGGCATATCCCGTAGCGTCGGGGGTTAGAGGTTGCGTAGGCGCCTAGCCGTAAAGG
The DNA here is from genome assembly GCA_963786115.1 of uncultured Alphaproteobacteria bacterium. Classification (GTDB taxonomy): domain Bacteria; phylum Pseudomonadota; class Alphaproteobacteria; order Rhizobiales; family Xanthobacteraceae; genus Bradyrhizobium. Next base: position 14,356 of record CAWAYC010000037.1, read on the forward strand.
CGCATGCGAAGGGGGCGGACCGCATGTGGTCCGCGGCGTAACGGACTGAGGAGATAATTTTAGACGGCAGACAAGCCCAGCAAGGGCATGCTGCAGGGGAGGTTTCAAATGACGTCGATTAGCAGCGCCGGAAGTACGTCCGGTGCCGGGCTGGGAATTCTCGACCGCGAGCACACCATTGCGAAGGCCGGCTTCAATCGCTGGCTGGTGCCGCCCGCGGCGCTCTGCATTCATCTGTGCATCGGCATGGCCTACGGCTTTTCCGTGTTCTGGCTGCCGCTGTCGCGCGCGATCGGATTGACCGCGCCAAAGGCGTGCCCGGACATCTCGCTGTTGCAGGAATTGTTCACCACCACCTGCGACTGGAAGATCGCGAGCCTCGGCTGGATGTACACGCTGTTCTTCGTCGTGCTCGGTGTCTCGGCGGCGATCTGGGGCGGCTGGCTCGAGCGGGCCGGTCCGCGCAAGGCCGGTGTCGTTGCCGCGTGCTGCTGGGGCGGAGGGCTGCTGATCGGCGCATTCGGCATTTATGTCCATCAGCTGTGGATCATGTGGCTCGGCGCAGGCGTCATCGGCGGCGTCGGGCTTGGCCTCGGCTACATCTCGCCGGTCTCGACCCTGGTGAAATGGTTCCCGGACCGCCGCGGCATGGCGACCGGCATGGCCATCATGGGCTTCGGCGGTGGCGCCATGATCGGCGCGCCCCTGGCGAACCTCTTGGTCAACTACTTCAAGACACCGACCTCCGTTGGCGTCTGGGAGACGTTCGTCACCATGGGCATCGTCTATTTCGTGTTCATGATGATAGGCGCCTTCGCCTACCGGGTGTCGCCGGCCGGCTGGCAGCCTGACGGGTGGACGCCGCCGAGCGAAATGAAGTCGATGATTTCGGAGCATCACGTCCATCTCGACAACGCGCACAAGACGCCGCAGTTCTGGCTGATCTGGTGGGTGCTGTGTCTGAACGTGTCGGCCGGCATCGGCGTGATCGGCATGGCCTCGCCAATGTTGCAGGAGATTTTCGCCGGCAAGCTGATCGGACATCCCGAGCTCGCTTTCGGCCAGTTGTCGGTGGAGCAGAGGACCGCAATCGCGGCGATCGCCGCAGGCTTCGCGGGCTTGCTGTCGCTGTTCAATATCGGCGGCCGTTTCTTCTGGGCTTCACTGTCGGATCATATCGGCCGCAAGAACACGTATTATACGTTCTTCGTCCTCGGTATCGCGCTCTACGCGCTGGCACCGACGTTCGCGGCGATGGGCTCAAAGCTCTTGTTCGTGCTCGGCTTCGGCATCATCCTGTCGATGTATGGCGGCGGCTTCGCGACGGTGCCGGCCTATCTGGCCGACATGTTCGGAACGCAGTTCGTGGGCGCCATTCACGGCCGGCTGCTGACGGCGTGGTCGACCGCCGGCATCATCGGGCCGGTGGTGGTGAACTACATCCGCGAGTTCCAGCTCGCGGCGGGCGTTCCGCGCGACCAGCTCTACAACACGACGATGTATATCCTGTGCGCGATGCTCATCGCCGGCCTGATCTGCAACTACCTTATCAAGCCGGTCGATCCCAAATGGCACATGAGCACTGAAGAGGTCGCGAAGCTGCAGGCTGCAAGTGCCAAGAGCAAGGCCGCGATCCAGCATGGCTCATTCGGCATCGGCAAAGGCGGACTAGACGCCAGAGCGGCGATGTTCTGGGCCTTTGTCGGCGTCCCGCTGGCGTGGGGCGTTTGGAAGACGCTGGAGAGCGCGGCGAAGATATTCTGATCCGATACGTGCGGTTCGCGGGACGGGACCATATCCGTCCCGCGGACTTTCTCGTCCTTCCGTTCAATTCAACGAATAGATCAAGGGAACTTCTCAATGCTGCGCACCGCAATTTGCCTCGCTGCCATGGTGCTTGTCGCCGGCACGCTGCATACGGCCTCGGCCCAAACCACCGCTCCCGCGCCTGCCGCCACCACGACGGCCCCCGCCGCAAAACCTTCAAGGATGAAGCTGACCATGGAAAAGCTGAAGGACATGAAGGCCAAGTGGACCGCCAACAAGCCCAAATACGCCGCCTGCCGCAAAGAGGTGAAGGCCAGGGGGTTGGCGGGCGATGACCGCTGGTTCTACATCGAGGACTGCATGGCCAAGAGCTGAGCCCGGCGTCCGCCAAAAAGCAGGGTCGCAAAGGGGCATGGCAGCGCGGCTGCACACCCCTTAAATCCTATTGAAACGCCGCCGTAATTTCCGCTTGGCATCTGGCATGCCACGGACTAAGTTTGCCATACTGGCCGGCAAAACGAGAAGCAAAACGGAATGATCGAATGACTACGCATGACGTCCACGAGGTCCGCGCGTTCGAGCATCCCGGCGCAGGAAGGCGCCGGGCCAAGGCCACACCGAAGGGACGCCAGATCGATCCGGCCGCAGCCCACGAGATCGAACTGCTGCTCGGCGACCGGCCGCGCCGGCGCGATCTCCTGATCGAATATCTGCACCTGATCCAGGACAAGTATCACCAGATTTCCGCGGCCCATCTCGCAGCGCTTGCCGACGAAATGAAGCTGTCGTTTGCCGAGGTGTTCGAGACCGCGACCTTCTACGCCCATTTCGACGTGGTGAAGGAAGGCGAGCCCGATATCGCGCCGCTGACCATTCGTGTTTGCAATTCGCTGACCTGCGCGATGCTGGGCGCGGAAAAGCTGCTGCATGAATTGCAGGACAGTGCGGGCCCCGGAATCCGCGTGGTGCGCGCGCCCTGTGTCGGGCTGTGCGATGTGGCGCCCGTGGCTGAGGTCGGTCATCATTACGTGATGCGTGCGACCGCGACCGAAGTGCTGGCGACGGCCGCGCGCGGCGAGACCGATCCCGATATCCCGCCCTATGTCGACTACGACGCCTACGTGAAAGATGGCGGCTACAGACTGCTGAACGATCTGCGCGCCGGCCGGGTCAGCAAGGAACAGGTGCTGAAGGCACTCGACAATTCCAGCCTGCGCGGGCTTGGCGGCGCCGGCTTCCCCACCGGTCGCAAATGGCGCGCGGTGCTCGGCGAGCCCGGGCCGCGGCTGGTGGCGGTCAATGGCGACGAGGGCGAACCCGGCACCTTCAAGGATCGCTTCTATCTGCTGCGCGATCTGCACCGCTTCCTGGAGGGCACGCTGATCGGCGCGCATATCGTCGATGCGACCGACGTCTACATCTACATCCGCGACGAATATCCGGCGGTGCTCAAGGTCCTCCCTCTGGAACTCGCCAAGCTGCCGCCGGGTGGTCCGACCCTGCACATCCGCCGCGGCGCCGGCGCCTATATCTGCGGCGAGGAATCCTCGCTGCTGGAGAGCATCGAAGGCAAGCGCGGCCTGCCGCGACACAAGCCACCGTACCCTTTCCAGGTCGGACTGTTCGGCCAGCCCACGTTGATCAACAACATCGAGACGCTGTTCTGGGTGCGTGACATCGTGGAGAAGGGCGCGGCCTGGTGGAGTTCCCATGGTCGCAACGGCCGTCACGGTCTGCGCAGCTACTCGGTATCCGGCCGCGTCAGGAATCCCGGCGTCAAGCTCGCGCCCGCGGGCCTCACCGTGCGCGAACTGATCGACGAGTTCTGCGGCGGCATGGCCGACGGCCACACCCTCCACGCTTATCTGCCGGGCGGCGCGTCCGGCGGTATTCTGCCTGCGACGATGGACAACATCCCGCTCGATTTCGGCACGCTGGAAAAATACGGCTGCTTCATCGGCTCGGCGGGGATCGTCATCCTGTCGCAGCAGGACAGCGTGAAGGCGGTGGCGCTCAACCTGATGCGCTTCTTCGAGGACGAGAGCTGCGGCCAGTGCACGCCGTGCCGCGTCGGTACGCAGAAGGCGGCACTGTTGATGGAGCGGCCGGTGTGGAACCGGGAACTGCTCGACCAGTTGAGCCAGACGATGCGCGATGCGTCGATCTGCGGCCTTGGTCAGGCCGCCTCGAATCCGCTCACGTCCGTCATTAAATATTTCCCCGACGAGTTCAAGGAAGCGGCGGAATGACAAAAATCCAGTTCGAACTCGACGGCAAGCAGGTCGAGGCCAGCGCGGGCGAGACCATCTGGCAAGTGGCAAAACGCCAGGGCCAGGAAATCCCGCATCTGTGCTACTCGCCGGCCCCGGATTATCGTCCCGACGGCAACTGCCGCGCCTGCATGGTGGAGATCGAGGGCGAACGCGTGCTGGCGGCGTCCTGCAATCGCACGCCAAGCGTCGGCATGAAGGTGAGGAGCGCGAGCCCGCGGGCTGTTGCTGCACAAAAGATGGTGATGGAATTGCTGGTGGCCGACCAGCCGGCGCGCGCGACCTCGCACGATCCCGATTCAAAGTTCTGGCACTGGGCCGAGAAGGTCGAGGTCACCGAGAGCCGTTTCCCCGCGGCCGAGCGCTGGGAAGCCGATCCCAGCCATCCGGCGATGCGCGTCAATCTCGACGCCTGCATCCAGTGCGGGCTGTGCGTGCGCGCCTGCCGCGAGGTCCAGGTCAACGACGTCATCGGCATGGCGTATCGCAATCACGGCTCCAAGATCGTGTTCGACTTCGACGACCCGATGGGGGAATCCACGTGTGTTGCCTGCGGCGAATGCGTGCAGGCCTGTCCGACCGGCGCGCTGATGCCGGCGGTGATGCTCGACGAGAAACAGACCCGCGTCACCTATGCCGACAAGAAGGTCGATTCGCTGTGCCCGTTCTGCGGCGTCGGCTGCCAGGTCACCTATCAGGTCAAGGACGACAAGGTGATCTACGCCGAGGGCCGCGACGGCCCGGCCAATCACAACCGACTCTGCGTCAAGGGACGTTTTGGATTTGACTACATCCATCATCCGCACCGTCTGACAAAACCGCTGGTGCGGCTGCCGAACGCGAAGAAGGATTCCAACGACCAGGTCGATCCGGCCAATCCCTTCACGCATTTCCGTGAAGCGAGCTGGGAGGAAGCGCTGGACATCGCGGCCAAGGGGCTCGTTAAAATCCGCGACGAGAAGGGCGTGAAGGCGCTGGCCGGTTTTGGTTCCGCAAAGGGCTCGAACGAAGAGGCCTATCTGTTCCAGAAACTGGTGCGCACCGGTTTCGGCTCCAACAATGTCGATCACTGCACGCGGTTGTGCCATGCGTCTTCGGTCGCGGCGCTGATGGAAGGCCTGAATTCCGGCGCGGTGTCGGCGCCGTTTGCCGCGGCGATGGATGCCGAAGTGATCATCGTGATCGGCGCCAATCCGACCCAGAACCACCCGGTGGCGGCGACCTACATCAAGAACGCGGCCCAGCGCGGCGCCAAATTGATCGTGATGGACCCGCGCACGCAGTCGCTGTCGCGTCACGCCATCAAGCATCTCGCCTTCAAGCCCGGCAGCGATGTCGCGATGCTGAATGCGATGATCAACACCATCATCACCGAAGGCCTGACCGACCAGCAATATATCGCCGGCTATACCGAAGGCTTTGACGAGCTCGCCGAGAAGATCAAGGAATTCACGCCGGAGAAGATGGAGCCGATCTGCGGCGTCCCGGCCGAGACCCTCCGCGAAGTGGCGCGGCTCTACGCGCGCTCGCGGGCCTCCATCATCTTCTGGGGCATGGGCATCAGCCAGCACGTGCATGGTACCGACAACGCACGCTGCCTGATCGCGCTGGCGCTGATCACCGGACAGGTCGGCCGTCCCGGCACCGGACTGCATCCGCTGCGCGGCCAGAACAACGTGCAGGGCGCTTCCGACGCCGGCCTGATCCCGATGTTCCTGCCGGACTATCAGCCGGTCGGACGCACCGACCTGCGCGAGCCCTTTGAAAAGCTCTGGCACCAGGAGCTCGATCCGGTTCGCGGCCTCACCGTGGTCGAGATCATAAACGCGATCCACGCCGGCGAGATCACCGGCATGTATATCGAGGGCGAAAACCCCGCGATGTCCGACCCCGATCTGCAGCACGCGCGGCAGGCGCTGGCAAAGCTCGACCATCTCGTGGTGCAGGACCTGTTCGTCACCGAGACCGCGTTCCACGCCGACGTGATCCTGCCGGCCTCGGCGTTTGCGGAAAAGTCCGGCACCTTTACCAACACCGACCGCCGCGTGCAGCTCGCGCGCGAGGTGATCAGGCCGCCGGGCGACGCGCGACAGGACCTCTGGATCATCCAGGAGATCGCCAGGCGGATGGGCCTGCCCTGGAACTATGCGGGCCCCGCGGATGTCTTCACCGAGATGGCGCAAGTGATGCCGTCGCTGAACAACATCACCTGGGAGCGGCTGGTACGCGAGGGTGCCGTGACCTATCCGGTCGACGACCCCAATACGCCCGGCAACGAAATCATCTTCACCACGGGATTCCCAACCGAAAGCGGCCGCGGCAAGATCGTGCCGGCGCATGTGATCCCGCCGGACGAACTGCCCGACGCCGAATATCCGATGGTGCTCTCCACCGGCCGCGTGCTGGAGCACTGGCACACGGGGTCGATGACCCGCCGCGCATCCGTGCTCGACCAGATCGAGCCGGAGGCGGTGGCGTTCATGTCGCCGAAGGACATGCGCAAGATGAACCTGTGGCCGGGCGATTTCGTCCGCCTCGAGACGCGGCGCGGCGCGGTCGAGGTGAAGGTGCGCTCCGATCGCGACGTGCCGGAGAACATGGTGTTCATGCCGTTCTGCTACGCGGAAGCGGCGGCCAACCTCCTGACCAACCCGGCGCTCGATCCGTTCGGCAAGATCCCCGAATTCAAGTTCTGCGCGGTGCGCGCGGAGAAGGCCGAGATCCGCACCGCGGCGGAATAGCCGCATCAATCGAGCGCATCCTGCTGCGGCGGACAGCAAAAAGCACGCCGCAGATCAGCAGCGTCATCAAGGCGATCTTCAATTCAACCACGGTTTTGCTCGGATCTCAGGGCCGCGCGGCCTTGCGAAGGGAAGCCATGATCGTGCTCATTGCATGCGTCAGGAGGTGCCTGATGGCTGCCATCCACGGGATGAAAGGGTTGCCGGCATTCTCGATGTCAAGTTCGACATGGCCGCGCGGAAACACGGTGGCGCAGCCGACCGGCCCCGCGCTTCGCCGTGCGAAACGGAGCGCGCCTTCCTTGCGCCAGAACAGCCCGCCGAACTTTCCCTCGGCATCGCGCGCGACCCAAAAACCGTCCCGGTTGCGGCCGATGAAGAACACCGGGATCGCCTCGCTGAGGACTTCCGGATCAGGGCGCAGAAACGGCGCTACTTCCGTCTGCTCGTCCTTCGGAAAGATGTCGGATGCAAGCGGCCCGAGCGAGAGCTTTTGGGAAAGCTTCCGACTTGTGCTCGCTCCGCAGAGCTCTTCGCTGTGGGCTGTCGCGCTCATTAAAACTGCCAGTCCCATCTCCGCCGCCACAAACGACAACGTTTGCGTTCATGTAAGGGGTAGCCCCATATGAATTCGAGACGGCTCGACCGAGCGTCGCATAGGGACCGCATATAGAGCGCGGTCGGCTGCATGGAATTGCTGCGGCTTTGGCGAACGCCTATGCCGCGCTTATGCGGAAGCTCGACGGCCCCTCTCGAATTCATACGCCGTCGCGCGCATCTTTTTCGGCAGCAAGCGGCACGTCAGCCGCAAGGAGAGAAAAAGATGACCCGCTTGGCCCTGACCGAGAATCGGCTGCCCGATGTGTCGTTCGACCGGCACTCAGATCCGGCGAAGGGAAACCCGAATGGCTACCGCTTCGGAAGACGCTCCGACAAGCGGGTGCGCGCCTATTCCGGCCGAGCCGTTCACGGCGCGCGTGGATTCTTCAGCGCGATGCTGGAGATGATCGCTGCCTCCAAGATGCGTCGCATTGAGCGCGAGCTTAGATTCCACGAAATCCGCCGCGATTCGTTTCGATTCGATGGCTACCATTTCACCACAGACGCCGACGAAAGCTCGGACGCCCGCAAATAACCTGCGTGAGACACTTCCATGCCGATGATTGGTTCCGCTGTCCGGAAGGCCGGGCTTATATTGTTCAGGTTTCTCGCCGGCCTTGACGGCAGGCCGCGGCCGTATCGTCCGGAGGCCCACTACATGCGCGGACCCGGACCGAAATGGCGGGAGAAACATGCCTTGGACAACTCGGTACCCAGAGCATGATCGGTTGAATCAAAACCGAAGCTCTGGATTCTTGTTTTGACGCGTTTTCTTCGCGCGAACCGGTACCCACCCCGCATCAAGTGCGGGGCAAGCTTTCGCTGGAAAATGCTATAGGCATCAACTTTGCCCGTATTGCGAACCGGCTCTCCGGGGCTCCAGGCCCTTCCATAAATTGCCGTTGCGCCGAGTTGGCTTGATGGCTTCGGCTGGCTTGGCGTTTTCGACATCTGCTTGGCCAGCCGGCTCAATCGCCACCTGCAAGGCGCGTTTGAGCCGATCGTCCGGCATTTTCGCAAGATGACCGCGGACGATCGCGCCGGTCTTCTCATCGGGCTGCAGCAGTGCGGCGCAAAGTACCTGCGTGGTCCTTCGAAAAAACCCGAACGTTGCTGAATCGCGGTCCCGGGTACCCAGCCGATCAAGCTCGGCCGCGATCGCCCAGGCCGCTTGCATATCGGAGACCTCCCGTGTCACCGCAAACCGCAGCAAGGCGAGGTGCCATGCCCGCAACGTGGTCGCGTGGGTATCCTGTCGCGAAGTCATTTTGCGGGTAGGGCGACAGCGCCCCTGAATGATTTCGTCCGTCGGCCGGATTCGAATTCGCCGGCGCGGATACTTTCGCTAACGGCGGTCATCGCCCGGGTGACGGCTCGCCGCGCCTCCTCGCCGAGCTCGACCAGCGGCAACCGCACCGCGGGCTTCATGCAGCCCAAGAGGCTCATGCCGTATTTCAGCGCGGCGACCGGCGAATCCCCGGAAACTATTGTGGCGAGCGCCATGAGGCGACTGGCAAGGCTTCTTGCGACCTGGACATTGCCCGAGCCGCAACGTTCCTGGATCTCTTGGCACAAATCCGGAAACAGATTGGCGACGGTGGAAATGCAGCCATCTCCGCCGCACGCCAGATAGGCCATGGCGGTCGCGTCCTCCCCGGAGAGCAGACGAAATGCCGGCGGCAGCGCCGATCGCAAACGGAGCAGCCGTGCCACGCTTCCGCTTGATTCCTTCAGGCCGATGAACTGCCTCGATTGCGAAAGCTCGACGATCGTCTCGTCGGACATCTCGCGCATGGTGCGCGATGGAACGTCGTGCAGAATGATCGGAAGGCCGGTTGTTCCAGCGATGGCCCGGAAATGCGCCAGCATGCCCGCCTGCATCGGCCTGTTGTAGTACGGCACGACCGACAATATGGCGTCGGCTCCCGCGGCTTCCGCTTCGGTCGTCAGTTCGATCGCCTGACTGGTCGAGTTCGAGCCGGCGCCGGCGATGACGGCGATCCGGCCGCGCGCGATGCCGGCGGCCGCGGCGATGATATCTTCATGCTCTTCGCGGTTCAGCGTCGAGGCCTCGCCCGCGGTTTCGCCGACCACGATGGCGGTCGCGCCCGCCCTGATCTGATGCTCGCAAAGCCTCTCGAACGCACGCCAGTCGATGCGGTCGCCATCGTCGAACGGGGTGGGGAGGTCGGCGATGAATCCGCTGAGCCAATGTAAGGTCTGATGATTGGCCATGGTCACACCACGTTCGCCATCGTACCGAAGTTCTGGCCGAAGCCTTGACCAACGTCCTGGCGGTGTGCCGCAAGCACGAATGCTTCGCGACAACGGGCGCCGGCTTCGATGCGGAAGCCCAGCTGCTGCAGTTTGGTCCGGACCTTGAGGGTCAGTCCGCTCTCCTGCGATTCGATCGAGACAGCGACGTTTGCCGCTGCCTCAAGGAATCCCGAGGTTTGCGCCAGCGCGGTCTCGATCGCCGAAAACGAGAGGTTACCGGCGATCAGGGCTGCCGCGCACTGGCCCCGGCGAATGCGGCGGCTTGATGTGAGGATCGGGTAGACGAATCCCCGCCGTCTGAGCGCAAGGTAGAGTTCGACGCTGCCGCTTCCGGCGATGACGATCCGGTGAGACCTGGATAGATGGCCAAGATCGATCATCGTATTGACGATCTCGTCTCGGGGCGAAATGAACGGTTGATGCGACACGTGAACCTCCCGGGACGACCGAGGGGCCGGCTATGCGGCCCGATCTTGACGAGAGCTTTCGTCAGCCTCGACCGTCTGAGGGGAGGGTGACGCCTTGCGATGCAGGTCGAGCTCGACAACGTTGGTGGTCAGCACGATGGTCGCCGGATGATCTCCGTTTTCGAACAGCGCGTATTTCATGGCCTGCGCGCGATTGACGAACAGTCCACCGAACAATCCGTTCTGCTCCTGGGCAACCCAGTTTCCCCTGCTGTTGCGGCCGATGATGACAAGATTTGAGCTGCAAGACGGGGGTTCATCAATTCTCTTCACGGTAGTTCTCCTGTTGGCTGCCGCGATGCCGACGAGGCAGTTTGCTGCGTCGTTCTCGCGACGGTTCAGATATCGGAAAAGTGTCGTATGAATTCGAGAGTGGAGCGGCGACGACTTCATAGGAGAGATGTAAGTGGCAAAGGGGGGGCTTGTTGATGACCGGTCACGCGGATGCTGGCGTTCAGGACGCCACCTGATTGATCGTCGCCGTCAATGCGTAGAGCAGGCCGTAAACGGCGCCCTCGTCCCAATAGGTCGGCGTGTCATCGAACAGCCGCTCCCTGCGCACCAGGCCGGCAACGGCGCAACAGGCCATGGACAGCAGCAGCAGCGCGGCGAAGCTTCGCCCGAATCCGAGATCGCCGAAGGCGGAGAATGCAAAAAGCACCAATAGCCGTAGAATGAGCCGTACGGCAACTTGCGTAGTTTTGAAGTTCGCTGTCATCGGGAAAGAGGGACTCCGCGCATACGAATGGGAGTTGCTTTCAGCTGAAATTGTCGCAGAGAATCGGCTCGTAGACCGGATCGGCGTCGCGCCCCGCGCTGGGCACACTGGTCCTGCTCGCCGGCGCCGTGCTCCGCTGCACCTCGACGAACACGCTCAGCATCGCGAGCGCGAGATCCGAGTGACGGGCTTCGATCGATTGATCGAGCCAGTCCGGCAGTTCGCGCTGGCGCGACAGCGCACAGTGCCATTCGCCCTCGTCATAGGCGATGCGGCGGATCTGCCACAACGGCAGCTCCAGATCGATCAGCGCCAGCGTCGCATCCAGCCATGCGCCCGACTGGATCAGCCGCTCGACGCGGGCAGTCTTTTGGCTCTGTCCGGCCGAGGGAAAGCGACGGCATGTCTCTGCGACGATTTCCGACATCAGTCCGGCCGTCACCGCGCGTGCATCGTGCAGCCGATCGCTGAGTTCGACGGCATGCTGATTTTCTGAAAGGAGCGGCATGGCGCTATCTCGCGTATGGCGCGGTCCAATCGAAGGGCCGCACGCCAAAAATGGTCAAAACGCCATTTGAAAGCGAGATGGAGAGAAGGGGGGAGATATAGGGATTTCATAAGGATGAGAGAGGCTCGCGCTTTCTCCACACGTCGTCCCTGCGGTCCCCGCGCACGCGGGGAACCCATAACCACGAGACCATGTCGTTGCACAAGTTGCCGCGACGGCCCCTCCGGATGCGAGCATTGGTGGCCATGGGTCCCGGCGCGAGGCCGGGACGACGGCGGTAGAACAGCCCCGCTTTTATGAGATTCCTATAATTTCGCGATGGACCCCGTCTCGAAAACCTATGCGCCGGGTGGCACCTCACCACAGACAAGCGCGACGCCCGCTTATGCGCGGTCTCGCCTGGCAACAACGCCTAGGAACATCCCATGCTTGACATCTTCATGCTGGCGCTCGGCTTCGGCTTCTTCGCTGCAGGGATAGGTTATGCCTATGCCTGTGAACGGCTTTGAGGAGAAGTGCCATGATCTTCGATTATTCACTCGCCGCGCTCGTTTCCGCAGGCCTGCTGTTTTACCTCACCTACGCCCTGCTGCGGCCCGAACGGTTCTGACCGTGTCCGGCCTGATCACGCTCGGCGAAGTCGTGCTGGCGTTTCTCGCGACTTCGGCGCTGCTCATCGTGCTCATGCGGGTGTTGCTGCCCGCCAGGTCATCCAAAAAAGGTCTCCGACAATGACACTCATCGGCTGGATTCAGATTGTCCTGTATTGCGCGATCGTGGTCGCGCTGGTCAAACCGCTCGGCTGGTATATGACCCGCGTCTTCAACGGCGAGGCGACCTTCCTGTCGCCGGTGCTGCGCCCGGTCGAGCGCGGCATTTACTGGATTGGCGGCGTCGATGAGCGGCGCGAGCAGCATTGGCTGACCTATGCGGTCGCGATGCTGCTGTTCCATGTCGGCGGTTTCCTGATCATCTACGGCCTGATGCGGCTGCAGGCGCTGTTGCCGTTCAACCCGGCGGAGCAGTCTGCGGTCGCCGAAGATCTGTCGTTCAACACGGCGATCTCCTTCATCACCAACACCAACTGGCAGAACTACGGCGGCGAAAGCACGCTGTCCTATCTGGTGCAGATGCTGGGGCTAACGCACCAGAATTTCCTGTCGGCGGCGACCGGCATCGCTCTCGCGGTGGCGTTGATCCGCGGATTCGCGCGCTCCTCGATGCGCACCATCGGCAATTTCTGGGTCGACGTGACGCGTTGCACCCTTTATGTGCTGCTGCCGATCTGCATCGTCTACGCGCTGTTCCTGGTGTGGCAGGGCATGCCGCAGACGCTCGGCGCCTATGTCGACGCGACGACACTAGAGGGCGGCAAGCAGACGATCGCGCTCGGTCCCGTTGCCTCGCAGGTCGCCATAAAGATGCTCGGCACCAATGGCGGCGGCTTCTTCAACGCCAACGCCGCGCATCCCTTCGAAAATCCGACCGCGCTGTCTAATTTCGTGCAGATGATCTCGATCTTCGCGCTCGGCGCGGCCCTCACCAACGTGTTTGGCCGCATGGTCGGCAACCAGCGCCAGGGTTGGGCGATCCTGGCCGTAATGGGCGTGCTGTTCATCGCGGGCGTCGCGGTCACCTATTGGGCCGAAGCCAGCGGCACCACGGCGATGCATGCGCTCGGGCTGACCGGCGGCAACATGGAAGGCAAGGAAGTCCGCTTCGGCATCGTTGCGTCCTCGTTGTTCGCCGTGATCACGACGGCCGCGTCCTGCGGCGCGGTCAACGCCATGCATGACAGCTTCACCGCGCTTGGCGGCATGATCCCGCTGATCAACATGCAGCTCGGCGAGATCATCGTCGGCGGCGTCGGCGCCGGCCTCTACGGCATGCTGCTGTTTGTCGTGCTGGCGATCTTCGTCGCCGGCCTGATGGTCGGCCGCACGCCGGAATATGTCGGCAAGAAGATCGAGGCGCGCGAGGTCAAGATGGCGATGCTTGCGATCCTGGTGCTGCCGCTGAGCTATCTCGGCTGGACCTCGGTCGCCGTGGTGCTGCCTTCGGCGGTGGCGTCGATGGCGAATGCCGGCCCGCACGGCTTTACCGAGGTGCTCTATGCCTATACCTCGGCGACCGGGAATAACGGTTCGGCCTTTGCTGGCCTCTCCGGCAATACTTTCTTCTACAATCTTACCCTCGCCAGTTCGATGTTCGTCGGCCGCTTCTTCATGATCGTGCCGGCGATGGCGCTGGCCGGTTCGCTGGCCGGGAAGAAATCGCATCCCGCCTCGGCGGGTACGTTCCCGACCACCGGCGGCCTGTTCGTGGGGCTCGTTGTCGGCGTGATCCTGATCATCGGCGGTCTCACCTTCTTCCCGGCGCTCGCGCTCGGGCCGATCGTCGAGCATCTCGCCGGCAACGCCAACACCCTGTTCTGATCGAACGCATTTCGGAGTTACGTCCATGGAAGTCGTCAAAACGAACAAGCGCATGCCGGTATCGACCATGCTCGATCCGAAGATTGTGATGCCCGCCATCGGCTCGGCCTTCGTCAAGCTCGACCCGCGCCTGATGATCAAGAACCCCGTGATGTTCGTGGTTGAGGTCGTCGCCGCGCTCACCACGGTGATCTTCCTGCGCAACCTGGTGGCGGGCGGAGGCGAGAGCCTCAGCTTCACCTTCCAGATCATCCTGTGGCTGTGGTTCACGGTGCTGTTCGCCAATTTCGCCGAGGCGGTCGCCGAGGGCCGCGGCAAGGCGCAGGCCGAGTCGCTGAAGAAGACCCGGACCGAGAGCCAGGCCAAGCTGTTGACGGGTTCCGACAAGACCTATCGGCTTGTATCGGGCACCAGCCTCAAGGTCGGCGATGTCGTGCTGGTCGAGGCCGGCGACAACATTCCATCCGACGGCGAAGTGATCGAGGGCGTGGCCTCGGTCAACGAGGCCGCGATCACCGGCGAGTCCGCGCCGGTGATCCGTGAATCCGGCGGCGACCGCTCGGCGGTGACCGGCGGCACGCAGGTCTTGTCCGACTGGATCCGCGTCCGCATCACCGCGGCGCAGGGCTCGACCTTCATCGACCGCATGATCAAGCTGGTGGAGGGCGCCGAACGGCAGAAGACGCCGAACGAAATCGCGCTCAATATCCTGCTTGCCGGCCTGACCATCATCTTCGTGTTCGCGACCGTGACGATCCCGAGCTACGCGGCCTATGCCGGCGGCTCGATCTCGGTCGTGGTGCTAGTGGCGCTGTTCGTGACGCTGATCCCGACCACCATCGGCGCGCTGCTGTCGGCGATCGGCATCGCCGGCATGGACCGGCTGGTGCGTTTCAACGTGCTGGCGATGTCTGGCCGCGCCGTCGAGGCCGCCGGCGACGTCGATACCTTGTTGCTCGACAAGACCGGCACCATTACGCTCGGCAACCGGCAGGCGACGGCGTTCCGTCCCGTGCGCGGCGTCAGCGAGCAGGAGTTGGCGGATGCGGCGCAGCTTGCCTCGTTGGCGGACGAAACCCCGGAAGGGCGCTCGATCGTCGTGCTGGCCAAGGAGAAATACGGCATCCGCAGCCGCGACATGGCGGAGCTTTCCGCCACCTTCATTCCATTCACCGCGCAAACCCGCATGAGCGGCGTCGATGCCGGCGCATCCTCGGTCCGCAAGGGTGCGGTCGATGCGATCCTCAACTATATCGGCGGCGGCACCGCGCAGACCATGGCGAGTGGAAACACCGTTCGCGCGCTGCAGGCCGGCGCGATGACCGAACCTGGCCGCGAAATCCAGGCGATCGCCGACGAAATCGCAAAAGCTGGCGGCACGCCGCTGGCGGTCGCCAAGGATGGCCGTTTGCTCGGCGTCGTGCACCTCAAGGACATCGTCAAGGGCGGCATCCGCGAGCGATTTGCGGAGTTGCGCCGCATGGGCATCCGCACCGTGATGATCACCGGCGACAACCCGATGACGGCAGCAGCGATTGCCGCGGAAGCCGGCGTCGACGATTTCCTCGCGCAGGCGACGCCTGAGGACAAGCTGAAGCTGATCCGCGACGAGCAGGCCAAGGGCAAGCTGGTCGCGATGTGCGGCGACGGCACCAACGACGCGCCGGCCCTGGCACAGGCCGACGTCGGCGTCGCCATGAATACCGGCACGCAGGCGGCGCGCGAAGCCGGCAACATGGTCGATCTCGACTCCAACCCGACCAAGCTGATCGAGGTGGTGGAGATCGGCAAGCAGCTTCTGATGACCCGCGGCGCGCTGACGACGTTCTCGATCGCCAACGACGTGGCGAAGTATTTCGCCATTATCCCGGCGATCTTCCTGACGTTCTATCCGCAGCTCGGGGCGCTTAATATCATGCACCTGGCGAGCCCGCAGAGCGCCATCCTGTCGGCGATCATCTTCAACGCCTTGATCATCATTGCGCTGATTCCCCTGGCGCTGAAGGGCGTCGCCTATCGCGCCATCGGCGCCGGAGCGCTACTGCGCCGCAACCTGATGATTTACGGCGTCGGCGGCATCATCATTCCCTTTATCGGCATCAAGGCCATCGACCTCGTCGTTGCCGCCTTGCATTTGGCCTAACCCTAACCTTAACCGTCATTGCGAGCGTAGCGAAGCAATCCATAGTGCCACCAAGAAAGAGTGGATTGCTTCGTCGCTTCGCTCCTCGCAATGACGAAGAACACGTAGGAGAAGTACCATGCTTCGAGAAATTCGTCCCGCCATCATCGTCCTGGTCATACTCACGCTGATCACCGGGCTTGCCTATCCGCTCGCGCTGACCGCGATTGCCGGCGTGATCTTTCCAGAGCAGGCACAGGGCAGCCTGATCGAGAAAGACGGCAAGGTGGTCGGCTCCGCCCTGATCGGGCAGGAATTCAAGGACGACAAGTATTTCCACGGCCGTCCCTCGGCGACCGTGGCGCCTGATCCGGCCGATTCGACCAAGACCGTCCCGGCGCCCTACAACGCGGCAAATTCCGGCGGCTCCAACCTCGGCCCGACCAGCAAGGCCCTGAATGACCGGGTCAAGGAGGACGTGGATAAGTTGAAGGCCGAGAATCCGTCGGCGGCCGTTCCGATCGATCTCGTCACCACCTCCGGCAGCGGGCTCGATCCCGATATTTCGCCGGAGGGCGCGCTATTCCAGGTGCCGCGGATCGCGAAGGCACGAAACATGCCGGAAGATCGCGTTCGCCAGCTCGTCGCCGCAAATACCCAGAGCCGCCTCGCCGGACTGTTCGGCGAACCGCGCGTCAACGTATTGACGCTGAACCTCGCTTTGGATCGTGCGGCATCGAAATAGCATGCGCTAGGCTCGGCACCGCGCACGGGCTATGATGCCTTATGGCAAATCAGCGCCGAGACATTGAAAAACGACCCTCGCCGGATGCGCTTCTGGAAGCCGCCCGGCGAGAGCACGACCAGGCCGGCCGGCTGAAGATATTCGTCGGCGCCGCGCCCGGCGTCGGCAAGACTTATGAGATGCTGCAGAGCGCGCACGCCAGATTGAAGGCGGGTGCCGATGTCGTCGTCGGCGTGGTCGAGACGCACGGACGGGCGGAGACCGAAGCGCTATTAAAGGGGCTTGAGGTGCTGCCGCGCAGGCGGCTCACCTACAAGGACCAGGTGCTCGAGGAGATGGACCTTGATGGCCTGATCGCGCGCCGCCCACAAATCGCGCTGGTCGATGAACTCGCCCATACCAACGCGCCGGGCAGCCGCCATCCCAAGCGGTATCTCGATGTCGAAGAACTGCTCTCGCACGGCATCGATGTCTACACGGCGGTCAACATCCAGCACATCGAAAGCCTCAACGACGTGGTCGCGCAGATCACGCATGTGCGGGTGCGCGAGACTGTACCGGATTCGGTGTTCGACCGTGCCGATGCCATCGAGCTGATCGACCTCACGCCGGATGATCTGATCCAGCGGTTGAAAGAGGGCAAGGTCTATGTCCCCAAGCAGGCCGAGCGTGCGCTGGAACATTATTTCTCGCCGGGAAACCTGACCGCGCTGCGCGAACTGGCCCTGCGGCGCACCGCCGAGCGCGTCGACGAGCAACTGCTCACGCACATGCAGGCGAATGCGATCCAGGGGCCGTGGGCCGCGGGTGAGCGAATTCTCGTATGCCTCAGCGAAGACCCGCGCGCTGCCGGGCTCGTGCGCTACACCAAGCGGCTGGCGGACCGGCTGCATGCGCCCTGGACCGCCATCAGCATCGAGACCCGGCGCAGCCTGCAACTGACCGACGAGCAGCGCGACCGGCTTGCCGACACATTACGTTTGGCCGAGGCACTGGGCGGCGAGGCGCTTACGATTCCCGGCGTCGGGCGTCGCATCGCCGACGACGTCATCAATTTCGCGCAGGCCAACAACGTGACCCAGATCATCATCGGGAAGGCGACGCGCTCCTGGTGGTTCGAACTCACGCGCGGCTCGGTGGTGCATGATCTGGTGCGGCGCGCCGGCAATATCAGCGTCAATGTGATCGCCGGCGAGGAGCTCGAGGCGGAGCCTGTTCCAAAGAAGACCGTGCGCGCCGCCGAACGGCCGAAGCCGTTCGATCCGGTTCCCTACGGGGTAGCGCTGTTGTTCGTCGCCGGCGGCCTGGCCGTTGGCGAGTTGATCCAACCATTGTTCGGCATCGAGAACGTCGATCTGGTGTTCCTCACCGCCGTGGTCAGCGTCGCGGTTCGTTATGGTCTTTGGCCGTCGCTGTTTGCGAGCGTCGCGGCATCGCTGTGTTACAATTTCTTCTTCCTGCCACCGGTTTATGCGTTCACCATTACCGATCCGACCAACGTCATTGCGTTCTTCTTCTTCATGCTGATCGCGCTATTGGTCTCCAATGTCGCCGCGCGCGTGCGCACCCAGGCTGATACCGCAATCGGCCGGGTCCGCACCACCGAGTTGCTTTACGCCTTCAGCCGCAAACTCGCAGGCACCGCAACACTCGACGACGTGCTGTGGGCGACCGCTTATCAGACGGCATTGATGCTGAAGGTGAGGGTGGTGTTGCTGTTGCCCGAGGATGGCATCCTGACCGTGAAGGCGGGCTATCCGCCTGAGGATCAGCTCGACAAGGCCGACCTTGCCGCAGCGAACTGGGCCTGGGGCAACGACCGCCCGGCTGGCCGCGGCTCCGATACGCTGCCGGGCGCCAAGCGGTTGTTCCTGCCGATGCGCACCGGCCGCGGTCCGATCGGCGTCACCGGCATCGACGACGACAGGACCGGTCCGCTGCTGACGCCGGATCAGCGGCGGCTATTGGATGCACTGATGGACCAGGGGGCGCTGGCAATCGAGCGGGTGCTGCTGGTCGAGGATATGGACCGCGTCAAGCGCACGGTGGAGTCCGACCGCCTGCGCGGCGCGCTGTTGACCTCGATCTCGCACGATCTGAAGACGCCCCTGGCGTCGGTGCTCGGCGCCGCCAGCACGATACGCGACCTTGACAGCGGCTTGACAGAGGCACAGAAGCGCGACTTGCTCGCTACCGTGATCGACGAATCCGAGCGGCTCAACCGCTTCATCGCCAATCTGCTCGACATGACGAAGCTGGAGTCCGGCGCCATCGTGCCGAATACCGCGCGCCACGATATCGGCGAGATCGTCGGCAGCGCGTTGCGGCGTGCCGGGAAGATTCTCGGGCACCACAAGGTTTCGCTTGAACTCGCCGCCGATCTGCCGATGCTGGAGCTTGACGCCGTGTTGTTCGAGCAGGTGCTGTTCAATCTGCTGGATAACGCGGCGAAATATGCGCCGGCCGGTACCACGATATCGGTCCGGAGCGTGCGGGACAAGGATTGGGTTGCTTTGCAAGTCATCGACGAAGGCGAGGGGATTCCGCCGACCGAGCTGGACAGCGTGTTCGACAAATTCTATCGCGTGCAAAAAGCCGATCGTGTCCGTCCCGGCACCGGCCTCGGCCTCGCGATTTCCCGCGGCTTCGTCGAGGCGATGCATGGCACGATCTCCGCCGCCAACCGCGCCGACCGGAGCGGCGCCGTGCTGACCATCCGTCTCCCGATCCCGGCGGCATCGCAGGCTTTGGACACCGCCGCATGAACGCTATCCCGATCAAGGTTCTCGTCATCGACGACGAGCCGCCGATCCGCAAATTGCTGCGGATGGGACTGAGCACCCAGGGCTACGAAATCCTCGAAGCCTCCAACGGCAAAATCGCACTGGAAAAGCTCGCCGAAGGGCCGGCGCTGATCATTCTCGATCTCGGCCTGCCCGATATCCAGGGCCACGAATTGCTGCGCACCATCCGCGGCCGCAACGACAGCGTCCCGATCGTGGTGCTGTCGAGCCGCGGCGACGAGGCCGGCAAGGTCCAGGCGCTCGATCTCGGCGCCGACGATTATCTGACAAAGCCGTTCGGCATGGATGAGCTGCTCGCCCGCCTGCGCGCGGCGCTGCGGCATCAGTTGCAGGTCCACGGTGAACGTCCGGTGTTCCGCACCGGCGATCTCTCCGTCGACCTGGTGCGCCGGATCGTCAAGGTCGGCGAGCGGGACGTAAAGCTGTCGCCGAAGGAATATGACCTGCTGCGCGTGCTGGTGCAGCATGCCGGCAAGGTGCTGACCCACCGCTTCCTCCTGAAGGAATTGTGGGACGAACTGACCGATGCGCAATATTTGCGGGTCTATGTGCGACAACTCAGGCAGAAGATCGAGGCCGATCCGGAGCGTCCGCAATTCGTGCTGACCGAGACCGGGATCGGGTATCGGTTGCGCGCGCCCGACTGACAAGGCGAGTGACGATGAAAATCCCCGATCTGCTCTCGCCGGTGGATGTCATGGTCGACGTCCGTGCCGCGAACAAGCGGCAGCTGTTGGAGGAACTGGCAGCAAAGGCTGCGGACAGGCTCGGCCTGCCTGTGGAGCGCGTCAAGTCCTGCCTGCTCAAGCGTGAAGAACTTGGCTCAACCGGGATCGGCCAAGGCGTGGCGATTCCGCATGCCAGGTTGCCGGAGTTGCAGCGGCCCTTCGGACTGCTGGTGAAAATGAAGCTGCCGATCGAGTTTGACGCGATCGACGGCCGCGTGGTGGATATCATCTTTGTCCTGCTGTTGCCCGCGAGCGCGGAGGATAAACAGATCGGCGCGCTGGCGCTGGTGGCGCGAACGTTGCGGCCGCCGGAAAATCTTGCCCGGCTGCGTGGCGCGAAGGATGCGGCCGAGCTTTATTCGGCGGTTCTTTGAACGCCGAAACGCGCGATCGGTGCAACCGCAAGCTGGAACCATCCGTGACGGCACGGATTATTTTCCCGCAACCGGGAGAATAATCCATGGCAAGAAAATACTCGAGGAAGGCATCCGACAGCGTCGAGCGCGCGATGAAGAAACGCAAGGCCGGCACGCTGAAGAGCGGCCGCTCGGGCCGCAAGGTCAAGAGCCGCAAGCAGGCGATCGCGATCGGCCTGTCGGAAGCGCGGGCCAAGGGCAGCAAGGTGCCGAAGAAGGCATCGAAGAAGAAGGCTTCCAAGAAGCGAAGCACATCGAAGAAACGAAAAACCGCGAAGAAGCGCAAGTCGAAGCGGTAGCCTGAGGCACCGCTGTCATTGCGAGCCAACGGGTCGCGCGAATGCGCGCCCGATGACAGGCTCCGCGAAGCAATCCAGAGCCACGGGAAACTCTGGATTGCTTCGTCGCTTTTGCTCCTCGCAATGACGGAAGGAGACGTTCTCAGCCCGCTTTGCGGTGTCGCGACGCAGGCTCCGTGCTGATGCACGCGCACGACGGAGGTATCGATCATCTGCACCGCCGCATTATGGCCGGCGGCCAGCGCTTCCATGATCTGGTCCCAGACGCCAGCGGAAGAACGGAGTGATCGGCCTCCGGTCGAAACCTCGCGATTGGACCCTTAGCAGACCTATGCAAGGTTCTGCTCGCGCATTATGTGGGCGGCGGGTCGAGGTAAACGTAAAGAGCCGCGATCTTGCCATCCCGTGCGATGATGAAATCCACACCGGTATACGCGGGCGTTTCGCCTTTCGGCCCCGAGCCCCACGCCAGGCGTCCCGAATTGTGAAGAACCTGCGCCGAGCCATGAGGCGTATAAACATAGTGTGGATGCGTCGCTCGGAGATCGCCGGCGAACTTGTCCAGTGCGTCGTGACCGACGAAAGTGCCGGGCGGCACGTACAGCACACAGTCCTCGGTATAAAGTTCCTGAATTGCGCTCCTTCGGCGAGCCGGATCACCTTCACCGAATACTTCCGGAAGATTGCGGTCGAGCAGCGTCTCGATACCACTCACATCTACGCCCACCGATTGCGGGACGCTATTCCCGCTGGCATGCTGGTTCATCGGAGCACTCCTTGTCTGTGCCGCGATCATATGGTTGCTGGCTCAATCAGCGAAACAGAAATAATTGAAAGTCATCGTTTCAGTATTTTGGTGTATGGGGCGATGGCTTGCCGCGCTTCGACGGCCCGGTGCTCATCAGCGATATGCGGATACTTGGCCCCCGCAATGACGGAAGGAGACGTTATCAGCCCGCCTTGCGGTGCCGCGCCGCCGAGCGGTGGGCTTTCTTCGGTGCACGTCGATGCGCGGCTGGGCGGCGCGCGGCCGGGGCGCGCGCCCGCTTCGCCGCGTCTTTTCCTTTCAGGCTCGCCTTCAGCGCATCCATCAGATTGATGACATTGTCCGGCTTTTCCTCTGATGCGGCGACCTTGATCGGCTTGCCGGCGGCCTTGCGCCGCACCAGCGCCTTCAGCGCATCCTCATATTCGTCCTTGAATTTCGACGGGTCGAAATGCGCGGCCTTGGTGTGCAGGATGTGGCCGGCGAGCTCGACCATGTCCTTCGTGATCTTCGGACTCTTGATGTGGTCGAAGAACTCGTCCTCGTCGCGCAGTTCGTAGGGGTAGCGCAGCGTGGTGCCGAGCAGGCCCTTGCCGAGCGGCTCGATCATCATCACGTGCTCGCGGTTGGTCAGCACGATCCGGGCGAGCGCGACGCGGTCCTGGTCCTTCATGGCATCGCGGATCACCGCGAACGCTTCGATCGCAGCCTTTCCATCGGGGGCGATGTAATAGGGGTGATTGAGGTATCGCTTGTCGATCTCGTCCCTCGGCACAAAACTGTCGATATCGATGGTGTGATTGCTCTCAATCTGGACAGCATCAAGCTCGTCTTTTTCGATCTCGACATACCGGCCTTTCCTTACCTCATAACCTCGGCCCTTCTGGTCGGCCTCCACGACGTCGCCGGTCTCGGCATCGACCATCTGCTGCTTCAGCCGGTTGCCGGTCTCCTTGTTGATCATGTGAAAGCGGGTCTTCTCAACGGATGTCGAGGCCGGGTAGAGGGCTATCGGGCAAGACACCAGCGACAGTTTGAGAGTACCTTTCCAATAGGCGCGGGGAGCCATTACAATCTCCACGATCTCCGGGGCCGGTCGGGGTGTGGGAACTTCAACCGCCGCGAAGGGTTTTGGTTCCGGATATGTGCTGCTCCGCGGAGAGCGGTTTGCGGGAGGTTTGGCCGTGCTGAGAAACCTGACCACCTACCGGAAGAAACGCGATTTCGAAATCACCGGCGAACCGTCCGGCGACGTCAAGGTGGCGCCGGCAAAACAGCGGCGATTCGTGATCCAGAAACATGACGCGACCCGGCTGCATTACGATCTCAGGCTGGAATTCGACGGCGTCTTCAAATCCTGGGCGGTGACGAAGGGGCCGTCGCTCGATCCGCACGACAAGCGGCTCGCGGTGGAGGTCGAGGATCATCCGCTTGATTACGGTGATTTCGAAGGCACCATCCCCGAAGGGCAATATGGCGGCGGCACGGTAATGCTGTGGGATCGCGGCTATTGGGAATCCGACGATCCCGAGAGTGGCTTCAAGAAGGGCGACCTCAAATTCACACTCCACGGCGACAAGCTGCATGGCAGCTTCGTGCTGGTGCGCATGCGCAACGACCGCACCGGCGGCAAGCGCACCAACTGGCTCCTGATCAAGCATCGCGACGAGTTCGTCAAGGAGGGCGAAGCCAACGACATTCTGGACCAAGACAGATCGGTGGCTTCCGGCCGATCGATGCAGCAGATCGCGCAAGGCAAGGGCAGGGCGCCAAAGCCCTTCATGCTGGCCAAGAGCGGACGCGCAAGGGCGGAAGCCGATGCGGTCTGGCAATCCAACCGCGGCGAGGCCGCCGAGGCGCGCGTGAAGACCAAGGCCGCATCGCCCAAGGCGCGCGCTTCCGTCAAGGCGCGCGCCACCGCGAAGGCGCCCAAAGCCAAAGCAGCAAAGGCCAAAAAAGTCACCGCAATGCCGGATTTCGTCGCGCCCGAGCTCTGCATATCGGTCGAGCGTCCGCCGTCCGCCGAAGGTTGGTGCCACGAAATCAAGTTCGACGGTTACCGCGTGCAATTGCGCGTCGAGGATGGCGAGGCCGCGTTGAGGACACGCAAGGGCCTGGACTGGACCGACAAGTTCAGCAGCATCGCCAGGGAAGGAAGTGGGCTGCCGGACGTCATGATTGACGGCGAGATCGTCGCCCTCGACCACAATGGCGCACCCCACTTCTCGACGCTACAGGCGGCGCTTTCCGACGGCAGAAGCGAAAATCTCATCTTCTTTGCGTTCGATCTGTTGTTTGCCGGCGGCGAAGATCTTCGCGCGCTGCCGCTTGGCGAACGGAAAGCGCGGTTGAAGCAATTGCTGGACGCGCGGAAAGGCAAGGACAGGCAGATCCGCTATGTCCAGCATTTCGAGAGCGGCGGCGACGCGGTGCTGCAATCGGCCTGCAAGCTTGAACTCGAAGGCATCATCTCCAAGAAGCTTGATGCGCCCTATCGCTCCGGCCGTTCGGATAATTGGACCAAGGCCAAATGCCGTGCCGGCCATGAAGTGGTGCTCGGCGGCTGGAAGACCACCAACGGAAAATTCCGTTCGCTGATGGCCGGCGTCTATCGCGGCGATCACCTGGCCTTTGTCGGCATGGTCGGCACCGGTTTCGGGCAAGACAAGGTCCGCCGCATCATGCCCGCGCTGAACGCGCATGCGTCCGACAAGAGCCCGTTCGGCGGCATGAATGCACCGAAGAAGACGCGCGATGTGCACTGGCTGAAGCCAGAGCTGGTCGCCGAGATCGAATTTGCCGGCTTTACGGCGGACGGAAATATCCGCCAGGCCGCGTTCAAGGGGCTGCGCCAGGACAAGCCGGCCGCGGAGGTGGAGGCGGAAACGCCGGCGAAGACCGCCGTTGCGCAGCCGAGACCCGGAAAGGCTAAGGTGAAAGCCAAGTCGAAACCCGAGGAAAAAAGTGAGGCCGCGAGCGCAAGATCCGCAACGAATGGGGCCACCGAGGTGATGGGCGTCGTGATCTCGAAACCCGACAAGGAGCTGTGGCCGGAAGCCGGCGACGGCGAGCCGGTGACAAAGCTCGATCTCGCTCGATACTTCGAGGCGGTCGGCGAATGGATGATCGGCCACCTCAAGGGCCGGCCCTGCTCCATCGTCCGCGCGCCCGACGGCATCCATGGTGAGACTTTCTTTCAGCGCCACGCGATGCAGGGCATGTCAAACCTGTTCGAACTGGCGAAGGTTTCCGGTGATCGCAAGCCATACGTGCAGATCGACCGGGTCGAGGCGCTGGCGGCGGTGGCGCAGATCGGGGGACTGGAGCTGCATCCCTGGAATTGCGCGCCTGACGCGTATGATACGCCGGGTCGGTTGGTGTTCGATCTCGATCCCGCGCCGAACGTCGAATTCTCCGAAGTGATCGAGGCGGCGAAAGAGATGCGGCAGCGGCTGACCGCGGTCGGCCTTGAGAGTTTTTGCAAGACCACGGGCGGCAAGGGCCTGCATGTGGTCACGCCGCTGCTTCATGGCGCGAAGGACAAGGTGACGTGGAAGGAAGCCAAGGCGTTCGCGCAAGGCATCTGCCAGTGGATGGCGAACGACGATCCCGAACGCTATCTGCTCAACATGTCGAAGAAGCTGCGCAAGGGAAAAATCTTCCTCGACTATTTGCGCAACGACCGGATGGCGACCGCGGTCGCGGTGCTGTCGCCCCGCGCGCGCGAAGGCGCCACCGTCTCGATGCCGCTGACCTGGGCGCAGGTGCGCGGCGATCTCGATCCGAAGCGCTACACGGTTCGATCAGTGCCGGCGCTGCTCTCGAAGACCAGGGCATGGGACGACTATGACGACGCCGCGTCGTCGATCAGGCCGGCGATCAAGAAGCTGGGTGCGCAGTAGCCGATGTTGGAGGAAAATGTTGCCCCAACTCGGGTCGTCATACTCCGCGAAAGCGGAGTATCCAGTACGCCGCGGCCTCAAGGCTGACGATGGAGTACTCTGGAATACTGGATCACCCGCTTTCGCGGGTGATGACAGCATTCGCGCAAACTTGGATTGACGCTGGCTCAGAGCTTTCCGAGCAATAGCAGGATCAGCAGGATCACGATCACCAGACCGAGGCCGCCGCCGCCGTAATAACCGGTGCCGTAGAACGGCCCACCGCCGACGCCGCTGAAGCCGCCGAGCAGGGCGATGATCAGAATAATGAGAATGATTGTTCCAATGGACATATAAATCTCTCCTCAGCCCGATGATGGAGGGCTTGTTGCTCTCCGCCTTTGTGGCTGGAAAACAAACCGGAACCGCCAAAGTTCCGTGGTGCTCCGGGATAATGCACGCTGGCCTTCTTTTTGAACCATGTCGCGCTACATGAATTTGGATAGAGGAGGATGTTTCGATGTCTGCACCGCTTGTCGTTTCGATTCCGCATAGCCTCGGCCGCGAGGAAGCTGTTCGCCGTCTGAAGACCGGATTGACGCGTGCGGCGTCGAGTGTGCCCGTACTGAAAGTCGACGAGGAACGCTGGGAAGACGATCGCATGATCTTCCGCGTTCGCGCGCTGGGGCAGGCGGCCGCGGGCCACGTCGACGTCGGCGATACTCACGTGACGGTGGAAGTGGTGCTGCCGTGGCTGTTGCAGCGTTTCGCCGAAGTGGCGCAAGCCGCGATCCGCAGTCGCGGCAATCTGCTGCTGACGAAGCGTTGACCCGTAGCGAATGATCCTGCCGCGTCAGCCTGACCGAGCACCTAAGCGCGAGCCCGTTTGCGCGCCGGCTTCGACGCGCCGGCAAATGTTGCTTTGAGCACCGCAACGGGCAGGGAGCGAAAGAGTGTTTCGAGCTGAAGCTCGTCCGCGTCGCCTTCGGTCGTGTATCCCTTGATATTGAGCGTGCCGCTGAAGGCCTTTGCGCGCGGCCACATGCGACCGCCTTCGGTGAGCGGCGCAAATGATTTCGCAGCCGCGATAATGACCGCGTCGCGCCCGTGCCGTCGCGCGAAGGCGATGATATGATCGCGCTGCGGTCCGCTCACTTCGAGCGGCTGATAGTCCCCGTGCGCGAAGACATCGGCAAGCTCGGCGCGAAGCTTCAGGAGATGCCGGGTCCACGCCAGCTTCAGGCGGCCATCGGGCCAATCCCGCACCAGCCGCGTCCAATCCGGCGTCTGCAGCGACGCGAGTGCCGACGCGCGCGCGGCAAAATCGACCGGCCGGCGGTTGTCGGGATCGACGAGGGAAAAGTCCCACAGCTCGGTGCCCTGGTAAAAGTCCGGCACCCCCGGCAGCGTTGCCTTCAGGGTAATCTGGCTCAGCGAATTCAGCGCGCCCAACAGCGAAATGCGTTGCGCCAGCGTTCGTAGCGAATCGAGGAATTCAGCGGAGCGCTCGGAATCGAGAATTCGTTTGATAAAGCGCTTCAGCCCGGCCTCGTAAGCCTGGTTGGGATTAAGCCAGCTGGTTTCCTGCTTGCCCTCCCGCGCAGCCTTCAGCGCGTAGGCCTGCATCCGCTCGGGGAATGCCTTGTCGTTCGGCTCCCAGGCCCCTAACAGCGCCTGATACAGCAGGTATTCGAACGTCGCGGACGGCGCGCGTATCTCGCCGCTGGTGACGAGGTGCGGCGCGTTGAGAATTTTCCAGCGTGACACCGCGCTCGCCCATTCTCCAGGAATTTCCGCCAGCGCCAATAGTCTGGCCCGCGCATCCTCGCCGCGCTTGGTGTCGTGCGTTGCAGTCGCAGTCATGCCGTGCGGCCATTCCTTTGCCCGTGTCCGCATCAGGGCGTGAAGCGCGTCGACGGATAGTGCTTTTGCGGCTGGATTGCCGCCAACCTCGTTGAGCGCGAGCAAGCGGTGATAGCGGTAGAAGGTCGTATCCTCCAGCGACTTCGCCATCATTGGCCCGGTGAACTGTTGCACTTTCAACGCGAAGCGCCGCACGCGCGGCGCGCTGTGCGCGGCTCGCCCCGGCTTGATCAGGTCCATGGTCAGGGTATCGCGGAGGAAATCGAAGATGCCGTCGTCGGCGGCGAACCATTCGGCACGGGCCTTTTCGATCGTCCCGGAAACCAATACGCGGTCATGTTCGGTCGGTGCCGAGGACGTCAGGTAAGTGCGATAGACCGGGAAGTGCAGCACGTAGAGTTCGAGCGCCTGCCGCAGACTGTCCGCGGAATAATCGCGCGTCGAGTAGTGGCCGGAGGCGATTCGCGCCAACAGGCGCGTCAGCACGGTGAATTCGCTGGTCAGGAGGGTTTCCAGCACCCGGCGTTTGGCTTCCTTCAGCACCGGCTCCAGTTTTGGCGACTGGTTGCTGATCTGCCGCCAGATCTCGTCGAGCGGCTCGAGGCCCTTGCCATCGACCAGCGCCTGCGTGATTGCATTCATCCACTCGTAGCCGGTGGTGCCGTGGACGCCGCTGAACGAAGGCAGCTTCTCATGCTCGCCGAGGATTTTTTCGATCACCATGTAAAACGGCTTTGCCTGATCGCGTTGCGCATCCCGGATCAGACGGCGTAACCGCTGGAAATATTGCGCGGGATCGCACAAGCCGTCGATGTGATCGAGCCGCAGGCCCTGTAGCCTGCCTTCCGATATCAGCCGCTTGACCAGGCGGTGAATGGCCTCGAACGTGCCGGCATCTTCGACCCGCAAGCCGGCGAGTGTATTGACGTCGAAGAAGCGGCGGTAGTTGATGTCGCTGGACGCCAGCCGCCAATGGCCGAGCTTGTAGTGCTGGCGTTCCAGGAGATGATGTAGCGCCGAGGTCGGCGCGGCCCGATCGGGGCCTGCGCGAAAGGCGGCAAGTCCGCGGGCGATGACTTCGGCACCGCCGCCGATCGCCTTCAACTCCGCCTTGAAGGCGGGCGCCTCCTTGCGGTTGGGATGACGTAGTCCCCGAAGGTGCGAGGCGAGTTCGAGAATCTGTTTGCCGGCGGCGTTATTCTCGGCGGCGGCTTCCTTGACGATCGTCCGCAAAATCGCGCCGTAGCGCTCCGGCGCGATCGGCAGCCGATGCTCGTAATACCATGCCGAGAAACTGCCGTCCTCGGCATCATAGCGCAATTCGATCTCGCCGCGCTCCAGCGCCTGCCCATAGGAAGAGCCGATGATCGGCAGCAGCACGCCGCCCCTGGCGCGATAGGGCAATTGCTCCCAGTCGATGTCGAAGGAGGCCGCGTACGGCGAGGCCGGTCCCCATTCCAGCACGTCGAGCCACCACGGATTATCGGCAAAATGCACAGCGACATGGTTGGGTACGAAATCGAGGATCAGGCCGAGATCGTGCTGCTTCAGCGCTGCGCTGAGCCGTTCGAAGCCGGCTTCGCCCCCAAGCTCCGGATTGAGTTTTGTGTGATCGACGATGTCATAGCCATGCGTCGAGCCCCTGCGCGCCTGCATGAAGGGCGACGCGTAAAGATGCGTGATGCCGAGCGCCTTCAGATACGGCACCACCTCGGCGGCAGCTTCGAAGTTGAAATCGGCGGTGAGTTGCAGGCGGTAGGTCGCGATCGGGATCGCCGGAGGCATTGTCTTATCCGATGTGCCAGCGCACCGACCATGCGGGGATGCTGTCCGTCAACGCGCGGCCCCAGATCAGGGTTCCCTCAAGCGCACCGGCCGGATGGGGAATGTCGCGATCCGACAGGTTTGCGGTGAGTGCGAGCGTCTTGCCGTCGCCCATGCGCCAATGTGCCGTCATAAGACCATCCGGCCCGGCCTGCGCGCGGCCAAAACTTGCGCCGGCAAGCCGCGGGACGATTTCGCGCCGGCGGATCGTCAGCAATTCGCGAACCATCGCCAGCCGCTTGCGGCCCGTTTCCTGGTCGCGTGCCTCCCAATCGAGCACCGCGGCCTGCCTCGTCGATACGTCCAGCGGGTCGGGTATCTCGTTGCGATATTTTGCATAGGCGTCGGCAAATTCCTTGCGCCGGCCGTTGCGGACCGCGTCGGCGAGTTCACCCTGGAAATCGCAGAAGAACGGGAAGGGAGCCTTCGAGCCCCATTCCTCGCCCATGAACAGCATCGGCACCATCGGCGCCAGCAGCGTGATCGAAAGCGCGGCCTCGATCGCCCTCGGGGTCGCGACGCTTTCGAGCCGGTCACCGAGTGCGCGGTTGCCGATCTGGTCGTGGTTCTGCAGGAAATTGATGAAGGCAAGCGGCGACAGGCGGCCACTCGGCTCGCCGCGCGATCGACCACGGCGATGCGCGGAGGTCTCGCCCTGGTAAACAAAGCCCGAGCCGAGTGCGCGGGCGATGTCCTGGAGCGGTGAACGCTGATAGTCACGGTAGTAGCCGTGGGATTCGCCGGTCAACAGCACATGCCAGGCGTGATGATAGTCGTCGTTCCACTGCGCGCGGTATTTGTCGCGCGGGAGGTCTTCGCCGGGCTCAAGCAAGCGCGCGGCATTGTCGTCGTTTTCGAGCACCAGATGAATGTGCCGACCGGTCTCCGCGGCGAGCGTGCCGGCCGCCTTGCTCAGTGAGCGCAGCATCGATATTTCGCCGGGTTCGGAGATTGCGTGCACGGCATCGAGCCGCAGCCCGTCGAAGCGATATTCTCTGAGCCAATAGGCGGCATTCTCGATCGCGAAGTCGCGGACCTCGCGCATGCGATAGTCGATGGCGCTGCCCCATGGCGTCTGTGCGTCGGTGAAGAAGGAGGGCGCATAGCGGCCGAGATAATTGCCTTCCGGGCCGAAGTGGTTATAGACCACGTCGAGCATCACCATCAGCCCGCGCTGATGCGCCGCGTCGATCAGCGCCTTGAGGTCGTCGGGCCGGCCATAGGCGCTGTCGGGGGCGTACCACAGCACGCCGTCGTAACCCCAGTTGCGGGTTCCTGCAAAATCCGCAAGCGGCATCAATTCCAGCGCGGTGATGCCGGTGTCCACGAGATGATCGAGCCTGTCGATCATGGTGCGATAGGTGCCTTCGCGCGTGAAGGTGCCGACATGGGCCTCGAGCACCACGGCTTCGTGCCAGGGACGCCCGCGCCAATCCGTGGCGCGCCATTGATAGGCCGCGTGGTCGATCACCTCGCTCGGACCGGAAACGTCTTCGGGTTGAAAGGCGGAAGCCGGGTCCGGGACGTCGATCTCATCGTCGATGCGGAATTTATAGCGCGTCCCCGCCGTTGCGCCCGGGACCTCGGCGGAAAACCATCCGTCCTCGCCACTTATCAGTGCATGGGATTTACCCGAGCGCAGCAGATCAACGCGCCTCGCCCCCGGCGCCCAGAGGCGAAACCGCGCGCCACCCTCCGTCAGCTGTGGACCAAACTGCCGCGCACTCATGCCCAGCCCGCAAAAGCGAGCACCGAGCGGGGCGGTGCCCTGGTCTCGGCGCCAGAGATGAATTCGACGTTCGTCTGCTGGCCCTCGGTAGTGTTGAGCACCTGCATCCAGCTCTTGTATTCGGCAATCTTCGGCAATTGGAATCCAATCTCTTCCGGTGCGGCGTTCAGCACGATAAAGATCGGTGCCTGAGCTTGTTCCAAAGGTCCAAGCACATAGGCGAGAAACCGGCCTTCCGGAAAATTCCAGTCCGGTTCCTCCATCTCTTCCGCGGCGGGCGTCAGCCACAACACGCCATAGGAACCGTCCGGGCGCCGGCCGTCGAGCCAACGCTGGGAACGAAGTTGCCGAAAATTTCGACGCAGCTCGCTCAGCTGTCCGATGAAATCAGTAAAATCCTCGCCTTCCTTGCCAAGGTTCTCCCAGTTGATCCAGCCGGTCTCGTTGTCCTGGCAATATGCGTTGTTGTTGCCGTCTTGCGAGTTGCCGACTTCGTCGCCGGCGAGGATCAGCGGCGTACCTTGCGCCAGGAGCAGGCAGGCGAGCTGGTTCTTCCGCAACTGGCGGCGCAGCGCGATGATGTCAGGATCATCGGTCGGGCCTTCGACCCCGCAATTGTTGCTGTGATTGTCATTGGAGCCGTCGCGATTGTCCTCGCCATTGGCCTCGTTGTGCTTCTCGTTGTAGCTGAACAGGTCGGCCAGCGTAAAACCATCGTGGACCGTGATGTGGTTGATGCTGGCGCGCGGCGCGCGGTTGTCATGATGGAACAGGTCGGAGGATGCCGTCATGCGGCTCGACACTTCGCCGATCAGGCTGCCTTCGCCGCTCCAGTAGCGCCGCATCGCGCTGCGGTAGCGGTCGTTCCATTCCGACCATTGCGAGGGAAACGCGCCGACCTGATAGCCGCCGAGGCCGAGGTCCCAGGGTTCGGCGACGAGCTTGACGGTCGCCAGCGCCGGATCTTGCCTGATGGCGGTCAGTAACGAGCTTTTGCGATCGAACCCGTTCGGCCCCCGCGCCAGCGTCGTGGCGAGATCGAAACGGAAGCCATCGACATGGCAGACCTCGACCCAGTAACGCAGCGAGTCCATCACGAGCTGCATCACGCGCGGATGGGTGAGATTGACCGAACTGCCGCAGCCGGTGAAATCGTCGTAGTAGCGCGGGTTGTCCGGCTGCAGCCAGTAATAGGACGCGTTGTCGATGCCGCGGAAGGACAGCGTCGGGCCCATATGGTTGCCCTCGGCGGTATGGTTGTAGACGACGTCGAGCAGCACCTCGATCCCCGCATCGTGCAGCCGGGCCACCGTGGTTCGAAAGGAATCCAGCGCGTTGTCCTGCGCGTAGCGCGGCTCCGGGGCGAAGAAGGCGAAGGTGTTGTAACCCCAATAATTCGACAGCTTTTTCTCCACCAGAACGCGGTCGTCGATCAGCCCATGGACCGGCAACAGCTCGATGGTGGTGACGCCGAGGCGCTTGAGATGGTCGACCATCGCGGGCGAGGAGAGGCCGCCATAAGTGCCGCGCAGGCCGGGCGGCACGTCCTCGCGCTTCTGGGTCAGCCCCTTGACGTGCGCCTCGTAAATGATGGTGTCTTGCCAGGGGACGTTGGGGTGGATTTCGCGGCGGCCCCAGTTGAAGCTCTCGTCGACCACGACGGCTTTCGGCATGCCGCGGGCATTGTCGCGCCGATCAAACGACAGGTCCTCGCGTGCGCTGCCGGTGCGGTAGGCGAAATGCGCATCGCTCCACACGAGCCGCCCGGCGAGCCGCTTGGCATAGGGGTCGAGCAGCAGCTTGTTGGGGTTGAAGCGGTGGCCGCGCTCCGGCGCATAAGGGCCGTAGACGCGGTAGCCATAGAGCTGGCCCGGCGAGACATCGTTGAGATAACCGTGCCAGACGTCCTCGGTGCGCTCCGGCAATTCGATGCGTTCAAGTTCGCGGCGGCCCTGGCCGTCGAACAGGCACAGCTCAACCTTCTCCGCATTGGCGGAGAACAGCGCGAAATTAGTGCCCCTTCCGTCCCAGCTTGCCCCAAGCCGTGACGCCGTTCCCCCACTCAGTCGCATGCGTCAGCTTTCGGGTACGAGGAAGATCGCAGCCAGCGGCGGCAGGGTCAGACTGAGCTCGGGCACGAGGCCGTCCAGCGTGAGCACTTCGCCGGTATTGCCGACATTGCTGCCGCCGTAATGCGCGGAATCGGAGTTGAGCACCTCGTGCCATTTCCCGGTAAAAGGCACGCGGACGCGGTAGTTGTGGTAGACGTTCGGCGAGAAGTTCGCGACCACGAGGCAGCGCGCGCGGGGAGCATTGCCCTTGCGGATCCAGGCGAACACGTTGTGGCCGGCGTCATCGGTGACGACCCATTCGAAGCCGGCCTGATCGCAATCCAGTTCATGCAGCGCCGGCAGCGCGCGGTAGAGGCGGTTGAGGTCGCGGATCAGGTTCTGGATGCCGGCATATTTCTTCTGTTCGAGCAGGTGCCAATCGAGCGAGTGGTCATGGGCCCATTCGCGCTCCTGGCCGAACTCGCAGCCCATGAACATCAATTTCTTGCCGGGATGACCGAACATGAAACTGTAATAGGCGCGCAAATTCGCGAAGCGCTGCCAATCGTCGCCCGGCATGCGCCCCAGGATCGAGCGCTTGCCGTGCACCACCTCGTCATGCGAGAGCGGCAAGATGAAGTTTTCCGAAAATGCGTAGTGCAGGCCGAACAGGATGTCGCCGTGATGATATTTGCGGTGGATCGGCTCCTTGCTGATGTAATTCAGCGTGTCGTGCATCCAGCCCATATTCCACTTGTAGCCGAAACCGAGCCCGCCATATTCGACCGGGCGCGACACCTGCGGCCACGCGGTTGATTCCTCGGCGGCCGTGGTCGCCTGCGGAAAATGCGCGAACACCTCGGTGTTGAAGCGCCGCAGGAAGTCGATCGCCTCGAGGTTTTCGCGGCCGCCATATTTGTTCGGGATCCAGCCGCCGGCGGGCCGGCTGTAATCGAGATAGAGCATGGAAGCCACCGCATCGACACGCAAGCCGTCGACGCCGTAGCGATCCAGCCAGAACAGCGCGTTCGAAGCCAGGAAATTGACCACTTCGGTGCGGCCGTAATTGTAGATCAGCGTGCCCCAGTCGAGATGGCGGCCCTGCAGCGGATTGGCGTGTTCGTAAAGCGCGGTACCATCGAAATGCCCGAGGCCGTGCGGATCGTCGGGGAAGTGCCCGGGTACCCAGTCGAGCAGAACGCCGAGCCCTTCGCGGTGGCAGGCATCGATCAGCGCGGCGAAGTCCTCCGGCGAGCCGAACCGGCTGGTCGGCGCGAACAGCCCGGTCGGCTGATATCCCCATGAGCCGTCGAACGGATGTTCGTTGACGGGCAGGAATTCCAGATGGGTGAAACCAAGATCGCGCGCATACGCCGGAAGCTGCTCGGCCAGCTCGCGATAGGTCAGCCACTCGTTGTTGCCCTTGCGCCGCCACGAGCCGAGGTGAACCTCGTAGATCGACATCGGCGAGCTCAGCGCGTTGATGCCCGAAGGCGCCGGCCGCGGATGCGGAATCTTGCTCTGGTCGACGACGATGGAGGCTGTTTTCGGGCGCAACTCCGCGGCAAAGGCCAGGGGATCGGATTTCAGCGGCAGATGCTGGCCGCTGCGACTGATGATGTCGAACTTGTAGTGGTCGCCGGCGCGCGCGTGCGGGATGAACAGCTCCCAATAGCCGGCGCCGCGCACTCGCATCGGATGCCGCCTTGCATTCCAGAAATTGAAATCGCCGACCACGCTGACGCGCCGCGCATTCGGTGCCAGCACCACAAAGGCGACGCCGTCGACGCCGTCGAGCGTCATCGGGTGCGCTCCGAGCTTGTCGTAGATGCGCTGGTGGGTGCCCTCACCGAGCAGATAGAGGTCGAACTCGCTCAGTACGGGCGGGAAGCGGTAGGGATCCTCGAGCTCGACCACATTGTCGCCGAAGCGGGCGCGGAGCTGATAGCGTTTCGAGCCGTTCGGCAACGCGCCGGCAAACAGGCCGGCGTCGTGGATCCGCGACAGGGTTGCCGTTTCGCCATGCTCGCCGATGGCTTCCACATTGGTCGCCTCGGGGAGGAAGGCACGTACGACGCTCTTCTCTCCCTCGGTGTGGATACCGAGATAGTGGAAGGGGTCGGAGTGCCGGCCCTCGATGATCGCATAGGCTTCGGCGGGCAATTTGGTCATGCAGCCTCGTGCGGTTGTTGCCCCAGTATCCGGAGTATTCCGGTCAGCGGCACGCTCAGCCAGTCGGGCCGGTGCGCCAGCTCATATTCAATCTCGTAAAAGGCCTTCTCCAGCAGGAAGAAGTTGAGCATCCGCTCCGCCGCATCAGGATCGGCCGGCCATAGCCGCTGGTTTCCCGTGATCTCGCGATAGCACCCAAGGAATGCGGAGGTGGCCTTTTCACGCCAATCCGCGAGTGCCAAAGCGCGCCTGCCGTGCTCGTCGTGCGCCACCTTGAGGGCGCGGTTGAGCGCGGCCGTGACGGAATAGTCGATCGAGCGGATCAGGCCCGCGACATCGCGCGCGCCGGGCGCCTTGCGGCGACGCTCGACGATCGAGCGCCGCGGCTCGCCCTCGAAATCGATGATGAATATGTCGTCCTTGACGATCAGCATCTGGCCGAGGTGGAAGTCGCCGTGGTGGCGGATATTGAGCCCGTCGATATCGCGCGGCAGCAGCGCCTTCAGCCGATCCGGCAAGGCCGCCTGCTCCGCGAGCAACTGGTCGGCCAGCAGACGTTCGGCCTCCCTCAGCGTATCCCGCCGGTGCCTCAGCGCATCGAACACGCGTTCGGCGCGCGCCAGGACATCGGCCGTCCAGCGCTGCACGTCCTCGGGCCGCGTCGGCTCCGGGGCAAACTCGGGAAAATCCTTGTGGCCGGCGAGCGCGATGTGCATTTCGGCGAGGCGTCGTCCAGTCTGCGACATATAGTGCAAGTAGGGAGCTTGCCCCTCGCTCTTGCCGGGATGTTCGCTCGCAGCCAGCAGCCGTTGCTCATCGACAAAGCGATCGAGATAGGCCGCCGCGACGGTCCATGCGTCGCCCTGATTGGGCACGAAGGCATGGACGACTCCGATCGCGCTCCTGCGGTCGCCCTCGACGAGTTCGACGCTGCCGAGCAAGGCCGGCGTGTTGGCAAAGCCCGCGACCTCGGTGAGGAAACGCCCCATCTCGATCTCGGGATTGATGCCGGCCTCCAGCTTGCGATAGATCTTGACGACATAGTCTTCGTCAACCAGCGCCGTGCTGTTGGACTGCTCGGTGTCGACGGCTCTGATACGTTCGGGCTGCCGGACCGGCCGATCGGTGAAGCGGCTGGTCGGCTTGAACTCCAGCCGGAGGCCCTGTTCTTCCTCCTCGACGACAAGCGACTGCCCGAGATTGCGCAGCAGCAGCGCGATGAAGATCTGGTCGGTGGCGACGTCGAGCAGCGTTCCTTCGCGGGCGCCTTGCCGGACAGCGGCCAGCGCGCGCGGGTTGTAACGCTCACGATCGAAGCGTACCCACTCGATCTGCAGAGGCAGGACATAGCGGGTCTTGGCACCACGCTGCGTGGTCTCGAAGAAGGCGAGCCAGGGCCGGTTGTCGCCGATGTCGCAGAATGGAATAGCCGAAACCAGCGTCGGCTGGATCGCCTTGGGCGATTGCTCCGGATACCAGCGGGTTCGTGCCAGATGGCCCGGCAGCACGTCGCGCTCGAACACACCGCGGGTGCGCGCCAGCGAAACCCAGGTCGAGTTCAGCGGCACCACCAGGGTTTCGAATTCGGGCACGGCTCGGGGCGGAGCAGGATGTGATTTGTCGCGCTCCTGTAACTGGAACCAGTAGAAGCCGTAAGGCGACAGGGTGATCATGTAGGGCAACTCGTCGATCGCCGGGAAATGCGTGCGGCCGAGCATCTCGAGTGGAATACGGTCTTTGAATGCGGAGAGATCAAGTTTCGTGGCCTGCGCCGAGCGCGACAGATTAGCGACGCAAAGGATGACCTCGCCCTGATACTGACGCACATAGGCCAGCACCGAACGGTTTTGCGGACGGATGAACGTCATGGTGCCGCGGCCGAAAGCCTGCGTGGACTTGCGGACCGCGATCAACCGTTTGGTGGCGCTGAGCAGCGACGAAAGGCTGCGCGACTGCGCTTCCACGTTCACGGCCTCGTAGCCATAGACGGGATCCATGATGGTCGGCGCGTAGAGCCTGGCGGGATCGGCGCGCGAGAATCCACCGTTGCGGTCCGGGCTCCATTGCATCGGCGTGCGCACACCGTTGCGGTCTCCGAGATAGATGTTATCGCCCATGCCGATCTCGTCGCCGTAATAGATGATCGGCGTGCCCGGAAACGACAGCAAGAGCGAGTTCATCAATTCGATCTTGCGGCGATCATTATCCATTAGCGGTGCCAGCCGCCGGCGGATGCCGACATTGATGCGCGCCCGCGGATCGTCGGCGTAGGTCGACCACAGATAATCGCGCTCGACGTCGGTGACCATTTCCAGCGTCAGCTCGTCATGGTTGCGCAGGAACAGCGCCCATTGGCAGGCGGCCGGAATATCCGGTGTCTGTCGCAGGATATCGGTGATCGGAAAACGGTCTTCCTGCGCGATCGCCATGTAGATGCGCGGCATCAGCGGGAAGTGATAGGCCATATGGCATTCGTCGCTGCGGCCGAAATACTCCTGGACGTCCTCCGGCCATTGATTGGCTTCGGCCAACAGCACCTTACCCTTGGCGTAGGCGTCGAGTTCTCTCCGTAGCCGCTTGATGATGGCGTGGGTCTCGGGCAGGTTCTCGTTGTTGGTGCCTTCGCGCTCGCACAGATAGGGGATCGCGTCGAGACGGAAACCGTCGACGCCGGTGTCGAGCCAGCGCTTCATGACCTGCACGATCGCGCTGACCACGCGCGGATTGTCGAAGTTCAGGTCGGGCTGATGCGAGAAGAACCGGTGCCAGTAGAACTGGCCGGCTTCGGGGTCCCAGGTCCAGTTCGACTTCTCGGTGTCGGTGAAGATGATCCGTGTGTCCTGGTATTTCTGGTCGGTGTCGCTCCAGACATACCAGTTGCGCGCACTCGACTTGCGATCGCTGCGGCGCGCGCGCTTGAACCAGTCGTGCTGGTCGGAAGTGTGATTGACGACGAGCTCGGTAATGACGCGCAGACCGCGTCGCTTGGCTTCCTGGATGAAGCGCTTGAAATCCTTCATCGTCCCGAAATCGGGATTGATGTCGCCATAGTCTGCGATGTCGTAGCCGTCGTCGCGGCCCGGCGAGGGATAGAACGGCAACAGCCACAGCACGGTGACGCCGAGTTCCTGCAGGTAGGGGAGCTTTTCGGTCAGCCCGGCAAAGTCGCCGATGCCGTCGTTGTTGCTGTCGGCGAACGCCTTGACGTGGAGCTGATAGATGATGGCGTCCTTGTACCAGAGCTCATCGGCCGTCCCGGTAACGCTAAGTTCGTTCGTGTCGATCGACGAGAACACGTTCATGTCGGAGCCCCTCACGCCAGACAGCGAAAGAGCACGGCGGGATCGCGCGAGGGATCGATCCGAACGCGGATGCCGCCCCATTCGATCGGATACCGTTCGCCGGTGACGATATTCTCCACCGCCGCGACGTTGCGACGGTCGCCGTCGGGACCGACCTGGACGTCGCCGAGCGGCAGCCACACTTCGTGAATGTCGCGCGACAGGGCAATCGCGGCCGCGACCGTGTTGGTCTGGTCGACCAACTCCTTGACGAAGCCGATCACATTGCCGTCTTCAATCCCCAGGAAGCGCAGTTTGCTGGTCTGTTGCAGGGCCGGATTGCCGCGGCGGGCGCGGTTGAGATCGGTGATATACGGCTTGATGTTGCCCGGCTTGTCCCAGTCTCGCACCTTGATCTCGTATTTCTCGGAATCGAGATACTCTTCCCGGCCCGGGATCGGTTCATGCTCCAGGAGTTCAAAGCCGTTATAGATGCCGTAGGTGCCGGACAGTGTCGCCGCCAGCGCGACGCGCGACTTGAACATCCAGGGCTCGCCGCTCTGCAAATGGTAGGGCAGGATGTCGGGCGTGTTGACGAAGAAATTCGGGCGGTAGTAATCGCGCTCGGGATATCCGGTCAGCTCGGTCAAATATTGCTCCAGCTCCCAGCGCTGCGTGCGCCAGGTAAAATAGGTGTAGGACTGCGTGAAGCCGAGCTTGGCCAGCCCCTTCATCAGTTTCGGCCGCGTAAATGCCTCGGCGAGGAAGATCACGTCGGGATGGTGAAGCTGGACCTGGTGGATCAGCCACTCCCAGAATGGAAACGGTTTGGTGTGGGGATTGTCGACCCGGAATATCTTTACGCCCTGATCGATCCAGAACATGATGACGTCGCGCAGCGCATCCCAGAGCGCGCCGGCATCCTCGCCGGCGAAGTCCGGATTGACGATGTCTTCATATTTCTTCGGCGGATTCTCCGCATAGCGCATCGAGCCGTCCGGCCGGCGCTTGAACCATTGCGGATGCTCCTTAAGCCAGGGATGATCCGGCGAACATTGCACGGCGAAATCAAGCGCGACTTCCATGCCGTGGTTGTGGCAGGCCGCGACGAAGGCACGAAAATCTTCCAGCGTGCCCAATTCCGGCAGCACGGCGTCGTGGCCGCCTTCGGCCGCGCCGATCGCATAGGGACTGCCGGGATCGCCTTCCTTCGCGGTCGCCGCGTTGTTGCGTCCCTTGCGATTGATCCTTCCGATCGGGTGGATCGGCGTGAGGTAGACGACGTCGAAACCCATCGCTGCGATATCGGGCAGCCGTGCGATGCAATCCCTGAAGGTACCGTGCTGGCCGGGCACCTTGCCCTGGCTGCGTGGGATCATTTCGTACCAGCTGCCGTAGCGCGCTCGCGGCCGGTCGGCGACGAACGGAAACAGCTGCGACCGCGTCAGGTCGGGCCGCGACTGGCTTTCGGCCATGGCGTCCTTCAGTTCGTCTGACAGCAACGGCGCGGCGTCGCCGGTCTGCAAATATTCCTCGCACTGCCTGAGGATGACAGTGGACGCGGCACGTCCGCCGGCCTGCGCCCTGGTGAGCATGCCCGCGCCCTCGATGGCATCAAGGGTAACGTCGGCGCCGGCCTTCTGCTTCAGCGCAAAACCGTGGCGCCAGGTTGCGAATTCATCGGTCCAGGCCTCGATGGCATAGACATGGCGCCCGGGCGCGTCGGGCACGAACGAGGCGCCCCAGCGGTCGTTGCTGTGCAGGGTCATCGGCTCGCGCCGCCATTCGCGGTCCAACTCGCCACGCCAGATCAGCGCCGCGGCAATGATATCGTGCCCGTCGCGGTAGACGTCAGCCCAAACTTCGACCCGCTCACCGACGATCCGTTTCACCGGATAGCGCCCACCGTCAATCAGCGGATAAACGTCCCCGATATGGAAAGCACCGATGGTGCTCTCGACAGTTTGAGCTGTTTTGTTCACGGTGATGCCGCCGTTGACATGGAAGTGACGTCGCCGTTGCGCGAAGGACGCAGTCGGGACTTATATACAAAGCCGCTCACGGGCATTGGTTCCCGAGGAACGGCGGAGAGGGCAACGAGTTAAACATCTTCTATCCCCTTCCTGTATCTGGACAATTTCGCGACCCTACCTTCTGGTCGCGTAGCAAACCGCGTGCCGAATGGACCTTTACGTTAAAGCCAAAGACCTCGGAATTATGACCGAATATATCGACGGTCAGGGTCACCGCCGTGTGACGGACCCGGCGGCGTTGAAGGCCATCCTCGACGCCCTGCCGCCGCAGGCGCCGCGCCGTTTGGCCGGCCTGCCGGTCGTGATCCGCACCGGCCGTCCCGCGCGGACCGAGCTTGCACCATCCGCGCAACCGCCGGTTGCCTGGAAAATCACGGCCGGCGGAAAAATCCTGGCCGAGGGCAAGGTCGCGGACCGCACCGTCGTCTGGCCGCAGGATCTGCCGGCGGGCATCCACCGGCTGCACCTGACCGATGGCGGCGCAGCCAGCGAAGAGCTGCCGCTGTTGGTCGCACCGGCACGGGCGTTTGACGGCGATTTGGACCGCTGCTGGCTGCTCGCGGTCCAGCTCTATGGCGTGCGCTCGGCGCGCAATTGGGGGATGGGAGATTTCACCGATCTCCAGGGACTGATTGAGCTTGCCCATCATCTCGGGGCCGACGGCGTCGGCCTCAACCCATTGCATGCGCTGTTCGACGACCGGCCGGGCGATTGCAGCCCCTATTCGCCGAACAGCCGGCTGTTTCTCAATGCACTCTATATCGACGTCCAGAGTCTCCCCGAATTCCACGCCGACGCCGGAACCAGGGATGCGCTGGCGCATTTGCGGGCTTGCGACGTCGTCGACTATCCGGCCGTGGCCGGGCTGAAATGGCAGGCGCTGCGCTCGGCTTTCGCCGCGTTCAAAGCCAACCCAAGCGTCGAGCGTCGCCAGGCGTTCGAAAAATTCCGCGCCGAGCGCGCGCCGCTATTGTCGCGCTTTGCCTGTTTCGAAGTTCTCCGGCACAAGCTGAAAAAGCCGTGGTGGGAATGGCCGGTAGAGTGGCAGCAGCCAGATGAGGCCCGGCTGGCCCGTCTGCGGAAGGGAGCCGATGCAGCCGAGGTCGAGTTCGTCGAATTCGTCCAGTGGATTGCCGACCGGCAGCTCGCCGCCGCCAAGCAACTTGCGCATCGGCTCGGCATGAAGGTCGGACTCTATCTCGACGTCGCGGTCGGCGTACAATCCGACGGTTTTGACGCGTGGAACGAGCAGGCGGCGATCTCACGCCAACTCGGCGTTGGCGCGCCGCCGGACCCGTTGAATACCGCCGGACAGGACTGGGGCCTCGCGGGATTCAACGCCGCAGGTCTCGAGATCAGATCCTTCGAGCCGTTCCGGGAGATGCTGCGGGCCTCGATGCGCTACGCCGGCGCCATCCGGCTCGATCACGTGCTGGGCCTGAAGCGGCTCTATCTGGTGCCGCGCGGCTTTGGTCCCGAAAACGGCGCTTATGTGCAGATGCCGTTCGAGGCGCTGCTGGCGGCCACCGCGCAGGAAAGCGTGGCGCATCGCTGTATCGTGATCGGCGAGGACCTCGGCACCGTGCCGGAAGGCTTTCGCGCGCAAATAGCCGATTGGGGTATCTGGTCGTATCTCGTGATGATGTTCGAGCGCGACGAGGAGGCGTTCAGGGGTATCGATCATTATTCGACGAACGCCCTGGTTACCTTCAACACCCACGATCTCTCGACCTATGCCGGCTGGCGCTCGTTTCACGATCTCAAGCTGAAGCGCTCGCTCGGCATCGACCCCGGTGAAAGCGATGACGCGCGCTGGCACGCCTTGACCATGCTCGACAACGTGCTGCGGAATCATTCGATCGACCGCCACGACCTGTATTCAGTTGCCAGTTTCCTGTCGCGGACCAAGTCTCGGCTGCTTGCGATCTCCCTCGAGGATCTTTTGGGCCTGATCGACCAGCCGAATATCCCCGGAACCGTCGGCGAGCATCCCAACTGGCGGCGCCGGCTTCCGGTTTCGCTCGATCATCTTGCTTCCGCGATCGACGTTGACGCGCTTAAGATGGCAACGCGCGAACGGTCGCGCGGGAAAGGTTGACCCGGGAGCGGTAGCTTGTCGTGCAGGATCGAAGACTATGGCCTGATCGGCGATTGCGAGACGGCAGCGCTGGTCGGCCTTGACGGATCGATCGACTGGCTGTGCTGGCCCGCCTTCGATTCTGACGCCTGTTTCGCAGGCCTGCTTGGCACGCGCAAGCACGGGCGGTGGCTTATCGCACCGGCGGAGGAGATCAAGAAGACCTCGCGCAGCTACTGGGGCGACACGCTGATCCTGGAGACGCGTTTCGAGACCGCAAATGGCGTGGTCGCGCTGATCGACTTCATGCCGCCGCGCGGCAACGCGTCCGACGTCGTGCGCCTGGTGCGCGGCGTCAGCGGCAAGGTCAAGATGCGGATGGAATTGATCATCCGCTTCGGCTTCGGCGCCGACGTTCCCTGGGTCAAGAAAAGCGAGGACGGCACCGCGCTGCTGGCGATTTGCGGACCGGACATGACGGTCTTGCGAACGCCTGTCGAGACCCGTGGCGAGGATCTGACCACGGTCGCCGATTTCGAGGTTGAAGACGGGCAGAGCGTCCCTTTCGTGCTGACCTATGGTCCCTCGCACCTGCCGGTCCCGGCGCCGATCAATCCCGCCTACGCCTTGCAGGACACCGAAAATTTCTGGACCGAATGGTCCAGCCGCTGCTGCTATGAAGGGTTTGGCCGCGATCTCGTGGTGCGATCGCTGATCACGTTGAAGG
Organism: uncultured Alphaproteobacteria bacterium; assembly: GCA_963786115.1. Classification (GTDB taxonomy): domain Bacteria; phylum Pseudomonadota; class Alphaproteobacteria; order Rhizobiales; family Xanthobacteraceae; genus Bradyrhizobium. The sequence continues at coordinate 57,657 of CAWAYC010000037.1, forward strand.
CACTGACCTATGCTCCGTCAGGCGGCATTGTCGCGGCGCCGACGACTTCGCTGCCGGAAAAGCTCGGCGGGCAGCGCAATTGGGATTACCGCTTCTGCTGGCTGCGCGATGCCACCTTCACGCTGCTGGCGCTGATGAATTCGGGTTACACGGAGGAGGCGGTCGCCTGGCACAATTGGCTGTTGCGCGCGGCGGCGGGATCGCCCGCCAACATGCAGATCATGTACGGCATCATGGGCCAGCGGCGCCTTCTGGAATGGGAGGCCGGCTGGCTGCCCGGCTACGAAGGCGCGCAGCCGGTGCGCGTCGGCAACGCCGCGCATGTCCAGTTGCAGCTCGACGTCTATGGCGAACTGGTCGACGCGTTTCATCAATCGCGCATGGCCAAGCTCAAGCTCGACGATGGAAGCTGGGCGCTCGAATGCGTCGTGCTGGAGCATCTGGCGGAAGAGTGGGATCGGCCGGATCACGGTATCTGGGAGCGGCGTGGCGACGGCAAGCATTACGTCTCCTCGAAAGTCATGACCTGGGTCGCTTTCGATCGCGGCATCAAGAGCGCGGAAACATTCGGCTTCGAGGCGCCGCTCGACAAGTGGCGAAAGCTGCGGGATACGATCCACCGCGACGTCTGCGACAAAGGCTTCGATCGCGAGCAGAACTGTTTTGTCGAATCCTACGGCTCGAAACTGCTCGATGCCAGCATCCTGATGCTGCCGTCGGTTGGCTTTCTACCGCCGTCCGACCCGCGGGTGCGCGGAACGCTTGAGGCGATCGAGAAACATTTGATACGGGACGGCTTTGTGCTGCGGCACGATCCCCGCGAGGTGTCCGAGGAGAAGCAGCCGATCGAGGGCGCTTTCCTCGCCTGCACGCTTTGGCTGGCGGATGCCTATGTTCTCGCGGGAGAAATCGAGAAGGCCCGGGCGCTGTTCGACCGCGTGGTGGCGGTCGCCAACGATCTCGGCCTGCTGGCCGAAGAATTCGACACCGGCGCCGGCCGCCAGACCGGCAATTTTCCGCAGGCGCTGACGCATATCGCGCTGATCAACACCGCGCAAAATCTCAGCCACGCCAAGAAGCCGACCGAAAAGCCCGCGATGCAGCGGTCGAAATAGCCGCGATCCTCGGCCCGTCGTGGAACTTGTGAGTCGACAATCCATTATCCTCGGGAACTGCATGGAGGAGATTGACGGATGGTTCGCCTGTTCGTCGCGGCTGTGTTTGTGTGCCTGCTGTTCGATCCCGCCGGGTCAGCCAGCCTGGATGCTGCGGCGATTAACAATGCCGACTTCCGCGGCAAGCCTCCGGCCGAGGACAAGGTTGATACGGCCGTGGTGAAGGTTCAAATCCTTCTCGACCGCGCGATGTTTTCTCCCGGGGAAATTGACGGCAAGTTCGCCGAAAATACCCAAAAGGCCCTGCGAGCCTACGCCGACGCGAAAAGCCTGACCTTTCAGAAGACGCTCACGCCAGAACTCTTTGCCAAGCTGACCGAGACGGGGCAGGAGGCTGTCATCGCGCCATACACCGTCACGGAAAGCGACGTGAAGGGACCGTTCCTGAAAAAGCTGCCCGCCAAGATGGAGAACATGAAAGACCTTGCCTCGCTGGGCTACACCAGCCCGCGCGAAGCGCTCGCGGAAAAATTCCACATGAGCGAAGCGCTGCTGTCGGCGCTCAATCCGGGCAAGAAGTTCGACCGGGCCGGCGACACCGTGTTCGTGGCCAACGTCCTCAACAAGCCGAACAAGCTGACGATCGGCCGTGTCGAGGTCGATAAATCCAGGCAGACCGTGAAGGCGTTCGATCCGCAGGGCGCGCTGGCGGCCTTCTTCCCGGCGACCGTCGGAAGCGATGAGAAGCCAACCCCGAGCGGCACGCTCAAGGTGGTATCGAGCGATCCCAATCCGAACTACCGGTATAATCCCGATTACAAGTTCAGGGGCGTCAAGTCGAAGCAGCCGTTCACCATCAAGCCGGGACCGAATAACCCGGTTGGCTCCTATTGGGTCGGGCTCTCGGCCGAGGGGTACGGCATCCACGGCACGGCAGATCCCTCCAAGGTGAGCAAGTCCGAGTCTCACGGCTGCGTGCGGCTGACCAATTGGGATGCAGCGCTATTGGGCAGCAATATCAAGAAAGGCACGCCGGTCGACTTTGTCGATCAGGCCGTCAGCAAGAACTGATCGGGCTGTCCCAGGCTCCGTTGCCGTGCCGGCCTTGCTGGGGCCGCAAAGCTCAACTCGCGCCATTGATCTTGAGCACCATCTCGATCGCGCGGGCAAATCCGTCGCGCTCGTTGGTGTCGGTGACATGCGTCGCGCGGCTCTTGACGTCATCGGTGGCGTTGCCCATCGCGATCGAGGTGCCGCTTCTGGCGAACATCGCGAGGTCGTTCTGCATGTCGCCGATGGTCGCGACCGCGTCGGTCGATATCCCGAGCCGCCTGGCGATCGTCTCGACGAAGGTGCCCTTGTCGTGTCCGGGCGGCGTGATGTCGAGATAATAGGTCTGCGAACGGACGGCGGTGGCCTCGTTGCCGACAGCCTCCTGCATGGCGGCCTCGCAGCGTTGCAGTAGCGGCGCGTCGGAGGATGCGCCCACGATCTTGCAGGCGCCGGCCAGATAGGGCGTGAAATCCGCGACGATGGTCGGATCGTGCTTGATTGCGAGCTTCTCGTGGCCGACATACTCGCCGTCGGGATTGCGTGTCAGCCATCGGTCGTTGGTGAACAGCCAGATATCGACGCCGAATTCGCGGAGCAGGTCGATGCTGCGTCGCGCCACCGCGGGCGGGATCAAATGCTGCTCGATCGGTTGCAACTGCGGGTCGACGATCGAGCTGCCGTTGAAGGCGCCGACCGGCAACGTGATCGCCAGGGGCTCGATCAGAAATCCCATGCCGATGGTGGGCCGGCTGGAGACGATGGTGAAGCCGATGCCGGCCGCATGCAGCTTGCGCGCGGCGGCCATTGCACCATCGGTCAGGATCTTGTTCTTGGTCAGCAGCGTGCCGTCGACATCGGAAACGATAAGGGCGATGCGGGTCATGAGGCAACCAGTTTCAGTTGGTGGATGATGTCGTCGACGATCGTCTCGACCGGCGCGTCGATCGACACGGTGATGGGATGTTCTGATGTATCGGGCGGTTCCAGTGTCTTGAACTGGCTCGCGAGCAAGCCCGGGGGCATGAAGTGACCTTTCCGCGCGGCGAGCCGGCCTGCGATCAATTCGTACGAGCCGTTGAGGAAGACGAAGCGGATATCCTTGCGTCCGTGTGAGAGGATGTCGCGATAGGCGCGCTTCAGCGCCGAGCAGGCGACCACGAGCCGCTTGCGTTCGCGGGAGACGCGGTCGATCTCGTCGGCGATGGCCTGCAGCCAGGGCCGGCGATCGTCGTCGGTGAGCGGCTGGCCGGCGCTCATCTTCGCGACATTGCTCGGAGGGTGAAAGCCGTCGCCGTCCTCAAACCGCCAGTCAAGCCGCACCGCCAGCCGATCGGCGATGGTGCTTTTGCCCGAGCCTGAGACGCCCATTACCACCAGCGCGCAGGGAGGGTGCGTGTCATCCACGAAAATTCTCCGGCAGCGCCGCCCTGTCGACCAGCCAGATCGTCTCGCCGATCGCGCGCGCGCGGTTCGCCGGAAGGTTCTCGCCGGCGAGTAGGCGCGTCAAGATCGCGCGCTTTTCCGACCCGGCCGCCTCGAACAGCATTTCGCGGCAGGAAGCGAGTGTCGGCAGGGTCAGGGAGACGCGAGGCACGAGGGGGGCGACATTCGCCTTGGGCACGCCGGTCACCCAGCGACTGGTTTCATCGATCGCCGGATAACCGGGAAACAATGAAGCGGTATGGCCGTCCGGCCCGACGCCCATCAGCACGAGATCGAACAGCGGACGGGCAGGGTCCAGCTCATCCGCGCCATAGAATGACTTGAGCTCGCGCGCGTATCGCTCGGCGCTTTCGTCGGGATCAGGGGTGTCGGTAACGATGGGATGGATATTGGCGGAGGGCGCACATCGATCGAGGAAGCTCCGCCGCGCCATGTCCATGTTGTTGAGGGGATCGCCCGATGGCACGAAGCGCTCGTCGCCGATGAACCAATGCACGCGGTCCCACGGGATCCTGTCGCGGTAAGCATCCGTCGCGAGCAATTGGTAAAGCTGCTTCGGGCTCGAGCCGCCGGTCAAGCATATCGCGATGCGACCGCCATTGGCTGCCATTCTTGCGATGACGCGATCCGCGGCCGCCTTCGCCAGCGCCGCCGGATCGGCGACCATGATGACATGGCGATCGTCGTTCGAAGTCATCCGCTAACCGGGCTTTCGCCAGCTGCGGCCGTCGCGCCTCAACAGCGCGTTGGCCGCCTCGGGTCCCTCGCTGCCGGCCTTATAGGGTTGCAGCCCGCTGCCGCCGACGTTCTTCCAGGCATCGAGAAACGGCTGCACCGCCTCCCAGCCGGCTTCGATGCCGTCGGCGCGCTGAAACAGGATGTTGTCGCCGATCATGCAGTCATAGATCAGCGTCTCATAACCAGTGGACGGCTCGGTCTTGAAATAGTCCTTGTAACGGAACTTCATCTCCACGCCGTCGATGTCGATGGTCGGACCGGGCACCTTGGTGTTGAACTGCAGCTCGATGCCTTCGGTGGGCTCGGTCGAAATCACCAGATAGTTTTGCGAGAGCCGATCGATCGACGTATCGCGGAACATCGCGAATGGCGCCTGCTTGAACTTGATCGCGATTTCGGTGCGCTTGGCGGCAAGCGCCTTGCCGGTGCGCAGGTAAAACGGAACGCCGGCCCAGCGCCAATTGTCGATGGTCAGTTTAAGCGCGGCGTAGGTCTCGGTGCTGCTTCCGGGCTTGACGTCCGCGGTCTTGCAATAATCTCCGATTTCGGTATCGCCGATCTTTCCGGCCCGATATTGGCCGCGCACCGAATTGTGCAGCGCCTCATCTTCGCTCTGGGTCTGGATCGCTGCCAGCACATTGGCCTTCTCCGAACGCACCGAGTGCGCGTCGAAGCGGATCGGCGGCTCCATTGTGACCAGCGACAGCAACTGGAACAGATGGTTCGGCACCATGTCGCGCAGCGCGCCGGTTGCATCGTAGAAGCTGCCGCGGTGACCGACCCCGAGCTTCTCGTCGACCGTGATCTGGATGTGGTCGATGTGGTTACGGTTCCAGATCGGCTCGAACATGCCGTTGGCGAAGCGCAGGACGAGGATGTTCTGGACGGTTTCCTTGCCCAAGTAATGATCGATCCGGTAGATCTGGTGTTCAGTCAATAGCTTCAGCAGTTCGCTGTTCAATGCCCTGGCTGAGGCCAAATCCGTGCCGAACGGCTTTTCGATCACCAGCCGCCGCCACATGCCGTTCTCCTTCAGCATCCCGGCACGGCCGAGCTGCCGGCTGATCGGCAGGAAGGCGTTCGGCGGCGTCGCCAGGTAGAACAGGCGGTTACCGCCGGTTTCGCGCGCCGCCTCCAGCCTGTCCAGCCGGTCGCGCAGCGCGTCGAAGGAGGCGGGCTCCTTCGGGTCGGCTTCGACGCAGGTGACGCATTCGAACAGCCGCTTGGCGATTGCATCATCGACCGGGCGGGTGGCGAATTGGCGCAAGCCTTTCATCAGGCTTGCCGTCAGTTCGTCGCCCGACATCGCCTTGCGGACGATGCCGACAACGCAGAATTTGTCCGGCAGCAGATGGGTTGCCGCGAGATTATAAAGAGCCGGGAACACCAGCCGATGCGCGAGGTCGCCGGTGACGCCGAAGACGACAAAGGAGCAGGGATCGGGCTTCTTTTGACCGTTCGTCATTTTGTCTACGATTTGGGTTTGACGATATTGGGTGCGTTCTGCCGCGCGGGGTCGGGATGCTGCTGCGGCTCCTTGTGGCCGCCAAAGCCAGCGCGCATCGCGGACAGGATTTTTTCAGCGAACGTGTGGTCCTTGCGCGAGCGGAAGCGCGCGAACAGTGCCGCGGTCAGAACCTCGGCGGGCACGGCCTCGTCGATGGCGGCATTGACGGTCCAGCGTCCCTCGCCGGAATCCTCGACAAATCCGGAATAATTATCGAGCTTGTGGTTCTCGGCGAGCGCAGAAGCGGTGAGATCGAGAAGCCAAGACGGGATCACGCTGCCGCGCCGCCAGACCTCCGCGATGTCGGCGATATCCAGGTCGAAACGGTGCTCGGGCGGCAACGTGTCGATGTTGGCGTTTCTCAGGATGTCAAAACCTTCGGCATAGGCCTGCATCAGACCGTATTCGATGCCGTTGTGGATCATCTTGACGAAGTGCCCGGCACCGACGGGGCCGGCGTGGATATAGCCCTGCTCGATGCGCGGATCGCGGCCATCGCGTCCTGGCGTGCGCGGGATATCGCCGATGCCGGGTGCCAGCGTCGAAAAGATCGGATCGAGGCGGTCGACCACGGCCTTGTCGCCCCCGATCATCATGCAATAACCGCGCTCGATACCCCAGATGCCGCCGGAGGTGCCGACATCGACATAGTGCAGGCCACGCTCTTTCAGCGCCTTGCCGCGGCGGACGTCGTCCTGCCAGAAGGTGTTGCCGCCGTCGATGATGACATCATCCGGCTGCATGATCTTTGACAGCGCCCCGATGGTTGCTTCCGTGATCTTGCCGGCCGGCAGCATCACCCAGGCGGTGCGCGGCTTTTCCAGCTTGAGGACGAATTCTTCCAGCGAGCCCCCGCCGACCGCGCCGTCAGCCACCAGTGCCGCGACCGCCCCGGGATCCTTGTCGTAAACCGCGGCCGTATGTCCATTCTTCATCAGCCGGCGGACGATGTTGCCACCCATCCGCCCTAAGCCGATCATCCCGAGCTGCATCGTCGCCCTCCTAGTTCAGAGCTTCGGTAACCGCGGCGTCGAGCGCCGCAAGCGCGGGGCCGAGCCCGCCCTTGAGATGCACGCGCAACGCGCGCCGGCCGCGCTCGGTGAGTACGTCGAAATCGCCGCGGGCCTGCGCTGCCTTGATGACGCCAAAACTCGCCTTCTGGCCCGGCACCGGCAAGTCTTCGGCCTCGTCGGCGGTGATCTGCAGGAACACGCCGCTGTCCGGCCCGCCCTTGTAGGCTTGCCCGGTCGAGTGCAGGAAACGCGGGCCGAATTCGGCGCAAGTCGCCAGATGACGCTTGTCGCGCACCGCAAGCCGCATCTTCTGCAGCGCGTCAATGAAGACCTTGTCGCGCTCGATATAGGCAAGCAGCGCGACATAGTCGCCGCTATGCGTGCGCGCGAGATGCGCCTTGATCCAGGAGCCGAGCGTGCCGTCGGCGCCGGCCTTGCGCAGCTCAGCGGCATTATGCTCATCGGTGTAAAGATCGGCCCCGTCGGTCGAAATCACCGGCTTCTCCGAAGGCAGGGCACCGGTCTTCTCGAACGCTGCGGTCAACTCGCGGGTCTTGATCTTGGCGGCCTCGACATCCGGCTGGTTGAACGGATTGATGCCGAGGACTGAGCCGGCAACGGCGGTGGCGATCTCGAAGCGGAAGAACTCCTGGCCGATATGGTCGATCGACTTGACGACGATACGGACCACCGGATGCCCGGCCTGCTCAAGCGCGGCGAGTTTCTCGTCATGCGCGGCGTCATTCTCGCCCTCGGTGCGCAGGTCGATGAAGAAGCGGTCGTTGCCGTAGAGTGAAGGATCGCCCAGGGGCTCGCCATCGATCGGGATCAGGCCCTTGCCGTCCTTGCCGGTCGACTCCGCGATCAGCTGCTCGGCCCAGGCGCCGAAACCGGCGATCTTCCTCGACGAGGATATCGTCACCTTGTCGCGGCCTTCCAGGCCTGCCAGGCCCATCGCCAGCCCGAGCAGTACGCCGGGATTCTCGTGCGGTGGCACGTCGGCGCCGCAGGAGCGCACCATCGAAAGCGTATGCTTGATCAGGCTGCGCACATCGATGCCGGCGGCTGCCGCCGGAACCAGCCCGAACGGGGAGAGCACGGAGTAGCGTCCGCCAATCGTGGGATCACCGTAGAAGACGCGGGCAAAACCCTGCTTCTTGGCGACCTTCTCGAGCGACGAGCCGGGATCGGTCACCGCGATGAAGCGGTGGCCGGCCTTGGCGGCGCCGATCGCCTTGGAGACGCGGTCGAAGAAGTAATCCTTCATCACGTTCGGCTCGGTGGTGCCGCCGGACTTGCTGGAAACGATGAACAGAGTCCTGGCGAGATCGACATTGGCTTCCATCGCGCGCACCTGTGCGGGATCGGTGGAGTCGAGCACGTGCAATTTCGGGAAGCCGGATTTCCTGGCAAACGTCTCCGCCAGCACTTCGGGGCCGAGGCTCGAACCGCCCATGCCGAGCACGACGGCGTCGGTGAATTTTTGTCCCTTCACGCGCTGCGCGAAATCCTCGTAGTCGGCCACATCGGCCCTGGACGGGCTGTTCAACCAGCCCAGCCATTTGTTCTCATCGTCGCCGGTCCAGACTGATTTGTCCTTCTGCCAGAGGCGACGGATTTTGGCGGAGGCGCGCCATTCCTCGGTGCTTTTATCGATCGTCTTGCTAAGGTCGCCGCCGAGCTTGAGTTGCTGGCGATCGATGCTGCCGCCGAGCGACGTCGCGCGCTTGTAGGCTACCGCGCCGTAAAGCTTGTCGGCAGCGTCCGCAAACAGCTTGACGCCGTCCTTGACCAGTTCGGCCGTGATCGCATCCAGCGAAATGCCGGATTTCTCGAGTTCGTCGAGCACGCGCCGCGCATCCTCGATATTTTCCTTGAGGCTGTCGCGCACCTTGCCGTGATCGCGGAACGCATCCATCGTCGCCGGCGGCACGGTGTTGACGGTGTTGGGGCCGATCAGTTCCTCGACATACAGCACGTCGCTGTAGTCCTTGTTCTTGGTGCCGGTCGAAGCCCACAACAGCCGCTGCGGCTTTGCTCCCTTCGCCTTGAGCTTGTCCCAACGCGGGCCTGAGAACAGACGCTCGTAATCCTGATAGGCGAGCTTGGCGTTCGCGATCGCGACCTTGCCTTTCAGCGCGGCGAGCCGCTCCTTCTCGGAGGGGTCGTTGGCCCTGGCGATCTTCTCATCGAGCTGTTTGTCGACGGCACTGTCGATCCGGCTGACGAAGAAGCTGGCGACGCTCGCGACATGCGAGGGATCGCCGCCCTTGGCGACGTATTTTTCGAGGCCCTTGAGATAGGCCTCCGCCACCTGACGATAGACCTTTTGGGAGAACAATAGCGTGATGTTGATGCTGATGCCTTCGCCGATCAGCTGCTCGATCGCCGGCAGGCCCTCCGGCGTGGCCGGCACCTTCACCATCAAATTCTTGCGCTTGACGGCCGTCCAGAGCCGTTCGGCCTCCGCAATGGTGCCTTTGGTGTCCATCGCCAGATAGGGCGACACTTCGAGGCTGACAAAACCGTCCTCGCCGTTCAACCGGTCGTAAACCGGGCGCAGCACGTCTGCGGCATGCTGGATGTCCTCGACCGCGAGATGCTCGAACAGGTCGGCGACCGGGCGGTCCCCCCTCTTCAGCGCCTGGCCGATCGCGCCGTCATATTCGTCAGAGGAGCCGATCGCCTTCTCGAAGATCGACGGGTTGGAGGTGACGCCCTTGACGCCGTCTTCCCCGATCAGCTTCTTGAGATCGCCTTTGGCGACGAAGCCGCGGGCCAAAAAATCCAGCCAGACGGCCTGGCCATGGTTTTCGAGTGCTTTGACGGGATTCATGGTGCCCTGTTCTGTTCGCTTGGGGTCGATTATTGAGGTTCCCGGCAGCTTTCTGGGGTGCGGCCGGATTGTCAACACGCGGTTGGAAGGGCTGCCCGGCGGAATATGCGTATCCCGGCGGGATAACGCCATTGATATCAGTTTGATCCCCTGGATTTGATCCAGCGCGATCGCCACATCTGCACAATATTACGGCCGCAGTAGGTGCCGGTTCAGGGCCGCAAGTAGTGATATCCTTGCGATTGCAACTCGGCGAGGCGGACCACGCCGCCTTTCTCGGCACTGACGAAGCCGGGCAGCAAATCTTTTAGACTGACGTTCTGCGATTTCATGGTGTTGCCGCAGGCGGCGAGTTCGAGGCCGGCCCTAGAGAACTGCCCGACCTGCCGGGTGAGATCCGGATTGGCAGACGCCGAATGAAACGCCCGCAGCGCTTGACCGTGGATCACCAGCGCGATGGTGACGTTTTCGGGGCCGCCGACACCGTCGAGATGGTTCTGGATGTTGCCGATCACGAAGTTGACCTTTTCGAGGTCGGTAAGGTGGTAAACGACCTTCAGCTTGCCCGGAGGCGGCGCCTCGGCGGCTGCGCTGGCACGGGATGCGGCGAAGGCGGCGCCGAAGGCTGAAACGGCGGCCCGCAACAGGTTACGTCGATGCATTGGCACCCTCCCTCGGTGGCTGCTAACGCGCTTGCCGCGCCAGTCTATCACTTGCGCCTGATCGCCGCGAGTTCCTGGCGGTCGGCTACCAGCTGCTCACAGTCGCGCATCTCGGCGCGGTCGAGGCGGAAAATCTTGCCGTCGGCGCCGGCAACCAGCGAATCCTCGGCTTCGTCGTCCGGCTTGTTGTTTTGCCAGATGCGGATCCGCTGCAGGCGGATGATGGCGGATTTGTCGTCCTTCGACGGCGCCACGTTGATGCCGCCGCCCTCGCAATCGACGCCGCAGCCAAAGCGGATTTCGTTGCCGGCGTCTTCAGCAACGATATGGCCGCAAAAACCGCTGGAGTCGAAATCGCCGGAACGGTGACGATATTTGACGCCAAGGCGGAAGGAGTAATTGACCGAGTTCTCTTCCTTCGGCGCTTCCGCGGCGACCAAAAGCTTCATCGCGGCGATTTTTTGCTTGGGATGCTGCGCCAGATGGTTGGCGTCATAGCGTCGCAGGAAGCAGGCATAGGCCTTCTTGCCAGGTTGGCCTGCAAACATCCTGACTTCGAATGCGTCAGCCCTGGCTTTGTCGACGCCATCCTGGGCGTGAGTGAGGCCGATTCCGGCGAATAAGGCCGCAGCGGCGATCCTGAGGCGTTTCATGGCAATATCGACGTTCATCTCGTGTTCATCGAGAGCCGAAACGCAGTCCTTCTCGGCGCAGCGCTGTGCATCGTGCGCCGAAAGCGTTGGGTTGATGCTTTGTCGCTGCCAGCGAAGGGAGCGTTCAACGCCCGCGGCGCCGTAGGCGAAGCCCCTTTGCGCCCCACGAACGACGCTTTGGTTTTTTGCGAACCCCTGCGCCTCTCAAGAGACAAATAAGGACACGCGCCCGCGTAAGCGGGTTTTGCGGAACCTCGGTTGCCGCCGCGGGTTTTCAAACAGCGCGGCTTGCAGCGGAAGAAGCTTCAACGACGACCAGTAATTATCCGGATATCGGATGTTGCAGTCCAGTTACATTTTGATGGAATTCCACCATATCTTGGTGAGGACGGGTCCTTTAGCACGAGTATTGCATTGCATGGTGGAGTCGGTCGCGTGTCCAATCGGCGTAGGTGCTGGTGCTGATTCGCGATTAATGGGCGGCACTGCTGACAAGGGGTCTGAGCAGGGCGTCCGGAAACACGGCTGAGGAGAAGGATCATGTATAACGATTCTCTGTTCAATGCTTTCGCCCGGTCTTTCGAGGCTCGAAGTCAGACCGACATGTCGATGGCCGAATATCTGGAGTCGTGTCGAGGCGATCCGATGCGATATGCCAACGCCGCCGAACGATTGTTAGCGGCGATCGGTGAGCCTCAGATGATTGACACGGCCAAGGACCCTCGCCTTGGCCGTATTTTTTTGAACCGCACGATGCGCAGCTATCCCGCCTTCGCCGGCTTCCACGGCATGGAGGATACGATCGAGCGCATCGTCGGCTTCTTCCGTCACGCCGCGCAGGGGCTGGAAGAGCGCAAGCAGATTCTCTATCTGCTCGGGCCGGTCGGCGGCGGCAAGTCATCGCTCGCTGAGCGGATCAAGGCGTTGATGGAGGTCCACCCGATCTACGTGCTGAAGGCAGGCGATGAATTGAGCCCGGTGTTCGAGTCTCCGCTCGGCCTGTTCGATCCCGATCAGCTCGGGCCGATGATCGAGGAGAAGTACGGCATTCCGCGCCGCCGCCTGAACGGACCGATGAGTCCCTGGTGCTACAAGCGGCTGGAAGCATTCGGCGGAGACATCTCGCAATTCCGCGTCGCCAAGATCCAGCCGTCGCGGCTGCGGCAGATCGCGGTCGCCAAGACCGAGCCGGGCGATGAGAACAACCAGGATATCTCGTCGCTGGTCGGCAAGGTCGATATCCGCAAGCTGGAGACCTACGCCCAGAACGATCCCGACGCCTACAGCTATTCCGGTGGCCTCAACCGCGCCAACCAGGGCGTGCTCGAATTCGTCGAAATGTTCAAGGCGCCGATCAAGATGCTGCATCCGCTGCTGACGGCGACGCAGGAAGGCAACTACATCGGGACCGAGAATATCGGTGCGATCCCCTTCACCGGCATCGTGCTGGCGCACTCGAACGAGGCCGAATGGCAGAGCTTCAAGGCCAACAAGAACAATGAAGCCTTCATCGACCGCATCTGCGTCATCAAGGTTCCCTACGTCTTGCGTGTGACCGAGGAACAGAAGATCTACGAGAAGCTGATCCAGGGCTCCGAGCTTGCCGCCGCGCCATGCGCGCCGGCTACGCTCGAAACGATGGCGCGCTTCTCGGTGATGTCGCGCCTGCGCAAGCACGAGAACTCGACGGTATTTGCCAAGATGCGGGTCTATGACGGCGAAAGCCTCAAGGAGTCCGATCCCAAGGCCCGTAGCGTCCAGGAGTACAGGGACGCTGCCGGTGTCGACGAAGGCATGGACGGTGTCTCGACCCGCTTTGCCTTCAAGGTGCTCGCCGCGACCTTCAACCACGACACGACAGAGGTTGGCGCCGACGCCGTCCATCTGATGTATGTGCTGGAGCAGTCGATCCGCCGCGAGCAGTTGCCCGATGAGGTCGAGAAGCGTTACCTCGAATTCATCAAGGCGGAACTCGCGCCGCGCTACGCCGAGTTCGTCGGCAACGAGATCCAGAAGGCCTATCTCGAATCCTATGCGGATTACGGCCAGAATCTGTTCGACCGTTACGTTGATTATGCCGACGCCTGGATCGAGGATCAGGATTTCAAGGATCCCGACACTGGCCAGCTCCTCAATCGCGAACTGTTGAACCAGGAGCTGACCAAGATCGAGAAGCCTGCTGGCATTGCCAACCCGAAGGACTTCCGCAACGAGGTAGTCAAGTTCTCGCTGCGGTCGCGGGCCCACAACAGCGGCAGGAATCCGAGCTGGACCTCCTACGAAAAGGTTCGCGAGGTAATCGAAAAGCGGATATTCTCGCAGGTCGAAGATCTGCTTCCGGTGATCTCCTTCGGTTCGAAGAAGGATGGCGAGACCGAGAAGAAGCACGGCGAGTTCGTCGCGCGGATGGTGGAGCGCGGTTATACCGAGCGCCAGGTCCGCCGGCTCGTCGAGTGGTACATGCGCGTGAAACAAGCCGGTTGAGGCGGGATGCAACGTGGCCATTCATATCGTCGATCGGCGGCTGAATCCGGGTAGCAAGAGCCTCGAGAACCGGCAACGGTTCTTGCGGCGCGCCAAGGCCCTGGTTCAGGGGGCCGTGAAGAAATCCTCGCAGGGCCGGGACATCAAGGATGTCCTAGAGGGCGGCGAAGTCTCGGTGCCGGTGGAAGGCATGGACGAGCCGCGCTTCCGTCGCGAGGGCGGCACGCGCGACATGGTGCTGCCCGGAAACAAGAAGTTCGTCGAAGGCGATTATCTTCCGCGTCAGAGCCAGGGCGGTGGCAGAGGCACAGGGCCCGGCGAAGGCGACAGCGAGGACACATTCCGCTTCGTTCTGAGCCGCGACGAATTCGTCGACCTGTTCCTCGACGATCTGGAATTGCCAGATCTCGCCAAGCGCAAGCTCGCCCATGCCGAGACCGAGGGCATCCAGCGCGCCGGCTATACCACGTCAGGCTCGCCCGCCAACATCTCGATCAGCCGCACCGTGAGCCGCGCATTGGCGCGGCGCGTGGCGCTGCGGCGGCCGCGGCGGGACGACATCGCCGCGCTCGAGGAGGAATTGGCTGACTGCGACGACGAAGCGCGTCGCGCGAAATTGTTGGAACAGATCGAGGCGCTGAAGGCCAAGGCCAAGCGGATTCCGTTCATCGATCCCATCGATATCCGTTACCGCCGGTTTGAGACCGTGCCGAAGCCCGTCGCCCAGGCCGTCATGTTCTGTCTGATGGACGTCTCGGGCTCGATGTCCGAGCACATGAAGGATCTGGCGAAGCGGTTCTACATGCTGCTCTACGTGTTCCTGAAACGGCGCTATCGCCATGTCGAGATCGTGTTCATTCGCCATACCGACCGGGCCGAAGAAGTCGACGAGGACACATTCTTCCACGGACCGGCATCGGGCGGCACGCTGGTATCGAGCGCGCTTGCGGCAATGCACGAGATCGTCCGCGCACGCTTTCGCCCGGCCGACTGGAATATCTATGCCGCGCAGGCCTCTGACGGCGACAACATGCTCTCCGACAGTTTGCTGACGGGCCAGCTGTTGACGGACAAAATACTGCCGATCTGCCAGTTCTTTGCCTATCTGGAGGTCGGTCAGGCCTCCAACTACACCTTCGATATGCCTGAGTTGTCGCTGTGGACGCTGTATGAGCGCCTGCGCAACGAGGGCGCGCCGTTGTCGATGCGCAAGGTCAGCGAGCGCAGCGAGATCTTCCCGGTGTTTCAGGATCTGTTCAAGCGCCGCGGCAAGAATGAAAGGGTGGCGTGATGACGGCGACAGGCGAGCGGCTGTTCCAGGGCGCTGATTGGAACTTTCCCATCCTGCAGCGCGTCCACGATGCCTGCGAGGAGATCGCGCGATCGGAGCTCGGGCTCGACGTCTATCCCAATCAGATCGAGGTCATCACCGCCGAACAGATGCTGGATGCCTATTCGTCGGTCGGCATGCCCTTGTTCTACAAGCATTGGTCGTTCGGCAAGCACTTTGCGTTTCAGGAAGCCTCCTACCGCAAGGGGCTGATGGGGCTGGCGTACGAGATCGTCATCAACTCTTCGCCATGCATCTCCTATCTGATGGAAGAAAATACCGCGACCATGCAGACGCTGGTGATCGCGCATGCGGCGTTCGGCCACAATCATTTCTTCAAGAACAATTACCTGTTCAAGCAGTGGACGGATGCCGACGGCATCCTCGACTACCTCGAATTCGCCAAGGGCTATGTCTCGCAATGCGAGGAGCGTCATGGACGGCAGGCGGT
Source organism: uncultured Alphaproteobacteria bacterium (assembly GCA_963786115.1). Lineage (GTDB taxonomy): Bacteria > Pseudomonadota > Alphaproteobacteria > Rhizobiales > Xanthobacteraceae > Bradyrhizobium. The sequence goes on from CAWAYC010000037.1 coordinate 72,942, forward strand.
CGAGCGGACGCTCGATGCCGCGCATGCCCTGATGTCACACGGCATCTACCGGTACCCGGGAAAAAAGAAGCTCGACCTTCGCGCTGACGAGAAGCGGGCCGGCCAGCGTCGCCAGCACGAGGAAAGCATATTCAACGACCTGTGGCGGACAGTGCCGACCGGGCCGGCCAAGAGCAAGGCGGTCCTAAGCATCGAGCGGCGGCGCACGCTGCTCGGCCTGCCGCAGGAAAACATTCTCTACTTCCTGGAGAAGACCGCGCCGCGTCTGCAGCCCTGGCAGCGCGAATTGCTGCGCATCGTGCGGCACATCGCGCAGTATTTCTATCCGCAGAGCCAGACCAAGGTGATGAACGAGGGCACCGCGACCTATGTCCATTACCGCATCTTGAACCGGCTGCATCAGCAGGGACGGATTTCCGACGGCAACTTCCTCGAATTCCTGCAATCGCACACCAACGTCGTGTTCCAGCCGGAGTTCGACGATCCGCGCTACTCGGGCTTCAACCCCTATGCGCTCGGCTTTGCGATGATGCAGGATATCGAGCGCATCGTGACCAATCCCGGAGACGAGGACCGCGAATGGTTCCCGGACATCGCAGGCTCCGGCGATGTGATGGGCGTGCTGCGCGAGATCTGGAACAACTATCGCGATGAGAGCTTCATCAGCCAATACCTGAGCCCGGCGCTGATGCGGCGCTTCCGCATGTTCCACCTGCACGACGATCCCGCCGAAAGCATCGGGATCAAGGTCGACGCCATCCACGATGAACGCGGCTATCGCCGGGTTCGTCGCGAGCTGGCGCGGCAGTACGATGTCGGCTTCATCGATGCCAATATCGAAGTCGTCGATGTCGACCTGGCGGGCGATCGCCGTCTGATGCTGCGCCACACGACGGTGAAAGGCGCGCAGCTGAATGAGGCCGACGCCCGGCGTGTGCTGCAGCACCTTGCCGACCTCTGGACCTATGACGTGGCGCTTGTCGAAGTCGACGCCACCGATCATGTCCTGAAGGACTATGTCGTCAGCCCGCGCGCGGTCGCGGCGGTGGCCTAGGGCATTTGTACTGATTGAATCAGAACCGATCGTCTAGATTTTTGTTTTGACGCGTTTTCTTCACGCGAACCGGTATCCACCCCGCATCAACTGCGGGGCAGGCTTTCGCTTGAAAACGCTATCGATCGCGCCATTGCGCTGCGATCGGAAACGCGCGCCGACCGATCAGCGTGACGACATCAACGCAGCGCTCAGCCTGCCGGGCAGCGCTGGCTAATCTGCATCAGCGCTAGCGCAGGCTGGCGTTGATCTTGTCGAGCGCGGCGGAGCCCGGGCACAGCGCCGTTTCATTCAGCGTATTGAGCGGCGTGCCGACCGTGTCGAGATGGGAGTGCAGATCTTCCGCCTCATGGTCGACATACAACAGGCCGGTGACGATCTGGCCCTTGGCGGCGTGCTTTTGCAGGAAAGTCATCGCGCCCAGCCGATCATGCGGATCGTAATCCGCGTCGATCTTGCGCAACGCCAGCTTGGTGCCATCATGCTGCTCGACCACCTGCACCGTGCCCGGCGCGTAATCGACCGCGATCGGGTCGCGTCCGGTAATGACGTCGAGCCGGTTCACCGCGTCGTTATGTTCGCGGACATAGTCAAAACTCTTGGTCGAGCCGGCGTGGTTGTTGAAGGCGATGCAGGGGCTGATGACGTCGATGAAGGCAGCACCCTTGTGGCTGATCGCAGCAGCGATCAGCGGTACCAGTTGCGCCTTGTCGCCGGAAAAACTGCGCGCCACGAAGGTCGCGCCAAGCTGCAGCGCGATTGCCACCAGGTCGATCGCGTTGTCGGTGTTGGTCACGCCCTTCTTGGACTTCGAGCCGCGGTCGGCGGTGGCGGAGAACTGGCCTTTTGTGAGCCCGTATACACCGTTGTTCTCGACGATGTAGGTCATGTTGACGCCGCGGCGGATCGAATGCGCGAACTGACCGAAGCCGATCGAGGCGCTGTCGCCGTCACCGGAAACGCCGAGATAGATCAGGTCGCGGTTGGCGAGATTGGCGCCGGTCAGCACCGACGGCATCCGACCGTGCACCGAATTGAAGCCGTGCGAGTTGCCGAGGAAATAGTCCGGCGTTTTCGAGGAGCAGCCGATGCCGGAAATCTTCGCCACCCGGTGCGGCTCGATCGACAGATCGTAGCAGGCCTCGATGATCGAGGCGGTAATCGAAGTCGTGGCCGCAGCCGGCGCACAGCGTCGAGATCTTGCCCTCGTAGTCGCGGTGGGTATAGCCCAGCTCGTTCCTGGGGAGGCTTGGATGATGGAATTTCGGCTTTGCAATATAGGTCATGCGCACGCTTGCCAAATTGGGGTTCGATCGCCGGCGAAAGTTCGCATTGATTGTACACGATACCGGGCCAAATTCATACAGCTTCAGGCGAATTTCGCTATCCCAACGCCGCAATTGGAGGTAGCGTTTCAGCATTTCGTATCCCGCAGCAATGATTTCTAAAAAAGTATTGGGGAGATCACCAATGCTGATTGACCTGACGAAATTTGCGCGATTCTACGATCAACTCTACCAGATCGACTATCTTGGAAAGACGCCCGGCTTACGTCCCCGCCTGACCACAAAGGCCAGAGTTCAGGCGGCGATCTCCAGGGGCGCGCCGTTCCTGCCGTTGGTCTACCGGCAAAACTTCTATGAGCCGCTCAAAGCGGCATTGCCGGATCTCATGAACCGCCTGCAGCAGGAGGTGCGGAGCGGCAGGCAAACGCGGGCGGAAATGTCGGTGACGCTCGAGAAATTCTATGCGGCGATCTACCAGCATGGAACGCGGGTAACACGGATCGATGGACGGACCGAGCTTGCGCGACTTCTCGCCGTGGTCTCCAACCTGTTCCGTTCGTTCACCAACAGCAACAAGCGCGGGTCACTCGGGATCACGTTGGAGAGTGAAACGCCTCCCGTCGCGTACTTTCAGTCCATTCCGGAGCAGGGGCCGCATACGGTTGCCTCGGACAAGATGCGAGATACTTTCGGTACCTCCATCGGCATTGTCAGCCTGCCGGCGACCTTTCGCAACCATCCGGTGGTGTGGGCATCGCTAACCCATGAGGTCTGCGGTCACGATGTCGTGCATGCGGATCCCGAATTGGTGCCCGAACTGATCTCGGCGGTGCGCTCGATGTTGAGCCGAACGTTCGCGCCCCGGAAGAAGCTGGACGCAGCGACATTGAATGCGCTGATATGGTCACACTGGATGGATGAAGCGGTCGCCGATGTCTACGGCATCCTCAACATGGGACCGATTTTCCCGATCAATGTCGCGGCGTTCATTGGGGCGCTGCGCGCGAAAATGAGCGTCGAGTGGGGTGGCATGCCGCGGCCGGCCCAGCCCGTGCTTTCCACCGACGCGCCGCCGAATGACCCGCAAAAGGGTGACAATAGAATGGACGAGCATCCCGTGGATGTCCTGCGGCTTTATCTCGCGAGCGGGGTCATCGGCAGCATGAAGAAGCTCAACGCCGCCACGCGCGCCGACTATGTCAAAAGCGTCGAAACGGTAGCCCGGGCGTCGGTCGCCGGCACCGAGGTTCATCTCGAAGGGCTTGTCAGCATCAGCCATGACGACTGGATTCCGGTCAAGACCAGCATGCCGCTGCCGGTCGCGGCGGCAGCCGCGCGCCGCGTCGGCAAGTTGATCGCGACCAGGAAGCTCAAGGCGCTCAACAACCACTCCATCCAGGATATCGAGACCTGGGATGATGCCGACGAAGAGACCGCGCAGGCCATTGCGGATCAAATCCTGAAGAATTGGTCGGTTGTCGGACGCGGTGACGATGCGCAGTTGCTGGCGGGAGCGACGCTAGCGCTGCTCAAGCGCCCCAATCACTATGATGCAACGACTGCGCTGCTCAATGATGCGCTCGACGACAGCTTTCGTCGTGATCCGGTCTGGGGATCGGTCAATACGGATCACATGTTTGCTGCCAGCACCTTCTATCGCTCGCCGCCGAAGCCCGGGCGGCCACCGCGCAAGGCCGGCAAAGCTCGCAAATCGAGCGCCAGGAAATCAGGCAGCAAGAAATAGCCGCCGGGCTACGACACCGCCTTGCGCAGCGGGGTGACCTTCAGGTGGTCCTGATGGTCGCCGATGGCGTTGGCGATGTAGCGCGCGGTGATCGGCGTGCCGTCATAGTGCAGGATCGGCACCAGCCGCACCGGATCGATGCCGTTCTCGTTGACGATCAGTTGCCGAAGCTGGGCGTCGCGGTTCTGCTCCACCACGTAAACAAAATCATGGTCGGCGATGAAGCTCGCGACGCTGGAATGGAACGGGAAAGCGCGGATGCGCATGCGATCGAGGTGATGCCCGCGCGCTTCCAGTAGCCCGATCGCCTCGTCCATCGCCGGCGAGGTCGAGCCGAAATAGATCACGCCATACTTGGTCGGCCTTGCCGCGTTGGCCTGTAGCGGCCGCGGCACCATGTCCTGGGCGGTCTCGAACTTGCGTACCAGCCGCTGCATGTTGTCGGCGTAAACAGCGCCTTCCTCGGAATAGCGCGCGTAGCGGTCGCGCGAGGTGCCGCGGGTGAAATAGGAGCCCTTGGTCGGATGCGTGCCGGGATAGGTGCGATAGGGAATGCCGTCGCCGTCGACGTCGAGATAGCGGCCGAAGTCGCGGCCTTCTTCGAGCATCTCCGTGGTCATCACCTTGCCGCGGTCGTATTGGCGCGCGTCGTCCCACTTCAGCGGCCGGCACAGCCTGTGGTTCATGCCGATATCGAGGTCGAGCATCACGAAGATCACGGTCTGCAGCCGCTCGGCGAGATCGAAGGCCTGCGCTGCGAACTCGAACGCTTCAGCCGGATCTTCCGGGAACAGCAAAATGTGCTTGGTATCGCCGTGCGAGGCATAGGCGCAGGCGATGATATCGCATTGCTGGGTGCGCGTCGGCATGCCGGTCGAGGGGCCGGCGCGCTGCACGTTCATGATCACGGCCGGGATCTCGGCAAAATAGGACAGCCCAATGAATTCCGTCATCAGCGAGACGCCGGGGCCGGAGGTGGCGGTGAAGGCGCGGGCGCCGTTCCAAGAGGCGCCGATCACGATGCCGATCGAGGCAAGTTCGTCCTCGCCCTGCACGATCGCGTATTTGGCCTTGCCGGTTTCCGGATCGTGCCGCAGCTTCTTGCAGTGGGCGCCGAAGGCGTCCGCCAGCGAGGAGGACGGCGTGATCGGATACCATGCGCAGACGGTAGCGCCGCCATAGACCGCCCCCAACGCGGCGGCGTTGTTGCCCTCGACGAAGATGCGGTCGCCGACCTTGTCGGCCTTCTTGACCCTGAGCCCGATCGGGCATTTCAGGTTCTGCAGCGCCCAGTCGCGGCCGAGATGCAGCGCATGGACGTTGGAGGAGAGGAGCTTCTCCTTGCCCTTGTATTGTTCGCCGATCAGTTGCTCGACCAGCTTGGGGTCGAGATCGAGCAGCGCGCAGAGCGCGCCGAGATAAATGATGTTCTTGAACAATTGCCGCTGGCGCGGATCGGAATAGGTCGAATTGGTGATCGCGGTCAGGGGGACGCCGATCACGGTGATGTCGGCGCGGAATTTCGACGGCGGCATCGGCTTGGTCGAATCGTAGAACAAATAGCCGCCGGGCTCGATCGAGGCGACGTCCTTATCCCAGGTCTGCGGGTTCATCGCCACCATCATGTCGACGCCGCCGCGGGCACCGAGATGGCCGGCTTCGGTCACCCGCACCTCGTACCAGGTCGGCAGTCCCTGGATGTTGGAGGGGAAGATGTTGCGCGGCGACACCGGCACGCCGTGTCGCAGGATCGAACGCGCGAACAATTCATTGGCGCTCGCCGAGCCCGAACCGTTGACGTTGGCGAAGCGGACGACGAAGTCGTTTACGCTGCTGATCGGGCTTTTGACTGACATGTTGATCCCGCGTGAGTCATATCGATGAGGTATTTCTGCATGTCCCAGGCGCCGGTGGGGCAGCGCTCGGCGCAGAGGCCGCAGTGCAGGCAGACGTCTTCGTCCTTCACCATCACCCGCCCGGTCTTGAGGCCGTCGGCGACATAGAGCGCCTGATCCGGATGCGCGGTGGGCGCCTTGAGCCGCTGCCGCAAATCCTCTTCCTCGCCGTTCTCCGTGAACGATATGCAATCCATCGGACAGATGTCGACGCAGGCGTCGCATTCGATGCAGAGCGGCGCGGTAAACACCGTCTGCACGTCGCAGTTCAGGCAGCGCTCCGCCTCGCCGAGCGCGAGCTTGAGGTCATAGCCGAGTTCGACCTCGGTCCTGATATCCTTCAGCGCGATCACCTTGTCGCGATGCGGCACCTTGAAGCGCTTATCCGGCGAGATGTCGTTGTCATAGCTCCACTCGTGGATCCCCATCTTCTGCGAGGAGACATGCACTTCGGGAAGCGGGCGCTCGGTGATGTCCTCGCCGGACAGCATCTTGTGAATGGAGAGCGCGGCGTCGTGGCCGTGCGCCACCGCCCAGATGATGTTCTTGGGGCCGAAGGCCGCGTCGCCACCGAAAAACACCTTTGGATTGGTCGAAGCAAAGGTCGTGGGATCGACTTTGGGCATATGCCACTTGTCGAACTCGATGCCGCAATCGCGCTCGATCCAGGGAAAGGCGTTCTCCTGACCGACCGCGACCAGCACGTCGTCGCAGGGAATGGTCTGGTCCGGCTCGCCTGAGGGCACCAGGTTGCGGCGGCCCTTGGCGTCGTATTCGGCCTTCACCTTCTGGAATGTGACGCCGATGAGCTTGCCGCTTACATGCTTGAATGCCACCGGCACCATGTAATTGAGGATCGGAATATCCTCGTGGATGGCATCTTCCTTTTCCCAGGGGCTCGCCTTCATTTCCTCGAAGCCGGAACGGACGATCACTTTCACGTCCGCGCCGCCGAGCCGGCGCGCGGTGCGGCAGCAATCCATCGCGGTGTTGCCGCCGCCGAGCACGATGACGCGGCGGCCGATCTTCTCGACGTGGCCGAACGACACCGACGACAGCCACTCGATGCCGATGTGAATATTGGCGGCGGCTTCCTTGCGGCCGGGGATGTCGAGCTCTCGGCCGCGCGGCGCGCCGGAGCCGACGAAGACCGCGTCGTAGTTTTCGGACAGCAACTGCTTCAGGCTGTCGATGCGATGACCGCCCTTGAACTCGATGCCGAGGTTGAGGATGTAGTCGGTCTCTTCGTCGATCACCGAATCAGGTAGCCGGAATTTTGGAATTTGGCTCCGCATCATGCCGCCCGCCTTCGGATCGGAATCGAACACGGTGCAATGATAGCCGAGCGGACCAAGGTCGCGCGCGACCGTGAGCGAGGCGGGGCCGCCGCCGACCAGCGCGATGCGCTTGCCGTTCTTCGCCGAAGGTTTCGGCATGCGGTGCTTGACGTCATCCTTGAAGTCGGCGGCGACGCGCTTCAAGCGGCAGATCGCGACCGGATTTTCCTCGACGCGGCCGCGGCGGCACGCCGGCTCGCATGGACGATCGCAGGTGCGTCCCAAAATGCCCGGGAACACATTGGATTTCCAATTGATCATGTAGGCGTCGCTGTAACGCCCCTCAGCAATCAACCGGATGTACTCGGGAACTGGCGTGTGTGCGGGGCAGGCCCATTGGCAATCGACAACTTTATGAAAGTAGTCCGGCGCCGAGATGTCAGTCGGTTTCATTCCTACCTTGTCCGCGCAAACGCGAGCAACAAGCGCGGCCTTATTTTTGCCTGCGAACGCGTTAGCCTGCGTTCTCGTTTTTGAATTGCATCATAGGGTTACCTTATTAGAGCCATTCCAGAGCGGGCACAAAGGCAATTTTGCGCGATGTCCCAGCTTTCAATGGTGGCATGCCCGAACGTTAATGCCGTGGGCGTGATGCGGCACTGCAGCATGTGCGCTGCGGCGGTTTCAAATTTCGCGACGGTGAGGCAGGCAATCGTTCGCCTTCTCGCGGCAGGATCCCGCCCGAGCTTTGCATTTCGTTTGTCCCTCCAATCAGAGAGGGAGCAGGGAATGCCGGGTGCGCGCTGCACCCGCGGTCTCGTGTGCAAGATGCACAAAGAAGAGCGCACACGAGCATACAGGTTCAGCGGAGGCAGTCCGGCATTCCCTGCGCAATGGCTTTACGGCTTATGCCGTGATCTCCCCGGCGACGAATTCGTTCTTGTCACCGTCGCTGCCGGCTTGATGGCTGATCGATCCGGTTGGATCAAATTCGCCACCGACAGCTTGGCACCAGCAACGGGTGTCGGGACCACACGGTTTTGCCGTACGCGAATAGCGTCGTTCGTCCTGCGCGCTGTTTATCGCTCACGAGTTTTGCTCGCCCTGCGATCACCATGCGCGCCGACGCTGCCGCGTCCACCGCATCCCATCCCGCGTTCGTGACGACTCGCGATCCGCCCCTCTTGGGGGATGAGATGGCGCGAGCTGGTAGAACTGATTTGCCCGACGGCGAAAGCGAAATGTTTTTCACGAAGGGGCTGGACGACCCAAATCACATTGGAATTGTTGCGAAAAATCGCGCCGCCGCGCAACCTCCTCAGCTGCGGCGATGAATTCACGGTAACTTCCATGCAATAAGGAGCGGGGCCGCGCCGTGCAGCTTCTGGAAGGCATTTTCTATGTTGTGGGTCTCGGTCTGGGTTGGCCGCTGAGCAGGTTCAAGCGTTGGTTAGATAGGCAACCGCATCGTGACCCGTCACAAATTTCGACGTTGCAAAAGGTTGGCCGTCTGGCCCTGGGCGTGACGTTGACCGTCCTCATTTTGGTGCCCTTAGGGTGGCTCATCTTTAAGTGAACAGGCGCCACTGACGTTTCGAGTTGGGTCGAGGCTCTCGGTGGCCTAACTTGATTTCGCGAATGGCCTAGTTTGATTTCCTTAGGCATTGGCCCAACTAAACCGGCTCGGTTGGCGGTCTCTTCTCAGTGCAGCGATTTGAATTCCGGCACGGGGCTGCTTTGAACTCTGGCGGGGGGATGAAGTCCGAAAAGGGCCAAGAGCGGAGCCCTATGCGGTCCTCAAAGCATCGGCCAGGCGGGCAACGCCCTGCCGAATTTCCCCTTCTTCAAGCGCAGCGTACCCGAAAACGAACCCGGCTCGTCTTTTCGCGGCACCTGCTCGCCGACGTTCGTATAAGTCCGAAATAGGGTAGATGCCGACGCCTGCCTGCCTAGCTTTTCGGGCCAATTGCCCTTCCTCCGTCGAACCGAATTTGCTGAACCACGCGACCACATGGAGCCCAGCCTCTGAACCTTGGACCTCGATCGAGCTGCCAAAATAGTCGCCGAATGCATCGAGCAATGCGACCCGGCGCTGCGCGTTTTTCCGCCGTAGCTTTCTGACATGCCGCTCATAGGCGCCCGATTGGATGAGTTCTGCCAGAGCCGCTTGCTCCAGCGTTGGCGAGTGCCGGTCGGTAAGACGCTTGGCTGCACGAAAGGCGTCAACAAGCTCTGGCGGCAGTACGAGATATCCTAGACGCAACAAGGGCGAGAGCGTCTTTGAAATTGTCCCGAGATAGATCACGCGAGCGGCTTCGTCGAAAGCGTGCAACGGTTGAATGGGTCGAATGTCGTATCGGTACTCACCGTCGTAGTCGTCTTCGACGATGTAGGCCCCCGCATCGCCGGCCCAGCGTAACAGTTGAGCCCGGCGCGACGCTGAGAGAACGTGACCCAACGGAAATTGATGCGACGGCGTCACGTAGCAAAGCCGAGCCTTTTTGATACTTTCAAGGGCCTCCGTCCGCAGCCCTTCCGCATCGACGGGAACGAATTGAGGTGTTGCGCCGACGCTCTCAAAGACATGCCGGGCAGCCCAATAGCATGGAGTTTCAATTACAAACCGGTCACCGGCGTCGAGCAACATCCGAGCGCAGAGATCGAGCCCCTGCTGTGATCCATTGACGATGATGATCTGCTCGCGGCCGCAGCGCAAGCTCCGGGCACGCCACAAGTACGCTTGCAGGGACGTTCGCAGTTCCATTGATCCTTGCGGCGCCTGATAGCGAAGGCGGCGCGGGGCCGACATTGTCGCGGCCTTCGTTAAAGCACGCTGCCATGCCAGGCTCGGAAAGTCGGCGGCTGCAATATCGCCGTAACGAAAGTCGATCCGCAGAGGCTCGGTCTCAACCGGCGGTCCGGTTAATTCGAAGAGCTGTTGTCCGAAAGCCGATAGTCGAGCCGTTCTTGGCGTTCGCTTGCTGCTTGGCCGTGAAGAGCGGGCCGGTCGGAGCGTGGGCGTGACCCACGCCCGGCGTCCTTGTCCCGTTTCTATGAAGCCTTCCGCCAGAAGTTGCTCGTAGGCCGCGGTAATCGTCGTTCGGGAAGCTCCAAATTCGCTGGCGAGGGTGCGTGTCGAAGGTAGCTTGTCGCTCGGCCCATAAACGCCCTCCTCGATTTGCGTTTTCAATGCGTCATAGATTTGCCGTGCCCCATGTGGGTTGGGGGATTGTTTCATTCTGGACTGGCCCACCAACATTTCTCCAAACTGGCCCTTCTGGTGATCCAGTTTGCCGGGTAAAACGTCAGCTATCAATAGCCAATCCGACTTGGTTTGGTCTGTCCCGACGCGCCGAGGAGACTTGCCAATGTATATTCCGCCAGCGTTCCGCGTTGACGACATCGCCTATATTCATCGCGCCATTCGTGAGGCACGCTCGGCAACGCTTGTCACCGCGACGAAAGAAGGACTTATAGGAACGCCGGTCCCCATGCTTCTCAACGAAGGTGAGGGGCCGAACGGCACGCTTTACGCGCACGTTGCAAGGGCCAATCCGCAGTGGAAGCTGACACCATCCGGCGAGGCGATGGCTATCTTTGCTGGGCCGGAGGCGTATGTTTCTCCATCCTGGTACGCGACCAAGCAGGAGACGCACAAGGTCGTGCCAACCTGGAACTATGTTGCCGTGCATGCTTATGGACCCGTCGAGTTCTTCGACGATGCGGACCGGCTACTCGACGTGATAACGCGACTGACGGATCTGCACGAGCACGCGCGAAAGGATCGCTGGGCCGTCGCAGACGCTCCAGCTGATTTCATCAAAGCGCAGCTCAAAGGAATTGTCGGTTTACGGATGCCGATCACGAGGCTCGATGGCAAGCGGAAGATGAGCCAGAACCGCAACCCGGCGGATCGCGCTGGCGTCATCAATGGATTGTCTGAAAGTCATCGTCCCGAGGACCATCTTGTTGCGTCTTTGATCCCCGTGGACTGACAAGCCTTCGCCATGGGCGATGGCATTGATTTGCGCCAGAGCATCCTCGCCAACGCGGTAACGATCAAGCAGGCGAGGATGATGAGAATTTGCTCTGTTTCCCCGTTAAAGACAGTCTGAGCCGGGTAGTTGGTGCAACCTCCGGGTCGTTTAGCGGCGGGAAGAAAATTCTGCGGCGTGGATGTCAAGATCCGAAACAAGATCAGAGCGCGCCCGCCAAAGAACAGCGCGACGACCGTCAACACGAATGCAAGCAGGCGACCTGAGAGCTTCCCTATCTCGGAGAACTAATAGCCAAATCAGGTCACTGTCATGCCCCGAGATCGCTCTTCGCGATGTCCCACATCAGATGATAGATGCCGCTCGAGACCGCGAGCGGCTTCAGTGCGACATGATCGGTAAAACGCGCCGCAGCGGGCGCGACCGCATCCACGCCCGTCGCGTCGATCAGCACGAACCAGTCGCCGGCGCCGGGGTTGGCGGCCGCGGGATCGTCGGTCAGAGGCTTTGACAGCGCCGGATCGCTCTCGATCAGGTGCATTGAGACGACGCCGTCGAGCTTTGCGGGATCCAGCAGGTCTTGCAGCGCCGCGCGCAATTTCTCTCCGCCGTTCGGCGGACGCAGGCGGATGATGCCGAGCGCGGCACCGCGGCCAACCCCGCGGCTGACGGTGATGCGGGCGACCGCGCGGATCATGTTCCTGAAGCGCGCGATATTGGCCTTCGACCACGCAGTCTGGTTCGCGAGTGCGGTGCGGTAGGCCGGGCTATCCAGCACATCGAATGTTTTGGTCGAATAGAGGCTGAGATATTTCGGCTTGCCGTCATGCGCGACATAGCGCCGCGCCTCGAGGAAGCCGGGAATCGCCACGCGCTCCTCGAGGTGCTCGCGGTCGTACCAGCGGTTGAATTCGGCCTCGTCGGCGGCATCGATATCCATCGACGTCAGCAGCATGCCTTTTCCGGCTATGGGCATCGATCAATAATCCTCAACGTTGGAATTTCGAGGCGAGATCGGCGATCGCCTTCATGACGGCATCGCGCACGCCGGGATCATACAAGATGTGCCCGGCACCTTCGACCACGCGGACTTCGCTTCCAGGCCACCGCGCGGCAAGCGCGTGCGACGTTGCAGTCGGGCATAGCAAATCATAACGGCCCTGCACCATGATGCCGGGAATGCCTGCGAGTTTTTGCGCCTCGTTCAGCAGTTGATTTGGCGCCATGAAGCAGTCATGCGCGAAATAATGTGCTTCCATGAACGGCGTGGCGGGGAGGGCGCGCGATGAATTCGATCCGCCGAGATCGAGCCGGACGCGTCCCGGCGCATGGACCGACAGGATGTGCTCGGTATCGTGCCAGGCACGCGCGGCGGAGGTATGCACAGCGGGATCGGGATCGAGGATACGGCGCCAGTAAGCATCCAGTGGTTGAGCGTGCTCTTCCGGCGGCAGCACGCTGAGGAAGTCATCTGACAGCGCGGGATAGAACCGCGGCAGCACGTCGAGAAATGCGCCCTCCAACTCGGCACGAGTGCCCAAAAACGTTGCGCGCAGCACGATGCCGCTGACCCGGTCGGGGTGCGCCTCGGCATACGCCAGCGCCAGCGTCGCGCCCCAGGAGCCGCCGACGATCAGCCAGCGATCGAAGCCGAATTTCTGGCGGATCATCTCCATGTCCGCGATCAGGTGCGGCAGGGTGTTGGCCTCGCGCCGGCCCTTCGGGCGGCTGCGGCCCGCGCCGCGCTGGTCGAACAGAATGGCGTGGAAGCGTTCGGGATCGAACAGCCGGCGGTGATCGGGCTGGCAGCCGCTGCCGGGGCCGCCGTGCAGATAGACCGCCGGGATACCGTCGGCGCGGCCGACGCTCTCGACATAGATCTCGTGATCATCGCCGACCGAAAGCCATTCCGAAGTCAGCGGCGCAAACGGATCGCTGCGTTGCCGAGAGGATTTTCCCGCGTCGGCGTCAGGCGCCATGATCGCTTTCCTGGCCGCCTTCCGCCTCCAGCGTACCGCCGGCGAAATTGCGATAGAGGAAACGGTCCTGGTGCGCCGCGGCTTCCCGTTCGGCCTGCTTGAAGATCTGCTCGTGCATCGGCGACAGCGTGCAGGCCGGGTCGGTATTGGCGGCATCGCCGGTCAGCGCAAAGGCCTGGCAACGGCAACCGCCGAAATCGACTTCCCGGAATTCGCAGCTCTTGCATGGCTCCGGCATCCATCCGGTGCCGCGATAGCGGTTGAAGGCTTCCGAGTTCTGCCAGATCCAGGCGATCGAATGATTTGACCGCACCGATTCGAATTCAAGCCCGGTGATGCTCTCCGCCGCGTGGCACGGCAAAATCTTGCCGGCCGGCGAAATGTTGAAGAACTGGCGGCCCCAGCCGCCCATGCATTTCTTTGGCCGCAGCGCGTAATAGTCCGGCACCACGTAATCGATGGCGAGCACGCCCTTCAGCCGCGCCTGCGCCAGCTCGACGATGCGGCTGGTTTCCTCGATCTGTTCAAACGTCGGCATCAGCGCGGCGCGGTTCTTCAATGCCCAGCCGTAATACTGGACGTTGGCGACTTCGAGCCTGTCGGCATCGAGATCGACCGCCATCTGGATGATGTCGGACAATTGATGCAGGTTTTGCCGGTGCATCACCGCGTTGACGGTCAGCGGCAGGTCCAGTTCGCGCGTCCATTTGGCGGCTTCGAGCTTCTTCTCGTGCGAATTCTTCAAGCCGGCGACGCGGTCGGCGACGGCAGGCTCGTTGCCCTGGAAACTGATCTGGACGTGGCAGAGGCCGGCGTCGGCGAGCGCGGAAAGTCTTGCTTTCGTCAACAGCACCGCCGAGGTAATCAGGTTGCTGTAGAGCCCGACATCGGTGGCGTGTTGCACCAGTTCCACGAGATCCTTGCGCGCGGTCGGTTCGCCGCCGGAGAAATGGATCTGGAGCACGCCGATTTCGGCGAGCTCGGTCAGGACTTTCTTCCATTCCTCGGTCGTGAGTTCGCTGCCGGCGCGGTCGAGCTCGACCGGGTTGGAGCAATAGGGGCATTGCAGCGGGCAGCGGTGCGTCAGTTCGGCGAGCACCGCCAGCGGAATTCCAAAAGTCTCCGCGACCGAACCGCGGCTCTCCAGCACCGCGAGCCCATCCGTGGGGTCGACGGCTTTGGTCTTCGCATCGGTCACGATCTCGCTCATGGCGTCTTCTCGCGCGCTTCGGTGAGGAAGCCTTTGTCGGCGAGGTCCTGCAGCATGGCGATGACGTCGGTCGCGATCGCTTCGCGCTCGGCGGCATATTTCCGGGCGAGCTGATCGACCACCTGCGAAACGCTGCGCACGCCGTCGCATAGCTGCAGGACCTCGACCGCCGTCTCGTCCGGCGCCAGCACGCGCTCCGGCGCCAGGATCACCCAGACCTGCCGCGTCTCATCGAACTTAAGTTTCGCATGCCGCGGCAGGATCGGCCGGCTTTCCTCGCTGACACTGATGTTGCGGCTCGCCATTGGTTGCCTCTAGCTCGCTTTCGGCACGAACGCGCCGGGCGGGATGTGGCCTTCGACATAGGCATGATACAGCGCGTCGAGCTGAACCCACAGCACGTTGGTCTTGAAGATCAGCGCGTTGCAGACCGCCTCGCGTTCGGCCGGCGTGGTCGCGTGCTTCCTGACGTAATCGAGCGCGAAGTTGGCATCGCGCGGCGCCTGGGTCAGGCGGCGGCTGAAATAGCTCATGATATCAGGATTGACGAAATCGTAGTGCTTGAGCATGCCCGAGATGCGTTCCTCGTGCAGGTTCGGCGCGAACAGTTCGGTAAGCGAGGAGGCGATCGCCTCCAGCGGCGTCTTGTCGCGGCAGAAATGCACGTAGGCTTCCACAGCGAAGCGCGTCGCAGGAAGAATGCCTTCGGTCGATTCCACATAGGCGTTGTCGAGCCCAAGCCCCTCGGTCAGTTTCAGCCAGCGGTCGATGCCGCCTTCGTTGCCGAGATCGCCGTCGTGGTCCTCGATGCGATGCCGCCATTCGATGCGGGTCGCGCGGTCGCGAAAGCGCGAGATCACCATCGCATCCTTCAGCGGGATCGTGCTCTGGTAATAATAGCGGTTCAGCGCCCAGGCCTGCACCTGGCCCTTGTTGAGCTTGCCGCCGTGCAACAGCTTATGAAACGGATGCAGGCTGTGATAGCGCGTGGCGCCGATGTGGCGGAGCGTCGCCTCCAGCTCGTCGGCGCTATTGAGCGTGATGCCCTTGCCGATCGACAATGCGGTCATTGCGGTGGTGGCTATGACGTTCACAGCGTGATCTCCGTTCCGTCGGCGGGAATCTGCCAGCCCGCGCGCTCGGCGGCCTTGCGCTCGGCCGAACCGCTGAGCCAGGCCGGGTTGGAGTTGTTGATATGCAAGAACACCTTTCGACCGATATCGAGGCCGGCGAGGCTTTCGATCGCGCCGTGATCGCCTGACATCGAAATGTGTCCCATTCCTTGTCCCGTCTTGTTGCCCAGCCCGGCCACGATCAACTCGTCGTCGCGCCACACCGTGCCATCGAAGAAGACCAGAGGCGCTCCGGCAAGCCGCGATTTGAGATCGTCGGTCATGCGCGCGCAGGCTGCAAGGAAATAGAGATATTTGCCGCTTGCCTTTTCCGCAATACGAAGCCCGAGCGTGTCGCCAACCCCGTCGCCGCCGGCGGGATGCGCCTTGCCTTCGAGATACCAGGCGCCTTTGCCGGGG
The DNA here is from genome assembly GCA_963786115.1 of uncultured Alphaproteobacteria bacterium. Taxonomy (GTDB): domain Bacteria; phylum Pseudomonadota; class Alphaproteobacteria; order Rhizobiales; family Xanthobacteraceae; genus Bradyrhizobium. The sequence goes on from CAWAYC010000037.1 coordinate 88,914, forward strand.
ACCTCGAACGGCAGCACCTCGATGCCGGAGGGCGAGCCGTCGGGCAGGGCGGGTTCGAACGCCTGATCGATCGCGATCGGCTGGCGCTTCACGTTCTTCTCGTTCAGCACATTAAAGATGCTGTTGGATTTCAGGATCGCAAGCACCCGTTCATGGGCATAGATCGTAAACGGCGAGCCTTCGCGCATCGACAACAACCCGGCGACAGCATCGACCTCGCTGTTGGTCAGGATCACGCCCGCGACCGGGCTGTGTCTCAGATGGCCTGCCTTGGGATGAAGCTGCGGCGTCGCGGTCAGTTGCTGGCGCAGATCGGGCGAGGCGTTGACCAGGAACCAGTGCTCGCCATCAGCGCTGACCGCGATGGACGCCTGCGTGCTCCTGAGTTCGGGATGTTCGTTGCGCCCGGCCTCGCAGACCGGGCATCCGCAGTTCCACTGCGGAACGCCGCCGCCCGCCGCGGCGCCCAGGACGACGACGCGAAGCATGATCCGTCTCCTGGCGATCTTGAACCTGAACCTACAAACGCAACGAGGTGGACTCCGGCGTTATGACACAGCTCCATGATCGGGAACGTGTCACGCCCGGAGGTCCACCTGCGTTAGTCGTGATGCTGCGCTGCCCGCTTACTTGCGGGTCGCGCACATATACATGTTGATTTCCATGCCGACCGGAACTTCGACGATTTTCGGTGCTTTCCAGGCCATCTGGGTCTCCCTTGAAAACGGATGAATTTCCGCCTCTGTAATAAACTAGTGCGGATCAAAAAGTTCGCCAGCTAAATCTTTTGCCGGGCTTCCGGGCTTTTTTGTTGCGCCGCGAAAGGAATTCACGGAGTTGTGCAGATGGCCGTGCTCAAAACAGCGTGGGATCAAGCGTTTCGCCGTTGTTCGCGTTGCGCCGAACTCTGATCTTCGCTGAGGAATTGCCGAGCGTGCTCGGATAAAGAATGCGTGAGTTTCGTTGGACCCTCGCTGTGGGGGGCCGCAACCGGAGTCGAAATCCGCCGATGCCGCGATATTTCTTCAACACCCGTATCGGCGATGAGCTGATCTCCGACCCCGAGGGTGAAGTGCTCCAGGACCCCGACCGCGCCTGGGAGATGGCGCGCGCCATGATCCGCGAGCTCTTGAAAACCGAGGGCGCCGACGGTGCGTTGCTAAGCGCCGTCATCGAAGTCACCGACGATGAGGGCGAGATCGTGCTGGAATTTCCGTTCGCCGAGGCAATCCTCGAGGCCCCTGGCCAGGCGGTGACGAAGCACTGACGCGATGCGAAGCGCGTTCCGCGCAGTACTGCCGGCGCCGGATCTGTTCCGGGCATGTTTGCGATTGCAAATATACGGACAAATGTCGGAAACTCTGATTCAGGAAAGCCCGCCGGCGCCGGCACGTCTTGCCGCGCCAGGAGATGAGGCTTCCGTCAGGGAGAACGACATGATGAGTTATTCGTCAGCACCGCGCAGCCTGTTGTTGGCCGGCGCCTTTTTCGGTGCATTCACGTTTTGCGCATCCGCGCAGCAGCCGGCCAGTCCGCCGGCCGCAGCGCCCGCCGCCGCGCCGGCGCTTCCATCGGGCTCGCCTTTGATCGGACGGCCGGCGAACAGCGAGGCCGCCGCCAAGCTGGCGCCGGTCGCGCCGCCGCCGATCCCGGCGGCACCAGACAAGCTTCCGGTCGCCAAACTCAAGGTGCCCGCGGGCTTCAACATCGAAGTCTATGCCGCCGGCATGGCGAATGCGCGCTCGCTCGCGCAAGGCGACAAGGGGACGGTGTTCGTCGGCAGCCGCCTGGTCGACAAGGTCTATGCCATCGTCAACAAGGACGGCAAACGTTCGGTAAAGGTCATCGCCTCCGGCCTCTATCGGCCGAACGGCGTCGCCTTCAAGGATGGCGCTCTCTACATCGCCGAGCTGTCCAAGATATCGAAGATCGACAAGATCGAGGACAACCTGGATAACCCGCCGAAGCCGACCGTGATCTACGATAACCTGCCAAAGGACGAGGCCCATGGCTGGAAGTTCATCGCCATCGGTCCGGACAACAAGCTTTACGTGCCGGTCGGTCAGCCCGGCAACAACGTGCTGCACGACGAGGATCATGGTCAGATCCGCCGGATGAATCTGGACGGCAGCGGCGCCGAAGTCATCGCGCGCGGCGTTCGCAACACGGTCGGCTTCGACTGGAATCCGGAGACCAAGCAGCTCTATTTCACCGACAACGGGCGCGACTGGATGTCGGAAGACGTCCCGGAGGATGAACTGAACCGCATCACCAAGGTCGGCGAGCATTTTGGCGCGCCCTATTGCCTGCAGGGCAATATCGTCGACCCCGAATTCGGTTGGGGCAAATCCTGCAGTGACTACACGGCACCGGTCGGCTTGCTGGGCCCGCATTCGGCTTCGCTCGGCATGCGGTTCTACACCGGCAGCATGTTCCCCAAGGCCTACAAGAACGCCATCATCATCGCCCGCCACGGTTCGTGGAACAGGTCGAAGAAAGTTGGCGGCGACGTTGTTGTCGCCAAGCTCAACAAGGACGGCACTCTCAAGTCCATCGAGCCGCTTCTGACCGGCTTCCTCGAAGACAATAAATATAATGGCCGGCCGGTCGACGTCATGCAGCTGAAGGACGGCTCGCTCCTGGTTTCCGACGACTGGAACGGCGCCGTCTATCGCATCACCTACGGCAAGCCGAAGGTCGCCGGCCAGTAAGAACCAAGAGCACGTCATTGCGAGCGAAACGAAGCAATCCATCTATCCCAGGCGGAGACATGGATTGCTTCGTCGCCTCGCTCCTCGCAATGACGAATCAAAACGCCGGGAATGACCGATGCGTAGGATAATTGCGGTACTGGCGTTCGCCTCGCTTGCCACTTCGGCAGGTGCGGAAACCATCGAAGAGCGCACCACGCCCTGTTTCGCCTGCCATGGCGAGCGCGGACAGTCGCAGACCGAAAATACGCCCTCGCTCGGCGGGCAGCAGGCGCCCTACACGTTGATCCAGTTGTTCATGTTCCGCGAGAAGCTGCGCACCTTCGAGCCGATGAACGAGATGGCGAAGCCTCTCACTGACGAGGATTTGAAGACCTTTTCCGACTTTATCGCCGCGCTGCCGAAGCCGGCGCCGCCAGCCGATGCCGGCGATCCCGTGCGCATGCAACGCGGTCAGGCGCTGACACAGCAGAATCTCTGCGGCACCTGCCACAACCTCGATTTTTCCGGCAAGGAGAACGTGCCGCGCATCGCCAACCAGCGCGAGGACTATCTCAAGAAGACGATGGCCGAATACAAGGACAACAGCCGTCACGGCTATGACGGCACCATGGCCGAGGTAATGCAGCCGATCGCACAAGAGCAGATTGCCGACCTCGCTTATTACCTCGCCCGCGTGCGCTGACGCCTTCCGTTCGCCGTTCCGGCGCTGGCCATGCCGTCGCGGTGAGGCTAAAAAGGCCAACGATCGAATGGAGTTGGTAATGGAAGATCTCTGGCGTCTGTCGGCTGCAGACCTGGCTAGCCTGATAAAATCGAAAAAGGTCTCGGCGAAAGAGGCGGCGACGGCGGCCTTGGCGCGGCTCGACGCGGTCAATCCCAGGATCAATGCCGTGATCGACCACAGGCCTTCCGAGGTGCTGGCGCAGGCCGCTGAGGTCGATGCCGCGCTCGCGCGCGGCGAAGACGCTGGTCCGCTGGGCGGCGTGCCCGTCACCATCAAGGTGAATGTCGACCAGGAGGGTTTTGCCACCACCAACGGATTGAAATTGCAGCGCGACGTCATCGCGAGCCGCAACAACCCGGTGGTCGAGAATCTGCGCAAGGCCGGGGCTGTGCTGCTCGGCCGCACCAATTGCCCGGCGTTTTCCTACCGCTGGTTCACCACCAACCTGCTCCACGGCGATACCAAGAACCCGCGCGATCCCGGCATCACCCCGGGCGGCTCGTCGGGTGGCGCAGGCGCCGCCGTCGCCGCCGGCATCGGCCATATCGCGCACGGCACCGACATCGCCGGATCGATCCGCTATCCCGCCTACGCCTGCGGCGTGCACGGCCTGCGCCCGACGATCGGGCGCATCCCGGCCTTCAACCCGGCATTCCCCGACCGGCCGATCGGCCCGCAGATCAGCGCGGTATCCGGCCCTCTGGCGCGTACCATCGGCGACATCAGAATCTCGCTGGCGGCGATGTCGGCGAGGGATTATCGCGATCCCTGGTGGGTGCCGGCGCCGTTGGAAGGTCCGCCGATGCCGAAGCGCGTCGCGCTCTGCCTCAATCCTGATGGCCTCGATCCCGTGGCCGAAGTCAAGGGCCGCGGTGGCCGATGCCGGCAAGCGGCTGGAGCGGGCAGGCTGGTCGGTCGAGGAGATCGCCACTACGCCGCCACTGCGCGAGCCGGCCGACCTCCAGACCAAACTCTGGCTCGGCGACAATTACGAGGCGCAGCTGGAAACCGCGGAGCGCGAGGGCGATCCCGGTGCGTTGGCCTGCCTGCGCGGCAACAGGGCCAAGGTGCATCCGTTCGACCTCTCGAAAGTGCTGACGCGGCGCGCCACGCTCACTCGCGAATGGCTCGAATTCTTCGAGAGATACGCCGTGCTGCTGATGCCGGTGTCCGGCGAGCTTCCGTTTCCCGATCAGCTCGACCGCAAGGACGATGCGTCCTTTGCGCGGGTTTGGCACGCGCAGCTGCCGCAGATTGCCATTCCCTTCATGGGGCTTCCGGGGTTAACCGTGTCGACCGGATTGGTCGGGCGCATTCCTGTCGGGGTGCAACTGGTCTCAGGCCGTTATCGTGAGGATCTCTGCCTTGCCGCCGGCGAGGCGATCGAGGCGGGTGGTACGCCATCGGCGGCGATCGATCCCGCCAGCTGATCGAGAAAACCGATGCCAAGCGTCTACGATTTCACGGCCAGTTCGCTGGCCGGCGAGGAGGTTCCTCTCAAGCGGTTCGAGGGGCAGGTGCTGCTGATCGTCAACACCGCCAGCGCTTGCGGATTCACGCCGCAATACAAGGGCCTTGAGGAACTGTATGAGGCACTCTCGCCGCGTGGCTTTTCCGTGCTCGGCTTCCCCTGCAACCAGTTCGGCGCCCAGGAGCCGGGTGATGCGACACAAATTGCGCAGTTCTGCCAGCGGGAGTATGCCGTCACCTTTCCGATGTTTGCCAAGATCGACGTCAATGGTGCATCTGCCCATCCTCTGTACGATTATTTGAAACGTGAAAAATCGGGCCTGCTCGGCTCATCGATCAAGTGGAATTTCACCAAATTCCTGGTCGACCGTGCAGGCAAGGTCGTCGCGCGACACGCGCCGACCGCAAGACCCGAAGGACTGAAGAAAGATATCGAGGCGTTGCTATGAACGACGAAAACCAGACCATCAGCGATCAGTTGCCCGACCGTCTATCGGTCGATCCAAACAGCCCGTATTACAACGCCGAGGTTTTGGCGCGTGACGTCGGCATCCGCTTCAAGGGCGCCGAAAAGACCAATGTCGAGGAATATTGCGTCAGCGAAGGCTGGGTGCGCGTCACCGCAGGGAATGCCAAGGATCGCCACGGCAATCCCCTGACCATCAAGGTTCATGGCCCGGTCGAGCCGTATTTTCGCGACAAGGCGTCGTCCTGACTGCATCCGACCTGAGCCGTCATTGCGAGGAGCACCTGCGACGAACCAATCCATTGTTCCTTGCGGCTCGATGGATTGCTTCGCTTCGCTCGCAATGACGGTCCTGTAGATACCTTCAGAAAGCCGAAACCATGTCCGTCCGTATCGTAGATGTCCGCGAGGTGACAAAACCGATCTCCTCGCCGATCCGCAACGCCTATATCGACTTCACGAAAATGACGACGAGCCTCGTCGCCGTCGTCACTGACGTCGTTCGCGACGGCAAGCGCGTCGTCGGCTATGGCTTCAATTCCAACGGCCGCTACGGGCAGGGTGGCTTGATCCGCGAACGCTTTGCGCCGCGGCTGCTTGAGGCCGATCCGAAGACATTGCTCGATCAGGCCGGAAGTAACCTCGATCCGGACAAGGTCTGGGCCACGCTGATGTCGAACGAGAAGCCGGGCGGCCACGGCGAGCGCTCGGTCGCGGTCGGCACCATCGACATGGCGGTATGGGACGCGGTGGCCAAGATCGCTGGAAAGCCGCTGTTCCGCCTGCTCGCCGAGCGTCATGGACGAAACGCCGATCCGCGCGTGTTCGTCTATGCCGCCGGTGGCTATTACTATCCCGGCAAGGATCTTTCCGCGCTGCGGGGCGAGATGCGCGGCTATCTCGATCGCGGTTACAACGTCGTGAAAATGAAGATCGGCGGCGCGCCGATCGCGGAAGATCGCGAGCGCATCGAGGCGGTGCTGAAGGAGATAGGCAAGGACGCGCAGCTTGCGGTCGATGCCAATGGCCGCTTCGATCTGGAGACCGCGATCGCCTACGCCAAAATGCTGCGCGACTATCCGCTGTTCTGGTACGAGGAAGCCGGCGATCCCCTCGATTTCGCGTTGCAGGCGGCACTTGCGGAATTCTACCCCGCGCCGATGGCGACCGGCGAAAACCTGTTCAGCCACCAGGATGCGAGGAACCTGATCCGCTACGGCGGCATGCGGCCGGACCGCGACTGGCTGCAATTCGATTGCGCGCTGTCCTATGGGCTCTGCGAATATCAGCGCACGCTCGCCGTGCTGCGGACTCACGGATGGTCGGCGAGCCGCTGCATTCCGCATGGCGGCCACCAGATGTCGCTCAACATCGCGGCGGGCCTGGGCCTCGGCGGCAATGAGAGCTATCCCGACCTGTTCCAGCCCTATGGCGGCTTCCCCGACGGGGTGCGCGTCGAGAACGGCCATATCACCATGCCGGACCTGCCCGGCATCGGGTTCGAGGGGAAGACGGATCTCTACAAGGAGATGAAGTCGCTGGCGGTGTGAGCTTCGGCCCCATCAACGTCATTGCGAGGAGCGTAGCGACGAAGCAATCCACACTTCGGCTTGCGGAGCTATGGATTGCTTCAGCGGCGCCCGGGCCGATCGGTTGCAGCTAGGCCGGCGACGTGGTGCTGGTGACGAAGCTTGATAGGCTTGGCCGCAGCACGCGGGAACTGCTGGAGCTGATCGAGCGCATCGGCAAGGCCGGTGCCGCCTTCAGGAGCCTCGGCGATCCCCTGTTTGATACCTCCTCCTCGCAAGGCCGGCTGCTTTCGACGCTGCTCGCGGCAATCGCCGAGTTTGAGAGGGAGCTGATCAAGGAACGCTCCGGTGAGGGCCGGAAGCGCGCCCAGGCGAACGGCGTCAAGTTTGGTCGCAAGCGAAAGCTGTCCGAGTTCCAGCGCAAGGAAGCACTCAAGCGCCGGGCCGTTGGTGAAACGCTGGCCGAAATCGCCAAATCCTATGCCGTCGACATCAGCATGATCTCGCGGTTGACTTAGAGGCCCCGCGACCACGGGGCCAAACAAAACGACCCCAGCACAGGCGGCTGCGCTGGGGCCGTTCTTAGCATGCGCCCTTTCTAGGCTGGGGGCTGAGTTGGGCGCCCTCAAATATCAAATCGCGATCGTGTCCTAATTCGAACTCCTGAGTGTCTTAATTAGGACAGCGCGGCGAACGCGCCCACAGTGTGCTATTGTTGTCGGGGGAGGAAGAGCGATGAGATTCCTAGCCGCGACCGTCGCCCTGCTTGTTTCAAGTGCTGCCGCCGCCGCTCAAGAGTGCCAGACGTGCTCGTCGGCCGACGCCTGCATAACAACATACGTTAAGTCGGCGTCGGAGGCCCAAAAGGCCACGAAGCAGGCAATCCGGGATTGGAAGGAGAATTTGGACAGAAAGGCCTCAGGGGAACTGTTCAGCAAAGGCTCGGTAGCATTGCAAGGCGCCATGGAGTCGCAAATTCGTTCGGAGCTTGAGCGGCTGAAGGAGTGCTTGGCTAAAATCAAGTAGCGGCGCCGGCAGCAACACGTCGCGCACATATTTCCGCTGTCTCGCATCGGACTTCGCTTTCGATATAATCGTGCAATGGATTCACTGACGATATTTGGCCTATTCGCCGTAACCGCAATGCTCGCTTGCTATGCCCTAGAGGACCGCAGCCCATGGTTTGTTCTGGCTTTTGCCGGATCATGCGCGATGGGGTCGGCCTACGGGTTCCTACAGGGCGCGTGGCCGTTCGGGGTGATTGAGGCCATATGGAGCGGTGTGGCCGTCTGGCGATGGCGCGAGAGGGTCAAGCCACCGCTCCGGTGAACGAACGTGACAACCTTTTGGGGGCGTGCCCTCTGTTGGTTGAGGTGATTCGCCGGGGACGGTGAAGCGACCACCACCTTTCGATCCGGGGACGGGTCGCTTCGCTCGCAATGACGTGGTGGGAGCCGCCAACCTACGACAGCCGCATGTCCAGCAGCCGCCGGCCTTCGCCCTTCAGCAATTTCTTCACCGCGCTGGAAGCGGCGATCTCGCCCAGGTTGGCGTAGGCCTCGTGGTTCTTCTCGATGTCTTCGAGGCGGTAGAGATAGTTGACCATGATGCCGGCGGACTCGCGAAGACCCTTGGGCGAGAGGTCGCCGAGCCAGTCGATTCGCTCCAGCCGGGCGCCGTTGCCGATATGGAAACGCGCCACCGAATCGATCAGCCGTCCCTTCGGCGTGCGGGCTTTCAGGAAATAATACGCCGCGAGCGGTTCAACCAAGGCGCGCAGCTGCGCGGTCAACTCCGCATGCTCGAACCAGTCGGGCTTGTCGAGGTTTTCCAGCAGCGCGCGATCTTCTTCGGAGACCGGCACGTCCTCCGCCTGCTTCAGCCATTGCATGAAGCCGGGCACCGGCGACAGCGTCACGAAGGTATCAAGCTTCGGCAGTTCGCGGCGCAATTCCTCGACCACCTGCTTGATCAGGAAGCTGCCGAAGGAGATGCCGCCGAGCCCGCGCTGGGTATTGGAGATCGAATAGAACACGGCGGTGCGGGCCCGCTCGACCGGCACAGGCTGCCGCTGCTCGGCGAGCAGCGGCGCGATCGCGGTAGGAATCGTTTCGGTCAGCGCGACTTCGACGAAGATCAATGGCGCATCGTCCAGTGCCGGGTGGAAGAACGCGTAGCAGCGGCGGTCGGCCGGATCGATGCGGCGGCGCAAATCGTTCCAGTCGCGGATTTCGTGTACCGCCTCATAACGGATGATCTGTTCCAGAATGTTCGCGGGCGTAGACCAGTCGATCCTGCGCAGCACGAGAAATCCCCTGTTGAACCAAGACGCCAATAGATGCACGACGTCGCGGTCGACGGCGGCGAGGTCCTTGTTGCCCTTCATCATGCTCAAGAGATCATCCCGCATCGCCACCAGATCGCTGGTGCCGCCCGGCGCGCGGTTGAGCCGGCGAATCAGCTCCTGCCGTCGGGGTTCGGATGCGAAATGCAGGTCGCTGGCGTCGTCATCGCTCGGCTGCGCCCGCCAGGTTTCGATGGCCTCGGAAAGTTTGGCGCGGTCCGGACCGAAATCGCGGGCCAGGGCCTCGAAGAACGACCGCCGTCCGGCGACATCCAGATAGTGGTAGCGGTCGAGCACCTCGCGCGCCAGCGCGGTACCGGACGCCTCGCCGCGACCCGAGAGCAGGGCCTCGCACAGTTCAAGCAGTTCCGAGGCGTCTTGCCTGGTTTCGGAAGAATTGCCCCGCCGCAGCAGCGTGCGGCCGCGTTCGGAAATCGTCGAAAGCAGGTCGGTGAAGAACGCGTTGGCCATGGGTCAAGTCGAATCCAGCGGATAACGGAATCTTACATGGATTTTGCGGCCATGCCGATCACAATCAAGCGCGACACAGCGTCATGCCCCGCGCATGCGCAACATCCGGTACGCCGCGGCTCCGCGGTCCAACCTCCGTCACCGCTGGAATACTCGATTACCCGCTTTCGAGGGAAATGACGGTTGTACGACGACCCTCACGCCTTTTCCGCGAACTCGGTCGGCGTCTTGCCGGTGACCTGCCGGAAGGCGTGGGAAAACGCCGGGACGCTGGCATAGCCCAAATCGGAAGCGAGTTGCTTGATCGAGACATTGGCGTCGGTCGAGAGCTTCTCGATCGCGACGGCGACGCGGGCGCGCTGATACCAGCTCTTGAAGCTCAACTGCGTCTCCGAGGAAAATAGCCGCGACAGCGTCCGCGCCGAGGTGCCGACCTCGCGCGCCAGCGTTTCGATTTCGTGCGCGCCGGTTGGATCGCGGAGCACGATGTCGGCGGCGCGCCGGCAGCGTGGCTCGCGCGGCAGCGGGATGAAGGTCAGCGAGTTCCTCCGCCCGGTCGAGTTCGAGCATGGTCAGCTTCAGGAGAAGCCCCGTTCGCTCCCGGTCGCTGCGATCATCAAACAATGCCAGAATTGTCTGGTGCAGGAGCGGCGAAACCCGCACCACGAATTCCGCGTCGAGGCCGTCGGTGCGCGCCTCGCGCTTCAGCCAGTCAAGTTCGAAATACAGCGTCCGCATCTGGATATCGGCGAGCACGTCGATCGCATGTTCTGATAGTGCCGGGACCCAGACCGCGCGGTCCGGCGGCACCAGCCAGCGGCCCTTCGGCGTCGTCACCTGCATGGTGCCGCGTGCCGCATAGACCAGCTGCGCCTCACGGTGCATGTGGGTGTCGAGCCGGACGCCCTTCCTGTAATGGCGCGCCACCAGGTGCACGCCGTCACCGGTCGTGCGCTGGCCTCTCAGAATCGCGGCAATTGGCGTTTCGGCGATAGTCATTGGCGGCATCCCGTCAGGACAACACCCTATAACCTATTGCAAAGGATATGAGGATTCGACCGAGGATTTTGCCCATGAACAGCCCCAGCCGCGTGATCTCTTTCGTCAACGCGGCCCATTTCATCGACCACTACGCCATGCTGATCTTTGCCGCCGCCGTCATCGTGATGGGGCCGGCGCTCGGCATGGCCTATTCGGAACTTTTGCCTTACGCCACCCCGGGGTTTGTCGCCTTCGGAGCGGGCTCGCTGATCACCGGCTGGCTCGGCGACCGCTGGAGCCGCCGCCACATGCTGGTGATCTTCTTTGTCGGCATCGGCGCATCGATGATCGTGGTCGGCTTCGTGCAGACGCCGCTGCAACTCGGCGCCGCGCTGCTCTCGATCGGCCTGTTCGCCTCGATCTATCATCCGGTCGGCACGGCCATGATCGTGTCCTATGCCGACCGTCTCGGCCGCGAGATGGGCCTGAACGGCGTCTGGGGCAATCTCGGCGTCGCCTCCTCGGCATTGGTCACCGGCGTGATCGGCCAATATCTCGGTTGGCGCTGGGCATTCATCGTTCCGGGCATCGCTACCATCCTGATCGGCGCAGCCTTTGCGATGACCGTCGTGCATGAAGACCGCAAAGGCACAAAACAGGCCGCTGCGCAGGCGCGGGTGGCAAAAGAAGACATGTGGCGGGTTATCGCGGCACTTCTGATCGTGGTGATCGCGATATCGACAACCTTCAACGCCGTGACGGTGGCGCTGCCAAAGCTGTTCGCGGAACGGCTGGCTGATCTGACCAAAAGCCCGGCGATGCTTGGGGTGATCGCGGCCGGCGTCTACGTGTTCGGGGCGATGACGCAATACACCATCGGCAAACTGCTCGACCGCTATTCGCTGAAGACCGTCAGCTTGCCGCTGTCCTTCGTGCTGGCGCCGTTCCTGTATCTCGCGGCGACACTGTCGAACCTGCCGCTGATCCTGGTGTCGATCGGCATCGTGATGGGCGCATTCGGCCAGGTCACGGTGAATGACGCGATGGTCGGCAAATACACCAGCGAGGAATGGCGCTCGCGTGCCTATGCGGTGCGCTATTTCATAGGCTTCACGGCGGCGGGCGCCTCGGTCGGTCTGGTAGCGTGGCTGTACGAGCAGGGCGGCTTCGTCACCATGCTGCATGCTTTCGCCGGCCTGTGCCTTTTGGTGATCGCGGCCGCGATCATCCTGCCGCGGGAAATCCGGACGCCGGCGGCGCAGACGAGCTGACTTTGCTATCGGCTTCAGGCTCGGTTAGTTTGCCGCGCAACGCAAGTTGACCGGGCAAAGACCCGGGGTGGGGGCGACGGGAGGGCGGTTCCAGGCTGGCGAAAGCCCGCTCCGCGAGGAAAGCCGATGTCCAGTCAATTGCCGCTTGTGGCCGGTCTTGTATTGGGAACGATGATGATGGCCGTGCCTGCGAATGCCGACGGCCTGAAGGACGAGATCGCGCCGACCGGCAAGCTCCGGGTGGCGATCGCGATCAGCCCGGCCGGCGGCGCGTTCTGGTCGACCAAGACCGAGAGCGGCTACGCCGGCGTGCCGGTCGATCTCGGCAAGGAGATGGCGGCGCAGCTTGGCGTTCCGGTCGAATATGTCGTGCACCAGAATTCCGGACAGATCACGGATGCGGCCGCCAAGGGCACCTGGGACGTCGACCTTCCTGCCGAAGGACCCCGAGCGCGAGGCCAGGATGACGTTCGGACCGATCTACGAGGTCGCGGACGCGACCTACGTCGTCAAGCCCGGCTCGACCGTGACGAATTTCGCCGATCTCGATCAGCCCGGCGTCAAGGTCGCGGCGGTCAATAACACCACCACCATGCGCGGCGCGATCGCGCACCTGAAGAACGCCAAGGTGACGGGCTATCAGACCTATGACGAGATATTCGGCCTCCTGAAGAACGGCGAGGTCGACGCGTTCGCGCTGTCGCGCGACCAGCTCAATGCCATGGCCAGGAAAATTCCGGGCACACGGGTGCTTGACGAAACGTTCAAACAGACGGTCACCGCGGTGGCGGTGCCGCTGAACCATCCGCTGGCCGCCGCCTTCGCGGCCAGGTTCGTGACCGACGCCATCGCGAACGGCACGCTGCGCAAGGCCTATGACCATAACGGCCTGAAGGACACGCCGATCCGGACCCAGGTGCGGTAGTCTGCAGTCGCAATTGGCGCTTGTCGCCGCGCCCGGGGCCGGTCCAGGGTCCGTATTTTCCCTTTGCGGTGAGCCTCAACGTCTCGACCGATGGAGCGGACGGCGCTCGCGTCGTTTACGAATTCACGTGCACAAAATCCCGCAGCAGCGGGTAGATCTCGTTGTTCCAGCGGCGGCCCGAGAACACGCCGTAATGGCCGACGCCGGCCTGCATGTGGTGCACCTTGCGATAGGTGCGCACGCCGGTGCAGAGATCCTGGGCGGCCAGCGTCTGGCCGATCGAGCAGATATCGTCCTTCTCGCCCTCGACCGTCATCAGGCCCATGCGCTTGATGGAGGCGGGATTCACCGGCCGGCCGCGATGCATCAGCTTGCCCTGCGGCAGCAGATGCTCCTGGAACACGTCGCGCACGGTTTCGATATAGAATTCCGCCGACAGATCCATCACGGCAAAATATTCGTCGTAGAAGGTCTTGATGATCTCGGCCTTTTCCTTCTCGCCCTGGGCGATGTGGTTGGCGAGATCGATATGCTGCTTGATGTGCCGCTCGAGATTCATCGACACGAAGGCGGTGAGCTGCACGAAGCCGGGATAGACCTGGCGGAACGCGCCCTTGCACTGGACCGGCACGTAGTTGATCAGGTTCTCCTCGAACCATTTGATCGGCTTGCTTTTGGCGAATTCGTTGACCTTGGTCGGCTGGATGCGGGTGTCGATCGGACCGGCCATCAAGGTCAGCGTCGCCGGACGCGCGGGATGATTGTCCTCCGACATGACGGCCGCCGCCGCCAGCGCCGAGACCGAAGGCTGGCAGATCGCCACCATGTGCGAGCGCGGTCCCATCTGGTCGAGGAAGGCGATCAGGTGATCGGTGTAATCCTCCAGGCCGAACCGGCCGTGGCCGAGCGGAATGTCGCGCGGGTTGTGCCAGTCGGTGATGTAGACGTCGTGGTCCTGCAGCAGCGTCTTCACGGTGCCACGCAACAGCGTCGCGAAATGGCCTGACATCGGGGCCACCAGCAACAGGCGCGGCTGCTCCGGTGCATCCAGCTTCTTGAAGCGCAACAGCGAGCCGAACGGCGTCGAATAGGTGACTTCTTCGACGACCTCGACCGCCCGGTTGCCCACCATTACGCTGCCGATGCCATAGGGCGGGCGGGTGTAGGTCAGCGTGGAGCGCGACATCAGCTCGAGCGCGGCTGCCAGCCGCCCGAACACTTTGTCCGACATCCCCCGCGGCGCCAGGTTGAGGTATTTCAGCGCTGCTGCTGCCCCCGTCCGCCATGGCGCCGTGAGGTCCATGTGGTTCTGGTAAGCCTGGTACATTGTTGACATCATTGCAGATCCGCCCTTGCCCGTACTGCTATGCAATATCGAAGCCAAAGCGGAGTCGAACGGTCGCATAAATTGGCACGTGGCTTGCTGCATGGATGGCGACGCACGCGCAATGGGCATTGAGCGGCGGCGTGTGCGCGTGGCCGGTTCGGCTGGCTATGCGACGACGTTCAGGGTTGAGGGAAGGGCCATATGGCGAAAACCACACTGACCATCAGCAGCAAGAACTATTCGTCATGGTCGCTGCGCGGCTGGCTGCTGGCAAAATTCTCAGGCCTGGAATTCGAGGAGGTTGTCACCGCTCCCGATGACGCCGCGGCGCGGGCGGAAATCCTGCTGTTGTCGTCGTCGATCCTGGTGCCCTGCCTGCGGCATGACGGGGCTACGGTCTGGGACACGCTGGCGATCGCCGAATACCTCAACGAGATCATGCCCGATGCCGGCCTGCTGCCGGCCGACCGCATCCAGCGGGCTCATTGCCGGTCGATTTGCGGTGAAATCCACTCCGGCTTTACGACGCTGCGCGGCTCGCTGCCGGTCAATCTGAAAGGCCATTTCCCCGGCTTCAAGATCTGGTCGCGGGCGCAGGCTGACATCGACCGTGTCTGCACCATCTGGCGCGAGTGCTTCGCGCAATCCGGCGGCCCGTTCCTGTTCGGCGAACGCCGCACCATGGCGGATGCGATGTACGCACCGGTCGTCACGCGCTTCATGACCTACGACGTGAAGCTCGAGCCGACGATTGCGGCCTATGCCAGGACGATCATGGACATGCCGGAGATGCAGGAGTGGATCGCAGCGGCCAAGGCTGAGCCCGCCGAGATCGAGGAACTCGAGGTCGAATATTAGGCACAGGCGCCGCGCGCTGCCCGTTTGCAAGGCTTAAAGCTCGGGCAGGGCTTGCCCAAAGCCAGTGCCGTCGAGGGCGCGAGATAGCGTCGCATTGTGCGCCCGCAGAACGCGCCGGAAATCGCTGAAGCCAAATTCGGGCTTGGTTCCAGGCGCTTCAATGCCCTGACGGCGGCGGACTTGCGAGATCGCCGCACTGCAGCGCCGCTGGCGCGAATTTCGCATAGCAACATCAAGCTGTGAACGCGACGATGCGACGCTGCCGAAAATTTGGACGCGCTTTGCGTGGCCGCGATCTCGCCCAACGAGAACCGTGGAGGCTTCCAAATGAACCAGCACGCCGTCGTCAGCAAATTCTCTCACGTCAAACCAGGCGATACTGAATTCAAGGAAGGGGGTCTGCGCGACTTCTTCCTGTATCGCGATCTCGGCGTCGCCGATGCCACCGGCGGCCAGGTGATTTGCCATCTGGTCAAGGCCAACCCCGAATTGCCGCCGGAAGAGGGTACCGGCTGGCACAAGCACGAATGCGATTTTCAGATCGTCATCATGACAAAGGGTTGGGCGCGCTTCATGTACGAGGACAAGTCGACCCTGGTGCAGGCGGGGGACGTCGTTCACCAGCGTCCCGGCATCACCCACTATCTGTTCGATTACTCCCCGGACATGGAATACCTCGAAATCGTCAGCCCGGCCGACTTCAAGACGATCGACGTGCCGCCGGCCGTCGACAACGTGCCGCCGCCCACCCCTTGGAAGTGACTGATATGTCGTCGCCCGAGGAGTTAACCTTTGTCGTCGGCCGCTGGCTGCGGCCGATCGTCGTGTTGCTGGATGTGGTGCGCCGACTCGGACTGTCACCAACATCTAGCCGTGAACAACGGAGTACGGAACCAAACCGCTGATTCGGACGTGCTTCGTTCCGTCGGCGTTCCGAACCTTAAGACGGCGACAGTTGCCGTCGCGTTTTGGGACAAATCGCGGCGCGCCAAGCCGTGTTCAAAAACGGCGTGTTCAAAGTCGCCTTCAAACCACGCCGGGTTGCCTCACCCGCGGCAGCCGCCAGCCAATCACGGTCGCCTCGACGGCGATCCCCGATTCATGATTGCGCCATTGGCCGTCGATATAGCGGCAGGCAAACGGCAGCTGATAGGTGCCGCTGTGATCTTCGCAAAGCACTTCCACCAACTGTTCCGGCGGCGGTTCCCCATTGCCATCGAATTGTGCCAGCCGCTTTTCCCGCGTTGCCATCGGATCGTTCTCCACCGCTAGAGTATGCAAGTCCATGCTTGAGTCCCCGCAAGCAAGGGCCACGCCCCATTTGAATCAAACCACAACGCCGGGAATGAGGTATCAGTGTGTCTCTCCGGCGTTGTTACCGCGCTTTGAGCACATTGCCGTGATGCGCATTTGGATGGGCCGATGATCGTGAAGATTGCTCTCGCTGTGCTGGCGGCGTTCGTGCCTTGCATACTGATGTCGGCGCAAGCCGTCGCGCAGGATGTTCCCGGCATCGAAATATGTACGGTCGAAAAGACCATGGAGCGGCGCACCAGTTGCCTGCAAAGCAACGTCGAATTCCTGCAGAAGACGATCACCAAGCTTTCGATCGACCATCAGCAAAAGCTCGATGCTGCCAATCGTCAGGTCGAAACGCTGAAGAGCGTGCTCGCAAGTTTGCAGAAGCGCGTCGACGATCTGCAGGCGGCGCAGAAGAAAACGGATGACGACATGAAGAAAAAGGCCGACGTTCCGGCCGCGAAGGATGCGGCGCCGGCGGCTAAGTAGATGATACCGTCATTGCCTCGTCGCTGGCGCTGCCCGCAAGGACGGCGTCATCCTATAGCGTTTTCGAGCGAAAGCCTGCCCCGGACTTGATCCTGGGTGGATAGCGGTTCGCGTGAAGAAAACGCGTCAAAACAAGAATTAGAGCTTCGGTTCTGATTCAATCAGAACCGATCATGTTCTAGCAGTCACGCCACGCGGTACTGCTCCATGACCGCCTTGTCGGGTTCGTAGCCGAGCCCGGGTCCTTGCGGGACTTCAACGTTGCCACCCGCATCGGCATCGATGCGGCCGCGCCAGAGGCAGGCCGCGCGTTTCATGTAGAAGAATTCGATGAAGCCTTCGTCCCGGAGCGACAACAGCTGCAGGGTCGCCAGAAAACCCGGCCCGAAATACGGGGAGTGCGGCACGAGCCTGACGCCGAGCTCATCGGCCAGCGCCGCGATTTTCAGGAACTCGGTGATGCCGCCAACCTTGGTGACCGAGGGCTGGGCGTGGCTCACGGCGCCCGCCGTCATCATTTGCCGGAACTGGTGCACCGTGCAGGCATTCTCTCCCGCCGCGATGTCGAGCCCGCCTTTGGCGCGTACCTCTGCCAAGGTAGCAAAATCCTCCGGCGGCCATACCGGCTCCTCAAGGAACATGGGCTGAGCCGCGCGGCAGGCGTGCGCGAATGCGATCGCGCTTTCGCGATCCAGCGGGCAATTCATGTCGACCATCAGCGGCACACCGGGGCCAATCGCATCCCGTGCCGCAAAGACTGCCGGTGCGGTGGTCTCATGCAGCTTGATCGCGCCATATCCAAGCCGCCGCGCCATCAGGCACTCGTTCGCGACCAGTTCGGGCGTGCCGATCCGCAGCAGGCTGGCATAGCCGGGAACCCGCGTGCGCTTCGCATCGCCGATCAAGCGATGCAGCGGCACGCCCTTCACCTTTGCGGCGAGGTCCCACAAGGCGATATCGAGAGCAGAGATCGCGAACATCGTGATGCCGTAGCGGCCGAACAGGTGCAGGTTGCGCTGGATCTGTTCCATGAAAACGGGGATTCCGGCCGCTTCCGGGACTTCCTGGCCTGTGGCTTGCGGCGCGATCATCTCCTCGACGGCCGTGCGCGTGGTGCGCGGGCAGACGTACGCAAAAGCATCGCCCCATCCGGTGAGACCGGCATCGGTCGAGACCTCGACCAGAACCATATCGAGTGCCGTGATGGCTGAAGCGCCTTGCCGGAAGCTCGCTACGCCGGCGTCATAGGGAATGCGGATGTGATGCGCCCGGACATTGGTGATCTTCATGTCATGCCTCTTGAGCAGGATGCGCTGACTCATCGTCATGGCCGGGCTTGCCCGGCCATCCACCTCTTGTTGCGGACGCGAACCAAAGACATGGATGCCCGGCACAACGCCGGGCATGACGAGTTCAGATACCGTGGTCGATTCGCTTTCAATTCGACCGTCAGGAGTTCTTCTCGCCCGACATGATGGGGCCGAACAGTTCCCAGCTCTCGCCCTTGAAGCGCATCATCTGAAGCTGCTCGAGCGGGGCGAAATCGGTCGGGCTGGTCTTGATCCTGGTGCCCGGCAGATAGATGCCGATCTCGAAATTCAGATTGGCTGCCTGCTTCATGACGTTCTCGCGTGTGAGATCGTCGCCGCACTGCTTGAGAACCTGCTCGAGGCCCTTGGCCACGCCATACGCAAACACCGTGGATGCGTCGTCCTGGTCGCCCTCTGGATACCATTTGGTCATGAAAGCTCGCCATTCGTTCATGGCCGGATCGTCCTTCCACTTCGGATCCTTGGGATCCTTCAGATAGTTCGTCGAGAGAATTCCCTGATCGTTCTCGTAGCCGGCGGGTTTCATCACGCCGCCGATCGAAGCGGACACGTTGGTCAGGAAGTGGATCGGGTGCCAGTTCAGCTCGGCGACCTTCTTGATCGCCTGTGCCGCGAATTTCGGGGTGGCGATGTTGACGAAGATATCGGGGTTGGCACCCTTGATCTGGACTACCTGCGAATCCACCGTCGGCGATGCGGTTTCGTAGGAGGATTCGATGACGATCAGCTTGCTGGCCTGGTCGCCGAGCCCTTCGCGCAGGCCGATGATGTAATCCTTGCCGAAATCGTCGTTCTGATAGAGCACGCCGATGGTCTTGCCCGGATGGTTCTTCAGAATGTAGGCGGCATAGATCCGCGCCTCGGTCTGGTAGTTGGGCTGCCAGCCCATGGTCCAGGGAAAGTTCTTGGGATCGTTCCACTTGGCCGCGCCGGTCGAGACGAAAATCTGCGGCACCTTCTTGGTGTTCATGTATTTCTGGATCGCGGTGTTGCCCGGCGTGCCCAGCGGGTTGAAGATCAGCAGCACCTCGTCGGACTCGACGAGCTTGCGCGCTTGCTCGACCGTCTTCGGCGGGCTGTAGCCGTCGTCGTAGGAGATGAAGTTGATCTTGCGGCCGTTGATGCCGCCTTCGGCATTGAGCTTGTTGAAATAGGCGGCTTCGGTCTTGCCGATCGTCGCGTAGGCGGACGCAGGTCCCGAATAGGGCATGATGTTGCCGATCTTGATCTCGGTATCGGTGGCTCCTGGATCGTATTTCTTCTGTGCGTCGGCGGTGCTCGCGACCGCGACGGCCAACACGGCCGCAAAGCTTAGGGATGTGGCATGGCTCAACAAACGGTGCATCATCGTCCTCCCTGACGTGCTGGCCGATGGCTCATGCAGTCTTGATTTTAGGGCAGCTTGGGTGAGCCGTCGGATCAATGCAGGATGCCAGTATGCACGACTGGGAACATGTTGCCAGCAAAGCCTTTCAATTTCTGCAGTGCGGAACAATCTCAGGTTCTGTGGCGAAAGAGCGAGGCAAGAGAGCAAGGAGTATCAAATGAAGGGCGGCGCGTTGACGCATGCTGATCGCGCTTCGAACGAAAGCCATCGTCCATGAACCCGGCCCAGAAAGCGCTCTGGTACATCGAAAGCCATCTGGCTCAACCGCTGACGCTCGACGAGATATCCGGCGTCGCCGGTATCTCGCGCTTTCACATGGTGCGGGCGTTCGCCGCGGCGACCGGATTTTCGGTCATGCGTTACGTCCGCGCCCGCCGTCTCAGCGAGGCCGCACGCGCACTTGCTGGCGGCGCCCCTGACATCCTCAGTCTCGCACTGGATGCGGACTACGGCTCTCACGAAGCATTCACCCGCGCGTTCCGCGACCATTTCGGGGTCACGCCCGAGACGGTTCGCGCCAGGACGTGCCTGCACGAACTCAAGCTACAGGAGCCGATCGTGATGGATTCAACCCTGCTCGAGCATCTCAATGCCCCGCGTTTCGAAATCAGCAAACCCATGCTCGTCGCCGGCGTCGGCGAGCGATACAATCACTGCGACGGCGTCGGCGCGGGCATTCCCAACCAGTGGCAGCGTTTTCACCAAAGCGTTGACAACATCCCCAACCGGGTCGGGAAGGTGGCCTACGGCGTCTGCTGCAATGGCGACGATTCCGGAAACTTCGACTATATCGCCGGCGTCGAAGTCTCCGATTTCTCCGACCTGCCGCGCGAATTTTCCCGCGTCAGGATTCCAGCGCAGAAATACGCGGTGTTCACCCACTCCGAGCACATCTCGACCATCCGCCGCACCGTCAACACGATCTGGAATCACTGGCTGCCGGCATCCGGGATGAAAGCCGCCGACGCGCCGAACTTCGAGCGCTACGACGAGAAATTCGATTCCGTCACCGGCAATGGCGGGCTCGAAATCTGGGTACCGGTCAAGGAGTGACCTGCTCGCCGCAGGGCTGCCCTGCGCGGTCCTGCGGCCCGCTCTTGCTTGGCAAGCGATACCGACTTTGCCATAACACTGCACAAACTAGCGTTGCGCGTGCGGGATCGAGACGGAATCCGCCTGCAGCCAAATAGCGGGAGGATTTCATGGGGAATATTCGCGTACTTGCCACCGATCTGGAGTTTCCCGAGGGTCCGGTGGTGATGCCTGACGGCTCGGTGGTGCTTGTCGAAATCCGGGGCAGGCGGTTGACCCGGGTTTATCCCGACGGGCGCAAGGAGGTGGTCGCGCAGATCCCAGGCGGCCCCAACGGCGCGGCGCTCGGCCCCGACGGCAAGATGTACATCTGCAACAATGGCGGCTTCAGCTGGATTCCGACGCGCAACATGATCATGCCGGGGCCGCAGCCCGACGATTATCTCGGCGGTTCGATCCAGCGCGTGGATATGCAAAGCGGCAAGGTCGAGACGGTCGTCGACACCTGCGGCGAACATCCGTTGCGGGGGCCGAACGACCTGGTGTTCGACAAGCACGGCGGGCTATGGTTCTCCGATCTCGGCAAGCGGCGCGCCCGCGACATGGACGTCGGTGCGTTCTACTACATCAAGCCCGGCATGAAGGAGATCGTCGAGAGCGTGCACGGCATCCTGCCCGCCAATGGCATCGGGCTGTCGCCGGACGAGAACACGGTCTATATCGCGGAGACCCCGACGGCGCGGCTGTGGGCCTACGAAATCTCCGAGCCCGGCACGGTCAAGCCGCGCGATCCGATCTATCGCGGCGAGCGCGGCAAGCCGATCGCGGGCCTTGGCGGCTACCAGATGTTCGACTCCCTTGCGGTCGAGGCAAGCGGAAATGTCTGCGTTGCGACCCTGGTCTCCGGCTGCATCTCGGTGATCGCGCCCGATGGCACCCTCGTCGAGCAGGTGCCGACCGGCGACCGTGTTACCACCAATATCGCCTTCGGTGGCCCCGACCTGAAGACCGCCTACATCACGCTCTCAGGCAAGGGCGAATTGATCGCGATGGACTGGGCGCGGCCCGGCCTGCCGCTGAACTTTTTGAACAAGTGATGATGGCGCCTCATCGTCATTGCGAGGAGCGAAGCGACGAAGCAATCCATTGTCCCCGCAAGCGGCACCATGGATTGCTTCGCGGAGCCTGTCATCCGGCGGCGCTTTGCGCCGACCGGGTGGCTCGCAATGACGGGCTGAAGTACGTGTTCGATGAATTGGTAAGGACATTCGATGCCCTGGCTTGAACCGGTTTCCCTTCGTGGCGCGCATGCGCGGCTTGAGCCGCTGGCGCAGGAGCATTGCGACGGGCTCACCGAAGCGGTGAAGGATGGCGAGCTGTGGAAGCTCTGGTACACCTTCATCCCGAAGGCCGAAGAAATGCGCAAGGAGATCGACCGCCGGCTCGGTCTGCAAAAGGCCGGGTCGATGCTGCCGTTTACCGTGTTCGATGCCGACGGCCAGATCGCGGGCATGACCACCTACATGAACGTCGACACGCCTAACCGCCGCGTCGAGATCGGCTCGACCTGGTACGCCAGGCGTGTGCAGCGCAGCGCGGTCAATACGCAGTGCAAATTGCTGCTGCTGACGCACGCCTTCGAGAAACTCGATTGCATCGCGGTCGAATTCCGGACGCACTTCTTCAATTACCAGAGTCGCCGCGGCATCGAGCGCCTTGGCGCCAAGCAGGACGGCATCCTGCGCAGCCACCAGATCGCGCCGAACGGCACGTTGCGCGACACCGTGGTCTACAGCATTATCGCCAGCGAATGGCCGACGGTGAAGGCGCATCTCGACTATCAACTCAATGAAAAGGCGCGGTAGCGACCGCGCCAGAAACGCGAAGATGGAAACGTTCGACTACGTGATTATCGGCGCTGGCTCCGCCGGCAGCGTGCTCACCAATCGCCTGAGCGAAGACGCGGCCACCAGCATTTGCGTTCTCGAAGCAGGGCCGACGGACTGGCATCCCTACATCCATCTGCCGGCCGGTTTCATCAAGACGTTTCACATGAAGAGCGTCAACTGGGCCTACCAGCAGGAGCCTGGGCCCTGGACCGGCGGCCGCAGCATCTATGCGCCGCGCGGCAAGACGCTCGGCGGCTCGTCGTCGATCAACGGCCACATCTACAACCGCGGCCAGCGCCAGGATTTCGACACCTGGGCGCAGCTCGGCAATCGCGGCTGGGGCTACCCGGACGTGCTGCCCTATTTCAAGCGGCTGGAGCGGCGGGTCGGCGAGGGCGACGAAACCTATCGCGGGCGCGACGGCAGTCTCACCATCACCACCATGGACTGGCAGGACCCGCTCTGCGAAGCCTTCATGGAAGGCGCCGTCAGCCTCGGCATTCCCAAAAACCCCGACTACAACGGCGCGATCCAGGAGGGTGTGTCCTACTGCCAGCGCACCATCCAGAACGGCCTGCGCATAAGCGCGGCGAAGGCGTTTTTGCATCCCGCGCGCAAGCGGCCAAACGTCCATGTGCGCACGCACGCCCACGTCACCAACATCATCTTTGAAGGAAAGCGCGCGGTCGGCGTTCGCTATATCAGGGGTGGCAAGGGCGGTGTGCCCGTGGAAGTGCGCGCCAACAAGGAAGTCATCCTTTCCGGCGGCGCCTATAATTCGCCGCAGCTCCTGCAATTGTCCGGCGTCGGCTCGCCCGAGCTGTTGCAATCGCTCGGCATCGAGGTGCGTCACGCGCTATCGGGCGTCGGCGAGGGGTTGCAGGATCACTATGCGCCGCGCTCGGTCGCCCGCGTCAAGAACATCAGGACCATCAACGAGCTTAGGCGCGGATTAAGCCTGTGGGTGGAGGCCCTGAAATGGGCGACGACCCGGCGCGGCCTGCTCTCGCTGTCGCCGACGATGGTCTACTGCTTCTGGCACTCCGGCGAGACCACCGAGAGCTCGGACCTGCAGCTCACGTTCACGCCCGCCAGCTACAAGGAGGGCGTGCAGGGCCAGCTCGAGGACGAGCCCGGCATGACGGTGGCTTCCTGGCAGCAGCGTCCCGAAAGCCGCGGCTATGTCCGCCTCCGCTCTTCCGATCCGTTTGCGCCGCCGATCATCCAGACCAACTATCTCGTCGAAGAGCTCGACCGCCGCGTCGTCGTCGCCGGCATGAAGCTGGCGCGGCGGCTTCTCGCATCCGCGCCGCTCGCGCCATACTACGCCTACGAGGATTTTCCCGGCCCCAACGTGCGGAGCGACGACGAATTCCTGGCTGCGGCGACCGAGCGCGGCACCACGACATTCCATCCCGGCTGCACCTGCCGGATGGGACCGGCGGACGCGAAATGGGCCGTCGTCGACGACCAGCTTCGCGTCCACGGGCTGCAGGGCCTGCGCGTGGTCGACGCCTCGGTCATGCCGCGGATGATCTCGGCCAATCTCAACGCGTCGACCTTGATGATCGCCGACAAGGCCTCCGACATGATCCGCGGGAAGCAGGCGCTGGAGGCGGTGAGGTTTCCGGCGGTGGCTTGAGCCAACCGTAGGCAGCCGAAGTATTTCTCCGTCATGGCCGGGCAAAAGTGCGAAGCACGTCTTCGCACTAGATGTCCCGGCCACCCACGCCTTTCATGTGTGGCGGCTGCCAGAAACGTAGATGCCCGGGACAAGCCCGGGCATGACGACGTTGGTGGTCAGAGCGGTGTAAGCAGCCTCTTCAGCGAAACCCTGAAGATGGCCTTTCCAACTCACTCGTAGACGAACGCACCGTCCTTCAAATCGATCGCCGGAAACTCGTCCTTCTCGACCCAGTAATCCTGGTTATGCTGCCATTCCGGCTTGTCGCCGCGTTTCGGCAACAGGTGCATGCCGCGCATCATGTAGCCCGGATTGAAGTTCTCCGGATCGATCCACGGCAACAGCGGCATGTTGTGGTCTTCCGGCCGCAGCGCCGGCGTCACCTTCTTCGCGCCGATTTGCTTCATATGTTGGAGCAGCCGGGAGACGAAATCGCCGACCAGATCGACGCGTAGCGTCCAGCTGGCGCGGAAATAGCCGAACACCCAGACGAGGTTGGGCACGCCGGTGAACATCATGCCGCGATAGGTCACGGTGTCGGCGAAATCGAGCGGCTTGCCGTCGACCTCAAAGGCGATATCGCCGTTGGCGGAGAGGTTGAAGCCGGTCGCGGTGATGATGATGTCGGCTTCCAGCTCCTTGCCGGATTTCAGCAGGATGCCCTTCTCGGTGAAGCGGTCGATCTCATCGGTCACTACCGAAGCCTTGCCGGACTTGATGCCCACGAACAGGTCGCCGTCGGGGATGAACGCGATGCGCTGCCGCCACGGCCGGTATTTTGGCGTGAAGTGGGTGGCGATGTCGTAGTCCTTGCCGAGATAGGCCTCGACCGCCGACAGCAGATCCTTCTTGGCCGCCTCCGGCTCCTCAAAGGTCTTGCGGGTAAAGGCGTCCTGGTCGAACAGGATCTTTCGCCGCGTGATTTCATGAATCCACGTCTCATCGACCTTCAACTGCCGCAACGTTTCCGTGATCTCGATCGCGTTGCGGCCGGCGCGGAAATAGGTCGGTGAACGCTGCAGCATCGTCACATGCGCGGCGTCCTTGGCCATCGCCGGGATCAGCGTCGCCGCGGTGGCGCCCGAGCCGATCACGACGACGCGCTTGTTCTTGTAGTCGAGGTCTTCGGGCCATTTCTGCGGATGGACGATCGGGCCCTTGAATTTGGCCATGTCCTTCCATTCCGGCGTGTAGCCTTCGGTGTGGCGGTAATAGCCCTGGCACATCCAGAAGAAATTGGTGGTGAACCGCAGCGCCTCGCCGGTATCGTTTCTGACGGCGTCGATGGTCCAGAGATTGTCCTTGCTCGACCATTTCGCCGAGGTGATGGTATGCCGGTAGCGGATGTGCTTGCCGAGGTCGTTCTCCTCGATAACGTCGCCCATATATTTGAGGATCTCGGCGGCGCTGGCGATCGGCGCGCTGGTCCACGGCTTGAAGCGGTAGCCGAACGTGTGCAGATCGCTGTCGGAGCGGATGCCGGGGTATTTGTGGGTGCTCCAGGTGCCGCCAAAGGTCTTCTGGGTTTCCAGCGCGACGAAACTCGTGCCCGGACATTGCGTGGTGAGATGGTAGGCGGCGCCGATGCCGGAAATGCCGGCGCCTGCGATCACGACGTCGAAATGTTCCGTGGTGGCTGATGCAGCGGCGCGAATTTGGGTTTGAACGTTCATCTTTCCCTGATCTTTTTGTTCGTCTTGTTGGCTACATGTGAACCGAGGCGCCGCAGCCACTTTGGCGCCTCGGGCGGTTAATTACACTTCGCGGCGGCTGAGGAACGCCAGTCGCTCGAACAGGTGCACGTCCTGCTCGTTCTTCAGGAGCGCACCGTGCAGCGGCGGGATCAGCTTGCGTGGATCGCGTTCCCTGAGCATTTCCGGCGTGATGTCCTCGTTCAACAGCAGCTTCAGCCAGTCGAGCAGCTCCGACGTCGATGGCTTCTTCTTCAGGCCCGGCACTTCGCGCACTTCGAAGAAGATCCGCAGCGCTTCTTCCACCAGCCGCTTCTTGATGCCCGGAAAATGCACGTCGACGATCCGGCCCATGGTGTCGGCGTCGGGGAACTTGATGTAGTGGAAGAAGCAGCGGCGCAGGAACGCGTCCGGCAATTCCTTCTCGTTGTTCGAGGTGATCATCACGATCGGGCGCAGGCTCGCCTTTATGTTCTCGCCGGTCTCGTAGACGAAGAATTCCATGCGATCGAGTTCGAGCAGGAGGTCGTTGGGGAATTCGATGTCAGCCTTGTCGATCTCGTCGATCAGGAGGACCGGGCGCTTGTCGTGGGTAAACGCTTCCCACAATTTGCCGCGCTTGATGTAGTTCGAGATGTCCGAGACCCTGCTGTCGCCGAGCTGGCTGTCGCGAAGGCGCGATACCGCGTCGTATTCGTAGAGGCCCTGCTGCGCCTTGGTAGTGGACTTGATGTGCCATGTCAGAAGCGGCGCACCGAGCGCTTTCGAGACTTCCTCGGCCAGCACGGTCTTGCCGGTACCAGGCTCACCCTTGATCAGCAGCGGGCGCTCGAGCACGATCGAGGCGTTGACCGCGACCTTGAGGTCCTCGGTGGCGACGTAGTCCTTGGTACCTGTAAACTTCATCTATTCGTTGCCTTGTTGTTGTTTGTTCTCGAGCCTGAGGCCTGAACATGAAACGACCGCTGGATCAGCGGTCATTTGAGGGTGAATATATCTGTCAGGCGCGTCTGATCAGCGAAAGGATGACCAGCACGACCACCGCGCCGATGGTGGCATTGACAATATCGCGGAAGGCGCTGCCTCCGAGGCTGACACCCAGTTGCGGCAACAACCAGCTGGCGACCAGCGCGCCGATGATGCCAATCACGATATTGCCGATTAGCCCGAAACCGGCACCGTGCACAATCAGGCCGGCGAGCCAGCCGGCGATCGCGCCGATCACCAGTGCCGCTATGATACCCATTGAAAATTTCCCCTGCCGGAATAAGCCTCTTATGTCTCAATTGTAGTTGAAAAACCCTCCCGGTCTAGGTCTGTCTGCTATGCGCTGGCCCTTGACGCGAGCCGCCCGGCGGGCAATCTGTACGCCATGTTCCTCCAGTTCTTCACATCGCTGCGCGATGCCCAGGTTCCCGTGACCTTGCGGGAATATCTGACGCTGATGGAGGCGCTCGACGCCGACCTCGCCGATCAGACGGTCGAGAATTTCTATTACCTGTCGCGCGCCGCCCTGGTGAAGGACGAGCGCAATCTCGACAAGTTCGACCGGGTTTTCGGTACTGTGTTCAAGGGGCTGGAGAGCCTGCTGGACGCCATGGAGAAGGCGGACATTCCGGCTGAATGGCTGAAGAAGCTCGCGGAAAAATACCTCACCGAGGAAGAAAAGAAGCAGATCGAGGCGATGGGCTGGGACAAGCTCATGGAGACGCTTCGCCAGCGCCTGAAGGAGCAGCAGGGCCGGCACCAGGGAGGCAACAAGTGGATCGGCACCGCCGGTACCTCGCCGTTCGGGGCGCACGGCTACAATCCTGAAGGGGTGCGGATCGGGCAGGAAAAGAACCGCAACAACCGTGCGGTGAAGGTCTGGGACAAGCGCGAGTTCAAGGATCTCGACGGCAATGTCGAGCTCGGCATCCGCAATATCAAGGTCGCGCTGCGGCGGCTGCGGAAATTCGCCCGAACCGGCGCGCCCGACGAGCTCGATCTCGACACCACGATCAAGGAGACCGCCAATCACGGCTATCTCGACGTGCATATGCGTCCCGAGCGGCGCAACGCGGTCAAGGTGCTGGTGTTCTTCGACATCGGCGGCTCGATGGACTCGCATATCGAGCAGGTCGAGGAGTTGTTCTCGGCGGCGAAGTCCGAATTCAAGCACATGGAATATTTCTACTTCCACAACTGCCTCTATGAAGGCGTCTGGAAGCAGAACAAGCGGCGCTTCACCGACCGCACGCCGACCTGGGACGTGCTGCACAAGTACCCGCACGACTACAAGGTGGTGTTCGTCGGCGACGCCTCGATGTCGCCTTACGAGATCATGGTCCCCGGCGGTTCGGTCGAGCACGTCAATGAGGAAGCCGGCTCGGTCTGGCTCGATCGCATCATTCGCACCTATCCGCACGCGGTGTGGCTCAATCCCGTGGCGCAGAAACACTGGGACTATTCGGAATCCACCACCATCATCCGCCGGCTGTTCTCGGAGCGCATGTTCCCGATCACGATCGAAGGCCTCGAAGGCGCGATGAAGGAACTGGTGCGGTAATTATCCTTAGTCATTCCGGGGCGATGCGCAGCATCGAACCCGGAATCTCGAGATTCCGGGTCTGGTCCTTCGGACCATCCCGGAATGACGCGCCAAGAAAACCAAGGGAGAGCGCCCATGCCCCAGACCATTCACCGCGGCATCAAGGCCTTGATCGACGAGGCCAATGCCGAGATCGAGACCGTGAGCGCGACTGACGCGATCAAGATCGCGCACAATGACGATGTCGTCATCGTCGATATCCGCGACCCCCGCGAGATCGAGCGCGACGGAAAAATTCCCGGCGCCTTCTCCTGCACCCGCGGCATGCTGGAGTTCTGGATCGATCCCAAGAGCCCCTACGCGAAGCCGATCTTCCAGGAGGACAAGAAATTCATTTTCCACTGCGCCGGCGGCTTGCGCTCGGCGCTCGCCGCGAAGACGGCGCAGGACATGGGCCTAAAGCCGGTCGCGCATATGGGCGGCGGCTTTGCCGCCTGGCGCGACGCCGGCGGTCCGATCGAGAAGTGGGAGCCGAAGAAGGGCTAGGGCGGCTGCTCCGCTCTCCTCCGTCATTCCGGGGCGCGCGTGGCGCGAACCCGGAATCCCGCGAAACGATCTCTAGATTCCGGGTCTGCGCCTTGCGGCGCATCCCGGAATGACGAAGGAACTCATACATGACGCCCACCGACGACGATCCGCTAGTCTCGACCGACTGGCTCGCCGCGCATCTCGATGATCCCAGGATCAAGGTCATCGACGCCTCGTACAAGATGCCCGGCGTCAGGCCGTTGCCGGTGGACGATTTCCTCACCGCCCATCTTCCGGGCGCGGTGTTCTTCGACGTCAACGCCATCGCCGATCCGGACGATCCGCGGCCGCACATGTATCCAAAAGCGGAGCAATTCGCGCGCGATGTTGCTGCACTCGGCATCTCCTCGGACGATACGATCGTGGCCTACGATTCCGGCGCCTGGGTCGCCGCGCCGCGGGCGTGGTGGATGTTCCTGTCGTTCGGCCATGCCAACATCAAGGTACTGGACGGCGGCCTGCAGAAATGGACGGCCGAAGGGCGCTCGGTGGAATCCGGCGCGGTCACGCCCAAGCCCGGGAAATTCCAGGCCAGGCTCGATCCGGGCTTCGTCCGCAGCAAGGAGCAACTGCTCGGCAATCTCGAAACGGGGAAAGAGCAGTTGGTCGATGCGCGGCCGCGTCCGCGGTTCGAAGGCAGCGTTGCCGAACCGTGGCCGGGCCGCCGTTCCGGCCACATCCCCGGCAGTCGCAACGTGCCCTATGCCGAACTGTTCGATGCCGGGACCGGCGCG
This sequence comes from uncultured Alphaproteobacteria bacterium, assembly GCA_963786115.1. Taxonomy (GTDB): domain Bacteria; phylum Pseudomonadota; class Alphaproteobacteria; order Rhizobiales; family Xanthobacteraceae; genus Bradyrhizobium. The sequence continues at coordinate 118,648 of CAWAYC010000037.1, forward strand.
ATGAAGCCACTCGACGAATTGCGCAAGGCGTTCTCGGCCGCCGGCGTCGATACGGCAAAACCGATCGTGACCACCTGCGGGTCCGGCGTCTCGGCGCTGGTGTTGACGCTGGCGCTGTATCGCCTCGGGGTACGTGGCGCTGCGCTCTATGACGGCTCATGGGCCGAATGGGGCCTGCCGGACGGACCGCCGCTCGCGACCGGTCCCGCGTGATCGGAAAAGTCAGCGGGTTGCGGGCGTAATTGTCGGCAACCCGAATGGATCGGCGGCTTGCTGGATGGCCGTCTGCCGCGCGAGTTGCGCCTTTCGCCGTTGCAACTCGGCGCGCTGGATATTGATCCGCTTCTTGGATGCACTCTGGACCGGCTTCGCCCCGGTCGTTATCGGCGATGCCGTTTTCTGGATGGGGACGGCCGGGCCGCCCAGCGTCGCGATCGTGGCGGCTGCAGGGCTCATCTCCGGCGGCGCCGGCGCCGATGCTTGCTCAGGCTCGGCCGGGGCTGGCGCTTGTTCAGACATTGCTGGCGCCGCTTCGCTTGCGGGCGGCATCTCGGCCGCCGCGGCGAGTTCTGTTTCCTCGGCCGGGGCGGGGGCTTCGGCTCGATCCGCCGCAGGCGTTAGCTCGGTGCCGGCCGCTTCCGGCTTCGCCGCTTCCGGTGGCGTGGTCCCTTCCGGCTTTAAGGCGGCGAGCGTTTCGGGCTCCACCGGCGGCGTGGTGTCCCGGACCTGTTCGGTAGGCGTCTCAGCCGCGGCAGCACTCTCAGCGGGTTTCTCCACCACCGGCGGTTCGACCCGGAGCAACGCCAGCGTCGGCGGTGCAGCCGGTTCATTTTGCTGGGCAAATATCTGCTCGGGCGGTGCCTGTCGCGCCGGAGCGCTGGCGACTTTCTCATGCGCCGCGCGCAATAACGCCGCCGCGCCAAGTCCGAAGATCAGCACCGACGTCGACAACAGGATCGCGGCGAGCAGGAAACGAAAGCCAGGGAGCATGGGTGCGGGTTCCCGTTTGCCGGGGTCTTTAAGCCAGGGGAACGCGGCGGACCACAAGAGGAGGCCATTTCGCAGGGCAGCGAATCAGGCCGATTCGAGGATATCGCAACGTCCCTGACCTGTTTGTTACAAAATGCCGGCCCGGCGCCAGCCGTCGTCCCACGGCGAACTTTTTCTGGAGCAGTGCGGCATTCATGCCGCAGGCGTGACGGCCGATCACAAAATGACCGGATAGGGCCGAATTCGGCGGAATTGTCTTGAATGCGCCGCGATCTTCCGTCATCTGCCATTAACCGTTCGGTTGGGCTTGGGGTCTATACAAGGGCGATGATGATCAGCCGCATTCTGACGATTTGTGCCGCCGCTGCGGCTTGCGCCGCGGGAACGACGCTCGCCTTGGCTCAGCAGGGCTATCCGTTGCCCCCCGGTTCGGTCTATTCCACCGCCCCGGGGCCGTACCAACAGGGTGCCTACTTCGTCGATGACCGCCGCGCCATGCCCGATTTCGACGGGCTGGACGACGATGAGGCGCCGAACGCCCAGCAATCGACGGCGTTGCCGCCGCCCGGCCCGGTGATGTCGCCCGACGATCCGCGCTATGGCCGTCCGATGGGGGCGCCGGCTTATTCCGATCGCAATATGCCGACCGGTCCGGTCGTGTCGCCCGATGATCCGCGCTATGGCCGCCCGATGGGGGCGCCGGTTTATTCCGATCGCAATATGCCGACGGGTCCGGTCCTGTCGCCGGATGACCCGCGTTACGGCCGCCCGGCAGGTCCGCCGCCGGTGATCTACGCCGACCGTCCCGCCGGTCAGCCGTCGCAGGCCTATCCGGACAGTCGCGTCCCGGGTGCTGGCATCGTTTACCCCAACGACGAGCGTGCGCCGCGTCCGCCGGAAGGCGTCGTCGGAGCCGCGCCGGGCGTGACCGGCACCGTGCAGCCCCAGATCGGAGCCGACGGCAAACCGGTGGTGCTCTCTGCGCTGCCGCCCGAAGAACAGCCGGAAGTGGGGCCAGCGCAGTTGCCGCCGAACCTGCGCCGCCAGGAAGTCGCCTTCGCTACCAAGGAGCCGGCGGGAACCATCGTTGTCGATACGCCGAACACGTATCTCTACTACGTGATGGGTAATGGCCGTGCGGTCCGCTACGGCGTCCGCGTCGGCCGCGACGGTTTTACCTGGACCGGTGTGCAGAAGATCACGCGCAAGGCCGAGTGGCCGGATTGGCATCCGCCGACCGAGATGATCGAGCGCCAGCCCTATCTGCCGCGCTTCATGGCCGGCGGCCCCGGCAATCCGCTCGGCGCGCGTGCGATGTATCTCGGTTCGACCGTCTACCGCATCCACGGCACCAACCAGCCCTCGACGATCGGCAAGTTCGTCTCGTCGGGTTGCATCGGCATGCTGAACGAGGACGTCTCGGATCTGTTCGAGCGCGTGAAGGTCGGCACCCGCGTCGTCGTGATGCCGGGCGGCCCGGCGCCGGGAACGACCACTGCATCCGCGGCCCCGCAGCCCGGTGGACCGGCCGCTGCCGCGCCGCCAGCCACCGCCCAGCTGGCGCCGGTCCCCGGCACCCAGCCGACCGTTGTGCCGCCGTTGCCCGCGCCGGTGACGGTGCGCTAAGCGGATATCCGCACCAACATCGTCTTGAAGGCGCGCCCCCGGCGCGCCTTTTTTGTTGAATTGAGATCAGGGCGCGCGCCCTGCCGCCTCAGGCCAGCCTCCGCTAACGCTCCGATGCGTAGCGACCGAGCAAAGTCTTGGTGATCTCGCGCATTCTTTCCCGCAGTTCAGGCGGGCCCAGCACTTCGGCATCGATACCGAAGCGGAGCAACTCGCTGGTCGCCTGCCAGATCGAACCGACGGGCATCACCACGATGCGATAGCCATCGGCGTCAACTTCGCCGACCTCGGTCAGCGAATGCACGAAGGACGAGGTCAACGGCTCCAGCATCTTGAATCCGACTGGCGAGAGACGAACCGTCGCCTGGTTCTGATGGAGCTTGTGCTCCAGCCGCTGGGTGTTCTCGGCCCAATAGGCATCGAGATCGAATTCAGGCGGTCGCTGAAACGTCTCGTCCAGGATCTGGACCTCGCGGATTCGAGCGATGCGGTAGGTTCGGGCGCTGTTGTCGACAAGCCCCACCAGATACCAGGCCCCGCTCTTGAGCACGAGCCCGAGCGGCGCCAGCCTGCGGCGGGTCTCGGTCTTCCAGCTGCGGTAGCGCATCTCGATCAGGCGCTGGTCCCAAACCGCCATGGCGACTTCCTGCAGATGGACCGGCATCTCCTTGCCATGAAACCAGCCGGGCGCGTCGAGATGGAAGCATGCGCGCGTCCGTTCGGCGGCCGCTCGCATCTCGGCCGGGAGCGCCGCCGTGAGCTTGAGTTGGGCTGCGGCCATCACGGGGCCGAGGCCGAGCGCTGCTGCGGGACCGGTCAGACCAGTGAGGAAAAGCGCCTTGGCTTCTTCCAGCGAGAGCCCGTTCAAGCGGGTTCGGTAGCCTTCGAGCAGGCGATAGCCGCCGGCCGAGCCGCGGTCGCTATAAACCGGCACGCGGCGGCACTCAGGGCATCGATGTCACGATAGATGGTCCGAAGCGACACCTCGCATTCGTCCGCCAGAACCTGCGCAGTGGCACGTCCGCGGGCTTGCAGGGTCATCAGGATCGATAAGAGCCGGCTCGCGCGCATCCCGGGCAGGCTAATCCAACCTGACAAAAGATGACAGGTATGGCGCATTAGATTGCGGGCTCATTCCAGACCAGGCCGGGAGCCCACAATGACGGATGCCGACACCATCACCATTTTCCATTCACCCCAGTCGCGTTCCTCCGGCGCGCTCACCCTCCTTGAGGAACTCGGGGCTCCCTACCGGCTGCATGTCCTGAACATGAAGGCCGGCGAGCAACGGCGTCCGGAATATCTGGCCGTCAATCCGCTCGGCAAAGTTCCGGCAATCCTGCATCGCGGCGCGCTGGTGACCGAGCAGGTGGCGATCTTCATCTACCTCGCAGATCTGTTTCCGAACGCGGCACTTGCCCCGGCGATCGGCGACGTCAGGCGCGGTCCTTATCTCCGCTGGTTGGTCTATTACGCATCCTGCTACGAGCCCGCGCTGGTCGACCGCGCCATGCAGCGCGAACCGGCGCCCCAAGCCACCTCGCCCTACGGGACGTTCGACACCATGCTCGAGAGCGTCGTCAGCCAGATCAGGGAAAGGCCGTTTCTGCTGGGAGAGACGATTTCCGCCGCTGACATCCTCTGGGGCAATGCGCTGAACTGGGGCGTGATGTTCAAACTCGTGCCCGAGGAAAAGGCCATTGCCGACTATGTCGCCCGGATCGTGCAGCGGCCTGCCGCGATCAAGGTCGCGACGATGGATTCCGAACTGGCGGCCGAACACCAGAAGGCGCTCGGCTAGCCTTTCGGTTCGGACCGGTTCAGGCGAGCCTGCGCGGTGGCTCGCCCTTGAACCAGCCGTCGATGCCTTCGACCATCTGCCGATAGTGATTGCGAAAACTGTCCTCGGTGACGTAGCCGAGATGCGGCGTCAGCACCATGTTGTCGAGCTTGCGGAACGGGTGATCTGTCGGCAGCGGCTCGACCGAGAACACGTCGACCCCGGCTCCCGCGATCTTCTTCTGCTGCAGCGCTTCCAGCAGCGCGGCTTCGTCGACGATCGGCCCACGCGCGGTGTTGACGAGGTAGGCGGTCGGCTTCATTCGCGCGAGATCTTCACGCCCCACCAGGCCGCGGGAGCGCTGGCTCAGCACCACGTGAATGGTGATGATGTCGGCGGTTGAAAACAATTCTTCCTTGCTGGCATAGCCGACGCCGGCTTCCTTGCACTTCTCCGGCGTCAAATTCGGGCTCCACGCGATCACGTTCATGCCGAAGGCCTGCGCCAGTTTGGACACCTTGGTGCCGAGCTTGCCCAGCCCGACCACGCCAAGCGTCCGGCCCTCGATCTCCATGCCGACGTGTTTCTGCAGGTACTCGCCGGCATGCATCCGCGCATTCTCGCGGCCGATATTGCGGGTCAGTTCCAGGATCAGCCCCATGGTCAGCGGCGCGGTGGGATCGCGGGCCCATTGGGTGCCGCACAGCACCACCTTGTGGTTCTTGGCGGCTTCCATGTCGATCGCGGCATTGCGCATGCCCGAGGTGATCATGAGCTTCAGCTTGGGCAGCGCCGCGAACAGCGCACTCGGAAACGGTGTGCGTTCGCGCATCGCGCAGATGATCTCGAAATCCTTCAGTGCATCGGCGGCGGCGTCCTGGGACGCGAACGGCTGATTGAACACGGTGACGTCGACCCGGTCGGAGATTTTCGACCAGTCAGCAACCGTCAGGGCCAGATTGAGATAGTCGTCGAGGATTGCACAGCGCAGCCGCGTCATTTTCGAAGTCCGTTCAGGCGAGGATGACGGCGGAATATGCCGTCGGGGAGATCGCCATGGTTGCGCGCAACGGAGGGTCGCGCAAGCGGACCTGGAAGCGGCTCAACTCAAATATCCGGGAAGCTCACTTCCGGCGGGCGATGTGCTTGGCGCGCCAGGCGGGGCCGGGGCCGCGCATGTAGTGCAATTCGGGCCGGTACGGATTGAATGTCTTAGCAAAGAACGCCTGCCAGAGGGCGCGAAGCCCGGCGAAGGGTTTTGCTTGTCCGGCGCGGCGGTTCGCCGGGGTGCGAAGGGATGCCGACGTGATTGTTGCCATGACGCGGCCTCTGTTCCTGGCTCGCGGCCTTTACCGGGCGAAGCCTGTTTCGGCGCTGAAGACGAGTTTTCGCCTGATTTATTAAAAGATGGTTTCAATTGTCGTGATTGGCCGCACACATGGTGTCGATTCCGTATTCATTCGTGGTGAACGAACGGAAAACGCCCGTCCGCGGTTGCGCTTTCGGGGCTCCGCCGCTACATCGGCTTCAGTAAAACTCTTAAAAATCCAACGGCTTGTCAGGGGATTCGATGGCCCGTCAGTTCGTCTATTTCATGCAAGGTTTGACCAAGAGCTACCCGACCCGGAAGGTGCTCGATAACGTCCATCTGAGCTTCTATCCGGACGCCAAGATCGGCGTGCTCGGCGTCAACGGCTCGGGCAAGTCGACGCTGCTGCGAATCATGGCCGGCATCGACAAGGAATATAACGGCGAGGCCTGGGTCGCCGAGGGCGCCCGGGTCGGCTACCTCGAGCAGGAGCCGCACCTCGATGCCACCAAGACCGTTCGCGAAAACGTCATGGAAGGCGTCGCCAAGCAGAAGGCGATCCTCGACCGCTACAACGAACTGGCGATGAACTATTCGGATGAGACCGCCGATGAGATGACCAAGCTGCAGGATGAGATCGAGGCGCAGGGCCTGTGGGATCTCGACAGCAAGGTAGACCAGGCAATGGACGCGCTGCGCTGCCCGCCCGACGATGCCGACGTCACGAAGCTCTCCGGCGGCGAGCGCCGCCGCGTCGCACTGTGCCGGCTGCTGCTCGACCAGCCGGAGCTGCTGCTGCTCGACGAACCGACCAACCATCTCGACGCCGAATCCGTGTCATGGCTGGAAGGCCATTTGCGCAACTATCCCGGCGCGATCCTGATCGTCACCCACGACCGCTACTTCCTCGACAACGTAACGGGGTGGATCCTCGAGCTCGACCGCGGCCGCGGCATTCCCTATGAGGGCAATTACTCGTCCTGGCTGGTTCAGAAGCAGAAGCGGCTCGAGCAGGAAGGCCGCGAAGATGCCGCGCATCAGAAGACGCTCGCCCGCGAGCAGGAGTGGATCGCGTCCTCGCCAAAGGCCCGCCAGGCAAAATCCAAGGCGCGCTACCAGCGTTACGAGGATTTGCTGAAGCAGGCGAGCGAGAAGACGACGCAGACCGCGCAGATCGTCATTCCCGTCGCCGAGCGGCTCGGCAACAACGTGGTCGACTTCGAAGACCTCAGCAAAGGCTTTGGCGACCGCATGCTGATCGAGGACCTGACCTTCAAGCTGCCGCCGGGCGGCATCGTCGGCGTGATCGGTCCGAACGGCGCCGGCAAGACCACGCTGTTCCGGATGATCACCAAGCAAGAAACCCCTGACAAGGGCACCATCACCGTCGGCGAGAGCGTGCATCTCGGCTACGTCGACCAGTCGCGCGACGCGCTGGACGGCAAGAAGTCCGTGTGGGAGGAAATTTCAGGCGGCAACGAGCTGATCCTGCTCGGCAAGAAGGAAGTGAACTCGCGCGGCTACTGTTCCTCGTTCAACTTCAAGGGCGCCGACCAGCAGAAGAAGGTTGGCGCCCTGTCAGGCGGTGAGCGCAACCGCGTGCATCTGGCCAAGATGCTGAAGTCCGGCGCCAACGTGCTGCTGCTCGACGAGCCCACCAACGATCTCGACGTCGATACGCTGCGCGCGCTGGAGGAGGCACTGGAGGATTTCGCCGGCTGCGCCGTGATCATCAGCCATGATCGCTGGTTCCTCGACCGCATCGCCACCCATATCCTGGCCTTCGAAGGCGACAGCCACGTCGAATGGTTCGAAGGAAATTTCCAGGATTACGAAAAGGACAAGATGCGGCGGCTGGGCCAGGATTCGATCATTCCGCACCGCATGAAGTACAAGAAGCTGACGCGGTAAATCGACAGGCCTTCAACGGTCCAGGCATCGGCACATGGCCACGCGACCAAGCGTCGCGCGGCCATTTGCTTGGCTGCGTCTCGATTATGTTCATGGTGGCAGATGCTGCGGCCAGTTGTCGCTTCACAGTGGGACGAGATTGCTTAGATATAGCACTCCCCGCAATCGATTCCTGTCACGAGCAAATTCAAAATGTCTGTCACGTCCGACGCACCCACGCCGAAGAGGATGTCGCTGCGTCCCGTTCCCATGCTGATCTTCGGATCGCGCTGGCTGCAATTGCCGCTCTATGTCGGCCTGATCATCGCCCAGGGCGTCTACGTCGTGCTGTTCATCAAGGAGCTGTGGCATCTGTTCGCCCATGCCTTCGATTTCAGCGAACAGCAGATCATGCTGGCGGTGCTCGGCTTGATTGACGTGGTCATGATCTCGAACCTGCTGGTCATGGTGATCGTCGGCGGCTACGAGACTTTCGTTTCACGCCTCAACCTCCGAGGCCATCCCGACGAACCGGAATGGCTGAGCCATGTCAACGCCAGCGTGCTGAAGATCAAACTGGCGATGGCCATTATCGGAATCTCCTCGATCCATCTGCTGCGAACGTTTATCGAGGCAGGCGGGCTGGCATCGGGAAAGACTGGCTACACCGAGACGGGCGTGATGTGGCAGACGATCATTCACACCGTCTTCATTTTATCGGCTATTGGAATTGCCATCGTCGACAAGGTTTCCAATGCTTCGATCGAAGGAGCCAAGCAGTCGGCGTCACATTGATGGCAGGGGTGGCGACGTGATATGTTCGAAGGATGATCGAGGCTGACGCGGCATCGAACTTTTTCGCAGCGCACTCAGATTGGGCCGTCGTGTGAATAGGGTGGTTGTTTTGGCATTCCGTGCGCTCGCCCTCGGCCTTCTGTTCCTGGCGCTGCCAATGGCCACTCCCGCCCGCGCCGCCGATGCCGCCTTCACCCAGTTCATCGCTTCGCTGTGGCCGGAAGCGCAGGCGGCCGGCGTATCGCGGGCGACGTTCGATGCCGAGACGCGCGGCCTCGAGCCGGATTACAAATTACCCGATCTGATCCTGCCGGGACGGCCCGCGACCGGTGCGCCGTCGCAGGCGGAATTCGTTCAGGTTCCGGCGGATTACATCAAGGAAGCGTCGATCGCGCGGCTGGCGGCGGAGGGGCAGCGGCTGATGCAGAAGCATCGCGCGGCGCTCTCCGAGATCGAGTCCCGCTTCGGCGTTCCCGCCACCGTCGTGCTCGCGATCTGGGGCCGCGAAACCGATTTTGGCCGCTATTCGCTGCCCTATGACACGCTGCGCGTGGTCGCAACGCAGGCTTATGTCGGCCGCCGCAAGGACCAGTACCGCACCGAATTCATCCTGGCGCTGAAGATCCTGGGCGAAGGCGCGGTGACGCGCAAGGAGATGCGCTCGTCCTGGGCAGGCGCCACCGGCCTCACGCAATTCCTGCCGTCCGAATATTACAAGCACGGGGTCGATCTCGACGGCGACGGCCGCATCGACATCTGGCATTCGGTGCCGGACGCGCTCGCGTCCGCCGCCCAGCAGCTCGTCAACAAAGGTTGGCAGAAGGGCGTGCGGTGGGCCTATGAAGTGCGCGCGCCGGCCAATGTTGATTGCACCATGGGCGTGCCGGAAGTGACAAAGCCGATCGGCGAATGGCTGCGTGCGGGTTTTGTCCCGGTGCGGGGCGAGAGGCTAAGCGCCGCCGAGCAGGCGCAGCCCGCGTCACTGTTGCAGCCCGAGGGTATCTACGGGCCGGCTTTCCTGACCACGAAGAATTACTTCGTCATCAAGGAATATAACTTCTCCGATCTCTATGTGCTGTTCGTCGGCCATCTCAGCGACCGCATGCTGAACCCGCAGCCGTTCGCGACGCCGTGGTCCGCGTCGAAACAATTGCGCAGCGCCGACGTCGAAGCGATGCAGCGCCATCTGACGCGCATCGGCCTCTACAAGGATAAGCTCGACGGCAAGGCGGGCATGCAGACCCGCGCCGCGCTGGGGGCGTATCAAAAATCCGCCGGGCTGAAGGTCGATTGCTGGCCGAGCGAAGCTGTGCTGCGCGCGATCAGCGCGGCACAATAAGAAAAGCCCGGCCGAAACGCCGGCCGAGCTTCAGATCAGGGCTTAGCTACCGCGCCGATCGGTCGGATCAGTCGCAGACTTCCATGCGGCGGTAGCGCCAGGCGTAACCATCCCAGAAGCGCTCGCGGACCCAGCGGCAGGGCGGGGGAGCTTCTTCCACGTAGACCGGTCCGACATAGGCCGGGCGGCTGGAGGCAATCGCGCCGCCGACAATCGCGCCTCCGATCAGGCCGGCCGCGACGCCTGCGGCAACACCGCGCTGGGCGCTTGCGGGAGTGGCGGTGAGCGACGAAGCGGCAATCGTTGCGACCGCGACGAAGGCAGCTAATGTCTTCTTCATAACTAGGGCTCCCCTTGGAGATGGCGCCTTCAGCCGGCACCGGGTTTAAGGTGACGCACACGCTGGTTTCGATCTGGCTTTCGCAAAAGAAGCGCACAACAGTCAATCGAAAGTAAACGTTGCCGGCTAATGGCCTGAAAAAGATGGTTTTTTCTGGCCGCAATCAGCAGACCTCCCGGAAAACGGCGCGTTTTACGGGAGGTCGCGGTTGATTTAATGAACGTGAACGAAGGTTAATAGCAAGCCCTGACCCGGCGTACCCGCCAACCATAGCCATCCCAGAATCGCTGGCGCTGCCAGA
>CAWAYC010000038.1:0-159204 GCA_963786115.1 uncultured Alphaproteobacteria bacterium
CGGAAACCGACGTCGCCGTCTCGACGCTGGTCTCGGTCCGCGACCGCGTGATCCAGGCCTATGAAGACATCATGAAGATGCCGATCTGATAACGCCGTCATTGCGAGCGCAGCGAAGCAATCCATCGCGCCGCGAAAAGAAAGAATGGATTGCTTCGTCGCAAGCGCTCCTCGCAATGACGGGGCCAATGTCTCCAGAGTGGACAGGAAGATTGAAATGACCGGGCCTGAAACTCTTGACGTGGCGCGCGATGCGATCTGGACCATCGTGGTGGTGTCGTCGCCCCTGATGGTGGTCGGGCTCGTGGTCGGTGTCGTGGTGTCGCTGTTCCAGGCGCTGACGCAAATCCAGGAGCAGACGCTGATCTTCGTGCCGAAGATTCTGGCGATCTTCGTGACGCTGCTGTTGGCGCTGCCGTTTATGGCCAACTCGCTGCACGGCCACATGATGCGGATTTCGTCGCGAATCATAGGCGGTTGATGCAAGGGTGCGTAAGTCATGCGCATCGACATATCGCTACTGCCGGCGCTCGCCGCGGCCTTCATGCTGGTATTTGCCCGCGTCGGCGCGATGGTGATGCTGTTGCCCGGCTTTGGCGAGAGCAACATCCCGGTTCGCGTCAAGCTGTCGATCGCGCTGTTGTTGACGCTGATCATCCTGCCGCTGCACCGCGCCGCCTACCACGTCGACATGACGTCGATGTCCTCGCTCATGGTCCTGATGCTTCATGAGATCGTCATCGGTGTCGTGCTTGGCGCGACCGCGCGGGTGACGCTGTCGGCGCTGCAGGTGGCGGGCTCGGTGATCGCCCAGCAGCTCGGCCTCGGCTTCGTCACCGCTGTCGATCCGACCCAGGGCCAGCAGGGGCTTCTGATCGGCAACTTCCTGACCATCCTCGGCATAACGCTGTTGTTCGCGACCGACACCCATCATCTCGTGATATCGGCGTTGAACGAGAGCTACCGGATCTTTTCGCCGGGCGAGTTGATGCCAAGCGGCGACGTCGCGGCGCTCGCGACCCGGGCGTTCGCCACTGCCTTCAAGATCGGCATGCAGCTCGCCGCGCCGTTCCTGGTGTTCGGGCTTGTCTTCAACATCGGGCTTGGCGTCCTGGCGCGGCTGATGCCGGCGATGCAGGTCTATTTCGTCGGCGTGCCGCTGTCGATCCTCGCAGGCTTCCTGATCTTCGCCCTCGTCATCGCAGCGATGATGGGAACCTACCTCGATTACTTCGTCGGCGTCATGCACGAGCTGACACCGCCGAGATAGGGAAGCCGCGATGGCCGAGGATACCGACGACAAAACAGAAGACCCTACGCAAAAACGTCTTGAGGACGCGCATGCGAAGGGCGACGTCGCCAAGAGCCAGGAGGTCAACACCTGGTTCGTGATATCAGGCGCAACACTGGTGCTCGCGACGTTCTCGGGATCGATCGGCGGCGGCATTTCGATGCCGATGCGCAACCTCATCGCCAATTCCTGGATGATCCGCACCGACGGCGCCGGCCTGCTGGCACTGGCATACACGTTGTCCTATGCCGTGATCGCCGCCGTCGGCGTGCCGCTGCTGATGCTGATGCTGGCCGCGATCGCCGGCAACATGATCCAGCACCGCCTGGTATGGTCCGGCGAATCGCTGAAGCCGAAATTCTCGAAGGTCTCGCCCGGCGCCGGCTTCAAGCGCATCTTCGGCAAGCAGGCGGCCGCGAATTTTGCCAAGGGGATTTTCAAGCTGGCCGCGCTCGGCGCCGTCATGGCGGCGGTGTTATGGCCGGAGCGCCACCGGCTGGAGGCGTTCCTTCACTTCGATCCCGCCGAAATCCTGGGCGTGACCACCACCCTGACGCTGCACCTGATGGGCGCGGTCGTGGCCATGCTGGCCGTGGTGGCGATTGCCGATTACTTCTTCCAGTACCGGCAGTGGTACCAGCGGCAGAAGATGTCGCTGCAGGAGATGAAGGAGGAATTCAAGCAGGCCGAAGGCGATCCCCACATCAAGGGCAAGATCCGCCAGCTGCGGCAGCAGCGCATGAAGAAGCGCATGATGGCGGCGGTTCCCAAGGCCTCCGTGATCATCACCAACCCGACCCACTATTCAATTGCGCTGTCCTACGACCGCAGCATGGCGGCCCCGCTCTGCGTCGCCAAGGGCGTCGACAATATCGCCTTCAAGATCCGGGAAATCGCCAAGAAACACGATATTCCGATCGTGGAGAACGTGCCGCTGGCCCGGGCCTTGTACGCAACCGTCGATATCGACGAGGAGATTCCGGTCGAGCATTACCATGCGGTTGCCGAAATCATCGGCTATGTCATGGGCCTGAAGCGTAGCTTTTCCGGCAGTCGGGCGTGACCAATGCGCCGGAAACCGGCATGAAATGGGTTTAACTTGCGAAATAGCCGCCTGGTGGACTTGCGTTTGCGGGTCCGATTCAGGCACTGAGGAGCCCGCGCGCGGCAAGCGCGTTATAGTGAGGCCGACAGGCTGCGCCGCCCCAGATGACCGCTGAAACCGACAACAATCTCTCCTCCGAGCCGTTGGTGGCCCACGAACCGGCGCGGCGGAGCGGCAGCATCATCCTGGTGCTCCTGGTGGCCGCCGGCATTGTCGCGGTGGCGGTCGTGCTGATGACCATCGGCCGCGCCCAGGCGCAGCCCTATATCCTTGGCCTGCTGGCGCTTCTCGCCATGGTCGGGCTGTTCAACCTGTTCGCCTTCGCCGCCGGCATCGTCCGCTTCTCGGATCGCAACGTCGATGATCCGGTGATGGGCCGCATCGCCGATCATGCCCATGACGGGCTGGCGGTCACCGACGCCAGGGGGCACGTCGTTTACTCCAACGCCGCCTATCTCGCGCTGACGGGAGCGACGGGCCCGCAGGATGTGCGCCCGGTGGAACGCGTCTTCATCGGTAACCCCGACGTCTCGGAAGCGGTGTTCCGCCTCCTGAAGGCGGCGCGCGAGGGCAAGCGGCAGCAGGAAGAAGTGCGCATCGCCGGCCACGACGGCGTCCATGGCCGGTGGCTCAGGATGCGGGTGCGTCCGCTCGGCCAGAGCAAGCGCGAGGCGAAATATGCGGTATGGTCGATCGCCGATATCACCCGCGACCGCGAGCGCCAGGAGGACGTATTCAAGGAGCTGCAGCACGCGATCGAATATCTCGATCATGCGCCCTGCGGCTTCTTCTCGGTCAACCCTTTGGGCGAGATCGTCTATGTCAATGCGACGCTGTCGAACTGGCTGGACTACGACCTGGCCGAGATCGGCTCGGGCGGCCTCAAGCTGACCGATGTCGTCTCCGGCGACGGCGCAGCGCTGTTGACCTCGATCGTGCCGGTGCCGGGCGAAGTCAAAACGGAAGTGTTCGACATCGACCTGCGGATGCGCAACGGCAAGACCATGCCGGTCCGGCTCTATCACAAGCTGGCGTTCGGCGCCGACGGTGCGCCCGGCGCCTCGCGCACGCTCGTCATCAGCCGCGCCCGCGACGAGCACTACGATCCCGAGCGCGCCGCCGAAGTCCGCTTCATGCGCTTCTTCGATCATACCCCGATGGCGATCGCCACCGTCGACCGCGGCGGCGCGGTGGTGCGCGCCAACGCCCGCTACGCCAAGCTGGCGCAAGGCCTCGATGGCGAAGGCGCCGCGACAAAATCGATCTTCCGCGCCGTCAATCCGCGCGACCGCGGCCTGTTGATCGCGGCGATCAACCAGGCCGCCGAAGGGCAGGGCGACATTGCGCCGGTGGAAGCCATGCTCGACGGCCCCAAGGAGCGCTGGGGCGAGTTCTTCGTCACCGCGGTGGAAGAGGACGAGCGCGATACCGAAGCCGCGATCGTCTACATGCTGGAAACCACCGAGCGGCGGACGCTGGAAAACCAGATCAACCAGTCGCAGAAGATGGACATGGTCGGCCAGCTCGCCGGCGGCATCGCGCACGATTTCAACAACGTGCTGTCAGCCATCATGATGGCGAACGACTTCCTGCTGAACGCGCACAAGCCGACCGATCCGTCGTTCCAGGACATCATGCAGATCAAGCAGAACGCGACCCGCGCCGCGACGCTGGTGCGGCAGTTGCTCGCGTTCTCGCGCCGCCAGACGCTGCGGCCGCAGGTGCTCGATCTCGGAGACGCGCTGAGCGACCTCACCATGCTGTTGCGCCGCCTGATCGGCGAGAAGGTGAAGCTCGACCTCGTGCACGGCCGCGATCTCTGGCCGGTGAAGGTCGACGTCTCGCAGTTCGAGCAGGTGATCGTCAACCTCGCCGTCAACGCCCGCGACGCGATGGCCGACGGCGGCAAGCTGATCATCAAGACCGTGAACGTGACGGCGGAGGACAGCGCGCAGCTGTCCTACAAGGGCATGCCGCCCGCCGATTATGTGCGGATCGACATATCGGATACCGGCACCGGTATTCCCGCCGATATCGTCGACAAGATCTTCGAGCCGTTCTTCTCGACCAAGGAAGTCGGCAAGGGCACCGGGCTTGGCCTGTCGACCGTCTATGGCATCGTCAAGCAGACCGGCGGCTTCGTTTATGTCGATTCCGAACCCGGCAGGGGCACCTCGTTCCGCATCTTCCTGCCGCGGCATCGCGTCGAACAGGAGGCAGCGCCGGAGCCGCACGCCGCTAACGGGGCCGCCAAGGGAGCCGCCCCCGTCGAGCCGCCGAAGCCAAAACCCGACCTGACCGGGCAGGGCACCATCCTCCTGGTGGAAGACGAGGAAGGCCTGCGCTCGCTGAACGCGCGCGGCCTGCGCTCGCGCGGCTACAGCGTGATCGAAGCGTCCAACGGCATCGAGGCAATGGAAGCGCTGGAGGAGCGAGACGGCGCGGTCGACCTCGTCGTTTCCGACGTGGTGATGCCGGAGATGGACGGCCCGACGCTCCTCAAGGAAATGCGCAAGCGCAATCCGAACCTGAAGATCATCTTCGTCTCCGGCTATGCGGAGGAAGCCTTCGACAAGAGCCTGCCGGAGAACGAGCAGTTCGCCTTCCTGCCAAAACCCTTCGCGCTCAGCGCTTTGGTCGAGAAGGTGAAGCAAACCATGACGGTGGAATAGGGTGCGCGCGGCTATTCAAGCACCCAATTGTCACATCCCCGCGACCGAGGGCCGCAGCCGCGATTCCCGTTTCCGGCTTCACTTTTAAGCATCCCTGCCCATCTTAGTAGCGCTTCCCCATGCCGGGGAATTTGAGGAAACAACATGAATTTCACGCAACGTACGCGCGGAATTGTTCGGGCGATTGCGGTGGTCTTGTCGCTGGCGGTGCCCACGGTAATGGCGATCTCGGCGGCCGATGCCCGCGCCGGTGGCGGTTTTGGCTCGGGCTCCCGCGGCTCGCGGACCTTTGCCGCGCCGCCGTCTACCTCCACCGCGCCGGGCACGGCGCAACCGTTCAACCGCACCTTCACCCAGCCGGGTAGCCCGACCATGGGCGCGCCGGCCGCCGCAGGCGGCGGCTTCTTCAACCGCGGCGGCATGGGCCGGGGGTTGCTCGGCGGCCTGGCTGCGGGCTTCCTTGGCGCCGGTCTGTTCGGCATGCTGTTCGGTGGCGGATTGTTCTCCGGCCTCGGCGGCCTGTCGTCGATCCTCGGCCTCGTGCTGCAGATCGGCCTGATCGTGCTGGTGGTGCGGCTGGCGATGTCATGGTGGCAGCGCCGCAATACGCCCGCGGCCGCCTATGCCGGCGCTCCCGCCGCTGGCCCGGGCGCACAACCGAGCTTCCGCTCGGGCCTGGGTTTTGGTCTCGGATCGGGCAGCGCGCCGCTGGAAATTCAGCCCGCGGACTATGAGGCCTTCGAGCGGCTGCTCGGCGAGATCCAGGCGGCGTGGTCGGACGAGGATGTCGCAAAGCTGCACACGCTCGCGACGCCGGAAATGGTCTCCTACTTCTCCAAGGATCTGGAGGAGAACAAGGCCCGCAACAACATCAACAAGGTGTCCAACACCAGGCTGCTGCAGGGTGACCTCGCCGAAGCCTGGCGCGAAGGCGAAACCGATTATGCCTCCGTGGCGATGCGGTTCTCGATGGTCGACAAGACGCTGGAGCGGACCTCCGGGCACCTGGTTGCCGGCAGCGAGCAGCCCGTCGAGGTGACGGAGGTCTGGACCTTCGTCCGGCCTCGCGGCCAGAACTGGGAACTTTCGGCGATTCAGCAGACCAGCTGATCGTCGGCAGGAGCAAGGACATGAGGCGCCGCGGTTCAACCGCGGCGCCTTTTTTCTGCCGTTTCATTCCAGGGTCGCGCCGCCGGAATAATGACCGCTCGGACGGGTTGATGTCAGCGGACCAAAAAGGCCGATCAAAAGCAATCAGGAGGACAGGATGAACATTGTTTCCAGGATTATCGCGCCGGCATGTCTCGCGCTCGGCGTTTTCGCGGGCCCGGCGGCGCAGGCGCAAACGGCCGACACCAGTTTCTTCCTGACCAGCAACGGCATCGGCAATGGCGGCAATCTCGGCGGTCTCGCCGGCGCCGACAATCATTGCCAGACCCTGGCGCAGGCGGCGGGCTTTGGCGCGCCGAAGACCTGGCGTGCCTACCTTTCGACGCAGGCGGCTGACGGCGCGCCCGCGGTGAACGCGCGCGACCGCATCGGCAAGGGGCCATGGCAGAATATCAAGGGCGTCGCGATCGCCAAGGACGTCGCCGAGCTGCACTCCGGCAGCAACAACATCACCAAGCAGACCGCGCTGAGCGAGAAGGGCGAGGTGATCAACGGCCGCGGCGATACGCCGAACCGTCACGACGTGCTGACGGGATCGCAAGCCGACGGCACCGCCTTCGCGGCCGGCGAGGACCGCACCTGCAAGAACTGGACGAGCTCGACGCAAGGCGCGGCGATGCTCGGGCATTTCGACCGCCAGGGGCTGCGCGACGACGAGCCGTCGAAATCCTGGAACTCCTCGCATCCCTCGCGCGGCCCGGACGGCGGCTGCTCGCAGGCCGATCTGAAGAGCACCGGCGGCGACGGTTTGCTGTACTGCTTCGCGGCGAATTAGGGGGTGTACTCATAGAACGACAGATGTCCGCTTTTGGGGGAGACACCGTTGACAAAGTTCCTTTTGGCCGACGACTGAAAAATCTCCGGACCGCTCGTGCGTCTCACGCGCTGTGATGTTGGGGGGCCACATCGATTAGCGCAAAAGCGACTACCGAGAACTCGTATCGATTCCGCAGAGCCTTGCAGTGGCTGAGATCACCAACATTCGACATTCGCGAGACTTTCGGAGCTTCGCGATTTTCGACTTTTTCAACAGTATCGGGGATAGAGCAGACATGCGCTGGTCATCCCGGAATTTCGCCGTTTGACCCGAACCGGGCATTCGGCAGCGGAACCAAGTCTGTCATCAAGGGTTACCCAAAACGCTGGTATGACCAGTTGGCGGCATTAGTCGCGCTCAGCGGAAATTATTGGTGCAGCTCTGCGCGGCTTACTCGATTAGCGTTGGCGATATGCGCCACTCCTCCAAACGAAGTCACTGGCTGGCCGCCTTGAGCGTTTTGCTAGTCGGGTTAGTGGTCGTGATCGCCATGGCCGCCGCGCTAGCGCCAAGTCTGCTTCCGGCCGGTGATCGAATTGGCGGGGAGGGCCGGAGCGTCGCGGCCGGCGTTATCTTTGTCGGAAGCTATCTCGCGCTCGCGATTGGCCGAATTCCCGGCCTGAGCATCGACCGGGCTGGCATTGCCCTGGTCGGCGCCGGCCTCATGGTGGCATCGGGCGCCCTGCCGCTTGAGGGCGCCTATAAGGCGATCGACCTCGATACCATCACGCTGCTGCTTGGCATGATGATCGTCGTCGCCAATCTGCGGCTTTCCGGCTTTTTCGCCGTCGCCACTGCCTTGGTGATGGCGCACGCCCGGCGACCTTTGATCCTGCTCGCTGCGGTCGTCGCGACCTCGGGCGTCTTTTCTGCTTTCCTGGTGAACGACGCGATCTGCTTGGTGCTGACCCCGCTCGTACTGGAATTGACGGTCGCACTGGGACGCCGGCCGGTACCCTATCTGTTGGCCGTAGCGATGGCGTCGAATGTAGGCTCAACTGCAACGATCACCGGCAACCCGCAGAACATTATGATCGGCAGCTTCTCACATATCCCCTACACCAAATTCGCCGTGGTGTTGGGGCCGGTTGCGCTGATTGGGCTGATCGTCACCGTGGTGCTCATTGCGCTGTTCCATCGCGCTGAGTTCGTCGGGACCGCGCGACTGGAAGCGCAGCCACCGAAGGTTGATGCCAATCGCGTGCTGGTGATACGCGCTTTGATGGCAACCCTGATCCTCATCGCATTGTTCTTCGGCGGGGTCGTGCCGGCCAAGGCCGCGATTATCATCGGTGGGCTGTTGCTGCTGACCCGAAGAGTAAAGAGCCGGCGGGTTTACGCGGAGATCGACTGGTCGCTGCTGCTGATGTTCGCCGGTCTGTTCATCATCGTCGCCGGTGCACAGCACGCGCTCCTCAGTGACGACACCATTGCGGCCGTGAGCCGGCTTCATCTCGATCAGGTTCCAGTACTTAGCACCGTGACGGCGGTGCTGTCCAACTTGGTCAGCAACGTGCCGGCCGTGTTGATGCTCAAGCCGTTTGTCGATGCGCTGAAAGACCGCGACACGGCGTGGCTTGTAATCGCGATGGCTTCAACGCTCGCCGGCAACTTCACCGTGCTGGGCTCAATCGCCAATCTGATCGTCGTACAGAGGGCCGCCGGTTCCGGCGTGGCGATCGGTTTCTGGGATTATTTCAGGGTCGGCGCGCCGCTGACTATCATCACGCTGGCAATCGGGACGATGTGGCTATGGCTGTGACGCCAACCAAGAGAAAGGGTTTCAATCCGCTTTCGCTCGATGCCATCAACTTCTTGCTCGCCGATGTCCGCGGGGCGGTGGGGCCTTATCTCAATGTGTTCCTGGTTACCCAGCAGCATTGGAGCCAGTCCCAAGTCGGAGTGGTGACTACAATCAGCGGTCTGCTCGGGCTCGTAGTCCAAACGCCGATCGGCGCCGCGATCGACGGGACGCGCGCCAAGCGCGGCGCGATAGTCTTAGCGCTTGCCGTGCTGAGTGGCGCAGCCATCATCATCTTCGCATGGCCGAGTTTCTGGCCGGTCTTGTTCGCGACAAGCCTGATGGCAATTGTGGGCGACGTCTTCGGTCCTGCAGTCGCGGCCCTGACCTTGGGCCTGTATGCGCGCAAACAGCTGGCCCGACGCATGGGGCGCAACTCGGCCTTCGACCATGCCGGCAATGTCGGCATCGCTGCGGTGGCTGCCGCGGTCGGTTATGCGTTCTCACAGCGCGCCGTCTTCCTTCTCGTGCCGGTCTTTGCCGGACTTGCCAGTATTGCGGTGCTGTCCATTCCGGCTACGGCGATCGATTACAACCGGGCGAGAGACTTCGACGATGAGCACGGTGCGGCGGCAACCGCTCCCAAAACCGCCGACTACGGCATCCTGTTCAAATCCCGGCCCCTGGTCGTCTTCGGCCTGTGCGTCTTGCTGTTCCATCTTGCCAATGCGGCGCTGCTTCCGCTGGTGGGACAGAAGCTCGCCGCCGCATACCCGAAAGAGGCGACGGCCATGATGTCGGCCTGCATCGTAGCCGCACAGGCGGTGATGCTGCCGATCGCGCTCCTGGTTGGGCGCACTGCCGACAGTTGGGGACGCAAGCCGTTGTTTCTCGCCGGATTTATCATCCTCCCGGTCCGCGCGGTACTCTACACCCTCTCTGACAACAGCTTCTGGCTGATCGGTGTCCAGTTGCTTGATGGCGTAGGAGCCGGGGTCTTCGGCGCACTCACGCCCCTGGTAATTGCCGATATCATGCAAGGCACCGGTCGCTACAACCTTGCCTTAGGTGCCGTCGCAACAATGCAGGGGATCGGCGCCTCGCTGAGTGGCCTAGCTGCTGGCGTGATCGTCGATCACTTCGGTTACACCGCGACATTTCTCGCGCTAGGCGTCGCCGCCCTCGTCGCCGTGATCGTCTTCGCCATTTGGATGCCAGAAACCGCTGAACAAGAAACGGTATCGCGAGGGGCGTGAGCCTGTTAATGGCACGGTGCTTTTTCGTGGCGGTTTTTTGGCGGTCTTCCTGGCAGCGAAATAGGTGCCGACCTTCTTCGATGAATGTCCGACGGCCGCCACCGCGGTTTTCAGTCTTGCCGGCGTCACCTTGAACTTCCGGGACCAGTAGCGGACTTCATACGGCTCGCTCAACGCGATCCGCATCTTGTCCGATGCCCGGTGCTTCTGCAGCTTGATATAGGCTTCGACTTTCTTCGCGGAACGTCCGGCCGTCCTTCACGGCGTATTTCAGCCTGCGGGCGTGACCTTGAATTCTTTCGACCAGTAGGCCACCTCGTACGGCTCGCCCAATGCGATCAGTGCGCGATCGGTGCCGCCGCGCTTCTTCTTGTTATCCGCCATCATCTTATCCGTGCCGTGTAGCGGAATCGGACGCTCGACGCAGCGGCGCTCTAACACCCTCCTTGAGCGCGACGAACCAAATATGGGATGATTTGTTAAACCCGTGGATGAAGCGCGAGGAGGTGCCGTCGATGCGTTATCAACTCTATTACTGGCCCATGATTCAGGGTCGCGGCGAATATGTCCGCCTTGCACTGGAAGATGCCGGCGCCGATTACACAGACGTCGCGCGCCGCGGCGACGGCATGGCCGCGATGATGAAGATGACGAAGGCGAAAAACGGCACGCCGCCGTTTGCGCCGCCGTTCCTGAAAGCCGGCAATCTCGTGATCGGGCAGACCGCCAACATCCTGCTCTATCTCGGCGCGCGCCATGGCCTGGCGCCGAAGGCCGAGGCCGGGAAATTGTGGGTGCATCAGTTGCAGCTCACGATCGCCGACCTCGTGCTGGAAATCCACGATACCCATCATCCGCTCGGGCCGTCGCTCTATTACGAGGACCAGCGGGCGCCCGCGAAGAAGCGCACGGAAGAATTCTGGAAGGAGCGGGTGCCGAAATATCTCGGATATTTCGAGGTCTTGTTGAAGGCAAATGGCGGGCGCTTACGTCACCGGACGGCGGGTGACCTATGTCGACCTGTCCCTGTTCCAGATCGTGGAAGGGCTGCGCTACGCCTTTCCGAAGCGGATGAAGGCGTTCGAGAAGAACATCCCCGGCCTGGTCGCGCTGCGCGATCGCGTCGCCGCGCGACCGAACATCAAGGCCTATCTCGAAAGCGACCGGCGTATCCCCTTCAACGAGGAGGGGATTTTCCGGCGCTACAAGGCGCTGGATTAGTGATTATCTAACGCCATCTGTTTACTCCGTTAGGCCCGGCCATGACGACGGACGTCTGTCTCACCTGTTCCTTCCATCCACCGGCGTCATCGTCAGCTTCGACAGCTCGATGCCGTCGATGCAGCTGACGTTTAGTGCGATCACCTCGGTGCCGTCAGGCTTGCTGCCGCGGGCAAACACTTCGACGCCGCAGTCGACGCAGAACTGATGGCGGATCGCGTGCTTGTTGAACAGGTATTCCTTCAGGTTCTCCTCGCCGGCGCGGAGCTGAAAGCTCTTCGGCGACAGGAAGCTGAAATGCAGGCCCTTTTTGGTGCAGATCGAACAGTTGCACGCCGTCACCATGGCCATGTCGGTGGTGCACTCGAACCGCACCTGGCCGCAATGGCAGCCGCCGGTGTAAGTCTTGCTGTCAGGCATCGGCGATCTTCCTTTACCAAACCCCGGGCACCAGACGATAGCGCACCCGCGCGGCATAGTCAGTATAGCCCGGGAGCCCATCGATCAACGCGCGTTCCTCGATGCGCGTACGGATCGCAAACAGCACGATGAACAGCAACGCAATCGCCACGCCCCACCACGAACCCAGCAATAGCGGAACGCCGAGGAAGAACAGCGTGATGCCGCTGTACATCGGGTGACGCACGAAGGCGTAGGGGCCCGTCGACACCACGTGATGGTCGCGGAAAGATTGCACCTTGACCACGGGCGCCGCGAACGAGTTTTCGCGGAACACCCACATGATGAAGGCGGTCGAGACGAGGTACATCGCAAGCCCGACGGCTTGCAGCGCGAGCGGTACGTTCGACAGGTGCAGGCGCCGGTCAAGCCCCATTGCCACGAACCAGGCAAGCACGGTCAGGCCGAACGCCAGCACGAACTTCTTGTCCGCGGCCGGCTGATCCTTCTGCACCGGCGACCGCAACCGTTCCTCGAGCAGTGCCGGGTCAACCCGCGCAAGCCACAGGCCGGCGGCGGGCCCGACGATCGCTGATGTCACCAGGAAGACCCAGGCCGCCGGCCAGTCCAGCGTGCCTGCGGAGGCGAACAACAGCACGCCCATCGCAACGACATAGAGCGAGTTCTGCAGCAGGAGCTTTGCGATCATGGCTGCTTCCTTCGGCGGCCATGATCGCGCCGTTTTTGGCGAACTTGCGACGCGCGTCGCAGCGGAGGGGGTGACGTCGCGTCGCTACTCCGGCTGGCTCATAGCGTTTTCGAGCGAAAACCTGCCCCGGACTTGATCCGGGGTGGATACCGGTTCGCGTGAAGAAAACGCGTCAAAACAAGAATCCAGAGCTTCGGTTCTGATTCAATCAGAACCGATCATGCCTTAGGCGAACTGGTCGACCCGCGTGCCTTGTCCGGGCGGAAGGGCGGCCAGCACCGTCGGCTGCGGCAGGCGCGTGCCGTCGGCCGCGCCGCCGTTCTGCACGTCGGCGGTTTTGACTTCATTCGCTTCAGGCGGCTTGACCGGGGTCGCGACCGGCGCCGGCAGCGGTGCAGCTACAGCAGAAACACTCATCACAGAACATCCTTTTCGTCGCATCGGACATTGGATGCGAGGAAACGAACGCTTTATGAATCCTCCCCGGCCGATCCCGGCCGATGGTGAACAGGAGGCACCAATCTCATTACAAATGATTCTATTTTTTGATTCTATCTTTTCTTCGGCCGGCGCGATTTCGCCGGCCGAGGCGCCGTGCTCACTCGTCCCTGCCGCGCGTGATCGCGATCGAGGCTTCCGTCTTGGTGCGCGTGCATTCCAGGCTCAGCCGGCGAAAACGCATGCTGACCTTGTCGCCGCGCAACAGGCCCATGCGCTTGAGGCACCGCGTGGTGCCGGTCGTGGTGTCGTCCTTTGGCACCGTGAAGACGATCGCCGCGGCCGAGCCGACCAGTCGATAGAATTCCGGCTTCGGCTTGCGGTCACCCTTGGCATAGAGCTCGCTGGAATAATTCTGGCCGCGGCAGCCGAGCGACAATTCCTTGGCCGCCGGGTGCGTGAGATAGATGATGTTGCGGGCCGCGAAATTCACCTTGAGGCCGTCGATGCCGTTCTTCAGCTGGTTGGCGATATCCGCGCAGCGGTCAGCCCGCGCTGGCGAGGCGATGAGGCCGGCGAACAGCGCAAGCGTGACGGTGAGAAGGGCTGAACCGACGTTCGATCGTAAGCGGATGTGCAGTTTTTTTGTCATGGATACCCCCGCACCATTGAAACGCGCGCGCGAGGTTCATGCAAGGTCTGCCTGGCCGCGTCAATACGGACCGCTCGCATGCTACGAGGCGGCCGGAGGGGGAGGGGCAGCCGCCATGCCGGTATTGCGCGCATGGTGGAATGATTGTGAAATGGATCATGCCGGGGGTGCCGGTGCCGGCTCGCTCAATCCTTCATCCGTCCCAATCCGAGGATTGTCACGCCTATCGCAAAGCGACTGGGCCGAGCACGTGAAAAGCGTGGGAATGCCGACCGGCGCAGCGGCGACAGTCATTCGCCGTTTCGATCCCTGGGGTGATTTCCGGAACCTTCCCTTTGCCGTAAAAGTGCTTAGAACAGTTCAATCGCCGGCTCGGCGTCCCATGGACGTCTCCGGTTCCAAACCTGCGAGCCCTCCATGAACGCCCCGACCGCCATTCCCGACCAGAAGCCTGTTCCGCCCTACAAGCACACGCCGCTGTTTCCGCTCGGCGCGGATACGACGCCCTACAAGAAGATCACGACCGAGGGCGTGCGGGTCGAGAAAGTGTTGGGCAAGGACATGCTCGTGGTCTCGCGCGAGGCACTGCGGGCGCTTTCCGAGGCCGCGTTCGGCGACATCAACCACTACCTGCGTCCAGGGCATCTGAAGCAGCTGCGCTCGATCCTCGACGACAAGGAAGCCAGCGACAACGACAAGTTCGTGGCCTTCGACTTCCTGAAGAACGCCAACATCGCCGCCGGCGGCGTGTTGCCGATGTGCCAGGACACCGGCACCGCCATTATCATGGGCAAGAAGGGCTGCAACGTCATCACCGACGGCGACGATGAGGCGGCGCTTTCCGAAGGCGCGCGCGACGCCTATCTGCGCCGTAACCTGCGCTATTCGCAGGTAGCTCCCTTGTCGATGTATGAGGAAAAAAACACCGCCAACAACATGCCGGCGCAGTGCGAGATCTACGCCGAGGGCGATGACGCCTACAAGTTCATGTTCATGGCCAAGGGCGGCGGTTCCGCCAACAAGAGCTTTCTGTTCCAGGCGACGCCATCGGTACTGACAAAAGATCGCCTGCTGGCGTTCCTGAAGGAGAAGGTGTTGACGCTCGGCACCGCGGCGTGCCCGCCCTATCATCTGGCTATCGTGATCGGCGGGACCTCGGCCGAACTTTGCATGAAGACCGTAAAGCTCGCGTCCGCGCGCTATCTCGATGCGCTGCCGACCCATGGGTCAGCGGACGGCAACGCGTTCCGCGATCTCGAGATGGAGCAGGAAATCCTGAAGATGACGCAGTCGCTCGGCGTCGGCGCGCAATTCGGCGGCAAATATTTCTGCCACGACGTGCGGGTGATACGCCTGCCGCGACACGGCGCATCGCTTCCCATCGGGCTTGGCGTGTCCTGTTCGGCGGACCGCCAGGTGCTCGGCAAGATCACGAAGGACGGCATCTACCTCGAGGAGCTCGAGCATAACCCGGCGCAATATCTGCCTGCCGTCGAACAGTCGCTCGGCGGCGAGGTGGTCAAGATCGATCTCAACCAGCCGATGAAGGAAATCCTGGCGACGCTTTCAAAGCACCCGATCAAGACGCGGGTGTCGATGACCGGCACCATGATCGTCGCGCGCGATTCCGCGCATGCCAAGTTGCGCGAGCGGCTGGAGAAGGGCGAACCGCTGCCGGATTACTTCAAGAACCATCCGGTCTATTACGCCGGCCCGGCGAAGACGCCCGATGGTTATGCGTCCGGCGCGTTCGGACCGACCACGGCAGGACGGATGGATTCCTTTGTCGACCAGTTCCAGGCGGCGGGCGGATCGATGGTGATGGTGGCCAAGGGCAACCGCGCGGTCGCGGTGCGCGAGGCCTGCAAGAAGCACGGCGGCTTCTATCTCGGCTCGATCGGCGGCGCCGCGGCAAACCTCGCCGAGCACTGCATCAAGAAGGTCGAGGTCGTCGAATATCCCGAGCTCGGCATGGAAGCGATCTGGCGCATCGAGGTCGTGGATTTCCCGGCCTTCATCATCATCGACGACAAGGGCAACGACTTCTTCAAGGAATTGAATCTGGGGTGAGGGGGTCGTCCCGGCCTTGAGCCGGGACCCATGACCGACCGCCCGACGTCCCTAAGAGAAAGCCGTCAATCGCCGCGGCGAGACAATACGTGCCGCGGCGTATGGGGCCGTGCTCTCGCAGGCAAGGCCGCGAGAAAACCTTACGCCCGTGTCCCCGTGAACGGGAAGCTGCCCATCGGGCCGATGCCCATTTCGCCGGACATGCTGTCGCCGGACACCTTTCCGGAGAAGGCGAGGGTCAGCGGCATCGGGTTGGTGATGGAGATTTTCCAGGCGACGTCGTCGCCATCAACGGTGGCGTCGAAGATTTCGCCGGAATTGCCGTCAGCGCCTTGCGTGCCCGTCAGCGCGCCGCCGGAGTTCTTCAGCGACAGCGTCGCCTGGCGCTCGCCCATCGGCGTCGTCATGACGAGATTCCAGTTTCCGTCCACGGCCATAGTCGTCTCCCCAACATGCCCCAGCAACCGGAATGGTTCTGAGATCGATCACTCCGGCGCGGTATAACCTATCCTGCGGCGCACGGCCAATCGCGATGCCAAAAATGCGGCGATCAGGCGCGGGCGGCGGCGCGGAGCCGGCTGGTCACCAGTATCCGAAACGCCACGTACTGGATGGCGAAGGCCGTGATCTTCGCGCCGAGCAGCACCACCGTGACGTAGAACGTCCACAGCTTCATGTCGCCGGTCATGGCAATGCCAATGGTGCCGGCGGCGAGCACGAACATCAGCGCGGCCCAGGCGTAGCCCGCGACGGTGACGTATTCCGGAACGGTCTCGCTCACGATCGCCGGCATGTAGCGCAGCATCCAGCCGCGCTTGAGCATGATCACGCCGACGGCAAGATGGCCGATCGCGGGCTTGGCCAGCACGAAGCGGGGATCGTTGGTCATCAGCGTCGCGCTGCCGAGCACGATCACGAGCCCAAGGCTCGCCCAGGTCATGAAGCTGAGCGGCTGTCCCTTGATGCGGGAGTAGATCACCTGCGCGACGGCGCCGGCGATGGCGACACCGGTCGCCAGCAGCACGTTGTCGGTCGCGAGATAAATCACGAGGAAAACGATGGTGGAGAGAAAATCGGTCGCAAGCCTGGCAAATACGCCCTTCATCGTCGTGCTCCCTGTCCCCTGTCTTTTCAATGCGTGCCCGGCAGCGCGTTGGCTGGAAGGTTCCCGTACTTTGCCTTGCAGTACTCAGGATACCATTTGGTGAAATAGACTGCACTGTTGCGGGCGGCGAAGGCAATCAGCAATCCGGACCACAGCGGCAGGCCGGGCACGTAGAGCAGCGCGATGTTGGCGATCATCATCAGCAGCGTAGCGGCGGTCCAGGCCCAGGTGATGGTGTAGGTCGCGCGCAGGAAGCCCGGCTGCCGCGCGGTCTCGGCGTCGACCGCCTCGAGCGCATATTGCCGCACGAAGGGACGGCGGACCACGATCGACATCAGCGAGACCAGGAAAATGCCGACGTCGACGCCGAACCTCACCTGCGTGGTGCCCAGGGCCGGGTCGATCAAGGCGACGTAACCGCCCACCGCGGCAAACGTAATCACCGAGCCGACGCCAAGGATCTTTACCGAACGGCCGCCTGCGATGTCGTAGGCGATCACCGCGAGGCAGATCGCCGCCGCGGCGAACAGGCTGACAGTGGCCGAGGTCAGCAGCATCAGGGTGGCAAAGGCACCGTAGGGGGCGAGGATCAGGAAGATCGTCATGGCAGCCTCTTCGGGCTAATCTTTACATCGTAAAGATACACTAGAGGCCGAAAACCAGAGTGGTCAAGCAAAATCTTTACAGTGTCAAAATAACGGTTGGCTGATTAAATGTATTGTTTTCAATGGCTTGAGTATATTCGAGTGTTCGGGTCTGCCCGCAACGTTGCCGCAATGTTCGCCCACTAACGTGCCCCCCGATTTGACATTGAGGTTGGCGCTCTTGCGCGTGCTGTTGGTGGAAGACGAACCGGAAATGGCAGCCGCGCTCGCGGCCGCCTTGAAGAACTACGACATGGTGGTCGACCACATCGCGACGCTGGGCGATGCGGAAGAAGCGGTTTCCACCAATGCTTACGGCGCGATTCTGCTCGATCGCCAGTTGCCGGATGGCGACGGACTAGCGCTTGTCTCGAAGCTGCGAGCAAGCGGGGTCAGCGTTCCCGTGATCGTGCTCACGGCGCGAGGCGAACTGGTCGATCGCGTTGCGGGGCTGGACATCGGCGCCGACGATTATCTCGGCAAGCCGTTCGCGGTCGAAGAACTGCTGGCGCGGCTGCGCGCCGTGCTTCGCCGTCGGGCGGACCTGCCGTCCGAAACCATAAGGCTGGGGCGGCTTTCGTTCGACGTCAGCAACCGGGAAGCCAGTGTCGACGGAAAGCCACTCGATCTGCCACGCCGCGAACTGCTCGTGCTTGAGACGTTGCTGCGACGGATGGGGCGCACCGTCGCCCGGTCGTCGCTGGAGCAGGCCGTCTACAGCATCGACGACGAAATCCAGTCGAACGCACTGGATACCCACGTTTCCCGCCTTCGCCGCAAATTGTCGGAAGCGGAGTCCGCGATCGAGATCCACGCCATTCGCGGTGTCGGCTATCTCCTGAAACGTTCGTCATGACGGACGTGCGGCAGCGTTCGCTCAGATGGCAATTGGTGCGTCGGCTGGCGGTGGTGCAAGCCACGATGCTGGCGCTGTTTGTTCTGTTTGCGGTTGCAGCGTTATGGAGCGCCGGGTTCCTAAATCTCGAACCGGAAGATGACACGATCGATGCGCTGCGCGAGGCGGTCGTCCGCGATCCGAATGGGGAAATCTCGGTGCGCGATACGCCGGCGCTCGTGCAGCAGCGGCGGGAGTCTCCCAATTTCTGGTTCGTGGTCCGGGACAGGGAGGGACATTCGGTTTCGCAAGGCAGGGTGCCGCGCGAATATGCCGAAATCGGCGCCGCCCTCGACGGTATCGGCCAGGCGCGGCTCGGCTGGAACATCGGCGATGGGGCGCGTCCTACGGCACGGCTGAAGTGGATCGATGCGCCCGCCGGCAACCTCCAGATCATGACCGGCTCGGGCGGAACGGTATCGTGGCGACGGGTTGCCCTCGCGACCTCGACCTTTTTCATCAGCGTCGTTCTTCCGGTCGTCGTCTTGATGACGTTGGCGACGCTTATCGTCACTCCCATCGTGGTTCGGCGAACACTCGCCGGGCTTGCCCGCGCCGCCGCGCAAGCGGAGAAGATCGACATCGATGGACGCGGCGTGCGCCTTCCGCTGGAGGCGGTGCCCTCGGAAATCGTTCCGCTGGTGTCAGCCGTCAATGACGCGTTGCGCCGCCTCGATGAGGGATACGAAACACACAAGCGGTTCCTGGTCGATGCAGCGCACGAACTTCGCACACCGATCGCGATCCTTCAGACCCGGCTGGAATCTCTTTCACTCGGGCCGGACGCACGGCGCGTGCTTGAAGATGTCGCTCGCCTGTCCACCCTGGCCGATCAGCTTCTGGATCTTCAGCGCGTCAACCAGCAGGTCGATCCACAGTCCGACGTCGATATCGTTGCTGTCGGCGAGAATGGTGGTGGCCGACCTCGCCCCCTTGGCAATTGCTGCCGGCTACGAATTGTCGTTCGAAACCTCGGCGGAATCGATCCACGTGCGAGGCGATCAGGGATCCCTGGAAAGGGCGCTGACGAATTTGATCCAGAATGCCATCGAGCATGGCGGCCGCCGGGGGCTCATCGCGGTTCGGGTGCACCGGCCGGCCACGATCGCGGTCAGCGATGACGGTCCCGGCATCCCGTCGACCGACCGCGCGCGCGTGTTTGAACCGTTTTACCGCGTGCACGGGCGCGGTCGCGGCGCAGGCATCGGTCTCAACCTCGTCCAGGAGATCGTCCGGCGGCATGGCGGACAGGTTGCCATATCCGAAAGTCCCGCTGGCGGCGCTTGCGTCAAAATGACGTTCAAGCCGGTGCTGCGCGCCTCGTAGACGCTATCTCCACATCTCCTGTTTGCGCTGCGTTTTGCGCCGGAAATTTTTTGTGGCTGCAGCTGATGCGTAATGTTCCCACAACGTGCACCCCGCATACCCGCGCCCATCCCGACATCAGCGGATGATGCGGTTTGATCGGATGGGTGATTTACTCCTATGGCAGCACACGACGTCTTGTTGTTTTTTCGCGCTCTCGCGTTCAATCCCCGCAACGTGGGCGCGATCGCGCCTTCCGGAGCGAACCTGGCGAGCCTGATCACCAGTGAAATAACGCCGGCCTCCGGCCCGGTTCTTGAGCTTGGTCCCGGCACGGGCGTTTTCACGGAAGCGTTGCTGTCGCGCGGCGTCAGAGAGAGCGATCTCACGCTGATCGAATATGGCTCTGATTTCATGCGGCTGCTGCAGGCGCGCTTCCCGAGGGCGCGCGTGCTCTGGATGGATGCGTCCTGGATGGCGTCCCACGATCTGTTCGAGGAG
The DNA here is from genome assembly GCA_963786115.1 of uncultured Alphaproteobacteria bacterium. Lineage (GTDB taxonomy): Bacteria > Pseudomonadota > Alphaproteobacteria > Rhizobiales > Xanthobacteraceae > Bradyrhizobium. The sequence continues at coordinate 19,991 of CAWAYC010000038.1, forward strand.
CCGCTCGGCGCTGTCGTGAGCGGGCTGCCGCTTCTCAATTTTGCGCCGAAGAAAGTCATTGCCATTCTCGCCGCGGCATTCGGCTCTCTGCGGGCCGGCGGCGCGTTCTATCAATTCACCTATGGAATGCAGTGCCCGATATCGAAGCCGGTGCTGGATCAGCTCGGACTGCAGGCGACATGCATGGGGCGCGTGCTTCTCAACATTCCGCCCGCCTCGGTGTACCGCATCACCCGAAGCAATGCGCGCACGCCGGAGCGAAGCTGATGTTTGCCGGGATCGACGTTCCGGCCATCATCACCTTGTTTGCCGAAGCCGGACCGATCGGGGTAGGGATCGTGGCGCTTGCCGAGAAATTCTTTCCGGTGGTGCCGTCCTATGTCGTGTTCGTGCTTCTCGGCATGACGGCCGCATCGGGCCAAAGCGATCTGGCCGTCACCGTCGCGGCCACCGCGACGGGTTCTACCCTCGGCGCGCTCGGGTGGTACGGCCTCGGTCTTGCCTTGGGGCCGAGGCGAACCGAGGCGCTGATCGAACGGTTCGGACAATTCATATTCCTGAAGCCCGCGCTGTATCAGCGGATGGCAGGGGCCTACCGGCGCAATCATTTCTGGGTCACCGTCGTCGGACAGACCGTTCCGGCAGTGCGGGTCTATCTCTCGATTCCTGCCGGTGTACTCAAGCTCGCGATCCTTAACTTTCTGGGAGCAACGCTGATCGGCAGCATGCTATGGAGCGGGCCGCTCCTCACGCTCGGATATGTCTTGCGCGAGCGAAGTGCGGACGCCGCCTTTTCAGGTCTGCTCGTCGTCACGGCTGTGGTCGGGTTGGAGTTTCTTGGCCTGCTCGCCTGGCACCTGGCCCGTCGTTCCAGCGGCCCGCGATAGGTCATGACGGCGCAGGCAATCAGCCGGACCGGCCATGATGGTGTTATCGCCGGCTCATCGCCCGACCGCGGCCGATGTCTCAGTCGCGACCGCGCTCTAAGAGGCGTATCCCCGATGTGCACATCGGGGAATAACGAAGCCGGGCTCTGCTTTCGCTTGCGGCCTAATTCGCCCCGACCCAGTTGCCGTGAAAACCGTCGGGCACGCGATGGCCGAGATGCACCAGCGCTACCGGACCCGCTTCGACATCTCTCGCGTTGAAGACAGCCAGATCGCTGCGGTTCTCTTGCGCGCGCCAGACCACCGCGAGCAGCCAGCCGTCGCCTTCGCTTGGCCTCGCTGCTGCGCTCGACGAAAACCGGCTCGGAAATGGTGTCGCCGGCCGGCAAGAGATAATTGCCGAGCCGTTTTCCCTTGCCGTCGACATGCACGATGCCGGACAGCGCGCCGAACATCGGCAAATCAGGATTGGCGCAGGCGTACCAGCCGTGACTGCTGGTCAATCCCGCGCGGCGATCGTCGATGCGCGGGAATTCGCCGGTGATGTCGTCGAGATAGGTCTGCGCAAAGCGATCGGTATTGCCGGCGAGATCGAAGGTCCAGCGGCACAGCCTGGCGCGATTCTTCTTCGGATCGGTCGGCGAGCCGTCGGGATGGGTGAACAGCGGCGCCTCCTCGAACTGCATGACATCGGCAATGATGCGGCCAGCTTCCTCCCAGGCGTTCATGACATGGAAGACGTAGCAACTCTCGGCGCGGAACCAGGTGATGTCGTCAGTCGAACCGTTGCGCTTCATCACGCCGACATAGGCGCCTTTCTCCGGCTCCCAGGCATAAGGCGGCCTGCCGCGCATCGCGCGCTCCATGCTGCCGGTGATGGGGAGGATCGGAAACAGCAGATGATTTTCGGTGACGATGAAGTCGTGCACCATGCTGGCATAGGGCGTCTCGAGACGATCGAACCGCGTCACCACGCCGGATGCACTGACCGATCCGAAGGAGAGGGCAGGGGTTAAGGGACCCGCGGCATTGTAGCCGAAGAACACCATCTCGCCGGTGACCGGATCGATCTTGGGATGCGCGGTGAAGGGGCCGGCGATGCCGCCCTTGTAATCGCAATAGCCCAAGCGTTTGAGCGTGCCGGGCTCGATCTCGGTCGGCAAATGGCCTTCTTCCAGCGCCAGCAGGCGGCCGGCATGGAAGATGATGTTGGTGTTGGCGACGCCGCCATCGGTCGTGGTCGAAGGCGGCGCATCCGGAAGCTTGCGGCCGAAGCCGCCGAACAGCGCGCGGCCGGCGTCGTGCTCGGCCTGCCATTTCGGCGTGCGGACCCAGCGGTTGCGGTAGCTGGCACGGCCCTCCTCGAGATGAAAGGCGTGCAGCATGCCGTCGCCGACGAACCAGTGCGCGCCCGGCGCCTCGAATTGCGGATTGGGACCGTTGCGATAGAGCGTGCCGTTGAGTTCGCGCGGCAGTTCGCCGGTCACTTTCAGGAACGGCGCGTCGCATTCAAAAGGGATCGGCCCCAGATTGGTTCGCGCCGGATTGGTCGTCGCCTGGTCCTGCATCGCTCGCTCCCTTTGTGCAGATCATCTTTACACTGTAAAGATTTAGTTACATCGCGCGGGGCGGGTCGTCAAGCAAATCTTTACAGTGTAAAAATCGCAACCTATAAGTATTCGCATGGCAAGACTTTCCAAGGAAAACAAAGCGGCCCGCCCGGCGGCGGTCAAGGCCCGCCGGCCCGCGAAGGCTGTAGCGGAAAGGCCCGCAGGCCGGCGGCGCGCACCGAGAGGCGCTTCCCCCTATCATCATGGCGCGCTGCGCGACGCCTTGCTCGACGCCGCCGAGCGCGTGCTCGAGCGCGACGGGCTCGGCGGGCTGACGCTGCGCGCGGTGGCGCGCGAGGCCGGCGTCTCGCACGCCGCGCCGACCCACCATTTCGGCGATCTCACCGGGCTCGTCAGCGAGCTCGCCGCGATCGGTTTCCGGCAATTCAACGACGCCATGATCGCGGCGGGCGCCAGCGGCACCACGCCGATGCAAAAGGGGATGTCGCGTGCAAAAGCCTATGTCGCCTACGCGCAGGCTCACCCCGGCATGTACGGCTTGATGTTCCGCACCGAACGGCTCGACATGTCGCGGCCGTCGCTGCATGAGGCTGCCTGCGCCTCGTTCGCGGGGCTCGCCGGCTCGATCGGCGAAAGCCGCCATGAGCATATCGAGGAAAAGGCGCTGTCGCTGGATCAGGCCGCCGCGATCGCTCGCGCGTGGTCGCTGGTGCACGGTTTTACCATGCTGCTGCTCGACGACCGTCTCTCCGACATTTTGCGGCGGCTGCCTGAGGGCACCACGGCGGAGATGCTGCTGGACGCGATGCTGCGGACGACGATCGTCCGCCCGCCGGGGGTGTAGCAGCGCAACGCCTATTCCGCCGCATCCTCGATGGCGGGATATTTCGCGTCGGGCGCTATCGCCTCGGTCAATGGCATCCTATTTTGCCGGAAATACTTGCTCGCGGTGATTTCGTTCATGAGTCCATCTGCAGGACCGCCCGCCACGAATGGCCTCCGCATCCGGACGATGCGGCCGGATGAAATCTCGATAGCCGTCGATTGGGCGGCGGCCGAAGGCTGGAATCCGGGCCTCGCCGATGACGCCTGCTTCGCCGTGGCTGATCCGGAAGGCTTCCTGATTGGCGAACTCGACGGCGTTCCGGCGGCGACCGTCTCCTGCGTCAATTACGGCGCGGGCTTCGCCTTCCTCGGCTTTTACATCGTGCGAGAGGACCTGCGTGGCCGCGGCCACGGGCTGCGCATATGGAACGCCGCGATCGCGCACGCCGGCCCGCGCGTGATCGGGCTCGATGGCGTGGTGGCGCAGCAGCAAAACTACCGGAAGTCCGGGTTCGAGCTCGCCTATGCGAACGTTCGTTACGGCGGCACCGTTGCGGCCCCAGACGCGCCGCCGCACGCTGGTATCGTGCCGCTGACTGAAGTCCCGTTGGCCGCTGTGGAGGCGTACGACGCGACGGTGTTTCCGGGGCCGCGCACCGCGTTCCTGCGCGCCTGGATCGGCTCGCCGGGGCATGTCGGCTGCGCGCTCGTGCGCGATGGAGAGCTTGCCGGCTGGGGCGTGATCCGTCCATGCAGGAAGGGCCGCAAGATCGGACCGCTGGCGGCTGACGACCGCGCCGCCGCCGAGGTGATCCTGTCGGCCTTGATTGCGAGCGTGGGCGGCGGTGAGATCTTTCTCGACATTCCCTGCATCAACCGCGACGCGGTCGCCTTGGCGCAAGACTTCGGACTCGCGCCGGTGTTCGAGACCGCGCGCATGTACACCGGCGCGATCCCGCGGTTGCGGCTGGAGCGGGTATTCGGCGTCACCACCTTCGAGTTGGGGTAGCGCCCCGCGCGAACCGCCTCACCCGATCGAGGCTCTTAATGACCAAAGCCACGGTTCATGGGAACGGTCGGCGCGCATTTCACGCTTCATTCTTGGGCGTGTATTTGCCCGCGACACATTTGTAGCTTTGTAATTTCCACTCGTGGTACGGGCCGTGAGCGAGCCACTCGGCAATACCGATTTGCGCGTTTACCTGGCAGGCAGTCATGGTGATGCCCGACTGCTCACTGGTGGTAACGACTTTCTCAAGGCATAGCTGGCTGTTGCAGAGAACGGCGACAAGCGTAACGAGCATGGTGACCTTCGTTGATAGGGATCGTCGGTTCAGCTTATGCAGACTTCGTGCCAGCGCTGGTGCGAACCGTATTCTTCCGGGGTTCCCGGTAGACGTCATTGAGGCGCAAAAATCTCATCCTTCGATCACGGCAAGCGGACATCACGCTTCCGTCAATTCGTGTTCGAGCTTGCGGCTCGGTCGTCAGCGCTTCACCAGTTCGGTCGCGCTGCCGCGTTCGCCGATCACCTTCACGTCGTCCTTTCCGCAGTGAAAATCGCGAGCGAGTTCGTCGGCGGCCTTGCGGGCAAGTTCGTTGGCGTTGGGGTTGGCCTTCACGTCAATGTGAGCGACGTGGCAGACCGCGCCCGGCGGCAGGCGGGTCACCACCAGCATGGCTCTGGCGACGGGACGTCCTTTCTTGTCCTGTTCACTGTTGTCGGCGATGTGCCAGCGCTGGATGATCGCAAACGGCCCGCCGTCGAGGCTACGCCATTCAATGGTGTTGGTGGTCGAGTTGAACGGTCCGAACCAGGTCTCGGCGGCCGGCTCCTTGGCCGCCGCGGCGCGATTGCGCCCGACCGATACGGTCTCCCGCAGATCGTCTTCGCTGATCAACACCACCAGCCCCGCTTTGCCCGGACAAACCCGCGTCGCGCCACCGTCGAGTTCACTGGGCTTTCCGATCGTGCGGCAGTCCTTGGGCGCCGTTGAGGTGTAGGCGCTGGCGTAGCTCTCTGCCTTGGCAGGGCTGAACAAGCCGCCGAACAGGGCTGCGACCGCAAGACCAAATATGACTTGCAAATAGGCGGTTCGGCTCATGCTTTGGGCCTCTGTTGCGTGTTCTATTGGAACCCCGACACATCAGACGTGTTCAATCTGGGGAAGGTTCAGCTCAAATGCGTGAAATACCTGACAGCGGCGCGGAATCGTCCTAAGAAGGGCGCCTTCGCGACCTCCCTTTTCATCTTTTATCAGCGTGCCAGTTATCCATCGTCATGCCTGCCGTATCGCCGAATAAACCCTATCGCGTTGGCCGCTCCCGCACCGGGCTTGGCCTCTTCGCCACCAAACCGATCAAGAAGGGCGCCAAAATCGTCCGTTATTTTGGGCCGCTGCTGGATTCGAAGAAGAAGAAAGACGACGCGATCGAGAACAAATATCTGTTCGAGCTCACCAACCGCTGGACCATCGATGGCTCGGTGCGCGAGAACGTCGCCCGCTATATCAACCATGCCTGCAGGCCGAACGCCGAATCCGACGTCAAGCCGCGCAAGCGAAAGGTCTTCATCCGTGCCATCAAGAACATCGAGCCGGGTGAGGAGATCAATTACGATTACGGCACCGATTACTTCAAAGCTTATCTGAAGCCGATCGGCTGCAAATGCGACGCCTGCGAAAGGAAGCGCAAGAAGAAGCGCGCGGAGGCCCGTGCCGAGCGCGCGCTGCTGAAGGCCAAGGCGGAGCGCAAGGCGCAGAAGAAAGCGGAAAAACTGGCGGCCAAGAAGCCGAGCGGCAAGGCCAACGGCGCGAAACTCAACGGCAAGCTCTTGAACGGGCACGGCGCAAAGACTGCGGCGGCCAAAAAGCGCGGTGCGAAATCCGGGATTTCCGTGAGCGCGAAGGGCAGGCGGGCTGAGGAGAGCCGGGCTTCGGCCTAGGCCACGAAGGTTACAGCGAAGTCGTCGTGATGCCCGGTCTTGTGCCGGGCATCCACGTCTTTGCAGCATGACCACGAGAAAAGACGTGGATTGCCGGGACAAGCGCGGCCATGACGAGCATACCGAATCAGCGGCGAGCCTTGACGAACGCGAGCGTGGTCCAGGTGATACCGGCGACGCGATTACCCGCCTGACTTGATTCGGTGTGCAGGTTCAGCACGGGCTGCAGGTCGTGCATCTCGGCAAGCCTGATCGTCTCGTCGGCCGGGATTTCGAACATCCGGCGCCCTGGCGGCACCGGACCGTGCCGGATCTTCATGATCATGACGCCGCCGGGCCGCAGCAGCGAAGCGAGGGTCGGCATCGCCTGCCGCCGTTGCGCTTCATCGAGGTGCATCCACACCGCCGTGAGCATCAGGAGGTCAAATGCCTCGCCGCGCGCCTTGAGATGAGTAAGCTGCGGCAGGTAATCGTCGAGCCATTCGATCAGCGGCGAGGGATGCAGGGCCATAGCGGGAAGGCGCATCGCTTCGGTCGGCTCAACAGCGACCACGCGATGGCCCATCGATGCGAACCAGGCCGCGTCTCGCCCGGTGCCCGCGCCGATGTCGAGTACATCGGACGGCACCTTCGGCATCAGATGCAGGACATGCCGGTGATTTTCCGCCGCGGGAAAGCTCTCGTAACACTGGAAGAGTTCCTCCGCCTCGTCGGCGTAGCCTTCGGTGCCGCTGACCGGTGATGATGTCATGCGTGTCTTCGTCATTCCGGGTCTGGTGCCTACGCACCATCCCAGAACGACCGTAGCAAACCACGGCCTAGGCCGCCACCGCGCCTTCGCTTTTGCGCAAGCCGATAAATTGCAACTCGGCAAACACACCGGTGGCAATCGCCTGCGCCACGACGACGATCTCGCCGGGCAGGTTGGGCGTCACCGCCCCACTGAACAACAGCGCGATGCTGGCGATCGTCCATGCGGCATTGCCGACGACGACGAGCGCGACCAGCGCCTTCGGCACGGAAAGACGCGTGCCGAGCCAGCCGACCAGTGCGGTATAGGCGATCAGGAACAGGCCGGTCTCGCGCAACAGCGCTTCGGGCAGATTGAGCAGCGATGCAAGGGCACCGGCGCCAAAGGTCAAACCCAAGGCCGACACGCCGCTGAAGACGGCGTCAGCCAACAGGGCGCGGCGAAGGAATTGGGACGGTTGGATCATGGCAGTCTCTCCTTTGGTTGCGGGGGTGATTGACGGTTCAGCGGAACCAGGACCGGAGCTTACGCAGCAGGCGGACCGGGCAGAGCGCCTTGCCGATGCTGTTCTCGACTGCCTGCACCTGCGCGAACATGAAGGCGCCGGTGTCCTGCACGACGGGCTCGGGCAATTGCAGCGAACACGCCAGCAGACGGGTGACCAGATTGAGCAGCCACGGCATCGAGCCGGCGGCCAATGAGACGCTACGGACGAGGGCAAGCATCAGCATGGATCATCTCCTGTGCCTGCGAAGATGATCCAGCCTTCGACCGGTTTCGATTACCTCGGACGTAATGGAATGGGTGAAATCGGCGTGATAGGTTTTCGACCATGAACGAACATGTATCCGCGGCGCGAGCCGACCGCGCCAAACCCGTCCATATCGGCGACTACTTGCGCGAATGGCGCCAGCGCCGTCACCTCAGCCAGCTCGATCTGGCCGGCGACGCCGAGATTTCGGCGCGCCATTTGAGCTTTGTGGAAACCGGCCGCGCGGCGCCGTCGCGCGAGATGGTGCTGAAGCTGGCCGAGCGATTGGAGGTTCCCTTGCGTGAACGCAACGTGCTTCTGGTGGCGGCGGGGTTCGCGCCGGCGTTCCCGCAACGCTCGCTCGACGATCCCGCGCTGAAATCGGCGCGGCAGGCGATCGATCTGGTGTTGAAGGCGCACGAGCCCAATCCGGCACTGGCCTACGACCGGCACTGGAATCTGGTGACGGCGAACCGCATGATGGCGCCGCTACTCGAAGGTATCCCGGAGCGCCTGCTTGGCCAGCCCTTCAACATCCTGCGGCTGGCCTTTCACCCGGAGGCGCTGGCGCCGCGTACCGTCAACCTCGCCGAATGGGCCGGGCATCTGCTGGAACGGCTGCACCGTCAATGCGAGGTGACGGCCGACCCCGAATTGCTCAAGCTGTACCAGGATCTGAAGAGCTATCCGATCCCGGCGCGCTCGGCGCCGCTCTCGCCCGACAATGTCGCAATCCCCTTCAAGTTGCGGCACCATGGCGAGGTGCTGAGCTTCTTCTCCACCACCATGGTGTTCGGCACGCCGGTCGACGTCACGCTGTCGGAACTGGCGCTGGAAACCTTCTTCCCTGCGGACGATCTGACCGCACAGCGGATGCGGGAGATGGCTGCGAATCTGTAAACGGGTCCGCGGCATGACGCGGCGTTTACAGACATGGCGGCGTTTCGCATATTCGGACGATGGATTCTCGCTCTGCCCGCGTACCCGGTCTGAAGGCCAATCCGGTCGGCGATCTGCTGCGCGGCTGGCGCAGCCGCCGCGCCATGAGTCAGGCCGATCTGGCATTCGAGGCCGGCATCTCGATCAAGCATCTGAGCTATGTCGAGACCGGCAAGGCTGTCGCCAGCCGGGAGATCCTGTTGCAACTGGCGGCGGCTCTCGATCTTTCGCTGCGCGACCGCAACGCGCTTCTGGAAGCCGGCGGCTTTGCGCGGCAATATCGAGAGCGCGACCTGTCGGCGCCTGAGCTTGCCGACGCCAAACGCGCAATCGACCTGCTGCTGCGGCGGCATGAGCCCTTTCCCGCCATCGTCACCGACCGGCAATGGAACGTGATCCAGACCAACCGAGCGGCGACCCGTCTGATGGCCATGCTGCTCGGCGCAGAGCGTATGAGCCGTCCGCTCAACCACATGAAGATGTTTCTCGCGCCGGACGAGCTACGTCCATTCGTGGAAAATTGGCAGGATGTCGCCACGGCGCTTTTGGTCCGGGCACGTCACGAGGCGATGGCCGCGCCACTCGATCTGGCGCTGCAGGCAACCTGGCGCGAATTGCTGAGGTTGCCCGATATCGCACCGCCGCAGCTCAACGAGAACCAAATGCCGGGTCCGCTCTGCGAGGTGCGCCTGCGGATGGGCGAAGTCGGCATCGGCCTGATCGGTGCGGTGCTGACGCTGGGCACGCCGCAGGATGTGACGCTGCAGGAGCTGCGCGTGGAAATGTTCATGCCGGCGGACAGCGCTTCGGAAGCGACGCTGGTCGCGCTGGCAGCTTAGCGAGCTTGACCCGCGTCGCGCCGCTCAAAGCTCATCGCCTGCATCACTTCGGCAAACGGCCCCTTGAGGTCGCTTAGCGTCGCCGTGGTCAGTCCGGCGCCATTGGCACCGACGCGGGTGCAGGATCGGACCAGGGTCCATTCGCCCTCCGGCGCGCGAAAGAAATACAGGCTGATCTCGGGATTGACGAAAGACCATTGGCGCATGTCGACGATCTGCGCAACGCCGCTTGCGAAATCAGCCGCCTGCACCGCCTGCAGTAGCGGCGTATTGGGTTCACCTTCGACCATCGGCGCATCCAGCCGCATCCATGCCGCCGCAGGGCCCGGTTTTTCCAGCGCGCCTTCGATCAATCGCACGGAGACGTTCTGGAAATAGCGGCTCCATTTTTGCACAAGGGCCGGCGGCAGCATACCGGTCTCCGGAGCGGCGTCGCCGCCTGCGGCCTTCGCAAACGGATCGGAAGGGGATTCGCCCTGCTTCGTCAGCAAAGCGGTGCAACGGCTGATCTCGGTCTCTCCGTCCATCAGCCGCACCTGCATGGTCTTCGCCTTGCGGCCGTCGCGGAGCATGTCGGTCGCCACCGCGAAGGCGCGCAGGCCGGCGGGTCGCCAGAGATCGAACGTGAGACGACGGACGGCGAAATCAGACGCCAGCGCCAGCCGTTCGACCTCGCGCGTCATCAAGCCGATGGTGGCGCTGCCCTGCAGCAAATCGGGTGACCATGGCCCGCCGGCGTGTTCGGTGGCGCGAAACAAAGGGCCTTGCGGCTTGAAAATGGCGATCATAACGGGCTCCGGGATCAATCGTTGCGCGGATGTGTAGGGGCGGGGTGTGGCCCTCACAATAACCGCGGAGGTTATGAGGCATGCCGCGTGCGGCCTTGCCTCGCGGCTCGTTCTGCCTATCTTCAGCCCTCTATTCAGCCGAGGAGGCCCCGATGAGCAGCCTGAAACCGCTTAAGATCGACATCGTCTCCGATGTGGTCTGCCCATGGTGCTATATCGGCAAACGCCGGATCGAAAATGCGCTGGCGCTGGTGCCTGATGTGCCGGTGGAAGTGCATTGGCGGCCATTCTTCCTCAATTCCTGGGTGCCGCGCGAGGGCATCACCCGCGACGAATATCTCACCGCGAAATTCGGCTCGGTCGAAGCCTATAAGGGCATTGCCGGGCGCGTCGTCGCGGCCGCGAGTGAAGAGGGCCTGACCTACCGGCCCGAATTGGTGAAGCGCCAGCCCAACACCATCGATTGCCACCGCCTGATTCACTGGGCGGAAGCCAAGGGCAAGGCTGCCGAGATGAAGCAGCGGCTGATGGAACTGTATTTTCGCGACGGCGGCGACCTTACCGACGTCAACGTGCTGGTTCAGGCCGCCGCCGATGTCGGTCTGTATGCCGACGACGTCCGCAAGCGCCTTGCGACCGACGAGGACGTCGCCCTGATCTCCGGCGAGGCGCAGGAAGCCTCCGACAAGGGCGTCTCCGGCGTGCCGACGTTCGTGTTGGCGCAGAAATACGCGATATCAGGCGCGCAGCCGGCCGAGCAACTCGCCCGCGCCATCCGGCAGGTGTCGGGAGAGATCAACGCACAGGCCGCGGAGTAGGGGCGCTATTGGCCAACCCGTCATGCCCGGCCTTGCGCCTGGCATCCACGTCTTGACCACGCAGCTGCGCGAAAGTCGTGGATGGCCGGGTCGGTCGAGCCCGGCCATGATGGTCAGAGAGCCAACGAAAATCAGAGGATACGTCATGATCTACGAGTTGAGAACCTACACCGTGAAGCCCGGTAGCGTCGGCGACATGGTCAAGGCGGCGAGCACTGTGTCGCGCGATATCCGCGGGGATAATTACGGCAAGCTCGAAGGCTACTGGCTGACCGAGATCGGCCCGCTCAATCAGGTCATGCATATGTGGAGCTACAGCGATTTCAACGAGCGTACGCGGTTGCGCGGCGAGCTCGCCAAGAACCAGCGCTGGAGCGGCGAGTACATTCCGTTGCTCCGTCCCCTGCTGGTACGTCAGGAGGTTCGCCTGCTCAACGCGGTGAGGGCGCCTGTTGCCCCCCAAACAACTGGCAACGTCTATGAATTCCGCAACTATCGCGCAAAACCGCTCGGCGGCCTGAAGCAGTGGCTGGATGCGTTTACGGCGGTGCTGCCGGAGCGCGAGAAATATTCCAAGATCGTCGGGCTCTGGCAGACCGAGGCAGGCCAACCCAACGAAGCCTGCCACATCTGGGCCTATCCCAGCCTGAACGCGCGCGCCGAAGCGCGTGCCAACGCGTTGAAGGATCCGGCCTGGCAGGAATTCCTGAGTAGAGGCCCGGGGTTTCTTGAAGAGATGCACTCGACCATCATGCTGCCGGCGCCGCACTCGCCGTTGCAGTAGCAGCGTTCCGCGCTTACGCGAATTTGCCGTGACGCTTGCGGATGAAGCGAACCGCGCGGCGTGCTTGCTCCAGCACAAACCGGCGCGCGACCAGCGCGCCGTGAATCAACGGCACCATGGGATCGCCTTTCCGCAGCGGGATCAGCGCGTCGCCGATCGCAAAGCGCCCACGCCAGATCGGGTTGATCATGGGATGGTCCGGGCCCGCGGTGGAATCGGCCGACGCGATCCTGGGATCGGCACAGAGGTGACGGGTCAGATCGAGCGTCAACTGTACGCCCGGCGAGAATTTTGCGAAACGCTCATCAACACCCAGCTTGAAATAGAACGCGCGGTCCTGGTGCCGCAACACGATTGCGGCCGCAACGGGCGTGTCGCTGGCGTGGAGGGTCACGATCTCACATTGACCGGTTTCAGCAAGTGCCGTGGTCGCGCGGCGGATGAAGGCCGCATCGCCTTGATCCTGCACCAGCGCCGTACCGCGCTTTCCTTTCCAGCCGCAGGCTTCCAGGGTGAGGAAGGTCTCGAGAGCGGCCGCGACGTCATCGGGCGTGCGTGCGACATCGAACCGGATGGCGCCGTGTTCGGCCAGGCGGTTGCGCTGCCGGCGCAGTTCCTTGTGCTTCTTCGGCCCCAGCGCCTCGGCCAGCAAATCATCGGCGTTGTGCCTCGCATCGAGACAGGCGCGGAGGTGGGATTGCAGCAGGCGCGGACGCATTCCGTCACGCCGCAACACGGCCTCGAAAGCTCTCATGGCTTTTCCGTCGAGCGACATGTCGCGCAGGATCAGCACGTGCGCGCCGGCACGGCGTGCCTCTCGGATCAATCGTTCCGCGGCGTCCTCGGCGACACCGCCATCGAGCGGCGGCGTGCAAAGCGTGCCATAGGGCTGCGCACTTACCAGCCCCGGAAGGGGAAGCTGATAGGCCCGCCACAGCGATACGACCGGCAGGAGACCGATCATTCGCGCCGGCCCGTCGTGGACGGACGAGGCATCGCTCCAGGCACCGAGCGCGGATGCGCCGACGCGGCCACGCGCGGAGGCGTTTACCGCCAATGCCCACTCGGGCAGGTAATAGCCGTTCGGTTCGACGGCGCGCTCCGAGAGCGCACGCCACGCGCCGGCAGGGATGTCGGCGAGCGGCAGCAGGGCATGCGTGCGCGTGGCATCCTTGATCGATGCACGTCCGACCACCCTGATATCGGCAATCTCGGCCACGTCCCCGCTTTCCCGCTCACGATCTGTGCAAGAGGGCGCACGCGGCGCCGCTTGCTTCCCTCGCGTTCACGGGCGACGCTAGCGGAAGAAAATGGAAAATACTGTTGGTGCGGAATTGCAATTTGAACGGTAATGTTAACGCGCTGTTCAGCATGCCGCCGACCGCTAGATCGGCTCGTAATTCTCGGTCACACAGGTGTCGTCACCGTCGACGTGGCGGCGGTCGGAGATCACGCCTTCGGAGATGAAAATACGGTAGGTCTGGGTGCCCAGCGGTTTGCCGGTCACGGCCGTCACCTCTGCCCGGACGCAAGCCGTCCAGGTGAGCCCGCCGTGCGGATCATGCAGCGGCTGCGAGACGCGGACATAGGCGGGATGGGAGGTAGTCGTGAAGACGGCGTCGAGTTTTTCGCTGACCAATTGCTTGACGTTCGGCGGCGTCTCGAGCGGTGGCGGATCGGCGGCCTTCGCGCGCATGAATTCGGGCACCGGCGAGCGGATATCGGCGAAGCCGCAACCCGCCAACATCAGTGCTCCGCCGAGCGTCAATGCAAGATGAACCCTGTCCCATTCCATGCGTCGGTTAATCTAAGGCCGGCCGGTAAAAATTTCGCCCTGCCGCGGTCGATCATGGCTGCAGAAATTACCCTTTGGCGATCAACAATTGCTGAAGAAGGATGTGCGATCGGGTAAGCTGGGCTGGGCGCTTGCCCCGGGATTGCCATCATCCGGCTGCGAGATGTTTTCTGTCCGAAACTAGATGGCGGAGAAAGCAGGCGATGAGGACATTCACCATTGCAGCAGTCGTGCTGGCGGTGCTTGCGGCGCCGGTGCACGCCCAAGGCCGTCGCCCTCATGCCGATGACAAGAAGGCCGATCAGAAAAAGCCGCAAGTGGACGAAAAAGCCTACAAGGCGGCGCTCGAGCGCATTCCTGAGCCCAAGGAAAAATACGATCCGTGGGGCGTCGCGCGGCCGGCGGAGCCGGCGAAGAAGCCCAAGTAACGGGAGCCGGCGGCGGCAACGGCAGGCTGCGACATTTTCACCGTTGAATACTAAGTGTTAGGCGCATCACATGCGGCGCCGGTTGAGTCTTGTAGTCAGCTGGCATGCCAATCCGATAGCCGCGCCGGAGGCTCGCCCCATGTATCGCCGCTCGCTTCTCAACCTGATTGTCCCCGCCGCACTTCTGCTTGGCTGTAACTCTGCGCTGGCCGAAAGCCGTCTGGCGCTCGTGATCGGTCAATCCGCCTATCGTTCGGTGCCGGCATTGCCTAACCCGACCAACGACGCCAAGGCCATGTCGCAATTATTGTCCGAATCCGGTTTTGAAGTGTTGTCGGCATCCGACCTCTCGCAGAGCCAGATCCGCGAAAAGGTCAGCGAGTTCGCCGGCAAGGTCGCGGAGAAGGGACCCGATACCGTCGCGCTGGTGTTTTATGCCGGCCATGGGCTTCAGATCGACGGCGAGAATTACCTGGTGCCGATCGATGTCGACCCGAGGCGGGAGGCCGACATTCCGCTGCAGGCGGTTCGCCTCAACGATATCCTCAACGCGCTGACATCCGTTCCGAACAAGATGCGCATCCTGCTGCTGGATGCCTGCCGCAACAATCCGTTCCCCGAACTCAACAAGACGGCGGGCCATGGCCTCGCGCTGGTCGATACCAAGGTCGGGAGTCCCGGCACCTTCCTGTCGTTCTCGACCTCACCCGGCGCGGAGGCCGAAGATGGCAACGGCGCCGACAGTCCCTACACGACGGCGCTGCTCGCTGCCGCCAAGGAGCGGGGATCGATCGAGGAGACCTTCAAGCGCGTCCGCGTCTCCGTCAACAAGGCGACCGATGGACGTCAGACGCCATGGGACAGCTCTTCGCTGACCGACGATTTCAGGTTTGTGGCTGATACGGCAGCAGCGCCTGGTCCGAAGGTCGCTTCCGTCAAGCGCACGGTGGACGAGTGGAAGCACGAGTTGCAGGGCAAGTCGATCGAAGCCGCCAACGAGCTGATCGTCGCCGACGGCACCGACAGAGTCCTACGAGGCCTTTGCCGCGCTCTACGCGTCAACGCCGCGCGGCCTGCAGGCCCGTGATTGGCTAGATCGCCACCGCCGCATGGTGGCGTGGAAAAATGCCGTCATCATCAACACCGCGGCCGGCTATCGCGCCTTCCTGGCGCAATATCCCGACAGCGATCTCAGCGCGACCGCGCGCAAACTGGAGGAGCGGCTGCGCAACCGGCCCAGCACGGCGATCGCCGTTGCCTCTCCGGTCAGCGTTCCCGCCACCAATGCAGCGCTGACCTGTCCGTGCAATACCCAGCCGGCACCCGCGCCGCTGAAGAAAGTCGATGCGCCCACGAAAAAGCGTGTCGAGCCGGCTCCGCCGAAGCGGGCCAGCGCAACGCCGTCGCGGCGTCGTGTCGTCGACGAAGAAGAAGTGGTGGTCATTCGCCGCCCGCCGCCGCAGGTGTATGTGCCGTCAGGGCCGCCGGTGAGCATCGGCATCGGCATCGGGATGGGCGGAGGTTATGGCGGGCGCTACGGCGGCGACGGCGGCGGCTATAACCGCCGGGGTGGATACTGAAGCGGCGATGGCGTAATCCTTGCGCGCAAGATGCGGCAGGTTGAAATGATCGCGTCGGCCGGGGTACGCCATGCGACATCTGCTTCGCCTTTGTGCCGTGCTGTTGTTGGCCGCCACGCCGGCCTTCGCGTGGGAGCATTGGGGCGGCGATCGCGGAGGATCGCGGTTTTCGCCGCTTGACCAGATCACGCCTGCCAACGTCGGCAATCTCGTCCGCGCCTGGGAATTTCGCACCGGCGACCTCGACGTTCGTCCGCCCGAGGTGATGAAGCGAACGAAGTTTCAGGCGACACCGCTGTTGGTCGAGGACAGCCTGATCTTCTGCTCGCCGTTCAACGAAGTCATCGCGCTCGATCCCGGCAGCGGTGCGCAGAAATGGCGCTACGACCCGAAGATCGCGACCAACCAGCGGCCCGCCAATCGCTATAACTGCCGGGGCGTAGCCTATTGGGTCGATGACAAGGCTGCCGCAAACGCCGACTGCCGCGCGCGCATCTTCATGGGCACCAACGACGTCCGCGTGATCGCGCTCGACGCCAGGACCGGCGTTCCCTGCGCCGATTTCGGCAAAGGCGGCGAGGTCACGCTCGATATCGGCATGAAGCTGGAATGGCCGGGCGAATTCCAGATCACCTCGGCGCCGGTGGTGAGTCGCGGAGTGGTCGTGGCGGGCTCGGCGATCGCGGATAATCGCCGCGTCGATGCGCCGGTCGGAGCGGTGCGCGGCTTCGATGCACGTACCGGGCGCCTGCGCTGGAGTTTCGATCCGCTGCTCCACGACGGCGTCGCCGCCGGCCACGCCAATGTCTGGGCGCCGATGTCGGCGGACGAAGAGCGCGGGCTGGTGTTCCTGCCGACCTCCTCTCCGAGTCCGGATTTCTGGGGCGGCAGGCGGCCCGGTAACAATGCGCACGCCAATTCCGTGGTCGCGCTGCGCGTCGAGACCGGTGAATTGGTCTGGTCGTTCCAGACCGTGCACCACGACGTCTGGGATTATGATTTGCCGGCGCAGCCGACGCTGGCGCGCATCGATACCGGCGAAGGCATGCGCGACGTCGTGATCCAGCCGACCAAGCAGGGCTTTGTGTTCGTGCTCGACCGCGACAACGGCCAACCGGTATGGCCGGTCGAGGAACGCGCCGTGCCGCAAGGCGGCGCGGAGGGCGAAGTGCTTTCGCCGACGCAGCCGTTTCCGACCCATGTGCCTGTCATCGCTCCGCAGCGGATCTCCGCCGAGGATGCCTTCAATCTGCTTCCGGGGTTCGGTCGTTCGGCATGCGAAGCGCAATTGGCAGGCGCGCGCAACGAGGGCCTCTACACGCCGCCCTCGACGCAAGGAACGCTGTTGTTTCCGTTTACCGGCGGTGGCGTGAACTGGGGAGGCGCGGCGTTCGATCCGGTCAACCAGATCCTCTATGCCAACACCAGCCGCGCGGTGCACGTCGTGAAATTGATCCCGCGCCGCGAGGCCGCCGGCTTCAGTCCGCCGCCCGGACACGATTTCGGACCGCAGCAGGGCGCACCATTCGCGATGACGCGCGCGGTGGCGTTGTCGCCGCTCGGACTGTTGTGCAACAAGCCGCCATGGGGCGAGATGGTTGCGGTTGATCTGAAGGCCGGGAAGATCCTTTGGCACTCGACCGTCGGCACCAGTGAGGATCGCGCGCCGCTCGGCATCGCCTTCAACTGGGGCACGCCGCTCCTCAGCGGCGTCGCGATCACCGCCGGCGGCCTGGTTTTTACCGGCGCGATGGATGCTTACTTGCGCGCCTTCGACGCCAGAACCGGGCAGGAGCTCTGGCAGGGCAGGCTGCCGGTCCCCGGCGTCGCCAATCCCATGACCTATCTCTGGAAGGGCGAACAATATGTCGCGATCGGCGCCGGCGGCCATTCCGAGGCGGGGACGACGATCGGTGACAGCGTGGTGGCGTTCCGGTTGCCGCGGCAGGGCGAAGCGCCTTCGCTCAAGTCGCGCACCGTCGATCGCCCCGGCGGACAATTCCTGAGTGGGGCGATCGCCGCCGCGTTCGCGGTTCTGGTGTTGCTGTTCGCATTCTGGCGCTGGCGAAGATTGCGCCGCGCAACCTGATCGGAGCGGCGCCGATCCATCTGCGCTTGCTGTCCTCGACGTTTCGTCTACGACAAGCGTTGGCGAACCGCGCTGATGCGGCGCTCCGGAAGACCCGTTGATATTCGGCGTTATGCGCCATTGGAGATAATGATGAAGACCTTTGTTTCAGCCGTATTCGTTGCCGCCCTGACGCTTTCTTCGACACTGCCGTCCAAGCCTGGCAACGCCGCCGTCCTCGATCTGTCGACGCTTACCTGCAAACAATTCATCGAGGGCGGCGATGACGAAATCAAGATGGTGCTGACCTGGATGGACGGCTGGTACAAGGGCAATTCCGACGAGGCGATCATCGACACCGACGTGTTCGTCGCCAACGCCAAGAAATTTGGCACCTATTGCGCGAAGAACCCGACCATCAGCATCGTCAACGCCGCTGAATCAATTCTCGGCAAATAGACTTCGGGCAGAACTAACCCGGCAGCATCGCGAACGCGCTCGAGACCATCGCCACCGGCTTGTTGTCGGTGGCGGAGAGCAGCGTGACGCGGCCAAAGCTCATGGTGCGCCCGAGACGCACCACGCGCGCGTCCGCCAGCACGTCAGCGGCGGTCACCGCGCGCATGAAATGCGTGGTCTGGTCGACCGTCGTCATCGGACGATAGCCCCGGTTCGCCGCAAGGTTAGCGATCACCATCGAGGTATCGGCAAACGCCATCAGCGCCTGGCCGCAGACCGTGCCGCCATTGCGGCACAGCCGTTCGGCGAATGGCATGCGCAGGATCGCACCGGGCTGCCAGTCGGCAGCCTTGCCGGGCGGCGGCGCAAAATCAAATCCCTCGATCGACAGATTGAGGTCCAGCACCCACGGCGCAAACACCTCGCCCAGCACGCGCCTCGCTTCTCTGATACCGAATTCCGCGGGTTGTTGCTGTTGCTGCATGAGCGCTGGTTCCTCCCTGATGATTGGCGGAGCATATTAAGGCGCGATCGGTGGAAAGGAAGTCGGGCTCGTGCGGCTTGAAATTGCCAGACTTGAAATCGCCAGACTTGGACCCCTATGATCGGAGCGTCAGGGAAGGGGGCGTCATGTTCCGCCGGGTGCTGTTGCTGTTGAGCCTGATCGCGATGGGTCTAGCCCTCGATGGCTGCACCAGATGCGGACCGATCTGGGACGACTGGGTGCAACCGTCAAAATCCTGCAAATCCGATCGGCTTTGAGCCCGTGTCGAGGTAAACGCGCCGGGCAACAGGCGCACAGCCCCCGCGTGCTTGGCGGTTCCGTTTGGGCGGTGATATACGGTTCGGCAAAAGGCAAGGAGAGCGCCCCATGAGAATTCTGAGCGCAGTCGCAGTGGCGATGTTGCTGACGGCGCCGGCTTACGCGCAGATGCAGACGCCCAACATCAACCTGATTCCGGAATTGCAGTCCAAGAGCCCGGAGGAAAAGGAGCAGGATGCAATCAGGGACAAGGCCTACAAGGAATCGCTGAAGAAGATTCCCGACGCCAAGACCTCGTCCGATCCGTGGGGCGCGGTGCGCAGCAACGATGCGCCGAAGACCGCCGCCCCGGCCAAGCCGAAGACCAAGACCGGCAGCAACGTCCAGCACAGCCAGTAGCGACAGTCCCGATCCTCGGCGGAGACTCGGAATCGATCTCCGCCATCGCTATATTAGGGCCGGTCGTCATGTGGAGTTGCGACATGGTCTTGCGTCCGCGCGATCTTGCCAGCCGGATGGCTGCCCGGCGGAACGACGGCTATCTGCGCGAGAGCTTTACGCTGCCTCGGGAAGCGGCCCGGATGAGGGCGCGAGACTTCCTCAAGCGCTACCCGAAGGCCGCCTATATGAGCGAGGTCGAAAGCTGGCGCGAGCTACCCGGCGGCGACATCGAATTCACCATGCGGCGGCTCGCCAGCGCAGATTAGCCCCGCTCAGCCCGAACCTCGTCGCGCGCGGCAGTGCCAAGGTTGCAACCCCGGACGGCAATCATCGGAAGAGCTCTTAGCCAATGCCGGGATCCTCGGCGCCTGGGGCCTGCTCCTGCTCGGCTTTTTTCAGCTCACGGTCAATTCGCAGTTGGACCCGGCGCATCGCCAGCAGCTGAAGTTTCGCCTCGGTCTTTCCGGTCTTGATCTTGTCGCCGATACGGAATTGCCAGTTCCAGACCCCTGGCGCGGCCAGCGTCATCGTGTACTCGACGCCCTTGTGGATCATCGGAAAGCTCCGCAGCTACTCAGCGGGCATTTCAAAAACGAACGTAAGGTGGTGATCGGTATTTATTGCACGTATTACGGACAAGCCGCCCGAACTGAGCTCATCGCGATCTGGAACTGCCATTTCCAGACGCCAAGCCAGCTCTGTCCGGGTGTGTCACGCCATTGTAAATCATGGGAATCCCCCAAAGGAGTTCACAGAGCTAACCCCAATGGAACCGCGCTGTTCCCATTAAACTGCATATTTTTACTGATGCCTGGTGGGCGGTCCGTCGGTGGTTCCAACAGTCGGATGGCCGGAACTATATCGCGGGAACTTGTTCCTGCCCCCGGAGAACAGGAAAATCGGGGCGGGCGGCATGCCGGCTGCTCAGCGCCGGACCAGGACAGCCTTATTTCGAGACGGGTTTCTTGCGCTTCCTGGCCACGGCAGCAATGGGTGCCGGGTCACTCTGCTGCGCTTCCGCCTCTTTGGCTTCTCGCAATGCGCGCAGGCGTTCCATGTTCTTGCGGACCGCGACCGCGTCGCGCTCGGCATCGGCCATGGCGCGCAACCCTTCCTCATGGGCAAGGCGTTGCCGGTTGGCTCTGGCGATGCTCTCCGGAGAGGGGGCAGCTGATTTCTTGCCGGTCATGCGCCCTCCCTATTTTACGACGAACGAAAACCCGCCCGACGCATCTCATCGGGCGGGCAGCGACGCCGCTTCAGTACATCCGTGAAACGGCGCGACGGGCGTCAGGCCAGCGACAGGTTTTCCGCGCTGGTCTTGCCCCGCATCTTGTCGGTCTTGACCTCGTAGTTGACCTTCTGGCCTTCGGCCAGACCCGAGAGACCGGCCCGTTCGACCGCGCTGATATGCACGAACACATCTTGGCCGCCGTCATTGGGCTGGATGAAGCCAAAACCCTTTTGGCCATTGAACCACTTAACTGTACCTGTCGCCATATTTCTTCTCCAAAGCGCGTCAGCGCATGCTCGCGCGACGATCGCGCAACCTGATTCAACTTCGACGATGACTTTGGAAAAGAGCCCGCGGGCGCATTCAACAAGGCACAGCGGCTAAGCGAACAGCGGCATATATATACCCTTAAGGTCGCAAATACAAGATCACGGTCGTTTTCGCGGCCGTGGCGGCTCGAACGAAGCGACCTACGCCTGCGGCGTGCCGGCATTGAGGAGCTGGGAAACGGCGGTGACGAGCTGCGCGGGCGCGAACGGCTTGTTGAGGAGGATGCTGTTGGGGACGCCTTTCGAGGGCCAGTCGTCGGCAGCAGCGCCGGTCATGTAGACGATCGGGAAGGCCGGATCGATCTCCCGCGCCACGCGGGCAATTTCCCAGCCATCCAGCCGGCCGGGCAAGTTGATGTCGGTGACAAGCGCCAGGTATTTGACCTCATCGCTTCTCAAGCGCGCGACGGCTTCCTCGCCGGAGATCGCGATCACGGATCCGAACCCGCCATCGGTGAGGGCTTCTTCGACGATGATCTGGATGTCCTGATCGTCCTCGACGATCAGGATCTTTGGCAATTCGTGCACCGCCCCATTCCCGTTCCAATGGCCTGCTTTGCTGCCGGCCCGGGGACACTACGCCGGAGGGCGGGAATTGGTTTCGCTGGCAACGTGCAAAGGTGAACTTACGAGCTTTGCGCTGATCGAGGGGACGTCGTAGCGCGCTGCTTCGCGAACCCGAGCCATTCCGATTGTGGCGGCGAAAGAGGCCGCCAACTTAAGCGGCCTTGGAGTTGCGATGCGCTTCTTGCTGCGTCTTAGGAGATGGATGAAGCCGGAAGTCAGGGACTGGCTGGATGGCTTCGGCTTGCTTTTCGCTATCACCCTCTTCTTCTGCCTGATTCAGTCAGCACACGATGGGGTCGTGAACAGGAACCACGATTTCGACAGTCAGCGGTGGTGGTATCCGATCTATCGAATCCTCAACCCGGCAAAATAGGCCGCTCCCAAATCAACTTAGGCCACTGAGTTCGGAAACACTGCCCAAGGTACTGGCCGAGGCGGCCTCTTGGTTATTGCTTGGGTGGCGCTTAACCGGAACATGCGGTGAGGCGCTGACCATCTCAACGCCTCCGTCGGAAGCGTGGCTTCTCAGCGTTTCCAATACTAGGAAAAATTTCTCCGCAAGCATGGCTTGACCCTCGCTTGTGAGTTGTGTCGCGACAGAGTCAACTACTTAATCGGAGAGTCAAGCAATCAATTTCGCAGATCGAAATTAATGCGCCCGGCGAATTAGGTGTTTCGCGGGCCGCTCTATGAATTGCTCAAGGCGCTGAAAGCCCGCGACGGTGACTTCGATGGTCAAAAGGAATTGGAACTCGTTGTTCCGACGCCGTCAGTTATCCTGCTTCCCGACGTGAAAGCGGCCGCCAACTGAGGCGGCCTAATGTGTCCTGTCCCGTTCCGGGTGCAAATCGGATGGCTGCACGGTCAATCGGTAAGCTACCTCTCGCGAGCCGTCGAAGACTTCCAGGACGCGATCGCAGACCAGGCACTTGTAGTAGCCCGATTTGCCGCTACGGCTTTCCAATTCGATCCGGCGATAGCCGGCCGAACAATCAGGACAGGTCACATCGCCCTTCTTCATATGAAAAGTATGCGACAGGCCGCCGCAGGCGTCAAAAACTCAATAAGGACACTGCGAAAATTCAACTTAGGACACTGGGAAATACGGACATTACCTTTCAGGGGGATTAATCCTAAATATGTAGGAACGGGTTGGGGCAACTTCAGGGCGAGTTGCGAACAAAATTAGGCCGATTCGAAATTCAACTTAGGCCACTGGGGGTTAAGACAGGCCAGTACCCGCCCGGCAAAAAGAACATATTGCGAACATAGAACAAAGCTGGTACACAGGTTCCATAAGCCAGAAAAACTCGATTCTCGCCCGTTTGTCCCGCTAGCGAATCCCCGTCATAAGGAGCACATCCCATGTCCGTTACTGCCCTGCGTATCGTCGAAGGATCCTCCATGGATAAGTCCAAGGCCCTCTCAGCCGCGCTCTCCCAGATCGAGCGCCAGTTCGGCAAGGGCTCGGTGATGAAGCTGGGCAAGAACGACCGTTCGATGGACGTCGAGACCGTCTCCTCGGGCTCGCTCGGGCTCGACATCGCGCTCGGCGTCGGCGGACTGCCGAAGGGGCGGGTGGTCGAAATCTATGGGCCGGAATCCTCGGGCAAGACCACGCTGGCGCTGCACACGGTCGCCGAAGGGCAGAAGAAGGGCGGCATCTGCGCCTTCATCGACGCAGAACACGCGCTCGATCCGGTCTACGCGCGCAAGCTCGGCGTCAATATCGACGAACTCCTGATCTCGCAGCCGGACACCGGCGAACAGGCACTGGAGATCTGCGACACGCTGGTGCGTTCCGGCGCGGTCGACGTGCTGGTGATCGATAGCGTTGCGGCGCTGGTGCCGAAGGCCGAGCTCGAAGGCGAGATGGGCGACGCGCTGCCCGGCCTGCAGGCGCGGCTGATGAGCCAGGCGTTGCGCAAGCTCACCGCCTCGATCAACAAGTCCAACACCATGGTGATCTTCATCAACCAGATCCGGATGAAGATCGGCGTGATGTACGGCTCGCCGGAAACCACCACGGGCGGCAACGCGCTGAAGTTTTACGCTTCCGTCCGCCTCGACATCCGCCGCATCGGCGCGATCAAGGAGCGCGACGAAGTTGTCGGCAACACCACCCGCGTCAAGGTGGTGAAGAACAAGCTGGCGCCGCCCTTCAAGCAGGTCGAGTTCGACATCATGTATGGCGAGGGCGTCTCCAAGATGGGCGAGATCCTCGACCTCGGCGTCAAGGCCGGCATCGTCGAAAAGTCCGGCGCATGGTTCTCCTATGACAGCCAGCGGCTGGGGCAGGGACGCGAGAATTCAAAGGCGTTCCTGAAGGCCAACCCTGACATGACCGCGAAGATCGAGATGGCGATCCGCCAAAACTCCGGCCTGATCGCCGAGCAGATTTTGGCCGGCCCCCCCGAGCGCGACGCCGACGGCGACGAGCCGGCGGAGGAGTAAGGTTTTCTGAAACTTGGGTCGCGTGACCAGAGTTTCGACATAGCGGGCGCTGAGGACGTTGAGTTGCCGACGTCTTTGGCGTCCGTTTTGTTTGGCGCATAGCGAGTGGATCCCATGAAGCGTCTGATCCTGACCAGTTCGTCCGGCACAGGTCTCATGCGGTCGGACCTCGCCGAGGTCGTGCTTCCCCTCACCTTTCGTTTCATCGGGGGACCGTTACCGTCTCCCGAAGAGCTCGCAACCTATGTCGCCGCTCGTTCGGACAAACACAAACCAGGTTCTCACTGGTCTCACTGGTGGCGCCATGCGAACAAGACTCGCAAGGATCTCCGGCTGATCGAATTCTGTCAGCACTACGACACCATCGAGTTGTGGTTTGATCTGGACCCGAATGATCAACTGCAACTGATATGGCTGCTCGATTATTTCGGTTCTTATCCGGAGATCGTGAGCAAGTTGAGAATGCGCCTCGTCGTCTCCGAACTGGTAACGGCGAACGGGGAGAGAATTGGCGAATGGGAAGTGCCGGTTGTCGACGTAACCGCGGATGAGCTTGAGACTGCAAGCATGGCCTGGCAAGCCTATCGGGCAACGACGCCGGAAGGCTGCTTCGACCTGCTTGGCAAGGACCTGAGCGCCTTGCCGATGCTAAGGCCGGCGTTGCTCGACCTGCTCGAAGAGCTACCTTCACGCGCGACCGGGCTTGGCGCCACTGAAATGCGGTTGCTGGAGCTGATAGCGAGGGGATACTCGCTCACGAATGCGCACTTCCATCTCCGAACGCTCCGTCAGAACCGGGTGTTCAGCGCCTTTGAAATCGGTTCCCTGCTCGAGGGGCTCGCGCACGGGCCGACACCCGCTGTGGCGGGCCTCGACGAGGAACTGCGCACCCTTGAGAGGGAGAACTACCGGGCCCGCGACGCGGCATACAAGCGAAGCCGTTTGTCCCTCACCGGCAAGGCAATTCTCGCTCACAAGGAAGAATTCAGCCGCCACAACCCGTTCGACCGCTGGTGGGGTGGCACCAGACTGACCAACGATCGGATGTGGCGCTGGAATCCGGGGCTGATAGCCCCTTGATCAAACCTGGAATGAGTCTCAATCGTTCCTAATCGGGGGCTACCGATGTTTCTGGTTCAGACTGGGCGAGCCAAGCGCACGCGCAAATATTCAATCCTGATGATGTTCTTGCTTTTCCTAATGGGCGGGCTCGGCGGGATGATGGCAATATTTACTCTGCACTGGGAGGTCCGTCCTAAGAGGAATGATGGTGGCCCCTGAGCTGGGTTAAGCGAGGAAAATCCAACGCGCGGTTGCAGTGGTTCGCAGGATGGGTAGAGCGACACTCAACCCATCACAAAGATTGGGACGCAACGATGGGTTTTGGCGCTCTACTCATGCTACGACGGCATCACTCCGCCGCTTGCGCGTAATCCGTCACCGGCGGACACGAGCACACCAGGTTACGGTCGCCATAGACATTGTCGACGCGCCCCACCGGAGACCAATACTTGTCCATACGCGACACGCCGGCGGGGAAACAACCTTCGGCGCGGGTATAGGCGCGATTCCAGGCATCGTCGGCGATGTCGTGCACGGTGTGCGGAGCGTGGCGCAGCGGCGAGGACTCGACTTTCCACCGGCCGCTTTCGATTTCCTCGATCTCGCTCCGGATCGCGATCATGGCGTCGCAGAAGCGATCGAGCTCGGCCTTCAATTCCAACTCGGTCGGCTCGATCATCAGCGTTCCCGGCACCGGAAAGCTCATGGTTGGGGCGTGGAAGCCGTAGTCGATCAGCCGCTTTGCAATGTCGTCGACGGTGACGCCGCTCGTTGTCTTCAGCGGCCGCGGATCGACGATGCATTCATGCGCAACGCGTCCCTTCGCATTCCGGTACAGCACCGGGAAATGCGGCTGCAGCCGGTCCGCGATGTAGTTGGCGTTGAGGATGGCGATCTCGGTCGCCCGCGTCAGGCCTTCGCCGCCCATCATCAGAATGTAGATGTAGGAGATCGTCAGGATCGACGCCGAGCCGAACGGTGCCGCCGAGACGGGGCCGACCGGATGCGGTGTCACGCCGTCAGTCGAGGGATGTCCGGGCAGATAGGGCGCGAGGTGCGCTCTAACGCCGATCGGTCCCATGCCGGGGCCGCCGCCGCCGTGCGGAATGCAGAACGTCTTGTGCAGGTTGAGATGCGAGACGTCGGCGCCGTAGTCGCCGGGCCGCGACAGACCGACCTGGGCGTTCATGTTGGCGCCGTCGAGATAAACCTGGCCGCCATGCGCATGGACGACGTCGCAGATCTCGCGGATGTGCTCCTCGAACACGCCATGGGTCGAGGGATAGGTGATCATGACCGCGGCGAGATTCTTGGAATGCTTTTCCGCTTTCGCCCGGAGATCGTCGACGTCGACGTCACCGCGCGCGTCGCAGGCGACCACTACGACCTGCATGCCGACCATCGCGGCCGAGGCCGGATTGGTGCCGTGTGCGGAGGAGGGGATCAGGCAGATCTTGCGATGCGGCTCGCCGCGCGCGGCGTGATAGCCGCGGATCGCGAGCAGGCCGGCATATTCCCCCTGCGCGCCCGAATTCGGCTGCAGCGAGATCGCATCATAGCCGGTGATGTCGCACAGCCATTTTTCGAGCCTCACGAACAGCGCGTGATAGCCCTTGGCCTGCTCCGGCGGCGCGAACGGGTGCAGATTGCCGAACGCCGGCCATGTCAGCGGGATCATCTCCGTGGTCGCGTTGAGCTTCATGGTGCAGGAGCCGAGCGGAATCATCGCGCGGTCGAGCGCGAGGTCGCGATCACTGAGCTTGCGCATGTAGCGCAACAATTCGGTCTCGGAGCGGCGGGCGTAGAACACCGGATGGGTGAGGAAGGTGCTGTCGCGCCTTAGTCCGACGGGAATCGCGTCGCGCGCCCCGCCTTCAACGTCCGCATAGCCAAGCGTGCCGCCAAAAGCGCGCCACACCGCCTCGATGATCTCGGTCCCGGTGGTCTCATCCACCGCGATGCCAAGCGTGCCGTCGCCAAACCGCAGATTGATCTTTTCCGCCAGCGCCCGAGCGACGATTTCGCTCTGCTTCGCGCCGGCGTCGACCGTCACGGTGTCGAAAAACGCCTCGCTCTTCGGTGCAAAGCCAAGCTTGCGAAGGCCGGCCGCGAGCACCGCGGCGCGGCGATGCACGGATCGGGCGATGTGTGTCAGTCCTTCCGGCCCGTGATAGACGGCGTACATCGACGCGATCACGGCGAGCAGTACCTGCGCGGTGCAGATGTTGGACGTTGCCTTTTCGCGGCGGATGTGCTGCTCGCGGGTCTGCAGCGCCAGCCGATAGGCAGGTAGCCCGCGCGAATCCACCGACAGTCCGACGATACGGCCGGGCAGCGAGCGCTTCAGCGCGTCGCGCACCGCCATATAGGCGGCGTGCGGACCGCCATAGCCCATCGGCACGCCAAAGCGTTGCGCCGATCCGACGGCGATGTCGGCGCCGAGCTCGCCGGGAGAGGCAAGCAGCGTCAGCGCAAGCAGGTCGGCGGCAACCACGGCCAGTGCGCCCTGGGCGCGCAGCGCCGAGATCGCCGGCCGCAAATCGCGTACTGCGCCCGAGCTCGCCGGATATTGCAGGAGCGCGCCGAACACGTCGGCCTTTTCGAGGTCGGCGAGTGGATCGCCGACGATCAGATTCCAGCCCAGCGGCTCGGCGCGGGTGCGCAGCACGGCCAAAGTCTGCGGATGCACCTCCGCATCGACAAAGAACAATTTTGTCCTTACCTGCGAGGTGCGCTCGGCCAGTGCCATCGCTTCGGCCGCCGCGGTCGCCTCGTCGAGCAGCGATGCGTTCGCGACGTCGAGCCCGGTCAAATCGCAGATCATGGTCTGGAAGTTGAACAGCGCCTCCAGCCGGCCCTGGCTGATCTCCGGCTGATACGGCGTATAGGCCGTGTACCAGGCCGGATTTTCAAGGATGTTGCGCTGGATCACCGCAGGCAGGATCGTGCCCGAATAGCCTTGACCGATCAGCGAGGTGAACAGCTGGTTCTGCGCCGCCAACTCGCTCATATGCGCCAGCGCCTCGGCTTCGCTCATTGCCGTGCCGAGATCGAGCGGCGCCTTCTGCCGGATCGAGGAGGGCAGTGTTTCGCCCATCAGCGCCTTCAGGCTGGTCGAGCCGACCGTCTCCAGCATCGCCGCGATATCGCGGGGCGAGGGGCCGATGTGACGGCGCACGAAAGTGGCGGCAGCTTCGTCGGTATGCTTGAGCGGCGCGTTCATGGGTGGTTCCTCTTTAATCCGCCGTCATACCCCGCGAAAAAGCGGGGTATCCAGTACGCCGGGAAGTCAGCGATTGAGCCGAAATGCCGCGTCGTATCGGGTCGCCGGTCAAGCCGGGCGATGACAATGGGTGTGTGGTCGCAAATTGCTTCATTCGTTCAGGCGATGTGTCTGGCGTAGGCGGCCTCGTCCATCAGGCCACCGAGTTCGCTCTTGTCCGCGATCCTGATCTTGAAAAACCACGCCTTGCCGACTGCGTCGGAATTCACCAGCGCGGGTTCGGCTGTGAGCGCGTCGTTGACCTCGAGCACTTCGCCCGAGATCGGCGCGTAGACGTCGGACGCGGCTTTAACCAATTCGACCACGGCGGCGGCCTCCGCCTTCTTCAGGCTGCGGCCGACCTTGGGCAGTTCGACGAACACGACGTCGCCGAGTTGCGACTGCGCATAATCGGTGACCCCGATGGTGGCGACGTCGCCCTCGATGTTGAGCCATTCGTGGTCGGACGTATACAGCGTGGTCATGACGTTTCCTCTGGCGTTTGCAAGTTCAGCGCTTGTAGGTGTTGGGAACGAAGGGCGTGGCGGCGACCTGCAACGGCAATCGCTGACCGCGGACCTCAGCGAAGACAGTTGTGCCGATGGCGGCGAGCGATGTCGGCAGATACCCCATCGCCACCGGTGCATTGAGGCTCGGGCCGAAGCCGCCTGATGTGACCTTGCCGATGGCTGCGCTCGCAGCGGTGTCCGCAAACAGGCTGGCGCCTTCGCGCACCGGCGCGCGGCCTTCGGCCTTCAGGCCGACGCGGCGGCGCGCCGCGCCGCTCTCGAGTTGCCTGAGGATCTTATCAGCGCCGGGGAAACCGCCGGCGCGGGCGCCGCCGTTGCGGCGGCTCTTCTGGATCGACCATTCCAGCGCGCCTTCGACCGGGGTCGTCGTGGTGTCGATGTCATGGCCGTAGAGGCAAAGTCCTGCCTCCAATCGCAGGCTGTCGCGCGCGCCCAAACCGATCGGCAGCACGTCGCTGTTCTCCAGCAGCGCCTGCACCAGCGTCTCGGCATGTTCGGCCGGAACCGAAATCTCAAAACCGTCCTCGCCGGTATAGCCGGAGCGCGAGACGAAGCAGTCGAAGCCCAGGACGGGGCGGGGGCCGGCATCCATGAAGCGCATGCCGGCGGCGTCTGCACAAAGTTTCGCCAGCGCCGATTCGGCTTTCGGTCCCTGCAACGCGATCAGCGCGCGTTCCCCAAGTGATTCGATATCGCAGACATCGGACAGGTTGGCGCGAAGGTGCGCTTCGTCCACGGCCTTGCAGGCCGCATTGACAACGAGGAACAGGTGGCTGCCGAAATTCGCCACCATCAGATCATCAAGAATGCCGCCATCCCCGTTTGTAAACTGCGCGTAGCGTTGCCGCCCCGGTGCAACCCCTGCGATGTCCTGCGGCACCAGCCGTTCCAGCGCCAGCGCGGCGTCCTGTACCCTGCCGGATTTCGGCAGCAAGGCAATCTGGCCCATATGCGAGACGTCAAACAGGCCGGCGGAGGAGCGGGTATGCAGATGTTCCCGCAACACGCCCGAGGCGTATTGCACCGGCATTTCATAGCCGGCGAACGGCACCATCTTGCCGCCACCGCTGATATGAAGTGCGTACAGAGGGGTACGTTTGAGCGGGAATTCGTCGCGCGCTAGCATCAAGGGGCCCTCGCGGTTCCCGGGGACCATTCCCCTGAAACCTGTCGAAGCCCCATCTGTCGCTGTGCCTGAGAGTATTATCCCGTCGGCGGACGCGTCGGACCCTATGCCCTTCGGCGTCTCTTTCCAGATGTCATTCAGTCCCGCGGTCCGTTTGCCTGAGAGTTTCCGGGGCGGTTGCTCCTTCGGCGCCGGCGCTTAAGCCGATCTCTCCCGACGGGACTGTCTTGAACAGATAGGAGGGAAACACGTCGGCACCAAGCCTGTCAACGCAGCCGCAGCAACTATCAACGGCCTATTACGCTGCCGCGGCAAGCCACTGATCCGGTTGCACAGTTTCTGGACACCGCGACCCGCAATGTCTAAAAGCGTTTCGCCGGAAGATTAACTATTTGTGGTAGATCCCGGGCCATTTTCCGATTGGATGAATATGAGCGGCGTCAACGAGATCAGGTCGACCTTTCTGAACTTCTTTGCCGAGAACGGCCACGAGATCGTGCCGTCGTCGCCGCTCGTGCCGCGCAATGACCCGACCCTGATGTTCACCAATGCCGGCATGGTGCAGTTCAAGAACGTCTTCACCGGCGTCGAGAAGCGCCCCTATCAGCGCGCCACCACCTCGCAGAAATGCGTGCGCGCCGGCGGCAAGCATAACGACCTCGACAATGTCGGCTACACCGCGCGGCATCATACCTTTTTCGAGATGCTCGGTAATTTCTCATTCGGCGACTACTTCAAGGATCGCGCGATCGAGCTCGCCTGGAAGCTCGTCACCAAGGAATTCGGCCTGCCGAAGGACAAGCTGACGGCAACCGTCTACATCGACGACGACGAGGCCTTCGATCTCTGGAAGAAGATCGCCGGGCTCCCGGAATCGCGCATCATCCGCATCGCCGGTTCCGACAATTTCTGGCAGATGGGCGACACCGGACCGTGCGGTCCCTGTTCGGAGATCTTCTACGACCACGGCGACAAGATCTGGGGCGGTCCTCCCGGTTCTCCGGAGCAGGACGGC
This sequence comes from uncultured Alphaproteobacteria bacterium, assembly GCA_963786115.1. Taxonomy (GTDB): domain Bacteria; phylum Pseudomonadota; class Alphaproteobacteria; order Rhizobiales; family Xanthobacteraceae; genus Bradyrhizobium. The sequence continues at coordinate 51,001 of CAWAYC010000038.1, forward strand.
GACCGCTTCATCGAGATCTGGAATCTCGTGTTCATGCAATATGAGCAGCTCGAAGGCGGCGCGCGCAATCCGCTGCCGAAGCCCTCGATCGATACCGGCGCCGGACTCGAGCGTGTTGCGGCGGTGCTCCAGGGCGTGCACGACAATTACGACATCGACCTGTTTGTCGCCCTGATCCGCGCGATCGCGGATCTGACCGGCGCCGATCCGAACGGCGGGCAGAAGGCCTCGCTCCGCGTCATCGCCGATCATCTGCGTGCGTCCTCGTTCCTGATCGCCGACGGCGTGCTGCCGTCCAACGAAGGCCGCGGCTACGTGCTGCGCCGGATCATGCGCCGCGCGATGCGCCACGGGCAGCTGCTCGGCGCGCGCGAGCCTTTGATGCATCGCCTCGTCTGGGCGCTGGTGCGCGAGATGGGCCAGGCCTATCCGGAACTGGTGCGCGCCGAGAAGCTGATCGAGGAGACGCTGCGCCTGGAAGAGACGCGTTTTCGCAAGACGCTGGAACGCGGCCTATCGATCCTCGACGAGAAGAGCAGTGGCCTGAAGAAAGGCGACATGTTCGACGGCGACACCGCGTTCACGCTGTACGACACTTACGGCTTCCCGCTCGATTTGACGCAGGACGCGCTGAAGTCGCGCGGCATCAGCGTCGACCAGGCGGCCTTCACCGACGCGATGGATCGCCAGCGCGAGAAGGCGCGCGCGGCGTGGACCGGCAGCGGTGATACCGCGACCGAGAGCATCTGGTTTCCGTTGCGCGAGAAACTCGGCGCCACCGAATTTCTGGGCTACGAGACCGAGACCGCCGAAGGCGTGGTCGCGGCCCTCGTCAAGGACGGCAAGGACACCGACAGCCTCAAGGCCGGCGAGAGCGGCGCGATCGTTTTGAACCAGACGCCGTTTTATGCGGAGTCCGGCGGGCAGGTTGGCGACACCGGCATGATGATCGGCGACGGCGTCAAATTCCGCGTCACCGATACACAGAAGAAGGCCGGCGATCTCTTCGTGCATCTCGGCACGGTAGAGCAGGGTACGCTGAAAATCGGCACCGCGCTGCAGCTCGAAGTCGATCAGGAACGCCGTTCCTCCATTCGGCGGCATCACTCGGCGACGCATCTGCTGCACGAGGCGCTCCGGCAGGTGCTCGGCGATCATATCGCGCAGCGCGGTTCGCTGGTCGCGCCGGATCGCTTGCGCTTCGACTTCGTGCATCCGAAGCCGATCACGCCGGAAGAACTCGCCCGCGTCGAGGACATCGCCAACGACGTGGTGCTCGATAATGACGAGGTCACCACGCGCCTGATGGCGGTGGATGACGCCCGCGAAGCAGGCGCACGCGCGCTGTTCGGCGAAAAGTACGGCGACGAAGTCCGCGTGGTATCGATGGGCAAGGGTCCCCGCGATCTCGGGCAGAACGCGCTCGGCTGGTCGGTGGAATTGTGCGGCGGCACCCATGTCCGCCGCACCGGCGATATCGGCCTGATCTCGGTGACATCGGAGAGCGCGGTCGCCTCTGGCGTCCGCCGCATCGAGGCGCTGACCGGGCGTCATGCCCGCAAGCACGCCAACGACACCATTGCATTGGCAAAGACCGCGGCGCACGAGCTGCGCACCACGATCGACGACGTGCCGGCGCGCATTGCCTCGCTGATGGAGGAGCGCAAGAAGCTCGAGCGTGATCTGTCGGATGCGCGCAAGAAGCTCGCGATGGGCGGCGGCGCGTCGAACGGGTCCGGTGCTGGCGCGGGCGTGCGCGAAGTCGGCAATGTCAAGCTGTTGGCCCGCGCGGTCGAGGGCGTCGAGACCAAGGATCTGAAAAGCCTCGTCGACGACGGCAAGAAGCAGATCGGCTCCGGTGTGGTCGCGATCGTCGGCGTCACCGAGGACGGCAAGGCCGGCCTCGTCGTCGGCGTCACGAGCGATCTCACGTCGCGCTTCAACGCCGTGGAGCTGGTGCGCAAGGGATCGGAAGCGCTTGGCGGCAAAGGTGGCGGCGGACGGCCCGACATGGCGCAGGCCGGGGGTCCCGACGGCGCCAAGGCGAATGCGGCGCTGTCGGCGATCGAAAAAGCCATGGCAAGCGTCTAGGTCCGGTGGCCGCCTCCCGGCGTAAACAACTGCCAAATGACCCGGATTTACGGGACCGGCTCTACGAGCTGCTCGAATACCATCATTTGCCCTATTCAGTCGGCTCGCGCTTCGTCCGGCTGATCGTCGCCATCGTCATCCTGGATGTGCTGGCGACGGTGCTGGCGTCGGTGCCGGAGTACGACGCAAAATTCGGCTGGCTGTTCACGGCCATCGAAGTCGCCGCGGTAATCGCGTTTGCGCTGGAGTATGTGGCGCGGCTCTGGAGCGTACCCGGCCACTCGCCGCGCGCATTGTCGCCTTCGCAGGCGCGGATCGAATATGCGCTGTCCGGCCTTGGCATCATCGATCTCCTGGCGTTCCTGCCGGCGTCGATCGCACTTTTGACCGGCGACCGCCTCGCGCTGTCGCTGTTCGTGATGCTGCCGTTCTTCAAACTGGTGCGCTACTCGCCGGCGTTGCGATCGCTGTTCGCGGCGATCTATGCCGAGCGGCGAGCGCTGATGGGTTGCCTCGTCATTCTGGCCGGCGCGGTTTTGCTGTTCGCTTCTTTGCTCTACGCTATCGAGCATAAGGTGCAGCCCGACAAGCTCGGCACGATGCCGCAGGCGATGTGGTGGGCGATCGTGACGCTCGGCACCGTCGGCTATGGCGACGTGGTGCCGATAACGCCGCTCGGCAAGGTGGTGTCGGCCTTCGCGATTATTACGGGCTTTGCGATGATCGCGCTGCCGGTCGCGATCATTTCGACCGCCTTTGCCGACGAAGTGCGTCGGCGGGATTTCGTCGTGACCTGGGGGATGCTGGCGCGGGTGCCGCTGTTTTCGCACCTGAGCGCGACTGAAATTGCCGACATCATGCGGCTGTTGCGGGCGCGGACCATCGAGAAGGGCGAAATCCTGGTGCGGCGCGGCGACGCCGCGTCCTCGATGTATTTCATCACCGCCGGCGAGGTCGAAATCGAACTTCCGAATCAGCACGTCCGCCTTGCCGACGGCACGTTCTTCGGCGAAATCGCGCTCCTGCACCGGACCAAGCGCAGCGGCACGGTGACGGCATTGCGCAAGACGAGGCTGCTCGCGCTCGACGCGCAGGATTTCCATGCGCTGATCGAGCGCATGCCGGCACTTTCGGCGCATGTTCACAAGACCGCCGAGGCGCGGCTTGCGGATACCGGGGACGCGGGGAAGGGCGATCTCGCCCCTGCCGAACTGGCGCAGGCCGCCGCGCATGACGATCAGCCCGCGGACAGATGAGTTCGTCGAGCCGTTCCGATCCGGTATGACCGACCGCGTCGCCGCTCAGGACTTGCGCAGGAAAACGTAGTCCGCCGAGTAGGGGATGCTGCGATAGGCACCTGCCTTGTCGCAGGTGCCTTCGGCCTTTCCGCCTGTGGTGTTGACCCGCTGCACCGTTGTCACGGGAGTGAGTGCGCCGCTGCCGCGCCTCGAAGTCACCTCGAGCTTCAGCCAGGGAATGTCATTGGCGGTTGCGCCCGGAGCGTTGCCGATGGCCTTGCCGACCACGGCGCTGCCGTCGATGTATTCCCAGCTCGGCCCGGCATAATGCCGGCCGACGGTCTTGCCGTCGGCCAGCAGTGTCGCGATCGGTTCGCGGAATGCCCAGGCGAGTTTGCCGTCGGAGCCCGCCTTGCATTCGTAGATCTGAGCGCCCTCGGCGTGGAGCGTGAGCACGATCGACTCTCCCGCCGCCGCAATGGCGTCGGGCAGAGGCGTCTCGGCGGCCCGAACCGCCGTTACCGAGCCGGTCAGGAGTACCAAAGCGAGCGTGACGTGCTTGAGATCAGGCATTTTGCTCTCTGGACGTAAATTCGTCATTGCGAGGAGCGAAGCGACGAAGCAATCCATTCTTTCCGTGGGCAACATGGATTGCTTCGCTGCGCTCGCAATGACGGTGAGAGGTCAGCGCAATGTTGGAGGCGGCTTATGCCGCCATCGCTTTCGTCAGGCTCTCCGCGACCTTGTCGAGGAAGCCCGTGGTCGACAGCCAGCGCTGGTCGGCGCCGACCAGGAGCGCGAGGTCCTTGGTCATGTAGCCGGCTTCGACGGTATCGACGCAGACCTTCTCCAGCGTGGTCGCGAACTTCGCCAGCGCCTCGTTATTGTCGAGCTTGGCACGGTGGGCGAGGCCACGGGTCCAGGCGAAGATCGAGGCGATCGAGTTGGTCGAGGTCTCCTTGCCCTTCTGGTGCTCGCGGTAGTGACGCGTCACCGTGCCGTGGGCGGCTTCGGCTTCCACCGTCTTGCCATCCGGGGTCAGCAGCACCGAAGTCATCAGGCCGAGCGAGCCGTAGCCCTGCGCCACCGTGTCGGACTGCACGTCGCCGTCATAGTTCTTGCAGGCCCAGACGTAGCCGCCGGACCATTTGAGCGCCGAGGCCACCATGTCGTCGATCAGGCGGTGTTCGTAGGTAAGCCGCTTGGCCTCGAATTCCTTCTTGAACTCGCGGTCGTAGATGTCCTGGAAGATGTCCTTGAAGCGGCCGTCATAGACCTTGAGGATCGTGTTCTTGGTCGAGAGATAGACCGGATAGCCGCGCATCAGGCCGTAGTTCAGCGAGGCGCGGGCGAAATCGATGATGGAGTCGTCGAGATTGTACATCCCCATCGCGACGCCGGAGCCGGGCGCCTTGAACACTTCCTTCTCGATCACGGTACCGTCCTCGCCGACGAATTTCATCGTCAGGGTGCCCGAGCCCGGGAATTTGAAGTCGGTGGCGCGATACTGGTCGCCGTAGGCGTGGCGGCCGATGATGATCGGCTTGGTCCAGCCGGGAACCAGGCGCGGCACGTTCTTGCAGATGATCGGCTCACGGAAGATAACGCCGCCGAGGATGTTGCGAATGGTGCCGTTCGGCGACTTCCACATCTCCTTGAGGCCGAATTCCTTCACCCGCGCCTCGTCCGGGGTGATGGTGGCGCATTTGACGCCGACACCGACCTTCTTGATGGCGTTGGCGGCATCAATCGTGACCTGGTCGTTGGTCTTGTCGCGGTATTCCATCCCGAGGTCGAAATACATCAGTTCGACATCGAGGAACGGGAGAATCAGCTTGTCCTTGATGTACTGCCAGATGATCCGGGTCATCTCGTCGCCATCGAGTTCGACGACGGGGTTGGTCACCTTGATTTTTGCCATGATGCAGGAGGCCTTTTCGGAATAGCGCGTTTTGAGGCGGGGTGGACGAATATCCCCGCGCTATAGCACCGCCGTCGCGCGGGCGAAAGCCAAGCCGCTATGCGCTTTCAGCCCATCTTTTAGCTTAAAAAGCCGCCTGCGTGGCGGTGCCGGCGACCACGTACCAGGTCACGAACAGGCCACAGATCAGCGCGCCCGGCAGGCTGGACCCGGTCCGCCGCCAGGTGAAGGTCGCGATCACGGCGCAGATCGCCAGCAGCGGCACGAACTGGATGGCGACGATGGTCGACAGGGGCACGAAACCAGGATCGGGGAGCGGGTTGAACAGCTTTCCATTCAACCACAGCATGTAGTATTGCAGCGCCAGCGGCGCCGAGCGTCAGCGCGAAAATATTGGTGAGGTAGAGCGCGGCGCGCGAGGCGTCCATGGTCGAGAAATTCCGGTGCAGCATGTGCAGCGCGATCGAAGAATGCCGTGATCGGGATCAGCGGGATCAGATAGATAGATCAGGAACTGCGTTGCGCTCATCAGCTTGAGCGCCCAACGACCATCTGCCGCGCATGAACGCCCTCTTCTTGCGAGCCCTTGAGCCGGTCTTCAGGCTTCATTTGCAGCTTGGCTTTGATTGTGATTGTTAGCCTGTCCGAAGGCGGAATGCGCGCAAACAGCCGGCGGGAATGGCGTGCTTAATGTTTCGATTTAAGATTCGAAGACGCCGCTAACCCTGTTATTCCCTTGAGGAATTTTGCCGACCGGCGACCGGGCGACGGTGCGGCGGTGAGAACTTGAATCAGGTTGTTGGGAACCTGATTCAATCTCTTCAGAACTTGAATCAGAAAGTGAAGCGACATGTCCGGTTCGGGCACCGACAAGACCAAGACAGGCCGTGATCTCGAAGGCCCCGTCGTCATCCTTGTCGAGCCGCAGCTCGGCGAGAACATCGGCATGGCCGCGCGCGCGATGGGTAATTTTGCGCTGACGCGGCTACGGATCGTCAAGCCCCGGGACGGCTGGCCGAACATCGCAGCCCAGCGCGCCGCCGCCGGCGCCGACCATATTCTCGACCGCGCCGAACTGTTCGATACCGTTGAGCAGGCGGCAGCCGACCTGACGTTGCTGTTTGCCACCACCGCCCGGGCCCATGACCAGGCCAAGCCGGTGGTCGGACCAGGTGCCGCAGCACGCGAGATCGTCGACCATGTCGCAAGCGGGGGTGGGGCTGGCATCCTGTTCGGCCGCGAGCGCTACGGTTTGCAGAACGAGGAGGTCGCGCTCGCCAACCGCATCATCACCTTTCCGGTGAATCCAGGCTTTGCCTCGCTCAACCTGGCGCAGGCCGTGTTGCTGGTGGGCTACGAGTGGTTCAAGCTCTCGACGCAAGGCGCGCTGCCGTTTGCGATGCCCGAGCGCTCCGAGCGGGCCTCCCAACATCAGATGCAGGCCTTCTTCGATAATCTGGTCCGGGAACTCGACAAGGTCGAATTCCTGCGTCCGCAGGAGAAGCGCGAGACCATGCTGGTGAACTTGCGCAACATCTTCACCCGGATGGACCCGACCAAGCAGGACATGCACACGCTGCACGGCGTGGTGATGGCGATCGCGGAAGGGCGCAAGGGCCCGGCCAAGGGCGGTGTGCTCGACGGCGCACAGGCGACCCGCCTGCGCGCGCTGCTCGCCGAGCAGGGGCAAGGCGGCGCGACCGCCGACAGCAGCAGCACCGTCCGCGGATTGGCGCGGCTGTTGCGGCGGAACCCGACCGATGCCGAACGGATCTTCTGGCAGGCGCTGACAAAGGACCGCCGGTTCGCCGGGCGGTTCAAGCGGCAGACGCCCGTCGGCCGCCATATCCCGGACTTCGTCTCCTTTGTCCACCGGATCGCGATCGAATTGGAAAATCCCGACGAGTCTGATGCGATCGTGGCCGACCGCGCCGGGCGAAAGGGATGGCTGGAGGCGCGCGGCTACCGCGTGGTCAACATGCGCGTCGCCGACGTCGAGCGGGACCTCGCCGCTGAACTCGACCGGCTGGAATCCAGCCTGGCGGAATGTCGCTAGCTGGCTGGTGCTACCGCAGGTCGGCGGGCGACCCGCCACCGCTCGGGTGATCCGCGTGGCTCTGTTACGGTGTTTTTGTTTACGCTCGGAAATTCGGCTGATAAGCTTGCCGCGCTTGAACAGGACAAGTCGCAAGGCGCTATTCGCCGGATAGCCTGATCATTTTACCGCGACCCGATCCCGCTCGAATTGATCGAGCATTTGATGCAGACGGGCACCAAGGAGCGGCTGCCGTCCAATCGATAACGCAACGGAGGTGTGCCATGGCGGCATCTGACTGGCGTCTCGAAGGCGAATGGATCAAGAACTGCAATTGCGCGTTTGGCTGTCCCTGCGATTTCAATGCCCTGCCAACTCACGGCTCGTGCAAGGGCATGGTCGCCATGCGGATTACAAAGGGACATTTTGAGGGCACCAAGCTTGATGGCCTCATTTTCGCGACAACGGTTGATTTTCCCGGGGCGCTGCACGAGGGCAACGGGAAGATGCAGCCGATCATCGACGAGCGTGCCACTCCGGAACAGCGCGAGGCGCTCTTCAACATCCTGTCGGGCAAGAATTCGGCCGAAGGTACGCTGTTCCATATCTTCAGCCTGATCGTAACGACGATCCATGATCCGCTGTTTGTCCCCATCGAATTTTCATTCGACAAGAATGGGCGTGTCGCGCGTCTCGTGGCCAAGGGCGTGCTTGAGACCGACGTCGAACCGATCAAGAATCCGGTGACCGGAGCACCTCACCGCATTCAGGTCGTGATGCCCGAGGGCTTCGAACACAGGTCTGCCGAGGTTGCCTCCGCCAACATCCACTCGACCGGAGCGATAAAGTTCGACACCAAAGGCACGCATAGCTCGCTGGCAAACGTCATCCAGACACCCGAAGGCGTGGCGGCCTAGCGGTTGCGGCGCCGACGTGCCGTCTCGGTGGCGGAGGTGGTGTATCCATGACCGGGACCTCGGTGCTCGAACAGGTCTTGCGACGCGATCGGCTGATCGTCGCCATTGGAATAGCTACCGTGGTCGCGCTGTCCTGGGGCTATCTGATCGCCGGCGCGGGCATCGACATGAGCATGGCGGACATGCCGATGGAGCCGACGCCGTGGTCGCCTGCACAGGCATTGATCATGTTTGCCATGTGGTGGGTGATGATGATCGCCATGATGGTGCCCAGCGCGACGCCCATGGTGTTGCTGTTCACGGCCATCAAGCGCAGGCAGGGAGAAAAGAATTCTGTCCTCCTGGCCTGGTTGTTTCTCGCCGGCTACCTCGTGATATGGGCGGGTTTCAGCCTGGTCGCGGTCTTGGTGCAGTGGGCACTTGAACGCGTCGGGCTGTTCTCTCAGTCGATGATGACGAGCACGAGCACCATGCTCGCCGGAATCATCCTGCTTGCGGCAGGGCTCTATCAACTGACGCCGATCAAACGAGCTTGCCTTCGTTATTGCGAGAACCCGTTGTTCTTCCTGAGCCGCTACTGGCAACCGGGTGCGTTGGGAGCGCTACGCATGGGTTTTCGGCACGGCAGCTACTGCGTTGGCTGTTGCTGGTTCTTGATGGCGCTGCTGTTCGTTACCGGCGTCATGAATCTCATTTGGATCGTCGCTGTCGCCATCTATGTCGGGTTTGAGAAGCTGCTGCCGCGTAGCCAATGGCTCAGCCGCGCCGCAGGAATTGCCCTGATCATATCCGCCGCGGTTGTTTTCACGCGCGCAGCCTAGCTGCATCAGCCAGCGTGCGGCCCACCCGATGCGGCCGCCCTGTCAGGCGGCGACCCCGGTCCCGCCAGCGCTGCCGCGCTGGAGCCGGCGCAGGGCTGCCAGATTGGTTTCCACGGAAGCAAGGCAACAACGCGACTTGCCGCTGGATTTTGCCTCGTAGAGCGCGGTATCCGCAACGGCAAGCAGTTCCTCGACCTTGGTGCCGTGCTCCGGCAACATCGCAATACCGACACTTACTCCAACATTGGCGGAAATTTCACCGCCCAACTCGTAGGACCTCGCGACCTCACCGATGATGCGATCTCCGATCGCAAGCGCCTGCTCTGCAGTGACACCATCGGCAAGCACCACGAACTCATCGCCCCCCATGCGCGCGATCACGGCGGTATCGGGCAATGCGCGGCGGAGTCGTTCGGCGACCCCTTTGAGAACCTTGTCGCCGGCTGCATGTCCGAACGTATCGTTAATCGGCTTGAAGTTGTCGAGATCGAAGAACAACACCGCAAAGGGCGTTCCGTGGCTGGCTGACGCCTTCAACCTCGCATTGAGGACATCCACGAATCCGGCACGGTTCCACAAGCCGGTGAGCGCGTCGTGGTGCGCCCGATGGCTGTTCTCGCGCTCGGCGCGCATGGTCGTGATCAGCATCCTGTTGAGCCTGAAGGCTGCCGCCGACATCGCTGCGAGATACATCGGCACCTGCAGATAGACGATATAGAGCAGCGGCTCGCCGGTCAGCGCGGCCCCGGGAATGATAGGGCCGAGACTGAGCAGGATCATGGTTCCGGCAAGCCGCGGCGCACCGAAATTTCGGAAGCAGATGCCGCCGACCATCGCCGCCGCCGATAGCGAGGCGAGCATCGCGACGACCCAGTCGCCGCTCGCCAGGCTGGCGATGACGCCGAATCCGACACTGGCGCTCCAGGCGACGGCGAGCAACAGATGCAGGTCGGTCGGAGTCTGGCGTCCTGTGGCCGCCGCGCGGTGAGCCACGGCCAGCACCATGAGGCGGGTTAGGCAAATCGCAAGCTCAAGGATGAACCAGGTGATGAACAGCGCGGTCGGCTTCCGGATCGCGATCACGGCCGCCACCGCGACCGTGTTGATGGCGCCGGCCGCGAAAACCGGCAGCGAGCCGTAGAGTTGGGCAATGAGCGCCGCGCGGATATCGTCGCTTGCGCTGGGGCCGGCGTCGGCCAGCCAGCGCGTCACGCCCCAACGCGGCAGGCTGTAAATGCCCCTTTCGGACTGCATTGCGGAGCATCCCCCTTATATGGGACGTTTGAAGTCAAGTGCTAATTTCATGGTGCTTCCTTTTTCGTGCCATTCGTATTGGCGATTGGTGGTGATCGGCCGAAGCCGATCGACCCCCACGAGTCAGGCGGCGGCCGATCACTTGACTTAAAGACAACAAAGCGACACGAGGCGGAGCCCGCTTCAAGTTGACGATGGTTGTAAAAAACCGACCGCCACATCCTTATATACGGTGGATCCGTTGGATCCGAACCATGATGCAACTATGCGCATCGAAGGCGAGGCTCCGAAGCAGCAGCAGCCCATTCTTTTTCCCGGTGCAGAAACCATGGGGGACGGCGGGCTACCGCTACCTCGGATCGTTTTTTGGCCGTTTCGTCGCTATGCGCGCCGAGGTGCCAAAATTTCTTCTTCCTTCCTGTTGCCGATTACGCCGCTGAATGCAGCCTGAAGCCTTCCGGTATGACGCCGTCATTCGCATAGCGCCACAGGGCAATGATGAGCTTGCGGGCAAGCGCTACAATCATCGGCTTGCGTGATCCCTTTGCATTCTCGGTGCGTTGTTTGAACCATTGTACCAGAGCACTGTCGGGCTGGAACTTCACCATGCGCCAGGCCAGCTGGATCATGATTTTACGTACCCGCGCGTTGCCCGAGCGGGAAAGGCCCTTTTCTCGTCGCTTCGAACCGCTTTCATCCGGTGAGCCGGTCAATCCGGCATAACGGGCTACAGCTTTGCGGTCGCGTAATGTTCGGGACAGAAGCTCATGCACCAAAAGATCGGCCGTCTCCCAACCAAGCCCGTAAATCCGTACCAGCAGATAAACCATCCTGTTCGCAAGAGCCTCCGGCTTTTGTTCAAACTGCTGCAGCCGGGTCTGCTCGATTGCTTTGATTTGTTCCTTGATGATCTTCAACCGCTCCATGTCCCGTCGAAGGGCGGCGATCGTGTTGGGCGGCAAGGACTTGCCCTCTGGTGTGCGAACAGTTTCCAGCTTCACCCTTGCCTTGCGCAGCTTGGGATTGAAGTTACGGACGCCAAACTGGATCAAGGCTGATTTCATGCGATTGACCACACGGGTTTGTTCATGGACCAATCCCTCGCGCTCACGATGCGGGCGTTTGGCATCCTCTTCCTCCATGGTCGGGACAATCGCCACGGTGCAATGGCCACGCTCACCACGTAGCCAACCAAGGAAGCCGCGCTTCAACATCGCCGTATCGAGCCGATCCGTTTTAGCTCGCCGATGTTCGCGGGATACGGCCACGCTGGTGGCGTGGATGACATGCGCATCGATGCCGCGTTCCCGCAGCCAGCGAGCCAGCCAGAAGCTATCGCGCCCAGTCTCGTACGCCACGGCAATCCGGGTGATCGGCCTTCCGGCCTTAATTGCTTCGTCCCGCCAGCCATGCAGCAGTTTCAGCAGGTCTTCCGGGTTCGGCTCCAATTTCTTCAGCGGTTCCCGGCTAACACCCGGTATCAGCCCGGCGACCAGCCAGTTTGATAGACCGAGTTCAATGACCGCGATCAGTGTGTTATCCTGCATGAAGGCGGCGGGACTGGCTTTACTGTTGTCGTGGGGTTTCTGCATTCGGAGCTCCGTCAATTGCAAGTTGATCGAAGCGACGATTTTACAGCTGTCTCGCCGCTTGCCCCATAGCATCTTTTTCGGGGCCAACAAAGCCGAGCGTTCCTAACAGGCTTTTAAGACGTCTCCCCCGATCGCTCGCTGTGCTTGACGACAGGTAAATTGGCCGGCGCGGGGAACCGCAGTCGCGTCATGCGCGCATGCCGAGGGGATGAAGCGGCGTGGGCAGCGCGAGCGGGGTGATTCCAACTGGAAACGACCGGCGGCACACCCGGCAGCCGGCAGGGGCCGGCTTACACCGCGACGAGCTGTTCGGTGGCGCCGGCGGCGCGTCTGGCCTTCTTCAGCTTGGAAGGTCCCAACAGCGAGCCTGCGGCAAGCGCCGCCGTATCCGCAACGCACGGGTCGCGCGACACCATGGCCGCGACGATGGCGCCGTCGATCAGTAGCGCAAGCTGGTGCGCGAGCACTTGCGGCTCGGCTGCGCCCATTTCACCGGTGAGTTTTTCGATATGCGCCAGCACAACCTTCTTGTGGCGCAGCGCGATGGCGCGGAACTGTTTTGCGTCCTTGTCGTGTTCAGCGACCGCATTGATGAAGGGACAGCCGTAGAAACGCTCCTCGCCGAACCAGCTCTTCAGCGCCGGAAAGATCCGCGCCAGCTTGGTCTGCGGATCGCCGCCGCCGGCCTCGATGGCGCCTATGAACCATTCGCGCCACGCCTTGCCTTCGCTCTCGAGCACCGCGTGCACCAGGTTGGTCTTCGAGCCGAATAGTTTGTAGAGCGTGGTCTTCGCGGTGCCGGCCTCGTCGATGATGGCGTCGATGCCGGTGGCGTTGATGCCGTTCTTGCAAAACAGATGCGTCGCGGCGCTGAGCAGGCGGCCGCGCGCGGACTCCTCATCGCCTGCGGCGGACGCCGCGACAGCTTTCTTCCTCGACACTGATCTGCCCATGCGCGTCAGTTAATCGGAGCCCGGCACAATCATCAAGTCGCATCTTTGTTTGCCCAAATTAATCGCGGCGAGGCGGCAACTGCATCGGCTTTGAGCAAGGCGCCGCTGATCAATCCGCGGGCAACCCACGCTAAGCGACTTGAGAAGTTCGACTTTTGGTTTCGGCCGATTCTGGCACGCATAATGCAGGAAACAGAACGTTCGGTATCCTACCCTAGGGAGAGAAATGATGACCGCGGTCGCTCAAAAAACAGTGCTCACCGGCTGCCTGGCCCCCATCGACAAGAACGGGCTGGAACAGCTGATTGCCAACAGCAAGGCCAATCCGAAGGTCATCAAGACCTTGAAGTGCAAGACGGTGGCGGAAGGCAAGTTTCGCCACGCCAACTACATCCGCAACCTCGCACCCTATATCGTCGACGAGCCGCCCGGCCTGCTCGGTGACGACACCGCGCCGAATCCGTCTGAGGCTTCGCTCGCAGCGCTTGGCTCATGCCTTGCGGTCGGCCTGCACGCCAACGCGGTGCATCGCGGCTGGACCGTCAACAAGCTCGAACTCGAGCTCGAGGGCGACCTCAACATAACCGCGGTATGGGGCACCGGCGATGTCAGCGAGAAGCCGGTCGGCTTCACCGACGTGCGGGTAAAGGTCGACATGGAGTGTGAGGGCATTCCCAAAGCCGAGATCGACGCGCTGGTGGCCCACGTCAAAAAGTGGTCGCCGGTCGCCAACACCTTCACGCGCCCGGTCAATCTCGAGGTCAGCGCGTAAGCAGCCACGATGGGAACCACAACAAGCTTTGGGTGCGGAGGGTTTTATGGGGACATCGGCGGTATCCCGGCTCGCTGTTGACGACGATCCGCCGTCGACCTCGATCGCCGATCAGGTCGCGGTGATTGCACGGAAAAACCTCGCACCGATGGCGGCGGCGATCGATGAAGGCACCGTCTATCCGGACGAACTGCTGCGGAGGCTCGGCGACGTCGGTACCTGGGGCAGCCACCAACCGAGGAATGGCGCGGCCGATCTACGCTGCGCCATTCAATCGATCGCCGCGCTCGGCGAAGTCTGCGGCGCGACCGCCTTCATGGCGTGGTGTCAGAACACGCTGGTTTGGTATGCGGCAAATTCAGACAATCCGGAGCTCATTGCGAGATTTGGCGACAAGTTCGCCACCGGACAGATCCTCGGCGGCACCGGGCTTTCCAATCCGATGAAAAGCTTTTTTGGTATCGAGAAGCTGAAGCTGAAGGGGCGCAAGGTCGACGGAGGTTACATCGTCAGGGGCGCGCTGCCCTGGGTATCGAACCTCGGCCCCGACCATTTCTTCGGTACCATCTTCGAGCGCGAGGACGGACCGGGCGGCCCCGTTATGTTTCTCGCCGACTGCTCCGATACCGCGATTACCCTGCAGCCTTGCAAGCCGTTCCTCGCGATGGACGGCACCGGTACCTATGGCGTGCAATTCCGCGACGTTTTCGTCCCGGACGATCTGATCCTCGCCGATCCCGCCGGTTCCTTCGTGAAAAAAATCCGCGCCGGCTTCATCCTGCTGCAGGCCGGCATGGCGCTCGGTCTGATCAAGGACTGTATTCAAATCATGGATGAGGCCGACGCTCCGCTCGGCCACGTCAACCGCTATCTGCCGCAGCAACCGCTGCAATTCCGCGAGTTCCATGCCGAGTTCGAGAAGGAAGTGATGGCGGCAGCGCGCGACCCCTTCAACGCGGATGATACCTATTGGCGTCGCGTCATCGCGCTTCGCCTGCGTCTTGGCGACGCCAGTGTCGCGGCGGCGCACGCGGCAATGCTCCATTGCGGCGCGCGCGGCTACCTGAAGAGCCATCGCGTCCAGCGAAGGCTGCGCGAAGCTTATTTCGTCGCCATCGTCACGCCCGCCACCAAGCAGCTTCGCAAGATGCTGGCGGAGGCGTGAGCCCTTGAAGTGGATTTCCGATCGACTCTGACTGCAACCACGAAACAGGAGGCCTGCCATGACCGACGTTCTGATTACTGCCGGCGAATTAGCTGATCTCTTAACGAAGGAGCCATGTGTCGTCATCGATACCCGCAATCCGGGGGCCTACGGCGCGGGACACCTCCCCAATGCCGTCAACGTGCACGAAATCTTCACCTACCTCGCGACCTCGACGCCGGACGGCATGCACGAATTGAAGACCAGGTTCGCCGACGCGTTTGGCGCCGCCGGTCTGTCGGGCAAGGAAACCGCTATAGTCTACGAGCAGTCGATGAATTCCGGATTCGGCCAGTCCTGCCGCGGCTATTACCTGCTGACCATGCTCGGCTATCCCAAGATCAAGGTGCTGCACGGCGGGTACGATGCCTGGACCGCCGCGGGCCTTCCGACGACGACAGAGGTGCCGTCACCGGCGAAGGCGTCGTTCCCGATCGTGCCCGAGGCCGGCGATATCCTGATCGATGCCAAGACGATGCTGGCTGCCGTGGGCAAGCCCGGCGTCGCACTGCTCGACGTGCGCGATGTCGACGAGTGGATCGGCGAAAGCTCTTCGCCCTACGGCAAGGATTTCTGCCCGCGCAAGGGACGCATCCCCGGTGCCGTCTGGCTCGAATGGTACCGCATGATGAAGCCGACGGCGGAAGGCCCGCGCTTCAAGTCCAAGGACGAGATTTTGGCGGAATGCGCCACTGTGGGGATATCGGAGACCACGCCGGTCTATCTCTACTGTTTCAAGGGCGCGCGGGCCTCGAATACCTTCCTCGCGCTGAAGAACGCCGGCGTGAAGGACGTGCGGATGTATTTCGGCTCCTGGAACGAATGGTCGCGCGATCCGTCGCTGCCGATCGACGAGGGCCTGCCGACGGCGTCCAAGCTGACCACGATAGCGGCATAAAAACTGCATGTTCCTTGTCGCCCGGCTGAAACGCTGGGCGGTGACTGATTTTCGGCCCGGCGGAGCAGGGGACTACCGCCGCGCCGATGTGACAAAGGGGCGCAGCATGTCCACATTCGATGATCCTTTCGACGCCGGCCGCGAGCTGAAGCGCTCGGGCTGCAGCTGTGGCCAGCATGTCAGCGAAGCCGAGCATCGGCAGGCAAGGCTGGCGTTGCGCTGCGAGCCCGCGCCAAGCGAGGAGGCGCGCTACGAGGGCGTCGTCGCCTCCGCCGCGATGCGTGCGATGTTTCCGAGCGACGTGGCACGCCGCGCTTTCCTGAAGTCGGTCGGCGCTTCGACTGCGCTCGCCGCGCTGTCGCAGTTCTTTCCGATCAAGACCGCGACCGAGGTTTTCGCGCAGGCTGGCACGCCGGAGAAGAAGGACCTCAAGGTCGGCTTCATCCCGATCACCTGCGCCACGCCGATCATCATGGCCGCGCCGCTCGGCTTTTATTCCAGGCATGGCCTGAACGTCGAAGTCGTCAAGACCGCCGGCTGGGCCGTGATCCGCGACAAGACCATCAACAAGGAATACGACGCCTCGCACATGCTGGCGCCGATGCCGATCGCGATCTCGCTTGGGTTAGGCGCCAATGCAATTCCCTTCGCGGTGCCCGCGATCGAAAACATCAACGGGCAGGGCATCACGCTCGCGATGAAGCACAAGGACAAGCGCGACCCCAAGGACTGGAAAGGCATGAAGTTCGCCATTCCGTTCGACTATTCGATGCATAATTATCTTTTGCGCTATTATCTTGCCGAACACGGCCTCGATCCCGATACCGATGTGCAGCTGCGCTCGGTGCCGCCGCCGGAAATGGTCGCCAATCTCCGCGCCGACAACATCGACGGCTTCCTTGCGCCCGATAACGTCTGCCAGCGCGCGATCTATGACGGCGTCGGCTTCATGCACATCCTGTCGAAGGAGATCTGGGACGGGCATCCCTGTTGCAGCTTCGCGGCCAGCAAGGAATTCATCACGAACTCGCCGAACTCCTTTGCGGCGCTGACGCGGGCGATCGTCGATGCGACCGCCTATGCCTCGAAGGCCGAGAACCGCAAGCAGATCGCGGAGGCGATTGCGCCGGCCAACTACATCAACGCACCCGTCACGGTGCTGGAGCAGGTGCTCACCGGCATCTACGCGGATGGACTGGGCGGCGTGAAGACAGACGCCAAACGCGTCGATTTCGATCCATTCCCATGGCAGTCTTTCGCGGTCTGGATGCTCACCCAGATGAAACGCTGGGGCCAGATCAAGGGCGATGTCGACTACAAGAGTGTCGCCGAGCAGGTCTATCTCGCGACCGACACCAGGAAGGTGATGACCGAGATGGGACTGACGCCGCCCGAGACCTCCTACAAATCCTTCTCGGTCATGGGCAAGACCTTCGATCCGGCGAAGGCGGACGATTATCTCGCGAGCTTCAAGATCAGGAAATCGTCGTGAGCGCGCTTGCGCTGATACACTTGTCTCGGTCGTCCCGGCGAACGCCGGGAGCCATAACCACCGGCATGGCTTGTCGCCGAAGATGCCTGCCCGAGTGCTTCACCGAGGGGACACGGCGTATGGGTCCCGGCGTTCGCGGGACGACATGCTCATGGATCTGACGAGATGACCTTTTCGCTCCGCTTCCGTGCGGCGATCGTGTCGGTCGTGCTGTTTGCCGCCTTCCTCGGCGTCTGGCATCTCGCCACGCGCAGCACGGGCACGTCGGCCGCGATGAGCCCGGAGTACGCAAAACTGATGGGGCTGACGGCGACGCAGGGCAAATCGGCGATGCCGGGGCCATCAGATGTCGGCGCCAAATTGTGGGAGCACCTCAAGCGTCCCTTCTACGATAACGGTCCAAACGACAAGGGCCTGGGCATCCAGCTCGGCTATTCCATCGGGCGCGTCGGGCTCGGCTATCTGCTCGCCGTGATCGTCGCCATCCCGCTCGGTTTCCTGATCGGTATGTCGCCTCTGATCAACAAGGCGCTCGACCCGTTCATCCAGGTCCTGAAGCCGATCTCGCCGCTCGCCTGGATGCCGCTCGCGCTCTACACCATCAAGGATTCCTCGATCTCCGCGATCTTCGTGATCTTCATCTGCTCGGTGTGGCCGATGCTGCTCAACACCGCGTTCGGCGTCGCCGCCGTGCGCAAGGAGTGGATCAACGTCGCGCGCACGCTGGAAGTCGGCACCGTCAGGCGCGCCTTCACGGTGATCCTGCCGGCGGCGGCGCCGACCATTCTGACGGGCATGCGGATCTCGATCGGTATCGCCTGGCTCGTCATCGTCGCGGCCGAGATGCTGGTCGGCGGCACCGGCATCGGCTACTTCGTCTGGAACGAGTGGAACAACCTCTCGATCACCAACGTCATTATCGCCATTCTCCTGATCGGCATCGTCGGCATGCTGCTCGACCAGATCCTTGCGCGCTTCACGCGCATGGTCACGTTCCCGGAGTGAGCGTATGACCGACAAGTTCATTTCCATCGAGGGCATCGCGCGGCGCTATCCCGGCGCCAATGGCGGCTTGACCACGGTGTTCGAGGACCTCTGGCTGTCGATGGGCCGCGGCGAATTCGGCTGCGTGATCGGCCATTCCGGCTGCGGCAAGACCACCGTGCTCAACATCCTCGCAGGCCTCGACGAACCGAGCGAAGGCACCGTGATCGTGGACGGACAGGCGATCGAGGGCACCAGCCTCGACCGCGCGGTGATTTTCCAGAGCCACGCGCTGCTGCCGTGGCGCACCGTGCTCGGCAACGTCGCCTATGCCGTGACCTCGAAATGGCGCAAATGGGATCGCGCCAAGGTCAAGGCGCATGCGCAAAAATTCATCGATCTCGTCGGGCTAACCGGCTCGGAGCACAAGCGGCCGTCGGAATTGTCCGGCGGCATGAAGCAGCGCGTCGGGATCGCGCGCGCGCTCTCGATCACGCCGAAGATCATGCTGATGGACGAGCCGTTCTCGGCGCTCGACGCGCTGACGCGCGGCACGCTGCAGGACGAGGTGCGGCGCATTTGTCTGGAGGCCGGGCAGACCGCGTTCATGATCACCCACGACGTCGATGAGGCGATCTATCTTGCCGACAAGATTTTCCTCATGACCAACGGCCCCGGCGCGGTGCTGGCCGAGATCGTGGAAAATCCGCTGCCGAAGGATCGTGGCCGCATCGATCTGCACCGCCACCCCTATTACTACGCGCTGCGTAACCATATCGTCGATTTCCTGGTCAGCCGCAGCAAGACCTTTGCCTCCGACGTGACTGATCACGATCCGCGCAGCGTGCCGGTGGTGCGGCCGGGCAAACCCGAACTGGCGATTGCGTCGGGAGCCGAGGATTCAAAACAGGCGTCATGGCCGGGCTTGTCCCGACCATCCACGTCTTCTTAGAGTGAGCGAAAGAAAGACGTGGATGCCCGGGACAAGCCCGGGCATGACGGATGGAGGAGAACCCACATGAAACGCGAAGACCTCACCGAAAAACTGCTCGACATCAAGCGCGAGAAGGGGTGGACCTGGAAATACATCTGCGAGAAGATTGGCGGCTATTCCGAAGTGCTGATCGTCGGCGCGTGCCTCGGCCAGATGAAACTGACCAAGCCGCAGGCCGCCAACGCCGGCGAATTGTTCGGGCTGTCGAAGTCCGAAACGGCGATGCTGAACGAGACGCCGATGCGCGGGATGCCGATGCCGCCGACCGATCCCCTGATCTATCGCTTCTACGAACTCGTGATGGTCAACGGCCCGGCCTGGAAGGCGCTGATCGAGGAAGAATACGGCGACGGCATCATGTCGGCGATCGATTTCGACATGGTGATGGAGCGCCTGCCGAACCCGAAGGGCGACCGCGTCAAGATCACGATGTCCGGCAAATTCCTGCCCTACAAATATTACGGCGCGAGCGGCAACGTGCCGGAATATGGGTTCAAGGAGGGGTGAGTGATAGGACGCCGTGGTGAGTGGTGAGTGGCGAGTAGCAAATGGAAGATTCCCTATTCGCTGTTCGCAACTCCCTATTCGCCCGTAAGCTTCCCAAAACTCCTTGATCGGACCATTTCGCGAACATGGATGCAGGATCTCTTGTCCTTCATCTCGCAGGCGCATTCGAGATCATTCGCTTCGAATACAGGCGGACGAAATCATCGACGCAGGTTAACGCGCGATGAAGTGGCAAGTCGATTTTTGCCGACCGGAGTTTGTCGTATCTCAACCTGAGGTAGCTATGGGTTGGCTCGTCACTTCAACCACAAGGGTTCGCCATGAAGTTGCCGACGCGCGTTCTTCCGGCAGGTATCGGCCTGCTATTCCTGATCGCACCTGCTTTCGCCCAAACGTCAGGTCAGCGGATCGTCCTCGAGCAAACCGGCAGTTCCCCACGTCAGGAAGGCTCGGTGCGGGTGCAAAGCACGGTGAATTTCTTTGTCGCGGCGCCAACCGGCGACGGCGAAGAGGCGCAGAGGATGCGTGACCGAGCGCGCCGCACGGTCTACGAAATGGCGGCGCGCGAATGCGACCTGTTGCGTGAGGTGCTTGCCAAGGATTGCCGAATGGAATCGGTGACCAGCAACATCAGCCGGCAATTCGGCCAGCAACAGCAGGAAGGCTTCACGATCAACGGTTCGATGAGCTTTCAGATCACGCTAAAATAGTGCGCGCGGGGCTCATGTCCCCGCCTTCACCTGCGCGATGGCCTGCGCCATCAACTCGTCCATCTTGGCGCGGACATCGCGTTCCGAAACAGCGCCGCCCTTGGTGGTGAGGTCCTTTACCACCTTGTTCAGGACGTCCGGGTCGCCGGCCCCTTCGAACTCGGCGGCGACCACCTCCTTGGCATAGGCGTTGGCGGCGTCGCCCGTGATGCCAAGTTTTTCGGCTGCCCACAAACCGAGCAGCCTGTTGCGGCGGGCTCCGGCCTTGAATT
Organism: uncultured Alphaproteobacteria bacterium; assembly: GCA_963786115.1. Classification (GTDB taxonomy): domain Bacteria; phylum Pseudomonadota; class Alphaproteobacteria; order Rhizobiales; family Xanthobacteraceae; genus Bradyrhizobium. Next base: position 71,656 of record CAWAYC010000038.1, read on the forward strand.
TCTGCTCTTCATCGAGGGCGAATTTCTTCTCGAAACCTTCCTCGCGCTTGTCGAATGTGGTCATGGGCTAAAGTTCCAATTCCCTGCTGATCGGATGGTGGCCCCTCGTTGCGGCGGGGCCGGTCCATGCCTAGATAGGAGGGGCAAATCGGCAACACAACGAGCCGTTAAGTCGCAGGCGAAACGGCATGTTTGGCTAAAGGTTAAGGCGGTATAAGTTGGATCCGGCCAGGCCGGGTCGATTGTGCTGAATGGGCCAATCGGATAGGTTGCCACCAGGCTTGGTTCTTGTTCTGTTTCCGGCTGAAACGTTCAGGTTCCCGGCCTCCGCGGCAGCTCCGTCGTGGGTCGCAATCCCTTGTCATCCGGAGCACACCAAATTCATGGATTTCAACAAAACACGGTACATCCCCATGAGCCGTAGACGCCGCATTTATGAAGGCAAGGCAAAGGTCCTGTATGAAGGCCCCGAGCCCGGAACCCTGATCCAGCACTTCAAGGATGACGCGACCGCGTTCAATGCCAAGAAACACCAGGTGATCGAGGGCAAGGGCGTCCTCAACAACCGGATTTCGGAGTACCTGTTTCAGCACCTTAACGACATCGGGGTGCCGACCCATTTCATCCGCCGCCTCAACATGCGCGAGCAGCTGATTCGCGAGGTCGAAATCGTGCCGCTGGAGGTGGTGGTGCGGAACGTGGCGGCGGGCTCGCTGTCGCAGCGCCTCGGCATCGAGGAGGGCACGCAGCTGCCGCGCTCGATCATCGAATTCTACTACAAGAACGACCAGCTCAACGACCCCATGGTGTCGGAAGAGCACATCACCGCGTTCGGTTGGGCGACGCCGCAAGAGATCGACGACATCATGGCGCTGGCCATTCGTGTCAACGACTTCCTGACCGGGCTGTTTTTGGGCATCGGAATCCGTCTGGTCGATTTCAAGATGGAATGCGGACGCCTCTTTGAAAACGAGATGATGCGCATCATCGTCGCCGACGAGATCTCGCCGGATTCGTGCCGGCTCTGGGATATCAAGTCGAACGAAAAGCTCGACAAGGATCGCTTCCGCCGTGATCTCGGTGGGCTCCTGGAGGCCTATACCGAGGTCGCCAAGCGGCTCGGCATCCTGATGGAGAACGAGCGGCCGGTAGGCTCCGGTCCGGTGCTGGTGAAGAGCTGAGGGGAAAGTTCGTGAAGGCACGCGTTACCGTTACGTTGAAATCCGGCATCCTCGATCCGCAAGGCAAGGCCATCGAAGGCGCGCTGAAGTCGCTCGGCGTCGATGGCGTCGCCAGCGTCCGCCAGGGCAAGGTGTTCGACATCGAGCTTTCCGGTTCCGACAAGGCCAAGGCGGAAGCCGCGCTGAAAGATGCCGCCGACAAGCTGCTGGCGAATACGGTGATCGAGAATTACCGGGTCGAGGTTTTGAGCTAACCGCGATGATTGCGGGCGTCGCGGTCAGCCGCGCGCTCACAACCATCCGACATGGCGGAATCGCCAGTACAATCCGGCGCAGGCGACCAGCATCAGTCCCATCACGATGAAGTAGCCGTACTCCAGCTGCGTTTCCGGGATGTATTTGAAGTTCATCCCGTAGATGCCTGCGACCGCGGTCGGGACGGCGATGATGGCGAGCCATGACGCCAGCCTCTTGGAGACCGCCGTCTCCTGCGCCTGGCCCACCAGCAGGCTCGCCTCGAATGCGAACGCCAGCACCTCGCGCATCGAGTCGATGCGCTCCTGAATATTCCGGACGTGGTCGGTCACATCGCGAAACAGCGGCTGCATGGTCGAACGCACCATTGGCAGGTTGTCGTGCTCGAGCCGGCGGCAGACCTCCACGAGGGGACCGATCGCGTCACGAAGTTTCAGCAGATCGCGGCGAAGCATGTAAAGCCGTTCGACCTCCGTCCGTGTGATCGGATGGGCCAGCACGTAATCCTCGATCTCCTCGATCTCTTCGTGGATCGTTTCCAGCACCGGGGAATAATTGTCGACGATGAAATCGAGGATGGCGTAGAGGATGTAATCCTCGCCACGCGCCAGCGCGCGCGGACAGCTCTCGCAGCGCTCGCGCACCGCCGTGTAGGAGGTCGAGGCGCCGTGGCGCACCGAGACCAGATAGCCTTCGCCCACAAACAGATGGGTTTCGCCGAACGCGATCCTGCCGTTGATCAGCTGTGCCGTCCGCGCCACGATGAAAAGGCCTTCGCCATATTGCTCGATCTTCGGTCGCTGATGGGCGTGATTGGCGTCCTCGATGGCGAGATCGTGCAGACCGAACTGCTTCTGCACGCTGGTCAGGAGCGCCAGATCCGGCTCGTAAAGTCCGATCCAGACCACATGCCCCGGCTTGTTGCGCCAACTCGAGGCTTCTTCGATGGCGATATTGGCAACGCGCCGGCCATCGACGTAGACGCCGGCGGCGACAACGCCTTCGGAGGTGACGGGATCGATCGCGGAGGCGGCTTGCGGCACAACATTCATGGTCGAAATCCCGAAGGATGTTGTTGAGCCTTGCTCCCACACAGGGCATTTCGGTCAGGCTAGCACTGGAAAAACCCCCGTCAATTGGTTATCTCTGCCCCGTCGGCGCCTCGGCCGACGATTCCCGTTTTCGGTCGGAACCGCCATGAAATCCGCTGTCCTCGTCTTTCCCGGTCTCAACCGCGAGCGCGACATGGCGCGCGCGCTCAGGCTCGCTTCGGGCCACGAGCCCACGATGATCTGGCACGCCGAGACCTCGCTGCCCAAGGGAACCGATCTTATCGTGGTGCCCGGCGGCTTTTCCTACGGCGACTATCTGCGCTGCGGCGCCATTGCTGCGCGTTCTCCGGTGATGGATGCGGTGCGGGCCTTCGCAGCCGGCGGCGGCCTGGTGCTCGGGGTCTGCAACGGATTTCAGATCCTCTGTGAAGCCGGCCTCTTGCCCGGTGTGCTGATGCGCAATGCGCGGCTGAAATTCATCTGCCACGACGTCCATCTGCGGGTCGAACGTTCCGATACGCCGTTCACCCGCGGCTACAATGCCGGACAGATCATTCGCGTCCCGGTCGCGCATGGTGAAGGCAACTACGAGGCCGACGAGGAGACCTTGAAGCGGCTCGAGTCCGAGGGGCGGGTGCTCTATCGCTACTGTTCGGCCGATGGCGTGGTCGACGAGAACTCCAACATCAACGGCGCGGCGAATTCGATCGCCGGCATCGTCAGCGAGCGCGGCAATGTGCTCGGCATGATGCCGCATCCGGAAAACCACGTCGAGGATATCATGGGCTGCACTGACGGGCGCGGCCTGTTCGCCGGGCTGGTGGCGCATCTGGAGCGTGCTGCGTGAAATCTTTTGCCGCGCATTGCCTCGCCGCGATCGCGGGGCTTTCGCTTGCAACTGCAGCTTACGCCCAGGATTTCCCGAAACATCCGATCACCATGATCGTGCCGTTCGCGGCCGGCGGCACTTCCGACGTGATCGCGCGCGCGGTGGCCGATCAAATGAGCGCAGCGCTGGGACAGCCGGTCGTGATCGAGAATGTCGCGGGCGCCGGCGGTTCGACCGCGCTGGCGCGAGCGGCGCGTGCCGCGCCTGACGGCTACACGATTGCGATCGGCAACGCCGGCACCAGTGCGGCGACCTACACGATCTATCCAAAACTACCGTTTACGCCGGAATCCTTTGCTCCGATTGCGGTGGTAGCAAAGACGTTTGGCATCGTCGCGCTGCGCAAGGATTTTCCCGCCAGGGATCTGCAGGAGTTCATCGCCTACGCGAAGAAGAACCCCGGCAAGATCAATCTCGGACACGCCGGCGTCGGCTCCTCGAACTTCCTGATCTGCAAGAGCTTCGTGCAGGCCGCCGGCGTCGACGTCACGCTGGTCGGCTATCGCGGCGCAGCACCCGCGCTGACGGATGCGATCGGCGGCCAGATCGATGGCGTCTGCGACGCCGCGGCCTCGGTGTCGCAGGCGATCGACGACAAATTGGTGAGGGGTGTCGTGGTCGGTTCGACCGTGCGGCTCGCGAGCCTGCCCGATCTGCCGACGTCGGCGGAAGCAGGTCTTCCCGAATTCGAGGCGCAAGGCTGGAACGGCCTGTTCGCGCCGAAAGACACGCCGCCGGAGATCATCGCGAAACTGAACGCCGCGGCCCGCACCGCGGTCGAGAGCGATGCCGTGAAGAAACGGTTCGCCGATCTGTCGACGGTCGCACCCGACGCCAACGAGCACACGCCGGAAGTCCTCGGGCAACTGGTAACGCGCGACGTCGAGAAATACCGCAAACTGCTTCAGTAGGGCGTCTCGGGCCGGCGCTATATCGTCTGACCCCGGTCAGCAGTAGAGTTATCAGCTCGAAGAGGCGTTACGTCCGCGCAGCCAGTTGATCCATTTTCGATAGCGGTCGCCGGGGATGGTCATGGCGGCGACGCCGGCCATGACCAGCAACAGTCCGAGCGCGAGGTTGGACGGCACGGTTTCGCCGAGTAGCACGACCGAGAGGGCGACGCCGATCGGAATGCGAAGGTAGCCTTGCGCGTTGGTCGTCAGCGTGCCGAGCCGGGCCAGGCACATATAGAACAGCATCAGCCCCAGCGCGCTCGAGAAAATCCCCATGGTGAGGGTGGCGACGAGCGCTTGTGGCGTCGGATGCAATGTCCAGGGATGGTCGATGATCAGCGACGCTGGAAGCAACAGGAGACCGCCGAACAGAAGCGAACCCGCCGCCACCACCATCGGGTCGTAATCGGATAGCCGCAATCCGAAGATGGTGGCGCAGGCGAACGAGATCGTCGCGAGCAGGATGACGATCTCGGCGAAGATATCGGCACCCATGCCGCCCAGCGCGTCGAGGCCGATGATCACGGCCGTCCCCGCAAGCCCCAACACGGCGCCCGCAAGCTTCAGCAGCGTCGCCGGCTCGTGCCGCGTGATGCCCCAGGTAATGACGAAGGCGAAGATCGGTGTGGTCGAGGCCAGTACCACGGTAGGGGCCGCCGCCACATATTGTTGTGCCCAGGTGATCATCAAAAACGGTATCGTCGAATTGATGGTCTGCTGGAAGGCGAACAATTTCCAGGCCTTGGCGTCGGTTGGAATTCGGATTCCGCGCGCCCGCAGGATTATGAGCAGGAAGGTTGCCGCGATCAGCGAGCGCGCCGAGATGAACGTGAACGGCGGGATCGAGCCGAGGCCGATCTTGGTCAGCGGGTAGGTCGAGCTCCAGCAGCACGCCAGCGCCAGCAGCAAGGCATAATCGCGCCAGCCGCGGCGAGCCGGTTGTCCGGCTGTCAGAACGGGCTGGGGCACGGGGGCTGCTGCATCGAGCTAGGTGGCCGCGGCGATGGCTGCCGGCGGCGTCTTTCGTTTCACCCGCTTGATGGTCCCGGAGAACGTGAACAGCGCCCGTTCGCCCGATCTCAGCACGCCGCGCAGGAAGATCAGCGAGCCGCCGGCGCGGGTGATCTCGCCGTCGCACTCGACCAGTTCGCCTTCGCGGGCGGCATCGAGGAACTCGCAGCCGAACGACACCGTCACGCCCGGTCCCTGCAGCACGGAAGAGGAAATGGCGAACAGGCAATAGTCGGCGAACGACATGAAAGCGCCGCCATGGACGTTGCGCATGCCGTTGAGGTGCTTCTTCTCGACCCGGAACGCGCATTGTACGTGGCCGTTTTCGTCCATCCGGTGCCAAAACGGCCCAATATGGGTCTCGAAACTGTCGCGGCTCCAGGTACGCCAACCGGCGAATTCGCCCTCGGTTTCGACATGGAGGTCTGGTCGGTTGAGGAATGCTGTTTTGGAGAGGTCGTTCACGCTAAATGGCCTTCAAATGAATGTTCCAGCCCTTAAATCCGATCCGTCGGCGTTGTGCAAATCCCAGGCCCGCGCCCAGCCGTTGCAAAGCTCTGGACAGGGCGGAAATGCGCCATAAAAGGCCTTTTCGCACGCTACCGATCTACCTAATAAGGGACCCATGAACGAACCCCAGATCACCCCCGAGCTCGTCGCCAGCCATGGGCTGAAGCCGGACGAGTATGAGCGCATCCTGAAATTGATCGGGCGCGTGCCGAGCTTTACCGAGCTCGGCATTTTCTCGGCGATGTGGAACGAGCACTGCTCGTACAAATCCTCGCGCATCCATCTCAAGGGCCTGCCGACCACGGCCCCCTGGGTGATCCAGGGCCCCGGCGAGAACGCCGGCGTCATCGATATCGGCGACGGCCAGGCGGTCGTGTTCAAGATGGAGAGCCACAACCATCCGAGCTACATCGAGCCCTACCAGGGCGCGACGACCGGCGTCGGCGGTATTTTGCGCGACGTGTTCACGATGGGTGCGCGCCCCATCGCCTGCCTCAACGCGCTGAGCTTTGGCGCGCCGGAGCACCCCAAGACGCGGCACCTCGTGTCGGGCGTGGTCGCCGGCGTCGGCGGCTACGGCAATTCGTTCGGCGTGCCGACCGTCGGCGGACAGGTTCGTTTCCACACCCGCTATGACGGCAACATCCTCGTCAACGCAATGGCGGTCGGCCTCGCCGAGACCGACAAGATCTTTTACGCGGCGGCCTCCGGCGTCAACATGCCGATCGTCTATCTCGGCTCCAAGACCGGGCGCGACGGCATTCACGGTGCCTCGATGGCGTCGGCCGAGTTCGACGACGATTCCGCCGAGAAGCGCCCGACTGTGCAGGTCGGCGACCCCTTCGCGGAAAAACTGCTGCTGGAAGCCTGTCTCGAGATCATGGAAGCGGATTGCGTGATCGCGATCCAGGACATGGGCGCTGCGGGCCTCACCTGTTCGGCGGTCGAGATGGGCGCCAAGGGCGATCTCGGCGTCGATCTCAATCTCGACGCCGTGCCGACCCGCGAGACCGGGATGAGCGCCTATGAGATGATGCTCTCGGAAAGCCAGGAGCGCATGCTCATGGTGCTCAAGCCAGAGAAGGAAGAACAGGCCGAAGCGATCTTCAAGAAATGGGGGCTCGATTTCGCCGTGGTCGGCTATACCACGCCGAGCAAACGCTTCGTGGTGAAGCATGGCGGCGACGTGATGGCCGACCTGCCGATCAAGGAATTGGGCGATGAGGCGCCGATCTATGACCGGCCGCATGTGGCGTCGCCGTCGCTGCCGGTGATCCATGCGCGCGAAGTGAAGGCGCCTGTTGGTATCGCCGAGGCGCTGGAAAAACTGATCGGCACCCCGGAGCTGTGCTCGAAGCGCTGGGTCTGGGAGCAGTACGATCACGTCATTCTCGGCAATACCGTGCAACGCCCGGGCGGCGACGCCGCCGTCGTGCGCGTGGAGGACGGCCCGAAGGGGCTTGCGCTCACCGTCGACGTGACGCCGCGCTATTGCGAGGCTGATCCTTATCAAGGCGGCAAGCAGGCGGTCGCGGAAGCCTGGCGCAACATCACGGCGGTCGGCGGCCGGCCTCTGGCGATCACCGACAATCTCAATTTCGGCAATCCGGAGCGGCCCGAGATCATGGGCCAGTTCGTCGGCTGCCTGAAAGGCATCTCGGAAGCCTGTCGCGCGCTGGATTTCCCGGTCGTCTCCGGCAACGTCTCGCTCTACAACGAGACCAATGGCCGCGGCATTTTGCCGACCCCGTCGATCGGCGGCGTCGGCCTGCTCGACGACTTTACCAAGTCGGCGACGCTCGCCTTCAAGGCAGATGACGAGGCGATCTTGCTGATCGGTGAGACCCAGGGCTGGCTCGGCCAGTCCGTCTATTTGCGCGACATCTGCGGCAGCGAAGAGGGCGCGCCGCCGCCGGTCGATCTTGCGGCTGAGAAGCGCAACGGCGATGTCGTGCGCGGCATGATCCACGCCGGCACCGCGACGGCGGTGCATGACGTCTCCGACGGCGGCCTTTTGATCGCGCTTGCCGAAATGGCGATCGCGAGCGGAATCGGCGCGCAATTATTGGCGGCGCCAGCCGCGATCGTGCCGCACGCATGGTGGTTCGGCGAGGACCAGGCGCGCTACATCGTGACCGTACCGGCGGCGGACGCCGGCCTCGTGCTGGCGAAGATGAAGGGGTGCGGCGTGCCCTGCGTGCGCATCGGCACCACGGGCGGCGATGCGATCACGGTCGCGGGCGAAGCGCCGGTCTCGTTGGCGTCGCTCAATACCGCGTTCGAAAGCTGGTTGCCGGCCTATATGAACAGCAAGGCGTCCTAGCTTCGCTGTTTCCACGTCGTCGCGAGCCGGCGGGTCGCGCGCATGCGCGCCCGATGACAGGCTCCGCGAAGCAAGCGGCGATGGAAAGATGGATTTCTTTCGTCGCTTTGCTCCTCGCAGCAATGACGATGCGGAGCTAGCCGACGCTCCTCACAACACCCGCGTCGCGCCCGGGATTTTGCGCAAGGCCGCCGTTGCCGCCCAGCTCAATATTACTGTCAGCACAAACGCGACCGCGGCCTTGACGATCGCCGGCAGATCGTAGTCGAACAGCCAGTATTGCAGCCAGAGCACGATCGGGTAGTGCACCAGGAACATGCCATAGGCATCAGGCTGCATCGGATCAAGTATGCTCCAGCCCGATTGCTTGAACCTCAGGAAGCAGGCCAGGATTAAGAACATGATCGCTACGCTGAAGAGAGCGAAGAAGAAGCCATAGGTCCCCTCATACCAGTCCGGCAACCTCACCGGATTCCCCAGTATTTCGCGCTTGATGTAGATCAGCACCCACATGAGGCAATACGGAACGAGCGCCAGGATTATCCATTTCCAGGTGCTCTTCGCCAACTGGCCGTCGGCCGCCAACAGCCCGCGGTCCAAATACTGAGCGCCGATGCCGGCGCCGAAAAAGAAGTAGGTGGCATAGAGCAGCACTCGGCCGTGCTGGACCGAGAACGGCCCGAAGTCGAACCAACTGCCTGGTCCGTAGTAGATTCGCCCGGGAATGTAGAGCGCAGCGGTGACAGCAAACATGACCGCGAAGAACTCTGTGGGCCGATCGCGACCGTGCAGGGAGAGGCGATTGATCGGATCGAGGAGGTTGTGTGACAGCCGATACAGGAGGCAAGCAACCAGGTCGAAACCGAACAAGACCCAGAGGAACCAGACCGGTCCGCTCTCCCAAGGCCCGACGGTGATCGTTCTCCACCAGAATGAAGCGAAGCCGACCTCGGGATGTTGCCGCAGGGAGATGGCGTAATAGGCGATAGGAATGATCGTGAACGCGCAGATCACGAATGGCAGGCCAAGCCGAAGCAGGCGATCGGACAAATAGTTCCGCGGTCCCTTCCGAGTGATGCCCGGCCATACAAACAATCCCGACAGAAAGAAGAACATCGCCATGAAGAAGCTGTCGGTGGCGAGCACGATCATGTCGAAGCCGATCCAGGACTTGGGGTCGGTATGACCGAAATGGGTATAGGGGATGACCGAATGGTGAAGAAGCACCACGAGCGTCAGGAAGGTGCGGGCGCGATCGAGCGAGAGGTTGCGCGACTTGGCTTTTGGTACCGCGTGAGCGTCCGCGGCGGCCGCGGTGTGGGCAATCGACGTCATACGAGCCCCCGACAAGCTATTGGTCCTCAATGTTGCAACCGCGAGCGGAACTCAGCAAGGCCCAATCTTGCCGCAGGAGCAACGCTCCTCCAAAAGTCCGGCCCCGGCGGCCGTCTGGATAGCTTCGTCGCTTCCGCCTTCGCTCGTTGAGCCAAAGCGGACAACTCGCCCCCAGGACGTTGGAACGCCCTGGTTCTCCGCTACGCCACTTCCTCGATCTTTACCTTGTCCGGATAGAACGCCAGGTGGCCGGCGATTTCGGCCATAGCCGGGAAGGGCGTCTCATACGTCCAGATCGAATTCTCCAGAGACTTGCCGTTGGCCTTGATGCTGAAATAACTCGCGTCTCCCTTGTAGGGGCAGTGCGTGGTGCGCTCGGTCCGGGCCAGCAGCGCCATGTTGGCGTCCTCGCGGGGAACATACTGCACCGCCGGATAGCTGGCTTCCTTCAATGTGAGCGCATGGGTAGTTTCGGCGATGACAACCCCGTCGGCGGAGACGCGAACGCGTTTGGGGTTGGCCGTGATCGTGATGGGATGGTCGGGACCGGGTAGTTTCATGGCTCTGAACCCTTTTCAGTCAGGTCGTTGTGACCAATATGACAGGATCATTCAGGTTTAAAATGAGTGGAAGGGGAATATAGTGCCGAACAGGATGACCTAGAAGCCCGTAGGCGCTAGGTTTCAAAGTCACGGTCGCGCGAGCCGGCCGTGATTCGGAACGATCTGAAGGAGGTCTGCTGGAATGCCGATGGACGCCCGGGATATCGAATCGATGATCAAGGCGGCTATACCCGACGCCGAAGTGACGATCCGCGACCTGGCCGGCGATGGCGACCATTACGCGGCCACCGTGATCTCGGAATCCTTCCGCGGCAAGTCCCGCGTCCAGCAGCACCAGATCGTGTACCAGTCGCTCAAGGGCCAGATGGGCGGCATTCTGCACGCGCTGGCGCTGCAGACCGGCGTGCCCGGGGGGTAATCTCAGAGGTCGGAGGGGGCGATGATGGCTGCGGATAGTCCACGCGGCGCGATGTTTCGCGTCATCGTGCCGAACCAGCACAGCCGCGTCACCTATGTCGAGCTGTTCTTCGATCTCGTCTTCGTCTTCGCGGTCACGCAGATATCGCACACGTTGCTTGGCCGCTTCACCCCGCTCGGGGTGTTGCAAGTCACGCTGCTGTTTCTCGCGGTCTGGTGGGTATGGGTTTACACCGCCTGGATCACCAATTGGCTCGATCCCGAAAAGACCCCGGTTCGGCTGCTGCTGTTCTTTCTGACGCTGGGCGGATTGGTGCTCTCGACGTCGATCCCGACGGCGTTCGAGGGGCGCGGGCTCTGGTTTGCCGTCGCCTATGCCGCAATGCAGGTCGGCAAAACGGTATTTCTATGGGTATCGACACCGCCAGGCCGGCCATCGGCACGCATGAACGCGGTCCGTATCACCGCCTGGCTATCGATGTCGGGTGTCTTCTGGATCGCGGGCGGCCTTGCCGAGACCCAGTCCCGGCTGGTGCTTTGGGCCGTCGCGCTTGCGATCGAATATGTTTCGCCGGCGGCCCGGTTCTGGATCCCCCGGTACGGCGCGTCCGCGGTGGCCGATTGGGTCATCGAGGGCGGTCACATGGCCGAGCGCTGCGCGCTATTCATCATCATCGCGCTCGGCGAATCCATCGTCGTCACCGGGGCTACGTTTGCGGATATGAACTGGACGGCGGAGACGGTGGGCGCCTTCTTGTCGGCGCTCGTGGGCAGCATCGCGATGTGGTGGATCTATTTCCACAAGGGCGCCGAAGCGGGCTCCGAACAAATATCGAGTTCGGAGGAGCCGGGCCGGCTTGCGCGTCTCGCCTATACCTACCTGCACATGCCGATCATCGCCGGCATCATTGTCGCGGCCGTCGCCGATGAACTGGTGCTGAAGCATCCGGCCGACCATTCCGATCCCAGGACCGTGCTGAGCGCGATCGGCGGTCCGTTGCTGTTTTTGTTCGGAACGATCCTGTTCAAGCAGAGCTTTCGCGGCTTCCTGCAGCTCTCGCACGGTGTCGGCATCGCTGCCTTGTGCGTGCTTGCCTGGTTCGCCAGCGATCTGTCGCCGCTAAGGCTGTCGATCGCCACGACCGCGATCCTGATCCTGGTCGCGGTATGGGAAACGGTGTCGCTGGGCTCGGCCCCGGACGAATCTCAGTCCGAAGCCACCAGCGCGTGAACCGAGAACATCTGCTTCGGGTCGGTCCAGGACTCCCGCACGTTCCAGCCGGACGCGCGCGCCAGCGCCGTGAAGCGTTCGAGCGAGTACTTGTAGCTGTTCTCGGTATGGATGCTCTCGCCCGGACGAAACGAGAAGGTGTTGCCGAGGATGCGCACGCTCTGCGCCTTGCGGCTGATCAGATGCATCTCAATGCGGTGGCGGTCGCGATTGTAGATCGAGCGATGCGAGAACGCCGGGAGATCAAAATTGCCGCCGAGCTCGCGGTTGATGCGCACCAGCACATTGAGATTGAAGCGCGCGGTGACGCCGGCTGAATCATTGTAGGCATTGTAGAGGACGCGTTCGTCCTTCTCGAGGTCGACACCGATGATCATCTGCGCGCCGTCGCCCAGAATGTCGCGCGCGGTGCGCAGGAAGGCGGCCGCTTCCTGCGGCTCGAAATTGCCAAGCGTCGATCCCGGGAAAAAGCCGACCTTCGGCATCCCGGCGATCTCGGCCGGAAGCGCGAACGGTGCGGTAAAGTCGGCCGCGACCGGGTAAACGCCGAGGTCCGGGAAATCCTTGCGCAGCGCGTCGGCCTGGAGCTGAAGGAAATCGCCGGAGATATCGACAGGAACATAGGCGCCAAATTCACAGCGTTCGAGCAGCAGGCGGACCTTCGTGGTCGCGCCGGCGCCGAACTCGACCAGCGCCGCGCCTTTGGGGAGGAGGCGTGCGATTTCGCCGCCGCGGTCGCGCAAAATGCCGAGCTCGGTGCGGGTCGGATAATATTCCGGCAATACCGTGATCTGTTCGAACAGTTCGGAGCCGGTCGCGTCATAGAAATACTTGGGCGACAGGCGTTTCGGATGAAGCGACAGGTGATCGATCACGTCGCCGGCAAAAGCGGAGGCTTGTTCGTCGAGCTGCTGCGCTCTGGCCAAAGCGGGGGCATGCACATTCATGATACTCTCCTGAACGCGCTTTCCGGCGCGCTTTTTGTCATTTGAAATTCAGGCATAATCGGCGAGGCGCAATCCCGTGAACTGCCAGCGGTGATGCGGATAAAAGAAGTTCCGATAGGTGATGCGGCTGTGCCCGACCGGGGTTGCAAGCGAGGAGCCGCGCAGCACCAGTTGGTTGACCATGAACTTGCCGTTGTACTCGCCGAGCGCGCCTTCGATGGCGCGATAGCCCGGATAGGCCGCGTAAGCGCTCCGCGTCCACTGCCAGACGGTGCCGAAGGCATCATTGAGGTGGCCGGCGCGGGCGGCGACCTCCCATTCCATTTCGGTCGGCAGGTGCTTTCCTGCCCAGCGCGCGAACGCATCCGCCTCATAATAACTGACATGGCAGACCGGGGCCGCCGGATCGATCGGCTGCAATCCGCCGAGCGTCATGATCCGCCATTCGTTGTCGACTTCGCGCCAATGGCCGGGCGCCTGCCACTGCTCCTTCTCCACCGTCGCAAAGCCGTCCATCAGCCACAGCGTCGCTGTCGCGTAGCCGCCGTCCTTCATGAAAGCGAGCCATTCGGCGTTGGTGACGAGGTTGCGGGCGAGTTTGACCGGGCCGACCAGCGCGCGGTGTGCGGGCTTTTCGTTGTCGAAATGGAAGCTCTCGTCGCTGTGCCCGACGGTGTGGATGCCTTCGTTCAGCGCGACCCACTCCTCGCCGGTTCGATGGGATGCCGGGAAGCGCCACGCCGGGTCATAGGCCGGCGGGATCGGGTTTTGCGCGAACGCATGCAGGATGTCGGTCAGCATCAATTCCTGATGCTGCTGCTCGTGATTGAGCCCGACCTCGACCAGCGGCACCAGTTTGGCGAGGGTGTCCTCATTTGCCGTCTGGAAGAATTTCACCACCGCGGCGTCGACGTGGCGGCGATAGGCGGTGACTTCGTCGGCGCTCGGGCGGGTCAAATGCCCGCGCTGGTGGCGGGCATGCCGCGGGCCGGCGCTGACGTAATAGGAATTGAACAGATAGGCATAATCCGGGTGAAAGCGCTGGCAGCCGTCCGAGTGCTCGCCGAGCAGAAATTGCTCGAAGAACCAGGTGGTGTGGGCGCGGTGCCACTTCGCCGGGCTGGCGTCCGGCATCGACTGGATCAGCTGGTCTTCCGGGGACAAGGGGGCGGCACGGCGCTCGGTCTCGTCCCGGACCGCCAAAAATGCTTCCACCAAATTCCGGGCAAGGGTGCCGGAATCGGAAGGCAGTGACGGGGCAGGGGTGGAAGGGGCGGCAGCGCATACTCGTTTCGTCACTGGCTTCTCCGGTCGGAAAAAGAACGTTGCTTCGGCGAACTGGTTCCCTGGCGCACAGTCCGTCCTAGATAGGGGTTCCCGTTCAGGAAAAAAGCCTCCCGCAGGCACGATATTGGTGTCGTCAGACTATGGCAGGCCCCGGGGTCCGGAAGCCCCCGCGTGCGCAAGTGCATGCCAGCTCTCGCCATTTTGCTTTGGATGCACAACGGTTTGCGCTACATATATTGGCAGTGTCGGGTTAAACGGGTCGAGCCGGCCCGCCGGCTAACTCCGAGAGGGGCCGTGCGTCCCAAAGGAAGTGGATATGAGCATCGAGCAATTCATCGACAACGAAGTGAAGTCGAACGACGTCGTGCTGTTCATGAAGGGCACGCCGCAGTTTCCGCAATGTGGTTTCTCCGGCCAGGTGGTGCAGATCCTCGATCACATCGGGGTCGGCTACAAGGGCCTCAACGTTCTCGAATCCGCTGACCTGCGCGACGGCATCAAGACCTACTCGAACTGGCCGACCATTCCGCAGCTCTACGTCAAGGGCGAGTTTGTCGGCGGCTGCGATATCATCCGCGAGATGTTCCAGGCCGGCGAATTGCAGCAGCTGTTTGCCGACAAGGGCGTCGCGGTCAACGCCGCGGCCTGAGCTTGGCTGAGCGCCTGATCGGCAGGGCGCGGCTGGAAGTTCTCGTTGCCGACATCACGACCCTACGCGTTGACGCCATCGTCAACGCCGCCAATACGTCGCTCTTGGGCGGGGGCGGCGTCGATGGCGCGATCCATCGCGCGGCCGGGCCCGATCTCCTGGCCGAATGCCGTACCCTGCATGGCTGCAAGACGGGCGACGCCAAGATCACCCGAGGATATCACCTGCCGGCCAGCCATGTGATCCATGCCGTCGGCCCGGTCTGGCACGGCGGCGATCAGGGCGAGGACGGGCTGCTTGCGTCCTGCTATCGCCGCGCCATTGCGCTCTGCAGGGCCAACGGCCTGGCTTCGGTGGCCTTTCCGGCAATCTCAACCGGCGTTTATCATTTTCCTGCGGATCGGGCCGCCGGCATTGCGGTCGCGGCGGTTGCCGACGCATTGGCCGCCGCGCCGGAAGTGACCAATGCGCTCTTCTGCTGCTTCTCCGGGGAGAGTGCCCGGTTGCACGAAGCGGCGCTGGCCTCTTTCGCGGGCCCTTGTGCCTGACGCCGCCGTAGCTACACTCTCCCGCGAGTTCCGGCGAGAGGCCCCAGATGAGTTCACGTCTATTGGTGAGTGCGCTGGCCTGCGGCGCGTTGCTGCTGGCAATGCCGTCGGCCCGGGCCGAAGGCACCTTCGATATGCCGGCCGGCGCCCATTTCAACCAGGACAAGCTTGCGAAGGTCACCGAGTTTTTCAACAACGAGGTCGCAACCGGTAAAATCTCCGGCGCGGACGTCCTGATCGAGCAGCATGGCAAGCCAGTCTATCACGAGACGTTCGGCGTACAGGACGTCGTGTCCAAGGCGCCAATCACGGACAAGACCATCTTCCGCCTGTTTTCGATGACGAAAGCGATCACCTCGGTGGTGGCGATGATGATGATCGAGGACGGCACGATCAAGCTCGACGATCCCGTCGCGAAATACATTCCCTCCTTCGCCAACGTGAAGGTCGGTGTGGAGAAGAAGGCTGAGGACGGCACCAAGACGCTCGAACTGGTGCCGCCAAACCGGCCGATCACCGTTCTCGACCTGATGCGTCAAACGTCGGGAATCACCTACGGCTTTTATGGTGACAGCCTGGTCCGCAAGGCCTATGCGGCCGCCAATCTCTATGCGGGCGATTTCGATCTCGCGGAGTTCGCCGAGCGGATAGCCAAGCTGCCGCTGCACAACCAGCCGGGTGCGCTCTGGCAATACGGTCATTCGACCGATGTGCTGGCACGGATCATGGAGATCGCGTCCGGAAAATCCCTGATCGAGATCGAACGAGAGAAGCTGCTCGATCCGCTGGGCATGGTCGACACCGGGTTCTTCGTCACCGATCCGGAGAAGCAGAAACTGATTGCGCAGCCTGTGCCGAACGACAGCGATTTCCGGGTCGGCCGCGAGAACAACCCGACGATCCCAAAGAAAATGGTATACGCAAGCGGCGGCATGGTCTCGTCCATGGCGGACTACCGGCGTTTTACGCAGATGTTGCTCAATGGCGGCACGTTCGAGGGCAAAACCTATTTGAAGCCGGAGACGTTCAAGCTGATGACGACCGACCATGTCGGCCCCGGGTCAGGCGTCGAGCGGGATCATTTCTATTTCCCGGGAGACGGCTTCGGATTCGGACTTGGGCTTGCGGTGCGGACCGATGCCGGCAATGCCAAACCACCGCCTCCGGGATCATTGGGCGAATTGAAATGGGACGGCGCCAGCGGCTGCTATTTCGTGGTCGACCCCAAGCAGGACATGTTCTTCGTGCTGCTCGAGCAGACGCCGACGGAACGCCAGCGCATCCAGCGGACCCTCAAGCAGTTGATCTATGAAGCGATGGAAAACTAAAGACGCCGCAGGGCGTCGCCGCCTTATTGTGGCGGCGCTTGCGGCTTTGCTGGTCACCGGCTGGCCGTACGAGCTGCGATCCGAAACCCAAGCACCGGTCGCGGCGAGTTTCTCACGCGCGTCCCTTGACCGGATCGGCGACTACATCCGCAACGAGGTCGCGACCGAAAAGATTCCCGGCGCAGTCCTCCTGATCCAGCAGCACGGCAAGCCGGTCTATTTCGAAAGCTTCGGCGTGCGGGATATCGCGACCAAACTGCCGATGACACCGGACACGATCTTCCCGATCTATTCGATGTCGAAGGCCGTCACGTCGGTTGCCGCGATGATGCTGGTCGAGGAGGGCAAGCTGTCCCTCGACGATCCCGTCTCGAAATACATTCCGGCTTTTGCCGATGCAAAAGTCGGCGTCGATCTGTCCGATGAAGCCGGCCAGTATCCGCTCAAGCTCGAGCCGCTGAAGCGCCCGATTACGATCAAGGACCTGCTGCGGCACACGTCGGGCATCACTTACGGCTTCTACGGCGAAGGCGCGGTGCGAAAACTCTATGCGAATCCCCATCTGTTTGACGGCGATTTCGACAACGCCGAATTCGCCGAGCGCATCGCGAAACTGCCGCTCGCCGACCAGCCCGCAACGCGCTGGGACTACGGCCATTCGACCGATGTGCTCGGTCGCGTCGTCGAGGTGGCGTCGGGGCAGACGCTATTTCAATTCGAGAAGCAAAGGCTGTTCGATCCGCTCGGGATGTCCGAGACCGCGTACTATGTCGCGGACAAGGCGAATTGGCCGCGCATCGCCCGGCCATTGCCCAACGATCGTTTCGCCCACCCCTTGGTCGGGATCAAGGATCCGACATTGCCGCGGCGCTGGGAATCCGGCGGCGCGGGCCTGGTCACAACGATCGAGGACTACGCCCGCTTCCTGCAAATGCTGCTGAACAAGGGTGAGCTGGACGGCAAGCGGTACCTCAAGCCCGAGACGGTCGCGCTGATGACGTCGGATCAGATCGGCCCGGAGACCGGGATCGTGCACGACCCCTTTTACTTTCCGGGCCCGACCAGCGGCTTTGGTCTTGGTTTCGCCATACGCACTTCGCCGCCGCCGAATACAAACTGGCCGCTGGGCGAATATCGCTGGGACGGCGCCGGCAGCGCCTTCTACTTTGTAAATCCCGTGGACGACATGTTCGTTGTCTTCATGGTGTACTCCCCCACTCAGGGCGGGCGGATTCAACTGGAGCTGAAAACGATGATGTATGAAGCGATGGGCAGGGGATTGCACAAGGATTGACAATCTGCGGACTACGCCACCGCGTTTCGCGCGATCGTCTCGCGATAGAATGACGCGCTCAGCTTGGGCGTGCGGCGTTTCGTATCGAAGTCGACGTGGTAGAGGCCGAAGCGTTGTTCAAATCCATCCGACCATTCGAAATTGTCCATCAGACTCCACAGAAAGTACCCGAGTACGGGGACCCCCTCGGACGTCGCGCGCTGCAAATGCGTCAAATAATTGCGCAGATACATGATGCGATCGACGTCATAGACGGTGCCGTCAGCGGGTTGGTCACTCCCCGACGTCCCGTTCTCGGTGATATAGATCGACTTCACGTTCCAAAGCTTGGCCACGTGGCGCGGCACCCAGTACATTGCCTCGGGACCGGGCCTGAGCCAGGCCGCGTTCATGTGTGGAAACGATGCGGGGAAGGGCGCCAGGGTGAAGCCGCGTTCGTTCTCGGCGGCAACGACGTAATGGTCCGGTGTGTAAACATTCAGTCCGATAAAATCGATCGGAGATGAAATGATGCGCAAATCCTCGGCCGTGTATTTCGGAGCATCATTGCCGGCCTGCACCAGGAATGCATCGGTGTATTTCCCTTCCAGCATCACCGTCAAATAGCCGGCATTAAGTTCGCGCGTCGCGATCTCGGCTGCGCGAATGTTAGCAGGCGTTTCGACTGCGGGGATGCAGCTGACGGCATTCTCCGCCGGGCCGACCCTGGTTCCGGCGCGTCCGTAGGCGCGGACGGCTTGCACGGCGAGACCATGTCCCAGCGCGACGTTGTGACGGACCTGGTTCAGTCCTGATTGGGATAGTTTGAGGCCCGGCGCATCGGCGCCGGTCCCATGGCCGAGATGAACAAGCCTGGAGCATTCGTTGATGGTGAAAAAATGCTTTACGCGATCGCTCAAGCGCTGCGCGACATGGGCAGCATAGTCCGCAAATGCCTTTGAGGTGTCACGGGAGGCCCAGCCGCCGAAGCGATCCTGAAGCGCCTGAGGCAGGTCCCAATGATACAGGGTTGCAAAGGGCTCTATGCCGTTCGCCGACAATTCGTCCAGCAGCCGGTCATAGAAATCGAGGCCTTTCGGATTTGGCGTGCCGGCTCCTTCCGGGAAGACACGAGGCCATGCAATCGAAAATCGATAGACGGTCGCTCCCAGCGCCTTCATCAACTGAATGTCTTGCTTGTACAGATGATAATGATCCGTCGCGGTGTCTGCATTGCTGTGATCGGAGATTGTCCCGCGTGTGTGGGCGAAATGGTCCCAGATCGATGGGCCGCGCCCGTCGTCGTTGACGGCCCCCTCGATCTGATAGGCTGACGTAGCCGTTCCCCACAGAAAACCGTTCGGAAAACTGGACGAAAGTCCGCGGCCTGCAAATCCGTCTTCCTTGACCGGATCGGCCCGACTGGGTCCGGCAGACAGCGCCGATATTCCGAGGGCGGACCAACCCGTGATCCCAGCGAATTGGCGACGGGAAAGCCTTTTGAATGACATCGCTTCACGTGTTGGGGCCGACGCAACATGCAGCAAGCGCAAAGCTTACCGTACCCGGCCCGCCTTGATGTTGGTCGGAACGGCATGCTACGAATTTCGGGCAAATAGCGCAAACGGCGTGATCGCCAATGAACCGGCTTGCCGAACGATAGGACCGATCGCTTGCGGACACCATTGGCGCTCTTCTTCATTTCCATTGGAGTCGTTGCGGCGGTCTGGTGGTGGCTGGCCATGCCGGTAACGCTGGTGCGTGCGCCGATTGATCCCGCGGCGAAACTGGAATGCGTTTCCTACGCACCCTTCCGCAACGATCAAACGCCGCACAACGCGGATCTGATCGTCAGCCCGGAACAGATCGCGGAGGATCTGGCCGAGCTAGCCAAGATATCCAAATGCATCCGCACCTATTCCATCGACAACGGACTGGACAAGGTGCCCGAACTTGCATCCAGGGTTGGATTGAAGGTTCTGCTCGGAGTCTGGATCGGACGCGATCGCGCGAAGAACGCTCTCCTCGTCAACACTGCGATCTCGCTGGTCAAGGACCATCCCGGCGTGATCGAGGCGATCATTGTCGGCAACGAAGTGCTCCTGCGCGGAGATATGACGGTGTCCGACCTCAGGGAGATCATCCGCTCGGTTAAGCCGCGCGTGAACGTTCCGGTGACCTACGCCGATGTCTGGGAATTCTGGCTGCGCTACCGGGAAGTCGGGGCCGATGTCGATTTCGTCACCGTTCATTTTCTGCCTTATTGGGAGGACTTTCCGCCCCGTGCGGAAGCCGCGGCCGCGCATGTGGACAATCTCCGCAAGCAGGTGGCGGTGGCCTTTCCAGGCAAAGAGATTCTGATCGGCGAGACAGGTTGGCCAAGCCATGGGCGGATGCGCGACGCCGCACTGCCTTCCCGCATCAACCAGGCACGGTTTATTTCCGAGATTCTCGATCGGGCGAGACGGGACAACTTTCGCGTCAATCTGTTCGAGGCCTATGACGAGCCGTGGAAGCGCGGGTGGGAAGGGACGGTGGGCGGCTATTGGGGCTTGCTCGATGGGGCCTATCGCAAGCCGAAATATCCGGCCGGTGCGGCCATCAGCAACTACCCGTTCTGGAAATTGCAGATGGCGAGCGGGCTGGTGCTTTGCATCTGCGTATTCGGAGCTGCCTTGTTGACGCTGAAGCGCCGGCTCTATCCGTCGCGATTGTTATCCTGGGTCGCGGTGGCGATATCCGCGACCACCAGCGGAATTTTGCTGGGCGTGAGCGTTGAGAAGATGCTTTATGAAGCTTATGGGCTCGGGGGCTGGCTGGCACAGGGCTTGCTGCTGGTTGTCGGAATCGCTGCGCCGCTGCTGTCGGCCAGAGCGTTGATGCTGGAGCGCCCGCTTCCGGCTTTTGTTGAGCTGCTGGGGCCGCGCGAAGGCCGAAGCCAACCGGTCTTGACGAGGATCCTGGGCCTCGCCCTGATCGTGACCACGCTGATTGCGGCGGAAACCGCGCTGAGCCTCGTGTTCGACGCGCGGTGGCGCGATTTCCCATTCGCCGCCCTGACCATGGCCGTGGTGCCGTTTTGGACAGTGGCATTCCTCAACCGTCCAAAATCAGGCGCGCGCACGCTCGCCGAGGACGTGTTCATGGGACTGTTCGTCGCCGCGGCGCTCTATATCGTCTTCAACGAAGGGGCTCACAACTGGCAGTCATTGTGGACCTGTGCGGCGTACCTTGTGCTCGGCATTACGCTATGGCGGCCGCGCGCCGCTGCGGTTTCCGAAACGGCATTGACCGCGACGACAGGCGTCCTTGGCGAGGTCGGCCTGGCGTCGCAAGCCCCAAGGACAGGTAATCCAAACGACTGGGGCAAATAGGCCAAATCGACCCGTGAAGGAATGAATGGCCCCTGAGCTCGGATCAGGCTTACGCCGCGCGCACGATCTCGCGCACCAGCCCGACCGTCTCCTCGATCATTGCTGCCGTCACATCCAGGTGCGTGCAGGCCCTGATCCGGCCATCCATCATCGCGAGCAGCACGCCGCGCTTGCCCAAGGCTTCGACTATTTCGGTGCCGTTGATGCCGGCACCGTCGGGCTTGAAGAAAACCAGGTTTGTTTCCGGCTCCTGCACGTCGATGCCGTTGATCTGCGACAGCCCGCGCGCCAGTGCGCGGGCGTTGGCATGGTCGTCCGCCAGACGATCGACGTGATGGTCAAGCGCGTAGACACAGGCCGCGGCGCAGATTCCGGCTTGGCGCATCGATCCGCCGAGGCGCTGCTTCCAGCGCCAGACCTCGTCGATGAAATCGCGCGAGCCGGCGATGACGCCGCCGATCGGCGCCCCGAGCCCCTTGGAGAAATCGATCCAGGCCGAATCCCATCCCGCGGCCATGTCGCGCGCGTCGATCCCGGTGGCCACACAGGCATTCAGCAGCCGTGCGCCGTCCATGTGGGTGGCGAGCCCGTTGGCCTTCGCGATTTTCACGATTTCATCGAGATCGGCCTTCTTCCAGATCGTACCGCCGCCGATATTGGCGGTTTGTTCGACGCTGACGACCGTCTGCGGCGGCTGATAGCGAGTGCGCGGATGCAGCGCGGCGCGAAACGTCGCCGGCGAAAATTGCCCGTCGTCTCCCTGCAGCGGCATGATCTGGAATCCGCCGAGTGCTGCATGCGCGCCGCCTTCGCGGGCGATGACGTGCGCGGTCGCATGCGCCAAGATCTCGTCGCCCGGCCGGCAATGCACCAGCGTGGCCGCGACGTTGCACATCGTGCCTGACGGCATGAACACGGCGGCTTCCTTGCCGAGCAGATCGGCGACCCGCTCGCACAGCAAATTCACCGTCGGATCGTCCCCGATCTGCTCGTCACCGACTTCGGCCTTGGCCATCGCCTCGCGCATCGCCGGCGTCGGGCGCGTCTGGGTATCCGACAACAGGTTGATGCGGACAGAAGCCGCCTTGGGATCGCGCGGGGCAGGGGTGTAAGTCATTGGTCGCTCTCGAATTCCGTCGGGCTTGTCCCGGCCAGCCAAGTCTTTTTTCGTGCGACCATAATGGCCTGGATGTCCGGGACAAGCCCGGCACAACGAAACAACGGGACGTGACCAAACAAAAGGCCCCGGTAAACCGGGGCCTTGAATTCTCGAAAACGAAAACCGATCAGCGCGAATAGAATTCGACGATCAGATGCGGCTCCATCTGCACCGCGAACGGCACGTCGGACAACGCCGGGATGCGGGTGAATTTCGCGGTCATCTTGGAGTGATCGACATCGAGGAAGTCGGGCACGTCGCGCTCGCCGAGCTGGACAGCTTCCAGCACCGGCGTCAGCTGCTTGGAGGATTCCTTGACCTCGATGACGTCGCCGACCTTCAGCTTGTAGCTGCCGATGTTGACCTTGCGGCCGTTCACCTTGACATGGCCGTGGTTGATGAACTGGCGTGCGGCGAACATGGTGGCCACGAACTTGGCGCGGTAGACAACGGTGTCGAGACGGCGCTCCAGAAGCCCGATGAGGTTTTCACCGGTGTCGCCCTTCATCCGGCCGGCCTCGACATAGACGCCGTGGAACTGGCGCTCGGAAATGTTGGCGTAGTAGCCCTTGAGCTTCTGCTTGGCGCGGAGCTGCACGCCGAAGTCGGAGAGCTTGCCCTTGCGGCGCTGGCCGTGCTGGCCGGGGCCATATTCACGGCGGTTCACTGGGCTCTTCGGGCGGCCCCAGATATTCTGGCCCATACGGCGATCGATCTTGTATTTCGCCTCACTGCGCTTTGTCATCGCGTCCTCTTGGTTAGGTTTGAGTTTGAGGAAACGCGCCCTCCTGTGCACCGACATTGCCGGGGCCGACAGGCCGCCTCAAAAAGCTTCAAGGCAAACCACGGGTCGCGAAACGCATCGCGGGCCGAAACCGGCCCGCGAGCAAGCGGGTTCTTAAGGAGAAAGTGCCGTTCTGTCAATGAAAAGGCCGGGATTTTGAGGTCCGGTCCGGGCCAAATCGTGATCGCCCGGCAGGCGGCCGTCAGATCGCGACCGCCCGGAGCGGTTTTGGCTCGGTTTGCGCCCTGATCGCACGCAATTCGCCGGCTATTTCGGTGTTCAGTACTTGTTCCAGTCGCGTCAAGGTCCTTGCCATCAAGGCGGCATCGGTAATGCGGTGATCCCAGCGGACCACGACATCGATGGTCTGGTCGGGCTTTTCAGCCCCGTAAGTGAGGACAAAGGGGCCCGGGCTGAGGGCATGAAGTTGTCCAGGCCCATACGCCGCGACCGAGGTCACCCCAAAGCTGCCAAAGTAGTTGGCGCGCTGTCGTCCGACATTGAGGCCGATCCACCAGAGCAGGCGTCGCAGCGGCAACGGCAACCGCGCCGCCCGCAGCATCTTCCGGAATGCCGGCACCTCTTCGACGGCGGCCTGCTTGGCGTGCCGGATCAGCCTGTCGACCTCTCTCAGCGGCATTTCATCGGGTGCGGTCACTTTTTGCGGCAACACGCAATCCTCGCCGTTCTCGACCCGCGCAATCGCGACCATCGCGACGCTGCGCGGCAATTCGTAGAACCCGGGCGAGGGCCATTTGACGTAAAGCGTCCGCAGCACGGGCTCGCTTTTTGCCACCAGCGCAAACGCCTTGACGAAGATCGCGGCCCAGCCCGGCGGCTGCAAGGCCTGCGCACGCGCCTCGACCAGGCCGCGGATGTTGAGGGGACGCGCCAGCGAGATAAAGGGCACGCGGATCGACGCGTGCATGAGGTCGGAGACGAGGCGGCGCGGTACTGAAATCTTTCGAGCCGTTCCGCGCATCGTGTTACTTTGGGTTTCCGTATCAACAAATCAGAGGGCCGGCGGGCGCGCCATCGCGGCCCTGCCGGCCCTCTAGCACGAACCAACCCGCCTGACGCCAGATGGTCTATTTTCAGGGTGCCGGCTTGGCCAGCGGCTCGCCGGCCTTTACCACGTAAACCCCCAGTACTTTGAAGGGCTTGTCGCCGGCCTTGGCGTCGTGAACGGCGCCTTCCGGGATCTGGTAGGATTCCCCGGCCTTGATCTTCATCGGCGGCTTGCCATCGATCACGAGCTCAAGCTCACCCTCAAGCACATAGCCGGTTTCGGCGCCGGGATGGGTATGGCGCCCTGCGGCGCCACCTGCGGGAACCTCGGCGATCGCTGTCACGGTGTTGTATCCGGGCGGGAAATCGAGCTTTTGTAGCGGCGTCCGCTTGATGCCGCTTTGCTGTGCGATGGCCACGCTTGCGAATGCGACCGCGGTTAGTCCGAGTATGATTTTCTTGATCATGATGTTTCCCCCTGCGGGGCAACCCTAGCAGCGCCCCGGGCTCACGGAAAGCAGAACGCGGGACGGTCTCGCGCTAGCGCCTGATCCCGGCGAAACTCGCGGCGATGCCGCGCTGGAACAATGACCAGTCGAAACCAAGGGCGATCACGAGATAGCCGCGGTCGATCAGCTGATTGGCTTGCTCCGCCGTCCTTGCCACGCCGCCGATCGGCACGCCGCTTTTCAAAATACCTTCCTCGGCGCGCTTCATCAGCGCGAGCACTTCGGGATCGTCGGGCAAGCCACGCTTGTTGATGGAGGTTGCGAGGTCGCCGGGGCCGATCACCGCGAGGTCTATACCTGGTGTCGCCATGATCTCGTCGATCCGGTTGACCGCCTCGACATGCTCGATCGTGATCATGCAGATCATGTCGTCATCCGCGGTCGCCATGTAGTCGGCCATCGAGACGCCCCAGCGGAACGGGGTGTGGAATGGCCCCCACAGCCGGTCGCCCTTCGGAGGATAGCGCACGCTGCGCACCGCCTTCTCGGCGTCCGCGCGGCTGCAGATCATCGGGAAATTGATGCCGAGAGCGCCGATGTCCATCGGTGCCTTGGCAAGCCAGGGCTCGTTGGCGGCGATCCTTACCATCGGCACGCAGGGCGTGCCTGATGTGGCCACGATCATCGCATGCGCCGTGCCGAGATCGATCGGACCGTGTTCGAGGTCGACGATGATCCAGTCAAGCGATTGCGCCATGATCTGCACGGTCTGGATGCTCGGAATGGTGGCGATCGCACCGAAGGTCGGGCGTCCCTGCCGCCATTGTTGCCGGAGGCGGTTGAGGGGCGCAGGAGCTGGCGGGGTCAAGGCGGAATCTCCACAGGTCGTTTTTGGCGGCTCGCAATGTCGGGCCGCCGATATCATAAGGACAAAATCACGACGCATCGAGACGCGTGTTTGTTCGAACCACTGTTGCGCCGCCATCTTCTTGGTGGGTAGCAAGGGACGCTATGCGGAAACCTACGTGCGAAGGACTTTTCGATGATTCTCAACCGACGCTCCTTGTTGGCTGCCGTACCGAGTTTGGCCGTCTGGCCCGCGCTCGCCGAGGAGGCGCCGCCGGTGCTTGCTGCCTACGAACGCGAGACCGGCGGCCGGATCGGCGTTTATGCCGAGAACCTGGCCACAGGCGCAAAAATCGCATGGCGCGCCGAGGAGCGCTTCGTGATGTGCAGCACGTTCAAGGCCTCGCTCGCCGCGCTCGCGCTCGCGCGCGTTGATCGCGGCGAGGATCGGCTGGAGAGCATGGTGCCGTACAGTGCTGCCGACCTGCTCCACCATGCTCCCGTGGCCAAGCAGAACCTGGCAAGCGGTGCGATGTCGGTCGTCGATATGTGCAAGGCCGCCGTCGAGCTTAGCGACAACACGTGCGCCAATCTGCTGCTGGCGCGGGCCGGTGGCCCCGCCGCACTGACCGCGTTCTGGCACGCAACGGGAGATACGGTCTCGCGTCTGGATCAGAATGAACCGGAATTGAACCGTTCCCCGCCGGGCGATCCGCATAACACGACAACGCCCGCCGCCATGGCCGGCAATCTGCGCCGCTTCGTGCTCGGCGAAGTGCTGTCGTCAGCTTCCCGCGAGCATCTCACCGGCTGGATGTTGAACTGCAAGACCGGAAATAACCGGCTGCGGGCTGGCTTGCCCAAGGACTGGAAGGTCGGCGACAAGACCGGCAACAACGGCAAGGATGCGTCAGGCGATATTGCGGTGGCATGGCCCAACGCCGGCGGGCCGGTGCTGATCTCTGCCTACACTCAAGGAGGGGCGCCGACCGCGCCGCAGCTTGAGGCCGTTTTCGCGGAGATCGGCCGGACGGTGCAGCGGCGGCTCGGTTAGCTCAGGCCGGAACGCGGCCGCCGAAAAACGGCATCAGGGCCCGGCTCAGCGTGTGCGGGCGCTTGGACGTGAAGATCATTTCGGCGCCGGCCTTGTTGCTCTCGTCGCCGGGAGCCCCCAACAAATCCGAAACCCGCCGCGCGATGGCCGGCGCGGGGTCGATCCAGTCGACCGGCCACGGCGCCAGCCTGACAAGCCGGTCCAGCAGCAGCGGATAATGCGTGCAGGCCAGCACCACGGTGTCGGTGCGGGCTTCGCCGTCGTCGACAAAGCAGGGCGCCAGTTCGGCGGCAATGTCGTCGTCGCTCACCTCGTCGCCGTTCAGCGCCGCTTCCGCCAGCGAAGCGAGCTCCGCCGAGCCGACCAGCGTCACCTCGCAGCCCTGCGCGAAATCGTGGATCAGTCGCCTGGTGTACTCGCGTTTGACCGTGCCCTTGGTGCCGAGCACGGATACGCGCTTGGTTTTCGAAGCGGCGCAGGCCGGCTTGATCGCGGGAACCGTTCCGACAAACGGCACGCTGTATTCGCCGCGCAGATGCGACATGACAAGCGTCGAGGCGGTGTTGCAGGCGACCACGACCAGATCCGGCGCGTGGGAAGAGATCAGTCCGCCGATCAGCGGCACCACGCGTGCGATGATCTGCTCCTCGCTGTGGTGGCCGTAGGGAAAGAATGCATCGTCGGCAACATAGGTGTAATGCGCATCGGGCCGGGCGCGAACGATCTCACGCAAAACGGTGAGACCGCCAAGGCCGGAATCGAACACAAGAATGGTTGGGGAGGCTGCCACGGCGTGATCCTAGCCGATCCATGGTTACGATTCAGTTGTTTTGATGGCGCGGACGGTCCGCGGGCTGCGTTACCGCACGCCAGCGTGAACATTTTTGGAACGATTCAAGTCGCTTTGGTCGGGGCGCAAAGCTATCAGGGCCGCCATTAGGGCCAGGCTGAGCAGGGACATGATCCGAAATACAGGTTTGAGCTGGGGCAGCCTCGCGCGCGCATTCCATTGGGTTCTCGGTCTTGCGATCATCGGCATGATCGCCTCCGGCTGGTGGATGAACCACATCCCCGCCCGTCCTGACCGTTTCTTCTACCGGTCGATCCACGCCGATATCGGTTACGCGGTGCTGTTATTGATGGTGCTCCGCCTGATCTGGCGTGGCGTCAATCCGACGCCGGCGTTCCCCGAGGGGACTTTGCGCTGGCAACGGATCGCGGCACGGGTCAGCCACGGCGCGCTCTATGCCGTCACCATCCTGGTGGCGATGCTGGGCTGGGCGCATTCCGGTGCGCACGAGCCGAACTATTCGAACTGGTTCTCCCTGTTTCACGTCCCGCAAATTACTTCGCCCGACAAGATCGCAGCGAGAGCGTATGAGGACCGTCATATTTTCTTCGCCTATGTGTTGCTGGGACTGATCGCGATCCATCTCGCGGCCGCGGTGTGGCATCACTTCATCAGGCGCGACCGCGTGACTGCGCGCATGATCGATGGCGCGCCGGGGTGACCGAACGCCCTTTTTAGAATGCCTCCAATATAGAACGTCTCCAAAATAGCGCGTCCTTTTGCCTCTTCACGAGGTTGCCGCCGACAGCGTATGGCATCGTATCTCCAGCCCTCATTGAAAGAACCCTCATGTCCTTTCCGCCGATGCTTTCGAACGTAACATTGCTCGCCGCCGTCGCGCTCGTGTCGGTTGCCGCCGCGGGCGCGGCCAAGGCGCAGAGCGCGACCGAGATTCAGCTGAGCTACAAGGACAAGAAATTCGATCCCGCCGAGATCAGCGCGCCGGCCAATACGCCGATCGTGATCAAGCTGAAGAACCTCGACGCCAAGGCAATGGAATTTGAAAGCAAGACGCTGAAGGTCGAGAAGGTGGTCGCCGGCTCCAGCGATGCCACCATCAATGTCCGCGCGCAGAAGCCCGGCCGTTACGAGTTCTTCGATGAGTATAACGAGAAGGTCGCGCGTGGCGCGCTGGTGGTGAAGTAAAGAAACGTCGTGATCGCCGCCCTGATCATCGTTTTCCGTGAAGTCTTCGAGGCCGGCCTGATCATCGGCATCGTGCTTGCGGTTACGCGCACGGTGGCCCACCGCAACCAATGGATATTCGGCGGCGTGCTCGCCGGCGTGCTGGCGGCCTGCGTCGTGGCAGCATTTGCCGGCGCGTTGTCGAACCTGTTCGCCGGCATGGGGCAGGAGCTGTTCAACGCGGCGATCCTCAGCATCGCGGTCGTGATGCTCACCTGGCACAATGTCTGGATGGCCCGTCACGGCAAAGAACTCGCCGGTGAACTGGCGGCGGCCGGGAAGGCGGTGGTCGACGGATCGAAGTCCTTGCTCGCACTCGCCGTCGTCGTCGGCGTCGCGGTGCTGCGCGAGGGCAGCGAGGTCGTGCTGTTCCTCTACGGCGTGATCGCCGGTGGGGACACCGGCTGGTCAGTAGCGGTCGGCGGCTTCCTGGGCCTGGTGCTGGGCGCGCTCGTTTGCGTGCTGACCTATCTGGGTCTGGTTCGCATTCCGGCGCGCACGCTGTTTGCGACCACGACGGTCCTGATCGCGCTGCTCGCCGCCGGAATGGCGGCGCAGGCGGCGGCCTTTCTGGAAAAGGCCAACTGGCTGACCGCGATGGACAACGTGGTGTGGGACAGCGGCTGGCTGCTCTCCGATGCCAGTCTGCCCGGAAAGGCGCTGCACACCCTGATCGGCTACACGGACCAGCCGACCGCGATGCAGCTCACGGTCTATCTGGCGGTGCTGCTCGTGACCTTCGTGCTGATGCGCCTCTACGGCGCGCCGGTGAAGGCGGTGCCGTCCGCTGCGCGAAGCTGAGACGCATCCGGACGAGGGCGACGGTCCTTACAACTCGTCGAACACGCGCTTGAAGATCGTGTCGACGTGCTTGAGGTGATAGCCGAGATCGAACTGCTCCTCGATTTCGGCGTCGCTCAGATACTTCTTCACGTCGGGGTCTTTTTTCAACAGCGTCAGGAAGTCGCCTTCGCCGCGCCATACCGGCATGGCGTTGCGCTGCACGAGTTGATAGGCGTCCTCGCGGCTCGCGCCCTTTTGGGTCAGCGCGATCAAGAGCCGCTGCGAATGCACGAGGCCGCCGAGGCGGTCGAGGTTCTTCTGCATGTTAGCCGGGTAGATCAGAAGCTTGTCGATCAGGCCGGCGAGGCGGTTGAGCGCGAAGTCGAGCGTCACGGTGGCGTCGGGTCCGATCATGCGTTCGGCGGAAGAGTGCGAGATGTCGCGCTCGTGCCAGAGCACGACGTTCTCCATCGCCGGCAACGCATAGGCGCGCACCATGCGCGACAGCCCGGTGAGGTTCTCCGACAGCACCGGGTTGCGCTTGTGCGGCATCGCGGAGGAGCCCTTCTGTCCCTCGGAGAAGAACTCCTCGGCTTCCAGCACCTCGGTGCGCTGCAGATGGCGGATTTCGGTGGCGAGCCGCTCGACCGAGGAGGCGATCACGCCGAGCGTGGCGAAATACATCGCGTGGCGGTCGCGTGGGATCACCTGGGTCGAGATCGGCTCCGGCTCCAGGCCCATCGCCTTCGCGACGTGCGCTTCGACGCGCGGATCGATCTGCGCAAACGTGCCGACGGCGCCCGAGATCGCGCAGGTCGCGACTTCCTTGCGGGCGGCGACGAGGCGGGCGCGGGCGCGGGAAAATTCCGCAAAGGCATAAGCGAGCTTCAGTCCAAACGTCACTGGTTCGGCATGGATGCCGTGCGAGCGGCCGATGGTCGGCGTCATCTTGTGCTCGAAGGCGCGCTTCTTCAGCGCGGCCAGCACCTTGTCGATGTCGGCGATCAGGAGATCGGCGGCGCGGGTCAGCTGCACGTTGAGGCAGGTGTCGAGCACGTCGGAGGAGGTCATGCCCTGGTGGACGAAGCGCGCCTCGGGACCGACGATTTCCGCCAGATGGGTCAGGAAGGCGATGACGTCGTGCTTGGTCTCGCGTTCGATCTCGTCGATGCGCTCGACATTGAAGGTGGCGTCCTTGCCCTTGGCCCAGATCGTTTTTGCCGCCTCCTTTGGGATCACGCCGAGTTCCGCCAGCGCGTCCGCTGCATGCGCCTCGATCTCGAACCAGATCTTGAAGCGGGTCTGTGGCTCCCAGATCGAAGCCATTTCCGGGCGAGTGTAACGGGGGATCATCGAGGACTCCGGACGAGTGGGGCGGGGCGCAAATCGCGACTCCCGGCCGATTGTTTTTACGCCGCGCTTTAGCAGACCGGCCCCGGCGAAACAAACGCGGGCAGGCGGGGACTGGCCCGCTTTGCAGAGACGCTCGTTCCTCCGGGAAAATCACGGATTGTTGACTGACAGATATTGAAATCTGTCAGCGAGACATGCTATATCAGTTTTCGGCGCTAGCGCTGCGGCGTCACCCCGGTTCGTGCGTTCGAGCCCGGGTTCCAAAGAGGACTAGAGCGATGACGATGGAAATCATTCATTTAACTGCACAAATTCAACGCTGGCTCAACGCCCGGGTGGCCCGTCATTTGGCGGCACAGGCGGAACGTTTGGAACCGGTAAAGCATTAACCCATCAAGGGAATCTGAATGACCACCCTTTGGGTCGCCTCACAACATTCGGTGTGCGCATGAACGAAGTCGTGGTTTTGACCCCCGAGCGGATTCTGGAGGTCACGGAGGACGTGCTCCGCCGGTTTGGCCTTGCCAAAGCCACGGTCGTGGATGTTGCCCGTGCGCTCGATGTGAGCCATGGCAGCGTCTACCGCCATTTTCCCAGCAAGGCCTCGCTCCGGCAGGCCGTTGCGAAGCGCTGGCTCGACCGCGCCAACGCACCGCTTCAGACGATCGCCGAAGCCTCAGGCCCAGCGCCGGCCCGGTTGGACAGCTGGCTGCGTACGATGTTTGCGATCAAGCATAAGAAGGTCAGCGACGACCCCGAAATGTTCGCGACCTATCTGGCCCTGGCGCAGGAGGCTTGCCACGTGGTGAAGGCGCACAAGGAGCGCCTCGTTGAGCAAATCGCGCATATCCTCTCGGATGGCGTGAAACAGGGCGCATTCGCGGTTGACGACGTCAACGCCGCGGCACGCGCCATTTTCGATGCGACCAGCCGCTTCCATCATCCGGCGCATGCCGAGGAATGGAGCGAGCAGGCGCTGCCTGCGCGGATCGACGCCCTTCTGGCGCTGCTGTTCAGGGGGCTCGAAGCGCCGGGTAAGCGCTGACCATCCTCACTGCTTTGTCTCGCATCCCGCACACGCGATAGAAACCCGCCGTCCGTATCATTGCGCGCCGGAACGCGCCTGCTATTTGATATCGGTCAAGTCCAGGCGCCGGCGCTGACGATACGACGAGACGCGGAGGAAAGCGTGCTGCTGGCTATCTTCACGGATATCCATGCCAACCGGCAGGCGTTCGCCGCGTGCCTCGATGCGGCGCGGGCGCGCGGCGCGGAACGCATCATTTGCCTCGGCGACTATGTCGGCTATGGCGGCGATCCGGAATGGACGGTCGATACCGTGATGGATCTCGTCGACCGCGGCGCAATCGCCGTGCGCGGCAACCACGATAGCGCCGTCAGCACCCATTCCGAGACCATGAACGCCGAAGCGCAGGCCGCGATTGAATGGACCCGCGGCAGGCTCAGCGTGGCGCAGCGGCGCTTTCTGGCGGAATTGCCGCTGACACGGCAGGAGGACGATCGCCTCTACGTTCACTCCGAAGCCTCCAGCCCGGCGCGCTGGCGCTATGTCCAGGGCGCGGCCGACGCGGCGCGCAGCCTCGCCGCGACCGGCGCCCATGCAACGTTCTGCGGCCACATCCACCAGCCGGCGCTCTATTCGATCTCGTCAACCGCGAAGATGACGAGTTTCGTGCCCACTTCCGGCGTCCCCGTACAATTGTCGGGAGGCAGGCGCTGGCTGGCGGTTCTCGGCTCGGTCGGGCAGCCCCGCGACGGCAATCCGGCCGCCGCCTTTGCGATGCTCGATACTGCCTCGGGCGAGATCACCTATTGCCGCGTGCCCTACGATATCGAGGCGGCGGCTGGTCGCATTCGCGAAAACGGCCTGCCGCATCGGTTGGCCGATCGCCTCTTCGTCGGGCGGTAAGGGAATGGCGAAGTTTTCGATCGAGTCCGGCGCGGTGCTCGATGGCTTCACGATCGGCGAGTGCGTCCATCGCGGCGGCATGGCGACGCTGTGGACGGTGACCCATCCCGGCATCGCCGTGCCCATGCTGATGAAGATCCCGAGGGTCTCCGAAGGCGAGGATCCGGCGGCCATCGTCAGCTTCGAGATGGAGCAGATGATCCTGCCGCGATTGGCGGGGCCTCACGTGCCCACCTGTTTCGGTACCGGCGATTTCGCACGCCAGGCCTATGTCGTGCTGGAACGCATTCCGGGCAAGACGCTCTACGAGCGGCTCAACGATTTGCCGATCCCTTATGAAGAAGCGAGGATCATCGGGGTCAAGATTGCGAACGCCCTTGCCGACCTGCACCGCCAGAACGTCATCCATCACGACATCAAGCCGAGCAGCATCATGTTCCGTCCCTCGGGCGAAGCGGTGCTGATCGATTTCGGATTGTCCCATCACAATCAACTGCCCGATCTCTTGCAGGAAGAATTCCGCTTGCCCTACGGCACCGCGCCCTACATGGCGCCGGAGCGCTTGCTCGACGTGCGCGATGATCCGCGCAGCGACCTGTTTTCGCTCGGCGTGCTGCTCTATTTCTTCACCACCGGCGAGCGTCCGTTCGGCGAGAGCGAGACCCTGCGGGGCATGCGCCGGCGGCTGTGGCGCGATCCGCATCCGCCGCGCAAGCTGAGGCCGGACTATCCGCCGTGGCTTCAGGAGATCGTGCTGCGGTGCCTGGAGATCGAGCCGGTCTGGCGGCATCCCACGGCCTCGCAACTGGCGTTCGAATTGGCCCATCCCGAGCAGATCAAATTGACCGCGCGGGCGGAGCGCCTCGCGCGCGATCCGCTCGGTACCGTGCTGCGCCGCCGGTTCAACCGCGGCATGAACCAGCCGAAGCCGAAATCAGATGTCGCCGCGCAACTGGCATCGGGACCGATCGTTGTCGTCGCGCTCGACATCGCGGAAGGCGCGGAAGCCCTGAACGAGGCGCTGCTCATAACCGCGGAGCATTCGCTCGCAGCGCTGCCGAACGCCAGGCTTGCCTGCCTCAACATCCTCAAGCTCGGCCGCATCACCATCGACAAGACGCTGGACGAGCAGGGCAGAAACAAGCACATCGACCGTCTCGTTGCGCTCCGCCATTGGGCGTCGCCGTTACGGCTCGATGAAAGCCGGCTGACGGTGCATGTGCTGGAGGCGGTCGATCCCGCATCTGCCATCCTGGAATTCGCCGACGTCAATCATGTCGATCACATCGTGATCGGGGCGCGGCAGAATTCGTTCGTGCGGAGGCTGCTCGGCAGCGTCTCGGCGAAAGTCGCGGCCGAAGCCTCCTGCACGGTGACCGTGGTGCGGCCGCCGCGGCTCGACGCGGTGTCGGTGCAAGCTGGTAATGGCGGCAACAAGCCGGATGCGGGGGAAGCCTAGGCATCTCGTTCGTGCAAGCAGGGCAGAGCGGATTTATCGACCGCCTTTGAGTTCTTTGCTCCAGGAGCGGTCCAGTTCCTGATGGTCGTCGACCCGAGCGCCGTCGTCAGGCGTGCCCGTCTCGAGCCGGCTTCGGTCGTAGCGCCGGAACAAAAATTCGATGTCCGGGTGCGGACGCCGCGGGATCAGGCGCCTGCGCGTTGACGGCCGCCTGGCGATCGCGCCTTGCATCG
Organism: uncultured Alphaproteobacteria bacterium; assembly: GCA_963786115.1. Classification (GTDB taxonomy): domain Bacteria; phylum Pseudomonadota; class Alphaproteobacteria; order Rhizobiales; family Xanthobacteraceae; genus Bradyrhizobium. The sequence goes on from CAWAYC010000038.1 coordinate 105,875, forward strand.
GTTCAAACCAGGCGAAGGTGCTTGCGATCAGAAGTGACGGGGATCCTCACCGGCTGCAGGGCGAAGATGCAGCGCAGAGCGATTGCCGCGTTCAAGCCAAGCCACAACGCCACGCCAGTCCAAACAAGGGTCATCGTCATGAGCGCGCTCCGGTGAAAATTGGAGCGCAGGTTTTGATCGATTTCCGGGAATCGCGACTACGGAGGCCAAAGCGCGCGAAGTGACATGCGGCAGCGAACGTATTGTTAGAAGAGCCGCGACGGCATGAAATCAAGCTGCAATTCGATAATGCCGCGCGAAGTTTGAGCATGCGGCAACGTAACAGTCGAGCAAGTCGTACCAAGGCCGACCTGGCCGTCAGTGATGAAGATGAGGAAGTGCCGAGCCCGGTTCAGCCTGATAGCCCCGAAGATCAGATAGTGAGGCTCTATGGACCGATCGGTAGGGCTTCGCCGCCACCGAACTTCGACGGATCGTCGTAGCTAGGGGTGTCGTGGTAGTGGATCGGCGGCTGGGGCCGTGCGTAGGCCCGATCCGAAACGGCGGGGCCTAAGGTCAAACCTTGGTTGAGACGAACGACATGTCGCAGGCTTGAGTGATGCACTGTCTCGGCACGTGCTGGCGTTGCCGCGCTATAGATACATGCCGAGGTAAGAAGGGGTGCCACAATAGTTAGAAATCGTCGCATGTCGTTTCTCCATCAGTTGTTGATGTTGCTCAACGTTCGATCGCGTTTGAATGCGTTCGAGCGGCGATGTTGTTGATTCGAGCCCGAGCTGTCGTTGACATGGCGAGCGACGGCACGAGAAAAAGTGCTGCCAGAAGAGATAAGATCTTCATCGTTAGAGTCCTTGATTGAGGGTATCCCGCCGATATCATCGAGCGTCTCCGTTTAGTTACCGCTGCACGTGAGCGCTTCTGATGACCAGACTTGCGTAGGAGCCCTGATATTTCTCGAACACCAAATAGTGAGAACTCTCCAACCATCGCAACAAACGGTCTGTCACGCGTTCTGACTTGGAGGCCCAGCCAATTGTCTGACGAATTAGCTGGGCAAGCGTCGCGGTGCAGTGCCCGCGATCTACGATGTGCGCGAGTTTACGGAGGACGGCGCGATAGGCTGCGGTCCAACTTTGCTGCTGCAAATCTTCTGGCGGACGTTTATGTGGGGCGGATTCTCAAGGGCGAGAAGCCGAGCGATCGTCCGGTCATGCTTTCCGCCAAGTTCGAGCTTGTGATCATTCTAAAAACCGCAGGACAGCACGCGTTCGCCTTGACGCCTCAAATGGCGAGGTCAGCGGCGCGGAAACTCAACGAAAGAATACTGACGCGCGCCGGAATACCGAGCCTCGAACGCAAGTCTGGCTATCAGGTAACCCGCGTAGTCGCGGCAGAAGCAGGTTGGATGCTTCCCGGGAGCGCCGGGGAGCGCTCACATTCAACGGCAGAGCTCTCATGTTATTAAAGAGAAGTGTGATTCCGTTCATTATGGAGGTACATCATCATTCCTTCTCCGCCGAATGGCAGCCCACTTCGATGGCGCCATCTGACCGAGATCTCGAGATCTGCGTGTTGGACTATGATGGTATCGTCCATACGTTCCCACTTGCTTGTCATAAGGACGGGCCCACTTGGGTCGACGCTCGGGGTAAGAGGCACGTCGATATCCAGCCGACCCATTGGCGCAACTGGAGCGAATTCCACTAGTCGACGACCCTAGGCGAAATTTTGATTCAACCGGGTTGAATTGCGCCCGCCGGAATTGTGTCGCTCATTCGAGAGTCTGAACCGGCGGTGTCGTGGCGGAAGGCGCCAATGGCTTTGGGGACGGCGCGGGATTGTTGCCTTCGCCTTGGGACGTCGCGACACGCGCATCTCGTTCAGGCGACTTCGCCGCGCTCACGTTGGCGTCCTGCGCCCTCGTTCCACGCATCCCGTCTTTCGAGGCCTGCCTCCGATGTCGTGCGGAGCGCGACCTGTCGCTCCCCCAGGACCGCGATATCGAAGGCCCGGCCGAATAGCCGATGAATGCTCCCGCTACCGCGCCGATCGGCCCGAGCACAACCGCGCCCGACACCGCGCCGAGTGCGGCGTCGGTCGCGCGCTCCTGGGCAAGCGCCGCTGAGGGCGCGAGTAACAGAATCATCGCGGCTGCGGTGAAGGTCTTGGCCATGGCTCGATCCGTTCTGGATGAGGTTGTTGATCCGCCTCGGATAACAATCGTCCTGGTTCGCAATTATGGCCGGACAAAGAAGCTTTCGGGGCTGCGACGCGTGCCGCCCGCGAGCTGGTTCCGCTAGATCGCTTCGCCGCGTGCGTTCGCCGCAGCGCCCCGGATCGCGGAAATATTGGCTTTGTAGGCTTCCACGGTGCCGCCCTTGAATACGGCGGACCCTGCGACAAATGCATTGGCGCCGGCGGCTGCGAGCTGGCCGGATACGTCAGGGCCGACGCCGCCATCCACCTCGATATCGATCGGGCGTCCCGCGGTCATCGCCCTGATATCGCTGACCTTGCCAAGCGCGGAACGGATGAAGGCCTGGCCGCCGAAGCCGGGATTGACTGACATCACGAGCACGAGGTCGATCAGGTCGAGCACATATTCGATCGCGCTTGCCGGCGTGCCCGGATTGATCGAAACGCCGGCTTTCTTGCCGAGCGCCCGGATCGCCTGCAGCGAGCGATGCAGATGCGGGCCCGCCTCGACATGCACGGTGATGTGGTCGCAGCCGGCCTTGGCGAAGGCTTCGAGATAGGGATCGCAGGGCGCGATCATCAGATGCGCGTCGAAGATCTTTTTGGTGTGCGGACGCATCGCCTTGATGACATCGGGCCCGTAGGAAATGTTCGGCACGAAATGCCCATCCATCACGTCAAGATGGATCCAGTCGGCGCCTGCCGCATCGACGGCGCGGACTTCCTCGCCGAGCCTGGAAAAATCGGATGCCAGGATCGACGGCGCGATGACGAGCGGACGTGGGGCAAATTGCTGAGACATGGGCCGTTCCACCTGCGGTGCGTGCGAACGTCCTCGCCCTAACATGCGCGACGGGCCGGGGCAATGCGGGGCGAGCGCGGCGCGCCAATGGGCGGAAAAATCTGCCGTGGCGGCACCAATTGCCGGCTGTCCGCAACCGAACGCGGTGCAAGAAGGGCTGGTTTTATTGGGTTTTCGTCGTGGCATGCGGCTTGCTGAGGATTTGGCATGCGTTGAAAGCCGCTGCCCGCGCGGCATTGCTGGAGTTCTGCCATGTTGTTTGCCCTTGGCGCCGCGTCATCAGCCATCGATGCCCTCAAGGCGCTGATTTCCTCGAAGTCGTCCTCGACGCAGCCGGGCGGCCCCGGCCAGGGCGCAACCGGCCCGTTCGATTTCTCCGCCGCTACGTCCGCGCCGACCAGCGCGAGCACGAACGCCGGATTCGGCGGCAGCGTCGGTCCGCAGATTTCGCCAGATACGATGAGTGCGCTGCTTGCGGCGCAAGGCCAGTCGACCGATGCGAGCGGCTCGGCTCCGACCAGCCGGGCCGACGCGCTGAAGGACTTGTTTTCGAGGATCGACGCCGATGGCGACGGCAAGATCACCAAATCGGAATTCGAAAACGCGCTCGGCGCCGGCGGCACCAACCTCGCGCAGGCCGACGATGTATTCGGAAAGCTCGATAAAAACGGCGACGGCTCGGTGAGTCTCGGCGAGTTGTCGTCGGCACTGAAGGGCAAGGGCCATCACCAACATGGCCGGATGGCTTCCGACGACGCCTCCGGCTCCGGCGGATCGAGCTCCGATCCACTGTTGCAGGCGCTCGACGGTGCTTCCAGCACCTCCGTCACCAACAGCGACGGATCGACCACGACGACGCTGACCTATGGCGACGGTTCGAAGGTGACGATGACTTCGGCTGTGGCGGCGTCGGCATCGGGGACGGCGGCGACGTCCTACAATTTCGTCGAGCAGCTGATCCAGCGCCAGTCACAGGCGATCTCGGCGCAGGCCAACGCATCGCTTTCGATCAGCGCCTGATCTGGCGGCACTCGCAGACCCCTCTTGCGGAATTTCGTTGCTATAGCGTTTTCGAGCGAAGTGGATACCGGTTCGCGGGAAGAAAACGCGTCAAAACAAGAATCTAGAGCCTCGGTTCTGATTCAATCAGAACCGATCATGCTCTAGCCGAACCGATCTTTCCAACTGGGCAGCGCGTCGGGGAAGGGCAGCGCGCTCGCCGCATAGACACCGCGCGCGATGGCGCGCGCCACGGTGTTGGCCGCGACCGCACCGAGCTCGGTGAGGCCGAACAGGGGATCAACCGGCTTTTCGCCGGTGGCTGCGGCGAAGACCACGTCGCCGTCGAGCGGCGCGTGCACGGGATAGATCGCGCGGGCCATGCCGGTCTGCGCCATCGTCGCAAGCCGCGTGGCCTGCGGCTTGGTCAGCACGGCGTCGGTGACGACGACCACTAGCGTGGTGTTCTCGGCCGGGCCGGCCACGGGCCCGCCCTTCAGCCGCATCTTCAGCATGTCCTGATCGAACGACGGCGGCAGCCCGCGGCCGCCGAATTCTCCGCCGATTTCAAACGGCGCGGCCCAGAACCATGGGCCGTCGCCGACCGTCACGCTGCCGACCGCGTTGACCACCGCGAGCGCCGCGACCATGACGCCGTCCCCGGTTGCCGCAGAAGCCGATCCGAGGCCGCCCTTCAGGTTCGCGGTGGTCGCCCCGAGGCCGGCGCCGACGCTCCCCAGCGCGAAACTCGTGCTCGCAGCCGCCGCGGCCATGTAACCGAGGTCGCGATAGGGCGGAAAACGTCCCCACGCCTTGTCGCCGCCATTCAACAGATCGAAGCAGATCGCGCCGGGCACGATCGGGATCACGGCGTCGCGTATCCGAAGGCCGCGGCCGTGCTCCACGAGCCAGGCCTGTACGCCGCCCGCAGCATCCAGCCCCAACGCGGAGCCGCCGGAGAGCGTGATACCGTCGACCGCCTCGACCGTGCTGTGCGGTTGCAAAAGCGCTTCCTCGCGCGTGCCGGGACCGCCGCCGCGCACGTCGATCGAGGCCACTGCCGGCTTGTCGAAAATGACAGCGGTAACGCCGGAAGCGAGCGCCGCATCGTCGGCGTGACCGACGCGAACGCCGGCAATGTCGGTGAGGAGATTCTTCAAAGCACGCGCCCGTCCAGATTTAGCTAACCGGGTAACGGGTATAGCAGCCGGCAAAAACGCATCAACTGCGAAGCGCCAGTCTGATCATTCGTTCCTGATCTGCTATTCACCGTCCAATTGAAAGAAAAACGCCCCGGCAAGCCGGGGCGTTCGACATTTCGGTTTCAGAGGTTTCAGGAGCCCTTCGGGTTGACCTCGGCGTAGTTGCCCTTGGCATCCCATTTATAGACGACGTAGTCGATCTGCTTGATGTCGCCCTTGGCATCGAATTCCATCTTGCCGATCACGGTGTCCCACGCGCCGCCCTTGATCGTATCCATGACTTTCTTCGGATCGGTCGTGCCGGCTTTCTTCACCGCTTGCGACCAGACCTGCATAGCGGCGTAGGTGTAGAGCGTATAGCCTTCCGGATCGACGTTCTTCGACTTGAAGCGCTCGACGATTTCCTTGGCGGTGGGCTTGTTGCGCGGGTCGGGACCGAAGGTGAACAGCGTGCCTTCGCCGGCAGGGCCGGTGATGGAGGCGAATTCCTTGTCCGCCAGCGCATCGCCTGCCATCAGCACGGTCTTCAGGCCCTGATCGCGCATCTGCCGCAGGATCAATCCCGATTCCTGATGGTAGCCGCCGACATAGACCAGATCGATATTGTCGCGCTTCAGGCGCGACACGATGGCGTTAAAGTCCTTGTCGCCCTTGTTGTAGGATTCGAACATCTTTTCGGTGAATCCGGCCTTGTTGAGCGCCTTCTTGGTCTCGTCGGCAAGACCCTTGCCGTACGTGGTCTTGTCGTTGAGGATGGCGACGTTCTTGCCTTTGTAGTTCTTCACGATGTATTCGGCCGCGACCAGGCCCTGCTGATCGTCGCGGCCGCAGACGCGCGCGACGTTCCAGAGCTTGCGCTCGGTGAACAGCGGGTTTGTCGAGGCCGGCGTAATCTGCAGCACATTGCCGTCGGCATAGGCTTCCGACGCCGGGATCGACGACGACGAACAATAGTGACCCGCGACAAACGGGATTTTCGCGCTGGCGAACTTTTCCGCGATCGAGCGCGCCTGCTTCGGGTCGCAGGCATCGTCACCGACCTCAAGCGTCAGTTTCTTGCCGAGCAGGCCGCCGGCGGCGTTGATATCCGCGACCGCCTGTTCGGCGCCGTTCTTCAGCTGCCGGCCGAAGGCGGATTCGCCGCCCGTCATCGGGCCGGCTACGCCTACCGAGATGTCCTGTGACAGCGCTGTAGTCGAGAACGCCAGGGAGGCGCCCAGTGCCAGGCCGATGAGCTTGAGTGATTTCATGAGAACTCCTCGCGGGTCGTCGCTTAAGGGGAGCACCCGGCGGGCCGGGTGCGAACTCGGGGCGCATTGTCGGCTGATTTTGCCACGAAGTCATCGGCAAATTTCGGGCAAATCCACGGTCGATTCGCAGCATCTTGCCGCATTACCCAGGGGACGCCGAGCAAGGGCCGGACGCAGTACTATCCCCGTCGTCCGCCTTCCAGATAGGCGGCGCGGATTTCGGGGCGCTGCAACAGCTCGCTTCCCGTTCCGGACAGCGTGATCAGGCCGTTGACCATGACGTAGCCGCGATGGGCCAGCTTCAGCGCATGGTTGGCGTTCTGCTCGACGATCAGCACGGTCAGCCCGTCCTGCCGGTTAAGGGTGCGGATGGCCTCGAAGATCTGTCGCGCGATCAGCGGCGCGAGACCCAGCGACGGCTCGTCCAGCATCAACAGGCGAGGGCGGCTCATCAGGGCGCGGCCGATCGCCAGCATCTGCTGCTCGCCGCCGGACAGCGTCCCGCCGCGTTGGGTCATCCGCTCTTTCAGCCGCGGAAACAGCGTGAAGATGCGATCGAGTCCCTCTGCGCGATCGGCCTCGCTGGCGTCGGTGGCATCCGCGCCCATCTGCAGGTTTTCCGCCACGCTCATGCGTGGGAAAATCCGCCGGCCCTCGGGCGACTGCGCAATGCGCAACTTGGCGATCTGGTGCGTCGGCACGTCGGTGATGTCACGGCCGTCGAATTCGATCCGGCCGGAGCGCGCGCGCGGCTTGCCGAAGATCGTCATCATCAACGTCGACTTACCGGCCCCGTTGGCGCCGATCAGCGCCACGATCTCGCCGGCGTTGATATCGAGATCGACGCCCTTCAGCGCCTCGATCTTCCCATAGGCCGCGCGCAACGACCGGATGGCGAGCAGGGGTGTGGCAGTTGTGGTCATGACTCGACCTCACAGCCGTCATGGCCGGGCTTGTCCCGGCCATCCACGCTCTTATGGCCGAGTTGCATGTAGGACGTGGATGCCCGGCAGCCGGCTACGCCAAGGCTTCGCCGCGCTCCGTTCTCAGTCCGCCGAAGCTTTAGCGAAGGCGGAGACAAGCCCGAGCATGACGAGGAAGCGGAGGCCGCGGTCACGTGCCGCTCTCCATCACCGCGATGGCTTCCTCCTCGTCGGCGCCGAGATAGGCCGCGATCACCTTGGGATCGTCGCGCACGTGCTGCGGCGTGCCTTCGGCGATCTTGACGCCATAATCCATCACCACGACGTGGTCGGAGATTTCCATCACGACGCTCATGTCATGCTCGATCAGGAGGATCGAGGTGCCCTGATCCGTGCGGATCGAGAGCAGGAGCTCGCTCAACGCCGCGCTTTCCCGCGCATTCAGTCCGGCGGCCGGCTCGTCGAGGCAGAGCAGCGCCGGCTCGGTGCACATCGCGCGCGCGATTTCCAGCCGGCGCTGATCGCCGTAGGGCAGGTTGCCGGCGGCGTCGTCGGCGCGATCGAGCAATCCGATGCGCTCGAGCCAGGTCCGCGCCAGATCGATCGCGCGCCTCTCCGCGGCGCGCCAGGACGGCACGCCGAGCAGCCCCAGAAACGTCAGTCCCGAAGCGCGCATCAGCGCGTTGTGCTGGGCGACCATCAGGTTTTCCAGCGCGGTCATGCCGGGAAACAGCCGGATGTTCTGGAAGGTGCGCGCGACTTTCGCCTGTTTCGAAATCCGGAAATCGTTCAGCCGTTCGAGCTGGATGTTGCGGCCGTCATCATGCGCCAGCCGCATGGTGCCGCCGCTCGGCTTGTAGAAGCCGGTGATGCAGTTGAACACGGTGGTCTTGCCGGCGCCGTTCGGCCCGATCAGCGCGGTGATCTTGCGCCGTTCGGCCGCGAAGGAGAGATCGTTGACGGCGACGATGCCGCCGAAGCGCATCGACAGATGGTCGACGATGAGGATGCGTTCGCCGCTCATCCGTGGCCCTCCTTGACGAGGTCGGACGAGATAGCCTGGTTGCGCTCCAGGAACACGGTCGGGGCACGGTGACCGATCAGGCCGCGCGGCCGCCAGATCATCAACAGCACCATGGCGACGCCGAACACCAGCATGCGGTACTGGTCGAGCCCGCGGAACAATTCGAAGCCGCCGATCATGGCCAGCGCCGCCAGCGCGACGCCGAGCTGCGAGCCCATGCCGCCGAGCACGACGATCGCCAGCACCAGCGCCAATTCCTGGAAGGTGAAGGATTCCGGGCTGATGAAGCCCTGGCGGGTAGCGAAGAACGCGCCGGCAAAACCGCCGAACATCGCGCCGGTCGCAAATGCGCTCAGCTTGGTCGTCGTGGTGTTGATGCCGAGCGCGCGGCAGGCGATCTCGTCCTCGCGTAGCGCCTCCCACGCCCGCCCGATCGGCAGGCGCCGCAGGCGGATCGTGACCCAGTTGGTCAAAAGCGCCAGCGCCAGGATCAGATAGAACAGGAAGACGATGCGGTGGGTCGGCGAGAATTCGATACCGAGCCTGGCCGCAAGACCGTCCTCGCCCGGAGTGAGCGGTATGCCGAACAGGGTCGGGCGCGGAATTCCGCCGACGCCGTTCGGGCCGCCGGTCAGGCTTTGCCAGTTGATGATGACGAGACGGACGATCTCGCCGAAGGCAAGCGTCACGATCGCGAGATAGTCGCCGCGCAGCCGCAGTACCGGGAAGCCGAGCAGCACGCCCCAGAAGGCCGCCAGGATGCCGGCGAGCGGCAGGCAGACCCAGAATGACAGCCCGAAATTGGTCGCGAGCAGCGCGTAGGAATAGGCGCCGACGGCGTAGAACGCGACATAGCCGAGATCGAGCAGGCCGGCGAGGCCGACCACCACGTTCAATCCCCATCCGAGCATCACGTAAGTCAGCACCAGGATGCCGAGGTCGAGAATGTAGCGCTGATCGTAGAAGATCACCGGCACCAGGAAGGTGAAGATCAAAAGCGCTGGCGCCACCAGGCGTCCGGCAATCGAGAGCGCGTTTTGCACCGGCGGCGGCAGGACCCGAACCGTGCCGACCGGTCCCCACCATTGCCGCAGCAATTCGACAATGATGCTGCCGCCGAACACCGCAGCGACGATGGCCGCGAGATCATCGAACCGCGTCCAGAAGATCAATTGTCCGGTCGGCCCGGCCTCGGTGCGGATGCCGATCATCAGCGAGAACAGCACCAGCGCGACCAGCGCACTGATCAGCGCTTTCTTGAAGATGAAGGCGACGCCAGGCGCGCGCGACGCTTGGGTTGATACGGCGGGGGGTGCGCTCACGCGGCCGTCCGTCAGACTTTTTCGACTTCGGGCCGGCCGAGTAGGCCGGTCGGAAGGAAGATCAGCACGACGATCAGGATCGAGAATGCGGCGACATCCTTGTACTCGACGGAGAAATAGGCCGACCAGAACGTTTCGATCAGGCCGATCGCGAGCCCGCCGAGCATCGCGCCGGGCAGCGAGCCGATGCCGCCGAGCACGGCGGCGGTAAACGCCTTGATGCCGGCGACAAACCCCATGAAGAAATCGACCAGGCCGTAGTAGAGCAGGTACATCATGCCGGCGACGGCGGCGAGAGCTGCGCCGATCACGAAGGTCATGGAGATGGTGCGGTCGACGTCGACGCCGAGCAGCGCCGCCATGGTCTGGTCCTGCTCGCAGGCGCGCATGTCGCGGCCGAGCCGGGTCCGTGCCACCAGCCAGGTGAACAGCAGAAGCAGCACGATGGTCGTGATGACAACGACGATCTGGACATTGGAAAGCTGCACGACGAAGCCGCTGGCGCCCTCGTGCAGCGTGTAGCCGCCCCTGATGATCGGCGGCACCGGTTTGACGCGGGCGCCTTGGGCCACCTGCGAATAATTGCTGAGCACGAACGACATGCCGATGGCCGAGAGCATCGGGGCGAGGCGGAACGAATGCCGCAGCGGTCGATAGGCGATGCGTTCCACCGTCCAGCCGTAGAGCGCGGTGATCGCCATCGAGACCAACAGCACGATAAGCAGGATCAGGGGGATCGCGGTCAGACCAAACGAGACCAGCACCAGGAACGAGATCAGGGCGATGAAGCCGCCGATCATGAAAATATCGCCGTGGGCGAAATTGATCATGCCGACGATGCCATAGACCATTGTGTAGCCGATGGCGATCAGACCGTAGATCGAGCCAAGGACCAGGCCGTTGATCAGTTGCTGGGCGAAATAGTCCATGCGCTGCCGTTTTGAGAGAAGAGACGCCGCGCGGGCCCCCGGCAGCCTTAAGCGAAGCGTCGTCTCATTTTCTAACAGTGGGAACCGGATGCGGCAACAGCGGCGGGTGCGGCTTAACGGGCTTGTGCAGAGGTGTTTTGGCCGTGAGTTCCTCATCACGGCGGAACGAGCCATACGCCGGGTTCTCCAGAAACAACCCGGAGGTTCCTGCGTTGTCTCTGACCGCGTCCAAACGGACAAGGTTCAACAAGGGAGTTCCCATGACCAGCCAGAACCAAAACCCGGGTCAGCAGAATCAGAAACCTGGCCAAAAGCCCGGTCAGCAGCAAGGTGGCGGCAACAAGCCCGGCCAGCAGCAGCAGGACCCTAACCGTCAGGGCCAGAATCCCGGTCAGCAGGGAACTGGAGGCCGCTAGTTCCTGACGCGGAATAGCGAGACCAGGAAAGGTCCTGCCGAAAGGCGGGACTTTTCTTTTGCGCATTTGCCGAGGGCAGGGCGCCACGCCCATTAAGGTAAACAAAAGGTTTAAATTGCCGCCCCCAGTTTAAGGGAGTTACCTCGCCGCAAACCGCCGCTCTTCGGGCGCGGCGGAACAAAACGGGAAGCGGCATGTCGACAAATTGGCGGATCAGTTCATTCAACGGCGCCTTGCTCGCGGCCTATTTCGTCCCGAGCTGGGCCATCATCGCCTACCAGATCATGATGTCGCCGATCCACGGGCTTTACGAGCGGCCAAGCATTTCGGTGGCGCTGTTCGTCAGCGATCATCTGCATTTTGCGGGGCTGGCCATGGTGCGCTTCGCCTGGCTCCTGGCCCTGGGCCGGCTGACCGTCGTTGCGTTCTTTGCAATCTTTGTCGCGCTCCTCACCCGTCCCTCGATCCGCAAGACTGGCGGCTGCGACGAGGCGCTCGGCATCGCGCTCGCCATCGGCAGCGTGCTCAGTTTTGCAAGCATGGTGATGGCTTCGCAGGTCGGCGAGACCGAGGCGCTGCGGCTTCATGCGACCGAGCTGCTGATGCTGCTCGGCACTGCCATCGTGCTCCTGGTCGAGCGGCCGGCGCCGCGCATGGCCGGGCAAAACGAACCGTCGGCCAATCTATCCCTTCAGCAGCTCTAATTCGGCGACGATCGCGGAGGCTTCCTTGACGGCGTGGTTGGCCGCGGGCACGCCGCAATAGATCGCCTGCTGCAGCAGGATTTCCTTGATATCGTCAGGCGTGAAGCCGCCTTCGGCGAGCGCCGCGCGCACGTGCAATCGGAATTCATCCCATTGCCCGAGCGCGACCATGGTGCCGATCACAAGCACGCGCCGCGTGCGATGGTCGAAATGCGGCCGCGTCCAGATTTCGCCCCACGCATAGCGCGTGATCAGGTCCTGGAAATCGGTGTTGAACGAATTGCGGTTGGCGATCGATTTATCCACCCAGGCATCGCCGAGCACCTTGCGGCGCTGGGTCATGCCGTCGTCGCGGCGTTTCTGGTCGTCCATGAATGTCCTCCTCCGTCATTGCGAGCCAACGGGTCGCTCGGGGATAGAATGGATTGCTTCGTCGCTCCGCTCCTCGCAATGACGCAATTTGCGCTAGCGTTGCGTCAGGAAGCCGACCACGGCCTCGGTGAAAGCGTGCGGCTGCTCGACATTGGAGATGTGCGCGGCGTCCAGCAGCGTCATGCTCGCGCCGGGAATCCGGCTGCGGATGAACTCGGCGTCCGAGACCGGGGTTGCCGTGTCATGGCGTCCGGCGATCAACAGTGTCGGGTTCTTGATGCCGGGCAGGAGATCGCGCTGATCGAGCGTCGACAGCCCCTCGCAGCAGGCGATGTAGCCTGCGACCGGTGAGGCGAGCAGCATCGCTTTCATGTTGGCGGCGACCTGCGGTTCGCGCTCGCGGAAATCCGCCGTCAGCCAACCCGCGATCACTGCATCGGCTACCGCGGCTATGCCGGCTTCCTTGACCGCCTTGATGCGCTCGTGCCAGCGGGTCGGATCCGGATAGTAGCAGGTGGTGTTGGCGAGGATGATCTTGCCAAATCTGTGGGGCGCGTTGGCGCCAAGCCATTGGCCGACCATGCCGCCCATCGACAGCCCGCACCAATGCACCTTGTCGATGTTGAGATCGTCGAGAATCGCGAGCACGTCGCGGCCGAACCGTTCGACCGAATAGGGGCCGGGCGGCACGCTGGATTTGCCGTGGCCGCGCCGGTCGTAACGGATGACGCGGAATACCTGGGTGAGCGCCTTCATCTGCGGCTCCCACATCTGCAAGGTACAGCCGAGCGAATTCGACAGCATCAGCGTCGGGCCGCCGTCGCGGCCCTCGACGGATACGTTCAACAGGCAGCCATCGGCGTCGATCATGGGCATGGTGGTGTTCCTCGTCATGCGCGGGCTTGACCGGCGCATCCATCTAAAGAGTGGTCTCTTATCCAGGGTGATGGATTGCCGGGTCAAGCCCGGCAATCCATCGGAATTCCTATCAGTCGTTCAGCGAGGCGAGCAGGCGATCGATCAGGGCTTGCGAGGCGCCCTGATAGGCCATCGGCTCGAACAAGTCTGCGATCCCTTCGGCGCCGAGCTGTGCGGTGATCGTTGCATCCGCTGACAGCACGTCGCGCAGGTGCTTTTTCCCGGCGACCGCCTTCTTGCTAGCCGCCTCGATCAGATGATGCGCGTCGGACTTGCCGATTTTTTCCGCGAGCGCCATCGTCACGGCTTCCGCCATGATCAGCCCGCCGGTGGCATCGAGGTTGAGGCGCATGCGCGCAACATCGACCTCGAGTCCCTCGGCGATGTCGACGATCGCGGCGAGCCCGCCTGAGGTGACCAGCAGCAGCGTCGGCAAGGTAGGCCATTCGGCGTGCCAGGGACCGGCGCTGCGCTCGTGATCCTGCACCTGCGCGGCGAAGATCGTCGCCGCGAGATTCGGCGCCATCGTTGCCGCGGCAAGCGCGGTGGCCGCGGCAACCGGGTTGCGCTTGTGCGGCATGGTGGACGAGCCGCCGCGGCCTTCGCCCGCCGGCTCAAAGGCCTCGGCGACGTCGGTCTGCATCATCAGGGAGACGTCGCGGGCGATCTTGCCGCAGCTGCCGGCGACGATGGCGACCACGGAAGCCGCTTCGGCGATGCGGTCGCGATGGGTGTGCCATGGCGCGTCCGGCAGCGGCAGCTTGAGTTCCTGCGCCAGTCGTTCCGCGACGGGCCATCCCTTGTCGCCGAGCGCGGCCAGCGTTCCGGCGGCGCCGCCGAACTGCAACGCGAGCGTCTCGCGCTTCAATCGCTGCAAGCGCTTGCGCGAACGGTGCAGGGCCGCGGCATATTCCGCGAGCTTGAGCCCGAATGGCATCGGCAGCGCATGCTGCAGCCAGGTGCGTGCGACGACGGCGGTGTTGCGATGCGTGCGTGCCAGTGTCGCGAAGCCGGCTATGGCGCGGTCGATATCGCCGAGCAGTGCCTCGATCGCCGCGCGCAGAGTGAGCATCATGGCCGTATCGATCGCATCCTGGCTGGTCGCGCCCCAATGCACATAGCGCGCGGCGTCCGCGTCCACCTTGGCGACGCTGGCGATCAGCGCCTTGACCAGGGGGATCGCGAGATTGCCGGATCGCATTGCGGCCTCGGCCAGGGCGGCGAGATCGAATGATTCGGCCCTGCAGGCGTTCGCGATCGGGCCCGGCGCGTTCGCGGGAATTACGCCGGTGGCAGCTTCGGCGCGCGCCAGGGCAGCTTCGAAATCCAGCATATTTTGCAGGCATGCGACATCGTCGCATACCGCGCGCATCGTGGCGCTCGACAACATCGGTGCAAGTAGCGGGGATATGGACGTGCTCATGCTGCGTGCGACCTAACCATCCTCGGCCGCCCCTGCCAATGCCTCTTTGTTCCCTTCACAATGCCACCACCCCCACTTTGCGGAAACAGGCACCTGTCTTGCTGCGCTGCGAATATGCATCGCTTCCTGTCTTAAACCGGCCTTCCTTTTGGGGCGAGCGTGCTTTACTTGGGGTACAAGTTCTTTGGGTTCAGGCTTTAGAACAAGTAGGGAGGCCCTCATGGCAATGACGATGAACGGCGAGGTCCAGCTTGCGGCGCCGCGCGAGGCCGTGTGGAGCAAATTGAACGATCCGGAGGTTCTGAAAGCCTGCATCCCCGGCTGTGAGGAACTGGAGAGGACCGAGGACAACGGTTTCCGCGCCACCGCCAAGATGAAGGTCGGGCCGGTGTCCGCCCGCTTCAAGGGCAAGGTGATGCTCAGCGATCTCGATCCCCCCAACGGCTACAAGATCTCCGGTGAAGGCGAGGGCGGTGTTGCGGGCTTCGCCAAGGGCGGTGCGACCGTGGCGCTGGCCGAAAAGGACGGCGGCACACTGTTGAGCTACAACGTCGAGGCGCAGATCGGGGGCAAGCTCGCCCAGCTCGGGCAACGCCTGATCAACGGCGCGGCCAAGAAACTGGCCGACGAGTTTTTCGCCAACTTTGCCAAGGCGGTGCAAGGCTGAGGCTGAGGCTGAGGCTGAGGCTGAGCCTCAGCCGCTGAGCCGCTGCAAGACCACGCTATGTCATCCCGGCCATGCCTGACTGAGTGACTCCTGAGTTGCTCATTGCCGCCATGGGCCATATTATGGCTTTGGAACGATTTTAAACGCCTGTTCTGCCGATATGCGGCGGGGCAGATCAAGAGAGTGCTGATGGCCAAGATTTCCCTGATCGTGAACGGCAGCCCCGTCAACGCCAACGTCGACCCCCGTACCCTCCTTGTCCAGCTTCTGCGCGAAAACCTGCGGCTGACGGGTACCCATGTCGGCTGCGACACCTCGCAATGCGGTGCATGCGTCGTGCATCTCGACGGCAAGGCCGTGAAGTCGTGCACCACGCTCGCAGTGATGGCCGACGGCCACGAGGTCAGGACCATCGAGGGGCTGGCGCCGGATGGCGGACCGCTGCATCCGATGCAGGAAGCCTTCCGCGAGCATCACGGCTTGCAGTGCGGCTTCTGCACCCCCGGCATGATCATGACCGCGGTCGATATCGTCCATCGCAAGGGCCACGACCTCGACGACCACACGATCCGCGAAGAGCTGGAAGGCAATCTCTGCCGCTGCACCGGTTATCAGAACATCGTCGTGTCGATCGCCGCCGGCGCCAAGGCGATGGCGAAGTCCGATCTTGCCTAATTGATATCTTCGCGACCGCGATCAGGAATCCCTCATGTACGAATTCAAATATCATCGTCCGGCGACCGTGCGGCAGGCCGCCAATCTCCTGGTGAAGAACGAAGACGCCAAGCTGATCGCTGGCGGCCACACGCTGGTGCCGGTCATGAAGCAGCGGCTCGCGAGCCCGCCGCATCTGGTCGACCTCTCCCATATCGATGGCCTCGACACCATCGAGATGAAGGGCCGCTCGCTCGTCATCGGCGCCACCGCCAAGCACGCCGAGGTCGCCAGTTCGGCAATCGTCGGTGAGGCGATCCCGGCGCTGGCTGAGCTCGCAGGTCAGATCGGCGATCCGGCCGTGCGCCACAAGGGCACCATCGGCGGCTCGCTCGCCAACAACGACCCGACCGCGGACTATCCCGCTGCGGTGCTCGCGCTCGGCGCGACCATCGTGACCAACAAGCGCCGCCTGAAGGCGGAAGAGTTTTTCCAGGGCCTGTTCTCCACTGCGCTGGAGAGCGATGAGATCGTCACCAAGGTGATGTTCCCGGTGCCGAAGAAGGCCGCCTACATCAAGTTCCGCAACCAGGCCTCGCGCTATGCGCTGGTCGGCGTGTTCGTGGCAAAGCGTCCGTCGGACGTGCGCGTCGCCGTCACCGGTGCCGGTTCGGACGGCGTGTTCCGCGTCACCTCGTTCGAGGAAGCGCTGAAGAAGCGTTTCTCGCACAAGGTGCTCGACGGCCTGGCGGTGCCGGCGGAGGGGCTGAACAGCGACCTGCACGGCAGCGCCGAATATCGCGCGCATTTGATCGGCGTGCTGGCGCGCCGGGCGGTCGAAGCTGCTAACGCTAAAGCGTGACATTTCAGCCTCCTGTAGCTTCGAGAGTGGTTTTCGCATGACGGCATCGGCGCTACCCAAATCCGTCGATGCGATGCTTGAGCTGTTGACCTCGCGCGGCTATCTCGCCGAGCGGTCGCTGGCGACGGTGACCTATCTGTCGCTGCGCATGGGCCGGCCGCTGTTCCTGGAAGGCGAAGCCGGCGTCGGCAAGACCGAGATCGCAAAGGTGCTGTCGGCGGCGCTCGGGCGCAAGCTGATCCGCCTGCAATGCTACGAGGGACTGGACGTCGCGTCCGCGGTTTATGAGTGGAACAGCGCGGCGCAGATGATCGCGATCCGGCTTTCGGAAGCCGCCGGCGATACCGATCGCGAGCAGCTGTCCTCCGACATCTTCGCTGAACGCTATCTGATCAAGCGGCCGCTGTTGCAGGCGCTGGAGCCCGACGTGGCGGGGCCGCCGGTGCTGCTGATCGACGAACTCGACCGCGCCGACGAGGCGTTCGAGGCATATCTCCTCGAAATCCTCTCGGACTTCCAGGTGACAATCCCTGAGCTCGGCACCGTAAAGGCGCCGGCGCCGCCGATCGTCATCATCACCTCGAACCGCACCCGCGAGATCCACGACGCGCTGAAGCGCCGCTGTCTCTATCACTGGGTGGATTACCCCAATGCCGAGCGCGAGCTTGCGATCGTCAAGTCGCGAGTGCCGAACATTTCCGCGAAGCTGTCGCAGCAGGTCGTCCGCTTCGTGCAGGCGCTGCGCGATCAGGATTTCTACAAGTCGCCCGGCGTCGCCGAGACCATCGACTGGGCCACCGCGCTGACCGAGCTGGATGCCCGCTCGCTGACGCCCCAAGTGGTCGGCGAGACCCTCGGCGCGCTGTTGAAGTATCAGGACGACATCGCGCGCATGCAGGGTGATCAGCTGCAGAAGGTTTTGAAGGAAGCGACGAGCGAGAACTAGCTTCTCGCGCCGCAATCTCCAGATTCCGGGTCCGCACTTCGTGCGCCCCGGAATGACAAGGTCACAAGACCATGACCACCATCGATCACCTCAATCCTCCGACCGGCCAAATGGCCGACAACATCGTCGGCTTTGCCCGCGCATTGCGCGCGGCCGGCATTCCCGTTGGACCGGGCGCCGTCATCGACGCGCTGAATGCGCTTCAGGTGATCGAGATCGGCAACCGCGCCGACGTCTACGCCACGCTGGAGGCGATCTTCGTCAAGCGTCACGAGCACGTGCTGATCTTCGCGCAGGCTTTTGAGCTGTTCTTCCGTGCCGCCGAGGAATGGAAGTCCATGCTGGACTCGGTGCCGTTGCCGGATCACGCCAAAAAGAAGCCGCCGCCGGCCTCGCGCCGCGTCCAGGAGGCGATGGCGCAGCGCTCGATGCGCGAGGAGGCACCGCAGGCCCAGGAGCAGGAACTAAAACTGTCGGTCTCCGACAAGGAAATCCTGCAGAAAAAAGATTTTGCGCAGATGAGCGCGGCCGAAATCGCGGAAGTGACGCGCGCCATCGCCAACATGAGGCTGCCCCAGGCCGAATTGCGCACCCGCCGCTACCAGCCCGATGCCAGGGGCTTGCGGCTCGATCTGCGCCGGACGCTGCGCAGTTCGCTGCGCACCGGCGGCGACATCGTCGACCTCCGAAAGCTCGGCCGGATCGAGAAGCCGGCGCCGATCGTGGCGCTGCTCGATATCTCGGGATCGATGAGCGAATATACCCGACTGTTCCTGCACTTCCTCCACGCCATCACCGACGCCCGCAAGCGCGTCTCGGTGTTCCTGTTCGGCACGAGGCTGACCAATGTGACGCGCGCGTTGCGGCAGCGCGACCCCGACGAGGCGCTGGCGAGCTGCTCGTCCTCGGTCGAGGACTGGGCCGGCGGGACAAGAATTGCGACCTCGCTGCACACCTTCAACCAGCTCTGGGCCCGCCGCGTGCTGGGGCAGGGGGCCATCGTGCTCCTTATATCGGACGGGCTAGAACGCGAGGCCGACGCAAAA
This sequence comes from uncultured Alphaproteobacteria bacterium, assembly GCA_963786115.1. Lineage (GTDB taxonomy): Bacteria > Pseudomonadota > Alphaproteobacteria > Rhizobiales > Xanthobacteraceae > Bradyrhizobium. The sequence continues at coordinate 124,530 of CAWAYC010000038.1, forward strand.
CTGGCCTTCGAGATGGATCGGCTGCACCGGTCCTGCCGCCGCCTGATCTGGCTCAACCCGCTGCTCCGTTACTCTGGCTTCGAGGCCAAGGCGCAGGGCATCAAAATGATGTTGCCCCACGTTGACGAATTCCGCCCGGTGCATAACTTGACGTCAATCAAGGGGCTGATCGAGGCGCTGTCATCCCCGCCGCCGGCGCATCATCGCAGCCTGATCCGCTCCGTAGCTTGAGAGAGGGCCCCAAAAATGCTCAATCGCGACGAAGATATCCTGAAGGCGGCCGAGGACTGGCAGAGGGCCGGCCACGGGGTCGCGCTGGCGACCGTGGTCGAAACCTGGGGCTCGGCGCCGCGGCCCGCGGGGTCGAGCCTGGTCATCAACGACGACGGCACTTTCTTAGGGTCCGTGTCGGGCGGTTGCGTCGAGGGCGCGGTCGTCACCGAGGCGCTGGACGTGATCGCCAGCGGCCAGCCAAAAATGCTCGAATTCGGTGTCGCCGACGAGACCGCGTGGAATGTCGGTCTGTCCTGCGGTGGCACCATTCGCGTGTTCGTCGAGAAGGTAGGCCAATCGTGAAACTCGAAACCCTCACCGAACTAAACACCGAGCGCGCCGCCCGCCGGCCGGTGATCGTGGTCACCGATACCGCCAATGGCGAGCAGCGGCTGGTGAAAGCGAAGGATATCGCGGCCGATCCGCTGCGCGCCGATCTGGCGAAGCAACTCCGCATGGGCAAGAGCGGCATGATCGAGGCCGGTGGCAAAAAACTGTTCCTCAATGTCTATGCGCCGACTGCGAAGCTCGTCATCGTCGGCGCGGTCCATATCAGTCAGGCGCTGGCGCCGCTGGCACGCTCGCTGGACTATGACGTGACGGTGGTGGATCCGCGCACCGCCTTTGCCAGCCCCGAGCGATTTCCGGACGTGCCGCTGATCGCCGAATGGCCCGACGTCGCACTGCCGCCGCTCAATATCGATCACTACACGGCGTTCGTCGCGGTGACGCACGATCCCAAGATCGATGACCCGGCGCTGATGCACGCGTTCGAGCGCGACTGCTTCTATATCGGCGCGCTCGGTTCGCGGAAGACGCACGCCAAACGCGCCGACCGGTTGAAGGCGCAAGGTGCTTCCAATTCCGACATCGCGCGCATCCATGCGCCGATCGGGCTTGCCATCGGCGCGGTGTCGCCGTCGGAGATCGCGGTTTCGATCATGGCGCAGATCACCGCGGAATTGCGGTTGCCGAAGGAAGCCGCGAAAGAGCAGGCGGCATGAAGTTCGGGCCCGCTAGTCCGGCCGAGGCGATGGGCGGCGTCACCGTGCATACGCTGCGGCAGGGATCGCTGGTGCTCAAGAAAGGCACCACGATCGGGCCTGCCGAAGTCGAGGCGCTCAACAAGGCCGGCGTTGGCGAAGTCGTCGTAGTGCGGCTCGAGGAGGGCGACGTCTCGGAAGACGAGGCGGCCGCCAGCATCGCGAAGGCGGTGGCCAGCGATGGCGTCAATGTCGAGCGCGCCTTTACCGGCCGCGCCAACCTGTTCGCCGCGAGAGCGGGCGTGCTGGTGGTGGACCGCGGGGCGGTCGATCGCATCAACGGCGTCGATGAAGCGATCACCTTTGCCACCCTTTCCGCGTTCAAGCCGGTGGTCGAAGGCGAGATGATCGCGACCGTGAAACTCATTCCGTTCGGTGTCGAAGCGAAACTGCGCGACGCCGCGGTGGCGGCCGCCGGCAAGGAAGCGCTCCGGATCGCGCCTTACATGATCAAGCGCGTCGGCATCGTCTCAACCTTGCTGCCGGGATTGTCGCCGAAGGTGATCGACAAGACCTTGCGCGTCACCGCGGAGCGCCTGGCGCCGGCGGGCGCCAGCATCATCGCCGAACGCCGCGTGCCGCATGAGGAAGCGGCGCTGGCGGCGTCGATCAAGGAATTGCTCGGCCTCGGTGCGGAGCTCGTGATCGTGTTCGGCGCATCTGCCATCGCCGACCGCCGCGACGTGATTCCGGCGGCGATCAGCGAAATCGGCGGCGCCGTCGAACATTTCGGCATGCCGGTCGACCCCGGCAACCTGCTGCTGATCGGCAGCGCCGGCGGCGTGCCGGTGTTGGGTGCGCCCGGCTGCGCGCGTTCGCCGGTCGAGAACGGATTCGACTGGGTGTTGATGCGTCTGTTGGCGGGGCTGAAGGTCACGCGCGCCGACCTGACCGGAATGGGTGTCGGTGGCCTGTTGATGGAAATCGTCACCCGGCCGCAGCCGCGTAACGTTCCCGATGCCGAGGGCAACCGCAACGTCGCCGCGATCGTGCTCGCCGCCGGACGCTCGACGCGGATGGGCGGTCCCAACAAGCTTCTCGCCGAACTCGACGGCAGGAAGCTGGTGCGGATCGTCGCCGAACAGGCGCTGGCCTCGAAAGCCTCCGAAGTCATCGTCGTCACCGGCCATCAGGCCGAATTGGTCGAGCAGGCGCTGGCCGGCCTCAAGGTCAAATTCGTGCGCAACCCGGATTTCGCCGGTGGGCTGGCAAGCTCGGTCAAATCGGGCATCGCGGCGGTGCCTGACAGTGCCGACGGCGCCGTGATCTGTCTTGGCGACATGCCGCTGATCTCGGCGCAATTGATCGACCGGCTGATCGAGACTTTCGCCCCCGACCGCGGCCATCTGATCGCCGTCCCCGTCAGCGAAGGCCGGCGCGGCAATCCCGTGCTGTGGTCGCGCCGCTTCTTCAGGGAATTGATGACGCTCGATGGCGACGTCGGCGCGCGTCACCTGATTGCCAAGCACGCGGAGGCGGTCGCCGAAGTGCCCGTCGACGGCGACAGCGCCTTCCTCGACATCGATACGCCGGCCGCACTGGAAGCGGCGAGAGGATCGTAGGGATATCGTCAGCCTGTAGGGTGGGCAAAGCGAAAGCGTGCCCACCATCTTCATGCGTGGGTCGAACGGTGGGCACGGCGCAAGCGCGCCTTTGCCCACCCTACACACCGCATCTTCAATCTCCCGTTCACCAAGTGGAAACGACCGCCGGCTAAATTCGCCCCGGTATCTGGGGGAATCGGGCCTTGATCGTTTCGACTGCCGTCGCGCAACGCCGCGCGCTATTCGTGCTTACGCTGACTTTATTGCTGGGCGCATCGCGCTTTATCACGGAAACATGGGCAGCCGGCGCCTTTGCGGTCGGCAAATGCGGCGCCTATGGCCAGGCGTACGACTATCCCGCGGAGGCCGCAGCACGCGCGGCTGCCTTGAAGCAATGCAAGGGTGATTGCACGGCCGTCACCATGAAGCGGGCCTGCGCCGCGCTTGCGGTCGACATGACCAATCCCTGCGGCGCCCATGGCTATGCGGTGAAGCCGAAAATATCGGGCTCGCTCAACGCCGCGACGCGCAAATGCTACGAATTCGGCGGCAAGGAATGCGTGATCCGCGCCTGGGCCTGCGACGCGAAGGGGTGACGCTTGGGCAAGTCGTCGTTTCCGGTGCTAACGTACATCCGGAATGACACCGTGTTGCCGGAGCCTTCATGCAATTCGACACCAAGATCGCAGTCGTAATCCGGACCGACCTAGAGGCATGGCAAAAGCTGAATGTCGCGGCCTTCCTGACTTCGGGCATTGCGGCCGCTTTTCCCGAATCTATCGGTGAGGAATACGAAGACGGCTCCGGCACCAAATATCTGTCGCTGATCGGTCAGCCGATCCTGATCTATGGCGCCGACCGGCCGGCACTTTCCCGCGCGCTCGAGCGTGCGCTGGCGCGCAACGTGACGCCCGCCGTCTACACCGAGGACATGTTCAGGACGACGCATGACGCCGCCAACCGCGAAGCAGTGAGGGCGGTGATCCGCGCCGAGCTCAACCTCGTCGGTCTCGCCATGCGCGCCGAACGCAAGGTGATCGACAAGATCGTCGACGGGTTGAAGTTTCACGGCTAGAGCGCGGACCCATGATCCGGAGCGTCGGTGGACGTCTGCTCTGATGCCCATTCCGGATCCAAGTCTGCCACACGCGAGGCCCGAAAAGTCCCCATTCAGCAGGTGAGTGGCGGTCGCGACACTTCCTCAGGTTGACACCATCTGATAACCTTCGGTTTCCGTCGATCAGCGCTCCGAACTACGGGAGATCGTGAAAGTCGTTTCGCGCATTTTGCGTCGGCGGTCCTGGCTTGGCTTCACCATATCGCACCGACTTGGGAGGGCGCCGTGAGTGACAATTCCGCTGATCTGAAAACAGCTCAACACGAAGTCTCGAACAATCGCGTAAGGCGCCGCGATGTGTTACTGAGCGGCAGTTCATTGCTCGCGGCTTCGGCGCTGATGGGCGGGACCTTTGTGCCTGCAACCAGCAGGCCGGCCAACGCTCAGGCGGCTGCTGCAACATCCAGCACTGTTCCTGCCGATTTGATCGGCGACATCGCGACCAGTGCCTATATCTACGCCTATCCGCTCATTTTCATGGAAATGACGCGCCGGATCGGCACCAATGTCGCCGACACTCGGCAGTTCGCCAGGGCGCCGATGAACCGGTTTGCGAATGTGCCGGCTTTTCCTGACGCGACTTTCACGGATGTAACGCGGGCGAACGTGGATACGCTCTATTCGCTGATGTGGTTCGACGTGTCACAAGAACCGCTGCTGATCAGCGTGCCGGATTCGGGGGGGCGCTTCTATCTGCTGCAGATGTGCGACATGTGGACTGACGTGTTCGACAGCCCGGGCAAGCGCACCACCGGAACCAGCGCGGAAGTGCTGGCGATTGCCGGGCCAGGCTGGCAAGGCCAGCTTCCTGCGGAAGCTACGCTCATTCATAGCCCCACGGCGATCGGTTGGATCATCGGGCGCACACAGACCAACGGCAAGGCCGACTACGACGCGGTACATAAATTCCAAGCCGGACTGATCGCCACGCCGCTCAGCCAATGGGGCAAGCCGTACCAGCCACCGGCCGGCAGGATCAATCCCGATTGGGACATGGCAACACCGCCCATCACGCAGGTGGAAAAGCTTGGTCCGGCTGAGTATTTCTCGCTCTTCGCGGAGCTCACCGCGCTCAACCCGCCGCATGCGAACGACTACCCCATCCTTCACCAGATGCGGCGCATCGGAATCGAGCCGGGCAAGCCCTTCGCGTTCGACAGGGTATCACCGGAGATTCAGCGCGCCCTGACCGAAGCCGGGCCTGCCGCGCTGAACACCATCAAGGCAAGGCTTGCGAAAGCAGGCGTCGCCAACTCGGGATGGCGTACCAATCTCACCGCAATTGGCACTTACGGCGCGGATTATTTGAACCGGGCGGGGGTCGCTTATGCCGGTATCGGCGCCAACACGATCGAAGACGCCGTCTATCCGACCGCGTTCATCGATGCCGAGGGCAAGCCGTTCAGCAGCGACAGCCGTTACATCCTGCATTTCAACAAGGACCGGATACCGCCGGTACGCGCCTTCTGGTCGCTGACGATGTACAACGAAAAGCAGCTCCTCGCGGCCAATCCGATCGACCGCTTTGCTATTGGCGACCGCGACAAGCTCGCATTCAATGCCGATGGCTCACTCGATCTCTACATTCAGCGCGAGTCGCCGGGCAGAGACAAAGAGCCGAATTGGCTGCCGGCTCCCGCGAGTGGTTCATTCACGATGAACATGCGGCTCTATTGGCCCAAGGCCGAAGTGCTCGACGGCACTTGGTCGCCCCCGGGGGTCACGTTGGTGAAATGAGCTTCTGGGGTGAAACTAACGATGTCGGCATCGATCTCGGTTCGCCGATCACCAAGCCTGGAAAGAAAAGAGCAGCCAATTCGCCGTCGGCGTGAAATCGATGTCGGCCCGCTGAAACTGGGTGGTGCAGTTGCCGCGAGAAGAACGGGCTCACCAGGTGGAAAAGGCACCTCCGAAAGGCGTGCGCCAAAAAGGCAGGCCCTGTGGGCGCGCGTAGCGGAATTCGGTCCTCGGAGTGCGGCGCCGGCTCTTGATGCCTCCTTGCGGCTCGCCGCTCAACAGCACCACGAATTCCGTTCCCTTGCCGGTTTCCGAGCTCAACGGCTCGTCCGTGACGATCAGGGAAGACCGCGGCGCCATGCCGGCGATGCGATCCAATGCGTCCTGCGGAATGACGATGCGGTCGAGCGCGGCCTTTGCGCTGTCCGGGTCCATCGGCGCCGGCTCAACGTCGCGACCACGACTCCCGTGCGCCCGGCCATTTGGCTCAACCGTGTCACCGGGCGGATGTCCGCCGTCCAATGAGACGACGCTCCATCGCAGCTTGTCGTCGGTGGAGCGCTCGATGGCGGTGAAGACATGCGTGCCGATCGGGCGATCGGGATCTGCAATCGTGACCGGACTTTCAAAGATGGGCTCAAAGGCTTGCCGGACATAAAGCCGCTGGGTCTTGCGGCTGATCAACACCGATACCGGCTCGAGTTGGCGCGTGACCTGGCGAGCCGCCTCGGCTGCCGCGGCCCGCGCAGTCTCCGCGGCGGCGGCCGCTTCACGCGCGGACGTGACGGCATCGAGCTTTGGTTGCAGATCCGCCTTGGCAGTGTCCAATTGCTCCTGCAGCTCCGCGATCCTGGCGACTGTCTGCGCCTTGGCGCGCTCAGCTTGCTCCTTTGCCTCCGTCGAGGCGGCAGAGCCAAGTGCAGTGTCGGCGGCCGTCAATTGCGCCTCGGCTCTGAGCTTCAGATTTTCCGCCGCGCGCGCCGGCATCATGGCCCGCGCGGCCTCCCGGTAGGCCGTCACGGCGGCGAGCCTCGCCTGGGCTGCTTTCCCGGCCGCCTCTTCCGCTTCAGCGCTACGCGCGGCGGCCAGGGCGGCGGCACCCGGCTTCGGCTGGAACAGAACCGGATGGGCGATCTCGACAGGCGCCACATCGTTTGGCGCCACGATCACCCGCGTGCCCATCGCCGTCGCGTCGAACAGGCGCGCGGCGAAGTCGTAGGGCATCCGGACGCAGCCATGCGAGGCTGCATACCCTGGCAGGACGCCGCCGTGCAGCGCGATTCCCGACCAGGTAATGCGCTGCATGTGGGGCATGTAGGCATCGTCATACAGGTTCGAGTAATGGTCCTCTTCTTTCTCGATGACGCTGAAGATTCCGGCGGGCGTCTCGCGTCCCTTCTGGCCGCTCGACACCGGCGCCCGCAGTGTCCACCCCTTGGCGTCGTAGACGGTGATCCGCTGGCTGCGGAGCGAAACGATGGCCATGATCGGCTCGCCGGCGGTGCGCGACTCGATGGAATCGATGGAGTGTTCGCTCCGACCGCTTCTGGCGCTTGCATGATCTCCGGCCGCGATCAACGCGACCATACCCGCAAGGGCAAGATGCGCGAGCCGCAGCCGCGTCTGCCTGCGTTTCGGGTCTTTCGCGACCATGCCAACCTCCAGCCCAGCCGAAGCGAATATACGACTCTCAATTCGCGAAAAAGGAAAACGTTCGATAGGTGATCGTGATCAACGCGCCGGCAGCATGTTAATTCCTCTGCTGGAAATCGCCGCAAGCTTCTCCTCGAATGGAGTCCATGATCGTGGGCGGCCGGCACTCGCTCGTCGCGTTGCCAATCCGGAAATAATCAACAACAGCCAGGGAGAAGGGTCGTATGAAATTCCGTCCGCTTCACTACGGCGTCGTGCTGGAATGCGCGCTTGAACCGGGTCAGATGGTTCTCATCTTCGACGATCTTGCGCTTCTTGAGCGTTTCGCCGCGCTGTAATCGTCCCGCCCAGCTAGCCGCTTGCGCTTCTTCGTTTCCGATTCCGCGTGTTGAACTTTCGTCCCGCCGTGGTGAGCGGCGTATTCCTTGCCGTCGATCGGTGCCAGATGCGGCGGATCCCTATCGAGATACGGTCGTCCGATTCCAAACTCCTTCCCGTGTGCATCGATCCATTTCCACAAGCTTTCAGTTGAAGCCCATCGCTGCGCCCTGGTCGCGCCTTTGACGCTCACGACATCGGCGGCAAGCCCGTGCCCGTAGCCGCCGCGGGAGCTCCCGCCATGGTATGACCTGTCAGTCGCGGCTTTCAGGCCGCTTGCGATCGATTGACGGTAGTCATCGCGGAACGCGCTGGTTATGCCAGGCGACAGTCCGGCTTCCTCCGCCGCGTGCAGCGTATGAAAGAGCTTCAGCTTGAAGCTCCGATCCACGCCTCCGATCACGTAGTCCATGATGGGCATGCCGGCTTTATCCGCCGCCTTCGGATCCTTCCACGTGAAGTCCTCATCGACGAGTTTGGTAAAGCTCCTGGTGACAGTCCGCGTTCTGCCCCTTCTCTTGACTGTCACTTTCCTCTGCTCATGCACCTTGATGCTGTCCTCCTTGGGCGTCCGTTGGTAGAGCGCCCACAGGTATCGATCGACGCAGATGTCCACTACCAGGCACTCGTCGAGAATTTCGATGGAGCTGACAGTCTCCTTGGCGTCCTCCTTGGCGTCGTTTAGCACCGGATCAGACGTGTTCGCTGTCGCCACCTGCACCGGCGCTGTTTCGGTCGGCAGCGTCTGCGACGTATCAGGCAATGCCGCCTCGATGATCGATTCCGGCTTATCCGAGGCCGCCGTCGTGTCGGCGGTCGTGCCCATCGCCGCCTCGGCGGCCGTCGTCATATCGGCGCTGGCGACAGTGACGTTGGCGACAGTGGTGTTGCCCACTGCGGTTGCCTGCGGTGCGTCCGCGAACCCGGCGTTGGCGGCGAGCGATGGCGCGCGGCTATCATCGGTTGGCACTGCGCCGGCGTTCTCGTTGCCGGCCGAACCGAAGCCGGCAAGCCAGGCGACGACCGAAGCCGCGAGAACGATCGTTCCGCACAACGGAGCCACTGTCGTAAATCGCCGCGGGTTCATCATCGCGTCGCCTCCAGGGGCTCCGCCGGAGCCCTGCAGCAAAGCCAAGCATGCGAGGGGGCTGATTTCTTGGGATCAATATGGTCGCGCAATGGCGTAAACGGCGGGTCGTCAATTTTTCCAAAACCTGTTGCCCGAATGCAACGCGTCGCCGGCGAGCAATTGTTGTGCTTTCTCCGATGTAAGCGGGCAGGGGAAACTCGGACCCGCCATCACGCCGAACGTTGAGTTGCGACGGCAGACGCCAGGGGGCTGCGGCTTGTCCCAACGCTCTCTTGAAAAGCGCGTATTAGCGGCGACCGCTGACGGCAAACGGAGAAGCGCCGGGCAGCGAGAGAGAATTGATGTCGCTATCGACGCGCCCGGAGGACTGTTGGGTGTAGCCGAACCCGAATGACAGGCTGACATTCGGCGCCGGCTGGAATTCGACGCCCGCATGCGCGCTATAGCCTGGCAGTGTGCCGGACATGGTGTCGAAGGGCGCAAAAGGGCCGCCGATGCCAGCATTGTATTTCAAGGTGTCGAAACCGGCATAGACCGTGAGGGGTGCGTTTTGGAAGTTGTAGCCGAACTGCACGCCCTGGTAATTAAGCGAGCGGATATTGCCGAACGCTCCATCCTGGTTGATGCCGTTCATGCTCAAACCCATGCCGCCGCCTTCGCTGCCGACAAACCAGCCGTTCGGAAAATTGTAGCGCATATAGGAAGAGCCGCCATCAAAGCTCGGAAAATTGCCGTAAGTGTTCGAGCCTTGGCCGACGCCTAGATTGCCAGCGAAGCCGAGGGGCCAGCTTGGGGTCCAATATGTCACGGGGGCGGCCTGGGCATGGGCCGTCCGCCCGCCTAGACAGAGCGCCGCCAATGCAAATGCGAGACCTAATCTGCTCGAGAAAATCAACATCCGTGCTACCGCCAAGTGTCCTGAAACTATACGGTCTAGCTATCGGGAAAGCCAGTGCGGCGCCGCTGGCCGTCGTCACGCGAACTGGTATCTACTTCGCCCGAAAACGCCATAATGGTGCCGCGCCCGCGATGGCACTCGTGGGTTAGAGTGAAACAGGTGTCGTGAATTACCCTCGACTGGTTCGCTGCAGCAGGGCGAACAGTCCAGCAATGATGCAGCCTGCAATAATGCCGAAGGTGAGATCCTTCAGCAGCGTTAGTGCAAAGGTCGGGATCAACACCACAGCGCTGCGCCAGTCCTTCACCAGTCGTAAAAACTCGTTCTTCTCGGCCATATACCAGCACACGACGACCAGCACGCCGGCCAGCGCCGCAAGCGGGATGTAACTGGCCAAAGGGGCGGCCAGAAGCATGAAGAGCAAGAGGTAGCCCGCGTGCATGATGCCCGAGAGCGGACTGCGCGCGCCGGCGCGGATGTTCGTCGCAGTGCGCGCGATGGTTCCGGTGACGCTGATGCCGCCGAACAAAGCGGAAGCGATATTGGCGATGCCTTGGGCCACAAGCTCCATATTGGAGCGGTGTTTCCGGCTGGTCATGCTGTCGGCGACCTTCGCCGATAGAAGGCTTTCGAACTCCGCCCAGCAAGGTGAACGAGAACGCCGCCGGCAGTATTTGCAGCAGCAGCGCGGATGAGAATGCGGGAAGGCTCGGCACCGGCAGCCCGTGGGGGATTTCGCCAAAGCGGCTGCCGATAGTCTCAATCGGCAGATGAAGTACCGAAGTCAGGACAGAAGCGAGTACAATCGCGATAAGCATCGCCGGCCAGGCCGGCCGCCACTGACGAAGGGCAAAGATCAGGGCGGAAGCGCCGGCACCGATGGCCAAAGCCAACCAGTTCAAAGTGGGAAGCGCCTCGCCGAGAGCGAGCAATTTCGTCAACAGCGGTCCTGGCTCGGCGCCAGCCAGGGTCAAGCCGCCAAGGTCTCTTAGCTGGCTTGCAAAGATCGTGGCGGCAATGCCGGAGGTGAATCCCACGGTCACGGGGTGCGGTATGTATCGAATAAGCGATCCCAGGCCCGACACGCCGATCACGGTCAGCATCACGCCAGACACCAGGACGGTCAGCATAAGCCCTTCGATGCCGACTTGTGCGGTAGTGGCCGCAACGAGAACGATAAAGGCGCCCGCCGGCCCGCCAATCTGAAAGCGGCTTCCACCCAGGGCCGACACCAAAAATCCGCCGACGATAGCAGTAAAGAGCCCGCGTTCCGGAGTAACTCCTGATGCCACGGCGATCGCCATGGAAAGCGGCAACGCCACTACGGCGACCGTGAGCCCGGCGAGCGCATCGTGTCGCAGTGAATCAAGTCCGTAGCCCTCCAGCAGGGTGCTGACGAGTTTGGGCCTATAAAGGTGGGCTGTCGAGGAACCGTCAGGCATGCTGTTGGACCGACCGGAGGCATTCGGCCAACCGACCGGCCAAATCGCAGAAGGCTGAAAAATGCAGGAAATGAGCCTCTGTGGCAACTCAGGACATTACCGGATCCCATTCAAGTGCCAGGGCGGTTGGACCCGCATGAGGTCCGAAAAGTCATGCCGCCTGGAATTGCCACGGGCGTGACCGATCACTTGGGAACGGTGTTTTTGTAGATGACGCCGTCCTTCATGATGATCAGGAACTTGTTCGCCGGGTCAGCAATCAGATTTATGTTTTCCAGGGGATTGCCATCGACAAGCAAAAGATCTGCGAGGGCACCTTGTTCGACGACGCCCAGTTTGCCGGGATAGGGGTTGCGCAAGCCAGACAAGGCGAGCAGTTCTCCATTTGTCGAAGTCGCCATGGCGAGCGCTTCGGCCGGCGTGAACCAACGCGTCAAATCCACAATTCCGTCACCCTGCCGCTCGGCTAAAGCCTGCGAAAACAGAATGTCAGTTCCGAAAGCCGTCTTGATTTTGTATTTTTTCACATAGTTGTATACCGCGTCAGTGCCGTTCACCACTTGCATCATCTGCTGCTGCTGGGTTGCGGGAAGAACTTTTGCGCCGCCAAGATCGACGAAGGGCTGCGTGCTCAGCCAGATGCCTTTCTCAGCCATAAGGCGCGCAGTAGCCTCATCCATCAGGTGCCCGTGTTCAATGACCTTTACCCCGGCTGCGATCGAGCGCCGAATAGCATCGGACGTGTAAGCATGCGTGGCGACGTAGGTGCCCCAATCGGTGGCCGCTTCAACCGCGGCACGTAGCTCAGCTTCGGTAAAGGTGGTGACCTCCAGCGGACTGAACGGCGACGCGACGCCGCCGCCGGCCGTCAATTTGATCTGTGATGCTCCTTGCATGAGCTGTTCGCGCGCCCGCTTTCGGACCTCATCCGGGCTGTCGGCAATAGCGCTTCCCCCGAGCTGCTCAACGCGGCTGAGCGTCCCGCCGGTGGTTCTCGGCAGGTCGGCGATCTCCCTGAAATCTCCATGGCCGCCGGTGATCGTGATGACGGCGCCTGAAGGGTAGATGCGCGGGCCCGGCAGCAGCCCGTCGTCGATCGCCCGCTTGAGGTCGAAGGCCGGACCGCCCATGTCCCGAACGCTCGTAAAGCCACGCATGAGCGTTGCGGTTGCCTCCGCGCCCGCCAGGAGCGTGGTATAGCCGACGCCGCTGGACAGCATCTGGGCAGGCGTCGGGCGAGCCATCATCGCGTGCCAATGCATGTCGCTGAGGCCGGGCATCAGCACCCGGCCGCCGCCCGCTATAACTTGGGTGTCGGCACGGCGATCGGTCGGAATTGGGCCGGTCGAAATTTTTTCAATGATGTTGCCGCGGACAAGAACGTTGGACGGAGCCGAAAGCGAGGGACGCGTTCCGTCGAATATGCGGACGTTCTCGAACACGATGACGGCGGTGCGTTCCTGTGCATGCGCACACGTTGCCCCGATGGACGCTGCGGCTACGGCGCCTTGTGCAAGCCTGAGAAAACTGCGGCGTGTGGTGCTCATGGTTTCCTGCTCTTTTTGTTATGTCGTTCTCCGCGCGGGGCGAAATGCATCAAGCAACCCGGCCAGGCCGTGTGAAATCAGACTATCGTCGAGCAGAAACCCGAGCAACCAAAGATTTAATTCCGTGAAGACGCATCTTGGCTGCATGGCCTTCCGTCGTACGTGTGGCGAGCAAAGACGCGCTACGTGCCAAGGCGGGCACTTGTTTTTTTCCTGCTGCGGCGAGCGAATTCAGATGGCCATCGTCGGGCCTCACCCGAGGTTCGGACGCGTAGCCACTTGTGGTCTTGGTCGACCGAAACATCAAACGCCAGCCGTTCCGGATGTGTGGTGCAGTTACTCACGCTGGCAATCGCATTGAAAAACCCCGCGCGAAAATTCAAATTTCATGAACAAATTCAAACTGATTTGGGTCGTCCAGTCCTCTTTCAAAAAATATTTCGCTTTCGCCGTCGGGCAAATCAGTTCTACCAGCTCGCCCCGTCCTTTCCCGGCAAGAGGGGCGTTGGCCATCGTCACGAACGCGGGATGGGATGCGGTGGACGCGGCAGCGTCGGCGCGCATGGTGATCGCAGGGCGAGCAAAACTCGTGAGCGATGTACGGCGTCGCAGGACGAACGGCGCTTGTTGCGTACGGCAAAACCGTGTGGTCCTGGCATCCGTTGCTGATGCTAAGTTCGCGGAGACGCGTCGGCCCAACCGGGCTTAGGCCAGTCTGAATCCGCCAACGACGGTGACAAAAAGGAATTCGTCGCCGGGGAGAGCGCGGCATAAGCCGTAAAGCCATTGCGCAGGGAAAATTATGATCCGTATGGGTTTGTGGAGAGCCCTATGGAATCTCCAAGCCATTGATCACCCGCCCAATTATCCCCATAACGTGTCATATGCCTTCATAGGCCTTCACAGACACCATCGCGACACTTCGCGAGAACGGGGGACGCAACATGGCACGCAAAGTCGGCTTCAGCGCACTGGAAAGCCGCAGCGCGCGGCTGCGATTGAAAATCCGCCGCAGGCCCTACAGCGGCCCGTCGCTCGCGCGCGGCATCGCGCTCATGTACCGCCGCAACAAGACCAACGGCGACCTGGGTGCTGAAGGCCAGCAACGGCCACGGCGCATACTGGACCAAGGTCTTCGCCCTGGCCGACGATTTCGAGGATGCCGACGCCAAGAACGTGCTGACGTTCTATCAGGCCCAGGATCAAGCGAAGAAGCTGGCGCGCGGTGATGATGGCAGCACCGGCACGGCGCCGATCACGGTGGATAGCGCGCTGAAGGACTACAGGCGCGATTTGATCTCGCGCAATGCGAACCCTTATAACGCCGACTGGCCGCGCCTGCATCTCACCAGCGGGCTGTTGTCGAAGCCAGTGGCATTGCTCGCGGCCAGCGAGCTGAAAAAATGGCGCGACGGCTTGCTCGGCGCGATGGCACCGTCCACGATCAACCGCCTCGGCCGTTGTCTGTGCGCCGCGCTAGAATTGGCGACGCAGCACGACGAGCGCATTCAGAATCGGCAGGCATGGGAAGTTGGTCTTGCCGTTTTGCCGAATGCTCAGGAAGCGCGCAACGTCATCATCTCTGACGACAAGGTGCGTGAATTCGTCAGCGTCGCCTATGGGTTTGATCATCAGTTCGGGTTGCTGGCCGATACGCTGGCAATAACCGGCGCACGACCGAGCCAAGCCGCGCGGCTGCTCGTCAGGGATTTGAACGATCATCCGCTGCGGCCGAAATTGATGATGCCGAAATCCGCCAAGGGCGGCGGCAGAAACCGCAGCCAGAAGAAGCATGAACGCTATTCGGTGCCGATCACGGTGCAGCTGGCAGCCAAGCTGAAAGCGGCAGCCAAAGGTCGTGCCGACGATGCGCCGCTGCTGGTGCAAAGCGACGGAAGCCCTTGGGGCAACAATCCGGGCCAATGCTATCATCGCGAAGTGAACAAGGTCGTCACTGCCATCGGGCTGGATCCTGACGTGGTGACGGCATACTGCTTGAGACATTCCTCCATCGTCAGGGCGTTGTTGAAAAACGTACCGATCAGATTGGTGGCGTCGCTCCACAACACATCGACCGCGATGATCGAAAAAACCTATTCGAAGTACATCACCGAGCACAGCGACGACATCTCTCGCAAGGCGTTGCTGCAGCATGAGGGGCTGCAGGCAGCCGTCGCCGACAACGTCGTTGCCTTGGCGAGCTGAAAGGCCCCGTCGTTTAACGAGCTTACGGCTAGTTAGTCGGTGATCCGGCGTGATCGTTGATGTCGGCCGCCGATTCATGATTTGACGCGAGCAGATGGCAACTTGCTGCGGCTCTCTGCGTCGTTGAACCAGCATATTGGGAAGTGACGGTGCTACCTATGTCTAAACGCGGCAACATATCCGCCGGTCGGCGCCGAATTCTCGGAAGCCGCTGCCCTCGTTAGCTTGACTGCCTCATTTTCACCAGATCGTGAGAGCCAGCAAGCACTGCTGCTGCTAATTTCCACGTACAAGCTTTTCGACAGTGCGCCGGGTCGATCCGACGCATCACGAAGCGCTCCGCTTCAGCATGGGCTCAGCCCGGCAAAAACCGACCAACAAAGATTGGGACGGAGGAGCGCTGATGGTTGTCCCCCACACGAGGCTCTATCATTTCACCAACACTGCGCGACTGCCGTGGATTGTTGGCGCGAAAGAATTGCGACCTAATCGCGATCAAATCGGGGACTTCCCAACTCCCGACTTTCTATGGGCGACGACGCGCAGTCAGGGCGACCGCACCGCTTCTGGTATGCAAGGCTATCGCGAGCGCGTTACAGGTCTGGTGCGCCTGACGCTGTTTGCCGAGGATTTTGAGGAGTGGCCCGCGATCACTGCACGGTTTCCGCAATGGACAATCGAGCATGTACGTATACTTGAGGCTACCGCGCGAGCGAGCGGACAAGCAGTCGATTGTTGGCGCGCTCGGGCCGAACCGTTACCACTTTCGCGGATCATTAGCGCTGAGGCTAAGACCTACACTGGCAGTTGGCAGGCCATTGAGTTTTCATACTTGCAGCACCCCAGCAATCCGGCGCTGCGCGGTATCGTCTTGAACGACAAGGTTTACTGCTCGCACCAACACGCCCAAGAGGGGCAGCTCACCGGGTACACTGTGAAAACCGTGTCGCTGGCCGATTGGCCCGGCACGACGATGGCACCGTGAGCATCATGACATTCAATGCGTTCACCGATGAGCAGTGGCAGGCTATTCATTCGACCCGGAACTGGCCTGAGGGCAGCGATTGGCGGAGCATGATTGAGCAGGCTGGACGACAAGTGTGGGAGGCGCGGGCCGAGAGGGAGGTGTGGCTCGAGAAAATGCGGGGTAAACCGGCAGCCGAGCGGAAAAAGAAGGTAGAGGAAGTATTGCGACTGACACGCCAGCTGCAGAAGGCGTGGCCGATAGTAGTCTCGACGAGGCCGATCTTCCCGATCCCGGCCTCAAGTTGCGTGAGCAGCGAGCTGAGGTGTGGCTCTACCACTATGGTGATCATGTTTCGTCGTTCTCCAACCAGAGAGATCCCATCCAGGACGGCCTAGAGTGGGAGTTGATGTCGATATGGATCGAGGCAGGCGGGGAGCTGAGCTTTTCGAGAAAGAAGGACGATTCCACCACCCCCTACAGGCCGTTGGTTAATTTCCTCACGCTCACGCTCGAGGCCATTATCGGCAAGACGTATCAGCCATCTGGCATCGCCGACATAATCGAAAACCACCGGCCGGAAATCGCGAAAGCGCGGGGGATGCGCAGACGGCGGCGCGGCGGACGATTCGCTTAAGTCGGTCGTGGGACGCGCCGATCATGCCGCCACGAGGCCGCTACCGAGGCGACTCGGGCTTGGCATAAGAGCCTGAAGTCGCAGTGAATTTAGCCATTCGGCTATCAATGCTTAGCTAAGCATTGATCGTAGCACTCTACGAAGCAGATCGACCGCGCTTTATTGCCTCCTACACGCCACCACACGAGTAGGAGCAGACAAACCCATGGCCCGCCCTGAAGTTACCGGCCGCAAGACCGACGCAGAAGTTACCGGCCGCAACCGTCGCAAGCCTGATGTTGACGACCCTGACGCCTACTCCGTTAGCGAATTCTGCGCGCGCCATCGCATCTCCGTGCAGTTGTTCTACAAAATCCGCAAGCAGATGCCGCCGACGTTCAACCTCGGAACGCGCGTGCTGATTTCCAAGGAAGCGGCTGCTGCATGGCGTCGCGAGCGCGAGCAGGCGGCGCAGGCCGCTGAGCGCGTGGCCTAGCCGCGCGGAAAAGAAAATAAGACGGCCCGCCAGCCGCCCTCTCCAATCTCTTTCTCTCACGGATAGTCTTTAGAATGTTTGTCAGCAATACCAGCGCGCTCACGGGCGCGCAAGCCGGCGACGATTTCCCCGAGCAGGAAACCGCCGGACGGTTCTTCGATCCGCTGCAGGCGCACAGCTACGATCTGTTGGTGATCGATCCGCCGTGGCCGTTCGCGACGTGGAGCTCGGCAGGGCAAGCCAAGTCGGCGTCGAAGCATTATAGCCTGATGACGCTGGCCGAGATCATGGCGTTGCCGGTCCGCAAATCGTTGAAGGACCACGCTGTTGTTCTCCTCTGGACGACCGGCGCGATGCTTGAGCAGGCGCACGAGGTCATGCGGGCGTGGGGGATCACCTACAAGACCAACCTCGTGTGGCGGAAGGTGACGCCGAGCGGCAAGGTGCGCATGGGCTGCGGATACTGGGCGCGCACCATGCACGAGCTGCGGCGTGCCGATCTGTTCGCGCGCGAGAAGCGCAAAGGCTGGGATTGTTGGGGTGATGAAGTCGAGAAATTTTCGCCGGCCTCCAGCCACGCCGAGCGGGACACGATCTTGATCGGTGGCGAGCAGCCCGAGCAGCCGAACCGTGGCATCGGCGCGGCAGGACGCGGTGCGACGACCGAAACCACGGATTCACGATAGAAGGGGACAAGTCATGCAGGATAGTGAAGGAAATCGCGCCGATCGCCCGGCGCGCAGGTTCTCCATAACGAAGGATTTGCTCTGTCCGAGCTGCAAGCGGGCTGCTCAGATCTACGACTTTAAGTCGATCGATCGGTCTGGCTTTGAGCTGATTTGTGGCGGTTGCCACCGCACGCTCCTCACTTGCAAGGAGCCGCGGTAGTGAAAGTTTCCGCTCCAGCTTACGTTCTTGCTAATGCAATCTCGCTTGCCAGCACGGTCAAGCGGGGCGGCAATAGCTGCTTCGCGCATTTCGCGACGACCGGGGACACGGTCTCGATCACGTGCACTGAGATTTCAGTGGGTACGATCGCGACCAGCGTCTCTGCGACGATTCATGAACCTGGCGAGACTGCCGTCCCCATCGATCGTCTCGTCGCCCTTCTTCCCAGCTTCGCGGCCGACGCGATCGTCAACATCGAAGCGACCATCGGCGCGGTGAACGTGGCCTCTGGCACCAGCCGTCTGCGCTTGCCGGCTGTTCCGGTTGCCGAGTTGCCCGCGGCAATCGCGATTGAAGAGGAAATTGGGCGAGTCGAGATCGGCAGCGCGGATTGTCTCCGCCTGCTGGAGCCGCTGGCGGTCGCGGACCGCACCAGATTCCATCTGGCGGGGGTGTTCTGGCACAACGTCGGCGATCAGCTTGTCGCGGTTTCCACGGACGGCATCAGGTTGGTCCGCACCGAGGTCGTCACCTCCCCGTTTTCGGTGGACCGCCGCCTCATTGTGCCTACCGACGTTGGCGTTGCGGTGCGCCGGCTCTTGCAAAAGGCTGATGCACCGCGCGTCGCACTCCGGCGATCCCAGAACTTGATTGCCTTCGAAGCTCCGTCTTTCGGCTTCACCGCGCGCTTGATCGATTCCAGTTTCCCGGCCTACGAACGCTTGATTCCACCGCCCGCCTCGAACTCAGCTTTCTGCAACCGTGGCGACTTGCTCGCAGCCCTATCGCGGCTCAGCGCCGCTGCCCCGAGCAATGATACCGCGCTGGTCGCCCTATCGTGGGAAAATGGCCGGAGCCTGGATCTCCACCTGGCACGACGCCCGCTCGACGGCGCCGACGTCGTCGCGGCCGAAGTGCATGGCAGTGCCGAGGTTGCGCTTTCGCTCCCGCAATTCACGGCCTTGCTGCGGGAATTCAATAGCGAGCACATCCAACTCGAAACCGCAAACGAGCAGCCGCTTGTGATCCGGGGGGCGGGCGAAAAGCTGGCGCTCATCGTTCGCTCGAAATGGGACTTCGGGAAAATCGGAGGACAGGCCGCAGCCGAGGCCAGGCGCATGGACGAGTCAGCCCGCGCCCGCGCCGACCGCAACGCGATCCTCTACCAGGAGCGCGGCTCAGGAGCGCGATCATGAATGTGCACCCGTTCCCGTTCAGCGTTCACCAGATCGTCGCCGCCCTCGGCGGCCAGGTCACGGGCCCAGACACGTGTAACGTGCCCGGTCCCGGCCACAGCGCAAAGGACAAGTCGCTCTCCATCAAGATCGACCCGACCGCGCCAGACGGCTTCCTGGTGTACAGTCACGCCGGCGACGATGGCATCGAGTGTAAAGACTGGATTCGGCAGACGCTTGGCTTGCCGCAGTGGACCGCCAGCCGTAAGGCGGACCAAGCAGAAGCTGGTGCGACGGACTACGTCTACAAGCAGGCCGATGGCACGCCGTACCTCCGGGTCCGCCGCACCGCCGACAAGCGATTCTGGCAGCAAAGCTGGAACGGCCATGAATGGGTGAACGGCGCGCCGAAGGGCCCGAAGATTCCGTATCGACTGCCGGAATTGCTGGCGGCCGAGCACAATGACGTCTTCGTCGCCGAGGGCGAGAAGGACGTCGACAACCTGACCAAGCACGGGTTCACCGCCACGACGAATTCAGGCGGTGCCAAGAAGTGGTCGTCTGACCTGAACCGGTATTTTGCCGGCAAGAACGTGTACCTGTTGCCAGACAACGACGACGTCGGCGCCGATCACATGCGGATGGTCGCCGCCCAGCTCCTGCCGGTTGCCCAGGCGGTCCACATCATCGATTTGCCGGGGGTGCCGCCGAAGGGTGACGTGTCGGACTGGTTTAAGGCTGGCGGCACCGTCGATCACCTCGCCGATCTCGCGCGGCGGGCCAAGCCGATCAGCGGCGATCCCTCGGAACGCGAGCAGCCGCAGGCGACCGCAGATACCGCGAGCATCGATGCCCACGACGCAGATCAAGAGGCCAAGCCCGGCTACAAGTGGCGATTCACCTTGCTCTGCAACAAGTGGGGGGCGCCGAGGCCGTTGTTCGCCAACGTCGTCATCGTGCTGCGCAACGCCGAATGCTGGCAAGGCGTGCTCGCTTTCGACGAGTTTGCCTTCCGCGTCATGCTTGTCGCCGCGCCGCCATGGGAGCCGGCGACCGCAGCCGCCGAGTTTCGGAAGCGCGCCTGGTCCGAGCACGACGACCTCGCGGCAACGCACTGGCTCCAGACGGTCGAAGGCATCACCGTGACGCCGGCGGTGACAGCACAAGCCGTCGAGCTGGTCGCGCGGGATTCTGCCTACCACCCGGTCCGTAGCTATCTTCGCGGCTGTGTGTGGGACGGTCAGGAGCGCCTCGTCACCCTGCTCGCGACCTATTTTGGCGCCGAGCCGTCGGCCTACACCGAAGCGATCGGCCGCATGATGATGATCAGCGCCGTCGCCCGGGTTTTCGCCCCCGGTTGCCAGGTCGACACCATGCTCATTCTCGAAGGTGAGCAGGGCCTGATGAAATCGACCGCCATCAAGACGCTGTTCAGCCCCTGGTTCACGGACGATATCGAACAGCTCGGCACGAAAGACGCCTCCATGCAGGTGGCCGGTGTCTGGGGCATCGAAATCGGCGAGCTCGACGCCATGAGCCGCATTGAGGTTTCGAACATCAAGGCTTTCGTTACCCGCCGGGTGGACCGGTTTCGGCCGCCCTACGGCCGGCGCGTGATCGAACGTCCGCGGGAATGCGTCTTTGTCGGCACCACCAACACCAACGACTATCTCAAGGATCCGACCGGCGCGCGGCGATTCCTGCCCGCCGCCGTGACCAAGATCGACCTCGACAGCTTGCAGCGCGACCGTGACCAGCTCTGGGCCGAGGCGCGCGTTCGGTACGAGGAAGGCGTGCCGTGGTGGTTCACTGAGGAGCATGCCGACGCCGCTGCCACCGCGAAGCAGGAGCAAGAGGCGCGCTATCAGGAGGACGCTTGGGAACAGCCGATCGGCGATTACCTTGAAAGTCGGCTACACCGGCCGCCGGACGACCCGGCCTATCGAGTCACGATCGAACGCATCTTCAAGGACGCGCTCGACATCGCGGACAAGAGCCGATGGGACCAGAAGGCAAAGAACACCCTTGCACGCTGCCTGAAACGTCTCGGTTGGAAGAAGAAGCAGGTCCGGGTCACGATCAGGATTCAGGGAAAGCCGGTGAGCAAACCCAGCTGGTTCTATGTGCGCGAGCCCACCGGGCTTGAACTGTCGCAGGACGCCGCTGCCGCGAAAGCCGAACAAGTTGCGGCTGCAGCCCAAGAAAACGGACAGTCATGTAACCAGTCTGATGCCGAGGTCATCGACTTGAGGCAAGCCGCAGAGCGAAACCGAACGGCCATGTAACCGGTATGAAGGCCCGCGTCACCAGTAGCGGCGGACAACCGGTGACGCGAAAAGCGCCCGCGGCGCAGGCCTGTAACAGGTGTAACCAGTGTAACCACTAGGAAGGAAGTAAAACGAATAAAATGAAGAAAACGCAGCAAATGAAGAAACGCCTAGGAGTTTTGGCAACTAGTGGTGACGCTAGTTACACCAGTTACACTGGTTACACCTTGCGACCGAAGGCCGGGCTCGCCGGAATCGTGAGTTGAGATTTGAGAGAGACCACCACACCGCATGTGCTGATCGAAATGACAGGTGAACCTACGAAACTTGGAGAGCGCTCTTCGATGTGCTGTCGGCGGTTGGCAGTCGGCAGCCGTGCCCGCGGTCGCTCCGCGCGCAATCCGTTGTTGTGGATCGTGATCTACGTGAAGGCCCCCTCCGAATCCTACCTGTTCGGAGCGGGTCCTTCCAGGGAGGGGGGCATATGCGCGTTGCGCGACCGCCCGACCCAAAAATAGTGCCAGAACGGCCCTAATGCCGCATCTGTTTTTTTAACGAAAGGTACAAAAATGCACGAATTCACGATCAACCGCTGCGCCGAAATGCTGGGCAGGGACCGAGCCACTGTGGGCCGTGCCTTGCGCAACGTTCCCCCCGATGCCGGAACGGCGAAGAGGCCGCTCTACCGCATCGCTACGGTGGCGGATGCGCTCGCGGCGCATTCTGCCAAGCCCGACGGGCGGCATGGCAATGGCGACACTGCCCGCCTCGCGGCAGCCCGCACCGAGCTAGCGCGCGAGCAGGCCGAAGCAGCGCGGATCAAGAACATGTATTCGCGCGGCGAACTCGTCCGCATGTCGGAGGTGGAGCGAGGCGCAACGATTATCTTCGCGGCGTTCCGCGAGCGCTGCTTGTCTATCCCGGGCAAGATCGCGGCGATCTGCGAGATGCGTTCGCGCGGCGAAGTCGAGGAAGTCATTCGCGACGAGATTTATGAGGCGCTGGATGAATTGAGCAGGCCAATTCTGTCCGTCGATGGAGGCCCGTGGCCGGCGGAAGCGACGCAGGCTGAAGATGACGATAACGAGGGGGGAGATATCTGATGACAGGCAGTAAGAAGTCGCTGGCCGCCGGTGATAGGCTTGCCGGTTTTCGCATTGGCCCGGGCGGTGATGTGGAATTACTCACCTATGCCGAGGTCAATGCCATGATCAACCGCGTCATCCGAGAGGCGATGTATAGAGCGGGCTGGGCGCGGTTCGAGCGGACGTTGCACTGATGACAAGACGCCGAAAAACGTCTCACCAACCGTGATTGCCGGCTCACGGCGGTTACGGATCGCGGCCGACCGTAAGCCCGCGGATGTGTACAAGCACGGCCCGCGTATACGGCAAGAAGCCGAACAAAATCTCGTTCATCCGTCATCGGGCGGGCGGAATAAATTGGGTGCTCCGCGCCCAAGCTTGCCAATCACCCTAACACAGGCTCAGATAAACAGCGGTCCGATTGGATGAAGACGGTGCTCGCGTTAGCTGACGAGGTGGAAATCAGATGAGCCTTGACCCGGACAACCAGCAAGTCCTTGACATGATCAAGGAGGCCGGCCGCCCGCCGGTCAACGAGCTACAGCCGGAGGAGGCGCGCAGGATGTACCGCGCGTCACGCGGCGCCTTGCAGCCCGAACTTCCCGACATGGCCGAACTCCGCGATCTCTCGGCGCCGGGATCGGCCGGCGATATTCCACTGCGGCTCTACCGCGGGATGGGGACGAAGCCCGGGCCACTTCCAGTCCTGGTGTTCTACCATGGCGGCGGCTACGTCATCGGTGATCTTGACACACATGACTATGTCTGCCGGAAGATCGCGAACGTCGCGCAGTGCTGCGTCATTGCGGTTGATTACCGGCTCGCGCCCGAGCACAAATTCCCTGCCGCTATCGAGGACAGCTCCGCGGCGCTGCGCTGGATCGTGGAGGAAGCCCAGAGCCTTTCAATCGACCCGTCACTTGTCGCGGTCGGCGGCGACAGCGCCGGCGGCAATCTATCGGCAAACATGGCGCATCTTGCGCGCGACGGCGAGGTGCCGCCGCTGTGCTTCCAGATGCTTCTCTATCCGGGCACAGACATGAGCATGTCGCAGCCATCGTACAAGCGCGACTTCACCCAGTTCCCGCTCTCGATCGAGGCCATCAAATATTTCATCGGTCACTATCTCCGCGACAGCAACGACTACACTGATCCGCGCGCTGCCCCGCTTCTGGCGGCGAATTTCAAAGCGCTCGCCCCTGCCTTCGTATTGACCGCGGGCTACGATCCGCTCGCCGACGAGGGGATTGCCTATGCGCGCAAATTGGAGGACAACGGCGTGCGCGTCACGCTCGTCCATATGAGCGACCAGATGCACGGCTTTCTCACGATGGGCCGCGTCATTCGCGCGTCGGACCTCGCGCTCGAGATGGCCGGCGCCGCCCTCGCCCGGGCGTTTCGTGCCGGATCGCCGACGACGGCAACTTCAGATCGCCTTCGGGTGACTAGAGCATGATCGGTTCATGTTGAAGCGTATCCTGCATTGGCGAAGTAATTGGCGCACTCTTTGGGGGTATAGCAGGTGAGCAAGGTCCCGATGCGCTTCCAGGTGGCGTCTACGGTTCGCTCTGCAGCCTTTCGAAGCAGGGTCTTGAGTTTGGCAAAGACTTGCTCGATCGGGTTGAGGTCGGGGCTGTAGGGCGGTAGGAAGAACAGCTTTGCGCCGGCGGCCCGGATAACGCGGCGGACGGCCTTTCCCTTGTGGCTGCCGAGATTGTCGATGATGACGATGTCTCCGGGCTTGAGCGCCGGCACCAAGATCTGCTCAACATAGGCCAGGAAGCTCTCGCCGTTGATCGGTCCGTCGATCACGCAAGGAGCATCGATGCGGTCATGGCGCAGCGCGGCGAGGAAGGTCAGCGTCCGCCAGCGGCCATGCGGAGCTTTGGCAACCGGTCGCCCCGTGGTCCGCGGCCGTGGGTGCGCGTCATGTTGGTCTTGGCCCAAGTCTCGTCGATGAAGGCCAGGCGCGCCGGGTCAAGCCGTCCTTGATACTTTTTCCATTGCGTCCGTCGTCTGGCCACGTCGAGACGATCCTGCTCGCTGGCGTACAGGCTTTTTTTTAAGCTGATGCCTTCGTGCTCGAAGAAGTGCCAGACCGCGTACTAGCTGACCTTGATCCGTGACGAGGCAATTGGCTGGTCGCCCCCTGTGTGGAATACCCGAACTGGCGCTCCCGCGCTGTCCTGCCGCGTCTCCGCTGCGCAGCCGCGTGTCGCGGATGGTTCGGTTTATTTAACCACCAGCAGCGAGCGTATTGCCGCTCAGCGGAACCGTTGCCGCTGCAGTCTGTTGGTTTAGTGGCAAGAAGGAGCGGATCATGAGATACGTCTTGGCCTTGCTGGCAGCTGTGAATGCGTGGGGGGTCATGCCGGCCAGCTCAGAAGAATGCGAACCTGGCTTGAGTCTGGCATCGTTAGACAACACCTACACCGCGGGATCGACCTACATCGTGGGATCGGCCCAACTCCGTCTGGAGCCGGACCAGAAGACAGCACTTGTCAAAGAAGGAGAATTCGAATCTCCAGAAACGATCGCGGCTATTGAGAAAAATCGCGAGGATCGGGAGCGGACCGTGGTCATGGACCGCTAGCTTGCCCCAAGGATGGCTGTCTGATCGGAACGCAAAGCGCACCGGACAACAAAAACCGAGACCATCTCGCTTGAGGTGGTCGCTCGCGAAAACTACTTTTGGCGCGGTTTTCTCTTTTGGCTTCCAGAATTGAGCCCGCTCAATCGCTTCGCATTCGCCGCAACCCGTTTTCGATATCGATGGACTATTCTTTCACCCGAAGCGCCAGCCATTAAACTCGTCGTCGCTTCAAGAGCAGCATCTACCTTTTCACGGACCATTCGTTCGGCTTCGGATCGGGCGCCGTTGCCACCCCGCATCAGTTTCATCATCCGCAGCGCTACAACGCCATTTGCCTCGGCTGCCAGCATCATCAAAGAAGTGAACATCCGCGCATCGGACCGGCGCGGTTTGAAAGAACTCTGTACATCTGACAGCGACTTTCTGTCCTGCTAGAAATTGGGTCAACAACTGGGTTGAGGCCGGGAGGCCAGCTCGTCAGCGGGTCGTCCGTTCTAATCTCCGCCAACGGCTAGAGGTGAAGCAAGAAGTCCCTCCATGAGCAGGGCCGTCTGAAGGGATATAGTAGCAGTTTTAAGGTACGTGGGTTGGTCGAGTGCATTATTGAGCATCCTGACTACTTGCCAATGACTTCGCCCACGCTTCTCCTCCGTTAGCATGGCAAAGTATGAGGCTGCATCCCCGACCGTTTCAATAACTTGGCCGCTCTTGAGAGTGAGCGGAAACGCGAGCGGCAAGACGATGGTCAATCCTGACAACAAAATCTCCTTCTGGGCGAGGAGGCGTATGGGGCCGCGCGACGATTAGGCGGTACAGCATGAGCTTTGTGACTGCTGCGCAAGCGGCCACCATGGTTAGCAGGGCTGTACGATACGAATGAACTTGAGCCGAGCTTAGCGTCGCCATCGGAAGCGCAACGGGCTTAGCTTATACGTTGCTACGCAACCCAGGCTGCAAAACGTACACAAGAAACATAGCTGGTTCCACGTCGGCTACCGCCTGATAAGCGGCGCAGAGGCGGTGATGTCGAGTGGCGGTTCGGCCAACATCCGCTGCGCGCCGCGGTGCCGAGCAATGCAAAGCGACATTGCCATCGGCTTAGTGCGTGGCCACGGGATTTGATGTCGCTCAGAGGATGTCCATTTGATGCGATTGCGGATCGCTCGTTCTTGCTTCCAAGACTAGTCACAGTGACCAGCATTAGCGCCAAATAAAGCTCGGAGCGAGGGTTTGATAAAATAACATGATGTTATGTTTGTCGAATAACAGAGTAATTGTGTTAGGTCGCCGAAAGGCTACCCTGAGGTTGCTTTCAATCGGTTTCGCTAACAAAGTGTGGCCAGCATCTTGGACATCTTGGAACGATAACAACGTTCGGATAGCTGACCAATATTTCAAAGAAGCCCGCAAAAGGGACATCAGCAAACAAAGTTGGAGGAATCCCGGGATGACCAGTGCTCAAACGACCCACGACGCGGGGCAATCAAAGAAGGCCGCTGCGAGCGGTTGGATTGGATCGGCGCTCGAATACTATGACTTCTTTATTTACGCGACAGCCGCGTCCCTAGTCTTCCCGCAGATATTCTTTCCATCGGAAAATCCCACCGTCGCCATCGTCGCATCGCTGGCGACATACGGTGTTGGCTATGTTGCCCGGCCGATCGGCGCCTTCGTTCTCGGGCACTGGGGCGACACCCACGGCCGCAAGAACGTGCTGATCCTGTGCATGTTCCTCATGGGGTTCTCGACCATGGCGGTCGGATTGCTGCCGACCTATCAGCAAGTCGGCATACTGGCTCCGGCGCTTCTCGTCTCCCTGCGTCTCATCCAGGGGTTCGCGGTCGCCGGCGAGATCTCCGGTGCCAGCTCGATGATCCTCGAACATGCCCCCTTCGGACGACGCGGCTTCTACGCCAGCTTTACCCTCCAAGGCGTGCAGGCCGGGCAGATCATGGCCGCGGCGATATTTCTGCCGCTCGCGCACTACATGCCCGATGAGGCGTTCAACTCCTGGGGCTGGCGGATCCCGTTCCTCTTCAGCGTTGTCGTCATCATTGCCGGCTACATCATTCGCCGCGAGGTCGAGGAGACGCCCGCCTTCGCCGAAGAAGGGGGGCACGGCGAGATCCCGAAGTCGCCGATTGTGGAAGCCTTCAGGCTCAGCTCGGCGGACATATTGCGGGTCGTCTGCATGGCCTTAGTGAACGTCATCGCGGTGGTCGCGACGATTTTCGGCGCCGCCTATGCAGTCCAGCCGGCCTATGGGATCGGCTTCCCGAAGGATATCTATTTATGGATCCCGATCGCAGGCAACTTCCTGGCGGTCCTGGTCATCCCCCTCGTCGGCAATCTGTCGGACAAGATCGGCCGCAAGCCGCCGATGGTCGTCGGTGCGCTGGGCGCAGGGCTGTTGTCGTTCGCCTATCTCTATGCCATCAGCATTCACAACGTGTGGTTAGCGATCGCCACGTCGCTCCTCATGTGGGGCTTCGTCTACCAGGGCTGGAACGCGGTCTACCCGAGCTTCTTTCCCGAACTCTTCCAGACGAAGACCCGGGTCTCGGGAATGGCCATTGGGCAGAATGTTGGAACGACCATCAGTGCTCTGCTTCCGGCACTCTTCGCGACCGTGGCGCCGCCCGGCTCGGCCAACATCCCGTTGACGATCGGGTCGATCACCTTCGGCGTTTGCGTGATCGCGGCGATCGCGGCGATGTCCGCCAAGGAGACCTATCGGATCCACTTGAATGACCTCGGCCACAAGGGGGCGATTCCCGTCCCCAAGCAGGAATACGACCAGATACGGGCGCAGATCCTAGCCGGTGCAGGGCTGGCCAAAGCATGAAGCCACGATGCCAGCGGGCCGGCCTGCCGCGCAACCTTATCGACCAAGAGGCGGCAGCAGGTTGCCGGTAGCTATTGGATAAGTGAGGTATCTCAGCATGACTCCCGAAGCCGAGTTTCACCAACGTGATCGCGATCTCCATCCTCCGGCTTATACGCCCATTTACAAGACGAGCGTGCTGCGCTCGCCGCGCATCCCTCTTTGGTCATTACAAAACTCTCTGTCGGAGGTGACCGGTCCGACATTTTCTCCTGACGAACTCGGTCCGCTCGATAATGACCTCATCCTCAACTATGCCAAACAGGGTGAGCCGATTGGCGAACAGACGATCGTCCACGGCCACGTGCTCGATGGCAACGGTCAACCGGTATCCAATACCCTGGTCGAAGTATGGCAAGCCAATGCTGGCGGACGCTATCGCCATCGTAACGATACTTACATCGCGCCGATTGATCCAAATTTTGGCGGTTGCGGCCGAATGCTGACCGACGAGCGGGGCTATTACTTCTTTCGAACGATCAAGCCGGGCGCGTATCCCTTCCGGAATCGCATCAATAGCTGGCGACCTGCTCACATCCATTTTTCAGTGTTCGGAACCGGATTCGCGCAAAGATTGATAACCCAGATGTACTTCGAAGGGGATCCGCTCATTCCCCACGATTCAATCATCGCCACTGTTCCCGACAAGTCAGCGGCGGATCGCTTGACAGCAAAGCTCGATCTTAACGCATCGCGCCCTCTGGAGTGCCTCGCCTACCGCTTCGATATTGTGTTGCGAGGCCGCCGCCAGACCATGTTCGAAAACAAGCTCCAGGGAAGCTAAGATGACACCGCCCCCCTTCCTTCCTACCTATTTGCCAGAGACGCCATCACAAACGGCCGGTCCCTACGTGCACATCGGTCTCATACCGGAGCAAGCGGGTTTTCAAATCTTCGAGAACAATTTTAGCGGCGACCTCGTCGGTCCCAATGTCGCGGGCCAACGCATCACCATTGAGGGACGGATCTTCGATGGCGCGGGCCATGTGACAAAGGACGTGCTGGTCGAGACCTGGCAGGCGAATGCGGCCGGGCGATACAATCATCCCGCGGACATGCAGAATAAAACACTGGATCATGGCTTCCGCGGTTGGGCTCGGACCGGCACGGACTTCGTCACTGGACTTTACACAATCCGTACTATCAAACCGGGAAGTGTGGTGGGCCGCAAGGGCCGCAAAGCAATGGCGCCTCACGTTAATTTTTGGCTGGCCTCTCGCGGCATCAATATCGGCCTCGCTACCCGCATGTATTTTGGCGACGAGGAAGTCGCGAATTCCGACGATCCGGTCCTGAACATCATCGAGCAACCCGAGCGGCGCAAAACGCTAATAGCGCCGCGTTCGGAACGGGATGGTGCGGTCGTCTACACCTTCGACATTGTTCTCCAGGGCGATCGGGAGACCGTGTTCTTCGATGTTTGAAGTCCGGATTGCCTGACGATCGGGTCAGATGTGTTTCGGACCAACCGCTCATGGAGGGAAGTTGATATGGCGACAGACGAAGATATCCTGGCCTCGGTGAGGCCCGGCAAACCACCGGTTGACTGCCCGGTGCTGGGAACCTGGCAACTGCGAAGCTATGTTCGAGAGCGCCTGTCTGACGGGCAACGACACAATCAATTCGGTGAAGCACCGGTCGGCTATATCGGTTATGCGCCGGACGGCAGGATGTACGCCATCTTCACGCGGGACGACCGCGCAGCGCCTCGCGACGTGGTGCCCACTGACGAAGAAGGCGTGCAATTGCTTGGTACAATGGTCGCCTACGCCGGCACATTCTCATTGGGGGAGAATGTCGTGGTTCATCACATCGACACGTCGTGGAATCAGGCATGGACCGGCACCGACCAAATCCGGCACTTCGTATTGGAAGGAGATACGCTGACAATCACGACCGCTCCATACAAGAGCTATCTGGATGGCACCATGGGCCGGTCAATTCTCGTCTGGACTAAGGTGTCCTGATGCCACGTCTCCTACCCGCGAGAGATGCGCAATGAATGATCCCTTTACAATAGAAGGATCGCATGTGCTGGTTACCGGCGGCTCGAGTGGCCTCGGACGCTTCTTCGCAGTCTTTCTTGCAGCGCGAGGAGCGCGCGTAACCGTCGGTGCGCGCCGTGCGGAAGCGTTAGCCAAAACCGTCGATGATATCGGCAATGCCAAAGGCCAAGCTCAAAGTGTCGTGATGGACGTCACCGTCGCGGGGAGCATAGAGGCGGCGTTAGACGCCGCCGAAGCGCGCTTCGGTCCTGTCGAAATTGTCATCAACAACGCCGGCGTAACGGCAACGCGACCGGCCCTGCAGCAGGACGAGGCAGACTGGGACAAGGTCATCGATACCAATCTGAAGGGAGTTCTGGCTGGTTGCGCAGGCAGTTGGACGTCGCATGGTCGCGCATAAGGTGAAGGGCTCGATCGTCAATGTGGCCTCGATCCTGGGCCTGCGGGTTGCAAGTTCCGTCGCTCCATATGCCGTCTCCAAGGCCGGCGTAGTGCAGATGACCAAGGCGCTCGCGCTGGAATGGGCGCGCTACGGCATTCGCGTCAACGCACTTGCGCCCGGCTACTTCGAAACCGAACTCAACGACGAATTCTTTCAAGAGGCGGCGGGACAGGCGCTGATCAAACGAATTCCGCAGAGGCGGCTTGGCGAATTACGGGAGCTTGAAGGGCCGCTTCTGCTGCTGGCTTCAGGGGCCGGTTCCTATATGACCGGAAGCGTGATCGTCGCAGATGGCGGCCACGTGGTTTCGACCCTTTGAATGATGGGTTCCTACGAACTTACAAACTTCAAATGAAGCGAGGGTGATGATCCAATGAATGCAAAAGACACGCATCCTTTTGAGGCGAATTTGGACCGACATCCGGCCAATTACATACCGCTGTCGCCCGTCAGTTTTTTGCCCCGCGCCGCAAGCGCTTTCGCCAACAAGTTGGCAGTGATCGATGGTGAGCGCCGCTATAGCTATGCGCAACTCCTTGATCGCTGCACCAGACTCTGCATCCGGACTCGCAAAGCTTGGGGTCAAACGGCTCGATACCGTGGCGATCATCGCATCGAACGTTCCGGAGATGATCGAGGCGCATTTTGCTGTTCCGATGCTTGGAGCTGTACTCAATCCACTGAATACGCGCCTCGATGCCGCAAATATCGCGTTTTCGCTTATGCATGGAAACGCCAAGGTTTTAATCGTCGATGCGGAATATGCACCGTTGGTGCGGCAAGCGCTGCAACAGGTGGATCGAAAGATCGTCGTCATCGACGTCGATTTTCCTGATTCACAGGTCGCGCCAATCGGCGAGCACGCCTACGAGGCGCTCCTGACTTCCGGTGATCCCGGTTTCAACTGGCCGGGCGTTACCGACGAATGGCAGTCGCTATGCCTGCTCTATACCTCCGGGACCACCGGCGATCCAAAAGGCGTCGTCTATAGTCATCGCGGCGCCTACCTTTCGGCGCTCGGTAACGGCTTCAGTTTCGGACTTCACCTTCGATAGTATCTACCTTTGGACACTGCCGATGTTTCATTGTTCCGGGTGGTCTTATCCATGGGCAGTTGTCGCCGCTGGCGGAACGCAGATATGTCTTCGTAGGGTCGAGCCTGCACAGATCTTCCGGCTAATCGCGGAGCATCGGGTCACGCATCTCTGCGGCGCGCCGATAGTCCTCAATATGCTGGCTCATGCACCCATCGATCAGCGAGTACCGTTCCAGCACACGGTAACGGTTGCGACAGGTGGTGCGGCGCCGCCTTCCGCCGTTTTCCGTTCCATGGAAGCCCTCGGCTTCCGGGTTACTCATCTTTATGGAGCTACCGAAACTTATGGGCCCGCGACTTCTTGCGTGTTCCAGCCGGAATGGAATGCGCTGCCGGACGATGAGCGCTTCGCCAGGATGGCGCGGCAAGGTGTTGCCTATCCCATGGTTGAGGCGGTCACGGTCGCTGATCCCAAGACAATGGTTCCGATTCCACGCGATGGTACAACGGTCGGCGAGATCATGGTCCGCAGCAACACCGTGATGAAGGGATACCTCAAAAACGAAGCTGCAACTGCAAAAACCCTTGTCGGAAACTGGTGCCTCTCCGGTGACCTCGCCGTTTGGCATCCCGATGGTGCGATCGAGATCAAGGATCGCTCCAAGGATATCATCATCTCTGGCGGCGAAAACATTTCGAGCCTTGAGGTCGAAGAGGTGTTGACGCAGCACCCTGCAGTGATGTTGGCGGCAGTCGTCGCGCGTCCTGATCCGAAGTGGGGTGAGACGCCCTGCGCATTCCTCGAACTCAAGCCTGGCGCGACGCAGCCCGACGACAAAGAAATCGTTGCGTTTTGCCAAGCGCGCCTGGCGCGTTTCAAGGTCCCAAAGGTTTTTGTCTACGGCACACTGCCGAAGACATCGACCGGAAAGATACAGAAATTTGCGCTCCGTGATCAGGCAGGCGCATTGTGAACGAAGTGCGCCAAATCGATTACGCGGAACTGCGCAAAACAGATCGCCTACCGGCGGGGCGTACGATGACAATGCAGCACGCTAACGTCAACGGTATCAAGATCGCTTACGGCGTCCGCGGCGCCGGGCCACCCCTTGTACTCATCATGGGTTATCGCCTCAGCTCGCTTGCGTGGCCACTCGACTTCGTCGAGGCGCTGGCGGCGCGATTTACCGTAATCCTTTTTGATAATCGCGGGACTGGTACGAGCGACAAACCCACATTCGGATATGAAATTGCAAACATGGCCAAGGATGTAGGCGGCCTTCTGGACCATTTGGAAATCGCCCGCGCCAATATTCTTGGATATTCGATGGGAGGCGCGATCGCGCAAGATTTTGTTCGGCAATTTCCAGATCGGGTTTTAGGTCTGGTACTTTGCGCGACGATGTGCGGCGGCCCGCGCGCCGTATACGCATCACCGTCCGTTGTCCGGGTGATGCGGGAACTCGACGGGTTGAAGCCGGAAGAGATCGCTCGCCGCATATGGAGCGTTACCTATTCGCCAGGATATCTCGAGAACCACCAGAAATTAGCCGAAGATCAAATGCGACGCGAGATCGCGGCGCCAACCCCTTTGCACGCTGCAGATTTGCAGTATCAGGCCCTCGCGGAATTCGATTGCTCCAAGGCGCTTCCAGATGTCAAAGTCCCAACTCTTGTGTTGACCGGCGACCTCGACCAGCTGGTCTCACCGCAGAACTCCAAATTCATCGCGAGTTCTCATTCCAGGGGCAAGCCTGATCGTCATTCCTGGCTGCGGTCATCGGATGATGTGGGAGGCCACCGATGAATGTGTCGGGCTCGTCACGGAATTCCTGACGGGCGTTTCCGAAGGGCGTCGCAACAATTTGGCTTTGCCTATCTCGCAAGACGGCCCTAACGCTCTGGCAGATTTCGTCAATTTTCTCGCACCTGCAGTGGAGCTTTTTGCGAACTGGCCGTGGATGCTGGCCGGGGTCGATACGATGACGATCGCCCGGCAATCGATCTATTTCGAAGGCAAGGCTCGGTTTGGCGACGGCAAGCCAATTGTCCTCGTCCCCGATTTCAGCACCCATCTGCCTTTCCTGCTGCTCTCGAATTGGCTCAAGGTGCTCGGCTATCGCCCGGTGATTACCGGTCTGTCCGTGAATGTCGACGACCGATCGGTTACGGATTTGATCCGCGCAATTACCCAACGCATCGGCAGAAAGGCGGTGCTGGTAACCCCCGCCTCCGGAATGCAGCTCGTATCGGCGATGGCCGAAGCCCACAAGGACTGGGTGTCCGATATCGTCGTACTCAATGCTTCACACCACCCTGACATGCCGCCCGGCATTCGATCCCATTTCATCTCGTCCGGCTGGTCGCTGCTTCTTGCCATAGCCACGTTGCCGCAAGTCTTGCGAAACATTCGAATCGAACTGATCGAAGTATCGAGCCCCGTCAGTACATCGCGGTCTACGTTGCCGATCGTCAATTGTCCGCAGAAGGAGAACTAGAATGAGCGCGCCGGCGGCCCTCGACCTCGCATCGATCCCGGAGCGGATCCAGTCCGAGGTGCAGCGCGCGATCCAGCGCAGCATCAAGGGCGTGGAATACATCACGTCCTCGGGTCTCGTCGTTGGGATCGACGCCAAAGGACATCCTGCATGTCCGCGGCACCATGAACCTCTATCACTATCGCCCGCTCGCCGATGAAATCTACCGTGTGCCGATCCTGATCGTGATGGCGACGACGAACCGCGGCTACATCCTCGACCTGGTGCCGGGTCAGAGCTTCATCGAGTTTCTCCTGAAGCGCGGCTACGACGTCTACATGCTGGACTGGACGCCGCCGAAGCCGGAAGAGAAATTGCTTCGGATGGAGGACTACGTCCTCGACTTCATTCCGGATTGCGTCCGCCGCGTGCGAGAGGATTCCGGTGAGCAGGACGTCACCGTGATCGGCTATTGCTTCGGCGGCGTGCTGTCGCTGCTTTACGGCTCGATCTTCAAGGACGGGCCGATGAAGAATTCTGATCTGCTTCACCACGCCGATCGATTTCCGCGAGATGAAGCTGTTCTCGAATTTTTCGGATCGACGTTATTTCGACGTCGATCGCCTCGTCGACAGTGTCGGCAATCTTCCGCCGGAGATGATACTTTCGTCATTCGATATGCTGCGGCCGGCGTCGCGCGTGGCAAGCCAGGTGCAATTGTGGGACAACATCTGGAACGACGAGTTCGTGAAATCGTGCCGGATGTTCGATCGCTGGGCCACGGACATCCTGCCGCTGGCGGGCGAGTATTTCCGCGAC
>CAWAYC010000039.1:0-74326 GCA_963786115.1 uncultured Alphaproteobacteria bacterium
GGACACCGGCCAGCGGGCCAGGATCGCCACGCTGTCGGTTTGAAACAGCGATTTCACCGGCGTGGCCGCAACCGCCCTCTTTCGAGCCGCTGATTTCCGGCGCATCCCCGAGCGCAACAGCCAGAGCACCGACCACGATGCAATGACCGTCTTCACCGGCACACTGTTGGAGAGCAGCACGTCAAAGGTCGTGGTGCCGAGATCGCGTAAGCCAACACCGACGCCTTGCGTCGGATGCATTACGAACACGATGTTCGACTTACCCGCCACCACAGAGACTGAGCCAGCGAGCGCGGCAAGGTCCTGCGCCATGGCATCGCTCAGTGGCGTGGCCGTCGATGGTGCAAGCGGCGTGAGACCGGCCAACAACCCGGCTGGATGCCCGAGAGCTTCGGCCGCATTTCCAAATAACGAAGCGTCCAACGCTGGCCCCAGGCTGTCGATCATGGCCTGCGTGATCAGCGCCTCGCTGTTCGAACTGTTGATCATCTCGCTCGTCAACGTCGAGACCGTTCCGAGCTTGTAAAAGTGCAGCGTCGCGCCTGGCAGAACCGAATATTGCCGCACTGGAAAGGCGTTGCCTTCGCCGACCCAACCGGCGCCGCCCATCACGATCGAAGGCAGGGTGATTGCAGTGGCATGGTCAAACTTCAACATAACACCGCGTTGAAGCACATCGGCGGCGCAAGAGAACGGCACCAAGGTTGCGACGAAAGCCGGCACCGTCTGCGTCAGCGCAGCGACGCCCGCGCTGGTGGTCGAGGTTGGCGATACCGCAGCACGGTTATGCAAACGCCGCTTCCGCGTGGTTGCGCACGTGCTTGATCAAACTGGCGACGGTGGCATCACGCGCCACCGTGAGCCGGCTCTGGCCAAGGTCCTCAGGGACTACAGGCCGCATGTTCAAACCTCCGGAAGCGACGAACCCGAGCAGCATGTCACGACCACACGGCCGGAGAGCGTAACGCGCACGCGTTATTTCCGCCCGATCCAGGCGGCAATCCAGCTCTCGGTCTGCGCGGTCAATTCGGCTTCGACCTCTTGCCGGCTCAATTCATCGAGGGAAAGCGTGGAATTGATTCGCCGTAAGGCAGCTATCAACCGCTTCCGGTGCGTCCGGATTTGATAGGTCGCGAGCCCGGCCTTCTTCCGGGCTCGGCTCTCGCGGGCTCGAACAGCTCCAGGCGAAGGCGACACGCGCTTGCCAGTCATCCTCGCCATCCCGCCAGTGTGTGCCCACATTCCCTCTCATGAAACCGTTTCCAGACCTGTTTGCCGTTCAATGGCTTGGCAACCGCTGGCTCATCGCCGCGCCCGTGCACCATCAGCCAGCCGCCGGCGTGACGTTCGAACGGCGGGAACTGGAGCCCGGCGGCGTCGCAAGTCATGGTTTTTTTGACGCATCCCGAGCACCTATACCTAGGGGGAGCGTCGCGCATGCGTCACGCCCCGGGGGGGCGTAACGCTCCCCCTAGGTATAGGTGCGTGACGAGCGTTACCTCGGATGCGTGACGAGCGTGACGCTATGCGTGCCGCTATGCGTGACGCTCGGAACCCGGTTGCCGCGCTCATTCGGATTTTCCTTCCTCCGGTGGTTTCTCGATGATCCTCGACAGCGGCTGCGACGGCCTGCCGTAGCCCTCGGCCATGATCCTGTCGGCGGCGAACAGCCGGCGCATGGCTTCCTCGAAGTCGCTCTTCCTGAGCTGGTGCTTTTTGGCCTCTGGCTCCGCGGCAAACGCCGTGGGGGCGTAATTGTTGGAGGTTTTCTTGTGGCTGACGTTGCGGCCCTGACCGGAGAGCCGCCGCAACAGGTCCATGAACGCGGTTTCCGCCCTGGTTTCGTGGGCGAGCTTGTCGAGGCCGGAGGCCGAAGCCAGTGGCAGGAACAGGCCGTTCTGGTAGCGCAGCGCGATTGTCTCGCCGAGCGGGCCGTACTGGTTTTTCTTGAATTCCAGTTCGCGCAAATTGTTGTCGGGCTGCTCGCCGTCGCCGGTTTTGACGCCCTTGAGGTACTGCCGGAACCGGAACGCGCCGTGCCACGCGGTTGAGCCCGAGATGCCCGATCCGGACGACATGCCGGCGAGGCTGGGGTGGCTGAGCACGGTCACCGATCCGGACGCCACCTTGGCCAACGCCTGCATGTACGTGGCGAAGGCGTAGACCTGCACCCGGTTGATCTCGTCGCCGGCAAAGGCACGTGACAGCGTGTCGATTGAGATGTTTTTCGGATGTAGATCGCCGGCCGCCTCAAAGATCTGGCGATAGAGAGCGGTTGTCTCGACGCGGCCGGTTCTCGGATTGAGCGCGCACAGTGTGGCATCCTCGCCCAATAACGGCAGCACGTGCAGCCCGCCCTTGACCAGCTCCTCGAAACTGACGCGGTAGTGCTTGGCGATCATGGCCAGGCGGATGTGCAGTTCATCTGCTTCGTCCTCGGTGCCGATATAGAATGCCGGACCAAGTTCGGGCAGCGAGCCGAGCCAGTCCAATCCCATGACATGGGCGACGTTCTTCATCAGTTCGATGATGGACTTGCCGGTGCCACCTTCGCCGGAGAACAGCCCAACTTGGTTGAGCGGCACCCGGTCGCGGATG
Organism: uncultured Alphaproteobacteria bacterium; assembly: GCA_963786115.1. Taxonomy (GTDB): domain Bacteria; phylum Pseudomonadota; class Alphaproteobacteria; order Rhizobiales; family Xanthobacteraceae; genus Bradyrhizobium. Next base: position 2,599 of record CAWAYC010000039.1, read on the forward strand.
GCCCATTGGCGTTCGGGGACCGGCTCGTTGTCCCAGTTCGACATGTTGAGCCAGTGCAGCGCCGCGGGTGCTGCTTTTTGCGGTGCTGCCGTTGGCGGTGCTGCGTCGGGCGGCGTCTGATTGGCGCCGGCGCGCGAGGCGCCAATGTCGTCCGCCAGCCGATCGATAATCCGCTCCTGGCGGTCGTGGTCGTAGCGCTCGCGCCAGGTCGGATCGGCCTGGTCGGCATAGCGGAAGATCGAGGCGGCCGAGATCTCGGTCATCGAGCGCACGCCGCGCCAGCGCTCACGGCATTCGCCGGCGTTGTATTCGTTTTTGGCTTTTGCCGACCACTGATCGAACAGCTCGAAGCCGTGTTCGCCGAGTTCACGATGCAGTGCGCCACCGACATTGCGCCAGACTTCGTAGGGGCAATCACTGCTGATGACATCGAGCGCGGCTTCGATCCTGTCGGGGTCGACCGGCTCGGGGTCGTCGTTCTTACGCGAGCGGTGCTGCGGGTCGGCGTTGTTGAGATCGACTGCCGGCACCGCCACCATTCTCCCCCACCCTCCGGCTCGCGCTTGCGATTCCGCTGCCGTCCTTGAAAATCGACCCGGCATAGGTGTCGTCGCGCAGATCGAGGAAGTCGCCGTCGAGTAGCTCGACGCGAAACGGCGCGCCTTCGACGTGGCCGTAGTAAAACGACTGCGATAGCGTGAAGGACTCCGGCGCCAGCTTTCCACTGAACAGCCCGTTCAACCGCGCCACCATCTTCTCCCGTGTGCCGGGTGGCAGGCTCCGCGACATCGGCGCCAGGATGCGCCATTTTTCCTTGTCTCCTGGGATGTAGCTAGGCGAAGTATAGAGGATGCACCGAATGCCGGCCTTGCGCAGGACGGCGAGCGCTTCCTCGAATGGGATCCTGCTTTCGTCGTAATCAGTTTCGACGCCGTCGATGTTCTCCATGTTCTCGTTGGTGCGCAGGCTGTTGTGGGCACTTCGTTTTTGGCCGAAGCTCGCCATCTTGATCAGCGGCAACGCCTCCTTGCTGGTGGCGGTCTTCTTCCGGATCTGATCGGCTATTTGCGGCAGCAGGACCTTGCCGCGGTGAGCTGTCTGGCCGGTTTCGTCATTGAAAATCGTGATCGCGATTTTGTGGCTGTTGATGTCGGCCTTGTTCGGACACGGCGGATTGTCGAGGTCGCCGGCGTTAAACGGCCATTCGACCACCGCGACGAATTCGAACGGTTCGATGTGGCTGGGGAAGTCGTTGATCATGGCCGGCCTCCCGCCAACTGAAATGGTTCGCTGCTTGGTGCGGCATCCGCCGCCTCTGGCGCCTCCTCGACTTCATTGCCCCACGCGTCCCAGCCGGGGCGGGGCTTGCCGCGGCAGTTCAGCTCGATCTTCGGAACGTTTGGGAAATAGCTCTCGATCATTTCATGGATCGCCTCGGGCTTGGGCCTGCCAAGGTCCGCCTTAAGGGGTGCGGCCTTTAAACCTCAGACAGAATTGGCGGCGGTGCGCTTCGGCGACGAACGCCGCTTGAGACGCAGCTCGCGCTGCGCAAACAGATGCTGACGGCGCTCGGCGGCTACGGCGTCGCGCTCCGCGATCCGCTGCTGCAGCCAAGCGGCAACCTCGTGCTCCAGCCAGCGCGCTTGCCTTCGCGCGCGGCCGGGCTCGCTGAACGACACGGGCAAGGGAAATGTCGGGTCCTCATAGATGGCCGACTTGGAACGGCCGGTCATTTCCATGACGCGCGCAAGATCGACGAAGACGGGCTGGTCGCCAGTGTTGCGCCGCTGGTTGGCGAGACCAGAGAGCAGCTCGGCGTGATGCTCGGCGCGGCGCTTCGGTCGCGCTGCTTCATCGTCGGCTGCAGTTGTGGGGTTGTCGGTTGGTTTTTTCACGAAACGTGCTCCGCGTATCTCTGCGGAGAAGATGCGCTAAAAACCCGCGCGCTGTCGAAGCAAAACCGCTCGCGGGCGTAGCGACAGAAGTAGGGTGCTCGTTTTGTCGCTTCTGTCGCTAGCGACAAAACTAGGGGGTTACTTTTGTCGCTCTCGTTTTGATGACGTTCGTAGGCTTTCGCGACCGCGCTCACTGACTTGTTCTTCCGCTTGGCGGCGTCTCGCGCTTGGCTCTGGCGAGGTTCTTGTAGATTTGGTTCAGTGCGGCGACCATCTCGCCGGTATCGTCCTTTGGGGCGATGGCTCGGTCGCTTTGTGATTTCACGTTCCAACAGCTCGCGCAGCCGCAACAGCAACTCGCGCATGGCTTCTGCATTCGGGGTGTACTCGTCGGGATGATCAAGCATCTCTCCGACGACGATCAGCATCGTGCGGTCATCCATGAGCGGCACCGTGCAACGTGACGACTTTGCGGTCGGCTGGCGCGGACGGCGAGGCGCAATGCTGAGCCCATTGCGTCATGATACGGCGGCGCTTCTCTAACAGGTCGCCTCTCGCATAACTCGCCTCGGTGGCGTTGCCGATGGCATGAGCCAGCGCAACTTCAAGCAGCTCACGCGGCGCGTTGGTCCGCTCGCCGCCCCAGTCACGAAACGCGCTGCGGAAGCCGTGAACCGTGACGTCGTTACCGCCGTTACGTTGCAGCGCCCGTCGCAACGACATCGCGGCGACCGGCTTGGCGTTGCCACTGATGGCGAAGAGGAAGTCACTGGTTCGCGGCAGTCGCTCGATCAGCGCCAGCGCCTGCGGCGACAGCGGCACGCGGTGCTCGCGCGATCTCTTCATCCGCTCGGACGGCACGGTCCAAGTCTTGGCCTTCAGGTCGATCTCGTCCCAGCGAGCGCCTCGCGCCTCCTGACTTCGCGCCGCCGTCAAGACCGTGAACGCCAAGCACAGCTCGGGGACCGCGTCGGTGGCGACCAGCTTGGTGAACAGGTCCGGCACCTTGTCGAAGTGTAGCGCCGCATGATGGACGACGGGCTTCAGCGTACGCGGATGCGACAGTGTTTTATCGAGATGGTTTTTCCACTCGGTCGGCAGCGGGCCGGGCGGACGCAGGCCGCGCGCTTGAGCCCAGCCCAGCACCTCGGCGATCCTGCCGCGCACGCGATCCATCGTCTCCGGGCACGCTTCCATTGCGGCTCGATCACGCGCAGCACCGCAGTGACATCGACATCGGCGACATTGATGTCGAACAGCGGCTTGGCGTAAGTTGCCATCGAGCTTTCCCATTGCTTACGATGCACCTCGCGCCAGTTGTCGCCACGCGAGGCGAGAAAACCATCGAGGCACTGCTTGAACGTCTGGGTGTGTAGCTCGCGCGATCTCGCGGCCATGCGTTCGGCATCGCGATGCGCCATCGGGTCGATGCCGCGCGCCAGAAGGCTGCGGCATTTATTGGCCTCGGCGCGGGCCTCGGCGAGCGAGACGACGCGCGCACTGCCGATTCCCATGACCCGCTCGCGCTTGTCGATCTGGTATCGATACAGCCACGCCTTGGTGACGACGCCCTTGGTCTTGGTTGGCTTCGCCTGCAGCATCAGCCCGCCGCCGTCGTAGAACTTCCCCGGCTTCTTCAAGCCGCGCACGAAACCCGCGCTGAGTTTGTCCCATGTCCGCATTATCCATCTCCCGGTCTATCCCCCGGTCCCGTGCTGGACAAGGCGGACTTCTGCGGACAAGATGAGCATCGGCGGACAGCTTGCATAGGCATAACGGCCTATGCCATAAGGATATTTCGGACTGTGCGGACTTCGGCGGACTTCCTCGGAAGGGGAAGTTCTCGGATGATCTGTCCGAACACCGGTTCCACCACTTGCTTTCTCAATCGGTAGGGCGTTTCGAAGCCGCCATCGGCGATCTTCTTTCGCATCCGTTGGGTCAGCGGTCCGCCGATTTTCCCGTTCGCGGCTGTCGGGTGCTTGGCGCGTCCGGGTGCGACGTAGCCGTCGATACCGTGTGCTTCGAGCGCTTCGAGATTGGCTTCGCTGCAGTAGCCGGAGTAAGCTGAGGCCTGCTCCGGTTTGCGGCCGAGATTGTTCTCGGTGGCCTCGATCAGGGGCACCAGCTGGCCCTGATCGTTGCCGCACTGGGTCAGTTCGTGCGCGACAATGATCTGGGCGCCGGCGTCAACGGCGGCCTGGGCGTTATAGGCCTGAACGAAGCCATCCTTCGACTTCATGATGCGGCTTTCCGGATCGGTGAAGTTGCGTTGCGACTTGGGATCAGGTTGGTCCGATGGCGGCGCCGCCGGTTTGCCCGGCTTCTTGCGGCCTTCGGCTTGGCGTTGCTTTTCTTTTTCGGCCTCGATACGACGCTCTTCCTCCGCCGCCAGCCTGGCGTCGGCCTCCAGCGCCGCCATCGCCTGCTGGATCTTCGCCAGTCGTTTCTGCTTGTCGCCGGCCCAATCCGGCATCTCGTCGCCGCGCTTGTCCTGGCCGAAAGTCTCGTCCTCTTCGGAATCCGCCGCCTCGGCGGCCGCCAACATGCGAGCGACCTCGGCTTTCAATTCCGCCTCGCGTTTCTTCATGCGCTCATAACTCATCGCTTTATGTTTCGACGCGTTCGCTTTGATCTTCGTGCCATCAAGCGCGACATGGCCGAGTTTGACCAACCCTGCCGTCTCGCACAACTTCAGAACCTGCAGGAACAGCGCGCCGAGCGCCTTCAAATGCCGCTTGCGGAAGTCGCTGATCGTGCGAAAATCCGGCGGATCGAGCGCCACAATCATCACAAAATCGTTCCGCTCGCGGCAGGCTCGGGCAATGCGCCGCGACGAATACAGTCCACTTGCATAGCCGTGCAGCAGAAGCGCCACCATCATGCGCGGATCGAATGGCGGCTGCCCGAGCCCGCTCACATAGCTGCCCGTGATCTCCTTGAGATCGAGGCTCTCCCGCACCAGCCCAACGATAAACCGCGAGACGTGGTCCTTCGGCACGAAGTCTTGCACGCTCGGCGGCAGAAGCAGCGTCTGATCGATATTCCAGGGGCGAAAATACTTGCTCATAGCAAAAGGTTGAATTAGACTTCGCTCAGAACTGTACACCGACTATTCGGACAGGCTCCTAGGCGGATATCGGGCAGCGTAATGTACACGCCTTCCGAAGCTCCCTTTAAACTGCTACTGTACACGGCTCGACGGGGGAGGAGACTTATGGTCGGTTCACCTGCGAAACCTTTTGCAAGGCGCCTTGAATATCTATCCGTGCTTGCGACGCTGCTGCTTTTCACGGGTGGGGTCTCTGCCCAGGCGGATGAGATTTTTGCTGTGCGGATCGAGAACGTATCCGCGAAGGACGCCCTGAAGCTTTCCAACGGCAAGACGGAACCGGTGGGAGTAGCGCCTGTCCTCTACGTCGTTCACACGAACCGCGCGCCGCTGTTCACGTCCGGCGAGCCGGATCGCGGCAAAGGACTCGAGGCCCTGGCGGAGGATGGACCAACGGGCCCGCTCGAGAAATCTCTGAGGGGCCAGCCGGGCATCGTTCACGTGGGCTCCGCCGACACCCCGGTCGGCGCCCGCAGTCCCGGAGACATCGGGCCAGGGGATGCCTTCGAGTTTGAGGTCACCGCGAAGCCCGGCGAGCGGCTGACCATCGCCACCATGTTCGGGCAGTCCAATGACCTGTTCTACGCGCCCAAGGAGGAAGGGATCGCCCTATTCGACGCCAGCGGCAAGCCAGTCGCCGGCGACATCACCTCCCAAATAGTGCTCTGGGATGCGGGCACTGAGGTAAACGAGGAACCGGGCCTGGGCCCGAACCAAGCGCCGCTCCAGCCCGCCCCCAATACGGGCCCTGCCGAGCATGGCGTGGTCCGGCCCATCAGCGAAGTGAAGGACGGGTTTCACTATCCGACCGTCGCTGAGGTGCTCCGAGTGACCATCACGCCCGGCCCGATGGCGAAGCGTTGAACGACCACCCCGATTCCGGAGCAGGCCTGGCGCTTCGCCCCCATCGCTGCTCACGACCAACGAACTGATAGAATAGCGGTGCCTTTTTTCTGCGGCGCGTTAGGACGCGATTGGCACGAAACGGACCAACCGGACTGCTCTGGCGATGTCCGTTCCTCGGGGTAATCCGGAATGCGCACTGAAGCGGACGTCCGTCGACACTTTGAATTTCTCGAAAAGCTCACAACACCTGATGCACATCGATCACGACGCGGTCGGCGTGGCGGGCGGCGGAGCCGACGAAGATGTGCTCCATCAGCCAGCGATATTTTTCGGCGCCGGTCTCGAATTTCGGCACGGTGCGGAAATAGATCAGTTTTGGATCGACCGGCTCGCCGCGCTTCAGCTTTTGCAACAGCTCGACCGGGCCGAAGCGAATGCCCTTGTTCTCGACATAGACCACCGCGCCGTCGTCGGTCTCGAAGGCGTATTTCGCTTCCAGCTCGATCAATTCGTTGGGCCGGATGATCTGGAAGTCGGCGCCGAGGGCACAGACCTTGCCGTTGATTGCGCCCCTCACCTCGCCGCCAATGATCGGGATGATGCGGCGGACGCCGGTGCCGATGTCGCCGGCGGTCGTCACGCCGCCGATATGGGCGGTGATGGTGAAAACGAATTTGGTCTGAAGCTGAGGCGCCATGGATCTATCCAATCATGCGCTGCGGCAGCCAGGTCGCCAGCAGCGGGAACAGAATCAGGATCACCAGGCGGATCAGATCCGTCACCACGAAGGGCAGCACGCCGACGAAGATCGTCGACATGTTGACGTCCTTGATCACGCTCTTGATGACGAACACGTTCATGCCGACCGGCGGATGGATCAGGCCGAGTTCGACCGTCATGACGATGATGATGCCGAACCAGATCGGATCGAAGCCCAAGGCGGTCACCACGGGAAACACGATCGGCACGGTCAGGATCACCATCGCCATCGCGTCCATCAGGCAGCCCAGCACCAGGTACATCAGCAGGATCAGCGCCAGCACGCCATAGGGGCCGATGCCAAGGCCGGTGAGGAACGATGTCACGTTCTGCGGCGTCTGGGTGATGGTGAGGAAATACCCGAAGCAGAGCGCGCCGATCAGCACCGTGAACACGGCCGCCGCGGTGCGCGTCGCCTGCAGCAGCGACTGCAGGATGCCGTCCTTGCTCAATTTGCCGCGCAGCACGCCGATGATGAAGGCGCCGACCGCGCCGACGGCGCCGGCTTCGGTCGGAATGAAAAAGCCGCCATAGAGGCCGCCGATCACGAACAGGAACAACAGCAACGGCGACCAGACGTCACGCAGCGCCAGGACGCGCTCCTGCCAGGAGGCGCGCGGGCCGGCCGGCAGGAATTTCGGCCGGACCAGGCCGATGATGCCGATCGTGATCATGTGCATCAGAATCGCGAGCAGTCCCGGCACGATTCCGGCGATGAACAGCTTTCCGATATCCTGCTGGGTGATGATGCCGTAGACGGCGAGCACGGTGGACGGCGGCAGCATGGCGCCCAGCGTGCCGCCGACCGCGATCACCCCGGTGGCAAAGGATTGCGGATAGCCGAAGCGGCGCATTTCCGGATAGGCGACGGCCGAGAATGTCGCGGCGGTCGCGACAGAGGAGCCTGAAATCGCGGCAAAGCCGCCGCAGGCGGCAATCGTCGCGATGCCGAGGCCGCCCTTCCAATGGCCGACAAAGGTGTTGGCGGCACGAAACAATTCGCGGCTGATGCCGGAGACCGAGACGAACGCGCCCATCAGGAGGAACATCGGGATCACGCCGAACGAATAATCGGTCACCGTGCGCATGGTGGTCTGGCTGATCAGCTTCAGCGCCGGTGCGAAACCGGTGAGATAGCCAAAGCCGGTAATGCCGACCAGCCCCATCGCCATGCCGACCGGCACGCGCAGCAGCATCAGCACGAACAGGCTGACGAAGCCGATCAGGGCAACCGCCTCGTTGCTCATCCCGCCCTACTCCGCCGTCTTGATCTTGGCATCATGAATGTCTTCCGGATGGAAGATCAGCCGGTAAGTGCGGATCGCAATCAGCAGCACGGCCGAGACGTCGCCGATCCACGACACCAGGAAGAACGGCCAGATCGGCACCTGCAGATCCATGGTGACGATGTGGCCGGCACGGGTGTCGATCACCTTGTCGAACAGCGTATAGGTCTGCACGGTCACGACGAACAGCAGCACCAGGGTTGCGAAGATGTCGATCCAGCGTTGATACTTCGGCGACGCATTGGCCCAGACCAGGTCGACGGTGATGTGGGTGCCCCGATAGCTGGTCGCGGCGATGCCCCAGAAGATCAGGATGCCGAGCATGAACTGGCCGAAATTGTAGTAGTCGGGGATCGTCACCGCAAAGAATTTGCGCATGAACACCGCGGTGAAGGTGTTGAGCGCGACAATGCCGACAAAGAACGCGGCGATCCATTCGATGGAATCGATGAATCGATCCATGAAGTTCCTGTGCACCGGCGCGGGCGGCCCAGTGATGGCGCCTTGTTGAGTAATCTCGGGATTGGCGGTCATGGCTGGCGTGAACTCGTTCCACCCTTCGTCATGGCCGGGCTTGTCCCGGCCATCCACGTTCTTTCGCTCCGGGCACCGCAAAGACGTGGATGCCCGGGACAAGCCCGGGCACGACGATCTTTGTACACAACAGCGCGGCCTTAAATCCCCGCCTCGTACTTCTTCAGCGTCGCCTGCAGGTCGGCGTCGATCGCGGCCGCATCGCCGCCAGCCTTCTTCACGGCCTCGGCCCAGCTGTCGTGCAGCGGCTTCACCGCCTTCTTCCACTCGGCGAGCTGGTCGGGCGTCAGCGCATAGACCTCGTGGCCTGCCAGCGCCTTCATCTTGACGCGGCCATTGGCCTCGAAATCGGTCCAGGGATCGGTGACCTTGGAGGCCCATTCCGGCGTGCAGTGATCGTCGATGACCTTCTTTTGCGCATCCGACATCGAATTATACTTGGCGAGGTTCATGTTGTAGGTGAACACGGTCGAGTACAGCGGCACGTCCATATGGTACTTCACGACCTTGTCGATTCCGAACAGGAAGATCGAGCCCCAGGGGAAGGTGATCTCGTCGGCGACGCCGCGCTCGATCGCGTCGCGCGATTCGGGGGCCGAGGCCTGGACGTTGGTGCCGCCGAACATCTTGACCATTTCGCCGATGGTGCTTTGCGCCGGGCGCACCTTCACGCCGGAGAGATCGCCGGGCACGACGATCTTCTTCTTGCCGTGCAGCGCGCCGGGATCGTGGATGAAGGCGAAGCAGAGCTTGGTGTCCTTCATCTCGGTCGGCGCGTACTTCTTGTACCACTCGTTCAGCGCCAGCGTGCCCTTCTTGCCGTCCGAGAACACGAAGGGAAGCTGGCCAGCGGCGGCGATCGGGAAGCGGCCGGGCTGATAGCCGGGATTGACATAGGTGACATCGGCGATGCCGTCGCGCGCCATGTCGTAATGGTCGAACGCCTTGCCGAGCTGCTCGGAGGGGAACACCGCCACCTTGATGGTACCGCCCGAGGCCTTTTCGATGTCGGCGGCCCAGGCCTGCGTGGCCGGCACCAGCGGATGGGCCGGCGGAACCCACAGCGACACCTTCAGATTGACGGTTTTGTCCTGCGCCAACGCAGGAGTCACGCTGGCGGCCAGCAGCAACGCCAGAAACGTCTTCCTCATCGACATCTTCTCCCTCATGACAGGCCTTAAAGGCCTTTCCGATTATTGTTATATGATATAATTATCACTGCAAGCTGACGACAGCCGCCCGCGAGCCGGTTGGTTCAAGCGTATAACATCGGGAGGAGCAAGTATTGCGGACAAAAGTCGCAATTATAGGAGCCGGTCCGGCAGGATTGTTGCTTGGGCAACTGCTTCACACCTACGGCATCGAGAACGTCATCCTGGAACGGCAGACGGGCGACTACGTGCTCGGCCGCATCCGGGCCGGCGTGCTCGAGGGAGGCACGTTAGCGCTGCTCGATGAAGTCGGCGCCGGCGCGCGCGCCCATAGCGAGGGCCTGGTCCACAACGGCGTCGAGATCGCCTTCTCCGGCGCGCGCCACCGTATCGACATGCATGGCCTCACCGGCAAGACGGTGATGATCTACGGTCAGACCGAAGTCACGCTGGACCTGATGAACGCGCGCAAGGCGGCGGGTCTCGCCAGCGTCTACGAAGCCGCCAACGTCAAGCCGCATGATTTCGATACCGACCATCCCCGCGTCAGTTACGTCAAGGATGGCGTCACCCACGAGATCGCCTGCGATTTCATCGCCGGCTGCGACGGCTTTCACGGCGTCAGCCGCGCCAGCGTGCCCGCCTCTGCGGTCCAGACCTTCGAGCGGATCTATCCGTTCGGCTGGCTCGGCATCTTGTCGGAGACGCCGCCGGTCAGCCACGAACTGATCTACAACAACCACGCGCGGGGATTTGCGCTATGCAGCATGCGCTCGACGCACCGCAGCCGCTATTACGTGCAATGCCCGCTTGACGATCATATCGACCAATGGCCGGATGAACGGTTCTGGGAGGAGCTGAAACGCCGGCTCGACCAGAAGGCCGTGGATGAGCTCGTCACCGGGCCGTCGATCGAGAAGAGCATCGCGCCGTTGCGCAGCTTTGTCGCCGAACCAATGCGGTTCGGGCGGATGCTTCTGGCCGGTGATGCCTCCCACATCGTGCCGCCGACCGGCGCCAAGGGCCTCAATCTCGCGGCCAGCGACGTGCATTATCTGTCGCAGGCGCTGCGCGAATATTACGATGAAAAATCCTCCGCCGGCATCGATGGCTATTCGGGGAGAGCGCTGTCGCGGGTCTGGAAGGCGGTGCGCTTCTCCTGGTGGATGACCTCGATGCTGCATCAATTCCCCGACCAGGGCGAATTCGGCGCGAGGATTCAAGTGGCCGAACTCGATTATCTCGTCGGCTCGAAGGCGGCGTCGGCGTCGCTGTCGGAGAATTATGTGGGATTGCCGTTTTAGGGCGCAGGAACGCAAGCGCTGGTTCGTAGGGTGGGCAAAGCCAACGGGTCGCGCGAATGCGCGCCCGATGACAGGCTCCGCGTGCCCACCATTGCTTGCGGAATGTTGATGGTGGGCACGGCGCAAGTGCGCCTTTGCCCACCCTACGCGACGACCTCTGGAATACTGGGTCACCCGCCCCAGTGCGCAATTGCGCACAAGGCGGATGACGACAGCTGTTTTCAAACATGCGCCGAAATTCCGTTTAAAACTTTGTAGGCGATGAAACTGTCACCGACATCGCGTTCAATGGCGCATCCCAACACGCGAGCCGCGCATGACTACCGACGCCCCCATCGCCGACATTCCCGAAGGCTTTGAGCCTCACTTCCGCAAAAGCCCGCTGACCGATCCCTGGGAGCCGCTTTATTCGAAGCGGACGGACAAGGCCGTGATCATCGGGCTCAGGCTGGCAAAGCCGCACACCAACGGAAGGGGCCTGATCCACGGCGGGCTGATCGCCGCGCTCGCCGACAACGCGATGGGCTATAGCTGCGCGCAGGCGATGGGCTGGACGACGTCGCTGGTGACGATCTCGCTGGCGGTCGATTTCATCGGCACCGCTAAGGTCGGGCAATGGTGCGCGGTCGAGACCGAGGTGATCAAGACCGGCAGCACGATCTGTTTTGCGCAGAGTCTCGTCAAGGCGGACGACGCGGTGATCGCCCGCGCCAACGGGACGTTTCGGGTGGTGCCGAAGAAAGAGCCGGTGGCCTAACCAAAATGCCAGTCGCTGATTTCGGTGACGAGATCGATGAAGGTACGCACCTTGGCCGACAACAGCCGCGAGGTCGGGTAGACGATATGAATCGGCAGCGGCGGCTGCTCGTATTTCTCCAGCACGATTTTCAGCCGGCCGGCTTTCAGCGAAGCGGCCGCCTGGTAGAACAGCACGCGGGTCAGACCGCCGTCTTGCTCGGCGTACTGGATCGCGGCATCGGCGCTATTGGACGAAAACCGCGGCACTGGCGAGATGCGGACCTCGCGGCCATCTTCGACAAAGCGCCAGTCCGGCGACGCGGTCATGGCGCCGAACTGGATCGTGTCGTGCGCGGCGATCTCTTCCGGCCGCACCGGCTCGCCCCGCGCTTTCAGATAGCCCGTTGACGCCACCACGATCCGCCGCATCTCGCCGACATGGCGCGCCACGAGCGTCGAGTCAGGCAGATGCCCGATCCTGACCGCGAGATCGACGCCGTCTTCCACCAGGTTGATCATGCGGTCCGACAGCCGCAGGTCCGCGCCGACCTCGGGAAAGCGCTTCAGATAGGCCGAGACCACCGGGCTGACGTGCAGGCGGCCAAAGCCGATCGGCGCCGAGACCACGAGGCGTCCGCCCGGGCGCGTGCGTTCGCTCTCGACCGAATCCTCCGCTTCCTCGAGGTCGGCCAGAATCCGCCTGGCACGCTCGAGATAGCGCGCGCCGGCGTCGGTCAGCGCGACTTTTCGCGTGGTGCGCTGTAACAGCCTCGCTCCGAGGCGATCCTCCAGCCCCGCGATCAGCCGGGTCACGGCCGAGGGCGACAAAGCGAGCTTGCGCGCCGCGGGAGCAAATCCCTGCAGGTCGGCCACGGCGACGAAGGCCTGCATGGCGTCGATCCGGTCCATGGCGTTTATTGCATATCCCGCAATAGTGAAGTGTCAATCATCTTGATTGTTTAAATCGCGGAAGCAGCCATCTTGCGGACGAGACGACGGTAGACGCCCCGCCCCAGGAGGCTCACATGTCAGACGTTCACACCTATTCCAGCGATGTCGCGTTCACCCCGGCGGTGAAGGCGATCCAGGCCCGCAAGGGATCGCGCGAGGCCTATGCCCATGTCGAGCAGCGCGGCGGCTGGCGCACCGAGGTCGACGAGAACCTCGCGGCGTTCCTGGGGGAGACCAACAGCTTTTATTTCTCAACCGCGAGCGCGGACGGGCAGCCCTATATCCAGCACCGCGGCGGGCCGAAAGGTTTTGTCAAAATTCTCGACAAGAACACGATTGCCTTCGCCGACTACAGCGGCAACCGGCAGTACATCACCCAGGGAAATCTGTCGGAAAACCCGAAGGCGCATATCTTCGTGATGGATTACGCGCACCGCCGTCGGGTGAAGATATGGGGCGAGGCGCGGGTGGTGGATGACGATCCGGCGCTAACGGCATCGCTGATGCCGCAGGGCTACAAGGCGCGGCCCGAACAGGTGATCCTGTTCAAGATCGCTGCGTGGGATACCAACTGCCCGCAGCACATCCCGCAAAAATTCGACGCGGCCGACGTGGCGGCGGCGCTGGCTTCACGCGAGGCGCGGATCGCCGAACTCGAAGCGGAGCTGGTCGCCCTGAAGGGCCAGTCCGCTTCAACCACCTAAATTTAGGCCGCCTCCTGCAGCGGATTCCAGGCGAAGTCCGGATAGTACTGGCCCATCATTCGGTCGACATAGGCCGTAAGGTTTTCGAATTTCTCGGCCCGCTCGCGCAATGGCGAGGTAAAATACGGCGTCAGGATTCCCGCCAGCGCGCCGAAGGCGGTGGCATCGGTGCCGCAGGGCGCCTCCCCCATCAGATAGGGCTTGTCGCCGAGCTGGACCGACAACGCAAACAGCGAGCGGACGGCAAGATCGACGTCCTCGTCGGGGCCGTGGCGGCCGAGGCCGCTCAACAGATAGTTCTCGGCGACGCGGAATTGCGCGTCCTCGCGGAGTTTCTCGCGCATATGCTCGGGCGCCCCGTCGAAGAAATGCGCCGGCCCTTTGGCAAAATTGTCGGCGTCGACCCAGCGGGCGCCGACCAGTCCCCAGTACACATGGTGTTCGATCATCCGCTCGAACGCCCAGGCTTGCGCGCGCGCCTGCAGGTTCAGGGGCGCATCGAAGTCAAAGCCGTATTTGCCCTCGATATGCGCGCGGATGAAGGTGGAATCGGCGACGCGCTCTTCCCCGTCCTGGATAAAAGGCAGTTGCCCTTTTGGCGAGGCCGGCGGCATCGCCTTCTCCTTGCGGTAGGCAAGACCGGCCATTTTCAGCTGGACTTCGGTCTTGGTGACGAAAGGGCTGATTTCCGGCAGGCCGAATCCGCCGCCAAAGCCATAAAGCGTGATCATGTGAAGGCTCCCGATCTCGTCAGTGGATGGTCCGAATGCTACCCGCCCCCTGCTGCCACCGTGGTGTCAGCAGGGGAGAATGGCTTGCCAGACGGGCCCTTTGGGCAAGACGCCGGCACCAGAAAGCGAGGCGCTTCCGGCCCAGTTCCAGCATGGCGGCGATGGAACGGACTGCCAGTTCAGCGAGCGCCCACCGGAGGTCGCAGGAAGTCGAGTGGATAGTAACCAGATGCTCCAGCGTAAAAGTCTGGGCTCGCCTGAGCGTTCCGAGGCGGCTATTGAAGCCGGCCTCATCAAGACGAATCAGCATGGACAAATTCCCTTCAGTTGAGGTGTTGTCCTTCTATAGCCACCCCCTGCTGCCAACATGCTGTCAGCAGCAGCAAAGCCGCCTTAAGAAAGCGACGATCCAGAAGAGACGAGAGGACTGCCATGCGACGCGCCGACCGGCTGTTCCAGATCATCCAGGTGCTCCGGCGCACCCGCAAACCGCTGACCGCGGATGCCATCGCGGAAGAGCTCGAGACGTCGAAACGGACGATCTATCGCGACATCGCGACCCTGATCGAGCAGCGGGTGCCGATCCGCGGCGAGGCGGGCATGGGCTATATCCTGGAAAAGGGATTTGACCTGCCGCCCTTGATGCTCACCCCCGACGAGATCGAGGCCTGCATGCTCGGGGCGAGTTGGGTCACGGGCCACGCCGATCCAGCGTTGGCGCGCGCCGCGCAGGATTTGATGGCGAAGATCGCCGACACCGTGCCGGAGCGCTTGCGTCCTTTCGTGCACGAGCCCGCAAGCCGCGCCCGCTCGGCGTGGAACCGGGAGCCCGACCGCATCGACATGGTGCGGACGCGCGCGCAGATCCATGAAGGCAAGAAGATCACGCTCAACTATCGCGACGAACACGGCCGCGACACCGACCGCACGATCTGGCCGATCGCGGTCGGCTATCACGAAGCGGTGCGGATCCTGGCGGCATGGTGCGAGCTGCGCAAGGATTTCCGCAGTTTCCGCACCGACCGCGTGATCGACGCCGTCTATCACGACGAGAAGTATCCGGAGCGGCGCGATCTGTTGCGGGCGCGATGGCGAAGGAGCCTGGTCTGGGAAGCGCCGAAAGATACCTGATGGCTCGCCGCGACGTTCCGCGCTAAACCATGATCGGTTCTGACTGAATCAGAACCGAAGCTTTAGATCCTTGTTTTGACGCGTTTTCTTCACGCGCACCGGTATCCACTTCGCTCGAAAACGCTGTAAAGCGAGCACATGCAAAATAGCGATACCACGACTGCCGGCGAAAGCCCCTGCCAGGCCTGCGGCGCCTGCTGTGGCTATTCGCAGAACTGGCCGCGCTTCACGACCGAGGATGACGCGCAGCTCGACCTGATCCCGGAAAAATTCGTCAACGAGCGGCTATCGGGCATGCGCTGCGACGGCGACCGCTGCTCGGCGCTGTCAGGCCGGATCGGTGTGGCGACGCGGTGCGAGATCTATGCGGTGCGGCCCGAAGTGTGCCGTACCTGCATGCCCGGCGACCCGGAATGTGCGATGGCACGGCGCAGGCATGGGCTGCCGGTGCTCACCTGATGTCGTCCCGGCCTTGAGCTACGACCCATACCGCGTGATCAATCGATGACGCGATGTAGGGCGTGTACTCACAAATGCACTGATCGGATGTCCGCTTTTAGGCCAGGTGCAAAATTCAAGACTGCCGCAACAGCGATTTCAGGTCGAAAATCGGGGAGTTTTGAGAGACGCAGGAAAGTCGTGCCCTCAGTCGGCAATCGAACGAATGACCCTCGCCGGGTTTCCTCCGACCAGAGTATTGGGGGGAACGTTCTTGGTGACTACGGAACCCGCCGCAACAACAGAGTTTTCGCCCACCGTCACTCCGCCGATGATCGTCGCGCCGGCTGCGATCCACACGTTTCTTTCAATCACGATGCGCTTTGCGATTGTGAAGGCGCGCCGCCGAGACGGTTCGACGGGATGGCCAGACGTGATGATGCTCACGTTCGGCCCGATCATCACATCGTCGGCAATGTCGAGCCCCCCAAGATCATAAAAAGTGCAGTTCTGATTTACGAAAACATTGCGCCCGATACTGATGTCGACCCCACCGGTTGCGTAGAATGGTGGGATCAATAAAAAGCTGTCGTCCACCTTCTTGCCGATGAGATCGCTGAACAAGGCCCGGACTTCGTCCGCATCGTTAAACGTCAAACGGTTGAGATTGGCGGTGATCGCCATCGCTCGTTTGACGTTTGCCGACATGGCTGCTGATTCCGGCGTTCTCCTGGCAATTATCTTGGTGCGATCATCATTCGCCATTCGTTATTTTCCTCCGAGCGCGGTCGAACGAACGTTCGGCGGATGACGGCCGCGCGAGATTCGCTGAGTATAGCCATATGGAATCCACCTTTCTGCAGCCTTGCCGTGTTGCACAATTCAAGAAATCTGCCACAAAATCTCGGCCCACAATTCCAGCGGTTCCGTGCAGAAATTGGGTGTAAATCGGCGCGCATGTCTCTTCGTGGGCACCTTTGAGACATGCCGACGCACGCTGAGAATGTCCGTTTATCGGGTGCCGGCTCAACCGGTCGAACGTAACACAGGCGTTAAATCTCTCTGCTGGGGTTTCAAATTGCAAGGTCTCACGTGGTGGTTCGTTGAGCTGACGAGCCACTTTTTTCAGATGGGCTTGCGAATGATCTGAAAGAATCGCGCGCACTGGGCAGCGCGCAGCCGATGCGAAGCTCTAGTTCTCCGTGAACTTGATGGTTGAGACCGGCCATCTTCCGTCATGACCTTTGATGGAAATCCGAAGCCCGTGCAATTCATCCAGCCAAACGTTCTCGACCGTGCCTGCCTTTCCGTCGGTAAGGACGACGGCCTTGCCGATCAATTCGGATTGCGCCGCACCGTACTCATTCAAGATATTCAAGGCACGGCGCTTCACCGATGGCATTGCGCGTCCATATTCGGCCGAGCCGTCTGTGCTGTCCCTAGGCGGCTCACCGGTGACGTTTGTCCCGGCGCTCAGCACTGGGAATGATTGATGGCGACTGCTCTTCCAATTCGCGGAGCCGGTCGATTTGCGCTCTAACGCTCCCCGGTAGTTCTGTCTCTTCCTTCAGGAACGCGTGCAGTCTTTCTCCAATCTCTTGCACGATCGCTCGGCTGTGCTTGGGATCTATGTCAATGCGGTTGCGCATAAGAAGCCTCCTTCGGGTAAGAAAGCGCCAGCATTGGCGCCCACCCCTCCAGCAGCTCTCCCGCCTGCGAGCACAGCTGGCAATTCTGAATGGAATCGGAGACCGCCGCTTTTGGCTATCTGCGCGAGCGCTTGTTTTTGAGAACAGCGGGCCCTGCAGTAAGGAACCTTTGGCTATCCGCGACATGCGCCGTGTAGTGAACGGCGAGCGACGGTCTCGTACTTCTAAAGTCTTGACCGGAGCTTTCGTTCCCTGACTTCTGATCGTGACGCCTTTCGGACGGAAGGGGAAACAATTGGAGCGCCGAGCCGATGATTGGGGAACTTTCCGCGCGGAATATCGGGTCATTGGACCCCAAGTTCGGAAGCTTTTGTCCCGGCCCTGGAACCATTTCAGAGGGTGTCCGGTTAGTCCGTGGGACCGATGGAGGAACCATCGCCATGAGGATCGAATACCTTGCTGCAATTGCGATGGCTGCCGTTGTCGCGGGTACTGGACTGGCGGTCCATTCTGTTGGCTCGCTGCCGCCCGAAAAGCAGTCCACGCCTGCCCTATTGGCGACCCGGTTAGCTCAGTCCGTGGATCCATTCTTGCTTCGGACCGGTGGCTAACGGCCGGCGCAACTCAAAACGCATTTGTGGGTATAGGTCCCGGGTCGCGCTTCGCTTGCCCGGGACGACGAGAGGAGAGCTTAGGCCGTCACCGCTTCCACAACTTCCTCATCATCGAAGTCGTCCACGATCGGGGCGAAGGTCGAGAGCGGCTTGGTCGAGAGCGTGATCGGCTTGCGCTGGGAGGATGACGAGGTCGCGCGCGCCGCCGGCCCGCGGGACAGCGCAAAGAGCGTGGAGCCGACGCGACCGCCGAAATTAATCAATTCGCGCTCGGTGCAGCTGACGGCGATCGAGAGTGCCAGCGAGTGCAGATGGCTGCGGCGGTAGCAGAACAGCGCCAGCATGGCGCGAACGTCGGAAGAGACGCTATCCACGAGCAGCGGCAGCCCGCCCGGGCTGGCGCGGTACATCTTGCCCAGCAGATCGTCCCCAACCGGACAGAAATCATTCTCGAAAGCGTCGCGGCTTGAAAACATTGCAGTTCTCCCTCACTTGGGAGGATGCAGTGCAATTCTCTAACGACAGGTTAACTCTCTAACGATAGGTTAACCAAGCCGCACGGCCATTGCCGCCTGCCCCTTGCCTACAGCCGGCGAATCAGCGTGACGCGATCGAATCGCCGGTCAGAGCCCGTGCGCGTTCATCCACGCCGCGATCGCCTGCCCGATCGCAGGTCCGGAATCCTCCTGGATGAAGTGCGAGCCCGGAACCGTCACCTCGGTCTGGTTCTTCCAGGTCCGGCAGAAGTCCCTGACGGCGCCGATCAGGATCGCTCCCGGTTCGGCGTTGACGAACAGTTTCGGGATGTCGTTTTCCGCCATCCATCGGGAATAGTCGGCGGCGATCTGCACGACGTCGGCGGGTTCGCCGGCAATCGGGATCTGCCGCGGCCAGGTCAGCGTCGGCCAGCGGTCCTCGCGCCGCAGGAAGGGCCGCCGGTATTCGGTCATTTCAGCCTCGGTCAGCTTGCGCTGTATCGAGCCAGGCAACACGCGTTCGATGAACATGTTGCGGTCGAGGATCATCTCCTCGCCCTTCTCGGAACGAAAGCCCTGGAAGATCGGCGTCGCCGCCTCGCTCCACTCCTCCCACCCGGCAATGGGCCGCGGAAGCCCCTCCATATAGGCGATGCCGCGCACGCGATCACGGTGATGGTTGGCCCAATCGAAGCCAAGCGCCGAGCCCCAGTCGTGCACCACGAGCACGATCGATTGCGTGGGACCGATGACGGCATCGATGAAGGCCCAAAGATATTTTCGGTGCGTCGCGAAGCGGTAAACGTCCGGTCCGGGATTGGGCAGTTTGGCGGAATCGCCCATGCCGATCAGGTCGGGGACGATCAGCCGGCCATGCCCTTCGAGCGGGGGAAGCACGTCGCGCCAGAGATAGGACGAGGTCGGGTTGCCGTGCAGGAACAGGACCGCAGCCCCCTCGCCGCGCTCGTGGTAAGCCATTCGGGCGTCGAGCACATCGACGGTCTTTTTCGTTAGCTTCTGTTCTGTCATTGGTAGGCGCCCTTTTTCGATTTCAGCCAACCTTGCCGCGCGGACACGCCGGACGCAAATCAATGTCGCCCGACTTCACCATTTCCGACCTCCGCGAGCGCCCGCGCTTCTTCGATACCGTGGCCGACCGGATCTGGCAGGCATGGTGGAAGGCGGACGGTTATCCGGCGGACCACATCTCCAGCCGGCTGCGCGACAACATGAACGCCGCCCCGATCCCGTTCGCGCTGGTCGCCCATGATGGCGAGAGCTTTCTCGGGACGGCTTCGGTCATCGCCTCCGACCTCGCCGAGCGGCCGCTACTGACGCCTTGGGTCGCCGCCGTATGGGTCGAGGAGGCGGCGCGGCGCCACGGCGTCGGCGCCGCGCTGGTCAACCGCGCCGTGCAGGATTGCTTCGCGCTGGGCCTTGGCCGCGTCCATTTGTGCGCACGGCCGCCACTGTCGGGTTTTTACGAGGGGCTGGGCTGGACCGTCACTGAACGGAACGTCGGGCAACACAGCCTGAGCGTATTCGTCATCGAGCCCGGCGCGATCAGTTCGCCGCCATGAAGATCGACAGGCCGAAGCCCGTGAGATGATGCAGCGCCTGATCGACCCCGATCAGGGTCCAGAACCAGGGATGCTCCTGCTCCAGCGTCACGCCGAATTGCGATGCGAAAATGCCCTTGACGCGGTCGACCGTGATGTGGATGGCGAAGTCGACAAAGGCGACGAACCAGAACCGCGGCGCCACCGCGATGATCAGGACCAGGGACACCGCAAGGTGCACCAGACAGTGCGCCAGCAGCGGCAGCGCCCAGCCGGTCTTCTGGTCCTTGCCAATCGCCATCCAGGAATTTTGCAGCATGAAATCGGCGATGATGTGCTTCATCGTGAGAAGCAGCATCCATCCCACCAGTGCACCAACCAAAACCGACGACGACATGGACGGAAACGACAAAGCTGACGCCTTTTGCTGGGACTAACGTGGTATGGCTGGAGCAAACTTTCAGGCTGTCAGCGCAAACTTTTTCTCATACCGGGACAATTCTAACTTGCCGCATTTATGACATCTCCCGCGCCGGAATGCACCTGTGGGTAGTCCGAAAAATCGCCGGGTGTGACCGAACGGCGATACTGCCGCGGCGTCGCCGGGCAGTCCCAAGGGTTAACGTTGTCCGCGGGCGCGGTTTGCAATCCCGCCCAAGGCGGATATCATTGGCCGACGGGTAAATTGTCTTTCTTTTATATGGCGTTTCCTGGCGGATTCCGCGTTGCAGTAAGAAAACGCGTTGAAAACAAAAGGATAAAGCCTCGGTTCGAACCTGATCAGAACCGGGATATTGAAGCCGTTTATATGTTTTATCGGCCGGGCTGTGCGCCGGCCAAGGCGGCAAAATGTCCGCGACCGGGTATGAGCGATGAGCGCTGGAACCTCTGCACAACCTGCGGAAGTGCCGCCCCGCCGTTCGCGGGTCGTCAAGGATAACCGCGGCCAGATCATCCTGTTTTGCATCCTGACGGTGATCCTGACCGCGGCGACGGTGTGGGCCGGCCGGGTCTGGCTGCGCAATTCCGAAACGGTGGTGTTCGCCGTCGGCGACGTCAACGGCCTGGAGGCGCGCTTTGCCGCCAGGCTTGACGCGGTGCTCAAGAACAACTCCTCGCGACTGCGGCTCAAGATCGCGCCGAACGCCGACAACGCCAAGGCGCTGGCGCAGTTCGATCGCAAGGAGGCCAATCTGGCGGTGCTGCGCACCGATGCCAAAGTCCCGCCGCGCGCGCGGGCGCTCGCGATCCTCGATCACGATCTCGTGCTGGTGCTGAGCCCCGGCGACAAGAAGATCAAGTCGGTCGCCGATCTGAAGAAAAAGAAGATCGCCGTGCTCGCCGACAGCGAAAACAGCGTCAGCTTCGTCCGCGCAGCGCTCGAACTCGCCGATAGTCCCAACGCGCCGCCCCGGGTGCGGATGGCGCCGCAGAATACCAGCTTCGACAAGCTGTTCGCTTCCGGCTTTGGCGCCGTCATCGCGATCGAGCACGCCTCGAAGATCATCAAAGGCAAGACTTACGAGCAATACGCCGGGCGCGGCGGCTTCACGTTGAATGCGATCGATTCGGCGAAGGCGCTCGCCAGAAAATATCCCGCTATCTCGGAAGAGACGGTGGCTAAGGGCATGCTGTCCTCCTCGCCCGCCGTCCCTGAGGAAGACGTCGACACCATCGGGCTGCAATGGCTGCTGGTCGCGCAGTCAAAAATGTCGACGACGACCGCCGGTGATCTCGCGCGCATCATCTACGAGAACAAGGCCGACCTGGCGCTGGCTGACGGCTTCGCATCCAAGATCGAACCGGCGGATACCGACAAGGACGCTTTCATCGTCGCCCATCAGGGCGCGGCGGAATACATCAACGACGACACCAAGTCGTTCATGGATCGCTACAGCGATTTGATGTACCTCGGCGTGGCGGCGCTCAGTGTCATCGGTTCGATCTTTGCCGGCGTCTACACCAAGATTACCCGGCTCGCGCCGGAGAAGGCCAGTGAACTGGCGACCGCCATCCTGGATATCGGCGGGCGGATAGAGCACGCCAAGACCCTCGACCAGCTCGATGCGCTGCAGGACGAACTCGAATCGATCTTGCGCGGCGCGGTGATCGGCCTGCGCGACGGAACGATCAGTAGCGACGGTCTCGATACCTTCAAGCTGGGCTATGAATTCGTGCGCGACGAGATCGGCATGCGGCGCGATCACCTGAAGCGGCACGCCGCACAACCCCCCGCCCAAGAAACCGTCCGAGACACTGTCCGGGACACCGCGAAAGGCGGTGCTTCCCACGACGACAAGGTGGTGGTCGTCAAGACCGCGCACAGCGCTTAGCCGCCGCCGGGCGCAGCGGTCGCGCCGGCCGGCAGCCGCGCCCTGATTTCCGCGATCTTGCGCTTCAGCGCTACCTGGCGCGGATCGGGCAGGGCCGCGGCGCGGGCTTCGGTCATCGCGCCGGCCAGATCGGGCAAGGCCAGCACCCCGTCGAAGGTCGGCTTTACCAGCCCATCAACGATCGCGTGCCAGTCCGCCATGCCGTGACGATAGGGGTCGCCATACCCCTGGATCATGGTCGCGGTCTCGATGATCGCCGGGGCCGCCTGCGGCTGCTTGGTGAGAGCGCGGTCGATCATGTGCAGCCAGCGTTCGACCCAGACCCGTTCCATGGCATAGCGCACCGAAAACAGCCGCCATCGCCTCAGCGCCGCCTCGATCTTCAGACGGCGAATGCCCCAGCGGCTTCTCGTGGAAAACCGCATCGGGACCCGCTTGCGCAGCCAGCCGATCCGGCCGAGCACATTGAGCACGGGTTGCGCGACGGCTGCAGGAAGCGCACCAACCATTTCGTCAAAGCGAAATTTCCTGACGTCGTCGACGGATTTCATCGGCAGGCCGCCGCTCGCCTCATCGAGTTCGGCAAGCTTCGACTGAGCGATCCGGATCGGATCCTGGTAAGCCATGCGCATCGCCATCAGCCGCGCGATATCGGCAAGCATTACCTCGTCGACGCCGCGCCGGCCGACGAAGCGCCTGACACGATCAACATAGAGCCTCGCGTAGCCCAGGCTCTGATAGTCGATCAGAATATGAATGGCATCACTGACCACGGGCGCGACGGTTTCAGGCAATCCCTCGGGGAGAAATGGCGGCGCCTCATCCTCCTCGCCGAGAAAATCGGCGAACAGATAACGGAACGAAGAAAGCAGGCCGTCGTCTGCCATTCCAGCGCCCCCGATGCTCACGCCGGCTTCGGCTCGGCCGCGACCGGCGCCGCCGTGAGACGGGCCAGCCGCTGCTCCAGCGTTTCGATGTTCTGAAACAGCCGGGCGCTGGTGAGACGAAGGAAGTAGAAACCGAAGGCCGGATTCTGCACGTAGAGCTGCTCCACCTGGTCATAGCTGACCGAGAGGATGACGCCACGCTCGATGCATTCCAGCGTCTGGGTCCGCGCGTTCGAGGGCGACAGCATGCCGAGTTCGCCGACGATGGCGCCGACCGGAAATTCGATGCCGGATTCCACCAGGCGGAAGCGGCCGCTGACGATATAGAACATGCTGTCGGCCTTCTCGTCCTTGTAGAACAGCACTTCGCCGGTGGCGCATTTGCGCTCGGTCATGAAGGGTTTCAGCCATGCCATCGAGAGATCGCTGTTGACCGATTTCTTCACGTCGCGAACCAGCTGCAGCATCTGGTGCAGGCGATAGGTGTTGAGCGGCAGCAGCACGGAATGCAGGATCAGCGTCGGGTAATTGTGGGTCGGAATCGCGGTCGTGATCAGGATGATGTTGGTGAGGATGCCGAAGACGCGCAGCGGGATCATGGTCCGCATCGACAGCGTGGCGACCACGAAGATCGAGGCAAAAAAGCTGCCGGCGGCGCCTGCATGCTCGGCGAGATGTGAGGTATCCATAGGAGACCAACCGATTTATGAAGTTAGATTTATAAATATCGTCGCGATGTTTCTTTTCCAGCGCCTGCCTTGGCAAGACTGGCGCACTGGTTTGATATACGGGGAAATAGCGAAGTTTTGTCGGGATTCTCACCAATCTCCGGCAAAAATCATGGCCGCGCGGCATCGGCCAATCCCCGGGCGGGATGGCGTTTGGGCGCGATAACGCTATCTACCGGCCCTCGTTGACGGCCCTCCCCGGGGCGGGCACTTTGCGCCCACCGGCCATGCTGCGGTATGGCTGAATCAGGCTTTTCTCCGACAGGCGCCGTTCCCCGATGCCCAAGCGGCTCATTTACCCTGCCCTGGCCCAGTTCGCCGCCGCAACGGCCGGCCGCAACATGACCAAGGCGGCCTATATCGCGGTGATGACCGGCGTCGCCATGATGGCCCTGCTCACGGTCGCTCCGGACCATGACACGGCACATCACGGGGTCCACGCCGTGCTGTGGGTGTGCCTGGCCTACTTCATCTACGAGTGGCTGGTGCGGCTGCGCCAGGCCGTGATGATGCATCGCTTATGGTCCTACGTATCGTCCTTGCGCGGGCTGGTCGATGCTGCCGGTGCCGTCGCCGTGCCGCTTGCGATCCTTTTCGGCGCGGATCCCAAAACCGCGTGGCTGCTCAGCATCGTATGGGTGCTGAAGGTCGTTCCGGGGATTCCAGGCTTGCGGCAATTGCGCCGCGTGCTGGTGCAGGAATCCGGTCCGCTGCTGAGCGTGATGGTGATCTTCCTGATGGTGGTTTTCCTGGCGTCGGTCGCCGAATACTATTTGGAACGCGACGTGCAGCCGGGCACTTTCGGCAGCGTGCCCGCGGCGCTGTGGTGGGCGGTGGTGACGCTGACGACGACCGGATATGGCGACGTGGTCCCGATCACGCCGCTCGGCCGGGTCGTCGCGGCGCTGGTGATGATCTGCGGCCTCGGCGTCTTCGGCCTGTGGACCGGTATTCTGGCGACCGGCTTCGCCGCGGAGACCCGCCGCGACAATTTCCTGAAGACCTGGGAATCCGTGAGCAAGGTACCGTTCTTCGCCGCGCTCGGCCCGGCGGCTATCGCCGACGTTACCCACATGCTGCGCACCATGGATCTGCCGCCGCGCACCATGATCATCCGCAAGGGGCAGCAGGGCGATTGCATGTATTTCATCGCCTCGGGCGAGGTGGAAGTCGATCTGCCGGGCAAGAAGGTGGCGCTTGGCGAAGGCGCGTTCTTCGGCGAGATGGCGCTGCTCGGCAACAGTGTGCGCTCCGCCAATATCGCCACCACGCGATTGTCGAAGCTGCTCGTGCTGGACCTCGTGGATTTCCGCCTCCTGATGGCGCGGCATCCGGATCTCGCCCAGACCATAGACGCCGAAGCCAGGCGGCGTGAGCTGGAAAATAAATAGAAAACGATGGAGACGATCATGTCCGACGCGGCAGACACCGCAAGCCCGCCCGTGCTCGAAATCAGTGGCGCCCGCGCTACCATACGCCTCAACCGGCCGAAGCATTTGAACCGGCTGCAAACGGAAGACCTCGCCGCGCTGCTGAAACTGTTCGACCGGATCGAAGCCGATCCGGCGGTGCGGGTGATGGTGCTGACCGGCACCGGCCGCGCCTTCAGCGCCGGCTATGACCTCAACTCGGTCGCCGACCGCGCCACCAGCGCGAATGAGCAGCCGAGTGCCGGCTCGGCGTTCGAGGTGGTCGTCGACCGGCTGGAGGATCTCGGGGTACCGACGATCTGCCGGCTCAATGGCGGCGTCTATGGCGGCTCGACCGATTTGGCGCTGGCCTGCGATTTCCGGATCGGCGTCGACACCGCCGAGATGTTCATGCCGGCGGCGCGGCTGGGCCTGCATTATTACAAGAGCGGGATCGCGCGTTATGTCTCGCGGCTCGGCACCGATAACGCCAAGAAACTGTTCCTGACGGCGCAGAAGATCAGCGCGCCGGAAATGCTGCGGATCGGCTATCTCACCGCGATGGAGCCGGAGGAATCACTGGACGAAGAAGTCGACAGGCTCGCCGCCATCCTCGCCGGCAATGCGCCGATCGCCATGCGCGGCATGAAGCGCGCCATCAACGAGATCGCCCGCGGCAAGTTCGATGAAGAAGCCGCCGATCTCCGCCACCGCGAAAGCATGCGCAGCGCCGAGATCAAGGAAGGCATCAAGGCATTTGCGGAAAAGCGTCCACCGAAGTTCTGATGGAGCTTCCGGGCAGAGCAGATCGGAAGCCCGTTCGCTCTTCGTCATGGCCGGGCTTCGTCCCGGCCATCCACGTCTCGGCGTCAACTCGCCAAAGGACGTGGATGCCCGGGTCAAGCCCGGGCATGACGGCTGCGATGCTCCCGCCCACACGAAACATTTCTGACATGTTTCTTCCAGGCCCGCATGAACGCAGGCCGACGGAGCTCCGACTGATGGGCAGGGACGCAACAACGGCATTGGCGCCAACAGACTGGAGAATGTCAATGCTTCGCTACTCGTTCACAAACGTCACGGTATCGGCCACGCTCGCGCGCGAGGTGCGGTAGCTGTTGACCTTGTGCGCATGGTCAGCATAGCCGAACGAGATGCCGCAGACGACGCGGCGGTCATCGGCGAGCTTGAAGTGGCGTCGGATCAACCCGGAATGCCGCGCCAGCGCGGCTTGCGGAATGGTGCCGAGGCCGAGCGCCTGCGCGGCCAGCATGAAATTGGAGACATAGGCGCCGCAATCGATCGCACCGTAAATGCCGAGTGGCTCGTTGGTGTGAATGATCGCGACGTGCGGCGCTCCGAAGAAATTGTAGTTTTCCAGCGCCTGCTTTGCATAGGCCGCCTTGTCGCCGCGCGCGATGCCGAGCGTGTTGTAGAGCTGGAAACCGCTCTCGCGACGGCGTTCGAGATAGACCCCGACATATTCGCGCGGCGGGGTGAAGTCATGGTCGTCCTTGTCGCCCGATGCCGCCTCCGCGTAGATCGATTTGCGGAAGCGCTCCTTGGCCTCGCCGCTGGCAATCAGGACCTGCCAGGGCTGGCTGTTGCACCATGACGCCGTGCGCTGCGCCGTGGCGAGGATATGCTCGATGGTTTCGCGAGAAACCTCCCGTGGCAGAAACGCGCGAACGGAATAGCGTTCGTTGAGAAGTTCTTCGAGCACGCCGATGCGATCTTCCGTCGCGCAATGGGCCTTGGCGTCCATCCTCATCGCCCCTTGGTCGGGATCTTGTTGAACGGCACGTCCTTGTCGACCCGGATATCGCCGGGTAGCCCCAGCACGCGCTCGGCGATGATGTTGCGCAGGATCTCGTCGGTGCCGCCGGCGATGCGCATCGAGGGCGAAGACAGCAACATCTGCTGGAACTGGCCGCGCGCCTCTTCCTCCGCCTCGCCGGTGAGCGCACCGGCCGCGCCCTGCAGATCCATCGCGTAAGTCGCGATATCCTGCAGCATCATGCCGGAAACCAGCTTGCCGATCGAATTTTCCGGACCGGGACGCTCTCCCTTGGAGAGCGAGGAGATCGCGCGGTAGCTGGTATATTTCAGCCCGCTCGCCTTCACCGCCCACTGCGCGAGTTTCGAGCGCGTCGCCGCATCGTCGATCGCAAGCCCGTCATCCGTCATCATGTTCGAGCAGAACTCGAAGATTTCAGGGAAGCCGGTCGCCAGCCGCGAGCCGATCGACATGCGCTCGTTCATCAGTGTGGTCAGCGACACGTTCCAGCCGTCGCCGACGGCGCCGAGCCGCTGGCTGTCAGGAATCACGACGTCGGTAAAATAGACCTCATTGAATTCCTGCATGCCGTTGGCCTGCTTGATCGGCCGCACCTCGACGCCTTTGCTCTTCATGTCGAGGAAGAACATGGTGAGGCCCTTGTGCTTGGGCACATTGGGATCGGTGCGCGTGATCAGGAGGCCGTAGTCGGAATAATGCGCGCCCGAGGTCCATATCTTCTGGCCGTTGACGATCCAGTTGTCGCCCTTCTTCTCCGCGCGGGTGCGAAGGCCGGCGACATCAGAGCCGCCGGCCGGCTCCGAGAACAGCTGGCACCAGATTTCCTCGCCGGAAGCGAGTTTTGGCAGATAGCGCCGCTTGGCTTCCTCGCCGCCATAGGCCATCACGGTCGGCCCGCACATGCCCTCGCCGATCTGGAACGGCTGCGTCAGCTTGCCATAGACGCCCTCTTCCTGCTGCCAGATCACCTTCTCGATCGGCGTGGCGCCGCGCCCGCCATATTCCTTCGGCCAGTGCAGGCATGCCCAGCCGCCTTCGGCCTTCTTCTTTTGCCAGGCCTTGCCGACCTCGACGATGTCATGCTTGGCGAGACTGATGCGGCCGAGCGAGGATTTCGACAGTTCCGCCTCGAATTCCTTCGGCGCGTTGGCATTGATCCATTTGCGGGCGACGCTGCGGAATTCAGCTTCCTGCGGAGTGTCATCAAAATTCATGGCGGCTTCCTTTATGCTTCGTAGGGTGGGCTAAGCGAAGCGAGCCCACCATTTGAGTTCGGCGCGGTGGGCAACGCTACGCGATGCCCACCTTACAAATCCGGTCAAGCTCTTCCCTTGGTCGGTATCTTGTTGAACGGCACGTCCTTGTCGACCCTGATATCGCCGGGCAGACCCAGCACGCGCTCGGCGATGATGTTACGCATGATCTCGTCGGTGCCGCCCTCGACGCGGGTGCCCGGCGCGCGCAGCAGCATCGCCTGGAATTTGCCGGCGACCTCGGCATCCTCCGGTCCGCTCAGCACGCCGGCGGCGCCCTGCAAATCCAGCGCGTAGGTCGCGACGTCCTGGACCATCGATCCGGCGACCAGTTTGCCGATCGAATTTTCCGGACCGGGACGCTCGCCCTTCGACAGTGCCGAGATCGCGCGCATGCTGGTGTATTTGAGCCCGCTTGCCTTCACCGCCCAGTTCGCCAGCTTTGAACGAACGTTGCTGTTCTCGATTGCGGGGCCGTCGTCCAGCATCAGGCCGTTGCAGAACTCGAACAGCTCCGGAAAACCGGTCGAGACGCCGGCGCCGATCGACATCCGCTCGTTCATCAGCGTGGTCAGCGAGACGTTCCAGCCGTCATTGACTTCGCCGAGCCGCTGCGAATCCGGAATTTTGACGTCGGCGAAATAGACCTCGTTGAAGTCCGACTGTCCGCTCGCCTGCTTGATCGGCCGCACCTCGACGCCCGGGCTCTTCATGTCCAGGAAGAACATGGTCAGTCCCTTGTGCTTCGGAACATTGGGATCGGTGCGGGTGAGCAAAATTCCGTAGTCGGAATAATGCGCGCCCGAGGTCCAAATCTTCTGGCCGTTGATGATCCAGTCGTCGCCCTTCTTCTCGGCGCGCGTGCGCAGGCCGGCAACGTCGGAGCCGCCGGCGGGCTCGGAGAACAGCTGGCACCAGATCTTTTCACCTGACGCGAGCGGCGGCAGGTATTTGCGTTTCTGCTCCTCGCCGGCATAGGCCATCATGGTCGGGCCGCACATGCCGTGGCCGATGATGAACATCGAAGAGAGCTTGCCAAAGGCGCCCTCTTCCTGCTGCCAGATCACCCGCTCGATCGGGCTTGAGCCGCGCCCGCCATATTCCCTGGGCCAGTGCAGGCAGGCCCAGCCGGCATCGGCTTTCTTCTTCTGCCACGCCTTTGCCACTTCGAGGATGTTGGCGCCCTTGAGCTGGGTGCGGCCGAGCGAGGATTTGCGCAGCTCCTCTTCATACTGCTTCGGCGCATTCGCCGCGATCCAGGCTTTCGCCTCGGCGCGGAACGCGGCTTCCTGCGGGGTGTCATCGAAGTTCATGCGCGTTGTCCTTTTTAATCCGTCATTCCGGACCATCCGCGCTCCGCGGATCGATCCGGAATCCAGAAGTTAGTTACGTCGAGATTCCCCGATGCGCCCATTGCGCATCTGAGGCTCGCGCTTTCGCGCGCCCCGGAACGACGTGCTGGAACTTACGCCGCATTCTTCTTGCGCATGCGGTCGATCAGTGCGTCTTCCCAATAGGACAGGCTGCCAAGCCCGAGCGCCACTGCGTTGGCGCGCCGGTAGTACATGTGGCAGTCGAACTCCCAGGTGAAACCCATGCCGCCATGGACCTGGATGTTGTTCTTGGCGCAATGCTGGAATGCCTGCGTCGCGCTGATGCGCGCGGCCGCAGCCGCCTCCGGCAATTCCGACGCATTGGTCGAGAGCGCCCAGGCGCCGTAATAGCAATTCGAGCGCGCCAGCGTCGCCGAGACGTACATGTCGGCGAGCATGTGCTTGACCGCCTGGAACGAGCCGATGGGACGGCCGAAGGCGATGCGGTCGAGTGCGTAGTCGCGGCCCATCTCCAGCGCACGGTCGGCGCCGCCGACCTGCTCGAACGCCATCAGCACCGCGGCACGGTCGAGCACCTGCGAAAGGACGCTCCAGCCGTCGCCGGCGGCACCGAGCGGCTCGGCCTTGCAGTTCTTGAAGGTGAGCTCGGCCTGGCCACGCGTCAGATCGACATTGGTCAGTTCCTTGACCTCGACCCCGCCGGCCTTGAGGTCGACGAGGAACAGCGAGATATCCGAATCACGCCCGGTCGAGCCGCTGCGCGCGGCGACCACGGCGAAATCGGCGATCGCGCCATCCGCCACCGGTTTCTTCACGCCGTTGAGCGTGCCGCCGGAGGCTGCGAGTTTGATCGCCTTCGGCGACGGATTGCCCTTGCCCTCGAACAGCGCCAGCGTGCCGATTGCCTCGCCCGAAGCGATCTTCGGCAGCCACTTCTGCTTCTGCGCGTCGCTACCGGCAATCAGCAGCGCTTCGGCTGCGAGATAAACCGTCGAGGAGAATGGCACCGGCGCCAGCGCGCGGCCCATTTCCTCCGCGACCACGCAAAGCTCGAGATGGCCCGCGCCTGCGCCGCCGAATTTTTCAGGGATCGCGACGCCGAGAAAACCCATCTCGGCGAGGCCCTTCCACAGCTCCTTGTCGTAAGGCGCCTTGCCGTCGAGCACGTTGCGCACGGCCTTCGGCGGACATTTTTCGGCAAGGAACTTCCTCGCCTCGTCGCGCATCTGCTTCTGTTCGTCGGAGAAATCGAAATTCATGGCGGCCTACCTTTTACATGGTGTCATTCCGGTACGATGCGAAGCATCGAACCCGGAATCTCGACGTAAGGAACCTCTGGATTCCGGGTTCGCGCTTCGCGCGCCCCGGAATGACGAATGGAGAGAGCGTGGCTTTCATTGCAGCACAATCACGTCCTCTCCGGGATGATCGGCGTAAAGCTTCGCTACCAGCCCGGCGCGGCGCTCGAGGCCGGCGCGCTGGTTGATGTAGCCCTTGTCGGTGAGTTCGTTGCCGTCGATCGACGGCGGCTCGACCATCAGCATCGCGCGAGCGATCCGCATGCTGCTGCCGCCTGTCGTCGATGCGTTATGGGCCTGCAGGCCCTTCTTCAGGCACGCGGTCACGGCGGGATGCTTGACGACCTCTTCATAGGTCGCGTCGGGATTGCCGACCATTTGCCGGCAGGCATGCAGGTTCGGCCACGCCAGCAGCCCGACGAACGGGCGATCCTGTCCCGCGACCAGCGCGTCATGCATCAGCGGGGTGGCGGCGGCGATCGCATCGGTGCGGAGCGAGCCGACATGCACGAACGTGCCGGTCGTCAGCTTGAAGTCCTCGACCACACGGCCAGCGAAGATGATGCCCTGCACGGGATCCTGGGGATCCACGAACACGCCGGCATCGCCGATGCAGTAATAGCCTTCTTCGTCGAACGCCTTCTCCGTGAGATCAGGCTGGCCGAAATAGCCCGGTGTCACGTTCACGCCGCGCAGCCGCAGTTCGTATTTCGACCCGCACGGCACCATCTTCAGTTCGACGCCGGGGAACGGCAGCCCGATCAGGCCGACACGCTCGGTGTCCCAATAGGTGCCGGTCGAGGTCGGCGCGGTCTCGGTCGAACCCCAGCCGGTATAGAACACGAGGCGCTGCCCGGTGGCGCGCACGGCGAGCGCCTGCATGCGATCGTAAAGATCATCCGGCAGCCGCGCGCCGCCATACGCCATCAGGCCGAGATCCTTGAAGAAGCTGCGGCACAGCGCATCGTCTTTTTCCATCGCCGCCGCGAGCGCGGCGTAGCCTGCCGGCACGTTGGAGTAATAGGTCGGCGAGACCTCCCGCAGGTTCCGCAACGTTTCCTCGAACTGGCCGGGCACCGGACGGCCGTCGTCGATATAGAGCGTTCCGCCCTCGATCAGCACCGGATTGAACGACGCGTTGCCGCCCATGGTGTGATTCCAGGGCATCCAGTCCAGGTTAGTCGCCAGCGGCCCGTTCGGATCGCGCGGCCGCACCTGCATCATCATCGCGGCATTGGCGCACATCATCCGCTGCGTGTTGATGACTGCCTTGGGCATGCCGGTCGAGCCGGAGGTGAACAACAATTTGCCGACAGTATCGGGCGTGATCTTCGCGATCGACTGCTCGACGTCTTTTGTCACCGGCGTGGCCGCGAGATCGGCAAAGGCAACGCTGTTGATGCCCTCGCAGGGCCGCGTGACATGAACGACGGTGACGCCCTCGAGGTCGAGCGCGTTGAGCGCCTTCTCGAAGGTCGGGCCGTCCTGCACCATCACCACGGCCGGCTTGATCAGGCCGAACAGGTATTTCAGCTTGAGGTGATCCTGGCTCATCAGCGAATAGGCCGGCGACACCGGCGCCGCCGGAAGGCGCGCCTGCATCGCGGCCTGGGTCATCAGCGCATGCTCGATCGAATTACCCGACAGGATCGCGACGGGACGCCCTTCCGCAAGCCCGAGATCGAGCAGCCCTTGCGTCAGTCCATCGACGGTGCGCTTGGCTTCGCCATAGGAAAGCTTGCGCCATTGCCGTTCAGGACCGGCGCGCTGCGCCAGCCAGACGCGTGACGGCGCTTCCCTGGCCCATTTCGCCAGCGAGGCCGGGATGTGCGTCTCAAAATTCTTGAGCGGAATGCGCGATTTCAAAATGACGACGCCATCCGGCCGCCGCTCGACCGCGATATCGCGTTCCAGCCATTCGATCTTGCGAAAGGCCGGCTTTTCCAGCACCGCGGCTGCATTCCCACTCATTATTGCGTCTCCCGGAATTCGTTTGTCCTTTGCGGATCTCTTGTCAGCGCCTGATATAGACAGGCTTTCGCTTCTCAAGAAAGGCCCTGATGCCCTCATTGAAATCTTCCGAGCGGCTGCACAGCACCTGATTGCGGTCTTCCATCGCGATGACCGCTTCGATCGAGCCGGCGTCGACGCTCATGTTGAGGCATTCTTTGGACAGCCTCAGGCCCACCGGCGAAGCCGTCAGCATCGCATCGACATAGGGCTCGGCCGCAGCATCAAGCCCGCCCTCTTCCACCACTTCGGAGACGAGACCCACGGCGAGCGCACGCTCGGCGCCGATGAAGCGGCCGGTGAGGATCAGCTCGGACGCAACGGACACACCGACCAGCCGTGGCAGGAAATAGCTGGTGCCGATGTCGCAGCCGCCGAGACCCAGCTTGATGAAGGCGCAGTTCATCCGCGCCGATTTGGTGGCGATGCGGATATCGGCAGCCAGCGCCAGCGCAAAGCCCCCGCCGGCGGCTGCGCCCTGGATCAGCGCGATGATCGGCTGCGGGCAGCGCCGCATCAGCATCACGATGTCGGCGATCCGGCGCTGCGAATCCAGCGACTCCGTTACGCCTGGCGGCTCCTGCTGCCCGGCGCGCCGCTGCATCGCGTGCTTGAGGTCCAGCCCGGCGCAAAACGAAGCGCCGGCGCCCTTCAGCACCACCACGCGCGTGGAGCGATTGCGTTGCAGGCTTTCGAAATAGACGTTAAGCGCGTCGATCAGACCCGGATCGAGCGCGTTCAGGCTCTCCGGGCGATTAAGCGTTACCCGGTCAACCCCGTCATCATGTTCGATCAGCAGCGGTTGTGTCACGAAGCGCTCCTACTCACCGTCGTTCCGGCCGGGCGAAGCGCCGGCCGGAACCCATAACCACAGGCTTTCGTCGTAACGCGCGGCGTCGATAACCTTGCTTCAAGGAACCGCCACGAGTTTGGGTTCCCGCTCCCCGTGCGCAATTGCGCACAGGGCGGGGACGACGAGAGAGTGTGTTACCGCGGCGCCATGCGGATGGCGCCATCGAGGCGGATGGTCTCGCCGTTGAGCATCGGGTTCTCGACGATGTGGACCGCGAGACTGCCGTATTCCGAGGCATCACCGAGCCGCGCCGGATGCGGCACCTGCGCGCCCAGGCTCTTGCGGGCTTCCTCGTTCAATCCCATCAACAGCGGCGTCAGGAACAGGCCGGGTGCGATGGTGTTGACGCGGATCTTCTGGCTTGCGAGATCGCGCGCCGCCGGCAGGGTCAGGCCGACAACACCGCCCTTCGAGGCCGAATAGGCGATCTGGCCGATCTGGCCTTCATAGGCGGCGACGCTCGCGGTGTTGACGATGACGCCGCGCTCTTCGCCGATCGGCTCGGCGGTGATGAGGCGCTCGGCAAACAGCCGCAAGCAATTGAAGGTGCCGATCAGGTTGACGTTGATGACGCGGACGAACTTGGCCAGCGGATACACGCCGTCCTTGCCGACGATGCGCTGCGACCCGCCGATGCCGGCGCAGTTCATCAGCACACGCGCGACGCCGTGAGCGGCTTCG
Source organism: uncultured Alphaproteobacteria bacterium (assembly GCA_963786115.1). Classification (GTDB taxonomy): domain Bacteria; phylum Pseudomonadota; class Alphaproteobacteria; order Rhizobiales; family Xanthobacteraceae; genus Bradyrhizobium. The sequence goes on from CAWAYC010000039.1 coordinate 37,061, forward strand.
GCCTTGGCCAGCGCCGCCTTGACCTGTTCCTCGTCGGTGACGTCGGCATGGAGGGCGACGCCCTTGACTTCGGCGGCGACCTTTTCGGCGTTTTCCTTGCTCTGATCGAGCACGCCGATCTTGGCACCCTTCGCGGCCATGGCGCGCGCGGTGGCGGCACCGAGTCCCGAGCCACCACCAGTGATAATTACTGCAACGTCTTTCAACTGCATATTACAAACCTTTCCTTTGGGAGTTTCTTCTCTCGACTTGGCGAATGGCGAACAGGGAGTAGCGAATAGGATCAAGGACGACTGTTGTCCATTCGCTATTCGCTATTCACCATTCGCCCATTTCTTTCGTTCAGCATGCCGCCGCAGATCAGCGCTTCCATGTGCTTGATGTAGTCGCGGCAGACCTCGTCGGTGACCGGACCGATGCCGGTCGCGCGCGACATCGCGTGACGGCCGAAGAACAGATGATCACAGGCACCGATCAGGCTGGTGTAGAACAGGACCGGATCGATCTCGCGGAATTCGCCGGCCTTGATGCCTTCGTCCAGCAGGCGGCGGTGAAAGTCCATCAGCGGCGCGACGAAAAACTTCGAGACTTCGTCGGCGGCTTCCGGAGTGCTCTCGTGCAAGAGGTAATGGATCAGCCGGTTCATGTAGGGGAACTGGTGATAGGCCCGGATGATGCCGCCAATATGCAGGCGAAGTTTTGCCGTCGGCGCAATCGGCTGCGCCAGAAGGTACTCGAGGTGCGAGACCTCGGTCGCGGCATCGCGGGCAAGCAGCGCCAGCAACAGCCCGTCCTTGTTGCCAAAGTGATATTTTACCAGCGCGGCGTTGACCCCGGATTTCTGCGCGATGTCGGAAAGCGACACCTCGATCGCGGAGCGCTCGATCATCAGTTCGCTCGCAGCGACAAGCAGCTTGTCGGCGGTGGTGTTTTTGCCGCCCGGAAGCTTCGTCGGTACGCTGGTAGTCAACCCTGATGCCATTACTGCCTGCCAGGAATTTTGGGCACATAACCCCAGGAAGCGGCCGCACTCAAGAGTTAATTGATTGATTGACTAAATCCGGTCGCGCCCCTTAAATCCGGCCAGCTTTCAAAGCGATATCCAACAACAACCTGGGAGAACAGACATGGCTGAGGCCTATATCGTCGCCACCGCACGCACCGCGGGTGGCCGCAAGGGGGGACGGCTGGCGGGCTGGCATCCGGCGGATCTCGCCGCTTCCGTGCTGGATTCGCTGGTCGATCGCTCCGGCGTCGATCCCGCGCAGATCGAAGACGTGATCATGGGCTGCGTGATGCAGGCTGGCGAGCAGTCCACCAACATCGCCCGCAACGCCGTGATGGCTTCAAAACTGCCGGAAAGCGTGCCCGCCACTTCGGTCGACCGGCAGTGCGGCTCCTCGCAGCAGGCGCTGCACTTCGCAGCGCAGGCCGTGATGGCCGGCTCGATGGACATCGTGATCGCGGCCGGCGTGGAATCGATGACCCGCGTGCCGATGGGTCTTCCTGCTTCGCTGCCGGCCAAGAACGGCTTTGGCCATTACAAGAGCCCTGGCATCGAGAAGAAATACCCGAACATCATGTTCAGCCAGTTCACCGGCGCGGAAATGATGGCGGAGAAATATGGTCTCTCCAAAGCGGAACTCGACGAGTTTTCCTATAACAGCCATCAGCGCGCGATCGCCGCGACGCAGGCAGGCAGCTTCAAGAACGAGATCGTGCCGCTGCAAATCACCCGTGCCGACGGCTCGACCGATACCCACCACATCGACGAGGGCATCCGCTTCGACGCCAGCCTCGACGGCATCAAGGGCGTCAAGCTGATCGCCGAGAACGGCAAGCACACCGCCGCCAGCGCCAGCCAGATCTGCGACGGCGCTTCTGGCGTCCTGGTGGTCAACGAACGGGGCCTGAAGTCGCTCGGTGTCAAGCCGTTGGCGCGGATCCATCACATGACCATGATGGGCGGCGATCCCGTGATCATGCTGGATGCGCCGCTGCACGCCACCAAGCGCGCGCTGGAGAAGGCCGGCATGTCGATCGACGACATCGACCTGTTCGAGGTCAACGAGGCCTTCGCGGCGGTGCCAACCGCGTGGCTGAAGACCACCGGCGCCGATCCGGCAAGGCTCAATGTCAACGGCGGCGCGATCGCGCTCGGCCATCCGCTCGGCGGCTCCGGCACCAAGCTGATGACCACGCTGGTCAACGCGCTCAAGCAGCGCAACAAGCGCTACGGGTTGCAGACCATGTGCGAAGGCGGCGGCATGGCGAATGTGACGATCGTCGAACGGCTGTAAGCGGCGCTGCTGCAACGACAACGGTGTCGTCCCGGCTCAAGGCCGGGACGACGAAAAATAGAAAAATAACTGAGTACCCGAGGAAACGTCTGTGACTCACCCCTCCATCCACGCCCGCACGCAGCCGAACAAGATCGCCTACCAGATGGCGGGCACCGGCAAGGCGATCACCTATCGCGAACTCGACGAACTCTCGAACCAGGGCGCGCATCTGTTTCGTTCGCTCGGGCTGAAGGCTGGCGACCACATCGCTTTCCTGATGGAGAACCGGCTGGCATTCATGGAGATCTGCTGGGCGGCGCAGCGCAGCGGGCTCTATTACACCGCGATCAGCCGCTACCTGACGCAGGAAGAGATCGCCTACATCGTCAAGGATTGCGGCGCCAAGGTTTTCATCACCACGCCGCAATGCGCCGAGAAGGTCCAGGGCCTGGTCAAGGGCGAGCCCGGCGAGCCGTTGTTCTTCATGCTCGACGACCCCCAGCCCGGCTTCCGCTCCTGGGACAAGGAGGCCATCGCGCAACCGATCACGCCGATCGCGGACGAGGTCGCCGGCTACGACATGCTGTATTCGTCGGGCACGACCGGCAGGCCCAAGGGCATCAAGCGGCAGTCGGAGAACAATCCGATCGACGTGCCGAATCCGTTCCTGAGAGTTCTCTGCGCCGATATGTGCGGCATGAACGCCGACAGCATCTATCTGTCACCGGCGCCGCTCTATCATGCGGCTCCGCTGCGCTTCAACATGATGGCGACCACGCTGGGGGGCACCTCCATCATCATGGAGCATTTCGACGCCGAGCTGTTTTTGAAACTGGCCGAGAAGTACAAGGTCACGCAGTCGCAGCTGGTGCCGACCATGTTCGTCCGCATGCTGAAGCTGCCAGACGACGTGCGCAAGCGCTACGACCTCTCCTCGCTGAAAGGCGCGATCCACGCCGCCGCGCCCTGCCCGGTCGACGTGAAGGCAAAAATGATCGAATGGTGGGGACCGATCCTGATCGAATATTACGCCGGCTCTGAAGGCAACGGCGTCACGGTGTCGACCTCGCAGCAATGGCTCGATCATCGCGGCACCGTCGGACGCGCCGTGGTCGGCAAGGTGAGGATTTTGGACGAGAACGACCAGGAAGTGCCGACCGGACAGATCGGCCAAGTCTATTTCGCCGACGCGCCTGTCTTCACCTATCACAACGATCCCGAGAAGACGAAGCGCGCCTACAATGCCAAGGGCTGGTCGACGCTCGGCGATGTCGGCTATCTCGACGACGAAGGCTTTCTCTATCTCACCGACCGCAAGTCCTACATGATCATCTCCGGCGGCGTGAACATCTATCCGCAGGAGACCGAGGACGTGCTGATCGGCCACCCCGACATCGCCGACGTCGCGGTGTTCGGCGTGCCGAACGAGGAGATGGGCGAAGAGGTCAAGGCCGTGGTGCAACCGCACGACATGGCCAGGGCCGGCAAGAAGCTCGAGGCCGAACTGATCGCGTACTGCAGAAAACACCTGTCGCCGATCAAATGCCCGAAGAGCATCGATTTCGAGGCCGACCTGCCGCGCACCCCGACCGGCAAACTGGTGAAGCGGCATCTGCGCGACCGCTATTGGCCGAAGGGCGCCGTGAAGGCTTAAAAATCGTAGGGTGGGCAAAGGCCCGCTTGCGCCGTGCCCACCAAATACCATTTCCGCAAGGCTGGTGGGCACGCTTACGCTTTGCCCACCCTACGAAGCCTCAAACGTGTTTCCGTCATGCCCGGGCTTGTCCCGGGCTTCCACGTCTTTACAGTCTCGCCGCATAAGAAGACGTGGATGGCCGGGACGGAAAGCCCGGCCATGACGAGGAAACAATATGGTCGATCTCCTCAACATCCCCCTGCCGCCAGGAATCCGCTCGCGCTATGTCGAAGGCATCAACGGCCTGCGCATGCATGTGCTCGAGGCGGGCTTCGAGACATCCGGCCGGCCCTGCCTGCTTCTGCTGCACGGCTTTCCCGAGCTCGCCTTTTCCTGGCGCAAGGTGATGCCGCAGCTGGCCTCCGCCGGCTACCACGTCATCGCACCCGACCAGCGCGGCTATGGCCGCACCGCCGGCTGGGATGCCGATTACGACGGCGACCTCGCCTCGTTCCGCCTCACCAATCTGGTGCGCGACGCGCTTGGGCTGGTGTCGGCGTTCGGCTATCGATCGGTCGACGCGGTGATCGGGCATGATTTCGGCTCTTCGGTCGCCGCATGGTGCGCGCTGATACGGCCGGACGTGTTTCGATCGGTGGTGATGATGAGCGCGCCGTTCGCAGGTCCGCCCGCGCTGCCCTTCAATACCGCCGATGCGCCGGCGAAACCGACATCGGAAGACCCTGTGCATCGCGAATTGGCCGCACTGCCGCGGCCTCGAAAACATTACCAATGGTACTATTCGACGCGCGAGGCCAATGCCGACATGCACCGCGCGCCGCAGGGCGTGCATGATTTCCTGCGCGCCTATTACCATCACAAGAGCGCCGACTGGAAAGGCAACAAGCCCTATCCGCTGAAATCATGGTCCGCGGACGAACTGGCAAAACTGCCGACCTATTACGTCATGGATCTTGCGAAGGACATGGCCGCGACGGTCGCGAAAGAAATGCCATCGGCCGCCGAAGTCGCCGCCAACCAATGGCTGCCCGACAGCGAACTCACCTTCTACAGCGCCGAATATGCCCGCACCGGATTCCAGGGCGGCCTGCAATGGTACCGCTGCGGCACCTCGGGCGCGTTCGTCGCCGAATTGCAGACCTGGTCGGGCCGCACCATCGACGTGCCCTCCGCCTTCATCTCCGGCAAGCAGGACTGGGGCACCTATCAGCGCCCCGGCGTCTACGAGGCGATGCAGTCGAAGGCCTGCACCAACATGATCGGCTGCCATCTGGTCGATGGCGCCGGGCATTGGGTGCAGCAGGAGCAGCCTGCCGAAGTGAGCCGCCTGCTGCTGGCCTTTCTGCGCAACGCAGCCAAGACCGCCTGAAGGTTTGACTGGCGGACGGAGGCCTCCTATAACTCTTTAGAATCATTCTAAAGAGAACGAAGGCGCCCCCCCGTGAAGAATTTCGCCGATCTGACCGAGCGCGAGGTGCTGGCCGTGGCGATAGCCTCGGAAGAGGAAGACAGCCGCATCTACATGACCTTTGCGGAAGACCTCGCCGAGCGCTATCCGGATTCCGCGAAAGTGTTCGAGCAGATGGCCGAGGAGGAGCGCGGCCATCGTCACATGCTTTTGGAAATGTACGAGCAGCGTTTCGGCCCGCACTTGCCGCCGATCCGCCGCGAGGACGTCAGGGGTTTCCTGCGCCGCCGCCCCGTATGGCTGACCAAGAACCTGTCGCTCGACACCATCCGCAGGGAAGTCGAGACGATGGAGGTCGAGGCCGAGCGCTTCTACGTCAAGGCCGCCGAGCAGGCACAGGATGTCGGGGTGCGCCGGTTGCTCGGCGATCTCGCCGAGGCGGAAAAGGGCCATGAGCATCTGGCCGCAAAACTGACCGATAAGATCCTCAGTCCGGACGTGCGGGCCCAAGAGGACAGAACGCGCCGGCGCATGTTCGTGCTGCAATATGTACAGCCGGGTCTTGCCGGGTTGATGGATGGCTCGGTCTCCACCCTGGCTCCGCTGTTCGCCGCGGCCTTTGCCACGCATCAGAACTGGCAGACATTCCTGGTCGGCCTCGCGGCATCGATCGGCGCCGGCATCAGCATGGGCTTTGCCGAGGCATTATCCGACGACGGCTCGTTGACCGGGCGCGGCTCGCCCTGGCTGCGCGGAATGACCTGCGGCCTGATGACGACGGCTGGCGGTCTCGGCCATACCCTGCCCTTTCTGGTGCCGGACTCCTGGCCGAACGCGTTCTGGATTGCCACCGCGATCGCCGCCATCGTGGTGTTCTTCGAATTGTGGGCGATCGCCTTCATTCGCGCCCGCTACATGGATACGCCGTTCCTGCAGGCGGTGTTCCAGATCGTGCTCGGCGGCGTGATCGTGCTCGGCGTCGGCATCCTCATAGGTGCGGCATAGGCGACGCGCATGAACCGTGATCTGAAACGCGGCTTGCCTCTTGCACCCAGTATTCTACTGGCCGGCGCGATGTTTGCGCGAACGGCGCGGGCGACCGACGAGATACAGGTCTACAACGCCGGCATTGCCGCGCCCGGCCAGTTCACGATTGAGCAGCACCTCAATAATGTTGCGCTGGGACAGAAAGATCCGCCGTTTCCCGGCGGTCTCGTCTCCAACCACAGCATCAACGGCACCCCGGAATTCGCCTATGGCGTCACCGACTGGTGGGAGGTCGGGCTCTATTTGCCCTTCTCCATCCAGGACCAAAAGTTCTACTCGGATGCCTTCAAGCTCAGAACCCTGTTCGTGTCACCGCACGCCGAGCAGCGCAACTTCTTCTATGGCGTCAATTTCGAGTTCAGCAACGAGACGCCGCCGTTTTCGCAATCCCGGTTCTCCATGGAGATCCGGCCGATCCTCGGCGTCCGTAACGACGAGTACGAATTCATCGTCAATCCGATCGTCGATGTTCACTTCGGAAAATACGCCGAGCAGCGTTTCGCGCCTGCGGCGCGCGCGGCGCGGAAGTTCGGCGAGGACCTGTTCGCCGGATTCGAATACTACGCCGATCTGGGCCAGATTGGGAGCTTCGGCAAGTTTGCCGACCAGCAACATACGCTATTCGCCGTCACGGATTTCAAGCTCGGTGTCTTCGATGTGAACTTCGGGGTCGGCTACGGGCTAACGCCGGCCTCTGATCGCTGGGTGGTCAAGTCGATCATAGGCTATGCATTTCCGGTTCCTGGAGGCAAGCCCGGTTCGAGCGAACGTGCAGCGAACTCCGGACCCATCAATCCGATGGCGCACGCTTCGGCGCGACCCTTTCAACTCTGATGCAGATTCAGCCTGTGCGGCGCCTCTCCCGGTCCGCGATATCGTCGAATCTGCCAACGCGCATGGCGAGTTCATGACCGCAAAGTTGCAATATGGGACCACCGCCAAGGTGCTCCACTGGCTCGTCGTCGTGCTGCTGTCTGTTCAATATCCGATTGGCTGGTTGATGCCGGACATCCACGGGGGTATGCAGCCGGGCGCTTCCATGACGTTCCATGTGTCCTTCGGCTTCGTCATTCTCCTCCTGATCATGCTGCGGATTGCCTGGCGGCTGACCCATCCCGTAGCGCCGGAGAGTTCGCTTCCGGCCTGGCAGCGCCTCAGTTCGGAACTCGTACACTGGATGCTCTACGTGGCCGTGTTCGCAACGACCGTGACCGGCTGGCTGTTTGCATCGTTTCGCGGCTGGTCGATGTCGTTATTTTACGTGGCACCGATGCCGATGCTGGCGTCGGGCGATCCGGCCTCGCTCAAGGCGATCGACGGTTTGCACCAGGCGGCGGAATGGTCGCTGCTGGTCTTGATCGGAATCCACGTGGCGTCGGCGCTGGCCCACCTCTTCGTCTACCGCGACCGCATCATGCAGCGAATGCTGCCCTAATCAATTTGTCGCGCCGCAATTCCGGTCAAGCGCATCTTGCCGGGTATGGGCAAACTGCGCATCATACGCCTGACATCGGAAATCACATCAGGAGCACGCCTTGGCCAAATCGCAATGGAGTTTCAGGACCGCCACCGAACTGTCGGCGGCATTGGCGACGAAGAAGGTCTCGGCGGTCGAACTGGCGCAGGACGCTATCGGCCGCATCGAGCGTCACGACGGCAAGATCAATGCGGTTTGCGTGCGCGATTTCGAGCGTGGACTGGCGGTGGCCCGCGCCGCCGACGCGGCGCTCGCGCGCGGTGAAACCAGGCCGCTGCTCGGTATCCCCATGACGGTGAAGGAATCCTACAATATCGCGGGACTGCCGACGACCTGGGGAATCCCGGCGCAGAAGGATTTCACGCCGGCCGAAGACGCGCTGTCGATTTCCCGCGTCAAGGATGCCGGCGGCGTCATTCTCGCCAAGACCAACGTGCCGCTCGGGCTCGGCGACTGGCAGAGCTACAACGAGATCTACGGCACCACCAATAACCCCTACGATCTCGGCCGCACACCGGGGGGCTCTTCCGGCGGATCGTCGGCGGCCCTCGCGGCCGGCTACGGCGCGCTGTCGCTCGGCTCCGACATCGGCGGCTCGCTGCGGGTGCCGGCGTTTCATTGCGGCGTTTACGCGCACAAGCCGACTTTTGCGCTGGTGCCATTGCGCGGCCACACGCCGCCACCATTGCCGTCGCTACCCTTCGACCGCGACCTCAGCGTGATCGGCCCGATGGCGCGCAGCGCCGCCGACCTTTCCTTGCTGCTCGATGTGATCGCAGGGCCCGATCCGCTGGAGGCCGGCAAGGCCTACCGGCTTGAGCTGCCGCCGGCGCGCCAGCGCGCGTTGAAGGATTTCCGCGTGCTGATGATCGATACCGATCCTGTGATGCAGACCGACAAGGTCGTGCGCGCGAATATCGACAGGCTCGCCACCGATCTCGGCAAGGCCGGAGTCAAGATCGAACGCGAGAGCCGGCTGCTGCCCGATTTCGCCGCGTCGTCGCGACTTTATATGCGGATGCTGATGTCGTTTCTTGCCGCGTCGTTTGCGCCGGAGGTCTATGGCGGCGCGCAAACGGCCAGCGCCGCGCTATCGCCGGACGATATGAGCCTTGCGGCCGAGCGGCTGCGCGGCATCGCGCTCAGCCACCGCGACTGGCTGATGGCCGACGGCGGACGGACGCGTCTGCGAGCCCAATGGCGCGAATTGTTCAAGACGTTCGACGCGGTGATCTGCCCGGTGATGCCGACGCCGGCCTATCCGCACGATCATTCACCCGACCAGGAAACCCGCCGCATCCTCGTCGACGGCAAGGAGCACGTCTATCCCGACCAGCTCGCGTGGCCCGGCATCGCCACCCTGCCCGGCCTGCCGTCCACCGCGATCCCGACCGGCTTTTCGCCGGAGGGATTGCCGGTCGGGGTGCAGATCGTGGGCCCCTGGCTGGAAGATCGCACGCCGTTGAAGCTCGCGGAGCTGATCGAGCGCGAATTCGGCGGGTTCAGGCCGCCACCGATGTTTGACGATTGAGACAAGCGAATCGAAAAAGCCGTCATTGCGAGGAGCGAAGCGACGAAGCAATCCATTCTTCCTTTATGCGGAACGATGGATTGCTTCGCTTCGCTCGCAATGACGGGAGGAGAGAACGGGAGAACCAGCAATGGGCAGGGACATCGACGAACTGACTGCGCTCAATCGCGACTACGTCGCCTCGGTGCAGAATTGCGACGTCAAACGCTTCGACGAAATACTGGCGCCGGATTTTTATTGCTCCAATCCAGACAAGTCGCTGGTCGACCGCGCCGGTTTCCTCAAGCAGACTGCGGTGCCGGTCACGATCAAGGATCTCAGGGCGGAAGACGTCAAGATCCGCATCCTCGGCAACTTCGCCATTATCCACGCCGCCACCAGCTACACCACGGCGGACGGCCAACAGGCGCACGGCCGCTACACCGATTGCTGGGCGAAGCAGGACGGCAAATGGCTCGCGGTTTCAGCGCACGTTTCGCGGTAGCACAACGTCATTGCCGGGCTTGACCCGGCAATCCATCCGCTTTTGAAAAGACTCTTCCGAAGATCGATGGATGCCCGGGTCAAGCCCGGGCACGACGACTGGGAATGATCAGCTGTCAAACATGATCACGCTGCGCAGCGTCTTGCCGGCTTTCATGTTGGCAAAGCCTTCGTTGATCTCGGACAGCTTCAGCTTCGCCGAGATCCAGTCCTCCAGGTGCAATTTGCCGCGCATGTAGAAATCGATCAGCCGCGGCATGTCGACGCGGAAATGATTGGAGCCCATCGACGAGCCCTGGATCTTGCGCTCGCGCAGGAAGTCGAAACCGTGCAGTTCGATCTTCTGGCCGAACGGAATCATGCCGACGATGGTCGCGGTGCCGCCGGGCGCCAGCATGCCAAAGGCCTGCTCGGCGGTTTCCTTGCGTCCCAGCACCTCGAAGGCGTGATGCACGCCGCCGCCCGTCAGATCACGCACCTGCTGCGCCACGTCGCCGTTGCGGGGATCGACGATGTCGGTGGCGCCCAACTTGGTCGCAAGCTGCAGCTTGGCGGGGTTGGTATCGATGGCAATGACGCGGCCGGCGCCGGCGATTCCGGCGCCGTTGATCGCGGCCATACCGACGCCGCCGCAGCCGATCACGGCCACGGTCTCGCCGGCCTGGACCTTTGCCGTGTTCACCACCGCGCCGTAGCCGGTGATGACGCCGCAGCCAATCAGCGCGGCGAGATCGAGCGGCATGTCCTTGCGGATTTTGACGATGGCGTTCTCGTGCACCAGCATTTGCTCGGCAAAGGACGACAGGTTGAGAAACTGGTGGAGTTTCTCCGCCCTGTTCCATGACAGGCGGTTGGATGCCCCCGGCAGCATCTTGACCGTAGTGTCGGTGCACAGCACCGTGCGGCCGGTGGTGCAATTGTCGCAGGTGCCGCAGAACACCGACAGGCAGGTGACCACGTGATCGCCCGGCTTGACGTAATGGACGTCAGAGCCGACCTTTTCGACCACGCCGGCCAATTCATGCCCCAGCACCGCGGGCAGCGGATGCGGATAAAGCCCTTCCATGAAGTGCAGGTCGGAGTGACAGAGCCCGGCCACCGCGGTGCGGATCAGGACTTCGCGTGGACCGGGATTCGGCACGCTGACGTCCTCGATCACGAGCGGCTGGTTGACTTCATGCAGGACAGCGGCCTTCATCGGTATTTCCTCATTTTCATTGTTACGGCAGAACCTCACCTCTCCTTTTCGGAGAGGTAAATCACGCTGGCGGTGACAGCGAACCCTACGCTGCCGAAAGCAATTCGCCAACCTCGGCCATGCCGACATCGCGCTCGCCAAGCAGATGATCGGTGATAGTGCGTGAAGCGGTATTTTCCGTTACCCGGAACGGGTCGCCCGCAGAGATCCGGTGGTCGACCACCATGCGCGAAAGCAACAAGCGCCTGGCGTCGCCGCGCATCTCGTGAATGCGGCCACCTTCCCAGGCCAGCGCCACCGCGCTTGCGACGTGATAGAGCAGGCTGGTAGCGCGGCGCGCCTCGCCTTCGTTATCCATCCGGCTGGCGACCTCGCGCGCAAAGCCGACGGCGCGGTCGGCAAGCCCGCGCAGGCGATCGCGCCAGGCCTGCGGCACATCGGCACTGTCATCGAGCCGGGCATGCAGATCGGCCGATAGCGCGGCGTCCGCGCCATGACGGCCAACCGCGCGCCTCAACGCGTCGAGCGCGACGATATTGCCCGTGCCTTCCCAGATCGAGCCGAGATGCGCGTCGCGCAGCAATCGCGCGGTGGCGAATTCCTCGATGTAACCGATGCCGCCGCGCATCTCGAGCGCGTCGCCGCAAACCTTGCGGGCATCGCGGGTGGCGCGGAATTTCAACGTCGGTGTGAGGATGCGCAGGAACGCGGCGGCATCCTGGCTTCCGGCCTCCGCGCGGTCGAGCGCGTCGGCGGTCAGGAAACTCATCGACAGCGCTTGCTCGGTCGCCAGCATGATCTTCATCAACTGCCGCCGCGCCAGGGGCAGGTCGATGATGCGGCTGCCGAACACCACGCGGTTCTTCGCCACCGTCATCGCGTCGTGATGGGCGCGGCGCATCAGCGCGGTCGACTTGACGCCGTTACTGAGCCGGGACGAATTGACCATCTCGGCCATCTGCACAAAGCCGCGGTCGAGCTTTCCGACCGCGTAGGCAATCGCGCCTTCCAGCTTGATCTCGCCCGAGGCCATCGAGCGGGTGCCGAGCTTGTCCTTCAGCCGCACGATCCGGTAGTGGTTTTGCGAACCGTCCGGCAGCCGCCGCGGCATCAGGAACAAGCCGACGCCGCGCGTGCCGGGACCGGCATTCTCCGGCCGCGCCAGCAGCATCACCACTTCGGCGTCGGCGTTCGAGCAGAACCATTTTTCACCGTGGAGCCGCCAGTGATCGCCTTCGTGCACGGCGGTCGTTGTGAGCGTGCCGACGTCGGAGCCGCCTTCCTTCTCGGTCATGAACTGGCCGCCCTGGGTCAGCTTGCTCATGTCCGTCTGCGTCAAGCCGTCGAGATATCTCGCTTTCAGCTCCTCGCTGCCGAAATTGTTGAGCAGCTTCGCGCAGCCATCGGTGACATTGATCGGGCAGCCCAGGCCGAACTCCGCCTGGTTGAACAGGAAGGTAAAGGCGTGTTTTGCAACAACAGGATATTTATCGGGCCAGCCCAGAATGCCCTTGCGGATCGACATCGCATGAATGCCGAACTCGCCGAAGGCCGCCTTCTCCAGTTCGCGATAGGCCGGATGATATTCGATCCACTGCACGTCGCGGCCAAAGCGGTCGCGCTGGTGCAGCACCGGCGGATGACGGTCGGCAAACCGCGCGCATTCGTCGAGATGGCCGCCGGCGAGTGCGCCGAGCCGGTCCAGATGCGGCTCGATATGGCGAAACAGCGCGTCAGGAAGATGCAGCCGCAGCAGATCCGTCAGCGCCGGATCGGCCCGGTAGAAATTCATGCCCGAAGTGTCGGGTGCGAGCAGGCCCGGCCGGTCGGCAGAAGTCGCGATGCGATCGTGCTTGGGTGGCTGCATTATTTAGCCCTTGTTCGTTCCGCCCGATATTGATCATCTACCGATAAGGCAGGCGGCCACGCCGTCAACAATCATAATTGGAGGGTCGCCCCATGGCGGACAGATATCGCATTTTTGGCGCCGAAATGTCGCCCTACTCGGTCAAGGTCCGCTCCTATTTCCGCTACAAGGGAATTCCGCACGACTGGATTTTGCGCAATGCGGCAAGCCAGGCGGAATACGAGAAATACGCCAAAATGCCGATCATTCCGCTGGTGGTGACGCCTGACGGGACTGGCATCCAGGATTCCACGCCGATCATCGACCGGATCGAGAAACTGCATCCCGAGCCCTCGATCCATCCCGGCGATACAACGGCCAATTTCATTTCAGCACTGATCGAGGAGTTCGGTGATGAGTGGGGCAACAAATGGATGTTTCACTACCGCTGGGCCCGTGATGTCGACCAGATTAGTTCGGCCGGACGCATCGCGCGGATGCGGGGACCGAAGGCGAGCGAACGGGAGCATGCGGCTTTCGCGGCGCAGGTGCGCACCCGCATGGTTGATCGGGTCTGGTTTGTCGGGTCCAACCCGGTGACCGCGCCGCAGATCGAGGCAGGCCTCCAGGACATGCTTGGCTTGCTCGAAAGTCACCTCGCGACACGGCCCTATCTGTTCGGCGGCCGGCCGGCCTTCGGCGACTTCGGGCTTTGGGGCCAGTTCTATCAGATGTGGACCGATCCGACCGTGGGCGCCTTGATCGGAGGTGATGCCCCGCATGTGCTGGAGTGGGTGCATCGCATGCTGTGGCCGCGGGCTGAAGGCCCGTTCGAAGCGTGGTCCACGCTGGCGCCGACCCTGATGCCGATCCTGACGACGCAGGTCGGGAGAAAATTCATGCCTTGGACGCTGGCAAACGAGAAGGCTCTTGCGGAGGGCAACGAGGAATTCAGCCTCACGCTCGGCGACGACATCTGGGCTCAGAAGCCGCAGAAATATCATGCGCGGTCGCTCGGCATGTTGCGCGCGAGATACGCTGATGTTGCCGACAAGGCCACGCTCGACCCGGTTCTCGATGCTGCAGGTTGCCTTGCCGGATTGCGCGCCTAGATACCAACTCCCACCCATCCGAGGACAGCGCTCATGGAACTACCGAAATACAAGAACGCCTTGATCGTCGGCGCCGGCGAAGGCCTTAGCGCGTCATTGGCCAGGCTGTTTGCACGCGAAGGCATTCGTGTGGCGCTGGCCGCGCGTCAGATCGAAAAGCTTGGCGCGCTCTGCACAGAGACCGGCGCCCGCGCCTTTGCCTGCAATGCGACCGACGCCGAGGAGGTCGAGCGGCTGTTTGGCCTGGTCGAGCGCGAGATCGCAACGCCTGATATCGTGGTCTACAACGCCAGCGGGCGGTCGCGCGGCGCTTTCACCGAGCTGGTGCCGGCCGATGTCGCCAATTCGATCGCGGTCTCCGCCTTCGGCGGGTTCCTGGTGGCGCAGCAGGCCGTCAAGCGCATGTTGCCCAACAAGCACGGCGCGATCCTGTTCACCGGCGCCTCCGCCAGCGTCAAGGGCTATCCGCAATCGGCTCCGTTCGCGATGGGCAAGTTCGCGCTGCGCGGCCTGGCGCAGAGCATGGCGCGTGAATTGTCGCCGCAAGGCCTCCACATCGCGCATTTCGTCATCGACGGCGGCATCCGCAGCAAGGCGCGAACCGAGCCCGTCGACCGGCCGGATTCGATGCTCGACCCCGATGCGATTGCGCTAAGCTACTGGAACGTGCTGCAGCAGCCGCGCAGCGCCTGGACCTGGGAACTGGAAATGCGGCCGTGGGTGGAGAAATTCTGAGACACGACGTCATTCCGGGATGGTGCGCAAGCACCAGACCCGGAATCTCGAGATTCCGGGTTCGATGCTTCGCATCGCCCCGGAATGACGGAGTAAATTACAAAACGGGGGAAGCATGACCGCAGAAACCAAAATCGACACCGGCACCGACGAATTGTTGTGCGTGATCCGCGACCGCGTCGCCATCATCACGCTGAACCGCCCCGAGCTACGCAATGCGATGTCCGACACGCTCACGCCGGCGCTGCGCACCATGATCAGGACCTGCGGCGAGAATCCTGAGGTCGGCGTGCTGCTCATCACCGGCGCCGGCAAGGCGTTTTGCGCCGGCGGCGACGTCAAGGGCATGGGCGCGCACCGCGACAAGAAGAAGCTGGAAATGTCCTATGACGAGAAGGTCGCGGATCTGCAGGAGCGCCAGCGCCTTCTCACCGGCGCACTGGCTTCCGTCCGCAAGCCGACCATCGCCGCGCTGCCCGGTCCCGCGGTCGGTGCTGGCCTAGCGCTGGCCATGGCCTGCGACATCCGCATCGCCGCGCAATCGGCGTTCGTTTCCACCGGCTATCTGCGCGTTGCACTCTCCGGCGACTACGGCATCGCCTGGCTGCTGACGCGGCTGGTCGGCACGTCGCGGGCGCGCGAACTGATGTTCACCGCGGAAAAGGTAGACGCCGCAAGATGCGAGACCATCGGCCTCGTCAACCGCGTGGTGCCGGACGACAAGCTTCAGGAGGAAGCCTTTGCGCTCGCCAAGTCGCTGGCCGAGGGGCCGACGCTGGCCTTGCGCTACATGAAGGACAATCTCGACGAAGCCATGCTGTTCGATTTCGCCACGGCCCGCGATCACGAAGCCGAGCGCATGGTCCGCCTGACCACGACCGCCGATCACAAGGAAGCCGTGCAGGCCTTCATCGACAAGCGTAAGCCGGTGTTTCGGGGCGGCTGAGATTCGCCTTCGCCCCGCGTGCAGCCAAGAAAAAGGCCCGGTTCTTGCTCAGAACCGGGCCAGTCATGTCAAACCGCGACCGAGGACATGGCGGCCTGGCGGGATGTGGCGGCGAGCCGCCAGCTTGCGCAGGGGATGTCTCGCGATTCGACGTCGAGAGGTTTTTCGAAACGCACCAGCTTCCAGTCACCGGGGCTGTTGGTGAAGGCGTAGCCCGACTTGCGTGCCAGCGCGATCATGGCATCATTGGAACGCAGCGTATCGCCGAACAGCCGCTCGGCGCCGAACGCCACCGCACGGCATTCAAGGTTTTTCAGAAGCGCCTTGCCGATGCCCTTGCCCTGCCAGCGATCATCGATCGACAGGCCGAACTCGATGCTCGCGGTATCGGCGTTGAAGCCGTAGCGGGCCTCGCCGACGATGGTCGCAAAACCGTCGACCATCATGGTCGCGACCACGCTGAAACGATCGGCCTCGCCGACATGGGTGAACTCGTCGAGCAGCGTCCTCGGCAACTCGCTTATCGCGCCGAGGAAGCGATTGTAGCGGGAGCGGGTCGTCAGCGAGCGGAAGTAATGCTGGAGTTCCTCGGCATCGCGCGGCTCGAGGAACCGCACGGTCACGGCGTCGCCGCTGCGCGAACGCAGCACGTCGGAATGTTGCCTGAGATTATCGAAACGAAGACTGGTCATGACGCGCCCTATCGCCTCGGGAGGAAATTGGCCGGCGCCCCTCACCCGAGGCGGCGCCGGCCTGGCTGCTCTCACGCCCGCCAAAACGGTTTTTCGGCTTCGAAAGCGACGTCGCTCCAGGAACGGCCGATGTCGTGCAGGTCGCGCTCGGATAACTGCGCCAGCTCGCGCCGCCGCTCGTAGCGTTCGCGCCAGATATGGAGGGTGTCGCTCAATTCGGCCAAAACACCCTGTCCATGATGATTTATCATCAATTCATGTGTGCAAGTGGACATGTGTGCCTCCTACAGCTAATCTCTAACCTGCAATATCTGCCCTATCGGGGCCTTCCACAAACGACACTTTGTACCACTTCGCATGATATAATCTCATGTAATCGGAGGCATCGCGCGAGATGACAGGGAGGCTGCCTTCGCTGAACGGGCTGCGCGCCTTCGAGGCCGCGGCGCGGCATTTGAGCTTCACCCAGGCGGCTTCCGAGCTGAACGTCACGCAGACCGCGATCAGCCATCAGATCAAGCGGCTGGAGCAGGAGCTTGGGGTTCGCCTGTTCGTCCGGCAGAACCGCTCGCTGACACTGACGCCGGAAGCCAGCCAATATCTCCCCGGCGTCCGCGCCGCGTTCAACGATCTCAAGCTTGCGACCGATCGCCTGCTGCGCAAGGACCAGGACCATGTGCTGACGGTCTCGACGCTCGCCTCGCTCGCCGCCAAATGGCTGCTGCCGCGGCTTTCGGCATTCCAGGAAGCCCATCCCGGCATCGACGTACGCATCACCACCTCGACCAGCCTGGTCGATTTCCAGCGCGACAATGTCGATGCCGGGATCCGCTACGGCCGCGGCCAGTGGCCCGGCGTGCGCGCCGACTGGCTGATGGCGGACGAAGCATTTCCGGTGTGCAGCCCGGCGCTTGCGAACGGAACCAGGCCGCTGAAATGTCCCGAAGACCTGAGGGATCACGTGCTGCTGCACACCAGCAACGCCAACAGCGACGACTGGAGGCTGTGGCTGACGGCGGCCGGGCTGCCGGCCGATCTGTCGAAACAACCGGGCGTGACTTTCGATCTCATCTTCATGACCATCCAGGCCGCGATCGACGGCATCGGCGTGGCGATGGGCCGGACCTCGTACGTTCAGGACGACATCGCCAAGGGACGGCTCGTGGTCCCCTTCAAGATCGCCCTGCCGGCCGACGCCGGATTCTATCTGGTCTCGCCGCAGGCCCGGGCGGATTCGCCGAAGCTTTCCGCCTTCCGCGAATGGCTGGTCACGTCCGTTCAAACCAAACCCTGACGTTCCGGATGTGAGAGAGGGCGCATGCGACGTCGTCGCGTACCGCGCCGTCGATCACCCGGGCCGGCCATCGAGACGCGTGACGCGGCCGCCGCGTCAGGCTAGAAAATCCCCAGGGCGGATGGATTTTCCTGCGCGCGCGCACGTTTGATTTCCATGCCAACAACGATAACAAGAGCGCATGGCCGATTTGACCGTTAAGTACGACGTGCTGGTGATTGGCGGCGGCAACGCCGCCTTGTGCGCGGCGATCAGCGCCCGCCGGGCCGGCGCCTCGGTGCTGGTGTTGGAAGGCGCGCCAAAGTTCTATCGCGGCGGCAATACCCGCCACACCCGCAACATGCGCTGCGCTCACGACGCCGCGACCGAGATCCTGACCGGTCCCTACACGGCAGAGGAATTCTGGGACGATCTGTTGCAGCTGACCGGCGGCCAGACCGACGAAGAACTGGCGAAATTCATGATTCACGAGTCCAAGGACATCCTGAACTGGATCGTCGAACAGGGCGTGCGCTGGCAGCCCTCGCTCGGCGGCACGCTGAGCCTCGGGCGCACCAATTCGTTCTTCCTCGGCGGCGGCCGGGCGATGCTCAACGCGCTCTATCTCACCGCTGAAAAGCTCGGCGTCGAAGTTCGCTATGAGGCCGAGGTGACCGATCTCGTGATCGAGGACGGCATGTTCCTCGGCGCAAGGCTGAAGCAGCCGGTCGACGGCACCACGGAAGTCCGGGCGTCCACGCTGGTCGCCGCCGCCGGCGGGTTCGAGGCCAACATCGAATGGCTTAGGGAATATTGGGGCGAGGCCGCCGACAATTTCCTGATCCGCGGCACGCCCTATAACCGCGGCTCGATCCTGAAAATGCTGCTCGACAAGGGCGTTCAGGAGATCGGCGATCCCACACAGTGCCACGCGGTCGCCATTGACGCCCGCGCGCCGAAATTCGACGGCGGCATCATCACGCGGCACGACTCGGTGGTGTTCGGCATCGTCGTGAACAAGCACGCCGCGCGGTTCTACGACGAGGGCGAGGACATCTGGCCAAAACGCTACGCGATCTGGGGACGCCTGGTCGCGGCGCAGCCGGACCAGATCGCCTACATCATCTTCAATTCGACGGTCGTGACGCGCTTCATGCCGACACTGTTTCCGCCGATCGGCGCGCCCACCATCGCCGGGCTCGCCGGCAAGCTCGGGCTCGATCCGGCGGCACTGGAAAGGACGGTCACCGAATTCAACGTCGCGGTGCGTCCCGGCACCTTCGATCACACCATTCTCGACGATTGCCGAACCGAAGGGTTGACGCCGCCGAAGACGCATTGGGCACGCAAGATCGATACGCCGCCCTATCTCGCCTATCCGGTGCGGCCGGGCATCACCTTCACCTATCTCGGCACCCGCGTGAACAAGCAGGCGCGCATGCTGATGAAGGACGGCAAGCCCGCCGCCAACATGTTCGCCGCCGGCGAGATCATGGCCGGCAATGTGCTCGGCAAGGGCTACGCCGCCGGCATCGGCATGACCATCGGCAGCGTATTCGGTCGGGTAGCGGGACGGGAAGCGGCCAGGAATGCAAGAAATTAGCGCCGCGATCTGCTCACCTCGCCCCGCTTGCGGGGAGAGGTCGGATTGCGGAGCAATCCGGGTGAGGGGGAGTCTCCACAGATTCGCTCGTGGAGAGTCCCCCTCATCCCGACCTTCTCCCCCCAAGCGGGGAGAAGGAGAAAAGTCCAGGGAGGAAACATGTCGCGCATTGCAATGGCCGCCGCGGCGGCGACGCTTCTGATGGCCTCTCACCCGGCAGATGCCGCCGAGCCGATCGCGCTGCGCGACATGGGCTCGTTCCATGTCGGCGGGCGGCTGGTCGAGATCTCGGGCAAGCCGGTGAAGGAAGTCACCTTCACGCCCGGCGGCGTCCCGGCCAAAGTCGATCCGAACGGCACCTACCAGGTCGAGCAGATGTATGTGCAGTATTTTCTGCCCGCCAACGAAAAGGGCGCCTATCCGCTGTTGATGTGGCATGGCGGCGGGCTGACCGGCGTCACCTACGAGACCACGCCCGATGGCCGCGAGGGCTGGCTGAACTATTTTCTGCGCAAGGGCTGGAGCGTCTACAATTCCGATGCCGTCGAACGCGGCCGCGCCGGCTGGGCGCAATATCCTGACATCTTCAAGAGCGAGCCGGTGTTCCTGACCACGGCCAACCCGTTCGAGCGCTTTCGCATCGGCGATGGACAAAACTCCTACGATCCCGATCCCGCCAAACGGAAGCTGATGCCCGGCAGCCAGTTTCCGAACGAGGGTTACGAAAACTTCGTCAAGCAGGGCGTGCCGCGCTGGACCACCAATGACGATGCGACGATCGCTGCCTATGTCGCCGAGATCGACCGCGTCGGTCCCTGCATCATCCTGTTCCACAGCCAGGCCGGCAGCTTTGGCTTCAAGGTGGCGCAGGCGCGCCCCGACAAGGTCAAGGCGCTGATCGCGGTCGAGCCCGCCGGCGTCGGCGATCCCGCCAAGGTCGACGCGCTGAAGAACATCCCGACGCTGATCGTCTATGGCGACTACATCGAGCGCGATTCGCGCTGGCCGAAGATCCGCGCCACGGGCATTGCGTTTGCCGATGCGATCAAGGCCGCCGGCGGCAGCGCCGACGTGGTCGACCTGCCGCAGGCGGGCATCAAGGGAAATTCGCACATGATGATGATGGACAAGAATAATGCCGAGGTCGCCGGACTGATCCAGAAATGGCTGGAAGGCAAAGGGCTGACGAAACCATAGCGTTTTCGAGCGAGGTGGATTCCGGTTCGCGCCAGGAAAACGCGTCGAACAGGCAAGTAACGCGATCCGGTCTGGAGCGGGAAACGATACGACATGCACGGAACGAAAATCCTGGAGGAAGCCGACCGGCTGATGACGGTCTGCAATTCCTGCCGCTATTGCGAGGGCCTCTGCGCCGTGTTTCCGGCGATGGAAATGCGCCGCGCGTTTTCCGACGGCGATCTCAACTATCTCGCCAATCTCTGCCACGGCTGCGGCGCGTGCTATACCGATTGCCAATTCTCGCCGCCGCATGAATTCAACGTCAACGTGCCGAAGACGCTGGCGGTGGCGCGTGCCGAATCCTACGCCGCCTATGCCTGGCCGCGCGCGTTCTCCGGCGCGTTCGCGCGCAATGGTCTCGTGATCAGCCTGATCGCGGCGCTCAGCGTCGCCGCCTTCATCTTCGGCTTTGCCGCCTTCAACGATCGGCAAGTGCTGTTCGGCGTCCACACCGGCGCGGGCGCGTTCTACAAATTGATGCCGCACAACGCGATGGCGGCGCTGTTCGGCGCCGCGTTTCTTTATGCGATCGTCGCGCTGGCGATGGGCGTGCTCGCGTTCTGGCGCGACATCGGCGAGCCCATCGACATGAAGACCGATGCAAAATCGCTGTGGCAGGCGATCCGCGACGCCGGCGAGCTGCGCTATCTCGATGGCGGGGGCGTCGGCTGTTTCAACGAGGACGACCGCCCGACCGACCGCCGCAAGATCTTTCACCACTTCACCTTCTACGGTTTTGTGCTGTGCTTCGCCGCGACTTCGGTCGCGACGCTCTATCACTATCTGCTTGCGCGCGAGGCGCCCTATGCATGGTGGGATCTGCCTGTCGTGCTCGGCACGCTCGGCGGCATCGGGCTATTGGTCGGGCCGATCGGGCTGCTGATCGAAAAATGGCGTCGCGATCGCGCGCTGCTCGACGAAAAGCGACTCGGCATGGACACAGCCTTCATCGTGATGCTGTTCCTGACGAGCTTGACCGGCATGGCGCTGTTGCTGTGGCGCGATACGGCGGCGATGGGGACCGCTATTGGCGCTGCATCTCGGCGTCGTCTTTGCGCTGTTCATCACCATGGCTTACGGAAAATTCGTGCACGGCATCTACCGCTTCGTCGCGCTGGTGCGCTACGCGCGCGAACGGCAGACGATGGCGGGACACGTTTGAGGACGTAGCCGCCGGCCTGAGCTGTTGAGCGAAGCCGGCGGCCCCTGCGCAAGACAATTTTCGCTCCGGCGATATGGGTCCCGGCCTTCGCCGGGGCGACCGGCATACAATGTTGCCCCTGCTCTCTCCCCGGCGTCATCCTGGCGAACGCCAGGATCCATAATCACCGGCCCGAGTTGTTGAAGCAAAGCCGTCGGCCCCTGCGCAAAGCAATTTCCGCCGCGGCGTATGGGTCCTGGCTTTCGCCAGGACGACGGCGGAGAATGACGTGCGTTTGCGTTCTCGCGGCATGAATTGCCCGAAGTTTTGCATTTCGTTTGCCCTCTCTCGAAACAGAGGGAGCAGGGAATGCCGGGTGCGCGCTGCACCCGCGGTCTCGTGTGCAAGTTTGTGCAAAGAGATGCGCACACGAGCATACAGGTTCAGCGGAAGCACTCCGACATTCCCTGCGCAAGGGAGAGTATGGGCGCAAAAACTGTCGATAAATGAATGTGATGCGGCTGATGTGTCCCCCGTGGCGTCACTGCGAGATTTGACGGCGCAATAAAGCCCCATAAAGTTCTATCAGATCGATTTGACCGTCGGTCGGACCGTCGTCGGTCTTGACCGCGACCTCGGCGCATCAGGCCCCAGCTCACTGGAACATGGAGCCTCGCCCGACCACGCGATCAAGGTCGGCTCTTTGTGGACGAGATCGTCGCGGTGAAGGCGCAGAAAGTGGAGTGGGTCAAATGATTACGAAGAACAAAGCTGTCGCCGCTGCTCTCATCGCCATCGCCGCCATCATCACGAGTAACGCTGCACAGGCCGCTGATCGCATACCAGACGAATTGTTGGGCTGCTGGAAATACGTGGAGTCAGGCCTCGGCATCCGCAACCCAAACTCGATCTACACTCGGGTCAATTCCGAAGACTGTAAGGGCCAGATGCTGATCTCCAGCGACGGCTGGGTGGGAGACTACGATGTCGGCAAAATTGATTGCCGTTTGCGTAGTGTCATTTCTTCGGACGCAAAACGCGGTCGCTATAAGTTTCGATTCGAGTGTCGCGAAGGAGTTCTGTACTCGATAATGAGGCTGAAAGGCAACGCACTGACAATACGCGATGGAGTGGTGCCATGACGGACCGCCGATGGGAAACCGAGCCTGACAATGTCCGATAGGATCGATGCTATTCGCCCTGCTGACGCTCGCAATGACGACCGGCGCAGCCTCGGCGCAACAGCGCACGTTCTACGACTCGTCCGGCAAGGTCGTCGGCCGTTCGGCGACCGACTCCAGCGGCACGATCACGAACTACGATGCGCGAGGCAAGGTGATCAGTCGCGAGACGACGAGCGGCAACACGACGACCGTCTATGACGCCAGTGGGCGCAACATCGGACGGTACACGACGAACCGCTAAGGCGATCAGGAGGCCAGCCCGGATGATCCACCGCGCGATATTCCGCAGGCCTCCAGCACGTTCCAAGCTGCGTCGTTTTCGTCCGGCAGTGCGACAGCCGCGCGCGTCAATTCACGGACGGCTTCGACGGGCGGCAACCAAGAGCGCCATGGGCGATCTCTGATCGCATCGAACTCCCGCTGCTCTTCATCGTTCAGCGGATGGGCTTCCGGGTATTGATAGTGCCGCTTGTTCAGTGCCCGATAGCGCTCGATCTCGGCGTCTGAAAGCACGCCGAAATAGTGACTATCGGCGATGCGGCCATCTCGGTCGATCAGGTAGCGATGCGGAATGATGTTGTAGAGGCGACCGTCTTCGACGATGCACACCACGAAGCGGTGTTCGCCAGCGGTCACGTAAGGAAGCGGCGCAAAGTTGCCGTCCAGTTCGCGAAAACTCATCCAGTCTTGCCAAGCGATGCGATGCCACGCGCCGCCGCGCCAGTGCAACACCTGTTGCCCCTCATCAAGCGAGACCATTTCCTTGCAATCCTTTTGTCCCGAAAGGAACGGGCGGCCTCGGCCGCCCGTCCTCCGTGGTTATGCCGACTTGTTAAACCTCGTCTCAGCGACTTGCCTGCTGCCGACGTGGGTCCTTTCCTTCAAGACATGATTGACGGCGCGAGCGTTGATGACGTAGGCCGCCGCGATCTGGTGCTGATACTGGCCGCTAAAATGGCGCATCCAGACGTCAACAGCCTGCTCGAAGGTAAACTGCGTAATGCTCAAAAGGGGTCTCCTTTGATAGGAGAGCCTGCCGTGGATGACGTGCAAATCGCCCATTGACGAGGCGATCCTCGGTCGTACAGTGATACTGTCCTCTTTGGCTCTCACAGGGTTTAAGGGACACGGAAGAGCCGAGCGCCTGTGGAGGGATTGCTCGGCTTTTTCATGCCCTCCGCTACACAAACAAACTAGCGGGGGGACCGCAAGGTGGCGCGGATAGGGCTTAAGTGCAAGGGAGCGCGGGGACCGTTCCCCGACGTTTTGGGGATAAGCGTTTTGCTGAATTCGTTTCCGACTTCATCGATGGCTGCGGCTTCTAGCCGCCGTTCCACGTGTTCGCGATCAGCGGCACCAACGGCTCGGTCAGCGTGGCGCGGCATTCGGGCTCGGACATCAAGGAAGTCTGTCGCCACAACGTCGGTCCGGGCATGGTCTCGCCGGTCATCGTGACGGTCGTGTCGGAGGACGGGCGCGGCCGGTCGGCGAAGATCGAGATCATCGAAGCGGCGCGGGGGCGGATGCAACGGGCGTCGCGTAACTTAGCGTGGTCGGCGGACGTCCGCTTTGGTGCGCATTCCGGACTCAAGTCGGACATTCCGGCACTTCCGAAAAGTGCCAAGAAGCGGCATCGATCACGGACGGCAGCTCAGTCAGCGGGGATCGTAAACTGAAAGAGAGCACCCTGCGGTTCGCACGGGATCGCCCACAGCCGTCCGCCGTGGGCTTCGATGATCGAGCGGCAGATAGATAGGCCCATGCCCATGCCCTCGGGCTTGGTCGTGTAGAATGGCTCGAACAGACGCGAGAGGCTCTCCGGGCTCAGCCCCGGGCCGGTGTCCCGCACCCCGACGCGCACGCCACCTTCGGACGGAACGGCATCGATGCTGATCTTTAATTCGCGCGGGCCTTCCCCAATTCCACTCATCGCCTGAATGGCGTTAACGATTAAGTTCAGCATCACTTGTTGCAGTTGGACCCGATCGCCTTGAACACGCGGCAAGCCCTCCGCAAATTGCGTCCGCACCGACACGCTATTGTTTACGGCCTCCGTACGGGTGAGAGCAATAATCTCAAGGATGGCATCGTCGATCGCTACGGTATCCTTTCGTGCGGGAGCCTTCTTAATGAGCGCACGAACTCGCTCAACGACCTCGCCTGCACGATTCCCCTCCTTGACAATCAGAGAGAGCGCATCATCCACCTCGCGAAAATTCGGTGGATCCGCGCTTAGGAAACGCCGAGCGGCTAACGCGTATGTGACTGCCGCTGTGATCGGCTGGTTCACTTCATGGGTGATCGAGGCCGTCAACTGGCCCATCGTCGCGACACGGTTGGCATGCGCGAGCGCCATCTGCGCCTCGCGATATTGCCGCTCGCGGCGGGTGCTCTCCAAGGCAATGGTGGCTTGCGCAGCGAAGACAGTGAATAAGCAAATCTGTTGATCGGTGAACGGCTGCACCTGTGTGCGGCCCAGAGTAATTGTCCCGATTATCTCATGGTCTTTGAGCAACGGCACAATCAGGGTCGCTCGATAACCTGCGTTCACCGCCGCGATCCTAGAGTGATCCCGATGATCGCCTTCAAGTGCTGCCAAGTCGAGGATGTGAGCGGGTAACCTGCTTGTGGCTGTTCAACTCTGTAAACTCCCCTTTTTTGCGAACGCGGGGAATGATGACCACAGGTGACTAACCAAAAGGGGGTCCCCTCGCATCGCCACGAGACGAAGGCCGCTTTCTTCGGAGAGACGTAAGGTGACTACGTCTGCTCGACAGAGACGAGTGGCGCTGTCGAGAATGGCGTCGAAGATGGGCTGCAAGTCGTGCGGCGAGTTCGCAATGGCGCGCAGCACTTCCGAGATGGCCGTCTGTTGCTCGATGAGTTCGGTCACCCGATCTTGCAGCTCGGAGCGGGACCGAACGAGGTGCCGCATGACGCCTCCTCCCGGCAGGTCTTTCTCGTTCATGCGCAGCCGTTCGTCAGCTTGTCACCACCTCAATATGCGCACCCGTACCAGCGTCCTCGGCTTTTTGATCGCCTCATCGAGGGGCCTCATCGCGGGGGCGACTATCTCGAATCGCAACTGTGCCGCGAAGACCTACCACCATATTGAATGAAAGTGTCGCAACTGGAATGTTCGTGCTACCGTGTCGGGTTTGGGTCAAACTCGGAAGTGTCCCAGCTTGTACGGCACGTCCGTTGTACCCTCAAGAGCGGACGTGTGCCTAGTCCAGATGCCTTGCCGCCCATGGCAGAGTTTCCGCACTGCCACCTACGTACAACCACGGGAGCGCGTCCGGAAAACCGTCGGCTTCCGTCTTGCCCGACTGCCAAAACGCCAGCGGCTCCGCGCGATTGGCTTCCCAGTCGGCGCGCATCTCGGCCGAGATGTAATCCGCCACGTTGGTGCTGCGGCCGTCGCCATATCCGGTATAACCGCTAACCGGATATTCGATCCACCCTCCAAGCAATTCGTGCCTTCGATAAGGGCCAAGGCTCATGCGCGAGCCGCGCCGACGACGCATGATGGTGCTCATCGATTTCCTCCCCGGTAATCGCCGCCGCCGCTCGGCCGTCCGATCTCATTGCGGGGCGGGATGATGTCCAAGCCCAATCGATGCAGCGACCTGACGACGAAACTTTGTGGGATCAGTCTTGGATCAAGCCTGAAATTCCCTGCGCAATGGCTTTACGGCTTATGCCGTGCCCTCCCCGGCGACGAATTCGTCTTGTCACCGTCGCTGCCGGCTTGAGGCTGACGCGATCCGGTTGGATCGTATCAGCCACCGACAGCTTGGCACCAGCAACGGGTGTCGGGACCACACGGTTTTGCCGTACGCAACAACGCCGTTCGTCTTCCGCGCAATTGTCGCTCATGAGGTTCAACTCACCCTGCGACTCCATTTGCGCGCCAACGCTGCCGCGTCCACCGCATCCCATCCCGCGTTCGTGACGACCGCGAAGCGCCCCTCTTGCCGGGAAAGGACGGGGCGAGCTGGTAGAACTGATTTGCCCGACAGAGAAAGCGAAATATTTTTCGCAACGGGGCTGGACAGATTTTTGTCGCGACGACTGATTTGCCCGTCGGGTGCCGAAAACCGCAGGATGGGCGGAGCGAAGCGATACCCATCTCCTGCAATTTTGTGACGGTGTTGGGTTTCGCTCCGCTCTACCCAATCTACGGATCAACGATCTAGCCGCTTCGCGGCAAAAAGACCCCACGCCGCGATGGCGGCCATCAACAGCGAGATCAGCACGTTGTAGCCGGCGAGCGAAAGCCCGAGGAAGCGCCACTGCACCTCGTCACAGCGGATCACTTTCACGCTGTCGAGCCGTTGCAGCAGCGTGCCGGCGCTGCCGAGATTGCCGACCGGCCCGGTGCAATCGGTCGGCCCCTGCCAAACCCCCCATTCGACGCCGGCGTGATAGCCGCCGAGCCAGGCATTCGCCAGCGCGGCCAGGACGAGGATGGCAAGGCCCAGGAGCAGCAGCGGACGCGGCGCGCCACGGGCAGCCGCGAAGGCGACCAGGAGGCCGAGCGGCACCGCCAGATAATAGGCGTAGCGCTGCTCCAGGCAGAGCGGACAGGGCCTGATATCGAGCACCAGTTGAAAGAACCACGCCCCCGCCAGTGTCGCGGCGGCAATGACCGCGACCACCAGCGCCGCCGTCAGCGCCGGATTGCCGGATGCGCGCAGACGCGAGGGATTTGCGGTGGCATCGAGCGTCACGGTCCAAACTCCCTACGGTTCGACAAGCGTCCTATCCCGCCGGACCGGCAGTGTCGAGCCGCCCCACATTCACTTCCGCGCGGGTTGACCCGGGCAAACCGCCCGCTATATTCCGCCCGCTTCGCGCGGTTGCCCTCAGGGGAGGCCTCCGAAGGCCCCTGTGGCGGAACTGGTAGACGCGCTCGAACTCAAAATCGAGTTCCGCAAGGAGTGCTGGTTCGATTCCGGCCAGGGGCACCAATTCCTATCTGCGAAGCGCCATGATGTCCGCTGTTCCGCCGCTCCTGGGGGAAAAGCGGAGTGACGCGGACACCGTCAAACCGACGCTAATGCCCCAACTCGGACATCGGTGGGTAGCTCCGAGCAGGCGTCATTGAGAATTTCCCATTTTGTGTCATCAATCGTCGTGCATTTCGGACATCGCGTCTGCATTGCCTATAGATCCCTCGGTGCATTGAGAGTTAGGGGTATGAGCAAGCCCTGACACGAACCTTACGGATCGTAAGGCTAGCATCAGAATCGACAAATACGCTTTCTATTGTTTTGATTTTTTCGGCGCGCGCTTTTTTGGTCCAGTCCCGATGGACGAACTCGTCCCCATGGCAGGGCCAAGCATCTCTGAATGCTTCGATAGCGATGGTGATCCCCGGTTCATTCACTCGATCCGGATTGTTATCAAGATACCGCAGAAAGACCTTGGCACTCTGCAAAATGCTGCCTTGCGCGGGGGGGCATGCACGTACGTCAGCTGGCAGATTTGGTGAAAAGAGCATCGTAGTCTCGATCATTCCCTCACATGCGCCGGCGGACCGAGCTTCGTCCTGATCGCGAAACGATTTCTGAACCAGTAGCTGGCAAGAGCTCTGCGCGTCGGTTCCTTTATCGACAACCGTGGCGCTTCCCCTTCCGATGATCGAAAGGACTAGGCCGGCAACAATGATATAGACCCGCATTGATGTCCCCGAACCGGCGCAATAGTTTACACGCACTTGATTTGCCGCAATGAAGCCGCCGCCCGCGCCGTTCCAGGCGGCTCAGACGGCTTAGCTCAAAACAAGGGTCTGATCCATCGCCCACGAATGCGGGCGAGACTAACTGGGGCGCAGTTCATTATTTTCGCGCAGCCGAAAGAGCGCTTTGTCGGCTTGACAAACACGCGGCTCACGCGCCGTGACGCCCGCGAAGGTCGGCTGCACCCAATCATGATCGCGGGCCAACCACAGGCGGCGATCAGTGTACCGATGGCACTAATCTCGATCCGGCGCGTCCATTGTGCGAAATATTAGTGGACCACAGACAGATCTCGAGAGCGTCTATCATCCTGCCGCGTACGCGAGGCGCATTGATCGATTGATGTCGATGCTCGGCCTCGACGCAGCATCAAGCATTGCCTATCCTGTGATCTCCGTCTCAAGGTACGAACGCTGGAGACTGTGCATCGCGCCGTTACGGCCATTCCCGAAGCGAACGATCCGTTTTGGCGAATCTTCCTCAACTGCGCCAAGCGGAACTCGTCCTCGGAACGGTTCCTAACATGAGCTTAGCCATGAATACCGCCTAAGCACCCGCGAGGTGGAGCTGCATTGCTGCGGCGCGCCGCGGACATTCGCACGATCTCGCAGCCTATTCATTAATCAGGTGAGGCAGCACGCGAATGCCGGTCGTATTGAGCCGCACTTCCTCGAAGGACGCCGCTCGCTTGAACTCTTTGAAGACCGCGCACTATCCAGACGGCCAGGAAAGCTGGATGAACTCAATACTGAGGAGTCTAGCCTTGATCGGATTTAAGCTGCACCGTTTTTCGTCCACCGTTCAGCTCTCTGAGCTGGTTTACGTATTCCTCAGGCTTTAACAGATGAAACGGAGCGTTCAGGCCCATAAAAGTTGCTATGCGGCCGAGAAAAGCAGTGCAGTTGGCGGTTGCCGCATTCCAGACCGGCGAAGTCTCCTGAATGTGCTTGATATAAGCAAAGACCTTCTTGGCGTCAGCCTCATTCAAATAGACACGATAGCTCGCCGTCAAATATTGCTCGTCAAGATCGCCATAGGTCGCCCCTGTTTCAGAGGGAACAAATATGATGTGTCCCAAGATATACGGCAGCGTGTCGCCAGCCGGAGCCAAACCCGCGACCTCGACCGCTTTTTCGCCTGTCTTTCCGTACCAGACGAATGCATGACCGTAGGTCGCTGCCGTGCGGGCACGAAAATCAACGTAATAGGGACCTCTGGCCGTAGCTCTTTGAATTGGCTTTACATCTGATCTGGCCGGCGGGGCACTGGGCGTAACAGCAGCCATGCTCTCAGCATGCTTCGCCACCGATTTAGGGAAAACGTCCTGTTGCTCATGGTCGGAGCGCGCCATGAGTTGCTGTGCGCGACTGCTCCCGGCCCCCAAGCTGATGGAGGCCGCAAGCAGCGTTACCACAGCAACACGCTGCAGACTTGGATATTTCCGAGTCACTCCTAGCATCTTCGAATCCTCGTGGATCAAAGACCGGCACAATTAGTCCATCTAACCCAAACGAACGCCGCCGGCGCACGAATAGATATTAGATCAACCTTTGGTCACTAACGGGGCCGAAACCGGATATTTGCCTATCGGGCTCTTGCCGACGGGATATTTGCCCATGGGATATTTGCCGACCGGCGCAGCCACCGGCTGCGGCTGAGGCCGCGGGAGGTCAGCAGCAACGGCTGTTCCCACGAAGGCTAGAGAGGCGACGCCGAGGATCACGAACTTCAACATCTACATCTCCCACTGTGAATCGGGGTAGCTTGGAATTCGCCATAGTCAGATAACCTGGCGCTCGCCACGGCAGCAACAAATAGAATGAGGAATTGGCGATCCCGACAGCCATTTTTTGTCAAATGTTGCGAAAATGGCACGGAATTTGAGGCGTTTGGTTCCCGGTCGCTTTGTGGTCCCAAAGATCCAATATCTGTCAGAACCTACTTCAGAGCATCGACGGGAAGACCCGGCTAGTCCTCGCCATATACGCGCGATAGCTGTCGCCAAAGGTCTCTAACATCATTCGCTCTTCTTTTGCGACGCGGCCAAAGTACAAAACCCCGAAACCGGCCAGGCCCGCAAAGCCGGCAATCCAATTAGGCAGCAGCAACGCCTGGGCGATAGCCCACAGCCAAAATGCCGAATACATCGGGTGTCGAATTCTCCGGTAAATCCCTTCCGTCACGAGTTTATGATTCTCCCGCACATCGAGACTGATCGACCAATTCCGTCCGAGCGCGCGATGCGTCAGGTGAAACATACCCAAAGCCGCAATCGCAAAGAAAAGTCCCAGCCAAGCGAACAAGGGATGAAAGCTGTAAGTTGCGAAACGAGGTATCGCTGTCGCTACATAGACGAGCGGCACAAGTCCAAGCCCTGCGAGAGATATGAGCAGTAGCGCAGTTTCCGCGGGGCCGCGAGCGCTCGATACAATCCTTTCGCGGCGAGAACGCCGCGCGTACTTATAACGTATGAGGTACCAGCCGATCACCAAGGCAACGAAAATGACTTTTGAAATAGTGGGCGTCATTTGAATTAGGCCGCCGCGCCGGGACTTCCCAGCAGTTCGCTTTCTGACAGCGGCTCGCTCGCAATCAGTCCTCCGTCGTCAGCGATCATCGACACGGCGCCATCCGGAGCGAGCGTCTGGGACTTGGCTGAAATAGGTCCGCATGTGATCATAAAGTAATCGTACGATGTTCGCCTATCATTTCCACTCACGAACTGGCAGTGCACGCGGAAGAAATTGAGGCGGATGCGTCGATACATGTCGTGGTCGAGCATTCGACTTAGTTTAACGACCCTGACGGTCGCTTCGTTTTCTGTCGATAAGCCCATATCGGCCATTGGCCGACTTTTGTAAAAGTTCAACGGGTCGATGAGGGCCTGATAGTCGCCCCAGAAGATCGCGCGCGACTTGGCGACGCGTTCCATCGTCGTGCGAAAGCGTATTGCCTTCGGGTGCAGGCCGACCTTGAGTATGGATGATCCAACGCTCAAGAATGTGACGGGAATTTTGTTCCGACCGAGCGCAGGGTCCAGCTTCAAGGCGCGATCAAGTAGATCAACCGCAAGTACGGCGCCAAGACTGTGCCCTATGACCAAAATTTCGTCTGCGGCAAAGTTGCTCGCCGCAGCCACGAGCTCGGTGGCCAACCTGTCTAGCCTTTGCTCGATTTCCGAATTACCGCATCGAATATACTCGCGAGAAAAAATCCAATCGTCGAACAAGTCGCCCAGGTGCAGCCAGCGCCACGGACCCGCCAAAACGGCTGCGAACCCGAAGAGACCGCCACCAGCAGCAATGGGAATTGATCCGGTGATCTTGAATGCAAACACGCCAATCAAGAAGGCGGCCGCGACGAGTAGTCCGAACATGACGAACGGATAGAGAAAGAAACCTGCGTAGCGCCAGTTGGTCAGCAAGTAACGCCAAAGAGTGCCGGTCAAAACGAAATCCAGAAACGCAAGAATGCCGACGGAAATGCGTGAGCCAATGCTTCGACGCCCGAAGGCCTCAATTGCGTCGTGCCATCGGACTAGACGGTAATCGGTTTCGACTAGCCAATCGGGGCCGGTTGTCGTCACATTCCATTGCATCTGATCGGCGGTATCATGCGAACCGTCAACGACCGCTTTCACTGACCAGGTACGTTGGAACCTGGCAATTTCGCGCACAAAACGTCGTTGCGCGCCGACATCTGACGTGATTGGATCATAGCCGCCAATATGGAATACCAGCCGCTTCGCTACAGGCTTTCCGGTCATGGTCTCACCCGCACTATCCGCGGTTTCATCGTGTTACTCGCTACCCACGCGTCAATCGACCTGTAATTCAAGGACATAGCGAAACGTCTGACGCCAAGGGTTGTCAAGAGAGAATCGGCAGTTATTGGGGGAAGATGTGTTGACCTATTTTGCCCTCCGTACCCGAACCGCTCGAACCATAGCGTCGATCGGCGCGGCCTTGCTTATCGGATTGTCTGGCAGTGCGCCCTCAGAAGCACAGGACGAGTTATCATCTGCGGAGAGATGCCTTTCGGCAAATTTCAACGTCTCGCTGGGTGCACAATTGCCCCGCACGGCGGCTCGTTTGAAATCTGGTGAGCCGCTAAAGATTGTAGCGATTGGATCATCGTCGACAGTGGGACTCTGGGTGCTTAGGTCCGCGGCCACATATCCGGAGGTGATGCGCCGAGAGCTCTCGAGACTTAGATCCAACGCCTCGATCAATGTCATCAACAGCGGTCGAATCGGCGATACGATTCCGAACAACATCGCACGCTTCGAGCGTGACGTTTTCGCGCACACGCCTGATCTCGTTATCTGGCAATTAGGTACTAATGACGTCGCCTGGGGTGGCCGGCCGGACCAAGGGCTCAAAAGAAGCGTTCTTGAAGGGGTAAGGGCACTTAAGGCAGGGTCTTCGGACGTCGTGTTGATGGACCTGCAATATGCACCACAGGTGCTCGCTTCAGCTAGCTACTCAACGATGGAGGGCATCATCAACGATGTCGCAAAACAGGAAAGGGTCGGGCTATTTTCTCGTTTTGCGCTGATGCGAAACTCGATCAATGCCGGGGTTGCGCAGAGCGCACTTGTAACGTTTGACGGATTACACAACACCGCCGACGGTTATGACTGCATTGGACGAGCCCTTGCCCGAGCCATCTCAACGAGTGCGCGTTGACAGGCGTGGCTCGGCCGAATCGAAAGCTGCGCCTTCGCATGAGTTGGGCGCTGGCGGGGACCGCGGCGCCAAGCGTGCAGATGCCCGAGAACGCGAACAAGACCAAATTCTCCCTCGATGATCACCGCGACAGCCGCTCACAGTGGGTGACAGCAATTCGCGCTGACGCTGTCAGGAGGCGCGCTCATGCACCATTACGTCAGCGAACTTATTGACTTATTACTAGTGCTTGTCGCCGCGTGGATGGTGCTAGCCGTCATTTTTGTTATCTACGCATATTTCGCACGTCTTAAGTATCCGGTGAGCGAATCGGTCTTTGGACGTGTGGTCGTCATTTCCTTCCTCATCATAACCACGTCGATTTGGCTCCCGATTATTGTGGGCGCGCTAGCCCTATCGCTGATCGGTCATTTGTGGTCTCGCTTCAGGACAAAACCACGCATCGACAGTGCTAACCGACACCGATCCTGCAGCGCCCCAGGTGGTACTGATCGGCGGGGGTGATTAACGTCCCTCAATGCCGCCAACAACGTGGAGCTGAGCAACGCGACCAGGCCCGAGAAACATCTTGCTCCCACCAGTCTCTGGCATCCTCAGAAGCGATGGGTGGCGTTGCCGAGATTGATCCCGTTCCGTCCGGGGAGAGTTCAAAAAAGCAAATCCGCGGCGGATCGGAGCCCTATGGTCCTTCAAGTAGGTTAGGCGCATGGCGCGCTTGAGCTCCGGCACCTGCAGCATGTACGTTCATCGTCCATCCCGCCATCCTTTCTGCGCATGCCTGTCGGCCAGCACCAGCAAGGATTTGCTTTTGATCCGTGCCCGCGTTTCAGTAGTCGCCGGGATTGCAGATCATCGGCTGCTCGTTTGCGGCTGCGAGTTCGCTGCTGGCGTTATCCCTAAGGAAGCGATCAAGCGTCGCCTGGATCTTCTCTTTTACTGAATCCGGACCGCGGTCGCTCATGTCGTTGTGCCGCGCGCCGATGTCGACGATATCGATGCCGCCCGCCTTGGTCTGCTCGGGGGGCGGCAGTACGCCTGGATCGGCTTTGAAGTTAGGGTCCTTGGAGCGAAACGACAGGATTTTCATCCCTCCGTGCGGCACGAACGGCACCCGCAAATTATCCAGCGTGATCACCTTCGATACGATCTCGGGGTGCTGCTTGGCGAGATACATCGAAACGTCGCCGCCATTGGAATGGCCCACCAGCGTTAAGCGATCGTAGTCAGCATTAGGCTGCCGCTTCTGCAACTTGTTGAGCACGAACAGGATGTTTGCCTCACCCCGCATGTAGACCTCGCGCCGGCCGACGTAGGGTTGGCCGACCTTGGTCATAAGCGGCGCATCAGTCGGAAGGTCTTGCTGGACGCTGACAACCAAATAGCCTCTCGCCGCAAGGATGTTGGCGAGGAATGAATATTCAGTGTTCTTAACGGTGTTTCCGTTGCTGATGATCGCGACCGGGAGCTTCCAAAGCCCGTTATTCGCCCTGATTTCATAGTCGCCGCGCACGGCAAGATCGACGGAGACGGGGCGCTGCCGTGTCGCGTCAAACAGCTCCAGCGTCTCATGCCGGATAGCCCATTTGCGGACGGCAAAAGATTCGCCAGGGAGGAGCGTACAAAGGCAGGCAACGGCTATCAGCAAGCGGCCGAAGGCCGCGACATGGGATGTTCCCGCAGTCATTTCATGCACCTCTCCTTGAAAGGCCATTTCGCACTGCGAGGGTTACGAGTTCATCACGCAAGCGAGCTTGGCGGCCTCGGCGACAAAGAAAGTGGCCGCCACGACAATTTGGAGAGCCCACCCACCGAGACGCCTGGAGGATCCGCGCACTCCACCGGAAGCAGTGACGCTCATGACCGAATTCCTTCGTGTGATGTTGAAGCCCAAAAGAAGATACAGAGCGCCGCCATATCGCAAAGTCGATTTGTTTCGATACTATCCATCGGTGATATAGATGGACTGGGTCTCGCACGAACGCGCCGCGGTTCGCCCGCAAGACTGCGCGCGAACAATTATCTTCGTCACGAAAATGAATGACGTAGAAGCTGATCGGTCGCCTAACTTTTGGTTTGGCAAAACGTGCCTTCGGTACTTTAGCGATCGTTACCGGAATTTACGCGCAGGTCCTGAGCCGCGTGCTGGGTAAGGACGTCCGCTACAAGCAGCTCACCCTGAAGGAATTGCTGCAGCAGAGGGCGTCGAGCCAGTCGCCCGCCCCGGGCCAGGTCAACGCCCGGACAGGCGTACGGGGAATCGGAGCAGTTGCAACGGGGCGAGCTCAAGGAGTCGTTCCTCCTGCAGCACATCCGCTAGGTCGCGCTCGACTACCAGGCTGGCATCTTCGCCGGCACCAACGACGTGATCGAGACGATCGGCGGCCGCCCGCCCATGTCGCTGGAGGCCTTCATCGAGAGGCACCGCAAGACCTTCGAGTGAGAGTGACGCGGCGTTCAGGCTGATGCGGCCCAACGAGCCGGAAGACGAGGCCATCGGCAAGTACATTCCTTCCTTGGGGACAAAGGTTGCTCGGAACCTCAAGACCGCCAAAGCGCTCGGACTGGCCATCCCACCGACGCTGCTCGCCACCGCCGACGAGGTGACTGAATAAAGCCGAAGCCTTATGCTCACGCAGCTTGCCGCACCTGCTCACGTCCGAAAGTGGCACGAAACGGACGAACCGGACTGCTCTGGCGATGTCCGTTCCTCGGGGTAGACCGGAAGTGGCTGGCAGAGTGTCAAAACGGCGCTAATGACCCGGATCTGACATTGGCCCTACCCAAGAAAAAGAATAGAACCGCATAATAACGCGCGGCGCCGCTTGGCCGTGCCCCTCATCGACGTGAGAATCTTTCCATCACTTTCAGAGCGTTTCAGCGGTCACAGGAGCGACCTTGAACATTTTTCTGACGTTTCAGTTGGTCACGGCGATCGTCATCGCGTTGTTCGCAGCATACAACGTTTTTCATTACGTACTGTTTCTCTTGGTGACTCGACCGAAGGACGCGAGCAAGATCGGCCATGAGTTGAATCAATTCGAGCAGCGCCAACTGATCGAGTGGACACCGCAGCCGATCGACTTTCTCAAGCACGACGACGAGAAGCGTACATATGATGACGTGTTCGGCACATATCGCGACGAGCAAGCGAACTACAGCACATGCGTTTTCCCCCGCGTCGCATTTTCGCGGCTCTACGAAGCCGAATACGGTCTTCTGAAGCTGAAGGACGGGATGCGGCTGTTGGATCTCGGGTGCGGATCTGGCGCGGCGGCCTACTACCTCGCCAGCCGGCGAGATATCGAGATTGTGTGCGTGACCAATTCATCCGTGCAAGCGGACATCTGCCGGCGGAAATTTGCAAAACTGGCTGGGCGTGGACAGGTGATAGTCACCGACTTCGACAGCCTCGATCTCCCGAGTGAAAGTTTTGACGCCATCTATGCGCTAGAGTTGATCGGCTACACCAAAAACCTGGACGCCTGGCTTGAGCGATGCTGGCGGATGCTCAAGCCGGGAGGAAGCCTGTTAATCCGATCACCGGGGTCATTGGATCATTGTCGGCGTAAGGAGGATTACCTGAGCGTTACCGTATTCTTCGACAACTGGCGCTACAATTTTGTCGGCGCCAATCTTCTCGTCTACAAGATGCGCCGACTCGGCTTCAACCCGATCCGTTATCGGCGACTACCATTCTGGGCCTGGGGCCTCACGTGGAACTTCATTCAACACTTGGTGTTGTGGAAGTATCGGCTAAAGATGCGCACATTCGTGGAATTGGAACGGATCATTTGGCGCACTTCGAAGGTATTTGTCTTCGGCAACCCATACAACACGGTGTTGGCTACCAAGCCCGAGGCAGCATCTTGCTCCCGGCAAACTCTTGCACCTCAGAAGAATTAGGTGACGTTGCCGAGACTGATGCTAATCCGGGGTCCGTGATCTCCGACGTCGTGGGGTGATCGAATGAGGCGCCGACT
>CAWAYC010000040.1:0-176082 GCA_963786115.1 uncultured Alphaproteobacteria bacterium
TCGTGAAAGACGAGATAACGGTCGGGTGCGAACAGATGCGGGGTGTTCTCGCGCCACCACGCCGCGGCGTCCGGGCTCGACGCCGAAAGAATATCCACCGCACGGATTGATTCCACCGCGTAGCCTGATATCCGCTGCGCCCGCCCACGCAATTCCCCACCATTGTGCCCCCCAGGTGCGGGGTAGCGACAGCACGCCGTACGCGTAAGACGTGCAGGCCTACGAATAACGCGCCACCGGCAACTCCACGCCGACCCATTTCTCGCGTACCCACAGCGGGGCTTCGCCGGGCGGAACGGCGATAATGCGGACGGTCCAGCTAGTCTTGCTCACGTCATCTCCCACGTTACTTGCATCGACTTCGTGCACGCGAGGGAAGATTCCGTTCATGCTCGTTGGGTAGAATTCGCATGTTCACGTAGTAACCGGGGCAACGAATCCGCTTGCCCAAAACAGCCAGCCCAGTAATTTGATTCCAAACGGAATTCCGCGTGCGTTGTCAGGATAAGGACGCCCCGCCATGATGAGTCAGGAACAGAACGACCTCATCACCCGCACCGGACCCAAG
Organism: uncultured Alphaproteobacteria bacterium; assembly: GCA_963786115.1. Lineage (GTDB taxonomy): Bacteria > Pseudomonadota > Alphaproteobacteria > Rhizobiales > Xanthobacteraceae > Bradyrhizobium. The sequence goes on from CAWAYC010000040.1 coordinate 569, forward strand.
GATGCTTGCGGTAAATTGATGCGGATGTATTGGCAGCCGGCGGCGCTGGTCGACGAGCTACAAGGCGCGCGCGCCGTGCGACCGGTCAAGCTGCTCGGCGAAAATCTGGTGCTGTTTCGGGACGAAGCGGGCCGCTACGGGCTGATCGACCGCCATTGCGCGCATCGCGGCGCGGATCTCGCGTTCGGGCGTCTGGAGAACGGCGGCTTGCGCTGTGCCTTTCATGGCTGGCTGTTCGACGTCTCGGGGCAGTGCCTGGAAACGCCGGCCGAACCGAAGGGCTCGACGCTGTGCAAAGGCATCAAGCAGCGTTCCTATCCCGTGGTCGAGAAGAGCGGCATCCTCTGGGCCTATCTGGGCGAAGGCGATCCGCCGGCATTTCCGGAGCTCGATTGCTTCGTCGCGCCCGACAGCCACACCTTTGCGTTCAAGGGCCACATCAACTGCAACTGGCTGCAGGCGCTCGAGGTCGGCATCGATCCGGCGCACGCTTCGTTCCTGCATCGCTTCTTCGAGGACGAGGACACGTCCGGCGCCTATGGCAGGCAGTTCCGAGGCGCTTCCGCCGGGTCAGACATGCCGATGACGAAGATCCTGCGCGAGTACGACAACCCGATCATCAATGTCGAGCACACCGAATATGGCTTGCGTCTGATCGCGCTGCGCGAGCTGGACGAGGAGCGTACGCATGTGCGGGTGACAAATCAGCTCTTCCCGCACGGCTTCGTCATCCCGATGAGCACGGAGATGACGATCACGCAGTGGCATGTGCCCATCGATGACGAGAACTGCTACTGGTATGCGATCTTCACCAGCTATTCGACGCCGGTCGACAAGAAGAAGATGCGCGACCAGCGCCTGGAATTATATGAGCTGCCCGATTACAAATCGCGCAAGAACAAGTCGAACGATTACGGTTTCGATCCGCACGAGCAGGCGACCGCGACCTACACCGGCATGGGCAGCGACATCAACGTCCACGACCAGTGGGCGGTGGAATCGATGGGCCCGATCCAGGACCGCACCAACGAGCATCTCGGCCAATCGGACAAGGCGATCGTGCAATATCGCCGCCTGTTGCGCCAGGAGATCGAAAAGGTCGGCGGCGGGGAAAAGCCGATGCTGTTCCTCGACGAGGGCACCGCGCGAAGCATCCAGGGCCCCGCGACCATGGACGGCATTGGGCCGACCCAGGGCTGGGAAATCTACTGGATGGAAGTCGACGTGAAGCGGCGCCGCGGCGCGCCGTGGGCCGCGCCGGTGCCGGGCGAGATCGCCGGCAACATTCGTCATCTCTCGGCGGCCGAGTGATCATGCTTTGCGTTCAGGTGTTTTGCAGGGGAGCGACGCTTTGAGTTTTGTCGAGCGTCACGGCCTGTGGTCGGACGAACAGAAAGAGGCGGCGAGCCGTCTCGCCCGCATCGTCGAAGAAAAGAATCTGGAAGTGATCCGGCTGTCGTTTCCGGATCAGCACGGCATCTTGCGTGGCAAGACGCTGGTGGCGACTGAGGCGATCCGCTCGCTGGAAGGCGGCTGCTCCATCACCACGACGATGCTGGCAAAGGACACCTCGCACCAAACGGTGTTTCCGGTGTTCACCGCGGGCGGCGGCTTCGGCATGAAGGAAATGGAGGGCGCCGCCGACGTGCTGATGGTGGCGGACCCGACGACGTTTCGGGTGCTGCCTTGGGCGCCGACCACGGGCTGGCTGTTGTGCGACCTCTATTTCAACGACGGCCGCCCGGTGCCGTTCGCGACGCGCAGCCTGTACCGGTCGGTTCTCGAAAAGCTCAACCAGCGCGGCTACGACTTCGTCGCGGGTCTGGAGGTCGAATTCCATCTCTTCAAGCTGGAGGACGCCCGCATGGCGCCGCAGGATGCCGGCCAGCCCGGCACCCCGCCATCGGTCAGCCTGCTGTCGCACGGCTATCAATATCTGACCGAGCAGCGCTACGACCAGATGGAGCCGGCGCTGGAAATCATCCGGCGCGACATCCTGGCGCTCGGCCTTCCCGTGCGATCGGTCGAGGTCGAGTTCGGCCCGAGCCAGTGCGAATTCACTTTTCAGCCGACGGTCGGGCTTGCGCCTGCCGACAACATGGTGCTGTTTCGCTCGGCCGTAAAGCAGATCGCCCGTCGCCATGGCTTTCACGCGACCTTCATGTGCCGGCCGAAATTGCCGAGCGTGCTTGCGTCCGGCTGGCACCTGCATCAGTCGATCGTGTCGCGCAGCAGTGGCGAGAATGCGTTCGTCAGCAAGGGGGCCGGCGGGGCCCTGAGCCCGTTCGGGCGCGGCTATCTCGCCGGCCTGCTGGAGCACGCCCGTGCCTCGGCAGTATTCACGACGCCGACTATCAACGGGTACAAGCGCTATCGCTCCCACTCGCTGGCGCCGGATCGCGCGATCTGGGGAAGGGACAACCGCGGCGTAATGATCCGGGTGCTCGGCGGGGCGGACGACCCGGCGACCCGGCTGGAAAACCGGATCGGCGAACCCGCGGCAAATCCGTATCTCTACATGGCCTCGCAAATTCTCTCCGGTCTCGACGGCGTCGACCGCAAGCTCGATCCGGGGCCATCAGCCGATACGCCCTACGAGACCGACGCGCCGCTGTTGCCCAAGAGCCTGCGCGAAGCGGTGTTCGCGCTCAACGACGATCCATTCTTCCGCGAGGCGCTGGGAGCGGTGTTCGTCGATTACTACGTGCACATCAAGAACGCCGAGATCGAGCGCTTTCAGGCCGAGGTGTCGGACTGGGAGCACCGCGAATATTTCGAGATGTTTTGAACTTCTTCAGCGAGTGAAATCAGCTTTCTGCCGATCAGGGCTGCCGGAACAAGCTCTTCGCGATCTTGTCGACGAGGAAGGCTGACCCGGCATCCGATAGATGTACAATATCGGTCGTCACCACGTCCCTTGCATCGGGTCCGAGCCGGGTGATGCATCCGTCCGCATCGCAAAGCGCGCGCCACGCCGAAATATACTCCACGCCGACAGTCCTGCTGAATGTTTCCATCCGCGCGTCGCTGTCAGGCCCGGTCACGCCGGAACGGATACGATCCTCGATGACGTGCTGGAATCGATAGGCGTTTACGAGCGCATTGGGCAGGGTGCGCTTCCACACCGGCACCGGTCCGAGAATGACGATGCGCCGGGGCTTGATGGACCTTATTTGCGCGATGGTTTCCCGCAGCCCGTCCAGGTTGGTCGCATCATCCCACATGGCGTGAAGCAGCACGATTTGGGGATCTGACGACTTCAGGAAACCGAGGGCGATATCGTTGGCCGTGTTACATCTGTTGGAGCCTACCTCCAATATCGGCGCGCATGCCGGCGACGAAAAACGAGCCAGACGAAACGGAATCGTCGCCTCAGCCTTTTTCAATCCCGGATAAAGCGCCGCCGCGGTGGAATCGCCCCATAGGAACAATAGCGGCTTGTCACCCGACTCGACGCAGTCGGGACCAAAGTGAGCCCCAGGCGCTTCCAGAAAACACGTATCGCGAAATCCAGCGTTGTGCTTGGGCGAAAGCTGCGCAACCTCGCGAATTTCCCGCGGGAAGCGAAACGCGAACCCCGAAGCGGCGTAGGTCACAATGCCGACGATACCAACGGCGATCAGTCCGAACGATGTCAGGGCCACCGCATTCGGCTTCTGCCGAATCGGCCTTTCCACGAAATAGAATGTCAGCCAGGAGAGAACAACTGCGACGATGACTGTCGTCCAGATTTCCGCGACGTTCGGCACGCCGTTCCGCACGATCTGCAGATAGACCAGGAGCGGCCAATGCCAGAGATAGAGCGGATAGCTGATCTTTCCGAGTAGAACCGCAACCGGGTTCGACAGTAATATCCGGTTCACGCGCGAGTTCGGCGAGAGGATGATCAGCGCCGCGCCGAGCACCGGCAGCAAGGCATAGAGGCCGGGGAACAGACTGTTCCGGTCAAGACCGATCGTGGCTCCTGACCATTGCCAGAATGCCGATCGTAGCCAGCAGGTTGTCGGCACGCGGGGATCGAAAGCTGGCGATTCCACCCTTTCCGATCGTGCGCTCGGCAATGATCCCACCCACCAACAATTCCCATGCCCTGGATATCGGCGAGTAAAACGACCACTCCTTGTAGCCGAGAAAAATCAACAGGCTGACGCCGAACGAGACCGCTGCGATCGCCGTCATCCAGAAGCGCCGCCGCTTCGTGCCGAAGATCGTCAAGAGAATGAGCGGCCAGAAAATGTAGAACTGCTCCTCGATACCCAGCGACCACAAATGAAGCAGCGGATTGTCGGCCGCGTCGGGCGCAAAATAGCTGGTCTGCCTGAGCAGAAAGAGATTCGATACAAAGGCCACGCCTGCCGCAACGCTCTCGCCAAGCTGAGCAAATTCATCCGGCAGCAGGATGACCCAGCCGATCAGGTAAGTCGCGGCGAGCACGACGGCGAGCGCCGGAAATATCCGGCGAATCCGGCGGGCGTAGAATTTCGCCAGCCCGAATGTGCCGTCCTCAACCTCAGTCAGAATGATGCGGGTGATCAGAAACCCGGAAATGACGAAAAAAACATCGACGCCGATGAAGCCACCGGGCAATAGCCAGGACTGCGCATGATATCCGACCACCAACAGAATGGAGACCGCGCGCAGGCCGTCGATATCAGCGCGATAGGCTGTCTCGGGCCGGGTGATTGCAAGTTCCATCTTCATGAGCGATTTCGTTGGCGCATGACAGCCGATGGGATCATGCCTAATGCCGGGAAGCCGGAACGACCACCTAAATCAGACTGATATCAATGCAAGGCTCTGCCGCCAACCAAATGATGGGAAGATAATGATGGGAAGATGGCGATCAGACCCGCGCTCAAATCCCGAGATACCTATGCTGCAGATCCGGCTCGGCGATCAGCTGCTCGCTCGTGCCGCTCCACACCGTCCGTCCGCGCTCGATGATGTAGTGGCGGTCGGCGATGCGGGAGAGATTTTGGACGTTCTTGTCGATCACCAGCACCGATTGTCCGCGCGCTTTCAGCATTGACAGGCAGTTCCATATCTCTTCGCGGATCAGCGGCGCGAGGCCTTCCGTGGCTTCGTCGAGGATCAGAAGCTTGGGGTTGGTCATCAGCGCGCGGCCGATCGCCAGCATCTGCTGTTCGCCGCCGGACAGCGTCACGCCCATGTTGCTGCCGCGCTCGGCGAGCCGCGGAAACAGCGTATGGATCTTTTCGATGGTCCAGGGATCGGGGCTGCCGAGGCGATTGCCTGACGCGGCGACGAGATTTTCGCGCACCGTCAGGTTCGGAAATATCTGGCGGCCCTCCGGCACCAGGCCGATGCCGAGTTTTGCAATTTTGTAAGACGGCAGGCCGCGCACCTCTTGTCCGCCGAAGCGGATTCCGCCCGCGCGCGCCGGCGTCAGGCCCATGATCGAGCGGATGGTCGTGGTCTTGCCCATGCCGTTGCGGCCCATCAGCGCGACCATCTCGCCCGCCTTGATCGAAAGCGACAGCCCGAACAGCACCTGGCTGAGGCCGTAGCAGGTCTCGATCCCGTCGACTTCGAGCAGCGGTATCGGGTCAGCCATGCCGGACCACCGCATGCTGTTCGCCGAGATAGGCGCGCTTGACCTCCTCGTGCTTTCGGATCGCATCCGGCGCATCGCAGGCGATGACGCGGCCATAGACCAGGACGGTGATGCGGTCCGCGAGCGCGAATACCGCTTCCATGTCGTGCTCGACCAGCACGATGGTGACTTCCTTGCGCAGTTCCTTCAGCAGCATCACCATGCGTGCGGATTCGGTAACACCGAGACCGGCCATCGGCTCGTCGAGCAGCAACAATTGCGGCTTTGTCGCAAGCGCCACCGCGAGCTCGAGCTCGCGCTGCTCGCCATGGCTCAGTTCGGATACCGGCACGTCCGCGCGCCGATCCAGTCCGACGCGTCTCAGCGCAGCCTGCGCGGCGTCGCGCAAATGTCTTTCCTTCCGCGCGCTACCCCAGAAGCGGAACGAGTGCCCGTCATGGGCTTGCGCGGCGAGCGCGACGTTATCGATCGCGGAAAAATCCGGCAGCAGCGAAGTGATCTGGAACGAACGCGCAAGCCCAAGCCGGCTGCGCTTGTAGGATGGCAGCCAAGTGACGTCGCGGCCGGCGAACCGGATGGTGCCGGAATTCGGCATCAACTGTCCGGTCAACTGACTGATCAGCGTGGTCTTGCCGGCGCCGTTCGGGCCGATGATCGCATGCAACTCACCCGGCGCGACCTCGAGCGAGAGATTGTCGGTCGCGACGATGCCGCCGAAGCGTCGGATCAGGTTTTCGACGCGGAGCAGGGGATCAGCCACGGCGCATCCTCCCGAGCAGGCCCATGATGCCGCCCCGCGCGAACAGCACGATCAGAAGCAGCAGCGGTCCCATGATCAGCGCCCAGTATTCGGTGAACTGCGACAGCACTTCTTCCAGCACAAGATAGACGATGGCGCCGATGACCGGACCGAACAGCGAGCCCATGCCGCCGAGGATCACCATCACCATCAGATCGCCGGAGCGGGTCCAGTACATCACGGCCGGGCTGACGAAATCGGTATTGTTGGCAAGCAGCGCGCCTGCCAGCCCGCAGATCGTGCCTGATATGACGAAGCAGACGAGACGGTAGCGGTTGGCGTGAAAGCCGATCGCCTGCATGCGCTGCTCGTTGGAGCGCACGCCCTGAATCACCATGCCGAAGCGCGAATTGACGATGCGCCAGATCAGGTAGATGCCGCCGAACAGGCAGGCCAGGCAAAAGTAATAGAACTGCACGCGGTTCGACAGGTCGATCAGGCCGCCAAGGGTGCTGCGCTTGTAGATGGTAAGACCGTCGTCGCCGCCGTAGCGCGACAGGGCCGACGCGACGTAGTAGGCCATCTGCGCGAACGCCAGCGTGATCATGATGAAATAGACGCCGCGGGTACGCAACGAGAGCGCGCCGATCACCAGGCCATAAAGTGCCGAAACCGCCAGCGCCACCGGCCACTGAATAAATCCGGAGCCGATGCCTTCCGCCGCGAGGATGCCGACCGCGTAGCCGCCGATGCCGAGATAGGCGGCGTGGCCAAAGCTCATCATGCCGCCATAGCCCATGATCAGGTTGAGGCTCGCCGCCGCGAGCGCGTAGATCACGATGCGGGTGAACAGCGTCAGGATGAAGATGTTGCCGGTCGCCGCGGAATAGACCGGCAGCAGGACCAGGGCGGCGCAGACCAGCGCCACGACGGCATTTCGGGCATCGAGCTTGAGCTTCATCGTTTGGCAGCCGGAAACAGCCCCTCCGGCCGCAGCACCAGCACGATCGCCATCAACAAATAGATCAACATCGAGGACAGCGCGGGTGCCGCGGTCGAGGCCGCGGCCCCGCTCAAGACCTTGCGCAGCAGATCGGGGAGGAAAGCCCGGCCCATCGTATCGATCAGGCCGACGAAGATCGCGGCCAGGAAGGCGCCGCGGATCGAGCCGATGCCGCCGATCACGATGATGACGAAGGCGAGAATCAGGATGTTCTCGCCCATGCCGATCTGCACGGTGAGGATCGGCGCCTGCATCAACCCGGCGAGACCGGCGAGCGCGGCGCCGAGCCCGAACACCAACGTAAACAGCAATTTGATGTTGATGCCGAGTGCGCCGATCATTTCACGATTCGAGGCGCCGGCGCGGATCAACATCCCCAGCCGCGTGCGCATCACCACAATATAGAGCAAGGCGGCGACCACGAGCGCGGCCACGATGATCGAGAGCCGATAGGCCGGATAGAACACGCCGGGCATGATCTGCACCGGCACCGTCAGCCAGACCGGCAGCGGGAGCGCCAGGCCGGCCGGCCCCCAGATCAGCCGCACGGCGTCGTTGAAGAACAGGATCAGGCCGAAGGTGGCCAGCACCTGGTCGAGATGATCGCGGCCGTAGAGATGCCGAAGCGCGACATACTCCAGCGCGATGCCGAGCAATAGCGTGGCCCCCAGCGCCAGCAGCGCGCCGAGCACGAAGCTCCCCGTCCACGCCACGAAGGTCGCGGCGAAGTAGGCGCCCATCATGTAGAGCGAGCCGTGCGCCAGGTTGACGAAGTCCATGATGCCGAACACCAGCGTCAGCCCTGCCGCCAGCAGAAACAGCAGCAGGCCGAACTGCAATCCGTTCAAAAATTGTTCGACGACGAGAAACATGAACCGCTTATATCAGGCTGAAACGAAATAGCGGCAGCGCGATTGCGCCGCCGCCATTTTCTTGTTGGACGCACGATCTCTGACCAAATCGCTCACTCTTTTGGCAGATCATGCGCCGAAAATACCCAGCATCACTTCATCGGGCACTTGTCGTGGAAGCGATCCTGGTCATCCTTGACGATGGTGGCCACCGTTTTCAGCGACAGCTGGCCGTCGGCGTCCTTCACCACGTCCTGCAGGTAGAAGTTCTGGATCGGGATGTGGTTGTTGCCGTATTTGAACGGCCCGCGCAGCGACTTGAAGTTGGCCTTTTCCATCTCCGCCTTCATCGCGTCCTTCTTGGACGTATCGCCCTTCACCGCAACCACCGCGCTGTTGATCAGCTGCGCGGCATCGTACGCTTGCGCGCCGTAATAGGTCGGGCGCAATCCCGTATATTTCTTGCGGTAGTCTTCGACGAAGCGCTTGTTTTCAGCGTTCGGCAGGTCGTTGACCCATTCCTGAGCGCCGGGAATGCCGAGCGCATTTTCCTTCTGCAGCGGCAGCGACAATTCGTCGATGGTAAACGCGGTGTAGAGCGGGATCTGCTGCTTGATCCCGGCCTGGGTATATTGGTTGAGGAACTGGACGCCGGCGGCGCCCGGATAGAACACGAAGATCGATTCTGCCTTCGAGTTGCGCGCCTTGCTCAATTCGGCGGAGAAATCGAGCTGGCTCGGCCACACCGTATATTCCTCGCCGACCACTTCGCCCTTGAAAGTGCTCTTGACGCCGGCCAGCATGTCCTTGCCCGCGGCATAGTTCGGCCCGATCAGGAAGACCGACTTCACGCCCTTCTGGTTCATGTAGAGGCCCATCGCCTGCGGCGTCTGGTCGTTCTGCCAGGAGGTCGAGAACACGTAAGGCGAGCACAATTCGCCGGCGAGCTGCGACGGGCCGCCATTGGCGGAGATCAGGAAGGTCTGCGAGTCGACCGCCGTCTTCAGCGAAGCCAGCAGCACGTTCGACCAGATATAACCGACGATGAAGTCGACCTTGTCGGACTGCACCAGCTTCTCGGTCTTCTGCTTGCCGACATCAGGTTTCTGCCCGTCGTCCTCATAGATCACCTCGACCGGCTTGCCGTCCATCTTGCGGCCGAGATGATCGAGCGCGAGCTCGAACGAGTTGCGCATGTCGTTGCCGATCACAGCGGTCGGACCGCTGAAGGTCGAGACAAAACCGATCTTGATGGTGTCGCCCGCGATAGCAGGCTGCGCCAGCGCCAGTGCGGTGACGCCCGCCAGCCAGAATGCCGTTTTCATGAATTCCCTCTCCTCAACTACACAAAATATCCCGTCCGCCAACGCGACGGCGGTCGGCCGGCGATGCATTGCGCCGCTGTCGATCCCGTGGCCGGGACGACATGTTTTTGTGCGCGAAATCGCAACGCCGCAGCAAGCACGAACCGAAAGCTCTGATTAGAACCTTCGACGCATACCCGACTGGCCTGCACCATAGTTCGCTGGTGGCTTGGATGGCAAGAATTATAGTGCCGGTTGATTGGCCACGAATGTCGCAGCCGGTCGATCGGTTAACGGCCCGTTCGGCGCGGATGGCTGGTCAGACGGCATATTCCGCGCCATCGATCGCATAGGACGCGTGGCGGAAGTCCCGGATGGTCGCGAGCTTGTCGCCCCGCCAGCCCAGCAGGACAAAATATTTCGGCGGCGCAGCGGGCGCGGTGGGATCGAATACCAGGATGGCGGGGTGCCCCTCCACCATTCCCGGCATCAGGTGCCAATCGCTGATTTTCGAATAATTGCCAAAGTAACGCGAGACTTCGGCCTTGCCGTTCAGGCGAACCCTGCTGACCAGATCCAGCCGAACATCGTCGGCGAGCATGGCGCGGATCGCGTCAAAGTCTCGGGCGTTGAAATGCGCGACGTAGGCGGACAGCCGTTCCCGATCGGTATCCGACAGTGTCAGCCGCGGCGGGTCGTCGGGCTCACCGGCATATTCGCGCAGCTGCGTGCGTCCACGGTGCAGCGCGGCCTTGACCGCGGGCAGGCTGAAATCCATCACTTCGCAAATTTCCTGCAGGGAACAGCCGAGTACATCCATCAGGATCACGCTGGCGCGCTGCGCGACGGGCAGGCGCATGAACGTACGCAGGCTGGTAGCGGCGATCTGGCGGCTTGTGATCTCATCGAACTCATCGGCGATCATCTCCACCTCCTCGCCCGATTGCAGCGCTTGCTGCCTGGCACGGCTGCGCAGGAAATCCAGCGCGGTGTTGTGCGCGATCCTGAACAGCCAGGCTTCGGGGCTACGCAGCGGACCGGCGGCGGCAAACGCTTCCACCGCCTTGATCAGCGCGTCCTGCAGCACGTCCTCGCCGTCGATCACCGAGCCGACCATGCGCGCGCAATAGCGATGCAGGCTTGGTCGCATCACGACCAGCAGGCCGTCGATATCAACAGCGGAAGGCGCCTTGGGGAGTGATGTCATCAGCTCACGGCTCATCCAGCATCCGATAATTGCCGACGATGGTAGCATCTTTGACCAGCGGCGGCTCGGCGCAGCGCTCGCGAATGCCGCTCTGGAAGGCCTGAAAGGCCGCCAGTTTCGGCAAGGCGCTGACGCCGTCATCGGCCGCGGTTTCGACGAAATGGATAAAGGTGTCGTCCTCCAGCCGTACCGATAGATAACGCGTGCCGTCGGGCTGAACGGCCTTCAATTCGGCAAACACCGCCGCAATCAACTCGGCGTTCCTTTCCGCCTGCTCCGGCTTGGTCCTGTACCTGATCAGGGTCCGTTTCATCGCTTTCTCCGTGGATTGAGAAGTCATCACGCATCCCCAGGACGTTTGGCGTTCGCCAAAGGATGCTCGGAAGGGAAAAATATTTTCGACCGCATCCTCCGACCCTTTCGCTTCGTCCTTGCTGCGACAGCGCCCCCCGGGGCGCGGCAGCGAGACAAGCGGAGAAACGACCATGCAGGAAACTTACGGCCGCAGCGAAAAGAACTGGGTGCTTGGCGTCACCTCGCTGGCATCGTTCATGATGGCGCTGGACGCGCTCATCATCACCACGGCGTTCGCTATCATCCGCGCCGATCTCGGCAGCCCGGTCGAGACGCTGCAATGGACGGTCAACGCCTTCAACCTGACCTTCGCGGTCCTGCTTCTGACCGGTGCGGCGCTGGGCGACCGGTTTGGACGGCGAAGGATGTTCGCGGCCGGCATCACTCTGTTTGTGCTGGCCTCCGTGGCCTGCGCAATGTCAGGCACGGCCGGCTGGCTGATTGCATCGCGCGCCGCGCAAGGCGCCGGTGCCGCACTGGTGATGCCGCTGGCGATGGCGATCCTGAGCGGCGCGTTCGGCCGCGACGAGCGCGCGCGGGCGCTCGGCATTTTCGCAGGGATAACCGGCTGTGCGCTGATCGTCGGCCCGGCGATCGGCGGCTTCATCACCGAAACCTTCGGCTGGCGCTGGATCTTCTGGATCAACCTGCCGATCGGCCTGATTGCGATTGCGCTGGTGCTTGCGCGGCTGCGCGAAACTTTCGGGCCGGTGGCCGCGCTTGACGTCACCGGCCTGCTGCTGGTTGCGATCGCGGCATTGGGGCTGGTCTGGAGCCTGCTGCGCGGCAACGCCGCAGGCTGGACCAGCCCCGAGGTGACCGGCACGGTCATCGCCGGCCTCGCCTTCACCGTTGCCTTCGTGCTCTGGGAATTACGGACCCCCGCGCCGATGGTACCGATGCGGCTGTTTGCGTCGCGGTCATTTGCTTCAGGCGTCCTGGCGAGCTTTCTGTTTTACGCGGCGATGTACGGCGTGCTGTTCCTGCTGCCGCAATTCCTGCAAGTGTCGCTCGGCTTCAGCCCGTTCGGCGCCGGGCTGCGCCTGCTGCCATGGACCGCGACGCTGTTCGTCACGGCACCGGTCGCCGGCGCGATGGTCGGCAAACTCGGCGAACGGCCGCTGGTCGTGACCGGCTTGTCGATGCAGGCGATCGGCCTTGGCTGGATCGCGCTCATCGTGACGCCCGGCCTCGCCTATCCCGCACTCGTTGCGCCGCTGATCATTGCCGGTGTCGGCGTGTCGATGGCGATGCCGGCGGCGCAGAACGCGATTCTAAGCTCGGTCGCCGTCACCGAGATGGGAAAAGCTTCCGGCGTGTTCAACATGGGACGCTTTCTCGGCGGCATGTTCGGTATCGCCGCCCTGGTTGCGATCTTCTCGGCGAACGGCGCGGTCAATTCCCCGGCACATTTCAACGCTGGCTTTACGGCAGCCATGATGCTGGCGGCCGCGCTATCGCTGGTGGGAGCGTTGGTAGCCCTTTGCCTGCCGGCGCGCCGTCGCGTCGCTGCCACGCCGGCACCGCAAAACGCCTGACGGCACGCAATAGGCGTTGGCTATCGATCGATAGGCCAAGGCGCCTTGGAACAGCCACGCGAACACCTACATAATCAAGCATACGGAGCCATCAGAACCCAAAGGCCACATCTCATGAGCGCAGCGCCGGCAGACCCCCACCACGTGGTGATTGTCGGCGCTGGTTTCGGCGGGCTGGAGGCGGCGTTCGGTCTCGCCGGCGCGCCGGTGAAGATCACGCTGGTCGACCGCCGCAACCACCATCTATTCCAGCCGCTGCTCTACCAGGTCGCAACCGCCTCGCTTGCAACATCGGAAATCGCCTGGCCGATCCGCTATCTGCTGCGCAACCGGCCCGATGTCACGACGCTGTTCGCCAACGTCAATGGCGTCGATGCCGTGGCCAGGCACGTACTGCTCGATGACGGCGGCACCCTGCCCTATGACACGCTGATCCTCGCCACGGGTGCGCGACATGATTATTTCGGTCATGACGAATGGGAGCCGTTCGCGCCAGGCTTGAAGACGCTGGAAGACGCCACCACACTGCGGCGGCGCATCCTCGTCGCCTTCGAGCGCGCCGAGCGCGAGAGCGATCCGGAGCGGCGCGCGGCGCTGCTCACCTTCGTCATCATTGGCGCCGGTCCGACCGGCGTTGAGATGGCCGGCACCATCGCCGACCTCGCACGCGACACGCTGCCGCCCGACTTCCGCAACATCGATACCCACAAGACGCGGGTGGTGCTGATCGAGGCGGGCCCGCGCGTGCTCGCGGGCTTCCCCGACGATCTCTCGTCCTATGCGCAGCGCTCGCTGGAAAGCCTGGGTGTCGAGGTGATGCTCGGCCAGCCCGTCACCGAATGCACCGCCGATTGCGTGGTCTATGGCGGCAAGCGACTGGAGGCCCGAACCATCGTCTGGGCGGCCGGCGTGCGCGCCTCGCGTGCCGCCGAATGGCTGGGCGCGCCGCACGACCGCGCCTACCGCGTGCAGGTCGAGCCCGATCTCACCGTGCCCGGTCATCCCGACATCTTCGCGATCGGCGATACCGTCGCTATCGCAGGCCCGGAAGGCAAGCCGGTGCCGGGCATTGCGCCGGCGGCGAAGCAGCAGGGACGTTACGTGGCGACCTTGATCAAGGCCCGGCTGGAAGGCCGCACTTTGCCGCCGTTCCGCTATAAGCACCAGGGCAGCCTCGCCCAGATCGGCAAGAAGAAGGCAGTGATCGATTTCGGCCGCATCAAGCTGCGCGGCACGCTGGCCTGGTGGATCTGGGGCATCGCCCACATCTACTTCCTGATCGGCCTGCGCAATCGCCTGAGCGTCGCGCTGAACTGGCTCTGGATCCACGCCCGGGATCAGCGCGCCGCGCGGCTGATCACCCAGGGCAGCAGCAAGGTTGCGGGATAGCTTTCACTTCACCAGGGAGCAGCCGCCGTCTGCGATCGGGCGAAACGCCTGGTCGGCCGGGATCGTCGAAACCAGCCGGTAATAGTCGTACGGATACTTCAATTCTTCCGGCTTCTTCACCTCGAACAGGTACATCGGATGGATGACGCGGCCGTCCTGGCGGATGGTGACGTCGCCGAACAATTTATCCTTGCCTTTGAATTTCTTCATCTGCGGAACGACGTCCTTTGCATCGTCGCTGCCGGTCGCCGCAACCGCGTTGAGATAGGCGAGCGTGGAGGCGTAGACGCCGGCCTGGTTGCCGCTCGGCATCTTGCCGTTCATGCCGGGCCGCGCCGCAAAGCGTTTCGCAAAGGCGCGGGTGTCGTCATCCATGTCCCAGTAGAAGGCCTCCAGCAGTTGCAGCCCTTGTGCCACCTTCAGCCCCATGCCGTGGACGTCATTGACGAATAGCAGGAACGCCACCATGGTCTGCCCGCCCTGCTGGATGCCGAACTCGGACGCCTGCTTGACCGCGTTGATGGTGTCACCGCCGGCATTGGCGAGCCCGATCACTTTTGCTTTCGAATTCTGCGCCTGCAAAAGGAAAGAGGCGAAATCCGAGGTGCCGAGCGGATGCTTGCTCGAGCCCAGCACCTTGCCGCCATGCTTCTCGATGTAATTGCTGGCTTCGACCTCGATGCCCTGGCCGAGCGCGTAGTTTACGGTCACGAAATACCAATCCTTGCCGCCGCGCGCCATCATCGCCGCGGCGGTGGTGTTGCCGGTCGCCCAGGCGTCGTTGACCCATTGTATGGTGTTCGGCGAGCAGGCTTTGCCGGTGAGATCGGAGCTCGCCGTCGAGGACGCCAGGAACGTCATCTTCGTATCGCGCAGCAGCGAGTTGATCGTCAGGCCGACGGCGGAGTTCGGCACGTCGACGATGGCGTCGACGCCCTCGACATCGAGCCATTTGCGCGCGATCGCCGATCCCACGTCGGCCTTGTTCTGGTGGTCGGCATAGACAATCTCGACCTTGATGTTCTTAGCTCCACCGGCGAAATCCTCCGCAGCCATCCGCGCGGCTTCCACCGAGCCCATGCCGTTGGTGTCCTGGAATATCCCGGAGATGTCGTTGAGCACGCCAACCCGCACGATGTCGCCGGAAATTTCGGCCTGCGCCAATTCCCAGACGGCGCAGGACAAGGCGAGCGCCAGGCAGCACTTCAAGCTATTCATGATTCTTCCCCTAGATTTGCCGGTCCGGCAGCCGCAGCACGAGGCCGTCGAGTTCGCCGGCCATGTTGATCTGACAGGACAGGCGGCTGTTCGCGAGGCGCTCGGCCGCCGCGCCGTCGAGCAGCGCATCCTCATCATCGCCGATCGGCGGCAGGCGGCCGGTCCAGCTTTCATCGACATAGACGTGGCAGGTGGCGCACATGGCGTTGCCGCCGCATTCGGCCACGATCCCGTCAATGCCGTGGCGCGTCGCAGCCTGCATGGCGCTTTCGCCCTCGGCGGCCTCGACGCGCTCCTCGCGTCCGTCGGGATGGATGAAGCTGATCGCCGGCATGGGTCCTCCGTCAGGCTGGCGTGATCTTGACGGGAAGGCGATCAAGCCCGCGCAGCGTGTTGTTGTAGCGCCGCTTCACCGGACCGGTGATATCGAGGCGAGCGACCTTTTGCGCCAGTGCCGCCAACAGCGTCTCGCCTTCCAGCCGCGCGACCAGCTGGCCGACGCACATATGGATGCCCGAGCCAAAGCCGACATGGCCGCTGGTCCGGCGAGTAACCTCGTAGCCATCCGGGTTGTCCCAGCGCCGCGGATCCCGGTTGGCCGCGCCAAGGAACATCAGGACCTTCTCGCCCTCGCCGATCCTTTTGCCGCCAATCTCGACCTCGCGGGTCGTAGTTCTGAAGAAGGTCTGCACCGGGCTCTCGAAGCGGACCGCCTCCTCGAACGCGTTGCGTGCCAGTGACGGATCGGCGCGCAGCCGCACCAGCTGGTCGGGAAAGCGCGCCAGGCAATAGATCGCGGCGCCAATGCCGTTGACCGTGGTGTCGAGCCCGGCCGACAGCAGCGAACGCACCAACAGCGGCGCCTCGGCGTCGGTGATGTCGCCGCAATCGACATGCGCGTGTATACCGGCGCCAAATCCGCCCGGCGCCAGATTGGGGCGTTGGCACTGCTCGGCGACATAGGCCTGGTGCGGCGCCGAGCGTTCGATGGCATCCTGGCGCAACTGGTTCGGCGGGCCGAACGCGTTGAAGACCACGCCCGCGTAAGCCAGCAAATGCTCGCGCCCCTCCTGCTTCAGCCCCATCGCGTCTGGAAAGACCGACAATGGATAGGCTTCCGCCAGATCGGCGATGGCATCGAAACTCCCGCGCGCCAGCAGTTCGTCGACCTTGGCGACGGCAGCCGCGGCAAAACGATCGCGGATCTGCTTCATCACCGTCGGCGACAGCACCCTGCTCAATACCGCGCGGGTCCGTGTGTGCGCGGGCGGATCCGCCTCGAGGATCAGGCTCGGCGGCCGCCACGGCTTTTCCTTGGCGAAATCGCTCAGTCCAACGCCGCGGCTCGAACAGAAGGTGAGCGGATCGTTGAGGACGGCATACACCTCCGCATAGCGCGCAACGCCAAAAACCTTCCATTTGTCGAGATAAACGAGCGGCCCGGCCTCGCGCAGCAACTCCTGGGTCGGATACGGGTCTTCAAAATATTCGATCGAGAACGGGTCGATATCCAGATGCGGCACACCCGCCGACCCGCCAGCGGCCATCGGACCCGCGGCGCTGCTGCCGCTCGATGCAGAGAAACCTGTTGCACTCATCGGGACCTCCCCAAGTTTGGGCTTGTAAAGTCGGGGGCCATGTCTCTATTGCTCGATCGAATGCGCAGGGTGACGATCGCAGAGATGAGCAGCAGCCCGCTCCCGAGAAAGCCACGCCGACCGAAGCCGGCCGAGATCGCGAATGCCGATGGCGGACCAACGCTCGATCTCAATCGCTACGTTCCGGCGTTCGTCACTTTTATCGCGAACAAGCTGTCGAACAGCGCCACGGCTTTCTATCAGCGAAATTTCGGCGTCAACGTCACGGAATGGCGGATCATGTCGCTGCTGGCGATCGAACCCGGCATCCCGGCTTCGCGCATCTGTCACGTCATCGGCTTCGACAAGGGTCCGATGAGCCGGAACCTGGCCTTGATGCAGAAACGCGGGCTCATTGCCATCCGGATCGATCCGAACGACGGCCGCAGCCATTCGATCACGCTGACCGCGAAGGGACGCACGACGCACGACAAGATCATCGTCGCAGCCCTCGAGCGCGAACGCCGGCTGTTGTCGTGCCTGAAGAAGGATGAGCGGGAGGTGCTGATCGACCTGCTGCGCCGCATTCACGAAAATCTCGGCGCGGTGACCGGTCCTACCGGCCCGTGACCGCGCGGCGGAAACGTGCGTCCGCCATTTTCGCGCTGCGCTGCGAAACATATTCCCTCCCGAGCATAGGCGGCCGTTTTCGGCTCGTCCTTAATTCGGCAACGTTCGCACAAACTAGTTGCCTCGGCAACAATAAAGGCAGCGGCAGTTCCGGCTGTCGATCGAGCTGACTTCGCTGTTGTCGTGGAACCGGCTTTCAGCCTGGGCAGCCGATCCAATCGTCCGACGCATCATCGTCGAGCCTCGCGACCGCACCCGCCCGCCGCGTCAGCACCGCACGTTGGTTGATGTAGCCCTTGTCGGTGATCTCGCCGCCGTCGACGGAAGCAGGTTCGGCAAGCAAGAGCGCGCGTGTCGCGTGGGCCGACGAATGGCCGCTTTCGGCCTTCAGCCTTGCCAGCCCGAGAGCAATCGCGATGCGGATCGTCGGATGGCCGATCACCTCGTTGGCGTCTGCATTATCGGACAAGTTGGCATGCGCGCGGCAGGCCGCGATGTTTGGAAACACGAGGAAGCGTGCCTCGTCGCCGCCATGGCCTGCCACGACGATGTCCTGCGCCAGCGGTGCCAGCGCGGCGATCCCGGCGACGCGCAGCGTGCCGACGCTGACCCAGGTGCCGGAATTGAGCTTGAAATCCTCGGCGACGCGGCCGTCGAAGAACAGGCCGAGCTCCGGCCTGTCAGGATCGGCAAATTTCACGGCATCGCCGATCCGATAAAAGTCTTCCGTATCGAAGGCCTGCGCGGTCAGCTCCGGCGCCTTCCAGTAGCCCGGCGTGACATTGGGGCCGCGCACACGCACCTCGAGCTTGTCGCCGGAGGGCACGAGCTTCAATTCGGTCCCCGGGATCGGCACCCCGATATTGCCGGAGCGGCTCGCCTGGAAGTGGCAGTCGGTCGCGAGCGGCGACGTCTCGGTCGAGCCCCAGGCGGACACCATCGGCAGTGCGCGGCCGCTGGTTTTGATCGAGAGCTCTTCCATCGCGTCCCAGAGATTCTGCGGCAGCGCGGCGCCGGCGTAGAACGCGAATTTGACCTCGCTAAAAAACCGGCGGCGCAATTCGTCGTCGCCGCGCAGCGCCGATATCAGCATGTCGAAGCCGCGCGGCACGTTGAAGTAAACCGTCGGCATGACGCTACGCAGGTTGGCGAGCGAAGTCGCGAACAGGCCCGGCGCCGGCTTGCCGCCATCGATGTAGAGCGCGCCGCCGTTACGCAGCACCAGATTGAAATTGTGGTTGGCGCCGAAGGTGTGGCTCCATGGCAGCCAGTCAAGAATGACGAGGTCGTCGTGCGCCGCGTCGAGGAATGTCCAGGTCTGCGCCTTGGCCTGCTGGCTCGAGGTCAGCATGCGCTGGGTGTTGATCACCGCCTTCGGCGTCCCAGTTGATCCCGAGGTGAACAGAAATTTTGCGATGGTGTCCGGCGTCACCGCGGCGAAGGCCGTTTCAACGTCAGGCGTTTCCCGCGTTGCCGCGATGGCGCGGAACGAAATCGCATCAGAATCGTCCTGTACCCGGTGACGATGATTGCCGAATGCAGCGGCTTGATCGCCGAAAGCGCCGCCGCGAACGGTTTTGCGCTGGAAACATAAATCGCGCCCGGCTTCAGCAGCGCGATCATGCTTTTCAGCTTGTCGAAGTCCCGGGACATCAAGGAGTAAGCCGGCGAGATCGCCGTCGAGGGCACACCGACATGCATGGCAGCGAGCGCGAACAGCGCGTGATCGATGCTGTTGTCGGACAGGATCGCCAGCGGGTGTTCGGCGCTTAACCCCTGCGCCAGGATCCAGGCGGCGATCGAACGCACCTGCCGCAACGCATCCCTGTAGGTGACGGTCGTCCATGGCGCGTCGGTATTCGAGCGCTCACCGAGAAAAACCTTATCCGGCGTTTGCCGCGCCCATTGCTCCAGCCAGTCGCCGACGCAACGCGCGCTCGGTCTCAGCGATGCTGACGATTTCAGGATAATGCTGCCGTCATCTCTGCGATCGATGACGATCTCGGGGATTGCGAACAACGTTTCGCGATCATCGCGGCGAGCGGCAGCTAATGTCATGGGGCTTCCTCTGGATGCCCTCTTTCGGGGCTGATGTTTGCTCTACGCGAGAATTGCGCGGCCCGGCAATGCCGTCATCGCGGACCGCTTGGAACGTGCCGTCTCGGGAATAGTGATGCACAAAAAATGAGCAGATGCTACGGATTGGTTTGCGCGATGCGTCCTCGTCATTTCCCGGCAAATGTCTTAAGCATCTGACATAACGGGATGATTTCCGTCCGCCCGGCTGCCCGGAGAATGTACACAATGGCACATCGCTTGCTTCAATCCGGATGGGATTTCCCTGGAAGTGCCGTCAGCCTGACGGAAATCGGCCAGCCAATGAACGGGGCATCAATTGACTGAGACTGTCGCCGCGATCGTCGCAGCGCACCGCGCCGGCAAAATGTCGCCTGCACAAACGGTGGCGCGCAGTTATCAGCGCATCCGCGACTATAACGATCCCGCCGTTTTCATCAGCCTGCGTGACGAGCAGGACGCGCTGACCGAAGCCGAGGCACTGGCGAACAAGGATGCCGCGGCGCTTCCGCTTTACGGCGTTCCCTTCGCGGTGAAAGACAATATCGACGCGATGGGCATGCCTACCACCGCCGCCTGCCCGGCGTTTTCCTATATGCCGACGCGCGACTCGACGGCGGTCGCAAAACTGCGCGACGCGGGCGCGATCATCCTCGGCAAGACCAATCTGGATCAGTTCGCCACCGGTCTCGTCGGCGTGCGGTCGCCCTATGGCGTCCCGATCAACCCGATGCGCGCCGATCTGATTCCGGGCGGATCAAGCTCGGGATCGGCGGTCGCCGTGTCCGCCGGGCTGGTGCCGCTCACGCTTGGCACCGATACCGCCGGAAGCGGCCGCGTGCCGGCGATGCTCAACAATATCGTGGGGCTGAAGCCGAGCCTCGGGCTGATATCGACCGCCGGGCTGGTGCCGGCCTGCCGTACCCTGGATTGCATTTCGGTGTTCTCGCTGACGGTCGACGACGCCATGACCGCGCTGCAGGTCATGGCCGGGCCTGACGCAGCCGATCCATTTTCGCGCGACCGGCCCCTCGCTGCGATGAGCGGGTTTCCGGCCAATCTCAGGCTCGGCATCCCGCGGCCGGGGCAATTGATCTTCTTCGGCGACAAGCTTGCCGAAAAAGCCCATGGCGAGGCGCTCAAGCGCTGGACCTCGCTTGGCGCCACGCTGGTCGAATTCGACCTCGAGCCGTTTTATGAGACCGCGCGCCTGCTCTATGAGGGTCCGTGGGTCGCCGAGCGCTATCTGGTGATCCGCAATCTCCTCGCCTCATCGCCGGATTCGATCCATCCCGTGACGCGCGAGATCACCGCGGCGGGCGCGCGACTGACCGCCGCCGACACCTTTGCGGCGCTCTACCGGCTACAGGCGCTGCGCCGCGTCGCCGAGCGCGCGTTCGCAGGAATCGACGCCATCGTGCTGCCGACGGCGCCGACGGTCTACTCGACCGCACAAGTGCTGGCCAATCCGATCGAGCTCAACAGCCGGCTCGGCACATACACCAATTTCGTGAACTTGCTCGATCTCTGCGGGCTGGCGCTGCCGGCTTCCATGCGGCCCGACGACATCCCGTTCGGCATCACGCTGCTGGCGCCCGCCGGCCGCGACGCCCTGCTCGCCAGCATCGGCCGCGTTTTCCACGCCGATACAAAACTGCCGATGGGCAGCAAATCTCTGGCCAACCCGCCGCTCGCCGCATTGCCGGCGAGCGTTTGCGGCGACGAGATCGCCATCGCCGTGGTCGGCGCGCATCTTTCCGGCATGGCGTTGAACGGCGAATTGAAGGCACTCAGCGCGCGCCTGCTCGAGGAAGCCGTCACCGCACCTGACTACAAGCTCTACGCGCTCGACACCACGCCGCCGAAACCCGGCATGCTGCGCGTCGAGCAAGGCACGGGCGCGCCGGTCAAGCTGGAGCTCTGGGCTCTGTCGGCGGCAGCCTTCGGAAAATTTGTCGCCGCGATCCCGCCGCCGCTGTCGATCGGCACGGTCAGGCTCGCCGACGGCCGAGAAGTGAAGGGCTTTATCGTCGAGCCCGCCGCGGTGAACGGCGCACGCGACATTTCATCGTTCGGCGGCTGGCGGGCATTCATGGCGGAGAAGGTGGCGGTGTGAGGCCTCCCTCGCCCCGCTCTTCGCGGGGAGAGGGTTGGGGTGAGGGACTCTCTCCGCCTTCGTGATCTATCGATGGACCTGTACCCCCTCACCCGCCGCGCAAGAGCGCGGCGACCTCTCCCCGCAAGCGGGGCGAGGTAGCTACACCGACACCGCGTAAATCTCGTATTCCCCGCGCACCAGTTCGATATGGGCGCGCATCGCGGCCGCGGCGCCGGTCTTGTCGCCGCGCAGGATCGCGACCACGACGCGGTCGTGCTCGGCGTGGGATTTCGCCAACCGCCCGAGGTTGCGGAACTGGGCGCGGCGGAAAGGTTGCACGCGCACCCGCGTCGCCAGCGTGATCTCCGCGATATAGGTGTTCTGCGAGCCGGCATAGATCGCGTTGTGGAAGCGCTCGTTGACCTCGTGAAAGCGGTCGGGATTACCGGTGTAGCTCAACACCCGCAATTCCTCGTGGATCGCTTCGAGGCTGTGACGGTCCGCCGGCGTCATGCGTTCCGCGGCCAGTCCCGCGCACATCGCTTCCAACTCGGCCATCGCCTCGAACATGCCGGTCAATCGTTCGATCGAGGGCCGCGCCACCACCGCGCCGCGATGGGCGCGTGCGTCGACGAGGCCGCTTGCCACGAGCTGGCGCAACGCCTCGCGTACCGGCGTGCGCGACACGCTGAAGCGGCGCGCGATCTCGGTCTCATCGAGCGGGGCGCCGGGCGCCAGCGCGCCGCGCACGATCTCGTCGGCGAGTTGCAGGCGCAATTCTTCGGCGCGGGTGATCTTGTCCGGCTGCGGCGAGCCGCGGTCAACGCGCCGAACCCTCGTTTCAGGCTCGGCAACGAGAGGCGGTCGGATCGGAAGATCGTCCAGACTCATGTCTTCGGATCCCTGGGTTCGTCGATGATGCTGACGTGGGCCGCAACGATTCTCCACCCTTCCGGAAACCGGATCCAGGTCTGCATCTGCCGCCCCACCCTGCCAGGCGCGCTGTCGCGATAGAACAGCGTCGAGGCGACCGCGGTATCGCGGCCATAGCTGGTGATCACGGTCTTGTCGGTCTTGCGCATCAGCCCGGCGGGCGAGCGCGCCGCGCGGAAAGCGTTGATTGCTTCGTAGCCGTAGAGGTTCTCGCCGATGCCGTAACGAAGCGTGCGGGGATCGTCGCGAAACAGTTCGCCGAGCACGGCGACGTCGTTCGATACCAGCGCCTTTTCGTAACGTGCGAACTGCGCGGTCACCTCGGCCAGCACGTCGGGCAG
Organism: uncultured Alphaproteobacteria bacterium; assembly: GCA_963786115.1. Lineage (GTDB taxonomy): Bacteria > Pseudomonadota > Alphaproteobacteria > Rhizobiales > Xanthobacteraceae > Bradyrhizobium. The sequence goes on from CAWAYC010000040.1 coordinate 23,402, forward strand.
ATCGATTTCCATTCCCTAGAATCCTCTCAGCCGGGGCGCGGCGGCGACGCCGGCGCGCTCGAGCGCATAGGCTACGCGCAGCGCAATGTCCTCGCGCCAAGGCGCGGCAATGATCTGCACGCCGATCGGCAGCGGCTCCAGCGGCACCGGCACGGCAACCACCGGCAGGCCGATGAAGGAGATCGGCTGGGTGTGGATGCCGATATTGGCGCGCACCGGCAATTTGACGCCGTCGAGCATGAAATTCACCTGACCCAGCTTTGGCGCAATGCAGGGCGTTGCCGGCGCCAGGATCACGTCCACCGACTGAAACAGCTCCAGCACCTTGGCACGGTACCAGCGGCGGAACTTCTGCGCCCTGTCGACGAACGGCGCCGGGATCATCGCGCCGGCGATGAGGCGGTCGCGCACCGCCGGATCGAAATCGTTCGGACGCTTGCGTAAGCGATCGAGATGCAGCGAGGCGCCCTCGGTCGTGGTGATGACATAGGCCGCCGCGCGGGCGCGCGCGGCTTCGGGGATCTCGACGGTGCGCGTCGCGCCCAGCGCCTTGGCGACGCGGGCGACGGCTTCGACCGCCTCCGGGAAGACGTTGTTCTGGAAATAGCCACCGGCAATCGCGATCCGCAGGCTCGAGATCGGCTCGGTCAGCAGCGGCGTGACCGGTTCGACCGGCCGGGTAGTGCAAGCGGCATCCTCCGCATCCGGTCCCTGCATCGCATCATAGGCGAGCGCAAGATCGGCGGCAGAACGCGCTAGCGGACCGAGATGATCGAGGCTCGGGACGAACGGGAAGGAGCGCGCGCGTGACAGCCGGCCGTAGGTCGGCTTGAGGCCAAATATGCCGCAGAACGACGACGGCACGCGAATCGAGCCGTTGGTGTCCGAGCCGAGCGTGATCGGCACCAGCGCACCACCGACAGCACTTCCCGAGCCGCCGGACGAGCCGCCGCTCATCCGCGCCGTATCGTGCGGATTGCGCGACGGGCCGTCATGGACGTTCTCGCCTGTGAAATCATAGGCGTATTCGCCCATGTTGAGCGCGCCCACCAGCACCGCGCCGGCCGCTTCCATCCGCTCGATCAGCGTGGCGTCGCGTTTTGCGGGCGGCGAGTTGCGATTGATCTTCGAACCCGCACGCGTCGGCAGTCTCGCGATATCGAACAGGTTTTTCACCGCAAAAGGAACGCCGGCAAGCGGGCCGACCGGTTTTCCGGCGGCGATGTCGGCATCGATCGCGAGCGCCTTGGCGCGCGCACGCCTCCCGGTAATGTCGGTGAAGGCATTGAGGAGGACATTGTGCTGGATAATGCGCGCGAGCGCCGCTTCGGTGACATCGAGCGCGGACATCCGGCCGCCAGCTACTGCCTTGGCGATTTCCGCGGCGGTCAATTCGGATTTGGTCGTCATGACAGCATCAAGCGGTGAACACGGGGGCCGGCTCTGTCTCGTCGGGCAACGCGAACTCGTCGACCAGTCGCGCCAGCCTCAGCGATACTTCCAGATTGGCCCGTACCGCCGGACGCCAGGCATCCTCCACCGGTAATGCCAGTGCCGTCGCGACGGCGTTGATGTAATCGTCCAACGGATCGGCAGCCATCGCTCCCCCATTCAACATTCTCAATTCACCGGCAACGGCGGATGCGGGATCGCCGTCAGCAATTCCTTTGTATAGGCATCCTGCGGATTACCCAACACCTGTTCGGACGAGCCTTGCTCGACGATCCGTCCCGTCCGCATCACGATGACGCGATCACAGAGCAAGCGCACCACATTCAAGTCGTGGGAGACGAACAGATAGCTCATGCCCATCGACGCCTTCAGATCCTGCAGCAGGTTCAGGACGACTGCCTGCACGGAAACGTCGAGCGCAGCCGTCGGCTCGTCGAGAATGACGAGCTTTGGATGCAGCGCGATCGCCCGTGCGATGCCGACGCGGGCCTTCTGGCCGCCGGACAGTTGATGCGGGAAGCGATCCAGCAGATTGATCGGCAGGCCGACCAGGGCGGCAAGTTCCTCGCAGCGGGCGCGCAGGGCATCGCGGCCCTTGATGTCGCCGAGTTGCATGATCGGATCGGCGATCGCACGCGCCGCCGTGAAGCGCGGATTGAGGCTGTCGGTCGGATCCTGGAACACCATCTGGATGCGCTTGCGCAGGGGTAACCGCGCAAAGGCCTGCGGCAGAATACTGCCGATCTCCTCGCCATCGAACACGATGCGGCCGGAGGTCTGGTCCAGCAACCGCATCACCATCATCGAGGTGGTCGATTTGCCGCAGCCGGATTCGCCGACGAGTCCGACGCTCTCGCCATGGCCGACGGTGAAACCAATGCCGTCGACAGCGCGGAATATTTCCGGCGCGACCGGCGGCTTGCGGCCGAACAATTTGCCGAGCACGGCCGTCGCACCCTGGCGTGGATATTCCTTCACCAGTTTCTCGACGAGAAGCAGGGGGGCGTTCTCCCTCTCCCCGCCTGCGGGGAGAGGGTCGGGGTGAGGGGGACTCTCCGCGAGCAGCGTGTGTGGAGAGTCCCCCTCACCCGGATTGCTGCGCAACCCGACCTCTCCCCGCAAGCGGGGCGAGGTGGAAGAAGGCGCGGCCGCCTCTTCCTCCGGCAGCAAGTCGCGCAAGGAGACGCCGAGCCGTGGCGTCGCGCGCATCAATTTCCTGGTGTAAGCATGTTCCGGGCTCGCGAAGATGTCGGCCGACTTCGCGGTCTCGACCACGCGGCCCTTCTCCATCACCACCACGCGGTCGCAATAGGCGGCGGCCAATCCCAGATCGTGGGTGATCAGGATGGTCGACATGCTCCGCCGCCTGGTCAATTCGACGATCAGGTCCATCACGGCTTTTTGCGTGGTGACATCGAGGCCGGTGGTCGGCTCGTCCGCGATCAGGAGCTGCGGATTGCAGGCGAGCGCCAGCGCGATCACCACGCGCTGGCACATGCCTCCGGACAATTCAAAGGGATAGGCGTGGTAGCGCTCGCGGGGACGCGCGATCTTGACCTGCTCCAGTGCCTCGATCGCCTTCTCGCCGCGGTCGGTGACGGTGGGCTGCTGCACATGCTGGCGCAGCACATCCTCGATCTGGTCGCCGACTTTCCGGATCGGGTTGAGCGCCGCGCGCGGGTTCTGGAAGATCATCGAGATTTCGCGGCCGCGCAAATCCCGCATCTGGTTTTCGCTGGCGGCCCTGACGTCGATGCCGGAAAACATCACCGAGCCCTCGGCGATCTTGCCGGCGCGATCGAGGATCCGCATCACCGCGTACGAAGTGACCGACTTGCCGGAGCCGGATTCGCCGACGATGCCAAGCGTCTCGCCCTTGGCCACGGAAATATTGACGTGCTGCACCGCCTTGACGATGCCGCGCCGTGTGGCGAATTCCACCGTGAGGTCGTTGACGTCGAGCAATGGCTGCGCGGTCATGACTGGTGTCTCCGCACAGATGGTGAGCCCCCTCGCCCCGCTCTTGCGGGGAGAGGGTTGGGGTGAGGGGCTTCTATCGGCGAACACAACAGCCAGAAGAATGCGCGGAGGCTCCCCCTCACCCGGACCGCCAAGGCGGTCCGGCCTCTCCCCGCACGCGGGGAGAGGCGAAAGGAGGAGCCAGGCTCGATTGGCTTACCCATCACGTCCTCCGCTGCGGGTCGACGATGTCGCGCAGGCCGTCGCCGAGCAGGTTGAAGCAGAACACCGCGATCATCAGGGCGAGGCCGGGGAACAGCGCGATCCACCACTCGCCTGAAACCATGAAGCCCGCGCCTTCGGCGACCATGATACCCCATTCCGCCGTCGGCGGCCGCACGCCGAGGCCGATGAACGACAGGCCGGCGGCATTGAGGATCGCGTAGCCCATGGTCAGCGACATCTGCACGATCATGATCGGCATGATGTTGGGCAGGATGTGCACCAGCAGAATGCGGAATTCGCCGTTGCCGGAGAGACGCGCCGCCTGCACGAAGCCGGCATTGCGGCGGACGTTGGCCTCGGCGCGGGCGACGCGGGCATAGAGCGGGAAGTTCACAATCGCGGTGGCGATGATGATGTTCTGCACGGAGTTGCCGAGGGCTGCGACGATGCCCATCGCCAGTACGAACAGCGGAAACGCCATGATGGTGTCGGCGATGCGTCCGACGATGCGATCGGTCCATCCGCCGAAATAGCCCGCGGCGATGCCGGCGAGCCCGCCCATCAGGAACACCAGTACCACCGAGGCCACCGCAATGAAGGTATCGAGCCGGGTCGCCACGATGACGCGGCTGAAGATGTCGCGGCCCAATTGATCGGTGCCGAACCAGTGGGCGGTCGAAGGCGGCTTCAATGCGGCCGCGGTGTCGCTCGCCAGCGGATCGTAGGGCACGACATAGGGGCCGAACAGCGCCGCGAACAGGATGACAATCAACAGCCCGAAGGCAAACCCGGTAACCTTGTTCTCGCCGAGGACATAGCGGGTGTGCTCGAACACCGCAGCCGGTCCCGACGTGCGCGCGGGAGCGACGGGCTCGACGGCAGGCGCAACGGTGGTCATGCTTTCCCCCTACCCTTCCAGCCGTACGCGCGGATCGATCACGCCATAGAGAATGTCGATGACGAGATTGAGCAGCACGTACATGACCGCCATGGTCAGCACGAAACCCTGCACCGGCGCGAAGTCCGACGAGATCAGCGCCTCCACGGCGTAGGAGCCGATGCCGGGCCAGGCGAAGACCTTTTCCACCAGCACGTTGGCGCCCAACAGGAACGAGAACACCATGCTGAGCGTGGTGATGACCGGCAGCATGGCATTGCGGAAGGCGTAGGTGACGATCACGGTGCCCGGCGACAGCCCGCTGGCGCGCGCGGTGCGGACGAAGTCCGATGCCAGCACCGCCAGCATCGAGGCGCGCGTCATGCGCGCGATCGGAGCCAGCGAGAAGATCGCCAACGTCGTCGTCGGAAGGATCAACTGGCTGAGCGCCGAGCGAAACGCCTCGAAATCGCGCGCGATCAAGGTATCGACCAGATAGAAACCCGTCACCGTCGGCGGCGCGCTGTAGAAAACATCGAGCCGCCCCAGCGGCGCCGGCGACCAGCCGAGCCGGAAATAGAAGACGTAGACCAACAACAGGCCGGTGAAGAACACCGGCAGCGAGACGCCTGCGGTTGTCGTCACGCGGCAGAGATGGTCGATCCACGAGCCCGGCCGGGTAGCAGCCAGCACGCCGAGCGGGATCGCGATCACGACCGAAACCAGGAGACCGAGCAGCGTCAGTTCGGCCGACGCCGGCAGGCGATTGCGGATCTCGGCGGCGACCGGCTGCCCCGTCGTGAGCGAATTGCCGAAATCGCCGTGCGCGAGATCGTTGGTGTAGCGGAAGAACTGCTCGATCAGCGGCTTGTCGAAGCCGAGCTTCTTGCGGATCTGCTCCACCGCCTCCTTGGTCGCGGCGGGACCGGCAAAATAGGCGGCCGGGTCGCCGGGCAGCGCGCGCGTGAGGAGAAACGTGACAATGACAACCCCGATCAGCGACGGGATCGCGAACATCAGCCGCTTGCCGATCATGGTCAGCATGGCAGACGCTCCGCACAGGCGAATAGCGAATGGCGAGCAGCGAATAGATAATCGCGCCTGTCCGTAATCATTCGCTACTCCCTATTCGCCATTGACTACTCGCCCTCTTACCCCTTCACCATCGCGCGATAGTCGAGGCGGCGGTGGAACCAGTATTGATAGCCGGAGATGTTCTTCTGCATCGCGACGTTGACGAAGGGCTGGTACAGCGGAATGCGGGGGATGTCGGAAAAGGCGAGATCGACAAAGCCCTTCACGTCCGTGTCGTAGGCCGCCTTGTCGCCGGTCGCGGCCGCGTTGCGCGCGCCATCGATCAACTTGTCCATCTCCGGCGACTTGTAGCTCATGGTGTTGAAGACGGAATTATTGCCGTGATAGCACCAGTAGAAGAAGTATTCGGGGTAATCGAGCCAGCCCGAGAACACGTTGGTGTAGAGCGGCATCTCCTTCTTGTTCAATTCGGTGCGCCAGTTGGCGCCTGGTACCTTGTTGATGGTGGTCTTGATGCCGAGCTGGGCCAGGCTCTCCTGCACCAGCACGCAGAGCGGCTCGTTGACGCCGGCAAAATTGAGGTCGAACGAGATCGTGGTCTCGAACCCGTCGGCGTAGCCGGCCTCGGTGAGCAGGGCCTTGGCCTTTGCCATGTCGGTTGAATATTTGGTCGGCTGCGGCCACGCCACTTCGGTCGCCTTGTCGGCCGGCGCGCCGAACATCGGTTTGGCAAGCCCGAACAGCACCGCATCCATGATCTTCTGATACGGCATCGCGCAGGCCATCGCCTGCCGCACCTTCGGATTGTCGAAGGGCGGTTTCGTCACGTTCATGCCGATGTACTGGATGCCGTTGGAGAACGGCAGCGACACCACGTTGAGCTTGCCGTTCGCCTTCATCTCCTGGAAATCCTTGAACGGCAGTTCGTAGGAGATATCGGCGTCGCCGCGCTCCAGCAGCGCGCGGCGGTTGCCGGCCTGCGGCACCATGCGCCAGATCACGCGCTTGATCTTCGGCAGCGGGCCGCCGGCCCACTTGTCGTTGCGCTCCATGATGACTTCGGTGCCGGCGGTCCATTTCGTCACCTTGTAAGCGCCGGAGCCCGCGGTCTGCTGTTTTGTGTATTCGAGGCCCCAGGGGTCTTTTTCGGAGGCGTTCTTTTTCACGAGCTCCGAATTGACGACGCAGGGCACGATGACGGCGAGATCGGGAATCGTCAGCCGGTCCTTCCTGGCGAAATCTACCCGCACGGTGTTGTCATCGACGACGACGAATTGCTCCGGCTTGGTCAGCGAGCCCGCGCTCATCTGGAAGGTCGGGAAGCCGCCGACAGAGACAGCGCGATCGAGCGACCACTTGACGTCCTTCGCTGTGACCGGCGCGCCATCGTGGAATTCAGCGTTCTTCTTCAGCTTGAAGGTCACCGACATGTCGCCGATGTTCATGTCCTCGGCGAGTTCGCGCTTGAACTTGTCGCGGTCGTAATAGGGGACGCCGCCGGGACCGCTCTTCATTTCGTGGCTGATCAGCCGGTCGTAGCAATTCCAGGAGACCTCATAGCCCGGCACATTGGTGCCGACGCCATGGATGTCGAGATTGTTCGGACCGCCTTCGGAGACGATCAGGAGCGTCTCCGACCGAGCGTCGGCTTTCGCCGCCGACCAGATCGCGGGAGCCGGCACGAGCGCGCCGGCGGCCAATCCGGAGGCCGATTTGAGGAAATCCCGACGCTTCATGATGATGCTCCAAAGCAACGTTCTGAAATGGCTTTGGAGCTGGGTTCGCAAGGTTCGTGCCAAACCTTGATGCGAAGCTTAGTAATTCATAAGCGATTGATATCGCTGGAAATAATATGGTGTTAGGCCAAAGCTCGGCCAAGCCGCGGAGCGATGCAGTTGCATACAAAGCGATGAATTTGCGCAATTAATAATCAGAAGTTCCTGGACGCTGTTTTGTTGAGCACGCGCGCGCCCATCGGACCGCCCTTTCAATCCGCCAAATCAATTCCCGCAACTGCAGGAGATCGTCGGCCTTATGCTGCCAACCCTCGATGCAGATGAGCCTGACGGGACACAGCATCGGCGGAAATATCTTCAAGACCAGTTTTTCATCCAGGGCAACGACGAGATTGGTGCCGGTCGAGAAACCTGCGGCGCCATCGGGGAAAGCCCACGGCTACGTGCAATATCGATCGCCGCCGGCAGCCATAGCGACGTGTCGGCGCGCCAAGTGCGGAAGGTCTCATAACTGGTGAAGGACGGCAGCGACAGGATCATGGGTGGGCGCGGAGCTTTCCTTAACCGTCATTGCGAACCAATAGGTCGCGCGAATGCGCGCCCGATGACAGGCTCCGCGAAGCAATCCATAATGCCGCAAGCGTTGGCATGGATTGCTTCGTCGCTTCGCTCCTCGCAATGACGGCAAAACAAATCGGACGCGGTCACCGGTCCGGGTTCGCCCGCTCGAACTGGCGAAGCAAATGGTTGCCGCGTTCGGCCGCCAGATCGAGCGCAACTTGCGCCGATCGCTTGCCGCTGAAAACCTGCTCCAGTTCATCCTCGATCACATCGCGGATCAGGACGAACGAGCCGAGCCGGATTCCTTTCGAATTCTCGGTCGGCGGCTTCAGCGTCAACTGCTCGATCGAGATCGCCGCGCCGGGATTGCGGTCGTAAAAGCCTTGCGCGCGAGTCAAGTCGAACGCGGCGCGGGTGATCGGGAGATAACCGGTGTTCTGGTGCCAGGCGGCCTGGACCTCCGGCTTCGACAAATAGGCAAAGAACTTGGCCACGCCGGCATATTCGGCGCGCGGCCGGTCGCGCAGCACCCACAGTGTAGCCCCGCCGATGATGCTGTTCTGCGGCGCGCCCTGGACGTCGGGCCAGTAGGGCATCATGCCGTAGCCGACCTCGAACTTCGAATTGGCCCTGATGTCGGCGCGCGTGCCCGACGAGCCGATGAAGATGGCGCATTCGCCTTTTTGAAAGCGCGGCTCGGCCGATTGTCCGCGTCCGCTGTAGTCGAACACCTTGGTGGTCTGCCATTCGGCAAGTTGTGCGATATGACGCACCATCAACGGATTGTTGAAGGTGAGCTCGGCGTCGAGCCCGCTGAAGCCATTGGCCCGGGTCGAGATCGGCAGGTCGTGAAAGGCGGAAAAATTCTCGACATTGATCCAGGAGGGCCAGGAGGTGGTGAGGCCGCAGGAAGCGCCCGCCGCGCGCAGCCGCTTCGCCGCCGCGCCGACCTCGGGCCAGGTTTTTGGCGCCACCCCGGGATCGAGGCCCGCGGCGCGGAACAGGTCCTTGTTGTAGTAGAGGATCGGCGTCGAAACGTTGAACGGGAACGACATCATGTTGCCGGCGACGTCGGCGTAGTAGCCGGTCACCGCAGGGAGGTACGCGGCCGGCGAAAACGGCTCGTACTGATCCCGCATCAATTCGAATACCGGATAGATCGCGCCCCTCGCCGCGATCATGGTGGCGGTGGCGATTTCATTGACCTGAACGATGGCGGGTTGGCTGCGCGATCGGAAGGCGAAGATCGCCGCCGTCACCGTTTCGGTGTAGTTACCCTTGTAGCTCGGCACGATCCGGTATTCGGCCTGCGAGGCATTGAAGTCGGCGGCGAGCTTCTCGACCTGCTTGCCGAGTTCTCCCGACATCGCGTGCCACCACATGATCTCGGTCGCCGCATCGGCAGGAGATGACAGGGCGATGGCCGCGGCCGCGGCAAGGCACAAAATTCTAAGTACCGATTTCACAACAACTGATCCAAATGATCGCGCCCAAAAAAACGGAAAGAATTGGCGCATCTGCCGTCATAGGACGCGGCGGCTGAGGTTTCAATCCGGCAGGTCCAGGACTGCCGACCAATTAACGATGTCGGTGGGATAGCCATCCCTCCGGCTTCTGCTAAAAATGCATTGAACCTTTTCGTCCCGCCACAGACTTTATCTCAAGGGGATTTGTTGCCTGTGTACCGCCGCGCCCACCTTTCGCGGACCATGATGCTTGTTGTCGCGCTGCTGCTGACGGCGGTTTCAATGAGCGCTTCCGCGCGCGAATTTCGTGGCGCCGACACCCAAAGCGAGGCCTACCCCATGGTACAGGCGCCGCGCGTCCGCGAGGCGGCGATGCGCCCCAGCCGCGTCATGCGCGAGAAGTGGAAGGACCTCGAGGACCGGTTGCGCGAGCAGGCGGGAGCGGCCGGCGCGAAAATCGCCCCCGACTTCGACCGCAAGCCGTTCGAGGCGGCGATGGCCGGGATTTACGGCAAGGCGCGCCGCGGTCCTGCTACCGTGCAACTGATCGACCGCTTCCGCAAGGTGGAGTGAGGGGATCTTGGTAGCCGACAGGCAGGACGGAACAATCGAACGGCACGCGCGGCACGCGAGCTTTGCTGCGCGCGGCCGTATCGGCATCGTCCAGCTGCTGCGCGCGGTGCCGATCCGCTGGCGCATCCTGTCGATCGCAGCGCTCAACTCCGCGGTCGTGGTGGTGCTCGCGGTCTTGATCTGGAACGGCGCAAAAGTCCTCGGCTCCGCCTGGGAGGATGTCCGGCAGGTGCGGGAATCCGACAAGATACTGGCCAAGCTGGAAAGCGAAACCAGCCGCCTGCAGAACCTGATCCATCGCTACATCAACCAGCCCAGCCCCGACCTTTTCGCGGAAATCCTGCTGCTGCGCGAGGCGGTGCTCGGCACGCTGACCACACGCGCTTCGAACGATCCGATACTGTCGGGATCAGTGGAGAAGCTGGAGCGCGTCACCGACCGCTTCCTCAACGGCTTTGGCGAATTGCGCGCGGTGCAGACGACGATTTCGAAGACCTATGAGGAACAGGTGCTGGCCCCGGCCAAGGACATGGCCGGGCTTTATTCGATCATCGAGGGCGCGACCGGACACCGCGACGCCCTGATCTGGCCCTCGCTCGGCAAGTCCCGCGAGGCCTTCACCGCGATGTTGGTCGCCGCCAACGCCTATTATTTGTCGCTTGCGTCGGCCTCCGCCGAGGACGCCCGACGCAACACCGAGACGATCGAGAAGACGATCCCTGTCATGATCGACCTTGCCGACAACGACCTGCAGCGAATGGCGCTGGCGCGGCTGAAGGCACGGACCCAGGCGCTGCGCGATGGATTGGAGAAACTCTCCGAGCAGCTCGCCAGCCGCACCGAACTGCTGCGCAACACCATCGACGCCAGCCAGGCCGACGCCATCGGCGTGATCGATGATCTCTCAGTCAAGATGCGTCAGCGCGAGCAGAAGGCGCAGGGTACCTTCGACAAGACGCTTTCCGACATCTCGCGCCGGGTGCTGTCTATCGCGGTGATCTTCCTCGGCATCATCATTTCCGCCGGGGTGCTGATCGCGCTCTCGATCCGCCTGCCGCTGCAGCAGATCCTGGCGGCGATGCATGCGATCACCACCGGCAATTACGATCGCAGCGTACAGGGCACCAACGCCAAGGACGAGGTCGGCGCAATGGCGCGCGCGGTGGAAGTGTTCCGCGAAAACGCCATCGCCAAGCGCAAGACCGAGGACGAGCTGCGCGCCTCCAAGGAGAAGGCCGAGAGCGCGCTGCTCGAATTGAACACCGCCCAGCAGAACCTGATCGACGCCGAGCGCCTGGCGGCGCTGGGCGGGCTGGTCGCCGGCGTCGCGCACGAGGTGAACAACCCGATCGGCATCAGCCTGACGGTAGCCTCAAGTTTTGCCCGGCGCGCCGAAATGTTCGAGGCCGAGTTGAAAACCGAGCAGCTGCGCCGTTCGAAACTGGATGAATTCGTCCGGACCTCGCGCGACGCTGCGCAGCAGCTGGTGGCCAATTTGCAGCGAGCCGGCGAGCTGATCCAGTCGTTCAAGCAGGTCGCGGTCGATCGCTCGCATGCGGAGCGGCGGCAATTCTCACTCGGCGAAGCGACCGACCAGATCATCGCCAGCCTGCGCCCCGTGTTGAAGCGCGCGTCGATCGCGCTGTCCGTCGACGTGCCGGAAGGCCTGTTCATCGACGGCTATCCCGGCTCCTATGGGCAAATCTTAACCAATCTTTTCCTCAATGCCGTCAACCATGCGTTCGCCGACGGCCGTTCCGGGGCGATCACGATCTCGGCACGGGGACGCGGCAGCGACGACGTCGAGATCATCTTTGCCGACAACGGGGCAGGCATGACGCCGGACGTGCAGCGGCAGGCCTTCGATCCGTTTTTTACGACGCGCCGCAACGAGGGCGGCACCGGACTGGGCTTGCATATCGTCTATAATCTTGTCACTCAGCAACTCGGCGGTCGCATGATGCTGGAGTCAAGACCGGGACAAGGCACCACATTTCGCATTATCATGCCGAGGATCGCCAAGGGCCAACCCACGATCACGGACCAAGCCACCGACGGAACCCCGCAATGGCCGAACAGGACGATGTCCTCCACCTGATCGACGATACCGAGACCGCGCGTGAGGATTCGTCCGAGCGCAAATGGAAGATCGCCGTCATCGACGACGATCGTGCGGTGCACGAGGGCACCCGCTTTGCGTTGAGCGACTACAATCTGCACGGCGCGACGCTGGAAATCCTTTCGGCCTATTCGGCGGCCGAGGGCCGCACCTTGATGCGCGACAACCCTGACATCGCCGCCGTGCTGCTCGACGTCATCATGGAGACCGACGTCGCCGGCCTCGATCTCGTCGAATACATCCGCAACGAGATCAAGAACGAGACCGTCCGCATCATTCTGCGCACCGGCCAGCCGGGACAGGCGCCGGAGCGGCGTGTCATCGTCCAGTACGACATCAACGACTACAAGGCGAAAACCGAGCTGACGGCGGACAAGCTGTTCACCTCGCTGACCGCGGCGCTGCGCAGCTACCAGCAGCTGGAACGCATGGTGCAGACCCGCCGCGGCCTGGAGATCATCATCGACGCCGCCTCGACGCTGTACGACTTCAAGTCGATGCAGCGGCTCGCGGAAGGCGTACTGACTCAACTTGCCTCGCTGCTCAATGTCGATTGCGCAGGCATCCTGGTGCTGCGTGACGACGGCAATGCCGGCAATGAATTTTCAGTGCTCGCCGGCTCCGGCTGCTACAGCCGCTTCATCGGAACCACCAGTTCGAAAGCGCTCGATCCGGATTTGCGGCAGATGGTCGAAGACGCCTTCCTGCGCCGCAAGAACGAATTCGCCGACCATCGCAGCGTGCTCTATTTGCGGACCGGAAGCGGGCGCGAGGTCGTCGTGCTGCTGCAGGCCGAGCGCCCACTCTCCGACACCGACCGCGCGCTGGTCGAGATCTTCTCCAGCCGGCTGTCGATCGCATTCGACAACGTGATCCTCTATCGGCAACTGCATGAAGCCAACACCCAGCTCGAGGACCGCGTCGCCCAGCGCACCCGTGCGCTGATGCAGGCCAACCGGAGGCTGTCGGCGCAATGGCTGCGGCTGCAGCGCGCCAACGGCTTCAAGAACGAAATCCTCGGCACCGTCGCCCACGACCTGAAGAATCCGCTCGGCGTGATCCTCGGCCGCACCGAGATGCTGACCGAACTGATCTCCGCCGGCGCGTCGAAGGAGAACGTCACGGCGCAGGTCGAGCACATCCGCGACGCCACCAAGCGGCTGACCTCGATGGTCGACCACCTGATTTCGGACGCGATGGCGGACGCCTTCGATATTACCATCCGCCGCGAACCGGTCGATGTCGGGGCTCTCGTCAACGAAGTCACGGAATCCAACCTGCCGCTCGCCGTCAACAAGCAGCAGACGATTTCGGTCTCCGCTCTGCCGAATTTCGTCACGATGTGCGATGCCGATCGCATCCGCGAGGCGATCGACAATCTCATCAGCAACGCCATCAAATATTCGCCGATCGGCGGCAAGATAGCGGTCGCGGTCAGCCACGAGGGAGAGAACACCGTGATCCGCATCGCCGATCAGGGCGCCGGGTTGTCGCCGGAGGATATCGGCCGGCTGTTCGGCCGGTTCCAGCGGCTGTCGGCCAAGCCGACCGCGGGCGAAAGTTCGACCGGCCTCGGACTTTCCATCGTCAAACGCATTATTGACATGCATGGGGGCGATGTGGCGGCTCACAGCGCCGGACCCGGACAGGGATCGACGTTTACGGTTACATTGCCGGCTACAGAGATGTCATGACCCAGAACCCGCACATCATCATCGTCGATGACGAGGCACCGGCCCGCGAGATGGTCGGCGATTACCTCAAGATGCACGGTTTTGGCGTGACGCTGTGCGACGGCGGGAAAAGTCTGCGCAGCGTCATCGAAACCACCATCCCCGATCTCGTCGTGCTCGACCTCAACATGCCCGAGGAAGACGGCCTCTCCATCATCCGCGACCTCAAGAGCCGCATCAACGTCCCCGTCATCATGCTCACCGCGACCGCAAGCCCGATCGACCGCGTCGTCGGCCTCGAACTCGGCGCCGATGACTACGTCGCAAAACCCTGCGAATTGCGTGAACTGATGGCGCGTATCCGCTCGGTGCTGCGGCGGAGCACGCCCGTCAAGGCGGCCGCGGCGCAGGAAGCCACGGCTGCGAAGGCGGAACAGCATCAACTGGTGCGGTTCGGCACCAAATGGCTCGATCTCGAAGCCCAGGCGCTGCGCGACGATGAAGGTAACGAACATCCGCTGACCGCGTCCGAATTCGGCCTGCTCAAGGTGTTTGCGGCCAACCCGAAGCGCGTGCTGTCGCGTGAGCGGTTGCTGGAATTGGCCAATGCGCGCGACGCCGAGGCCTTCGACCGCGCGGTGGATCTTCGAATCATGCGGATCCGGCGCAAGATCGAGATCGATCCGACCAAGCCCGCCGTCATCCGCACCATCCGCGGCGGCGGCTATCTGTTCTCGCCGACCGGAGACAAGACGTAACCCGCCGTCCGGTTGGCGTTATGGCCGGGCTATGTCCCGGCCATCCGCGGCTTTCCTTGCGGCATCGGAAATCCGTGCATGCCCGGGACGGACATGATGACGCGCCTGGAGGCAAAATCGTTCCAGCCCACGAAATCCGCCTAATTTTCCGCGTATTGAAATTACTGGCATTTTCACCCCTAATGTTTCGTCGCAAGCCCGGCGACGAAACAAATCTCCCGGTCACGAAACCATTTTCTGCTTTTCGTGCAGACATCCCGAAACGGAGCCTGACTAACAATTCTCCCAACGAACCGCCGCCAAGCGGCGAACTGGGAGTCAGTCATGTCGAACGTCATCGCTATCAACGCCGCAGCCAAGGAGAACATCGCCGCTGCGCGCGCGACATCCGATGAGATGCTGCTGCAGAGCATCGCCAAGGGTGACCGTACCGCGATGCATGTTCTCTATTCCCGTCACAATGTCCGGGTTTATCGCTTTGTGCTGCGCATGGTGCGCGATGCCTCGATGGCCGAAGATCTGGTGAGTCAGGTGTTTCTGGACGTCTGGCGCACCGCCAGCCAGTTCGAGGGACGCTCGCAGGTTTCCACCTGGCTGTTGTCGATCGCCCGCTTCAAGGCGCTGACCTCCATGCGCCAGCGCAAGCATGAAGACATCGAGCAGGAAGACGTGCTGGAAATCGCCGACGACGCCGATACACCGGAAGCGTCGCTCGATCGCGCCAACACCAGCGCCATCCTGCGCGCCTGCATCGCAAAGCTGTCCCCGGCCCATCGCGAGATCATCAACCTCGTCTATTACCATGAGAAGTCGGTGGAAGAGGCTGGCCAGATCATCGGCATTCCCCAGAGCACGGTGAAGACCCGCATGTTCTATGCCCGCAAGCAATTGGCCGAGATGCTGAAAGGCGCGGGCGTCGACAGCCTCGCTGCCTAAATATCAATAATTTCAATACTTTGATCGGATTTCGGGAGACAGGACCGGGGTCGTGTCGAAGCCAAAGAATACCGGCAACGAAACAATTGAAACAATTCTCGACATCCCCCGGAAAAACTCAACGGCTATACATCGAATCAACAACGCAACCTTAGCGCCGGACAGGAGAACGAATATGCTGAAGCCTTCCTTCCGCTTCTTCATTATCCCGCTCGGCGCCGTCGCGACCTTGGCCTCGCTGTCGAGCCAGAACATCGCCCCCCGCGCCCAGCGCGATGCCGGTTCGATGCAGGTTCGGGAACAGGTGGTCGATTGCAGCCACACTAGCGCCGCGGAAGTCTGCGTGATCGGCAACGCTCGCTGAACCAGTTCCAGGCGACCAGGTTTTCGCACCACCAGGTCCTTCAACCGACCAAGCTCTTCTCCTCCCAAGTAACCTCCAACGACCCGGCCGGGATGCCCCTCAGCCGGGTCGCTTTGCGTTTGGGATTGGTTTCGTGAACTGTTTCGCGGCAGGCTTCACACAGACGTGACGCGCACGGCGTGAGGCCGATGTAACGCGCTACGCGCCCTTCGCGAAGAACATCAAGCTCCGGTCGTGGCCTTAAGGCGCGGCCGGAATCACTCGATGGATCCATGCAATGCTCAATCTCGTTCTTGCACTACTCGCTGGCGTCGTCACGATCGCCGCGCCCTGCACGCTGCCGGTGCTGCCTATCCTCCTTGGGGCATCGGTCGGCCACACCAGCAGGGCACGGCCGGCGATGATTGCGCTCGGCTTTGTGATGTCGTTCTCGATCGTGGCATTACTGCTGAGCGCGATCACCCGCGTCTTCGACTTCGATCCCAATGTCTTGCGGACCGGCGCCGCGATCCTGCTGCTTGCCTTCGGGCTCCTGATGATCTGGCCGGCGCCGTTCGAGTGGATGTCGATCCGGATCGGCGGCTTCACCAATCGCGCATCGGCCGCGACCGCAATGCCTTCCCCAGGCCTGATCGGCGGCTTCGTGCTGGGCACGACGCTCGGCCTGGTCTGGACACCCTGCGCCGGTCCCGTGCTGGGATCGATCCTGACGATCGTCGCAACCTCAAAAGATACCGTGTGGGCGAGCCTGCTGCTGATCGTCTACGCGATCGGCGCGGCGATCCCGATGCTCGCGGTCGCCTATGGCGGCCAGGCCGTAACCACCCGTATCAACAGCATCGCGCGGGTCGCGCCACGGCTGCAGCAGGGCTTCGGCATCGTGGTAATCGCCTTCGCGATTGCCTCCTACTTCCAGTACGACACGCTGATCGTGGCGTGGCTCACCGGCTTCTACCCCAACGGCCAGATTGGCCTCTGATTTCCCGCAAAGGAGACGTGCCATGACCCTGCGTTCACTAGTCGCAACCGCCGCAATCGCTGCTTTTTCGCTGACCGGTGCCGTTATCCCAGGTGTTTGCGATGACGTTTCATCGATGCCGGCGGCGCCGATTACGATGGCCGCTGCGCAAGGCACCGCGCCTGATTTCGCCGGCATCAACAACTGGTTCAATTCGGCACCGCTCAAACTCGCGGACCTGCGCGGCAAGGTGGTCCTGGTAGACTTCTGGACCTATGGCTGCGTCAACTGCGTCAACACGCTGCCGCACGTCACCGAGCTCTATGCGAAATACAAGGATCGGGGATTTGTCGTCGTCGGCGTCCACACGCCGGAATTTCCCTTCGAGCGCTCGGCGTCGAACGTGCAAGCTGCGCTGAAACGTCATGGCATCACCTATCCGGTGGCGCAGGACAACGATTCGCAGACCTGGAACGCCTACCGCAACCAGTATTGGCCGGCGCAGCACATCGTCGACCAGAGCGGCAAGATCGTGTTCCAGCACGACGGCGAAGGCCAGTACGAGCAGATCGACCGCACCATCGCACGGCTACTCGGCGCCAATAGCTGAGCTACGCCTTCTATCGTCGCACCCGGCGTGATATGTTCACGCCGGAGGCAAGATCCCGGAAAACTGGAGTTCGGTTTTCGGCAAGATCGTGCCTGGGATAAGCGACGGAAGGCTACGATGTTCGATGGCTTCGATGCGGTAGTTTTGGCCCGGGCACAGTTTGCTTTCACGGTGTCGTTCCACATCGTGTTTCCCGCCTTCTCGATCGGGCTCGCCAGCTATCTCGCCGTGCTGGAGGCGCTGTGGCTCTGGACCGGCCGCGAGGTCTTCATCAATCTGTTTCATTACTGGTTGAAGATCTTCGCCGTCGCCTTCGGTATGGGCGTGGTGTCGGGGATCGTGATGGCCTACCAGTTCGGCACCAACTGGTCGGTTTTCTCCGACAAGACCGGACCCGTGATCGGCCCGTTGATGGCCTATGAGGTGTTGACGGCGTTCTTCCTCGAGGCCGGATTCCTCGGGGTGATGCTGTTCGGCCTGCAGCGCGTCGGACCAAGACTGCATTTTCTGGCGACGCTGATGGTCGCCATCGGCACGGTGATCTCGGCGTTCTGGATCCTGTCGGCCAATTCCTGGATGCAAACGCCTGCCGGCTACGCCATCAATGAAAGCGGGCAATTCGTCGCGGCCAGCTGGCTCGAGGTGATCTTCAATCCGTCCTTCCCCTACCGCCTCGTGCACATGGTGCTTGCGGCCTATTTGACGACGGCGCTCGTGGTCGGCGCGGTCGGCGCTTACCACCTCTCGCGCGACCAGCATCTCGCCGGCCCGCGTGTGATGTTCTCGATGGCGATGTGGATGGCGACGCTGGTGGCGCCGATCCAGATCCTGGCCGGCGACCAGCACGGACTGAACACGCTGGAGCATCAGCCGACAAAGGTCATGGCGATGGAAGGCCATTTCGAGAGCCACAAGGACGGCGCGCCGCTGATTCTGTTCGGCTGGCCGAACGAGAAAGCGGGCAAGACCGAATATGCGGTCGAGGTGCCGAAACTGGGATCGCTGATCCTCAAGCATTCCATCGACGCGCCGCTGGCCGGTCTCGACACCGTGCCGCGCGAAAACTGGCCGCCGGTGCCGATCACGTTCTGGGCGTTCCGCATCATGGTCGGCCTCGGATTCCTGATCATGGGGCTCGGCCTGTTGAGCTTGTGGATGCGCTGGCGCGGCCAGCTCTATCAATCGCGCCTGCTGCACCTGTTCGCCATGGCGATGGGGCCGGCCGGCTTCGTCGCCGTGGTCGCGGGCTGGGTCACCACCGAGACCGGGCGCCAGCCGTTCACGGTCTATGGGCTGCTGCGCACGGTCGATTCCGCCTCGCCGCTGGCGGCGCCCGCGGTCGGCTCCTCGCTGATCGGGTTCGTCATCGTCTATTTCGCGGTGTTTGCGGCCGGCGTGGTTTATCTCCTGCGCTTGATGGCTGCACCGCCGCATCCGGGCGAACAGGGACCGTCGCACGATGTCCCGGCCCGCGCTGCCGGCATCACGCCAGCGGCGGGTGCGAACCCGGAGGGCGCCCGATGAATCTCGCCGTCGACCTCACCATCCTGTGGGCGTTCATCATCGCCTTCGCCGTGTTCGTCTACGTCGTGATGGACGGTTTTGACCTCGGCCTCGGCATCCTGTTTCCGTTGTTTCCGGAAAGGCGCGATCGCGACGTCATCATGAACAGCGTCGCGCCGGTATGGGACGGCAACGAAACCTGGCTGGTGCTTGGCGGCGGCGGCCTGATGGCGGCGTTTCCGCTGGCCTATGCGATACTGATGCCGGCGCTCTATACCCCGATCATTGCGATGCTGCTCGGACTGGTGTTTCGCGGCGTCGCCTTCGAATTCCGCTGGCATTCGCAGCGGGAGCGCAACCGCTGGGACCTCGCTTTCACCGGCGGCTCGCTGGTGGCGGCGCTGGCGCAAGGCATTGCGCTCGGCGCCATCCTGCAGGGCGTGCATGTCGAGGGACGGCAATATGCCGGCGGCTGGTGGGACTGGCTGACGCCGTTCAGCATCCTGACCGGCGCCGCGCTGGTCGTCGGCTACGCGCTGTTGGGCGCGACGTGGCTGGTGATGAAAACCGAAGGCAACTTGCGCGACCGCGCCTATCACTTGAGCTGGGTGCTGTTGATCGCAATGTTAGGGGCGATCGGCGCCGTCAGCATCGCGACGCCGTTCCTCAGCGTGCAATACACCCACCGCTGGTTCGCCTGGCCGAACATCCTCCTGACCGCGCCGGTGCCGTATCGCGGTGGCCGGCGTGACCTTGCTGCTGTTGCGCAGCCTCGCCAATAAATATGACTACCAGCCGTTCTTCCTGGTGCTGGCGCTGTTCGCGCTGTCCTACGCGGGCCTGGGCATCAGCATGTACCCCTACATCGTGCCGCAGAGCATCACGATCTGGGAGGCGGCCGCGCCGGAGAACAGCCTGATCTTCATGCTGGTTGGCGTCGCAGTGCTGATCCCGCTGATCCTGGGCTACACCGCGTGGGCCTACTGGGTGTTCCGCGGCAAGGTGCGGCCCGAGAGCGGCTATCATTGATGCCGACAGAGCCAAACCCGCGGCCGCTCCGGCAGCGCCTTCTGTGGTTTGCCGTGCTATGGCTCGGCGGCGTCGGTACTATCGCCCTGATTTCCTTCGGCCTGCGGTTGTGGATCGCTCCGAAATGAGGCAATCGGGCCCCTCGCCTACATGTGGCATCGACAAAAACCGACGGCATTCCAGCAACCTACCGAGCTTCCTGCCCTAAACTTGCCATCAAGCTGTCCCTGAGCTTTGATGGGTCTAATGATTTCGCTGGTGGGCCAATATTCGGGCGAGAGCGCCAACAAGGAGAGCTTTGCAATGACGAAATTTCGTCACCTGATCTGGATGACCGTCGCGGCGGCCTGCCTGATGCTGTCGCCTTCGCAAAGCTATGCCCAGCAGCGGCAGGCCGATGTCGGCGACCAGCCGGGCCTGATGCCCGACGATACCGTGCAGCTCGATCCGGAATACCGCAAGCAGGTGGTCTACTACCGCACCAATGAGGCGCCGGGCACCATCATCGTCGCCACCGCGGAGCGCCACCTCTATCTGGTCCAGGGCAACGGCCGTGCGATTCGCTATGGCATCGGCGTCGGCCGCGAGGGTTTCCAGTGGCAGGGGCTGGTGAACATTACGCGCAAGGCGGAATGGCCGGATTGGACGCCGCCGCCGGAGATGATCGCGCGCCAGCCCTATCTGCCCCGCTTCATGGCCGGCGGTCCCGGCAATCCGCTCGGCGCGCGGGCGATGTATCTCGGCACCACCGTCTACCGCATCCACGGCACCAACCGGCCCGACACGATCGGCACCGCCGTTTCCTCGGGCTGCTTCCGGCTGGTCAATGCCGATGTCACTGACCTCTATGAGCGCGTCCCGGTTGGCACCAAGGTGATTATCCGGCAGAAGCCGGAACTGTGATCCCGACGCCGCTTTCGTAGCCGTTCCTTTTCCCCGTTCATTTGACGAGAGATAAATCATGCGCACATTCCGAGGCGGCCTGCTGATTGGGCTGGCGGTCGCGGCCGCGGTTGCGGCTATTGCTATCACCTACGAGCGCTATGACACCAAGACGCTGAAGCGGACGATCCGCCGCGGCGAAGTCTTTTGCGGCGTCAATGCCGGGCTTCCGGGCTTCTCGATCCCCGACGAAAAGGGCAACTGGACCGGTTTTGATGTCGATTTCTGCCGCGCGGTGGCGGCGGCGATCTTCGACGATCCAAAGCGCGCAAAATTCATTCCGCTTGATGCCAGTGAGCGCTTCAAGGAACTGCAGAACCGCAAGGTCGACATCCTCTCGCGCAACTCGACCTGGAGCATGTCGCGCGAGACCAATTACGATCTCTATTTCCCGGCGGTCGCCTATTACGACGGCGAAGGTTTTATGTTGCCGCGCGCGCGCAACATCGATTCCGCGCTCGATCTGAACAACAGCAAGATCTGCGTGCAGGCGGGAACCACCACGCAGCTCAATCTCGCGGACTATTTCCGCGCCAACAACATGAAATACCAGGAGCTCAAGTTTCCCAAGCTGGAGGAAGTGGTCAAAGCCTATGATTCCGGCCAATGCGACACTTTCACAGCCGATATCTCCCAGCTCCATGCGCTCAGGCTCAATCTTTCGAAGCCGGATGACCATGTCATCCTGCCCGACGTGATCTCCAAGGAGCCTCTGGCGCCCGTGGTGCGGCAGCGCGACGACGACTGGATGATGATCGTGAAGTGGACGCTCTACGCGATGATCAACGCCGAGGAGCTCGGCATCACCTCGAAGAACATCGATGAGGCGATGAAGTCGAAGAAACCGGACGTGATGCGGCTGGTCGGCACCGAGGGGTCCTACGGCGAGGACCTCGGCCTCTCCAAGGACTGGGCCGCGCGCATCATCCGCCACGTCGGCAATTACGGCGAAGTCTATGATCGCAACGTCGGCACGGAATCAAAGCTGAAGATCCCGCGCGGCCTCAACCAGCTCTGGAGCGCCGGCGGCATCCAGTACGCACCGCCGATCCGGTAACGGCCTTAAGGTCGTCATTCCGGGATGGTCCGAAGGACCAGACCCGGAATCTCGAGGTTCCGGGTTCGCGCTTCGCGCGCCCCGGAATGACTGCCCAAACCTCAGTAGCTCTTTGCCCGCGCCAATTGATCGGCGTGGAAATTGGTGTCCCCGAACAATTCCTGGCACACCCGCGCACGTTTCATGAAGAAGCCGATGTCGAACTGGTCGGTCATGCCCATGCCGCCATGCATCTGCACGCCTTCCTGGACGGCCTGCGTCGCGGTCGCGCCGGCGCGGGCCTTTGCGACCGAGACCGCCGCGCTCGCCCCGGCGGCATCGGCATCCAGCGTCTGAAGTGCCTTTAGCACCGCGGCGCGGGTAATCTCGATCTCGATGTAGAGCTGGGCGGCGCGGTGCTGCAGCGCCTGGAACTCGCCGATCGCCTTGCCGAACTGCTTGCGCTCCTTGAGATAGGAAACGGTGCGGCCGAACACTTCTTCGCTCAAGCCCACCATTTCGGAGGCCACCGCACCGCGCCCGATATTGAGCACGCCGTCGAGCAAGGCAAATCCCTGGTCGACCTCGCCGAGCACTTGATCGGCATTGACCTCGACATTGTCGAACACGATGCGGGCGGCGTTGTGGGAATCGACCATCGCCGTTCGTTCGGTGACGATCCCCTTTGCCTTCGGGTCGACCAGAAACAGCGTCAGCCCGTCGCGTTCGTCGGAGGCGCCGGCGGTGCGCGCGGCGACGATCAGGAGACCGGCGGTGTGGCCGTCGACCACAAAGGCCTTGTCCCCGTTGAGCTTGAATCCGTTACCCGAGCGCACCGCGGCCATTTTGGTTTGCAGCGGTCGATGCTTTGCGCCTTCATCGACGGCGAGCGCGGCGAGCAGCGAGCCGTCGGAAATCTTCGGCAGATACTGCGACTTCTGCGCCTCGCTGCCGCCGCGCGACAAGGCGGAGGCCGCCAGCACGCTGGTGGCGAGGAACGGCGACGGCATCAAGGTGCGGCCGATCTCCTCCATCACGACGCCGGCCTCGACGCAGCCGAGCCCGCTGCCGCCGAATTTTTCCGGCACCAGCAGGCCGGAAAATCCCATTTCGGCAAAGGTCTTCCAGAGCTCGCGGGAAAATCCGGTGGCGTCCTTCGCGTCGCGCAGCTGACGCAGATGCGACACCGGCGCCTTGTCGCTGATAAGACCGCGCGCGCTGTCGCGCAGCATGGATTGTTCTTCGGTGAGGACGAGGGCCATGGGTGGGTTCCGGTTTAGAGCAATTGCGAGTGAAGCGTTGGGTTCGTCATTCGGGGGCGCGTCGAAGACGCGAACTATGATGTGCGATTGCACATCGGAGAATCTCGAGGTTCCGGGCGCGACGCTCGCGCCGCCCCGGAACGACGGAGAATGTCTAAGCCCCCGGCAGATCGAGGATGCGTTTCGCGACGATGCCGAGCATCACCTCGCTGGTGCCGCCCTCGATCGAATTGGCCTTGGTGCGCAGCCAGGCACGCGGGCGGGCGCCGCTTCGGGAGCGCTCGCTTTCCCATTCCAGCGCGTCGATGCCGCCCGCCGACATCAGGATTTCGTAGCGGCGCTTGTTGAGCTCGGTGCCGTAATATTTCATCGCCGAGGAGAACGCCGGATGCGACTGCCCGGCTTTCGCCAGATCGACCGCGCGCTCCGCGGCGGCGGCCAGTGCCGCCTCGTCGATCTCGAAGGTCGCAATCTGGCTGCGCAGCATCGGATCTTCCAGCCGGCCCTGCTCGTCCGCGCCGACCGAGTCGGCGGCGATCTGGCCGAGCGGACGGCCGACGCCGCGCTCGCCCATGCCTGAAATCATCGCGCGCTCGTGCTGCAGCAGATATTTCGCGACGTCCCAGCCACGGTTGACGGTGCCAACCACACGCGATTTCGGCACTCTCACATTATCGAAGAAGGTCTCGCAGAACGGCGAGTAGCCGGAAATCAGCAGAATCGGCTTGGTCGACACGCCCTTGGACGTCATGTCGAATAGAATGAAGCTGATGCCGTCATGCTTCTTCGCCGTGGGATCGGTCCGCACCAGGCAGAATATCCAGTCGGCGTGGTTGGCGTAGGACGTCCAGATCTTCTGGCCGTTGATGATGTAGTCGTCGCCATCGCTTTCGGCGCGGGTCTGCAGCGAGGCGAGATCAGATCCGGCGTTCGGCTCGGAATAGCCCTGGCACCAGCGGATCAGGCCGGCCGTGATGTCAGGCAGGTGCTCTTTTTTCTGTTCCTCGGTGCCGTATTTCAGAAGCGCCGGCCCGAGCATGGAGATACCGAACGAGGTCAAGGGCTGACGCGCGCCGATCGCCGCCATCTCCTGACGCACGATCTTGGCTTCCTCGCCATCGAGGCCGCCGCCGCCATATTCCTTCGGCCAGTGCGGCACCGTCCAGCCCTTGTCGCGCATCCGCTCGAACCAGACGCGCTGCGGTTGGGAAGCGAATTTCGCGTTGCGGCCGCCCCAGAACGTATCGGCCTCCGAGGTCATCGGCTTGCGCATCTCCGGCGGACAATTGGCCTCCAGCCAGGCGCGGGTTTCGCGGCGGAATTTTTCAAGATCGGACATCGGCGTTTCCATCTGAAGAAATTGTTGGCCCGACCATAGCCCCCGCATCGCGGAATTCAATATGTCTCTGGCCACGCCATGCGGCAGCGACTGTGGTCACGCCGTGTGATCGGGTGTATGCGCTTTGTCTGCAACGATTGAAAAACAAGGGGAAACCGGCATGCGGCTGAAGCTACTTTCGCCTGGCGAAATGAGCGCCGAGCAAAAAGAAACCTACGACGAGTTGATCGCCGGCAAGCGCGGTGCCCCGCCGGCGCCGATGATGGCCTGGCTCAACAGCCCGGAAATGGCCCGGCATGCCACCCGCCTCGGCGAGGTGCTTCGCTTCAACACGATGTTCCCGCCAAAACTTTCGGAGATCGCGATCCTCGTCACCGCGCGGCACTGGACCGCGCACTACGAATGGTACGCGCACAAGCGGCTGGCGCTGAAGGGCGGGATGGACCCTGATATCATCGAGGCCATCCGTGATCGCCGCACGCCCGTCTTCGACGATCCGAAGGGCCAGATGATCTATGACGTCGCGCGATCGCTGCACGAGGGCCACGGGCTTTCGCAGGCGCTCTACGACGCGGCGGTCAAGCTGCTGGGCGACCGCGGCGTGGTCGAGATCATCGGCCTCTGCGGCTACTACACCATGGTATCGATGACGCTGAATACGTTCGAGTTCGAATTGCCGGCGGGCGAAGTGTCCGAGCTTGCGTGAGGCACGCTTACGGAAACGAAGGGTTTCACAACAGGCCAGTACCCTCCCGTCCCGTCGATCACCAGGTGCAGGGTACAGAACCAGCGCGGAGAATTCCCATGTCCCAAAATCCACCTGTCGTCGCCGGGACGCGGATCGGGCATGTCCATCTCAAGGTCGCCGACCTGGATCGCGCACTCGGCTTTTACTGCGGCGTGCTGGGCTTCGAGCTGCAGCAGCGCATGGGCTCGGGCGCGGCGTTCATATCGGCGGGCGGCTATCACCACCATATCGGGCTTAACACCTGGGAGAGCAAAGGCGGCAACCCGCCGCCGCCGGGCACCACCGGCCTGTTTCACACCGCGATCCTGTACCCGACCCGACCGGCACTGGCGGATGCGCTGCACCGGGTGCTCTCAGCCCATATCGAACTCGACGGCGCCAGCGACCACGGCGTCAGCGAGGCGCTTTATCTGCGCGATCCGGATCAGAACGGCGTCGAGCTCTATTGGGACCGGCCAAAGGAACAATGGCCGCGCACGCCTGATGGCGCGCTGTCGATGTTCACGAAGCGGCTGGACCTGGAGGATCTGCTGCGGCAGCGGGAGGCGTAGCCCGCTTCGTGTGGCGGCCGCGGATCATGATCAGCACGGCCGCGATCAGCTCCAACGCGATGCAGCCGTAGAACGGCAGCGAATAGCTCCCCGAGATATCGTGCAACAGCCCGATCACGCCGGGACCAAACGCGTAGGTAATCTGGTTGATCGCGGTGATCAGGCTGACCAGCACGCCGAACGATCTGGGATCGAATTCGCGCTGCACGATCAGCGACGGTAGTGTGATCAGATTGCCGACCGAAAACCCGAACAGCGCGCAGGCCGCGATCAGCGCGACGTCGTTGTGCAGATTGATGATGATCGCGAGCGCTACCGCCTGGCTGATGAAGGAGAGCGCCGAGGCCAGGCGCTGGTTGAGGCGGTCGATCACGAACGAGAACAGCACGCGACCGACCACCGCCATCGCGGTCAGCAGCGCGACCGCGATCGCCGCGCGCTCGCGCCCGATCGCCGAATCCAGAAAAGCAATCAGGTGAACGATGAAGCCGACCTGCGCGAACAGCACCAGCGCGAACGCAATCGAGACCGAGAGGAAGCCGATGTCGCGGAATGCCCGCTTGCGGATTTGCGCCGCCGAGGGCGCATCCCTGGCCGTCAGCGGACCCGCACCTGCATGCACCGGCGGATGGCCGACGAGGATCAGGATCACCGGCACCATCACCGCAATCATCACGATCGCGGCGGCGATCATTGCGCCGGAGAAACCGAAATATCCGATGCCCATCACCAGCAAGGGAACGCCGGCGATGCCGCCGAAGCTTGCGCCGTTCAGCGCCAGACTGATCGCCATGCCGCGCTTTCTGTCGAACCAGAGGCCGAGCGTATTGGTGATGATGCCGAGGCTGGTGCCGGCCCAGCCGAAGGCGAGTACGGCGTTTGCCGCGTAGAGCTGCCAGGGTTCGCGCACCTCGCCGATCGCGACGGCAGCGGCGGCCATCGCGAAGACGCCGGCGAGCAGGCAAGCGCGGGGGCCAAATACCTTGATCGCCTCGCTGACAAAGACAACGAGCCCGGCGCCGGACAGATAAAAGAAGGTCGTGCCGGACGAGATCAGCGACGCCGGCCAGCCGCGCAGGCGGTGCAATTCGGCGACATAGACGCTCTGGCCGTAAAAACCGAGCCCCCAGCCGAAGGTCGCGAGCAGGAAACAGACGACCACGATCCGCCAGCCGTCATAGCGGATCGAGGTTTCGTCGATGACGGTGCGGCTGGATGCGTCCATATTCTTGCTTTGCTCTTTACCCCGTCATGCCCGGGCTTGTCCCGGGCATCCACGTCTTTCCTCACTGGAGACCAAAAGACATGGATGGCCGGGACAAGCCCGGCCATGACGACAATAGTGAGCCATCGCGCAAGAAAAATAGTTCGACCGGAATCGAACTGTCAGCAGATGTCAGCAGAAAGAGAGGTCGGCAAACTAGATGCTCGGCTCCGGAAATTCGTCCACCGCCCGCAATTTCGCCCGCCGCCGGGCGAAGGAGGAAAACGACAGCACCGCGAGGCCCAGCAGCACCGGCGGAAACACCACCATGTTGACGGCCGACCAGCCGTAATTCGCCAGCAGTTGGCCGGACGAGAACGATCCGATTGCCATCATGCCGAACACCAGGAAATCGTTGAAGGCCTGCACCTTGTTGCGCTCCTGTGGCCGATGCGTTTCCAGCACCAGCGCGGAGGCACCGACGAAAGCGAAATTCCAGCCCACGCCGAGCACGAACAGCGTGGCCCAGAAGTGCAGCGCGGTGATGCCGGACAGGCCGATGCCCGCCGCGATCGCCTCGAGCGTGAGACCGAGCGCGACGATGCGGGGGGCGCCGAAGCGGGCGATCAGCGAGCCCGTGAAGAAGCTCGGCCCGTACATCGCCACGATGTGCCACTGGATGCCGAAATTGGAATCGCTGACGGTGAGGCCGCACATCTTCATGGCGAGCGGCGCCGAGGTCATCACCAGATTCATCATGGGATAAGCGATGACGCCGCACAACGCGGCGGCGATGAAGCGCGGTTGCCGCGCGATCTCAAACAACGGCCGCCCGCCATGCAGATCGGCCGGCGCCGGCGCCGGCGCATCGACGCCCGAGAGCACGGCCATTGCCACAAGCGCGACCACAGCCTGCATCACGAAGCTGAAGGCGAACAGGTAAGGCGGCCAGACATCCATGGTCCATTGCACGAGTTGCGGACCGAGCACACCGGCGAACACCCCGCCGGCCATCACCCACGATACCGCCTTGGGACGAAAGGCCACGCTGGCGCCGTCGGCGGCGGCGAAGCGATAGGATTGCGCCACCGCGCCATAGAGGCCGCCGAGAAAGGTCGCGCCGCAAAACAGCCAGAACGAGCCGTGCAGGATCGCAAACGCGCCGAGCAAGCCGGTCAGCACGCCGCAGCCGGTGCCGATGATGAAGGCAACGCGGCGGCCATAAGCGCGCGAGATCGCGCCGGTCGGCAATGTGCCGGCGGCCAGTCCCAGCACATACATCGAGAGCGGCACGGTCGCGAGCGAGATATCGGGCGCCAGCGTCGCGCCGACGATCGAGCCGGTGGCGAAGATCACGGCCGAATTGGCGCCGGTCAGTGCCTGCGCGGCGGCGAGCCGCAGCACGTTGTCGCGCGCCCGCGCATCGTTGGCTATCTCTTCGGTCGCGGTTACGTCGGTCATCGGTATTTTGCCCGTCCAAGCCCGGCCGGGCTGCAGTGATTCCTGCGCACTATGGAGAGAGGACACCGCGCGATCAACCGACGCAAACGGGCGCGCGCCATGCAAACGGCGCACGTTGGACAGCCCGCCTGCAACCGCGTAAATCAGTCTCCCGATCCTGCCGCATTTCAGCATGGGACAAGTGTCCACGGAGTCCTGGCATGCCCATCGACGACCGGCCGACATTGGCCGCCCCCGATGACGATCCCTATCTCTGGCTGGAAGAAATCGAGGGCCGGCGCGCGCTCGATTTCGTCGAACGACAGAATCACCTGACGCTGGATAAGTTCGGCGGCGCGGCCTTTGCGGCAGATCGCGACACGCTGGCGGCAATCTACGACCGGCCAGACAACATTCCCTATGTCACACGGCGCGGCGGGCAGCTCTACAACCTCTGGAAGGACGTCAGCAATCCACGCGGCATCTGGCGCCGAACGACGCTTGCGGAATTTCGCAAGCCCGATCCGCAATGGGAAACGCTCCTCGATGTCGACCGGCTGGCGGCGGACGAACGCGCAGATTGGCTTTTGAACTGGACGCAGACGCGCCCCGGCAAGGATTCGCGGGCAATCCTGGGCCTTTCACGCGGCGGCAGCGACGCTGTTACGCTGCGTGAATTCGACATGGACACCTGCACATTTGTTGCTGGCGGATTTGTGTTGCCGGAGGCGAAGGGCAGCGTCGATTGGCTCGATACCGATGCGCTGCTGCTTTCAAGCGCCTTTGGTGAAGGAATGGCGACAGCTTCTGGCTACGCCCGAACCGTCCGGCAATGGCGGCGGGGCGAGGACGCGCATCGGGCGCCGGTGATTTTCGAAACATCCGCCGACCACATGGGCGTACACTGCACAGTCGACGACACCGGGCCGACGCCCCGGATATGGATCGTCGATCAGCTTGATTTCTTCAATTTCGACATCTGGCTCAGCGATGGCTCGGGCGCCCGAGTGAAGCTCGACGTGCCGACCGGCGTCTGGCTGCAAGCAAATCAAGATTGGTTTGTCGTCAAACTGCGTACGGCCTGGACGGTGGCAGGCAGGACCTATGCACCGGACACGGTGATCGGCATGTCGCTGTCGGCTTTTCTGGCGGGCGAGCGGAATTTCACGGTTGTATTCGAACCGTCGCCGCGGCGGGCGTTGCAAGGCCTGTTCTGGGCCGCCGGCAAGCTTGTACTGCCGATCCTCGACGAGTTGCGGCCGGTGTTTGAAGTCTGCACGCCGTCGCCAGATGGATGGAGCCGTGAGAGGTTGCAGGGCCTGCCCGAGATTGGCGTCGTCGACGTCTGGCGCCTCGACCGTCACCAATCCGAGGCCAATGGTGACCTGCTTGCCAATGTGCAGGGTCCGTTGACGCCGCCGTCATTGATGCTGATCGATTGCATCGGTCGTCCGGCGGTGTTGAAGCAGGCGCCGAAGACATTCTCGGTGGACGGGCTGGCGGTCACGCAGCACGAGGCGATTTCGGTCGACGGCGAGCGCATTCCCTATGTGCAGACCGGGCCCGGCACGGAGAGCGGCGATGCGCCGGTCTACATGAGCGCCTACGGCGGCTTCGGCCTCGCGGTGCGCCCGCACTACGATTCGGCGCTCGGCAAGCTGTGGCTGGAGCGCGGCGGCACGTGTGTTCAGGCGAACATCCGTGGCGGCGGCGAGTTCGGCACGCGCTGGCACGATGCCGGCCGCTACGCCGGCAAGCGCCTTGCGCATGATGACTTTGCCGCCGTCGCCGCCGATCTCGTGAAGCGCGGCGTCACGCGCCCCGGAAGGATCGCGGCCCAGGGCGGATCGAACGGCGGCATCCTGATCACCAACATGCTGGTTCGCTACCCTGAAAGCTTCGGCGCGCTGTTCTGCACGATTCCGCTGATCGACATGCGCCGTTACACCAAGCTTTTGGCGGGCGCGAGCTGGATCGCGGAGTATGGCGATCCCGAGAAGCCGGAGGAATGGGCCTGGCTGCAAACCTATTCCGCCTACCACACCGCTAAACCCGGCCAGAAATATCCGCCGATCCTGATTGCTACCACGCGGCGAGACGACCGCGTTCACCCGGGACACGCGCGCAAGATGGCGGCCAAGTTGCAGGCGATGGGATATGAAGCCTATTTCTACGAACCGGCGGCCGGCGGGCACGGCTATGGCAAGGATAACAAGGAGCGCGCCGCTTTCGTCGCGCTAGGCCTCGCATTCCTGAAAGAGAAAATCGGCTGGGCGGACCAGCCGGCGTGACCCGCGCATGCTAACGGGCTTGTCGGCGCCCAAACACCAGGATCAGGTTGTTGGCCGGCATTTCGACAGTCTCCAGCAGGGTCAGGCCGCCGTTCGCGGCCAGCTTTTCGAGATCGGCGATATCGCGCACGCCCCATTCGGGGTCACGCTCGCGCAGGCTGGTGTCGAATACGGCGTTGCTGAGCGCGGTATGCTTGCCGTCGCGCTTGAAGGGACCATAGAGGAACAGTCTGCCGTCGGCCCGCAGATAGCGCGCGGCTCCGGCGAAAAGGCCTTCGGCGACCCGCCACGGCGCAATGTGGATCACATTGGCGCAGAACACGGCCAGCAATTCTTTCGGCCCACCGCCCTCCTGCATCAGCGGTGCCCAGTCCGGATCGGACAGGTCGAGCCGCCGCGGCGCACGAATATTCGCAAGGCCCGAATGCGCGCGCCAGGCATTGATGCTCTTCAGGTGCGCCTCGATGAGGTCGCTCGGCCACCAGGTGATCTCGGCGGCATGGCGGGCGAAATGCACCACATGCTGGCCGGTGCCGCTGCCGGCCTCCAGCACATCGCCGGATTGCCCGGCCAGGAACTTCTGCAGAACGTTCCAGATCGGCTGGTAGTTGCGGTGGAAGGCGGCCGCGTCGAGTCGGCCGTCAGCCTCTACCGGCCGGCCATCCTTGCCAAACTCCACGACGTACTCAGCCACGATAACTCTCCTGCCCCGCCGCTTTAGCCCGCGACGCCCCCGCTTGCCAAATCACGTCAACAACACCGGAATATCAGGCCTGATCCCTGATAGCCGCGATAGCCGGTTAACCCCGGTTTGCCCATGCCTGTCGCTCTGCATTGCCAGCCGATGGCCTTTGTGCTTTTGACCCCCTATATTCCGCTGGGATGTCAGACGAAACGTCCGGGAAACACACTTGATCGCCACTTTCTTCACAAAACCAGCCCTCTCCCTGGCGCTGCTGATCGGCACCGCTTTCGCGAGCCCTGTTCAGGCGCAATCGGCCGCAGCCGAGGGCCAAAAGCTCGCCTTCGACCGCGGCAAGGGCAATTGCCTGACCTGCCATGCGATCAAGGGCGGCGACCTGCCCGGCACCATCGGCCCGGAGCTGACCAGCATCAAAAGCAAGTACCCCAATCGCGAAGATCTCGTCGCGATTGTCACCGACGAAACCAGGCGCAATCCGCTCACCGTAATGCCTCCGTTCGGACGAAACCGGATTTTGACCGAGAAGGAGATCGATGCGGTGGTCGACTTTTTGCAGACGCTGTGACGCTTCAGGAGATTTGAATGAGCACGACGGACACCGGATTTTCGGCCACGCGGCGGCTGATCCTGAAGGGCGCGGGCGTGGTCGCACTGACCGGCCTAGGCATCATCTCCTTCGATTTGCCCGTAGCCTTCGCCGCTGCGAACGACAAATATCCGGAAGAGGCATTCAAGCAGAAGAGCGACGCCGAGGCGATCAAGTTGCTCTATGGCAAGACCGCCGAACCTTCGGACAAGGTGAAGATGGACGCCCCCGAGATCGCGGAGAACGGCGCGGTGGTTCCGGTCTCGGTCACCACGACGCTTGCCGATGTGACCTCGATCGCGTTTCTGGTCAGCGAAAACCCGAACGCCCTGATCGCATCCTACAAGATCCCCGCCGGCACCGTGCCGAGCGTGGCCAACCGCATCAAGATGGCCAAGACCAGCAACGTGATCGTCCTCGTGGAAGCCGGCGGCAAGCTCTACAGCGCGACCAAGGAAGTCAAGGTCACCGTCGGCGGTTGCGGC
This sequence comes from uncultured Alphaproteobacteria bacterium, assembly GCA_963786115.1. GTDB lineage: Bacteria > Pseudomonadota > Alphaproteobacteria > Rhizobiales > Xanthobacteraceae > Bradyrhizobium. The sequence continues at coordinate 55,823 of CAWAYC010000040.1, forward strand.
GGCTAGCGCATGATCCGGAATAGTGGAAGCCGGTTTTCCGACACGATCACGCGCAAATCATAAGTCGAAGGAGTATTCAGATGGCATCGACCATTCGCGTGCGCGCCACTTCCAACGGCGACATTACCGAAGTGCAGGCGCTGATCCAGCATCCGATGGATTCCGGCTTCGTCAAGGACGCCAAGGGCGAGATCATTCCGCCGCATTTCATCCAGGAACTTACGTTTGAATATGCCGGCAAGAACGTATTCGTCGCCGACTGGGGCGGCGGCATTTCCAAGGATCCTTACGTCAAGTTCGCATTCAAGGGCGGCAAGAAGGGCGACGACCTGAAAGTCAGCTGGGTCGACAACAAGGGCGCCACCGACTCCACCACAGCGAAGATTCAATAATGAAAGCGCGGCTCCCGCTCCATTTTGCCTCTGCCGCGCTCGCGCTGGCGTTCGTGGCATTTGCCGCGCCGGGCGCGGTCGCCGCCGACACCGTCGATCCGGTCGCCGACGCCAAGGCGTTCCAGAAATTCTTTACCGACAAGTTCCCCAAGGTGAAGCTGGAGGACTTCGTCAACGGTCCCTATTCGATGAACGAGGACCTGCATCGGCAGTGGGAAGAGAAGGAGCAATTCCCGCCCTACGAGTTCTCGCTCGAGGCGGGCAAGGAGATGTTCTCGAAGCCGTTCAAGAACGGCAAAACCTATGCCGACTGCTTCCCGAATGGCGGCATCGGCATCCGCCAGAACTACCCTTACTTCGACGAGAAGGAAGGCAAGGTTATCACGCTGGAGCTGGCGCTGAACCGCTGCCGCGAGGCCAACGGCGAGGCGCCGTTCTCCTATGTGAGGGACGACATGGCGGCGCTGACCGCCTATATGGCGTTCACCTCGCGCGGCAAGCCGTTTGACATCAAGATCCCGAACGATCCGCGCGCGCTCGAGGCCTATCAAAAGGGCAAGGAATATTTCTACACCCGCCGCGGCCAGCTCAATTTCTCCTGCGCCACCTGCCACGTGCAGAGCCCCGGCGAGCGCATCCGCGCCGAAGTGCTGGCGCCCGCGCTCGGCATCTTGAACGCGATGCCGATCTACCGCTCGGAGTGGAGCGGCATGGGCACCACCAGCCGGCGCTTCACCACCTGCAACAGCCAGATCCGCGGCGTGCCGCTCAGTCCGCAGGACGATGAATACCGCAACGTCGAATATTATCTGTCCTATGTCAGCAATGGGCTGCCGATTTCCGGCCCGGGAGCGCGGCCATGAGCATGATGAAATCCGCGTTGGCTTCGATACTGCTGATCGCAGGCGCGACAGGCGCCTTCGCCGCAACTGAGGCCGATTTCAAGGCGGCTTATGCCGCGGCCGAAGCCGCCAACAAGGAAGCCGGCAGTTTGCGCAACCAATGGACCACGACCGCGGCGACGCTCACCGCTGCCAAGAAGGCTGCCGATAGCGGCGACTTCGACACAGGCGTCGCGGCGGCCAAGGAAGCCGAAGCGCTGGCCAAGGCATCGATCTTTCAGGCTACCAGCGAAAAGACACGCTGGAAGGACATGGAAATACGCTAAATTGCGGGGACGCCGAACCATCGTATGACTATCCGCCGCCGGGAATTTTTGACGCTCGCGGGCGCTGCCGCCGTTTCGGGCAGCCTTCCGCGGCTGGCGTGTGGCGCCGAGACGTCGAGCGTCTACGATCTCGAGCGCTTCGGTAATGCGCGCATCCTGCACCTGACGGATACGCATGCGCAGCTCAAGCCTGTCTATTTCCGCGAGCCCGGCGTCAATCTCGGCGTCGGCGCGATGGCCGGCCAGCCGCCGCATCTGGTCGGCCGAGCCTTTCTCGACCGCTTCGGGATTCGTCCCGACAGCGCCGACGCCTATGCCTTCACCTGCGTTGAATTCGAGAAAGCGGCGCCCCGCTTCGGCAAGCTCGGCGGCTTTGCGCATCTGAAGACGCTGGTCGACCGCCTGCGCAGCGACGTCGGGCAGGGTCGCTCGATGCTGCTCGACGGCGGCGATCTCTGGCAGGGTTCTGGTCTGGCCAACACCGTGCAGGGCGCCGACATGGTCGAGGCGGCAAACCTGCTCGGCGTCGAGGCGATGACCGGACACTGGGAGTTCACCTACGGCGAGAAGGCGCTGCGCGACAATCTCGAGCGCTTCAAGGGCGAGTTTCTGGCGCAGAACGTCTTCCTCACCGAGGAGGCCGCCTTCAACGACGCCAAGGCGTTCGATCCCGCCTCCGGCCGCGTGTTCAAGCCGTCCATCATCAAGGAGATCGGCGGCTACCGGGTGGCAGTGATCGGCCAGGCCTTCCCTTATGTGCCGATCGCACATCCGAAACGCTTCACGCCGGATTGGAAATTCGGCATTCGCGACGAGGAATTGCAGAAGCTGGTCGACGCGCACCGCACCACGGACAAGGTCGACGCCGTCGTGCTGCTGTCGCATAACGGCATGGACGTCGACCTCAAGCTGGCCAGCCGTGTCAGCGGCATCGACGTCATCCTCGGCGGCCATACCCATGACGCCGTTCCGCAGCCGATTGCCGTGACCAACGCGGGCGGTGTCACGCTCGTCACCAATGCCGGCTCGAACGGCAAGTTTTTGGCCGTGCTCGACCTCGAGCTCGGCAAGGGCCGCGTCAAGGATGTGCGCTACCGCCTGCTGCCGGTATTTTCGGAATTGCTGAAGCCCGATGCGGCGATGCAGGCGCTGATCGACCGGCTGCGCGAACCGCATGCGGCGCCGTGGGGCGAGAAGATCGCAATCGCCGATCATCTGCTTTACCGCCGCGGCAATTTTTTCGGCACCGTCGACCAAATGATCTGCGACGCGCTGCGCGACGAATTGAATGCCGAGATCGCGCTGTCGCCGGGCTTCCGCTGGGGCCTCACCATGCTCGCCGGGCAGCCGCTGACGATGGAAGATTTGCTGTCGGAAACGGCGATCAGCTATCCCGAAACCTACGTCCAGACCATGACCGGCCGCCAGATCAAGGACGTGCTCGAAGACGTCTGCGACAATCTATTCAATGCCGATCCCTATTATCAGCAGGGCGGCGACATGGTCCGCGTCGGCGGCCTGTCCTACACCTGCGCCCCCGCCGAATCGGCAGGAAAACGAATTTCCGAACTGAAGCTTGATAACGGTCACCGGCTGGAAGCCGGCAGGAATTACAAGGTCGCCGGATGGGCCTCGGTCAACGCGCAGAATGGCGCGCCGGTATGGGATGTGGTGGCAAAATATCTGCGCGCGGGAAAGCCGCCGAACCGGCACCCCCCAAACGTGACGCTGAAAGGCGTCGAGGACAATCCGGGCATCGCGAGGCCGGGATGAAGAATCTTTCGACAATCGTCCGCGCCGCGGTTGCGGCGCTGCTTGTGGCTCTGACGCCACCGGTCGCCCATGCGCAGCAGGCGCCGCTGCAGGACAAGCCGTTCGCCGAGCACAAGATCGTGCTGCAGCTCTCGGATAACGATCCGCGAAAGCAGGGTCTCGTGCTCAGCGTCGCCAACAATCTCATGAAGTTCTACGACCCGGACAAGGTCGCCGTCGAGATCGTGGCGTTCGGTCCGGGGATCGAATTGCTGAAGCCCGAAAATCCCAACCGCAAGATGGTCGAAAGCCTGGTCGCGCAGGGCGCGCGCGTCGACATCTGCCTCAACACCGTGGATACGCTCGAGCGCGACACCGGCAAGCGGCCGGAATACATCGGCGCTGCGACCCCGGTCCAGGTCGGCGTCGCCCAGATCCTGCTGCTCACCGAAAACGGCTATACGCTGGTGAGGCCTTGAGCGCCTCTCAAAGATGGGATGGAATTTCATCCCATGCCGGAACGATTTTGTGAAATTTTACGCTCTCCGAGCCGGCCTGATGTGGTAGTATTGCCTATCAACTCACAGCGGCTCCAAGGCATGATCTTTCGTCAACTGTTCGACAGCGTTTCCGGCACCTACAGCTATCTTCTCGCCAGCCGTCACGGCGGCGAGGCTCTGATCCTCGATCCCGTGCTGGAGAAGGCCGACCGCTACTGCCAGTTGCTGCGCGAGCTCGATCTCAAGCTGGTGAAGGCGATCGACACCCATTTGCATGCCGACCACGTCACCGGCCTCGGCGAACTGCGCGACCGCACCCAGTGCATCACCATCATGGGCGAGCAGAGCAAGGCCGACGTGGTGTCGATGCGGGTTTCCGACGGCGACAAGGTGATGATCGAGGGCCTGAGCCTCGACGTGATGTACACGCCCGGCCACACCGACGATTCCTACAGCTATCTGATGGGCGATCGCGTCTTCACCGGCGATACGCTGCTGATCCGTGGCACCGGCCGCACCGATTTCCAGAACGGCAGCGCGCGGGCGCAATACGAATCGATCTTCAGCCGGCTCTTGAAACTGCCGGAGGAAACCATGGTGTTTCCCGCCCATGACTACAAGGGCGACACCGTCTCGACCATCGGCGAGGAGAGGCGCTACAATCCGCGGCTGCAGGTGCGCTCGGTCGACGAGTATGTCGAGCTGATGGCAAACCTGAAGCTGCCCAATCCGAAAATGATGGATGTCGCGGTGCCCGCCAACATGCATGTCGGCCTGCACCAGGAGGAGCTCGCCAAAGAGGGGCTTTCGCTTACCGCCCGCGACGCCATCAACAGCCTTGGCCGCCCCGACATCCTCCTGGTGGATCTGCGCGAGACCAGCGAGCGCGCCAAGCACGGCACGATATCCGGCGCGCTGCATGCGCCCTACCCCGGAATCTGCGAGAGCCTGCAGCCCGGCGGCATGCTGCGCGAAGTGGCTGCCGCGACCGGCCGCCGCGTGGTGTTCTTCTGCGCGTTCGGCGAGCGCTCGGCGATGGCCGTGGCCGCCGCCAAGAAAGCCGGCCTCGCCAACACCGCCCATATCGAAGGTGGCCTGGACGCCTGGAAGAAAGTAGGCGGGCCGGTGGTTACCGGCTAGGCCGTAGGATGGGCAAAGGCGCACTTCGCGCCGTGCCCACCATCTGACGCTCCGCTCGTGATGATGGGCACGCGGAGCCTGTCATCGGGCGCGCGTTCGCGCGACCCGTTGGCTTAGCCCACCCTGCAAAATAACGGTGTCACCGCGCGACCCGCTTCAATTCCGCGGTCAGCACGTCCAGCGCGTCTACCAGCGTCACGCCGCCGCATTCGGTGAGCCGTTCCGGAATGACGATGCGCTTTGCGGGTGGATAGAAGCGCTCCAGCGCCGGATGCAGCAGAAACGCCTGACCGTCATCTCGTGCATAGTCACCGGCTTGCGAGACCACGATGAAGTCGGGCCTCAGGCTCACGATCGCCTCCAGCGAGGCAAATCCGCCAAAGGTAAAGCCGAGATCGCCGGCCGCGTTGAAAAGCCCGGTTTCCATCAGCAGCGAAGAGATAAAGTTGTCGCTGCCCGCTACCCAGCCGCGCCGGGACAACGGCAGCACACGATAATGCCGGCCCGCCACGGCGCGACGCACCCGCGCCACGGCCGCATCGAGTCGCGCGATTTCCGCCGCCGCGCGATCGGGGTGCCCGACGAGGTCGCCGACGTCGCGGATCTGGACCCTGGCCTCGTCCAGGTTTCGCGGCACCGCGAGTTCGGCGAGATGAAGTCCCTTCGCCTTCAACAACTCCCGCGTCGAACGATTGTCGAACAGGCTGGCGACGACAATGTCGGGCTTCAGCAGCAGCACGTCCTCGGCGCCGCCGGACAAGGCCGGATAGCGGCCGGTGTCAGGCATGCCCGGCGACTGCCAACCGTCCCGCGCAAACCGGCTGAGGCCGAGGATTTGGTCGGGATCCGCCAGCGTCAATAGCAACTGATCGGCGCAGACGTTCATCGACACGATGCGCGGGCCTGCCGCCAACGACGCGCTGCCGGAGATCGCGAACGCTGCGATCGCGAGCAGAAATCCGAAACGCCAACGCATCAGACGTCCGCCCAGGGCACGATCACAGCCTCGCGCTGATATTCCGCGCGATAGGCGCTGATCCGGAACACGTTCGCCATCACCTGTTCGGACAGCGCCTGCTCCGGCGCGCCCTGCGCTGCCAGCCGGCCGTCGGCAAGCACCAGCACGTGATCGGCAAATCGCGCGGCCAGCCCGAGATCATGGGTCACCACGATAACGAGCACGCTCCTGTCGGCGGCCGCGCGCAGGCGTTTCATGACGTCGATCTGGTGGCGCGGATCGAGCGAGGCGGTCGGCTCGTCCGCCAGGATGATCGGCGCCTCCACCGCCAGCACGCGAGCGAGCGCGACGCGGCTGCGCTCGCCGCCGGACAATTCGGTGACGCGGCGCTCGGCAAATTCCATGACATCGACCGCCTGCATCGCCCGCAGCACCGCCTCCGCGTCGCGCGGCGGCAGGCGCGCCGGATCGGTGGCGCCATGCGGGTAGCGGCCGAGCGCCACGATGTCGCGCGCCGGCAGCGGCCAGTGCACCATGTGCCCCTGCGGTAGATAGCCAAAGCGTTTTGCTCGTTCGCGCAGCGGCAGCGACGACAAGGCATCGCCGCCGACCTGGATGGTCCCGTCGGACGGGATCAAGCCCGCGAGCGCGCGAAGCAGCGTGGTCTTGCCGGCGCCGTTCGGCCCGACGAGGGCGACCAGGTGCCCCGACGACAGCGACAGCGAGATGCCGTTGAGCACGCGACGTCCGGCCAGCGCCACGTCGAGGTTTTGAGCGGCGAGATAGGTCATGCGACACCTCCGCCGAGGGCGCGGCGTTCGCGCACGATCAGATAGAGGAAGAACGGCACGCCGATGATCGAGGTCAGCACGCCGACCTTGATGTCGGAGGTCGAGGGGATGATGCGCACCGCGATATCGGCGGCGAGCAATAGCGCGGCCCCGGCGAGCGCACTCGGCACCAGCAGCCGCCCCGGATCATGCCCTATTAGCGGCCGCATCAGATGCGGCGCGACCAGACCGATGAAGCCGATGGTGCCGGTGACCGCGACCGCACCTCCGACGCCGAGCGCGACGCCCGTTATGACGAAGAGCCGCAGGCGGGCGACATCGACACCGAGGCTCTGCGCGGTCTCCTCGCCGAGGCTGAGCGCGCGAAACGCGCTGCGCTGGCTGAGCAGGACAGCCCCGCCCGCCACGATGAACGGCAGCGCCAGCATGACGTGCTGAAAACTGCGGTCCTCCAGCGAGCCGAGCAGCCAGAACGCGATTTCCAGTACCAGAAAGGGATTGCTGGCGAGGTTCATCACCAGCGCCGTCGCCGCCCCCGCGAAGCTCGAGATCGCAAGTCCCGCCAGAATGAGGATCAGTAACCCTGCATTGCGGCCGGCGATCGCCAGCAGCACGAACACCGAACCGAACGCGGCGATGATGGCAACGACCGGCAGCGCATAGGACCGTACATCGGCCAGCCCCAATGCGATCACCAGCACCGCGCCGAAGGCCGCCGATTGCGGCGCGCCGAACAACGAGGGCGAAGCGAGCGGGTTGCGCAGCAGCCCCTGCAGCGCCGCCCCCGATAATCCCAGGATGGCCCCGATCGCCACGGCCAAAATCATACGCGGCAGCCGGATCTCCCGCACGATCACCTGCGATACATCGCTGCCGCCGCCGAACAGGGCCTCGATCACGGTCACCGGCGACAGCCGCACCGGGCCGATACCGAGCGAGATCAGCATCAGCAGGACCACGAGCGCGACCAGCGCCAGCGTCGCGCCGATGCGGCGGCGGGTGGCGATATCTGCAGTCAAGGTCAGGTTCGAGACGCTCATTGCGCCATGCTCATACAGCGATTGAGGTGGCACACAAGCGACACCCGAACAAAAAGCGTACCGTCGGGGCCGGTGCGGGAGGGGTGGGATTGACTCTCCGCCCGCCGAAACCCTAGATGATTGTGACGGTTCCCGCTTGGGGATCAAAAGGGAATGCGGTGCGGGGAAACCTCCCCAATGCCGCGGCTGCCCCCGCAACTGTATGCGGTAAATCTTTCGTCTTGTGCCACTGGGAATCTCGGTCCTGGGAAGGCGACGAAAGGTAACGACCCGCGAGCCAGGAGACCTGCCGTCAGCCGTGGTCACACGCGAAGATGTCGGTCGGGGAGTACAGGCATTAGCTTCACCTAAGCTGCGACAGCGCGATGGTGAGACTTGGTTCGCTGTGACGTGCCACTGACGTCATACCGAGGTCTCACCTATGTCTTCCGCCACTTCTGTCGCCAGGCAGCGCCGCCAATTGTTGCTGGCGTCCAGCTTCCTGGTCCCCCTGCTGTTCCTGGCCAATTCCGGCGCCCGTGCACAGCAGACCGCATCGGCAGACCAATTGCCGCCGATCGAGGTCAGCCCGCCGGTCGACCAGAACCGTACCCGCGCCAGGCTGACCGACGATGATACGCCAGGACCGCGCCGCGTGGCGCCGAACGCGGCACCGACCTCCAACACCGGCACCGGCCCGGGGACTGGCTCGAACGTTGCATCATCAGGCACGTCGGCCGGCGGCACTGGCGGGCTGCAGGCCAACGGCATCGTCGGCACCGCATCGAGCGTGATCACCGCCGATGAGATCAGGCACTCGCCGGCGGAGACGCTGCAGGAAATCATCGCGCAGGTGCCGGGCGTACAACTGCATTCCGTCTATGGCGGCGTGAACGGCGCGGGCACCGTGGTCGACCTGCGCGGATTTGGCGCCTTCGCCGCGCCCAACACCCTCGTCCTGCTCAACGGACGACGGCTGAACGACATCGACCTCGGCGCGGTCGACTTCTCGACCATCCCGCGCGATTCGATCGAGCGCATCGAAATCACCCCCGGTAACAGCGGTGCCGTGCTCTATGGCGACAACGCGATCGGCGGCGTCATCAACATCGTCACCAAGACCGGCGTCGGTGGCCCACCGGTCGCGATCCGTGGCGAAGCCGGCGTCGGCTCCTTCAACCAGAGCATGGCCTCGATCTCCGCCGCGACCAATTTCGGACCATGGTCGACCTCATTCTACGGCAACGGCATCAAATCCGACGGCTATCGCGACAACAACGCGCTCGATCAGCGCAACGGCATCGGCAACCTCAATTACACGACGCCCGACCTGAAGGCGTTCGTGACGGTGACCGGCGACGACCAGAAGCTGGGATTCCCGGGCGGGCGGATCGTGGACCCCTCGATCGGCGTCGACGAGTTGGTCACCAACCGCAAGGGTACCAGCACGCCGTTCGACTATGGCAACAAACAGGGCAAGAGCGCCACTGCCGGCTTCACCAAGACCATGTGGAATGGCGTCGATCTCATCGTCGACGGCGGCTACCGGGAAAAGGACACCCAGGGCGCATTCTTCGGCCCCGTCCCGACGCTCAGCTTCTCCTCCAATTACGTCGACGCGCGATTGAAACAGTGGTCGATCACGCCGCGACTGAGCATCAGGAACACGATCTTCGGAATGCCTTCTTCGGTCCTGACCGGCATCGATTACTATGACGCGGTCTATCATCAGGATCAGAGCGGCCTCAAAGGCCTGCCGCCGGTCCACATGTTCGACCTCAACCAGAAGTCGCTCGCCGGCTACTGGCAGCAGACCATCGGCCTGTTGCCGACCACCGATTTCGCCTATGGCGGGCGTATTCAGAACATGAGCCTCGATGCACGGGATATTTTCAATCCGCTTGCGTCGCCCTTCGCCTTCGGCGCCCAGGCGAATCCGCTCTTCACCCAAGAGACGCAATACGCACTCGACGCCGGTTTCGAGCATCGCTTCAACAACGTGTTCACGTTGTTCGGCCGCGCCGCGCGCGCGTTCCGTACACCCAATGTCGACGAACGCGTCGCCTCGGGGCCGGCGTTGGACGCCGACTTCAATCCGATCCCGCAGACGTTCCAGTTGAAGACGCAGACGTCGCAGGACGTCGAAGGCGGCATCCGCATCAAGTCCGGCGGATTCCAGCTGCAGTCGAGCATCTATTTGATGGACCTCGAGAACGAGATCCACTTCGATCCCGTCAACTTCTTCAACTACAACCTCGACCCGACCCGCCGTTACGGCAGCGAGACCAGCCTCTCAGTGCGCATCAGCGACACATTCACGTGGCGGGCCGGCGGCGCCTATACCCGCGCGGTCTTCCGCGAAGGCCCGTTCGCCGGCAACGATATCCCGTTGGTGTCGCGCTACACCGCCAACGCCGGATTCACCTGGAACATCTGGCAGAACTATCTGGTGGCGGACGCGACGGTGCGGGCCTGGAGCGAGCGCTTCATGGACAACGATCAGGCCAACACCCAGCGGCGGATTCCGGCCGATGCCACCATCGATTTCAAGCTCAGCGGTGCCTATGAAAACCTGTTCTGGTCGGTCAGCGTGAACAACGTGCTGAACGCGCTGTACTACGATTACGCGGTTGCGAGCAGCTTCACGCCGGGCCGTTTTTCGGCCTATCCGCTGCCGGGCCGAACCTACATGGTGAAGGCCGGCGCGACCTTCTGACGCTGGAATGCCGGCGCGGAGCCCGCTCCGGACCGCCTTGCCCCAATCGAACAGTATTCTCCCGGCGACGCTTGGGAGAATACCCGCGGGCGCATGACCCCACCGTTCCATCCGAAACCGGAAATTCCGCTGACATCCTTCACCATGAAGGCTGATTCGGCGCCATAACGCGGCTTTCGCGGCCGAAAAGACCGCCCTCGGCGATTGGATCCATGTTAGGACAGGTGACAAATCGCGCGACGGCAGGCGTCGCGCCGCAGAGGTACAATATGAACGATGAACCGAAGAGCGCCGCCGAAATGAAGGAGATTCGGCTGAACCGAAAGCGCTCCCAGGAAATCGAAGGCGTCAAGGCCATGGCCGAGATCGCGGCTGCAGATATCGCGATTCGAAAGCGGACCGAGAAGCTGCGTGCGCTGCGGTTGGCCAAGGAGGCCGCCGACCGCGACAAGCCGGTTGAGCCGAAAGCCAAGGCCGCGCCCAACAAAAAGAGGTCGAACCTGAAATGACGAAAGAAGACCGCGACCGCGCCCAGGCGCATGCCGACAAAATGGCAAGGGCGGCGCACGACGCCAGGACCGGCAAGGCAGATCGAGACGCCGCCACCAAAGCGGTCCTCGACAACATGGCGAAACTGAAAGCCCTGCGGCTCGCCCGCGAGGCGGCGGAGCCTCCACGTCCCGCCGCGCCGCTCAAGAAGGCGCGCGCAAAACCGAAAAAGGCGGGAGAGAAGGGCCCGGCGTTGACGGATTGGCTGGCAAACCAGCAAAGCGGAGGGCGTCGAATCTAGAGCATGATCGGGGTTCTGATTGAATCAGAACCGAAGCTCCAGATTCTTGTGTTGACGCGTTTTCCTCACGCGAACCGGCATCCACTTTGCTCGAAAACGCCAATGGGTAGACGATGGCGGCCCTGATCCAATCGGGGCCGCGAACGCTGCGACCTCAAGCCGGCGGCCACTGGATCATCGAGCGCGTTCCGGTCTCGGCATCGTAGACCTGCACCTGAAGCATCTGAAACTTGTTCTTCAAGGCCATGCCCGCGTCCTCGGCGGCTTCGACCGTGTCGTGATGCGACTTGAAATGTCCGTCGACCACCAGCGAATATCCACTGGTCGGTGCTTTATCGGCGCGAATGGCTTTACGCGGCTGTTCTTCTACCTCGACGTGCGGCTTCTTCATACTGACTCCGTGTTGCGCCCGATTTTGCGCTGAACGCTGCAAAAATGGCGGGAAAGATCGTTCGACTGACGTTAAAGTGCTTCTCAATGTCGGTCAGATTGAGGTGAATACGTCGTTCTGATCCGATACTCCAGACAAGACGCCGGTCGAGCCGGCAAAAGGAACGATATGTGCGGAATCGGCAAGAAGGGCGAGCCTCCGAAGCAGGCCGACGACAAAGCAAAGAAGCCGCCGGCGAAGCCTGTCGACGACGACGACACCGATGACGGCGACTTCGCCACGCCGAAGCGCGATCGCGACGGTCCCGACGACGAGCCGCTATGAAGGCGAGCTTCCCGTTTCGCTGTTGCGGCTAGCGTTCGTGGCTCCATGGGAATAGAGAGGCCGGGAAATCTGCCGCATAGCGATGACCTATCGGCGGGCGGGGCTCCTCTTGTGGGGGATTCGGATCGGGCTCCACCAGCTTCCGATAGAGATGCCAGGTGGCATGACCGAGCACCGGAAGAACGACAGCGAGACCGACGAAGAACGGTAGCGAACCAATTACCAGCAGTGCCGCAACAATCAACCCCCATACGGCCATCGGAAATGGATTCTTCATCACGGCCTGCAATGACGTCCGGATCGCGTCCATCACAGACGCATGCCGGTCGAGCATCAACGGAAACGACACAACACTGACGCACAGGGACACGACGGCGAACAGCAGCCCAACGCCGCAGCCGACGATGATGAGCGACCAGCCTTCTGGCGTTGTCAACACGCGCCTTGCGAAATCAGGGATGCTTGCAGCCGGAGCATAGCCGAAGGTTGCAACGTAGATAGCGTCCGCGGAGGCGATCCAGGTCCCGAACAGAACGAGCAGGAACATGCCGAGCCCGAGAATGGCGCCGAAAGACGGGGCACTCAGCACGTGCATTGCGTGCCATGCCGCGGCTTCCTCGCCGCGCTCACGGCGGCGGCTGAGCTCGTAGAGGCCGAGCGCGGCAAAGGGACCGATCAACGTGAAACCGGCGGCCAGCGGAAAGAGCAGCGGCAGCACCGAATAGCCAACGGCCAGTCTGAACAGGACAAGACCGAGAACGGGATAAATTACACACAGGACAACAGCGTGGGTTGGTATGGCCTTGAAGTCTTCCCAGCCCAGGCGCAGCGCGTCGCTCAAGTCGGAAAGGCTGATTTTGCGAACCACAAATGCAGTGGAGACGCCGAAGAATTGCAGGTGAGGTCTTGCGAAATATTGTGTGGCCATGGCTCCGGTCTCCTTGCTCGTGGTCGCAGGGGGAAACGGCGCGGCTTCAAGCGGCGCACATTCGCCTCATGCGCGAAAATCGCGATCGAGCCCGGCAAACCAAATTCAACAAGAAAGAGCTTTGCCGGACGACACCTGTCGCGACCGGTACAGTGAGCTTAGCGCCATCGAAGCAGGACAGCGCTCACGGTTGGGTGAATTGTGCAATTGCACAATCTTTTGTTGCATTGCATCACCGAACGGTCGGTGCCGATGGATGCTCGTCGGATTGAGGATTACACCCGCCAGACCAAGCGTGACATAGCCTTCCAATGAGCTATTGACGACAGGCACGTCGGGTATCATCTTAAAATTCTGAACGCCCCCAGCTCCTGTGAAATGAGCGGTCGTGACGTGCGATTCGTGTCGCGACCGGCCGAAATGGGCGAGGCAAGAGGCACGATGATGGCGAAGGTGAAGTTCGCCGTCACGACAAACGTGAGCTCCGCCCTTTAATCCGTATCCGCAGCCTTTGGGGCAAGGATGCATAAGGGATGGCTGTAGCAGTCGCACTGCTTTTGGTCGCGATCGTCTCGGTGGTGTTTCACCTCCTGAGCCCGTGGTGGTGGACGCCGCTTGCCTCGAATTGGGGCTACATCGACAACACGATCACCCTGACATTCTGGATCACCGGGGCGGTTTTCTTCGCGGTCGTCGCGTTCATGGCCTATTGCGTCTTCCGCTTTCACCACAAGGAGGGAAGGCGGGCAGCCTACAATCCTGAAAACAAGACGCTTGAATCGTGGCTGACGATAGGGACTGCAATCGGCGTCGCGGCCATGTTGGCACCCGGACTGGTCGTCTGGCACCAGTTCGTCACCGTTCCGGCCAATGCGACCGAGGTCGAGGTCATGGGACAGCAGTGGCAATGGAGCTACCGGCTTCCTGGAAAGGACGGCCGGCTTGGGACCTCCGATGCCCGCGATGTCAGTTCCGACAATCCGATGGGGTTGAATCCCGACGATCCAAATGGAAAGGACGACGTCGTCATTCAGAACGACGATCTGCACCTGCCGGTTGGGAAACCGGTGAAGGTGTTGCTCCGCTCAATTGACGTCCTGCACGATTTCTATGTGCCCGAGTTCCGGGCGAAGATGGATATGATTCCGGGTTCGGTTACCTATTACTGGTTCACGCCCACCCGCACCGGAACATTCGATGTGCTGTGTGCTGAACTCTGCGGCGCCGCGCACGCGCAGATGCGCAGCAAGGTCGTCGTCGAGGAAGAAAAAGAATATCACGCCTGGCTGGAGAAGCAGCGGACGTTCGCCGAGTTATCGGGGCAACGCAACGTCGCGAAGGCAACCTACAAGACAGGCAGCGAATGAAAATACCAACGAGGAGACGCCATCTATCGTGAGGCGAACTCCTCGCTGAACAGCAGAAGACCAGGGAGGGTATTCCGATGGTCGATGTCCCGTTTGACACAATCGCAGGCATCCCGCCCGCTGAAGTGGGTGAGGTCGATCTCTACCATCCGAGGAGCTGGTGGACGAGGTACGTCTTTTCGCAGGACGCCAAGGTTATCGCCATCCAGTATTCGATCACGGCGATGTCCATCGGAATGGTCGCGCTGGTGCTGTCGTGGCTGATGCGGCTGCAGCTGGGATTTCCCGGCACATTCTCCTTCATCGATGCCAACCAATATCTCCAGTTCATCACCATGCACGGCATGATCATGGTGATCTACCTGCTCACGGCGTTGTTCCTTGGGGGCTTCGGCAACTACCTCATTCCGCTCATGGTCGGCGCCCGGGACATGGTGTTCCCCTATGTGAACATGCTGAGCTATTGGGTCTACCTGCTTGCGGTCGTGGTGCTGGTCTCGACCTTTTTCGTGCCCGGCGGGCCCACCGGGGCCGGCTGGACGCTATACCCGCCCCAGGCGATCCTCTCCGGCACCCCCGGGCAGGATTGGGGCATCGTTCTGATGCTGGCCTCCCTGATCCTGTTCATTATCGGCTTCACCATGGGTGGGCTCAACTACGTGGTGACGGTGCTGCAGGGGCGCACGCGCGGCATGACCTTGATGCGTTTGCCGTTGACGGTGTGGGGCATTTTCACGGCTACCGTCATGGCGCTGCTGGCCTTCCCGGCGCTGTTCGTCGCCTCGGTGATGCTGCTGCTCGATCGCCTCCTGGGAACCAGCTTCTTCATGCCCACGCTGGTCGAGATGGGCACGCTGACGAAATATGGCGGCGGCAGCCCGATCCTGTTCCAGCACCTTTTCTGGTTCTTCGGCCATCCCGAAGTCTATATCGTCGCCTTGCCGGCCTTCGGCATTATCTCCGACCTGATCAGCGTCCACGCGCGGAAGAACATCTTCGGCTACCGCATGATGGTCTGGGCGATCGTGGGAATCGGCGCTCTCAGCTTCGTCGTATGGGCGCACCACATGTATGTGAGCGGCATGAACCCGTACTTCGGGTTCTTCTTCGCCACCACGACGCTCATCATCGCCATCCCGACCGCCATCAAGGTTTACAACTGGGTGCTGACGCTGTGGCGCGGCGACATTCATCTCACCATCCCGATGCTGTTCGCGCTTGCGTTCATCGTCACCTTCGTAAACGGCGGACTGACCGGTCTGTTTCTTGGCAACGTGGTCGTGGATGTCCCGCTGTCCGACACGATGTTCGTCGTCGCCCACTTTCACATGGTGATGGGCATTGCCCCGATAATGGCCGTGTTTGGCGGAATCTATCATTGGTATCCGAAAGTCACCGGACGAATGCTCAATGAGACGCTCGGACGATTCCACTTCTGGGTTTCGTTCCTTGGGGCCTATGCGATCTTCTTCCCCATGCACTATCTGGGCCTCCTGGGCATGCCCCGCCGCTATCACGACATCGGCGAAACCTCCTTTATCCCGGCATCCGCGCATGACCTCAATGCGTTCATGAGCATAGCGGCCTTGATTGTCGGTTTTGCCCAGCTTGTGTTCCTGTTCAATCTGATCTGGAGCGTGTTCAAAGGAAAAGAGGCTGGCGGCAATCCGTGGGGTGCGGCGTCGCTGGAATGGCAAACGCCGGAGACCCCGCCGGGCCATGGCAACTGGGGCAAGGAGCTCCCTGTCGTCTATCGCTGGGCTTACGATTACAGCGTACCCGGCGCCTCCAGAGACTTCGTGCCGCAAAATGAGCCGCCGGCCGGATTGGCGGCGCGAGGGTCCCATCCATGAGCGCCATTATCCTGTTCATGGCGGGAGTAGCGGCAATTGCGGGATGGTGGCTCTCGCAACAGCGGCTGGCCGCCAAGCCCTGGCTGGAGGAAGGCCTGACCGCCGATCTTCGCGAGGAGGGTACTCCGTCGTTGCCCGCGGCGAAGATCGGACTGGGCGTGTTTCTCGCAGTCGTTGGCTCGCTGTTCGCACTCTTCATCAGCGCTTACTCGATGCGCATGAACATGGTGGACTGGCGGACACTGCCAGTGCCAGCGCTGCTGTGGTTCAACACGGGTATCTTGGTCGTGAGCAGTTTGGCGCTGCAATGGGCGCATATGGCCGCGCGCCGGGACGACATCGACGGTGTGACCATCGGCCTGTGCGCCGGCGGAGCATCCGCGATTACATTCCTCGTTGGGCAGCTCCTGGCGTGGCGCGAGCTGAGCGCCGCCGGGTATTTCCTGGCGTCCAATCCAGCCAATTCGTTCTTCTACCTGATCACCGCGGTGCACGGGCTGCATCTGATGGGCGGTCTGGTTGCCCTCGGAAGAACGACGGCTAAGGTGATGCGTGGCGCCGAGGCGGCCCAAATACGTCTGAGCGTGGATCTCTGCGCTATCTACTGGCATTTCCTGCTGGTGGTCTGGCTGGTCTTGCTCGGCCTGCTGACGGGCTGGACTGACGGTTTCGTCAATATCTGTCGCCAGTTGCTGAGCTAGGAAGGGCGGTACCAGATGGCAGAGACGGCGCTGATCAACACGGTAGAGCCACCTGCGCGGCCTGCAGGCTGGCGGGGCATCGCCGCCGACTGGTCCTCGGATCAGCGCGCCTTCAAGAATGTCTCCTGGGGGAAGGCCATGATGTGGATCTTCCTCCTCAGCGACACCTTCATCTTCAGCTGCTTCCTGCTGTCGTACATGACGGCGCGAATGTCCACGACCGTGCCGTGGCCCAACCCCAGCGAAGTCTTCGCCCTCACGATCGGAGATAGGAAAATCCCGCTCATCCTGATCGCCATCATGACTTTCATCCTGATCAGCAGCAGCGGCACGATGGCGATGGCCGTCAATTTCGGTTACCGCCGCGATCGCGCCAAAACCGCGGCCTTGATGCTGGCCACAGCGGCATTTGGCGCGACGTTTGTCGGAATGCAGGCCTTCGAATGGACCAAGCTGATCAGGGAGGGTGTCCGCCCCTGGGAAAACCCCTGGGGCGCGCCGCAGTTTGGTTCCAGCTTTTTCATGATCACCGGCTTCCACGGTACCCACGTGACGATCGGCGTGATCTTCCTGATCGTCATCGCGCGAAAGGTCTGGCGGGGAGACTTCGACGTCGAAAGGCGCGGCTTCTTCACGAGCCGGAAAGGACGCTACGAGATCGTCGAAATCACCGGCCTGTACTGGCACTTCGTCGATCTCGTGTGGGTGTTCATCTTTGCCCTTTTTTATCTCTGGTGAGGTCGCCGCATGACAAACACCGCCGTAACCTTGGAAGGGCAACAGCATTCGCTGCACACTCACGCGCATGAGCCCCTTGCAGCAGGTGCCACGCATACAACGGGCCAGCAGCACCCGATCAAGCTCTATCTCGTGGTCTGGGCATGGTTGTTCGTCCTCAGCACCTGCTCCTATCTCGTCGACTACTTTGGTCTCCAAGGCTATCTCAGATGGTCGCTGATCCTGCTGTTCATGGTGTTGAAGGCTGGTCTGATCGTCGCTGTCTTCATGCACATGGCCTGGGAGCGACTGGCCTTGGCCTATGCGATCCTGCTGCCGCCGGTGCTGGTGTTGGTCTTCGTGGCGATCATGGTGTTTGAATCCGACTATACGCATCTCCTCCGGGTCATATTTTTTGCACCATCGACGTAGCTACCATTGCTTCGTAGAAGGAGGACGGCCATGACAACATACGTCATGCTCGCAAACTGGACCGACCAGGGCGCGCTGAAAGTGAAGGACTCGCCACGCCGTTTGGACGCGGCCAAGAAAGCCCTCAAAGATATGGACGGCGAGTTCAAACACTTTTTTCTCACCATGGGCGACTATGACATCGTCGCGATCTACGAGGCTCCCGACGATGCGGTGGCGGCACGTTTCAACCTGCAGATTGGTATGCTGGGGAACATCCGCACGCGGACGCTGAAAGCGTTTCCTGAAGCCGCTTATCGGGAAATCATCAACTCGCTGGGATAGTCGGCCAACGGTGCGCTCCACCTACGCCTCTAATGGAAAATCCCTGCTTTCGATCATCCTGATACTCCCGAGATCCAATAGATGCGCGCCGAAGCCGCCGCGCGCCAACCGCATCGCGAGCTTCGGCGAGGCCAACAAAACCAACGTCGTCAGCCCGAGCGGCAACGCGGCTACCCAGTCGAGCCGCACCGGCGTCAGTTCCTCGGTGCTGCCGGCGTAGGGGCCGCTCGTCGCCCATAGCTGCCGGCATTCCCCGATGATGTCGCGCCGCGTGCCGCCGCGTGACGCACAGCCCAACAGGGCCTGCATCGCGAGATGGGTCACGACACCCTCGCGGCTGTCAGGCAATGCGGCCGGCGTCGCGCCGAGCGAGACGCGCAGCAGGAGGTCGATGAGATCGGTTCCGGCGCGATACGCATTGCCGGGCTCGACCAGCCGCGGATTGCAATCGATCAGAAGCGGCACGGCGCTGTCGATCGGCATGATGTAATCGACCGACAAGGCGCCGTGCCAGTCGAGCCGTTCACCGATTACCTCCAGATAGGCGCGCACAAGCGGCCGGCTCACACTCTGCTTGATCGCCTCGCCGCCGCCGATACCTGGCGCAACCTGCCGATAGGCGTGAAAGCCGATCAGTCGTCCCTGGCAAAATACCGATTGCGCCTTCTCGGTCGTGCCGGTGACGAGATCCTGCACCAGCACCTCATCGGCAAAGGCCACGTTCGATTCGAGATCATAGAGCGCGATATTGAGATCGCTTGCGTCCCGCACGAACCAGATGCCGCGGCTTGCAGTGCCGACCGAGGTCTTGACGATGGAGGGGAAGCGCACCGCTTCGCGCAGTTCATCTGCGGATTTCACGATCCGCGTCGGCGGTTGCGGCAAGGCGAGTTGATCGAGCAACCGGCTGAAGCCGGCCTTGCTGTGCGCGGTTCGGTAACTGTCGAAATCCGGCAGCGCCAGGCCGACCCGATCCGTCAGCCGCTGCTGCACGCGCGCGAACAAAAATCCCTGCTCGTGCGTCGGCAGCAGCACGTCGAAATGCCGGGTCGCCAGCAACTGTTCGACAAAGCCGAGAAAGCCGGCCGGATCGTTCCGCAATCCCGGGCAGCGGTGAAATTTCCGCAGGAATCGCGAATATCTCGCGAGGCACCATAAGGAGGGGTCGCAGACCTCGACGTGATGACCCGCAAGCCCCAGAATCGTGACCGCTTCGCGTGCCGAGGTGCTGGAACCCTCGGAAACGAGCACCCGGAGCGGCTTTGCTGGTTGGGCCATGCCGGATCATTGCCGCAATGTCCACGCTTGTCTGCCGAATTAATGCCGCGCGGCGTTACGGCCCAGTTCGCCGGGGCAGCCATGCGGTGGCATTCATGGACAAATAACCGCCAGCCGATATTTTCGCGCCAGCTTGATATTTAAGCCAGCCTTGCCGGGCCGTGCATTTTGACGGGGTTTTGAGACAGACATGGTCGACGTTCTGACCGCACCGCAGCAAATGAAGGCGGACGGCTCGTTGCGCACGCTCGCCGGGATTTCGGTGGCGCACTGGGTCAGCCATTTCCATCTGTTCGTGCTGCCGATGTTGTTTCCCTTCCTGAAGGAACAGCTTGGCGTCGGCTATATCGAGCTCGGCTTCGCGCTCACGGTTTTCGGGCTGGTGTCCGGCCTGACGCAAGCGCCGATCGGCTATCTCGCGGATCATATCGGCGCCCGCAAGGTGCTGCTGATCGGCCTCACGGTGGGTGGCCTAGCGCTGATCATGCTCGGGATGCATCTGAGCTACGCGTGGCTGATCGCCAGCGCTGGCCTGCTTGGCCTCGCCAATAGCGTCTATCACCCTTGCGACTATGCGATCCTGTCGGCGCATATGGACGAAGCGCGGATGGGCCGCGCGTTTTCGATCCACACCTTTGCCGGCTTCCTCGGCGGCGCGGTCGCGCCGGCCATCATGGCCTCGCTGGTGGCCATGATCGGCGGGTTTGGCGCGCTGATCGTTGCAGGTGCGGTGGGGCCGCTGGTCGCGCTGCTGCTGATGGTGGTCGGCATTCCCGATGCCGGCGCCGGCAAGGACGAGGCGGAAGGCGGCAGGGGCCCGCAAGTCAGCGTCCTCACGCCGACCATCATCGTCCTCACCATCTTCTTCATGCTGCTTGGCCTGTCCAACGCCGGCATCAGCAATTTCGGCGTTGTCGCGCTGATGAGCGGCTACGGCGTGACTTTCTCCGCCGCCAATATCGCGCTGACCGCGTTTCTCGGCGCCAGCGCGGCCGGCGTGCTGGCGGGCGGCTATCTTGCCGACCGCACCCAGCGCCACGGACAGGTGGCCGCCGCCTGCTTCACGATCAATGCGGTGATCATCCTGGCCATCGCCACGGTCAATCTGCCCGCGATCGTGCTGACCGTGGCCATGGGAATCGCGGGATTCCTCGGCGGGGTGATCGCCCCATCGCGCGACATGCTGGTCCGCAACGCGGCCCCCCCGGGTGCGGCTGGGCGGGCGTTCGGGATCGTCTCCACCGGCTTCAACTTCAGCGGCATCCTCTCACCGCTGCTGTTCGGCTGGATCATGGACCAGAACATGCCGCATTGGGTGTTCGGCGCCTCGGTGGCGTTCATGGTCGCAACGGTGCTGCTGGCGCTGGTCACCGACCGCAAGCCGCAGGAGGGTTCCGGCGCACCCGCCGCCGGCTTATTGCATTCCTGAGCCTCATCCCGGCCGGTTGACAGCATCGACGGACAACCGATGATGCTGCAACAAAATTACAACCGGGATGAATCGCCATGACCTCTACCCCTGACCTCGTGATCCGCGGCGGAACTGTTGCCGATGGCAATGGCGGCGAATTGTATGAAGCCGACGTTGCTGTTACGGGCGGCCGCATCACCGAGGTCGGCAAGGTTTTGGGCAAAGGCAAGGAAGAGATCGACGCCAGGGGCAAACTGGTGGCGCCGGGCTTCGTCGACGTCCACACCCATTACGACGGCCAGGTCACCTGGAGCCAGGACATCACGCCCTCCTCGCAGAATGGCGTCACCACGGCGATCATGGGCAATTGCGGCGTCGGCTTCGCGCCGTGCCGGCCGGCCGATCATCAGCGGCTGATCCAGCTGATGGAAGGCGTCGAGGATATTCCGGAGCCGGTGTTGAGCGCCGGCATTCCCTGGGCCTGGGAGAGCTTTCCGGATTACATGGAGTGGCTGTCGAAGCGCAATTTCGACGTCGATATCGGCGCGCAACTGCCGCACGCGGCGCTTCGCGTCTACGTGATGGGCGAGCGCGGCGCGCGGCGCGATCCGTCGACGCCTGACGACAACAAGGCGATGGCGGCGCTGGCGCGCGACGCGGTGCGCGCCGGCGCGCTGGGCTTCTCCACCTCGCGCACGCTGAACCATCGCACATCGACCGGTGACTACACGCCGACGCTCAAGGCCGGCGAGGACGAACTGACCGCGATCGCCGGCGCGATGCACGGCGTCGGCCGCAGCGTGCTGCAATTCGTGCTCGATCTCTCGACCCTCGACGAAGACCTGCCGATGATGCTGCGGGTGGCCGAGAACACCAGGTGCCCGATCTCGTTCTCGATCACCCAGAACGATAAGGCGCCGGAGCGCTGGCGCCAGACCATGCGCACCATCAATCAGGCTCGCGCCAACGGCTTGTCGATCACCTCGCAGATCGCCGCCCGCCCGGTCGGGCTGATGCTCGGGCTAGAATTGTCGCGCAATCCGTTCCAGACCCATCCGAGCTACCAGGCGATCGCGCATCTGCCGCTCAATGAGCGGCTTGCGCGGCTGCGCCAGCCCGAGGTGCGCGCCGCGATCCTGAGCGAGCACGCGACCGCGACCGACGATCCGCTGTTTTTCCGTCCGAACTACGACAAGATGTACCTGCTCGGCGATCCCCCGGATTACGAACAGCCGCCGGAAAACACCCTCGGCGCGCAGGCCCGCCACCTCGGCAGGCAGCCGGAGGAACTGGCCTATGACGCGATGCTGACCGATGATGGACGCGGCATGCTCTACGTCCCGTTCCTCAACTACGCCAACGGCAATCTCGATGCTGTGCGGGAAATGCTGTGCGATCCCACCGCCGTGCCGGGGTTAAGCGATGGCGGTGCGCATTGCGGCATCATCTGTGACGCCAGCTTCCCGACCTACCTGTTGACGCACTGGACGCGCGACCGCAGCCGCGGCGAAAAACTCTCGATCCCGTTCGTGGTATCAGCGCAATCGCGCAAGACCGCGCTGTCGGTCGGCCTCACCGATCGCGGCGTGCTTGCGCCGGGCTTCAAGGCCGACGTCAACGTGATCGATTACGACAGACTGCATCTGCATCCGCCAAAGGTGCATTACGACCTGCCGGTCGGCGGCCGCCGCCTGCTGCAGCAGGTCGACGGCTATGACGCCACCATCGTCTCAGGCGTCGTGACGCAGCGCGGCGGCAAAGGTACCGGTGCTCGCCCGGGCAAGCTGATCCGCGGCGCGCAAGGTAGCCAGCCTCAGTTCGGCGCGGCGGCCAGCTAGCCCACGCGCCGCCACACACTCGGTGTCGTCCCGGCGTTCGCCGGGACGACGAAAGAGTTTGCTCAATCGCTCACGCAAATTTCGGCTGCGGCGCGGCGGCGGTCAGCCTTGCGCGTTCGGTGTTAGGCCACAGCAGCGCAAGACCGAGCAATCCGGAAGCGACCATGATTACGGCGTTGATCGTGAAGCCCGTCATGTAGCCATCGAGCATGTTTGCCGAGCGCTGTATCACGCTACCCATCACCCATGGCGCGAGGATTCCGGCGAGCGTGTAGAGCGCACCATAGATCGCGATCACCGCGCCGCGCTGCGACACTGGCGTGAACTCGCCGATCATCGGCGCGCAGACCACGTAGATCGATCCGCACAGGCCGGAGCCGATCACCAGCAGCGCGATCATCAGCCCGCCCGGCGCGACGTAGGGCAACGTCGCAAGGACGATCCCGCCGACGATCAGCGGCACCGAGCCAAGCACGCCGCGCGCACCGCGGGTCGAAAAGCCGCGCGCCAGCATCACCTGCGAGATCCAGCCCGTCAGCATCACGACGGTGGCGCCGAATACCCATGGCAGGATCGAGATGAACCCGGCCTGCTGCTGCGGGAAGCCGAGCCCCTTGACGATGAAGGGCGTGAACCAGGTGAGCCCGAGCGACAGCGCCCAATAGGCGCCGAAGGTTGCGGCGACACAGCCGACGAAGGTCCGCGAGGTCAGCAGCTGGAAATAGGGAATGCGCTGTTCGCTGGCGGCCATCGCCGTGGACTGCACCAGCGGGCCTTCCTCGCCGAGGAACAGCCACGCCACCACCCACATCAAGCCGACGACGCCGAGCACACCGAAGGCGTAATGCCAGCTGTAATTGACAATCACCCAGTTCAGCGCGGGTACCGCGAGGATCACTCCGAACGCCGAGCCCTGCGACAGGATCGCGATCGGCATGGTCCGCTTCTCGTTCGGGAACCATTTGAAGATGGCATGCGTCGCGACCGCCGCCGCCGGCCCCTCGCCGGCGCCGAGGATGATTCGGCAGATCAGGAGCGTGGTGAAGCTGACGGTACCGACCATCGGAAATTGCGCCAGCGCCCAGACCAGCGCCAGAATCAGCAGCACCCATCGCGTGTCGACGCGGTTGACGATGAAGCCGACCACGATCGCGGTGATCGAAAACAGCAGGAAGAAAGAGGAACCAAGCAGGCCGAATGCCTCGGGCTCGAGCTTGAGATCGGTCATGATCGGAACGCCGGCCAGCCCGACCACGATCTTGTCCGCGAAATTGACCACCATGTACAGGAACAGGAGAAAGGTGATCCTCCAGGCGCCCTTGGGCGTTTCCGTGGGCGTCGGCTGTGCGGTCATGTTTGGCTCCCTGAATTATCTTTGCTGGCTCTGTTGATCGGCCGGGCCGGATGCTACCCATGGCCTCCCCGGCAAGGCAACACCATTTTGACCGGCCGGACTCACCGCTCAACGCCCGGTCGTGAACCACGGCATCGACATCGCATGGCTACAACCGTCCTCAACGTCACCGGTCTCACCAAAAGCTACCGTTCGGCCGGCGAAGAGGTCGCGGTGCTTCGCGGGGTGAACCTTTCGGTGGCGGAGGGCGAAAGCGTCGCGCTGACAGGCGAGTCAGGCAGCGGCAAGAGCACGCTGCTGCATCTGATCGCCGGGCTCGACGCCGCCGACCGCGGCGAGATCCGGTTGGCTGATGCGCTGGTCAGCGAACTCGGCGATGCCGGCCGCGCGGAATTGCGCCGCGACCGTCTCGGTCTGGTGTTCCAGCAGTTCAATCTGATCCCGAGCCTGACGGTGGACGACAATCTGGCATTTCAGTCGCGAATCGCCGGCCGCCATGACGCGGCATGGCATGACGAACTCGTCGAGCGCCTCGGCCTCGGCCATTTGCTGAAACGCTATCCCGAGCAATTGTCCGGCGGCCAGCAGCAGCGGGTGGCGATCGGCCGCGCGCTTGCGACAAAGCCGCTGCTGCTGCTGGCGGACGAGCCGACCGGCAATCTCGACGAGACCACCGCCGATGAGGTGCTGGCGCTGGCGCGCGATCTCGTGACGCGAAGTGGATGCGGTTTCCTGATGGTGACCCACAGCGCCCGCCTTGCCGCGACGCTCGACCGCAAGGTCAACCTCCACGCCGGGGTGATCGCGTGAGACGCGCGCTCTGGACTCTGGCGGTGCTCCTGAGCCATTGGCGGCGGCATCCGATGCAGCTCGCCACCCTGTTGATCGGGCTGATCTCGGCGACCGCGCTGTGGAGCGGCGTACAGGCGTTGAACCAGCAGGCGCGCGACGCCTACGATCGCGCGGCCGCGACTTTCGGTGGCGCGCGCACGGCGATGCTGGTCAGCCGCACCAGCGCGACCTTCCCGCAAAAACTGTTTGTCGATCTGCGCCGCGCCGGCTGGCCGGTATCGCCGGTTCTCGAGGGCCGCATCCAGATATCCGGGCGATCATTCCGCCTGCTGGGCATCGAGCCGGTCACGCTACCGTCTGAGGTCGGCAACGCACCGGCGATCGGCAAGGCGAACCTGCAAGCTTTTGTCACTCCGCCGGGCGAGATGCTGGCAGCGCCGGAGACGCTGTCCGAGCTGAACCTTGCGGAAGGCATCACGCCACCGTCGAACGGCGGCGCCGCCTTGCCGCCGCTTCGCGCGCAGCCGAACCTGGTGCCTGGTGTGCTGGTGGTCGATATCGGCATCGCGCAAAAACTCCTGAAGATGCCGGATCAGGTTTCGCGGCTGCTGGTCGGCAAGGCCAGGTCGCCGCGCGCGCCGCTGGACACTGTGGCCGGCGACCAGCTCCGCTACGTCGAGGCCAGCGCGGAAAGCGATCTCGAACGCCTGACCGACAGTTTTCACCTCAACCTCACTGCGTTCGGAATGTTGTCGTTCTTCGTCGGCCTGTTCATCGTCAATTCCGCAATCGGGCTCGCCTTCGAGCAGCGGCTGCCGATGCTGCGCACCTTGCGCGCCTGCGGGGTGTCGGCGCGCATGCTCAATGGCGTGCTGGTGATCGAATTGGTGTCGCTGGCGCTGATCGCAGGCCTGATCGGGCTCGTCTGCGGCTATTTCATCGCGGCGGCGCTGTTGCCTGACGTCGTCGCTTCCTTGCGCGGGCTCTACGGCGCGCAAATTCCGGGACAGTTGACGCTCAAGGGAGAATGGTGGCTCGCCGGCATCGCCATCAGCATTCTGGGCGCGCTGGCCGCGGCAGCCGCCAGCCTGACCAAGGCGGTCCGAATGCCGGTGCTCGCTTCCGCGCAGCCGCAAGCCTGGCAGCAGGCGCAACACCGCTGGCTCATGTTCCAGAGCGCCGTGGCCATAGCGGTATTTGCCGCCGCGGCGGGCTTCCTTGTGCTCGGCGATTCCCTGCTGTCAGGCTTCGCGGTGCTCGCAGCGCTATTGCTTGGCGCCGCGCTGATCCTGCCGATGATTCTCGAGATCGTGCTTTCGGTCGGCCAGCGCAGTGCCGCGCACCCGCTCAGCGTTTGGTTCTGGGCCGACAGCCGCCAGCAGCTTTCCGGATTGTCGCTCGCCTTGATGGCGCTGTTGCTCGCGCTCGCGGTCAATGTCGGCGTCAGCACCATGGTGGAGAGTTTTAGCCGCACCTTCCTGGTCTGGCTCGACGGACGGCTGGCCGCGGATGTCTATGTCATCGCCTCCAGCGACGCGCAGGCGAACGAGATCAAGGCATGGCTGCGCGATCGGCCGGAAGTTCGCGCCGTGCTGCCCGGCGGCCGGGCCGACACGCAGCTCGGCGGCATGCCGGTCGAGGTGCTGGGCCTCGCCGATCACGCGACCTTTCGCGACAACTGGCCACTGCTGGAATCGACGGAGGATGCGTGGATCCGCCTGCGTCCCGGCGATGCGGGTCTCGTCAGCGAGCAACTGGCGCGCCGTCTAAAGCTTGCGATCGGCGACCGTATCGAGGTGCCCGCGCCGGGCGGCAACTGGCCGCTCGAAGTGGTCGGAATCTACGCCGACTACGGCAACCCAAAGGGGCAGGTCGCGGTGAATTTTGCCGCGCTGACGCGGCGTTTCCCGGAAGCGCCGCGGACGCGGCTGGGCTTGCGGGTCTGGCCGTCGGCGATCCCGGCGCTGGTCTCGGCACTGCAGGAAAGATTCGGTCTCGACGACCGCAGCGTCGCCGATCAGGCGACGATGAAGGCGGAATCGACCAAGATATTCAACCGTACCTTCGCCGTGACGGCGGCGTTGAACGCGTTCACGCTCGGCGTTGCCGGCATCGCATTGTTGACCAGCCTGCTGACGCTCAGCAATTCGCGCCTGCCGCAACTGGCGCCGCTATGGGCGATCGGCGTCACCCGGCAGCGGCTGGCCTTGATCGAATTGCTGAAGACGATGTCGGTCGCGCTGATCACCGCGCTGTTCGCGCTGCCGCTCGGCTTGTTGGTGGCCTGGTGCCTGCTGGCGGTGGTCAACGTCAAGGCGTTCGGTTGGCGATTGCCGTTCCACGTGTTCCCGCTGCAGCTGATCGAGCTCGTCGCCGTCGCGCTTGCCGCGGCGCTTTGTGCCGCCTTGCTGCCGGTCGTCAGATTGGCGCGCATGCAGCCGGCCAGCCTCATCAGGATCTTCGCCAATGAGCGGTAGGCGCCTGATATCCCGCCGCGTCTTTGTGGGCAGCGCCGTCACGCTGGGCCTTGGCGGCAAGGCACTGGCGCAAGGCTTTGCCGGGCTCGACGAAAGCGGCGAAGGCTTCGCGCCGGTCGTACCGGGCAGGACCTTTACCTTTCCCGCCGACCACGGTCCGCATCCGGAGTTTCGCATCGAGTGGTGGTACGTAACG
Organism: uncultured Alphaproteobacteria bacterium; assembly: GCA_963786115.1. Lineage (GTDB taxonomy): Bacteria > Pseudomonadota > Alphaproteobacteria > Rhizobiales > Xanthobacteraceae > Bradyrhizobium. The sequence continues at coordinate 83,432 of CAWAYC010000040.1, forward strand.
GCGAACCTCGTCGACGCCGAGGGGACCGCCTGTGGCGCGCAATGGACCCTGTTCCGTCAGGCCATGAAGGGTGGCGCGCAGCTCGAGGGCTGGGCCAACCAGCAGCTATGGATGGGCCACGCCGCCGTCACCCGCGCCGATACGCATCGCTTCACCGAGGCCTTTGCCCGCGGTGGTGTCGGCCAGGCGGGCGTGGAAGCAAAACCGTTCCTCGCCTGGATCGATGCCTGGGAGATGCGCGGGCTCGAACTATTCGATGCGAACAATATCGCCCCGCTCATGCTCAGCGCGTCGGCGGCTGATTTTTCATACGCGCTGCGGCTCGACGCCGGCGCGCCCCTCGTGCTGCAGGGCGACGGCGGCTACAGCCGGAAGTCCCGGCGCGAACAGGCGTCGTATTACTACAGCCAGCCGCATTTTTCGGTGAAAGGCCGCGTCACCATCGACGACACGCCTACCGAGGTGACCGGACAGGCCTGGCTCGATCGGGAATGGAGCAGCCAGCCGCTGGCGTCGGACCAGACCGGATGGGACTGGCTCTCGCTGCACTTCACCTCGGGCGAAAAGCTGATGCTGTACCGGATGCGTCAGACCGACGGTAACCATTACCGCTCCGGCAACTGGATCCTGCCCGACGGAAAAACCGTGCAGCTTGCATCCGCCGACATCGTGATGACGCCGGAGAGCGTGAGCGAGATCGCCGGGCGCAAGATTCCGACGGCGTGGCACATCGCGATCCCGCGCCTTGCGCTGGCGATCGACTGCGTGGCATTGAACAAGAACAGCTGGATGGGAACGAGCTTTCCCTATTGGGAAGGACCGATCAGCTTTGCCGGCAGCCACAAGGGTGTCGGCTATCTGGAAATGACGGGATATTAGCTGGGGATCTTCGATGTATCACTACACCGCCATCGTCACACTGCTCGCCATCGCGGTCTACTTCTATTCTTCCATCCTGGTGTCGCGGGCGCGTGGCAAATTCGGCGTCAAGCTGCCCGCCATATCGGGCAATTCCGATTTCGAGCGGGTGTTTCGCGCGCAGATGAACACGCTCGAATGGCTGCCGATCTTCCTGCCGTCGCTGTGGCTGTTCGCGATCTATATCGGCGACGGAACTGCAGCCGCGCTGGGTCTCGTCTGGGTGGTCGGCCGCATCCTCTATGTGCTGGGCTATGCGAAGGCCGTCGCCAAACGCGGGCCCGGCTTTGCGATCCAGGCCGTCGCGACCATTGCACTCTGGGTCGGTTCGTTGGGCGCAATCCTGTGGCGCGTTATTCACGCGTGAATATCGCGCACCTCCATTCCCCGTCGTCCCCGCGTTCGCGGGGACGACTCGTGGAGATCACTTCACCAACGGGCAGCCCGAGTCCTTGGCCGCTGGAAAAGCCTTGTCGCCGGGCACCACGGCGAGCTGCTTGTAATAGTCCCAGGGCTTCTTCGATTCCGACGGCTTCTTGACTTCGAACAGATAGAGGTCGTGCACCATGCGGCCGTTCTCCAGCACCTTGCCTTTCGCGAAGTCATCGTCGACCGGCAGCTCCTTCAGCTTCCTGGCGACCGCCTCGGTATCCTTGGTTCCGGCGGCCTTCACGGCTTTCAGATATTGCAGCGTCGCCGAATAGGTACCGGCCTGGATCATGTTCGGCATGCGACCGGTGCGCTTGAAGAAGCGGTTGCCGAGGTCGCGGCTCTTGTCGTCGCGATCCCAGTAATAGCCTTCCGTCAGCACCAGGCCCTGGGCGGCTTCAAGTCCGAGGCCGTGCACTTCGGCGAGCGTCAGCAACAGGGCTGCGAGCTTCTGTCCGCCCTTGATGATGCCGAACTCCGCCGCCTGCTTGATCGAGTTGGTGGTGTCGAGGCCGGCGTTGGCGAGCCCGATGATTTTCGCTTTCGAGCTCTGCGCCTGCAGCAGGAACGAGGAAAAGTCCGACGAGTTGAGGGGGATGCGGACCGATCCCAGCACCTTACCGCCCTTTTCCTTGACGAGATCGCCGGCGTCCTTCTCCAGCGCGTAGCCGAACGCGTAGTCGGCGGTCATGAAGAACCAGGTGTCGCCACCGGCTTCGACCAGCGCGCCGCCGGTGCCGACCGCGAGCGCGTGCGTGTCATAGGCCCAGTGGAAACCGTAGGGCTGGCAGGCATCGCCGGTCAGGCGCGAAGTGGCGGCGCCGACCACGATGTCGATCTTCTTCATCTGCCTGGAGAGATCGTGGATCGCCAGCGCGACCGAGGAGGTCGTCAACTCCGTGATCATGTCGACGCCTTCGACCTCATACCATCGCCGCGCGATGGCAGTGGCCAGATCGGCCTTGTTCTGGTGATCGGCGGAAATGACTTCGATCTTTTGGCCGAGCACTTCGCCGCCAAAGTCCTCCACCGCCATCTTGGCGGCCTCGACCGACCATTTGCCGCCGTAATCGGCGTAGACGCCGGACTGATCGTTCAAGATGCCGATCTTGACGCCCTGCGCCGACGCCGGCCCGGCGAGTATAAGAACCCATGCTGCGGCGGCGGCCAACAATCCCGATTTCATGAGTATCTCCCGGCAGTTTCTGTTCGGAACATCGCGAAATGATATTTTATAACCCTGCGACTGCCCATCTATTTCAGATCAACCATTAGTATTGCTGAGAAACGGAAGGCCCGCCGAAGCTAGCCGGCCTCAATCGGCTTCTTGACGTTCTTGCCCTCGGCCAGGTTCCGCACGATCACGTAGAAGATCGGCGTGAAGATCAGGCCGAACAGCGTGACGCCGAGCATGCCGAAGAACACGGCGACGCCGACCGCTTGCCGCATCTCCGATCCGGAACCGGTCGAGATCACCAGTGGCAGCACGCCGAGGATGAAGGCGAACGACGTCATCAGGATCGGCCGCAATCGCAGGCGGCAGGCCTCGATCACGGCTTCCAGCCGCGGCCGGCCTTCCAGCTCGATGTCGCGCGCGAACTCCACGATCAGGATGGCGTTCTTCGCCGCCAGTCCCACCAGCACCACGAAGCCGATCTGGGTCAGGACGTTGACGTCCTGCCCCATGATCCGCACGCCGATGGTGGCGGCGAGCAGGCACATCGGCACGATCAGGAGCACCGCGAAGGGCAGAGTCCAGCTGCCATATTGCGCGGCGAGGACGAGATAGACAAACAGCACGCAGATCGGGAAGACGTACAGGCCGGCATTGCCGCCCGTGACCTGCTGGTAAGCCAGGTCCGTCCATTCGAAAGTGAAGCCGCTCGGCAGCGTCTCGTCGGCAAGGCGCTTCATGATGTTGATGGCCGTGGTCGAGCTCGTCCCCGGCGTCGGCTCGCCCTGAAGTTCGGACGCCGCATAGAGGTTGTAGCGCGCGACGCGATCGGGTCCCGAGACATCGCGGAAGTCGACCATGCTGCCGAGCATCACCATGTCACCCGCGGCATTGCGCGTGCGCAATCGCGCGAGATCGCTGGTTTCCTTGCGGAACGGCAGATCGGCCTGCGCCGTGACGTGATAGGTGCGGCCGAACAGGTTGAAGTCGTTGACGTAGGTGGAGCCGAAATAGGTCTGGATGGTGTCGTTGATGCTGGCGATGGGAACGCCGAGCTTCTGCGCCTTGATGCGGTCGATGTCGACGAAGACCTGCGGCGTATTCGCGCTGAAGGGCGAGAACACCGAGGTGAGGCCCGGCGCCTTGCGCGCGGCGGCGACAAGCTCGTCGGTCGCGGCCGCCAGCAGTTCCGGCCCGCGCCCCTGCCGATCCTGGATGCGCATGGCAAAGCCGCCGCCGGTGCCGATGCCGGGCACCGCGGGCGGCGGAATCACAATGATGAAGGCACCCTGGATCGCGGTCAGGCGTTTGCGCAGCTCGCTGGTGATTGCGGCCGCCGACAACCCCTTCTTCAGGCGCGCTTCCGGCTCGTCAAACACCGGGAACAGCGCTGCAGCATTACCCGATTGCGTTCGGGTCGCGCCCGAGAAGCCGGCAAATACGGCGACGCGCACGATGCCCGGCGTATCCAGCGCAATCCTCTCGATCTCGCGCACCACCTCGGTCGTGCGCGCCAGCGAAGCCGCACCCGGCAATTGCGCGGAGATGATGACGTAGCCGCGATCCTGCGCCGGAATAAAACCCTGCGGCGTGGTCGCCAGCAACCATCCGGCACTGCCGATCAGCGCGACGTACAGCAACAGCATCACCGCCGAATGCCGGATGACGAAATCGGCGACGTCCGCATACCCATGCGACAGCCGCTCGAAGCCGCGGTTGAAGACGCCGGTGAAGGCCTCCCAGCCGCGCGCGATGAAATTCCAGCGCGCCGGCGGACGCTTGCCCTCATGCGGCTGCAGGATCTGCGAGGCGAGCGCCGGTGAAAGCGTCAGCGAGCAGAAGCAGGAGATCGCGGTGGCGACCGCGATGGTGACGGCGAACTGCTGAAAGAACTGGCCCGAGATGCCGCCGATGAACGCGGTCGGCACGAACACCGCGCACAGGACCAGCGCAATGGAAACCAGCGCGCCGCCAACCTCTTCCATGGTCTTCAGAGCGGCGTCGCGCCGGCTCATCCCGTGCTCGAGATGCCTCTCGACATTCTCGACCACCACGATGGCGTCATCGACGACGATGCCGACCGCGAGCACCAGACCGAACAGGGTCAAATTGTTGATCGAGAAGCCGAGTGCCGCCATAACCGCAAAGGTGCCGACCAGCGACACCGGAATCGCGATGATCGGAATGATCGCGGGACGCCAGCCCTGAAGGAAGACCAGCACCACGATGACGACCAGCACCATGGCCTCGTAGATGGTCTTGATCAGCTCATGGACGGATTGCGCGATGAACTCGGTCGGGTTGTAGCCGATGTTGTAGTCGAGCCCTTTCGGGAAGCTCTCCTTCAGCTTCGTCATCGTGTCGGAGATGCTCTTGGCGGTGGCGAGCGCGTTCGAGCCGGGCCGCTGGGTCACCAGCATGCCGACGGCTGATTTCCGTAGCAGAAAGCTGTTGGTGGTATAGGACAGCGCGCCGAGTTCGATGCGGGCGACGTCGCGCAGGCGCACGGTCCGGCCATCGGAGCCGGCCTTGATCACGATGTCCTCGAACTGCTTCGGATCCTTCAGTCGCCCGGTAAAGGTGAGGTTCGGCTGGAAGGCCCGGTCTGCAATCGGCGGCTCCGCGATCTGCCCGCCTGCGATCTGCACGTTCTGCGCCCGGATCGCCGCGAGGACTTCGTCCGAGGTCAGGCCGAGGGTGGCGATGCGGTCGGGATCAAGCCACAGTCGCATCGAATAGTCGCGCGCGCCGAAGATCTGGATGTCGCCGACGCCGTCGAGCCGCAGCAATTGGTCACGGACCTGCAACAGCGCATAGTTCGAGATATAGAGCTGGTCGAAACTGTCGTCGGGCGACAGCATGAACACGACCATCAGGATATCAGGGCTGTTCTTGCGGGTGGTGACGCCGTTGCGCTGCACCTCGTCGGGCAGCCGCGGCTGCGCGATCGCGACGCGGTTCTGCACCAGCACCTGGGCCTTGTCGAGGTCGGTGCCGAGCTTGAAGGTGACGGTGATCGTCAATTGCCCGTTCGAGGTCGCCTGGCTGTAGAGATACAGCATGTCCTCGACGCCGTTGATCTCCTGCTCGATGGGCGCAGCGACGGTGTCGGACACCGTCTGCGCGGACGCGCCGGGATATTGCGTGGTGACGACGACCGTCGGCGGCACCACTTGCGGGTATTCCGAGACCGGCAGCGTGGTGTAGGCGAGCGCGCCGACGATCAGGAGCACGATCGACAGCACCATCGCCAGGATGGGCTGGTTGATGGAGAGGCGGCCGAGATTCATGTCTTGCCACCCGCGCCCGCTGGAGCGGCGGGATGCGGGCTCACCTTGGCGCCGACGCGGGCGCGCTGCAACCCATCGACGATCACGCGGTCTTCGGCTTTCAGGCCCTCGCGGATCACGCGCAGGCCTTCGTCGAGCGGCCCGAGCACTACCGGTTTTGCTTCCACCGTGTTGTCGTCCTTGACCACGAACACGATCTTGCGGGACTGGTCGGTGGCGATCGCGGTATCCGGCAGCAGCAGCGCCTCGTAAGGCGAGCTGCCGATCAGCCGAACGCGGCCGAATTGTCCCGGCAGGATCGAGAGATCCTTGTTCGGGACCACCGCGCGGCTGCGCAGGGTGCCGGTCGAGACATCGAGCCGGTTATCGATGAAATCCATCTTGCCGGTATGTGACGGCTTGGTCTCTCCGGTCAGCGCCACCTCGACGGGATTCGGATTGTCGCGCGAGCTCGGGCGCTTGCCCTCGAACCAAAGCCGGTTGTTTTTCAGATACGTCGCCTCGTCCACGTCGAAATAGACGTAGATCGGATCGAGCGAGACGATCGAGGTGAGCAGCGTCGCGCCGCCCTCGCTGCCCTGCACGAGATTGCCCACGCTGACGAGATGGCGGCTGACGCGGCCGGTGATCGGCGCCAGCACATGGCTGAACTCGATGTTGAGCTGCGCCGCCTTCAGCGCGCCTTCGGCTACGGTCTCGGCGGCGTGCGCCGCCTGCAAGGCCTGGCGGCGCTGGTCGACGACCTGTTCGGAGACAGCGCTGGTCTGGACCAGGTTCAGGCCGCGGTCGAGGTCGCGCTTGGCAAGCTCAGCCTTGGCGCGCGCATCCGCAAGCTGGCCGTTGGCCTGCAGGGCGACCGCCTCGAACGGGCGCGGGTCGATCACGTAAAGCAGGTCGCCGGCATGGACGATCGCGCCGTCGCGGAACTCGACACTGGTCACGAAACCGCCGACGCGGGCGCGGACCTGAACCTCCTCGACCGCCTCGAAGCGTCCGGTGAACTCGTCCCAATCGGTGACGGTGCGCTTGGTCGGCTGCGCGACGGTAACGGAGGGAGCCGGTGGCGCCGCCTGTTGCTGCGCCTTGTCCCCGCAGCCCGACAGCGCAAGCGCGATGAGCAGGCTGAGCGGCCTCAAGCCCCTGGTCTGATGAAAATTGAAGCTTTTCGTCCCGGGCAGACATACCGATCTCGCAGTCGCGCTCAATTCGATCTCCTCGGAGTTCAAAGCACCGCGACCGATCGCCGGGCGGGTTCCGTGGCGGAGGGCAAAGATGTGACCGTCCTACAGTCTCTTCAAGAGGCGGCCGAAATCAAATGAAATAGTGATGCAATCCGAGGACTTTGCATCCCCGGCAAGATGACGTCCGACGTGCTGCCGACGCTTGGCGTCATCGGCAACAAGACCCTCACCGAAGGTACCCGCGAGGTCCGGCGATGACGTCATTGTTCGAACACCCCTGCGGTTGTATCGTGTCCATGCCTCTAGCACATCATGGACTTTCCGCGGATGAAATTTGCGGGTGATGGCGCGCCGCCACCGAGGCCTTCGGTCCGGGCATCGTGCAAAAGCCACCCGACGAAGCAGGGCAAGTTTGCCCCTCCGGGCAAACCGTCATTGCGAGGAGCGACAGCGACGACTTGTCCGCCGTAGCTCAACGAGCGAAGGCGGAAGCAATCCATTTCTCCGCAGGCGGCGCTCTGGATTGCTTCGCGGAGCCTGTCATCGGCGCGCGCATTCGCGCGACCCGTTGGCTCGCAATGACGATTTTGGATACGCGCGCGCGACAAATCGACCCGACGAGACTGGGCAAGAACGATTGTTTAGCTGGCTAGAACGCAGCCGAGCCGGCTGATTTCGAGCCGTAGACCGGATGAGTGCCCAGAAGGCCGCCAGAACGAGCTGAACAGCATGCAGGGCGACTGCTGGAGCGTGTTCGCAAAGTGCGAGCGCCTTTGCTGCCATGTAGGCGACGAAGCGCTCGAAACCGAGGATGTTGAGCACGCGGGTGAAGTTGTAGCAGAGCGCCATCAGGCTCCATTCGCCGCGAACCTTGGAGAAGCCGCGAACCAGGAAATGGCGGTATCCGGCGCGGCATTTGAGGGTCCCAAAGGGGTGCTCGACAATGCTGGAACGGCGGCGCATCAACTCGCCCGCGCCTTGCATCCGCGCGCGATGACGTTCGAGAACATCTTCGTGTTCCCAACGAGCGATGGTCCGTCGAGATGCCTTCGGGGAGAGACAACGTGCTTTTAGCGGGCAGGTCCTGCAGGTCGCCCCGCGGCTCGCATAGCGGATCTCGATGCGGCCACTGGTGTTCTGCCAGCGTCCCTTCATCGGACGCAGCCGTTCGCCGGCCGGACAACGGTAAACATCGGCGGCCTCGTCATAACCGAAATCGTTGAGGCTGAAGCGGCCTTGCTTCCCGAGCCTTCCCGCTCCCTCCGGCACCGGCACATAGGCAACGATGCCGTCATCCTCGCACGCCTTCAGTTCGGTACTGCTGTAATAGCCTTCATCGGCCAGCACCTGCAGCACCTCGGCTCCAAGGGCATCTTTTGCCGCCTTTGCCATCGCATGAAGCTGGCCGACATCGCTGCTGTCGTTCACCACTTCGCTTGCGACAATGAGCTGGTGCTTGTCGTCAACGGCGGTCTGCACATTGTAACCTGCGACGCCCTGGCCGTTCTTGACCAGAAGTCGGGCGTCCCGATCGGTCAGGGACAGCTGCGTCTCGCCGTTTGCCTCCAGTCGATCAAGATCGGCTTGAGCGCGCGAGCGCTTGGCCATCAGCGCCGCGACCTTCGCGCCAATATCCCCGCCATTGCCTCTGCCGCCTTCGCCAGGACCGTCGAGCCGATCCTTGCCTGGCTCCTTGGCTTCCGCCGCATCATTGTCCTCAAGAGACTTGCCGTAGGCCTCGATCTCCTGGTCCAGCTTTGTGATCTGTTCGGCAAGCCTCTTGCGCGTCAAGACGCTCGCCTTGCTGGCGTCGCCATGGAAGAAGGAGCCGTCGATCGCAACAACGGCTCCGCCGATAAGTCCAAGCTCCCGAGCCAGCAGCACGAAGCTGCGGTTCGCAGCCTTCAATGCCTTCCAGTTCTCCTTGCGGAAGTTGGCGATCGTTCGATAGCCCGGCCTCAGATTGCTGAGCAGCCAGATCAGTTCCAGGTTGCGGCAGGCTTCCCGCTCCAGCCGGCGCGACGACCTGACCTGGTTGATGTAGCCGTAAAGGTACAGCTTCAAGAGATCGGCTGGATCGTAGGGCGGCTGTCCTGCCTCCTCCACCCCGCGATCGGCATGGCGAAAACCGAGCTTCGCAAGGTCCAAAGCGCAAACGAAGCTCTCGATCGCGCGTACCGGATTGTCTGGCCCGACATAGTCCTCAATCCGAGGAGGAAATAGACAGGCCTGCTCCCGGCTCTCGCCGGTCTTGAATGGGCGATTCGTCATGAACCGAATCGTACATCAACTCTCGAAAATGCCGAGTTCTTGCCCAGTCTCGACGGGCAAATCAGTCGCTGCGACAAAAACCTGTCCAGCCCTTTTTCAAAAAATATTTCGCTTTCGCCGTCGGGCAAATCAGTTCTACCAGCTCGCCCCGTCCTTTCCCGGCAAGAGGGGCGCTTCGCGGTCGTCACGAACGCGGGATGGGATGCGGTGGACGCGGCAGCGTCGGCGCGCATGGTGATCGCAGGGCGAGCAAAACTCGTGAGCGATAAACAGCGCGCAGGACGAACGACGCTATTCGCGTACGGCAAAACCGTGTGGTCCCGACACCCGTTGCTGGTGCCAAGCTGTCGGTGGCGAATTTGATCCAACCGGATCGATCAGCCATCAAGCCGGCAGCGACGGTGACAAGACGAATTCGTCGCCGGGGAGAGCAAGGCATAAGCCGTAAAACCATTGCGCAGGGAATGCCGGACTGCCTCCGCTGAACCTGTATGCTCGTGTGCGCTTTCTTTGTGCAACCTTGCACACGAGACCGCGGGTGCAGCGTGCACCCGGCATTCCCTGCTCCCTCCTACTGTCGAGGGACGACGAAATGAAAACCTCGGGTAAATCATGCCGCGAGAACGCGGATGCACATCCCCCACTCCGCTGTCATGCCCCGCTTCATGCAGGGCATCCAGTACGCCGCGGCTTCTCGGCTCAAGCACTGCTGTCTCTGGAATACTGGATCGCCCGGTCAAGCCGGGCGAAGACGACCGACAGGGACAAATGCAAAGCTCGGGCACATTATGCCGCGAGAATGCGGGAGCGCGCGCATTGAGCATCAATGCCCATCACAGACCAGCTCGTCATCGTCAGCGCATGCGGGTGATCCAGTATTCCAGAGACGCCGGTGCTGGAATCGAGAAGCCGCGGCGTACTGGATACCCCGCATGCGCGGGGTATGACGGCCATTTGTTTTGCCGGCGCGCCGAAGCATTAACGAAGGCGGCAAGCCGGGCGACGACCAACGGAGAGTTGCTTTTTGAGAATTGAACCCACCCTCCCACTTCATCGCGAGGAGCGGCGGTAGCGTCATCTTGGGACATGACGCCGTGAATTTCCTCCGCTAACCTGCCCTCAAAGGCTGCCAAAGCCACAAGCTCCGGGAGGACAAGCGCGATGCACAACGGCCGAGTTGTATTTGGCGCCATGGACGAGGTGGTGTTCGGACGCCCCGCGCATGAGGCGATCATCGAGCAGATGGACCGCCTGGGAACCAGCCGCGCCTTCCTGATGGTCAGCGGTACGCTGAACCGCCAGACCGACGAGATCGAAAAAATCCGCCGCGCGATGGGTTCGCGCTGCGTCGGCACCTTCGATGCTATGCCCGCGCACACGCCGCGCGCGGCGGTGATCGCCGCCAGCGAGCAGGCGCGTGCCGCCAACGCCGACCTGATCGTCACGGTCGGCGGCGGCTCGATCACCGACGGCGCCAAGGCCGTGCAGCTCTGCCTCGCCAACAATGTTCGCACCGTAGACGGCATCGAGACGATCCGGGTCCACCACGGCGTGGCTCCCGAAATGACCGCGCCTTCGGTGCGCCAGGTCAGCGTGCCGACGACGATCGCCGGCGGCGAATTTTCCGCCATTGCCGGCGTCACCAACGACAAGACCCACGTCAAGGAAATGCTGCGCCATCCGCTGGTGATGCCGCGCGCCGCGATCCTCGATCCCTGGCTCTCCCTGCACACACCGGAATGGCTGTGGCTCTCGACCGGCATTCGCGCCGTCGATCATTGCGTCGAGGGCATTTGCTCGGCCGAGGCCCACCCGTATGGCGACGCGCAAGCGCTGAAGGGGCTTTCGATGCTGGCCGAGGCGCTGCCGCGGGTGAAGGCCGACGGCAACGATCTCGACGCGCGGATGGATTGCCAGATCGGCACCTGGCTTTCGACGGGACCGCTCGCCTCCGGCGTCCCGATGGGCGCCAGCCACGGCATCGGCTATGTGCTCGGCGCCGAGTTCGACGTGCCGCACGGCTACACCTCCTGCGTGATGCTGCCGGCGGTGATGCACTGGAACAAGCCGGCGAATGCGGAGCGGCAGGCGCTCGTCGCAGCCGCGATGGGTCATCCGGGCGACGACGCCGGCGATGTCCTCGACCAATTCATCCGCGGTCTCGGATTGCCGCGCAGCCTGCAGGACGTGCGCGTCGGCCCCGAGCATTTCGACCGGATCGCGAAAGCCGCGATGAGGACGCCGTGGGTGCCGCGAAATCCGCGCGGGATCGAGGATCCGGCACAGGTCCGCGAGATTCTTTTATCGGCCGCATGAGGGGGAAATAAGTTACGATGTACACTGGAAATCACGCTCAACTTCGTCCGCTGCAACCCGCTTTCATCATGGCAAGCTCGGGCGAAGCCGTCACGTATCGCGAGTTGGACGCGCGCTCCAATCGCCTGGCGCATCTGTTTCGCCGGCGCGGCCTGAATCGGCTCGACCACTACGCGATCTTCATGGAGAACAACAGTCGCTACATCGAGGCGTGCAGCGCCGGCGAGCGGTCCGGCCTGTATTTCACCTGCGTCAACTCCTACCTGACGGCGGGCGAGCTCGCCTACATCCTCACCAACAGCCAGTCGCGCATCCTCATCACCTCGCGGGCAAAACTCGACGTCGCGCGCGAGACGATCAAGGAATGCCCCAAGGTCGAACTCTGCATCGTCGCCGATGGCGAGGGTGAAAGCGACCGTATCGTTGGCCTGCGCGAGGCGACCTCGGGCTTGCCTAACACACCGATCCCGGACGAATCCGTCGGTACCGCGATGCTGTATTCGTCCGGCACCACCGGCCGGCCCAAGGGCATCCTGCGGCCGCTGCCGGAGCAGCCGCCAACCCAAAATCTGCCGATCTTCGATTTCCTGCATAAGCTCTGGCAGTACCGCGAGGGTATGATCTATCTGTCGCCGGCGCCGCTCTATCATTCGGCGCCGCAGGCAGCGGTCAATCTGACGATCCGTGCCGGCGGCACCGTCATCGTCATGGAGAGTTTTGATCCCGAACGCTACCTCGATCTGGTCGAGAAATGGGGCGTCACGCACACCCAGCTGGTGCCGACGATGTTCTCGCGCATGCTCAAATTGCCGGAGGGGTTGCGCAGGCGTTACGACCTCTCGTCGCTGGAGATCGCGATCCACGCCGCCGCGCCCTGCCCCGCCATGGTCAAGGACGAGATCATCAAATGGTGGGGGCCAATCATCCACGAATATTACGGCGCCACCGAAGGTCTCGGCTTCACCTCCTGCAACAGCGAGGAATGGCTGGCGCATCGAGGTACAGTCGGCCGGGTGCTCCTCGGCGAGCTGCATATTCTCGACGAGAACATGCAGGAATGTCCCGTCGGCACGCCGGGCACGGTGTGGTTCAAGACCGCGACGCCGTTCGAATATTTCAACGATCCGGCCAAGACCGGCGAGGCGCGCTCGCCCGACGGCAGCATGAGCACCGTCGGCGACGTCGGCTATGTCAACGCGGACGGCTACCTCCATCTCACCGATCGCGCGACCTTCATGATCATCTCCGGCGGCGTCAACATCTACCCGCAGGAATGCGAGAACCTCCTGATCACCCATCCCAAGATCGCCGATGCCGCGGTGTTCGGCGTGCCGAACCCCGATCTCGGCGAGGAGGTGAAGGCGGTGGTACAGCCGATGCCCGGCGTTTTGCCCGGGCCGGCGCTCGCGGAGGAGCTGATCGCCTTTTGCGGCCAGTCGCTGTCGCGCCAGAAGGTGCCGCGCTCGGTCGATTTCGAGAAGGAGCTGCCGCGGCTGCCGACCGGCAAGCTCTACAAGCGCCTGCTGCGCGACCGCTATTGGGGCAACAAGACCTCGCGGATCGTGTGACGCCGCCGGCTCAAAATCAAAATCGGCGACAGACTGTCGCTGGCGTCAGAGGATTTTGCCAAACTCCCGGCGGCGTCCCTTGCCGAGATCGGGCGCAAATTCGTCGCGCCATCGTGTTGAGTACGGCGGTTCCGTCTGGGCGTGCCGCAACTCGCGGCGACCGGAATGCTGCTGCACCGCGATTAGTCCGAATTGCCAATTCCCGCGTCGCGCTCGCGGGTTGCCCGGACGCTGCGCCATGATATCGTCCGCCGCAATCGGCCAGTTGAGACCGAATAGCGAGGAGGGAACCATGCGGAGCGTGCGAGCGCTTGCCGTTGCGGCATTGTCTGTGCTGGCGGCTTGCGATGTGGCGCTGGCGGGCGAGCCGAAGCAGGGCGGCATCCTCAGGATCTATCATCGGGACAGTCCGGGCAGCGCCTCGATCCACGAGGGCGCGACCTATTCGGTCAACGTCCCGTTCATGCCGGTCTTCAATAACCTCGTCATCTTCAACCAGAACGTCGCCCAGAACAGCGTCGATTCGATCGTCCCGGATCTCGCGGAGAGCTGGGCCTGGAGCAGCGACAACAAGACCCTGACCTTCAAATTGAAGCAGGGCGTGAATTGGCACGACGGCAAGCCGTTCACGTCGGCCGACGTCAAATGCACCTTCGACATGCTGATGGGCAAGTCGCAGCAAAAATTCCGGCAGAACCCGCGCAAATCCTGGTATGATCAGGTCAAGGACGTGACGACCAACGGCGATTACGAGGCATCGTTCAACCTGAAACGGCCGCAGCCGGCGCTGCTGTCGCTGCTCGCATCGGGCTACACGCCGGTCTATCCCTGCCACATCTCGCCGGCCGAGATGCGCACCCACCCGATCGGCACCGGCCCGTTCAAGTTCGTCGAGTTCAAGGCCAACGAATCGATCAAGCTCACGAAGAACCCGGATTATTTCAAGAAGGGCCTGCCGCATCTCGACGGCATCGAATTCACCATCATCCCGAACCGCTCGACGGCGATTCTCGGATTTGTCTCCGGCAAGTTCGACATGACGTTCCCGACCGAGGTGTCGATCCCGCTGCTCAAGGACGTCAAGTCGCAGGCGCCGAACGCGGTATGCGTGGTGGAACCGAACAACGTCTCCACCAATATCATCGTCAATTCGTCCTCGCCGCCGTTCGACAACATCGACATCCGCCGCGCGCTGGCGCTGGCGCTGGATCGCAAGGCGTTCATCTCGATCATGTTCGAGGGCCAGGGCGATATCGGCGGCACCATGCTGCCGGCGCCGGGCGGGCTATGGGCCATGCCCAAGGAAATGCTGGAGCAGATCCCCGGCTACGGGCCCGATATCAACGCCAACCGCGAACAAGCGCGCAAGTTGATGCAGAAGGCGGGCTATGGCCCCGACAAGCGTCTGCAGATCAAGATCTCGACCCGCAACATTCCGGTCTACCGCGACCCGGCCATCATCCTGATCGACCAGATCAAGAACATCTATATCGACGCCGAACTCGACGTCGTCGACACCGCGCAGTGGTTCCCGAAAGTCGCGCGCAAGGACTTTTCGCTGGGGCTGAACCTCACCGGCAATGCCGTCGATGATCCCGACCAGTCGTTCTACGAGAACTATTCCTGCGGCTCCGAGCGGAACTACACCAACTACTGCAACAAGGAGATCGAAAAGCTGTTTGACGAACAATCAGTCGAGACCGACGTCAACAAGCGCAAGAAACTGGTGTGGGAGATCGACAGGAAGTTGCAGGAAGACGTGGCCCGTCCCATCATCTTCCACGCCCGCACCGGGACTTGCTGGCAGCCCTATGTCAAGGGGATCACCGTGATGGTGAACAGCTCTTACAATGGCTATCGCTACGAAGATGTCTGGATGGACAAGTAACATCCATCGGCGCGAAGGCTTCGGAGCGGATCAGGGAGAGCGCCCAAGTGTTTGCTTATATCGTGCGGCGCCTTGCTTTGATGCTCGTGACCCTGTTCGGGATCTCGGTCATCATCTTCGTGCTGCTGCGCATCGTTCCCGGCAACATCGTCGACATCCTGTTCGACGCCGCGGGATTCGTCGATCCCGCCGACAAGGCCAATCTGGAAAAGGAACTGGGGCTCAGCCAGCCGATCGTCGTGCAGTACCTGCAATGGATCGGCGGTCTGCTGCACGGAGACCTCGGCTACTCCTACGTCTCGGAAAAGCCTGCACTGCAGGAGATTTTGCCGCGAATCCCCATCACGGCGCGGCTGGCCGGCCTCGCGCTGTTGTTCTCCGCCTCGATCGGCATTCCCTTAGGGGTCATCAGCGCGGTGCACCAGGGCACGCGGCTTGATTATGCGCTGCGTGTCGTCAGCCTGAGCGGGCTGTCGCTGCCGTCGTTCTGGCTCGGCTTGTTGATCCTGATGGCCTCGGTCTCGCTGTTCGGCTACATGCCGATCTTCAACCCGAATCCGAGGACGTGGACCGAGGCGTTCGCGATCTATTGCGTACCGGCGATGGCGGTCGGCTTCCGCAGCGCCGCGCTGACCATGCGCATCACCCGCTCCTCTATGCTGGAAGTATTGCGGCAGGATTATATCCGCACCGCCCGCGCCAAGGGCGCCTCCGAGGCATCGGTGAACTATCGCCATGCACTGAAGAACGCCATTCTTCCCGTCATCACCGTGATCGGCATCGAGGCGGCGTTTTTGATCGGCGGCCTGATCGTCACCGAGACCGTCTTCAATATACCCGGCGTCGCCCGCTTCCTGGTGGAGGCGTTGCGCTGGCGCGATTATCCGATCGTGCAGAACCTGGTGATGCTGATCGCCGTGGTCGTGGTGGTGGTGAACTTCATCGTCGACATGCTCTATGCCGCGATCGATCCGCGCATCCGCTACACGGACTAGGAGACACCGGCTTGGCCGTGATCAACTACGACAGCGAATTGAAGCGCGCCGGCGCCAACGCGACGCATGGCTGGCGCCGGTCGATGTTCCTTGCGCGGCGCTACATGCTCGGCACCGTCGGCCTCATCATCATGGTGCTGTTCGTCTGGGTCGCGATCTCCGCTGACCTGATCAGCCGGTTCGACCCGCTCAGCGTCGATTCCGCGCATCGCCTGTCTCCGCCCGACTGGCGCCACTGGATGGGAACCGACTCCTTCGGCCGCGACGTCTGGAGCCGGATCGTTCACGGCGCCCGCATCTCGCTTGCGGTCGGCATCGGTTCGACGGCGCTCGGATCGTCGCTCGGCGTCATCATCGGGCTCGCTTCGGGCTACCTGTCCGGCTGGGTCGATCTCGTGTTCCAGCGCGTCACCGACATTTTGCAGGCGCTGCCGCTCCTGGTCCTCGCGCTCGTCATGACCGCGGCGTTGGGGCCGTCGCTGCCGAACGTCATCATCGCGATCGCGATCCCGCTGATTCCGACCGTGGCCCGCGTCATCCGCGCCAACACGCTGGCGCTGCGCGAACTGCCGTTTGTCGAAGCTGCCAAGTCGATCGGCATGAGCGAGACGCGCATCGCGCTTCGCCACGTCCTGCCGAACACGATGGCTCCCTTGATCGTGCTGGCGACCGCCCAACTCGGCTCGACCATCTTGACCGAGGCCTCGCTGTCGTTCCTCGGCCTCGGCATTCCCGAGCCATACCCATCCTGGGGACGCATGCTGTCGGAATCAGCGGCGGAATATGTCCGCGTCGCGCCATGGTTGGTGATCTTTCCGGGCGTGGCGATCAGCCTCGCGGTGTTCGGCACCAATTTGTTCGGCGACGCCCTGCGCGACATCCTCGACCCGAGGCAGCGCGGCTGATGAGCGATATCCGGACGGAAGAGACGGTTCTCGACGTGAAGAACCTGCAGACAGTGTTCTTCACCAATTCGGGGCTGTTCAAGGCGGTCGATGACGTCTCGTTTTCCGTCCGTCGCGGCGAGACGCTGGCAATCGTCGGCGAATCCGGCTGCGGCAAGAGCGTGACCGCGCTGTCGGTGATGCGGCTAGTGCCGGACCCGCCGGGCCGGATCGTCGGCGGCTCGATCGTGCTCGAAGGCACCGACCTCCTCGGTCTTGACGACGCGGAGATGCGCGCGATCCGGGGCAATCGCATCTCGATGATTTTTCAGGAGCCGATGACCTCGCTCAATCCGGTGATGCGGATCGGCGACCAGATCACCGAAGTCCTCCGCCTGCACCAGACGATGAGCTCCAAAGAGGCATGGAAGCAGGCCGTCGACATGCTGCGCCTGGTCCGCATCCCCGAGCCCGAACGGCGGGCACACGAATATCCGCACCAGCTTTCCGGAGGCATGCGCCAACGCGCGATGATCGCCATGGCGCTGGCCTGCCGGCCGGCGCTGTTGATCGCGGACGAGCCGACCACGGCACTCGACGTCACGATCCAGGCGCAGATTCTGGCGCTGATCGTCGACCTGCAAAAGCGGCTCGGCACCGGATTGGTCCTGATCACCCACGATCTCGGCGTGGTTGCGCAGACCGCGCAACGCGTCATCGTGATGTATGCCGGCAAGAAGGTCGAGGAAGCGACCGTCGAGGCGTTGTTTGAAAATCCGAGGCATCCCTACACCCGCGGCCTGATGGCTTCGATGCCGGCCGTGATCTCGCTCGGTGCAAGGTCCGATGTCAGGCTGACCGAAATTCCCGGCATGGTGCCGTCCCTGACCAACCTGCCCGCCGGCTGTGCCTTTGCGCCGCGCTGCCCGCTTGCGATCGACCGCTGCCGGGCCGAATTTCCGCCACTTGAAAAATTTGGCGGCGATCATCTGGCGGCGTGCTGGCGTGCGGCAGAACTGGTGGGCGCGCCGTGACCGAGACACGTCCGCTGCTGGAGGTGACCGATCTCGTCAAGCATTACGCAGTGCGCGGCGGCGTGCTGCGCCGGCGCGTCGGCACCGTGCATGCGGTGGACGGCGTCAGCTTTTCGCTCAACGCTGGCGAAACGCTCGGGCTGGTCGGCGAATCCGGCTGCGGCAAGTCGACGGTCGCGCGAACCGTGCTGCGGTTGGTGGAGCCATCAAGCGGGACGATCAAGCTGAACGGCCAGGACATCACCGGTCTCAGCAAATCGGAGCTGCGCCCCTACCGCCGCTCGATGCAGATCGTGTTTCAGGACCCCTTCGCCTCGCTCAATCCGCGCATGACCGCGGGCGATATCGTCGGCGAGCCCTTGAGCGTGCACGGGCTGGCATCGGGTCGGAAGAAACAGGAGCGGGTCGCCGAATTGTTTCGGCAGGTGGGCTTGAGGCCCGACCAGATGAAGAATTATCCGCATCAGTTTTCCGGCGGCCAGCGCCAGCGCATCTGCATTGCCCGCGCGCTGTCGCTGGGACCGAGCCTGATCGTTTGCGACGAGCCGGTATCCGCGCTCGACGTCTCGATCCAGGCGCAGGTGATCAATCTGTTGATCGACCTGCAGCGCCAGCACGGCTTCTCCTACCTCTTCATTGCGCACGATCTCGCGGTCGTCGCCCATATCAGCCACCGCGTCGCGGTGATGTATCTCGGCCGTATCGTCGAGATATCAGACAAGACCGAGCTGTTCGCCAACCCGCGCCATCCCTATACGCAGGCGCTGCTCGCGTCCGTGCCGGTCGCCGATCCCAAGGTGAAAGGGCTGACGCCGCTGATCGAGGGCGACGTGCCAAGCCCGATCAACCCGCCATCCGGCTGCGCGTTTCATACGCGATGCCGGTATGTGATGGATAAGTGCAAGGTGGAACGCCCGGTGCTCGCTGAGGCCGGCACTGGGCATCAGGTAGCATGCTGGCTGAATGATGGGACGGGACGGCAAGTATAGTGATCAGAGCTAACCGTCATTGCGAGCGAAGCGAAGCAATCCATATCAACGCAGCCGAAGCATGGATTGCTTCGTCGCTTACGCTCCTCGCAATGCAATGACGGAGTTAGGCCGGAGGCGAGCTGGCCTCGATCTCCACGACAATCCTCCCCGTGGTCACCTGCTCGCCTTCCGCGACGTCGATTGCCGAGATCGTGCCGGCAATTCCAGCCAAGTGCACGTGCTCCATCTTCATTGCCTCGAGCGTCATCACGGGCTGGCCGGCCAAAACCTTCTCGCCCGGCTTGACCAGCACCGCAACGACGCGGCCGTTCATCGCCGCGCGAACCTTGCCGTCTCCGCCGGTTGCCGCCGCGGATTCCGGCGCGGCGAGCGTCAGATCGCGGATCGAGAGCGTGTTGCCTCGATGCAGGACATACAGTCGATTGCCGTCACGCATGAACCTGGCCTGCTCCATCACTCCGTTGCTGCGGAAACGGATGGCATCGAGGCCCAGTTCGTCGATCTCGAAACGATGCGCCCGGCCATCGAGACTTGCGACATAGCCGCCGTCACGCTCGCGCACGATCTCGACCTCCTGGACGCCGTGGCCGGGATCGATCCGGATAGCGAGTGGAAAGGTCGCGGCCAAGGACCGTCCACTCCGCCATGGCGGCGCGTGCGGATTGGTCACATACAGCAGCAACGCGGCCAGCGCGGCGCCGTCGTCGGCGCGCGGCGCCAGGAGCGCGTCGCGATGCTGGCCAATGAACGCCGTGGTCGCCTCACCCGCCGCAAAGGCCGGGTGGCGCAAGCAGGAAATCAAAAATCCCTGATTGGTGGTGACGCCGAACGCCGCGGTCTGCTCGAGACCGCAAATCAGCCTGCCCCGCGCCTCGTTGCGGTCGGCACCATGGCTGATGATCTTGGCGATCATGGAGTCGTAGAACGGCGGAATCTCCGAGCCGGACTGCAGCGCATGCTCGGCGCGGACGCCTTCCGGCATCTGCCACAGCGCCATCCTGCCCGATTGCGGCATGAAATCGTGGCCGACATCTTCCGAGCACAGCCGCACCTCGATCGCGTGGCCGGAGAATTTTACATCCTCCTGCCGGAGCCCGAGCCGCTCACCGCCGGCGATACGCAATTGCAACTCGACCAGATCGAGCCCGGTAATCGCCTCCGTCACGGGATGCTCGACCTGCAGCCGCGTGTTCATTTCCATGAAATAGAATTCGCCGCTTTGATCGAGCAGGAATTCCAGCGTGCCCGCGCCCTCGTAACCAATCGATTTTACCGCGGCGACCGCAACCGCGCCCATCCGCGCCCGCAACTCCGGCGAAACCGCCGGCGACGGCGCTTCCTCGATCAGTTTTTGGTGCCGCCGCTGCACCGAGCAATCGCGCTCGCCGAGATGGATCGCGTTGCCATAGCGGTCGCCGAACACCTGGATTTCGATGTGGCGGGGATCTGATATAGCGCGCTCCAGGATCACGCCTCCGTCGCCGAACGCGCCCTGCGCCTCCGACCGCGCGCTGCGCAGCGCGTCCGGGAATGCGGCGGCATCGGCGACCAGCCGCATGCCGCGACCGCCGCCGCCAGCGACCGCCTTGATCATCACGGGGAAGCCGATCTTCCTGGCTTCCGCGAGCATCACCGCATCGCTCTGATCGGCTCCCTGGTAACCGGGCACGCAGGGCGCGCCGGCCTTCCGCATGATGTCCTTGGCGCCGGCCTTGTTGCCCATCGCCCTAATCGCTTCCGGCGACGGCCCGATGAACACGAGGCCCGCATCGCGACAGCTTCTCGCAAGATCCTCGTTCTCGGCGAGGAAGCCGTAGCCCGGGTGAATCGCGCCCGCGCCGCTCGCCTTCGCCGCCGCGATGATCGCCTCGATGCGCAGATAGGATTGCGACGGCAGCGCCTCGCCGATCCGCACCGCGGAATCGGCTTCCCGTACATGCAAGGCATCGCGATCGGCGTCGGAATAGACCGCGACCACGCCATAGCCGAGCCGGCGCGCGGTGCGCATGATTCGCAACGCGATCTCGCCGCGGTTGGCGATCAGTATCTTGAAGAACGGCGTGCGCTTGACCGGTTCAACGCTCATGGCCGCGCCACCGAGAACTGCATGCGCTGCGGGCTGCGAGCCTCGGCCTCGCGGCAGATCGCCAGCACCTCCGCCAGCACGCTGCGGGTGTCGCGCGGGTCGATCACGCCGTCATCGAGCACGCGGGCGCTGGTTGAAAACACGTCCATCTGGCCGTCGAACACGCCTGTTATCTGCGCCTTCATCGCCGCGAGCTTTTCCTTTTCGATCGGCTTGCCGCGTCTGACAGCGGCGGCTTCGGTCACGATCGCCATTGTCTCGGCGGCCTGCTCGCCGCCCATCACGGCGGTCTTGGCATTCGGCCAGGAGAAGCAGAAGCGCGGATGGAAGCCGCGGCCGCACATGCCGTAATTGCCTGCGCCGAAGGACGCGCCGCAATAGATCGTGATCTGCGGCACCGTCGCGGAAGTCACGGCCTGGATCATTTTCGAGCCGTGCTTGATCATGCCGGCCTCTTCATAGGCCTTGCCGACCATGTAACCGGTCGTGTTGTTCAGATAGAGCAGCGGCGTGCGCGACTGGCAGCAAGCCTGGATGAAATGCGTCGCCTTGTTGGCGCCGGGCACATCGAGCGGGCCGTTATTGGCGATGATGCCAATCGCCTGCCCCTCGATGCGGGCGTGGCCGCAGACGGTGGCCGGCCCGTAATTGGCACCGAATTCGGTGAAATCGGAATCGTCGATGAAACGCGCGATCGCCTGACGCATGTCGACGGGTCGCTTGTGATCCATCGGCATGATGCCGAGCAACTCTTCCGCTTCATAGCGCGGCGGCTTGAATGAGGCCTCCGCCGGCTTCGGCCGGTCCCATTGCAAATTGGCCATGATATCCCGCGCGATGCGTATCGCGTCGCGGTCGTCTTCCGCGAGATAATCGCCAAGCCCCGATATCGAAGTGTGCATCTCGGCGCCGCCGAGTTCTTCTTCGGTCGCGATCTCTCCAGTCGCGGCCTTGAGCAGCGGCGGCCCGGCCAGGAAGGCGCGGGTGCGGCCGCGGACCATCACGATGTAATCGGACAAGCCCGTCTGATAGGCGCCGCCCGCGGTGGACGAACCATGCGTCACCGTGACGACGGGCAGGCCCGCCGCCGACAGCCGCGCCAGATTGCGGAAGATGTTGCCACCACGGACGAAATCCTCGACGCGGTAGCGCAAGAGGTTGGCGCCGGCGCTCTCGACGAGCTGCACATACGGCAGCTTGTTCTCCAGCGCCAGCTCCTGCACCCGCAGCGTCTTGTCGAGACCGTAGGGCTGCAACGCGCCCGCATCGATGCCGGAATCATTGGCGCTGACCATGCAGCGGATGCCGGCGACAAAGCCGATGCCCGCGATCACGCCGCCGCCCGGCACGCTCTTCTCGGCGTCGGGCACGTCGAACATGTAGCCCGCCAGTGTCGATAGCTCGACGAAGGGAGAGCCGGGGTCAAGCACCAGCGCCACCCGCTCGCGCGGCAGCAACTGTCCGCGCTTGTGGAAACGGTCCTTGGCCGCGGCGGAGGCGGCGCGGGTGCGCTCTTCGAGGCGGCGCATGCGCGATATCAACGCCAGCATGCCGTCGCGATTGGCGTGGTAGGCGGGGCTGGCGGTGGAAATGGTGGATTCGATGATGGCCATGGATCAACTCATTCCGTCATTCCGGGGCGATGGTGTACATAAGGGTCATCACCCGCCCTCTTTGGCAAAATGCTCGCCGTAGACCTGCCGCAGCTCGACCTTGCGCAATTTGCCGGTCGCCGTCATCGGCATCTCGTCGAGGATCCTGATCAGCTTCGGCACCTGGAAGCCGCCGAGATGCTTTCGGCAATGCTCGGCGATGCCGGCCTCGTCGGCGACCGCGCCCGGTTTCAGCTTGACGAAGGCGGAGACCGCTTCGCCCCATTGCGGATGGGGCAGGCCGACTACGGCGGCGTTCTGCACGGCGGGATGGGCGAGCAGCGTCTCCTCGATCTTCACCGAAGCGACGTTCTCGCCGCCAGACTTGATCATGTCCTTCTTGCGGTCGATGAACAGCACTTCGCCGTTCTCGTCGATCAGGGCGAGATCTCCCGTATGGTGCCAGCCGAACTTGCGCGCCTCTTCGGTCGCCTTCGGGTCCTTGTAATAGCCCATCATCACGTTCGGCCCGCAATGCACCAGCTCGCCGATCTCGCCACGCGGCAACAGGTTGCCGTTGTCATCCATGATTGCGGTTTCGTTGACGATCAGCGATTCGCCCCAGTAGTTGCCGAATCGGTTGAGCTGCACCTCCGGCCGCGACATCGTGGTGGCCGGATACATTTCGGTCTGGCCGCTGGTCAGCACGAAATTCGGGCACATGTCGGCGATCGCACGCTCGAGCAACGGGCGGCCCATCGGCGCCATGGTGTAGATGCAGGTCCTCAGGCCGGAAAGATCGTACTCCCGGCGGCGCGGATGATCGAGGATCGCTTGATACATCAGCGACAGGCCGACAAAGACCGTGAGCTCGTCGCGCACGATCGCTTCCATGCAGACCACGGGATCGAATCCTCGCATCAGCGCCATGCGGCCGCCGACCGACAGATAGCTCAGGAGCAGCACGTGCCCGGCGCAGTGGAACAGCGGGAATTGCCCGGTGATGCCGTCGTCGCGGCCGAGCTGCAGCTCGACGCAATTGCTCATAACCGCCATCACCACCGCGAGATGGCAATGCATCGCGCCCTTCGGCCGCGAGGTGGTGCCCGAGGTATAGATGATCATCGCAAGATCGCGATCGTTGATCTCGATCTCGGGCTCGATGTCGGACTGGCCTTGCAGAAGGTCCTTGAAATTCTTCAGCTCCGTCGCGGCAACGTTGCCGGAAAGATCAATCGCGATCATCTCCATGCCGCGTTTTTCCAGCGCCGCGCGCCGTTCGGCCTGCGCATGCAAATTGTCGTCGATCAGCGCAAAGCGCACTTCGGCATGGCCGAGGATATAATCCATATCGGCGGGGTCGAGCATGGTATTGATCGGCACCCACACCAGGCCGGCGCGGTGAATGCCGAATAACGCTTTGACGAATTCGACGGAGTTGTTGCAGATCGTCGAAACCTTCTCGCCGGGTTTCAGGTCGCGCTGCACCAGGTAGTTGGCAAAGCGGTTGGCGTCGCGCTCGAGTTCGGTGAAGGTCACCCGCCGGGCGCCGTCGGTCAGTGCGATTCGATCGGGAAACCGCCGGGCCGCACGTTTCAGGAGATCGCCGATCGCCACCCGCCCGATGCGGCCCGGCCCCGGCACGCCGCCGGTTACTGCGAGATTGTCCATGTTGCCTTCCCTGCTTGGCAGTCATTCCGGGATGGTCCGAAGGACCAGACCCGGAATCCCGAGATTCCCCGACGTGCAACTGCACATCCGCGGTTCGCGCCTCGCGCCCCGGAATGACAGCTAGTGCCTGATGCCAAAGATCTTGCGCGCTTCCGCCGGGCTCGCGATCTCGCGTCCTGCGCGTCTTGCGCATGCAGCGATGCCCTCGATCAGCTGTCCGTTCGACGTCACCTTGGTGCCGTCGGCCAGATAGAAGGTGTCCTCGAGCCCGGTGCGCAGATGGCCACCGAGATCGGCGCAGCGCTGATGCAGCGGCCAGATTTCGGCACGGCCGATCGCGGTGACCTGCCAATGCGCTTCCGGCAATTTCAGTCTCAAGAGAATTGGCAGCAATTCCGGATCGGCTGGCATACCGGAGGCGACGCCCATCACGAAATTATATTCGAGCGGGCCGGAATACATCCCGGTCTGCCGGTACATGCCGACGCAGCGCACGATGCCGACGTCGAAACATTCGAATTCGGGAATGGTGTCGACCTGCTTCATCACGTCGAGATAGTCCTGCACCTTCTCGACCGAATTATCGAACAGCATCGGCGGCCAGGCCCAGGTGTTGTCGGCCTTCACCTTGAGATAGTTCAGCGAGCCGGCGTTGCAGGCCGCGATCTCGGGTCTGGTTTCGCGCACGCAATCGAGCGCACCCTGGTAATGCGGACCCGACGTGCCGGTGGTATGATTGATGATGACGCCCGGGCAGGCCTCGCGGATCGCCTGCTGGACCTCCCTGCTAACGCTGATCTCCCACGAGGGCAAATGCCCCTTGTTCGGCGCCTGTTGGCGCAGATGGATGTGCATCACGCTGGCCCCGGCATCGAAGGCGGCCTTGGCCTCGCGCGCCATCTGTTCCGGCGTAACGGGAACATGGTGCTGTTTCGGATCGGTCAGCACGCCGTTCAGCGCGCAGGTGATGACGGCCTTGTCGCTCATGGGGATTTATCGATCCGGTTGCGGCGGTGCCCTCACCGCTTGAGTAGCGCATGATGGTAGATTTGCCGGCAAATCATCTTGCGTTGACTGGCTATAAGAGGCGCGGCGCCAAGCACAGCTCACCATTGTCGTCCCGTCGAACGCCGGGACGACAATGGTGTGATTTCATGCCGCCTCGTCCGCCGCCTGACCGCTGCGATAGATCGCGAGATCGCGCGAGCCGGAAAAGATCGCGCGGGGCTTCAGGCCATAGAACCTGCGGATCGAATGGCTGAAATGGGTGCTGTCGGGATAGCCGATATCCTGCGCGAGATGAGCCAGGTTGATGTCCTGATTGGCGAAGTGCAGCAGATGCCGCGCGCGCTTCCAGGCGCGGAAGGATCGGAACGAGATGCCGGTCTCTTCCTTGAACAGATGCAGGAAGCGCGAGGACGACAGCCCGGCTTCCGCGGCGCAGCTCGCCGCCGTCACCGGCTCGCCCGAAAATCTTCCGATCTGCGCGATCGACCGCACCACGCGCGGATCGAGCGTGCGCTGCGGCAGCGGGTCACCGAAGCACATCGTGTCGAACTCGACATTCGAAACGTCATTGCCATTTTGCCGCTGACGTAACGTCGCGTAGGCGGCACGGATGCGATCCGCGAAGAAGTGGCATTCGGAACCCATCAGCGTCCTGGCGAGCGCTTCCAGCGCCCCACGGCGAATGCCTTCCGGCTCGATGACGACGCAAATCGCCGAGCGATAGTCGCTGGCGATGGTGTGCCGGAGATTTGGCGCCGTCACCACCAATTCGCCAACAATTTCGCGACCGTCAGCGGTGGTTAGCCGAAGATCGCCCTTGATCGCGACGTAAACGTGAAGCGCGCCGGGGCAACGCTCACGCGGGCGGCCGAGCAGCCCGGCGTAAAACACCCGTTCCGGCGTGATCAGCATCAGATGGCCGGATTCGCGGCCTTTGTCGTCCATGGTGGTCCCTCCTCGCGCGGCTCTTTCGGCCGCTGCAGGGGGCAACCATAGCGGAAATTGGGGAGGTGTCACCGTTACAAAACGCCGTCATTCTGGAACGAGCATCGCACTTTTCGCACTTTGCCGTGCAATTGCGCACCAGGGAATCTCGAGATTCCGGGTTCGTCCTGCGGACGCCCCGGAATGACGTGCATGGTTACGCGCGAACGCGGGGCGCCACGTTCTGCTCGGCCCCGGCCTTCCGTTCGGCGGCGACCGCGCGCTTGAAACCGTCGCGTTGCTGCAACCGGGCCCAATAAGCCGCCACATTGGGCCCAAAGTCCTTGGAGAGCCCAATATTGTCGGCCAGCCGGAGCGCGTAGCCGATCACGATGTCGGCGGCGGTGAAGCGGCCGGCGCACAGCGTTTCGGCACCGGCGGTTGCGGCCTCGACGGCCCGCAAGCGGCCCAGGAACCATTTGGCATAGTCGGTCGCGACCTGCGGGTTGCGCCGCTCCTCGGGCTCGAGCTGACTGTAGCGGAGCACCAGCGTTTGCGGAAAGGTCAGCGTGGCGTCGCTGAAATACATCCAGTTCAGGAAGGCGCCGTAGGCGGGTTCCTCCATGCCGACGACCAGCGGCGTCGGACCGTATTTGGTGCCGAGATAATGGCAGATGCCGGTCGATTCCGTCATCTTCGTCTCGCCGTCGATCATGAACGGAATGGTGCCGAGCGGATTGAGCACGAGGTAGTCCTTGGCAAACACCCGCGGCGGGAACGGCAGCATCTTGAGCTCGTAAGGAAGGCCAAGCTCCTCCAGCATCCAGAGCGGACGGAACGAGCGCGCGGCGTCGCAGTGATAGAGCGTGATCATTCGGCCTTCCCTATTGTTTCATTCCGGGCAGCGTGCCCATCATCTTGCATAGCACCATCAGCATCACCTCGTCAGCGCCGCCGCCGATCGAGGTCAGACGGCTGTCGCGATAGGCGCGGCTGACCGGAGTTTCGTTCATAAAGCCCATGCCGCCCCAGAATTGCAGGCAGGCGTCGGTCAGTTCGCGGCCGAGCCGGCCGGCCTTCAGCTTGGCCATGGTGGCCAGCCGCGTCACATCCTCGCCCGCGACCAGCGCCTCGCCGGCACGATAGATCAGCGAGCGCAACAGCTCGACCTCGGTCTGCATCTCCGCAAGCTTGAAATGCACGGTCTGGTTATCGAGGATCGAACCGCCGAAGGCCTTCCGGTTGCGGGTATAGTCGATCGTCTCGTTGATAATGAATTCGTGCGCCTTGAGACAAGCCGCAGCACCCCACAGCCGCTCCTCCTGGAACTGGATCATCTGGTAGGTGAAACCGTTGCCTTCCTCACCGATACGGTTGCGCTTCGGCACCCGCACATTGTCGAAGAATATCTGCGCGGTGTCGGAAGAGCGCATGCCCATCTTGTCGAGCTTGCGCGCGACCTGCACTCCCCTGGCTTTCATGGGCACGCAGATCAGCGACTTGTTGCGGTGCTTCGGGCCGTCGCCGGTGTTGGCGAGCAGGCAGATCCAGTCGGCCTGCGTGCCGTTGGTGATCCACATCTTGCCGCCATTGATGACATAGTCGTCGCCATCGGAGCGGGCCTGGGTCTTGATCGAGGCGACATCGGAGCCCGCGCCCGGCTCGGAGACGCCGACGCAGGCAACCGCGTCGCCCGCGATCGCCGGCGCCAGGAACTCGCGTCGCAATTCGTCGGAGCCGAACCGCGCCAGCGCCGGCGTCGCCATGTCGGTCTGCACCCCAATCGCCATCGGCACGCCGCCGCATTTGATGGCGCCGAGCTCTTCGGCCATCATCAGCGCGTAGCTGTAATCGAGCCCCTGCCCGCCGAATTCAGCGGGCTTGTTCAGGCCTAGAAAGCCGAGGTTGCCGAGCTTCTTGAACAGCTCATGCGCCGGGAAGATGTCGGCCTTTTCCCATTCGTCGACAAAGGGATTGATTTCGGCCGCGATAAACTTTCGCAAGATGCGGCGTGGTTCCTCGTGATCAGCGGTAAAGAGCATTTTTTTGTTTTCCTCGTCATTCCGGGGCGCCTGCGAAGCGGGCGAACCCGGAATCTTGATCCATTATCTCGAGATTCCGGGTCCGCGCTGACGCACGGCCCGGAATGACGGTACTCTTTGTTCGCTCGTCATGGCCGGGCATGACGGAGAACGACAATCACAACCCCATCTGCCGGCTGGCAAGATCCTTCATGATCTCCTCGGTGCCGCCGCCGATGGCGTTGACCTTGACCTCGCGATAGATGCGCTCGACCTTGACGCCGCGCATGAAGCCGGCGCCGCCGAAAATCTGCACGGCCTCGGAAGCGCAGAACGCCATGGTCTGCGTCGCCTGGTTCTTCATCATGCAGATCTCGGCGACCGGGCTCTCGCCCTGCCCAAGCCGCCATGCCAGCATTTCCAGCATGGCCTGCGATGCCGCGACCTTCTGCGCCATGTCTACGAGCTTGTGGCGGATCACCTGGTGTTGCGCGATCGGCTTGCCAAAGGTCCTGCGCTCCTTGGCGTAGGCGATCGCCTCATCGAGGCAGACGCGGGCATAGGCCGTGCAGCCCGCCGCCATGCCCATGCGCTCGCTGTTGAAAGTTCTGCATGATGATCTTGAAGCCGTGGCCTTCCTCGCCGATCAGGTTTTCGGCCGGCACCCGGCAGTCGTCGAAATGAAGCGTCGCGGTGTCCGACGCCCACCAGCCCATCTTCTTCAGTTTCGTCCGCGACAGGCCCGGCGTGTCGCCCTCGATCAGGAGCAGGCTGACGCCGCCCGGTCCTTCGCCGCCCGTGCGCACGGCAACGGTCAGATAGTCCGCCCGCATGCCGGAGGTGATAAACGTCTTTTCCCCGCTGACCACGTAATGGTCGCCGTCGCGGCGCGCCCTGGTGCGCAAATTGGCAACATCCGAGCCGCCGCTCGGCTCGGTGATCGCGAGCGCGGAGATTTTCCTGCCTGACAGCACCTCAGGCAGCACACGCGCCTTGATCTCGGGGCGCGCGGCGCGCGCGATCGGCGGCGAGCCGATGGTATGGCTCATCAGGCTCGAACTGACACCGCCGGCGCCGGCGCGCGCCAGCTCCTGCGAAGCCACGATCTTCATGAACTGGTCTGCGGCGATGCCGCCATATTCTTCCGGAAAACCCAGGCCCAACAGCCCGATCTCGGCGGCCTTCGCATAGAGCTCGCGGGGAAACTCGCCCTCTTCGTCCCATTGATGGGCGTAGGGCTCGATCTCCTTCGCCACGAAGCGGCGCATCACCTCGCGAAAGGCTTCGTGTTCGCCGGTGTAGAATGGGCTCGCCATTCGCTTCGCTCCGTTGCTTCTTTTATTGCCGGACGTACGATGTCCGGAATTCTGCGGTCTAACTTGCGTCGAGTGGCTAGTCGGGCCGAGGCGGCCGATCTGGCCACAGCCCAGCCACTAAACGCAAGACAGTATCCGGTTACGACCGCTCCACTGGGCCACAAAGGCATAGATCGGCGAGCAGGCGACGCAAGACCGCCGGTGAGGAGGAAATTGTGCCGGTTCGTTATTACGACTGGATCGCCCATTTCGGCCGTCGCACGCCGGAGAAGGTGGCTGTCGTCGACCTCGCCAGCCAGCGGCGCTTCACTTACGCGCAATTCGACGCGCGAATTTCGCGTCTCGCCGGCCATCTACGCAACGAAATGAAGGTGGCGCGCGGCGACCGGGTCGCGGTGCTGGCGCTGAACACGACCGACACGCTGGAGGTGCAGTTCGCCTGCGGGCGGCTGGGCGCGATCTTCCTGCCGCTCAACACCCGCCTCACCGTGCCCGAACTGCAATATATCGTCGGCGATGCGTCACCCAAAGTCATGATCCATGACGCCGATCTGGCCGATATGGCCTTGACGGTCGCCAGGCTCTGCGGCGTCTCGTCTGCGCTGCTGTTGGGCGAGGGCGGGTCCTATGAAGCCGGCATCGCGGCGGCAAAGCCGCTCGACAAGGCCGAGGAGGTCACGCTCGATGACGTCTCGACGATCATGTACACCTCGGGCACGACCGGCCAGCCCAAGGGCGCGATCATCACCCACGGCATGACGTTCTGGAATTGCGTCAACCTCGGCGGGCCCGCCTATATCTCCCCGTCCTCGGTGTTGCTCACCGTGCTGCCGCTGTTCCACACCGGCGGGCTGAACTGCTACACCAATCCCGTGCTGCATGCCGGCGGCACCGTGCTGATCATGCGCGCCTTCGATCCCGGACAGGCGCTGCAACTCATCTCGGATCCCGCGCATGGCATCAACCAGTTCTTCGGCGTGCCCGCGATCTATCAGTTCATGGCGCAGCATCCCGCCTTCGCGAGCGCCGATTTCTGCCGGCTGGTTATCGGCGGCGTTGGCGGCGCACCGATGCCGGTGCCGCTCCTGAAAGTGTGGGAAGCGCGCGGCGTCGCGCTGCAGCAGGGTTACGGCATGACCGAGACGTCACCGGCGGTGCTGACGCTCGACAAGGAGGACGCTGCGCGGAAAGCGGGCTCTTCCGGCAAGCCGGTGCTGCACACGGAGGTGCGGATCGTGCGCCCCGACGGCACGGATGCCGGCGTCGGCGAGCTCGGCGAACTCTGGGTCCGGGGGCCGAACGTCACGCCCGGCTACTGGAACAAGCCGGACGCCAACGCCTCCTCCTTCACCGACGGCTGGCTCCACACCGGAGACGCGACGCGCGTCGACGAGGAAGGTTTCTATTACATCGTCGATCGCTGGAAGGACATGTACATATCCGGCGGCGAGAACGTCTATCCGGCCGAGGTCGAGAGCGTGCTGCATCAGCTCACCGCCATCGCCGAAGCCGCCATCATCGGCATCCAGAACGAGCAGTGGGGCGAAGTCGGCATGGCGATCGTCGCCGTGAAGCCGGGCCATACGCTGACGGCGGAGGAAATCCACGCGCATTGCCAAGCCAACCTGGCGCGGTTCAAATGCCCCCGCCTGATCGAGTTCGTCGACGCTCTGCCCCGCAACGCGACGGGAAAAATCCACAAGCCGACATTGCGCAAGACTTTCGCCGCACCGAAAGCGACGGATTTGGCGCAAGTCTCTTAGCAATTCCTTTGAGAATTGCCTCATAACGTCTGCCGGGGCCGGCCGAGAGTTTTTGTTTGTCAGCCCCCAACCAGGAAGCCAAGGAAATAGCTTTATGAACATCAAGAAAGTATCTTTATTTGCCGGCGTTGCAGCGTTCTCGCTGCTGACAGCGCAGGCCGCGCTCGCCCAGAAGAAATACGACACCGGCGCCTCCGACACCGAAATCAAGATCGGCAATGTCGAGGCCTATAGCGGCCCGGCTTCGGCCTACGGCATCATCGGCAAGACCGAGGAAGCCTATTTCAAGATGATCAACGACCAGGGCGGCATCAACGGCCGCAAGATCAATTGGATCTCCTATGACGACGGCTACTCACCGCCGAAGGCGGTGGAGCAGATCCGCAAATTGATCGAGAGCGACGAGGTCTTGCTGGTGTTCAACGCGCTGGGCACGCCGACCCAGACCGCCGTGCAGAAGTACCACAACGCCAAGAAGGTCCCGCAGCTCTTCCTCGCCACCGGCGCCAGCAAGTGGAACGATCCGAAGGCTTTTCCATGGACCATGGGCTGGCAGCCGAGCTACCGCGTCGAAGCCCGCATCTTTGCGAAATACATCCTGAAGACAAAGCCCAACGCCAAGGTCGCGGTTTTCTATGCCAATGACGATTTCGGCAAGGACTATGTCGCCGGACTGAAAGAGATCTTCGGCGACAAATCTTCCAGCATCCTCGTCGCCGAGGAAGGCTACGAGAACACCGAACCCTCGATCGATTCCCACATCGTCAAACTGAAGGCCACCGGCGCCGACGTGTTCGTCAATATTTCAACGCCGAAATTCGCTGCGCAGGCGATCAAGAAGATGCACGAGCTCGAGTGGAAGCCGATGCACGTGATGACCGACGTCTCGATCTCGATCGGCGCGGTGATGAAGCCCGCCGGGCTTGACGCCTCCGAAGGCGTGCTGTCGGCCAGCTATCTGAAGGACGCGTCCGATCCGCAGTGGAAAGACGACGAAGGCATGAAGAAATTCATGGCGTTCATCGACAAGTATATGCCGGGCGCGAACATCTCCGACATCAATCTCGTCTTTGGCTACGGCGCGGCGCAGACCATGGTGCAGGTGCTGAAGCAGGCCGGCGACAATCTGACCCGGGAAAATGTCATGAAGCAGGCCGCCAGCCTGAAGGATTTTGCGCCCGACACGCTGATCCCCGGCATCAAGATCAACACCGGCCCCGACGATTTCGCGCCGATCGAACAGCTCAAGATGATGCAGTTCAAGAACGGCCAGTGGGTGCTGTTCGGCGACATCATCAGCGCCGAGACGGGCGGCTAACGGAGCGGCGCCGATGCCAGACGCAAGACATCGGCGCCTGCTCTTGCGACATGCCGGCGTTCAACCGGCAGCCTTTTCGCCGCTGATCGCCCGGTCGAGTGCGTCGATCAATCCCTGAATCTCGACAAATTTGTTACGCGCGCGCTCCGCCTTGTCGCGATCGAAGGGAGCGGCAAGCACCTTGGCATGCGCATCGCGCTCTTCCACCATACGATCCCGCGCCTTTTTCAACGTGTCCAGCCGCTCGCTCATTTCCGATCTCCAATACCGTTGTCACCTTCGATTCGATGGCCGCATAACAAACGAAAGGTGCCGGACACTACCTCGGCAAGAACATCGCGAACGGTTCATCGATCGTGCGGCGCAGGTGCTGGCGATAGGCGGCATAGTTGGCATCGTTGGACGAAACCCGTCCCACGCTCGGATTCGGGACATTCTTGACCGGAAGATACGCGATCGGCGCGGCGATCGGCGTCAAGAGCGAGCCGCGCCCGGCCAGGAGCGTGGTGATGATGCCGTACATTTCGCCCAAAATGGTTGGGCGCGACACCGTAATCAATCGATGCTGGCCGTGACGATTGGTGACGAGATAGATAAAGCCCGACTGGTTCGGCACCGCCACTTCACCCCATTGGGTGTAGGCCGCGTCCAGGCGTTCGCCTTCGCGGAACAGCAGCGACGACGCCGCAGGGTCCCAGGCGATTTCGGTGCGGTAGGCGTAAATCGCATCCTTGTCGCCGAATGACGGCCGCAAGGTGATGTACACGCCTTCAAGCCAGGTTACCGCGCGGCGCGAATAGGCGCCCAGTCCGTCCGCCGCGACGTCGCCGTTGACCGGTGCCGCGACCGGCGTCACGTCCGGCGCCTTGCGCAAGGAGACGCCGAGCGCCTGCTCGAGCCGTACGGTGGTCGCAAGCGTGAACGGCCTCCGTCCGCCGAGGACCTTCTCCAATGTCGAAAGGCTGAGCTTGGCCTGTTCCGCCAGCGACTGCCTTGAGATGCGGCGCCGCGCCAACTCCTCGCGAATGGTCTCGGCCACCTGCCGGCTCTGTTCGGCGGAAAGCTGCTTGTCCGGCGTCGTCATCGTCCCCCCTGCTTCACTTGTTTGGGCATGTCTGTCCCGAAAACCGGTGCCCATTTTTCGGGATCATTCGCCAATCTAGCAGACGCACAATTAAGCACAAAACCGTACAAATCCGTCCCGCGCGAGGCGCGCCGCGCTGGCCGGCGGCCGAACAATGCCGATCATTCTGCTCGCGCCAAATCACGCGTTCCCCAACACTTCCAGGTGGCGAAAACCTCGTCCGGAGTGAAGGAAATGACGATCTGCGATGAAGTTGGAATCGACAGGCGTAGGGGCCTGTCGCGCAAAATGAGGATAGTGTTGTTCTTCCTCGTGGAGGGCGTTGCCGCGCTCCTGGTCGGGTTTGCGGCATTATTTTTGAGTTTTGAGCCGGTGTGGTCGGCGGAAAGCCTGCAGGCGGCTTTCCTCAAACCCGGCGATGCACGTTCCGGCTCACTGCTGTTCAAGACCGACGAAGGTTATGCCGATACGACGCGGCTCGGCATCGACGTCGATCTCACGGTATCAGGCCCCACGATCCGCGCCCGCGTCACGCAGATCTTCCGCAATCCGACCACGGACTGGGTGGAGGCTGTTTACGTCTACCCGCTGCCTTCAGGCGGCGCGGTCGACACGCTCAAAATGGTGATCGGCGACCGCGTCGTGGTCGGCGACATCAAGGAGCGACAGCAGGCCCGAATCATCTATGAGCAGGCGAAGCAGAACGGCCAGAAGGCGGCGCTGACGGAACAGGAGCGACCGAACATCTTCACCAATTCGGTCGCCAATATCGGCCCCGGCGAAACCGTCCTGGTGCAGATCGAATATCAGGAGCCGGTCCAGCAATCCGGCGATGAATTCTCGCTGCGGGTGCCGATGGTGGTTGCCCCGCGCTACAATCCCGCGCCAGTGGTGCAGGGCGTCGATTTGCGAGCCGACGGCGGCGGCTGGGGCGCGACGAAATTCGCTGATTCCGTCCCGGATCGCGACCGCATCACGCCCGAGGTGCTCGACGCCACGCAGCATGCGCCGGCCAACCCGACCAGCATCACGGTACGCCTGCAGGCCGGCTTCCCGCTCGGCGACGTCAAGAGCCATCACCACACAGTCAGGATCGAGAGCCCAGACGACGCTACCCACATCATCAAGCTTGCCGAAGGCGCGGTGCCGGCGGATCGCGACTTTGAGCTGACCTGGAAACCAGCGGCGGAAAAGGCGCCCTCGGTCGGATTGTTCCGCGAGCATGTCGGCGACGCCGATTATCTGCTCGCCTTCGTCACGCCGCCCGCGGTCGGGGAGGCCGAGCAGAAGGCGCTGCCCCGCGAAGTCGTCTTCGTGATCGACAATTCCGGATCGATGGGCGGCACCTCGATGGTGCAAGCCAAAGCCAGCCTGGTCTATGCGCTCGGCCGGCTACAGCCGAACGACCGCTTCAACGTGATCCGGTTCGATCACACCATGGACGTGCTGTTTCCGGCGTCGGTGCCGGCCGACCGGGAACACCTCGTCAGAGCCACCGATTTCGTGAATGCGCTAAAGGCCGAAGGCGGGACCGAAATGGTGCCGGCGATGCGTGCGGCGCTGACGGATAATTCCGGCGATGATGCCGGCAACATTCGTCAGGTCGTGTTCCTGACCGACGGCGCCGTTGGCAATGAGCAGAAATTGTTCGAAACCATCACGGCGATGCGCGGCCGCTCGCGGGTGTTCATGGTCGGCATCGGTTCGGCGCCCAACACCTATTTGATGACGCGTGCCGCCGAACTCGGCCGTGGCGCCTTCACCCATATCGGCTCCGTCGATCAGGTCGAGGAGCGGATGCGCGGGCTGTTCTCGAAGTTGGAAAATCCCGCGGTGACAGGCCTGACCGCGAAATTCTCGGAAAGCACAGCCGATATCACCCCTGCCATTATTCCCGACGTCTATCGCAACGAACCGCTGGTGCTGGCTGCGAGGCTCGACAAACTTGCGGGCTCGGTCAAGATCACGGGCCGCATCGGCGACCGTCCCTGGGTCGTGACGCTTCCGCTGGCAAATGCGGCCGAAGGCAAGGGCCTGTCGAAACTGTGGGCGCGGCGCAAGATCGCCGATGCCGAGGTTGCCCGCACCATGCGGCAGGCGAGTCCCGAAGAAGCGGACAAGATCATCCTCGCGCTCGCGCTGGAGCATCAGCTGGTGACTCGGCTGACCAGCCTGGTCGCAGTGGACAAGACGCCGAGCCGTCCCGATGGCGAGCCGCTCAGGGTCTCGGAACTCCCGGTCAACCTTCCCGCCGGCTGGGACTTTACAAAGATGTTCGGCGAGCGAACCGCGACTGCCGGCGGCACCGATCGAGCGACGCGCCGGCGCCGACAATGCGCGGGCTCAGGTCGCAGCGCTGAAACGCCCGGTGGTCGTGCCGACGCCCAATACGGTCACGCTGCCGAAGACGGCGACTGACGCCGAGCTGAAGATGATCACGGGTTCGATTCTGCTCACGCTCAGCCTGATCGTGCTTCTGTTCAACCGGCGCCAGAGTTTCTCGCGTTGACGCCGGATGAAAGGAGGAGGCGCCCCAACCTCCTCTTTCAGGCGCGCGCGGCCTCCCGTCCCCCAAGGCCGCGCGCGCGATTTTTTCACCATCGTCATCGCGAGGAGCGAAGCGACGAAGCAATCCATTCGTCCTCTTCCGCGGCTGGATGGATGCTTCGCTTCGCTCGCAATGACGGAAGGACCGTCGAATGCCCCGCTTCGTCCCTTCCCTCCTCCTCGCGCTCATCGGCGTGTTCCTGTTCGGCCAGGGCGCCTGGATCTACGCCAAGGCGCGGCTTGCACAGGTGCTGCTGGAGCGCGCCTTTACCGAAACCATCGCGACCGGCCATCCGACAAAACCCTGGTCGTGGGCCGATACCTGGCCGGTGGCGCGCATCGACGTGAAGCGGCTGAATGCCAGCGTCATCGTGCTGGCGGGAAGCAGTGGGCAGGCGCTGGCCTTCGGGCCCGGCCATGTCGAACTGACGCCGGATGCCGGCGAGCGCGGCGTCGCGGTTTACTCCGCGCACCGCGATACGCATTTCCGCTTTCTGAAGGATGTCGCGCCCGGCGACGAGATCGATATCACGCGAAGCGACGGCAAGACATTCCGCTACCGGGCGGATTCTTCCTCGATCGTCCGCTTCGACGCCTCCGGCATCGATCCGCTGACGGACGGGCATGAACTGGTGCTGTCGACCTGTTGGCCATTCGATGCGTTGACGCCGGGACCGGACCGCTATCTGCTCCACGCTACTCTGATCGCACCATGACCGGCCGGAACCGGGTGGGCCGGGATATGGGCCGAAATCATGCCGCACTCTTGCCGCACGGCGGAAGATCAATAGCTGAATGGAAGGGGCGAAAACCGTTCGGGACTGAGCCAAATCATGGATTCCCAGTATTACTATCTGCCGCTGACGCCGGGGTTGTTTTCGATCCTGGTCCTGCTGGTCGGCGGACTGATCGTCCTGATTCAGCTCCACGTTCTCCGATATGCCTATATGCGGCTCGGCGTCGGGCCCGGCGGCGCGCTGTTTCTGCTGTTCGGCTCGCTGATCGGCAGCTATTTCAATATCCCGATCACGATCCTGCCCGGCCAGACCGTCGAGTCCGGGCAGATCGTCGACTTCTTCGGCATGCGCTACGTCGTGCCGCTGGTGGTCGCGTCGCCGGGCACGGTTCTCGCGGTGAATGTCGGCGGCGCCATTATTCCGACCGTGATGTCGACCTATCTCGTGATCCGGTACCAGCTCTGGATCAAGGCAGCGCTCGCCATTGTTGCGATGGCCCTTATCATCCATTCGATGGCAACGCCCGTGCACGGCATTGGCATTGCCGTTCCGGTGTTCGTGCCCGTGGTGGCGACCGCCATCCTCGCCTTCATCCTCTCCCGCGAATACGCGGCGCCGCTGGCCTATATCGGCGGCTCGATGGGAACGCTGATCGGCGCCGATCTGCTCAATCTCGACAGGATCGGCAGTCTTGGCGCGCCGGTCGCCTCGATCGGCGGCGCCGGAACATTCGATGGCATTTTCCTGACCGGCATTCTCGCCGTACTGCTCGCCGGCATCGCCTCGCCGTCGCGACCGCGGCCGGCCTGGTAGCTGAACGGCGGCATTATCCGCGCGCCGGGATATCGCGCGCCAGGCGACGAGCCTGCATCCTGCCAACGTCGGTTGCCACGCTCTTCAAGTCTCAATAAAGAGAATGAAAAGAATGAACAACACGTCGGGCAGCGATACAGATCGTCGCCGCCAAAGGAAACAACAAGGTAAGGCAGGCTCCATGGAAGCTCAGGTTAAGACCGCATCCCGCCCGGCCGCGAAATGGTCGCCTTCCCCTGATGCCAGCGACATCGTCAAGAGCATTCACGCGATGCTGCACCCGCGCAACATCGTGCTGGTCGGCGCCACCGACAAGCCGGGCAACTATGCCGAGCGCATCTGGAACAACCTGGTCAAATACAAGTACGAAGGCGGGCTGTTTCCGGTCAACGCCAAGCGCGAAACGATCTGGGGCGTGCCCTGCTACAAGGATTTTGCCAGCCTTCCCGAAAAGCCCGACCACGTGCTGGTGCTGGTGCCGGCGCGTTTCGCCGTGCAGGTGATCCGCGACGCCGCGGCTGCCGGCGCGCGTTCCGCCACCATCGTCACCTCGGGCTTCAGCGAATTGCAGGACGAGGAGAGCCAACGGCTCGCGGCCGAACTGAAACAGGCAGTGAAAGAGACCGGCCTCGCCGTCACCGGCCCGAACTGCCTCGGCAATTTGAGCGCCGGCGAAAACCTGTTCACCAATATCGACGACCGCATCGTCACCATGGAGGCAGGTCCCGTGGCGGTCGCCGGGCAATCCGGCGCGATCGTGATGGCGATCCGCCAGGCGCTGGAAGATCGCGGCGTCGGCGTCGGCTACATGGTTACAACGGGCAACGAGACCGGGCTCGAGACGCCCGATCTGATGAGCTATTTCGCGGCTGATCCGAGCATTCGCGTCATCGTGGTCTATCTCGAAGGCGTGCGGAACACGAAAGTGTTCCGCGAGGCCTGCAAGGCCGCGCGCGCCGCGGGAAAACCCGTGATCGCGCTCAAGCTCGGCGCTTCCGAAGGCGGCCGCGCCGCCGCGATGGCGCATACCGGCGCGCTCGCCGGCTCGATCGAGACATTTGACGCGATCTCGACCCGCGAAGGCGTGATCCGGGTGCGCGGTCTCGACGAATTGATCGAGACCACCGAATGTTTCGTTCACGCCGATCCGCCCAAGGGCAACCGGCTCGCGGCGGTGTCGCTATCCGGCGGCAAGCGCGGCCTGTTGATCGATGCCTTCCATTCGGCCGGCCTGAACTTTGCGCCGCTCAGCAAGAACGCGTCGGAGCAACTGGCAAAGATGCTCGGCCCCGGCAGCATCGTCGGCAATCCGCTCGACGCGGGTTTTGCGGCGGTCGTCGATCCCACGGTCTACATGAAGTCGATCAAGACCATGATCGACGATCCCGATACCGACATCGTCATCATCGATGCCGAATTGCCCAAGGCGCCGCATGAATTGCGCGAACGCAATCTGCGCATCGTCAACGAGATGGCCGCCGCGGCCCACAAGCCCGTGATCTATATCAGCACGATGTCGATCGGCTTCACCGAATTCACCAAAGACTTGCGCAAATCGCTGCCCGAACATCGCGGTCATGCAGGGCCTCGACCGCGCGGTCGGCGCGATCAAGTCGCTGATCGAGTACGCCGGCTTGCGCAAGGAAGTGCCTGACATCCTATCGAGCTCAAAGGCGTCCGCGCGCGCCGTGCTGGAAAAGGCGCTGAAAGGCGCCAATGGCGCGGCAGCGCTCGACGAAGTTGCCTCGAAGAAGCTGCTGAAGGCGTACGGCATTCCGGTTTCAAAGGAGGAGATCGCGCAGACCGCGGCCGATGCGGTGAAGATCGCCAAAAAAATCGGTTTCCCCGTGGTGGCAAAAGTGGTGAGCCCCGACATCCTGCACAAATCCGACATCGGCGGCGTGGTGCTGAACCTCAACAGCGCGGCGGAAGTGAAGAAGGCGTTCAACGACATTACGGCGCGGGTCAGGAAGCTGAAGAACAAGCCGAAGCTCGAAGGGATCTTGATCGCGCAGCAGGTCAAGGCCGATCTCGAGCTCGTGGTCGGCGCCTCGCTTGATGCCGAGATGGGGCCGGTGGTGCTGTTCGGCACCGGCGGCGTCGACATCGAATTGATGAAGGACGTCGCGCTCGCCGGCGCGCCGCTGGATGCCGACGAAGCGAAAGCGCTGATCAACAAGACCAAGGCCGGCGTGAAGATGAAGGGCTATCGCGGCAAGCCGGCGCTGCACGAAGCTTCCGCGGTCAAGGCGCTGGTCGGCCTGTCCAATTTGATGGCGGATGCCGGCAACCGCATCGCGTCGATCGATGTGAATCCGTTCTTGATCAACAGCAAGCTCGGCGTGGCAGTGGACGGCCTGATCGTGCTGAACAACGCCGCAGCCAACAAGGCGGCGAAGCATTGACGGGCTCTATCAGTTCGTCGTCCCTGCGAAAGCAGGGACCCATAACCACCATTGCAAGCGGAACAGGTACTGCGGCCCCCAGCTTGGCGCAACGCGAAGACATTCGTGGTTCTGGGTCCCGGCTCAAGGCCGGGACGACGGCAATCTAAAGCCCCGCGCCCCACTGCCTTGCCGTCTGCGAAATCCAGTCGCTGTACAACGTCAGCGGCGTGACGCCGGTGATGCCTCCGCAGCCGGCCGAGCCGTTGGGTCCGGTCGACCAGCTGATGACGCCAATGATCGCGGGACCGCCCTGCTTGTCTTCGAAAACAGGTCCGCCGGAATCGCCGGTGCAGGCACCCATCCCGTCGCGGGTACCCTGGCCGACGGGATCGACCAGGCGGATTTGTAACGTTCCCGGCTTCCCCGTCGCGACCAGCCCGGCGACGCGCACCGTGCCGCCGCTCTTGCCGTCGCCGCGAACGGTCACGCCGATGCCGGCGATCGTAAACCGGCCGCCGACCATGATGGGAATGTTCGGCGCGCCGAGTGTCGACGGAGCCTTTCCCCTGGGAGGCATCTCGAGCTGCAGCAGCGCGATGTCGGCGGTGGCGCGATGCGCCGTCATCGCCTCCATCCTGAAGGCCGGATGGATGGCGACTTTCCTGACGTCCTGCAGTTGCGGCTGGCCCGCGCCATATTCGACGATCTTGTAGTCCGCGCCAGGCTGCACGCAATGCGCGGCTGTCAGCACCACCCTGGGCGCGATCAGCGCGCCGGTGCAGAAATTGCCGCGCGAGCCGACGATGGTGATGACGGAACGGCCGACGCCTTCCGCCGACGGCGCGCCACCGCCGACGATGGCATGGGCCGGAGCGAACGCAAGCATAGCCGCGCCCGCGGTTATTCGAAGCAGTATTCTCATCTGCGCAGCAATAGCCCGCACGGCGCGCAGCGCCAAGCCGCGGATCGGGCTGGTTCCGCTCATCATTCCGTGTTAGCCGCTTCCGAAACGCGAATTGCTGCAGGCGGGAAACATGATCGAGGCTGTGATCTGGGATTTTGGCGGCGTCTTGACCACATCGCCGTTCGAGGCGTTTGCGCGGTTCGAGACCGAGCGCGGATTACCCGCGGATATCATCCGCCGCACCAACGCCGCCAATCATCTGGAAAACGCCTGGGCCAAATTCGAGCGCGCCGAAGTCGATATCCACGCCTTCGATGAGTTGTTCGCAACCGAATCGCTGGCGCTGGGCGCGGAAGTCCGCGGCAAGGACGTGCTGCCGCTGCTGCAAGGCGACCTGCGCCCCGAGATGGTTGAGGCGCTGAAGCGCATCAAGGCGAAATTCAAGACCGGCTGCATCACCAACAATCTGCCGGCGAACGCGATCGGCAGCCTGACCGGCCGCACCCTGTATGTCGCCGAGGTGATGGCGCTGTTCGACCACGTCATCGAATCGGCCAAGATCGGCCTGCGCAAACCCGACCCACGTATCTATCGGATGATGGTCGAGACCCTGAAGGTCGATCCGAAAAACTGCGTCTATCTTGACGATCTCGGCGTCAATTTGAAGCCGGCCCGCGACATGGGCATGACCACCATCAAGGTAGCCGGCGCCGCGCAAGCGATTGCGGAACTCGAAGCGGCGACTGGACTGGCATTGCGCTAGGCGGAAAATTCCGGAACCTGACGCGCTCCCATGATGAAACGAGGCTTGTTCTTTGCCGGGAACGCAGGCAGAACACCTTGAAACTTGGCAAATCCGGAGTTGAAACCCGTGGCTGAAACTCAGCCTGCCGCCTCGATCGAGGCAGTGACGAGCGGCCTCGCCGCGCAGGGCTATATCGCGAGCCGGCAGATCGCGACCGCAGTCTATCTCGCCCAGCAGATCGAGAAGCCGATCCTGGTCGAAGGCCCGGCGGGTGTCGGCAAGACCGAACTGGCGAAAGCGATCGCCGCATGGCGCGGACAGAAGCTGATCCGCCTGCAGTGCTATGAAGGCCTCGACGAAGCCAAGGCGCTCTATGAGTGGAAGTACGCCAAACAGCTGCTCTACACGCAGATCCTGAAGGACAAGCTCGGCGAAGTCCTCGGCGGTGCCGAGACGCTGCATGCGGCGCTGGATCAGCTTCACGATTTCGGCGACGTGTTCTTCTCCAAGGAGTTCGTCGAGCCGCGGCCGCTGTTGCAGGCCCTGGAGCAGCCGGCCGGCTGCGTTCTGCTGATCGACGAAATCGACAAATCGGACGCCGAGTTCGAATCGCTGCTTTTGGAAATCCTCTCCGATTTCCAGGTGACGATCCCCGAGCTCGGCACGGTTTCCGCGATCAAGGCGCCGACCGTGATCCTGACCTCGAACAGCGAGCGCGACCTCGGCGACGCACTGAAGCGGCGCTGCCTGCATCTGCACATCGGCTTCCCCGAGCAGAAGCTGGAAGAGCGCATCGTCGAAAGCCGCGTGCCTGGCATTTCGCAGATATTGCGCAAGCAGATGGTTGGCTTCATCCACGAGATCCGCACGCTCGACCTGAAAAAGCTGCCGTCGGTCAGCGAGACCATCGACTGGGCGCGCGTGCTCGTGCTGCTGCAGGCATCCGAGCTCGATCATGAGATGGTCAAGGACACGCTCAACGTTCTCCTTAAATACGAGGCGGATATCGAGGCGGCGACGCCGCAGGTCTCGACCTTCATTGCCAAGGCTGCGCGTCAAAACGTCTTCGGTTGATCCCGATGCGAGAAAACCTGCATCGTTTCTTTCGTGCGGCGCGAGGTGCCGGAGTGCGGGTTTCGCCGGCCGAAAGCATCGATGCGATGCGCGCGGTGGCGCAGGTCGGCTTTTCCGACCGAGGCATTCTGCGCGACACGGTTCTGCTGACGCTAGCCAAAACCCAGGACGAGAAGAAGGCGCTCGGCGACTGCTTTGATCTCTTCTTCAGTCAGCCGGAGCCGTCCCGGGAGTCTCCCGAAAAGAGCGAGGGCGCGGATTCGGAAGAAACCGGATCCAGCGCGCCATCTGATGCAGCTGGCGATGCCGCCGGCGGCGATCAAGGCGAAAACCTCGGACCGCTTGCGCAGATGCTGCTGTCACAGGACCGCAACGCGGTCTCGGCCTCGATCGCCAACGCATCGGCGGCCGCTTCCCTGTCCGATATCCGCTACTTCACCCAGCGGGGGATTTTTTCGGGCCGGATCCTCGATGCCATGGGCATCCAGCGCCTCCGCGACGAAATCGACGAATTGACCGCGACCGATCCGGCGCTGGCGGAGCGGCTGGCCGGGGCGCTGGTAGGGTTGCGCGACACCGTTCGCGACACGGTCTCGCAGGCGCTTCTGCTTTACGGCCGCGAGGAGACCGAAAACCTGCGCAACGAGATCTTGCGCAACGCGCCGCTGGCCCGGATCGAGCCGCGCCAGGTCGAGCAGATGCGTTCACTGATCCGCCAGATCGCGCGGCGCCTGCGCGAACGCTACTCCAAGCCGCGCAAGCGGCAGCGCCGCGGCCATCTCGACGTGCGCCGGACCCTGCGGCGCAACGCGGCCTGGGGCAGCATACCTTTCCTTACCGCCTGGAAACGCAAGCACCGCGACAGACCGAAAATCGTCGCGCTATGCGACGTTTCGGGCTCGGTGGCGCGGGTCTCCGATTTCTTCCTGCTGCTGATCCACAGCCTGCATGAAGTGGTCGACGATGTCCGCTCTTTCGCTTTCTCCGGACACCTGATCGAGGTTAGCGACATCCTCGAATCCAATTCACCCGAACAGGCGATGGCCGAGATCATGTCCAAGGTCGGCTTCGGCTCGTCCGACTACGGCAACTCGTTCGTCGATTTCGAAAAAGGGTGGATGAGCGCGATCACGCCGCAGACAACCGTGATCGTGCTCGGCGACGCCCGCAGCAACAACCTCGATCCACGCGCCGATATCCTGCGCCGGATCGGCGAGCGGTCGAAACGGCTGGTCTGGCTCAATCCCGAGGGACGCATGACCTGGGGCTTTGGCGACTCCGAAATGCCGCGCTACTCGACCTTCTGCAGCGTCGTCCGCCAATGCGCCACCGCCCGGCAGCTCGAGCGCGCGGTGTCGGATATCGTGGCGACGTATCAGTAGGCGGCTTCTACGCCGCCGCAATTTCCGGATTAGACGTCAGCAAGTTGGCGCGCGCAAACCTTTCGGTCCGCTCGAACGCGTGCCGAAGCTTGCCTGCGGACTCCTGCAGTTCCGCCAGGCTCATCGCCTCCGCACCGGATTCCAGTTCGCGGGCCAACCTCGACAGTTCGACGAAGCCGAAGGTCGCCGATGAGCTCTTGATCGAATGCGCTTCCC
The DNA here is from genome assembly GCA_963786115.1 of uncultured Alphaproteobacteria bacterium. GTDB lineage: Bacteria > Pseudomonadota > Alphaproteobacteria > Rhizobiales > Xanthobacteraceae > Bradyrhizobium. Next base: position 127,960 of record CAWAYC010000040.1, read on the forward strand.
GCTTGATGGTCGAACGCGCCTGCAGGTCAGATGCGATGGCGCTCATTTTGCTGGATGTATCCGCAAGGAAGATCTTCAACACCTCCGCGGTGTCCTCCTTCCCGAGTTCGGAGATCAGTTCAGGAGCGTTGCCTGGTCGAACAAAGGCATTTCATCCATGCGGCCAATCTTTCCTTCCGACCCGCAGAGGCAAAGCCAGGCCGTTCCGGCGGCCTCGTGCAGGGGACATAGCCGAAGGCGAATGGACGGAGGCGTAAAACCAGCCGCCAAAACTTTCACGATGCTTTACGACCGATTAGCCATACCGGCACTGACGGCGGCCCATCCGGCAATCTGGCTCGCGAACACGAACGCGAAGCCCCGGCGGCGTCTCGGCATCGTTCACGCCCGGCGGTGCGCGCGACCGCGACAACGCTTGTGATGGCCGCGACGGTCGGGCCACGTTCACGATTTGTGTTTGCCGGTGGACCGTGTTTTAAGACGATTGTCCCGGCCTCGTTCGTCCGCGAGGACCCGACCACCGCCTGTTGACCCGCCGAAAGCCGAAATGGAAGCGCCTGCAGCCCTCAATCGCGAGCCGGGAACCGCCCGTGACGCGCTTTCCGTCCTCAATTCCGTATTCGGGCTATCAGCCTTTCGCGGCGCGCAGGAGAAGATCGTCCGTCACGTCACGGGAGGCGGCAACTGCCTGGTGCTGATGCCGACCGGCGGCGGCAAGTCGTTGTGCTATCAGCTGCCATCATTGTTGCGCCCAGGCTGCGGCATCGTCGTCTCGCCGCTGATCGCGCTGATGCGCGACCAGGTCGCGGGCCTGATCGAGGCCGGCGTCAACGCGGCGGTATTGAATTCCACGCTGTCGGCGAGCGAAGCGGCCGAGGTCGAGCGGCGGCTGATCGCAGGCGATCTCGACCTGCTCTATGTCGCGCCGGAGCGGCTGCTCACGCCGCGCTGCCTCGCGCTGCTCGACCGTGCCGAGATCGCGCTGTTTGCGATCGATGAGGCGCATTGCGTGTCGCAATGGGGCCACGACTTTCGTCCGGAGTATATCGGCCTGTCCGTGATATCGGAGCGCTTTCCGAACGTGCCGCGCATGGCGCTGACCGCGACCGCCGACGACCTGACGCGGAAGGAGATCGCCGAGCGGCTCTCCCTGACCGACGCTCCCTGCTATATCGCGAGCTTTGACCGGCCGAACATCCGCTATGAGATCATCGACAAGCAGAATTCAGTGACGCAGCTGAAAAGCTTCATCGCCGAGCGGCATTCGGGTGACGCCGGCATCGTCTACTGCCTGTCGCGCGCCAAGGTCGAGGATACCGCGGCGTCGCTTGTTGATGCCGGCATCCCGGCACTGCCCTACCATGCCGGCCTCGATGCCGGCGTCCGGGCGCGCAACCAGGATCGCTTCATCAACGAGGACGGCATCGTGATCGTCGCCACCGTCGCGTTCGGCATGGGCATCGACAAGCCGGACGTGCGCTTCGTGGCGCATCTCGATCTCCCGAAGAGCATCGAGGCCTACTATCAGGAGACCGGGCGCGCGGGCCGTGACGGCAAGCCGTCCACCGCCTGGATGACCTACGGGCTATCGGACATCGTGCAGCAGCGTCGTATGATCGATGAGTCAACAGGCTCCGACACCTTCAAGCGCGTGTCGGTCGGCAAGCTCGATGCGCTGGTTGCCCTGGCGGAAACCGCGGGCTGCCGGCGCAGCCGCCTGCTCGGCTATTTCGGCGAAACGCAGCATGCCGAGGGTTGCGGCAATTGCGACAACTGCCTGTCGCCGCCGCGCGTCCGCGACGGCAAGGTCGTCGCGCAGAAGATGCTTTCCTGTGCCTATCGGACCGGGCAGCGTTTCGGGGCCATGCACCTGATCGATGTGCTGGTCGGCCGCATGACCGAGCGCGTCACGCAGTTCGGGCACGACAAGCTGTCCGTGTTCGGCGTCGGCCGCGAGCTCAATGAAAAGCAGTGGCGCGCCGTGCTGCGACAACTGGTGGCGATGGGCCATCTTCGCGCCGACAGCGAGGCGTTTGGCGCGCTCAAGCTGAACGACAGTGCACGCGGCGTATTGAAGGGCGAAACCGAGGTGATGTTGCGCGAGGCGGCTGCGGGCTCGCGCAATCGCGCCGTCCGCGACAAGTCGCGGCGTGGCGCTCTTGCACCCGCGTCAGGCAGCGCGGGCAAGGCCGCCGATCCGGCCCTGCACGCCGCGCTGCGGGCCTGGCGTTCCGAGGTGGCGCGGCAGCGCGGCGTGCCGGCCTATGTCGTGCTGCACGATTCCACCATCGACGGCATCGCCGCCGTAAAGCCCGCTACGCTTGGCGAACTTCGCGGCATCGCAGGGATCGGCGACAAGAAGCTCGAACATTATGGCGACGAGCTGATCGCGCTGGTGAAGGCGGCTGAGGGGTGAACCCATCGAGCCATCGACAAATTTCGTAGCAAGCGCCCTGCTGCAGAATCAGCCACTCGTCAAACGGATCGGACGGTCGCGACCTGCCCAAAATGGACAATGAGGACATGGCTCGCCCATGGGATAGTCAACCCCCTCCTCATGTGGACATCCAAACAATCCCTCAGTCATCGCCACTGAGCGAACCGATTCGCTTCGAAGGAACGCCGCGACCTGTTCCATGATCGCCGGGTCGTTCCGCACATCGCCACTTTCGGCGAACCATCTCCGCAACGCGACCGGTTCCGTATCAGGCTCGGATATGATCGAGACAGCCACCTTGGTAGCGCGCCGGTCGTCCGGCCCATAGAACGCGACGGTGCCGACCGGATAACCGCGAAATCCCAATTTACTCTTTTTCTCGAGCCACTTCTGCGGTTGCCTTCCAATCTTCATCGCCTCCTCCGATACCAGCCCGGCTAGCACTTGTCGGTTCAGGTTTGTATTGCATCATGGAGCATTCGCTCAATGGGAACGCGGGGCAATTTTGAACGGTTCCGATTGGGCTTTAAGATGGCGCAAGAGGCATAGGTTTCTGATCGCGCGTCCCGAACGGAAGGTTCGACGAATTTGAAACAGGCCATACACGAAGCGAGCCTGAAGGACCTGATCAAGCGGATTGGCGCCGAGCACGTCGAGTGGCGGCTTAAGACCGAGCGGGAGCACGAGGCGCAGCTGTTCGGCCAGGGCACGCTCGTCTTTAATCTGGAGAACTGGTACACCGCGCCGTTCATCATCGGCACGGCGCTCAAGCTGGCAGGACTTTATGGGCGCGCGCGGCAAAATGCCGATCGTGTGCTTGTCCGGAAAAATACCATTGCATCGGGCAATTTTCCGAAAGATTTCGATGGCTTCACTATCCTCCATATCAGCGACCTGCACGCCGACATCAGCGCGGGCGCCATGCGACGCTTGCCCGACATGGTCGGCGATCTCAGTTACGACATCTGTGTTCTCACCGGCGACTATCGCGGCAAGACCTGCGGGCCGTTCGACAAGAGCCTGGAATATATCGGCGCGGTGATCGCGGCGTTGAGGACCCCGGTTTATGGGGTGCTCGGCAATCACGACTCGATCCGCATGACGCCGGCGCTGGAGGACATGGGCATTCACATGCTGTTCAACGAATGCGTCACGATCAGACGCGGCGACGAGGCGATCCATCTCGCCGGCATCGACGACGCGCACTTCTATCGCGCCGATGACATCGGCAAGGCTGCGTCGCAAATCCCGCGCGGCGCATTTTCGATCCTGCTTTCGCATACGCCGGAGGTCTACCAGGCGGCTGCGAGCGCCGGTTTTGCTCTGATGCTGAGCGGGCACACCCATGGCGGCCAGCTCTGCCTGCCGGGCGGCATTCCGATCAAGCTGGAAGCGCGACTGCCGCGATCGATGGGCGCCGGCGCCTGGCGCTACGCGGAGATGGCCGGCTACACCTCGGTCGGCGCCGGCACCAGCCTGTTGCCGGTGCGTCTCAACTGTCCGCCGGAGATTACGCTGCACACGCTGCGGCACGCGACCTGACGTGATCAGGGCGCACGAGCACAGCGTCAATTGCCTTGCTTCTTCGCGCTTGCGCTCTGCTCGCTCACCGTGCAGGAAATCAACAGCGTGAAGCCGCGCGCTTTTTTCGCGACCTCGGCGGTCTCCCTGTTCGATTCGCGCCTCTCGGTGTCCCGGTACATCACCGCGCTGTTGTCCAGAAAATCCCGCAGCGCGCCTGTCTTGATGGCGAAATTGATATTTTCGGGGAGGTTGCCAGTCGCGCGCGCGACCTTGATCGCGTCGAGCTTGGCCGCGACCACGCCGACCACGGCGCCGGTGAAATCGAGCAGCGGTCCGCCGCTATTGCCCGGCTGCACCGCGGCGCTGATCTGCAAATGGCGGGTGTCATTGAATATGCCGCTCAACGAACTAACGATGCCCGTCGTCACCGTGAAATCGGACGTCAGCAACCCGCGGTAGGGATAGCCGATCGCAATCACGCCCTCCCCTGTCTCAACGGAATTCGCCCTGATGGCGGCGACATCCTTGAACGGGCTCGGCGCCTGCAGCAAGGCAAGATCGTTGGTCTCGTCACTGGATACCAGCCGCAGCTTGAGCGGCGCCTCCCCGCTCAGATTACCCGTGATCTCGCCGCAACCGTCGATGACGTGCTGATTGGTGACGACGTGTCCGTTGCTGCTGATCACGAAGCCAGTGCCGGTCTGGGTGGCGCTCTTACTCTGCTTTGGCGCCGCCGCATTCGCTGGCGCGGCATTCGGCGGTGGCGCCGCAGCCGGCGCCGCGACGGCGAACTCGCCGGCATTGGACACCCCCTTCTTCTTCACGCTGAGGACGCAATTGAGCAGCGAGGGGAGTAGCTGGGCCGTTTGATTCAGGTTGAATTGAAAGAGCTGGCCTTGCGCAAAGGCCGTCATCACCTTTGCCTTGCGAAACTGCGTGATGAGCGACGAATTGGTCGGCATCTCGACGTTCACAAGCTGCGCGCCGATCGGCATTCCATAGACGTTGAACGTCGGCTGACCATCAAAGGTGAGGGCAAGCGGAAAGGCTTCGCCAGTCGTCAATCGCCAACTCTCGTGGGCGAATCCCAATCGCCAGCTACCATTCTCGCCGATCGAGACCACGAAATAGATCCCGCTCTGGTAGGTGGTGCCCGCCGCACAATGCGAAAATGCGCCATTCTTGTCGTTGGTATAGGCGCCACCCTGCCAATTGCCGACTGTGATCGAGCCATACGGACCGCGGGCGCTCGCCGACGTCACGGACACAACAAAACACACGGCGGCAACGACCGCCTTGATTGCAACTCTCATTACTCGCTACCCCCCAGCAACGTCCCATCATACGGGGCTTCAAAATTCATCCGCAAGTAGGCGCAGCCAGCCGGTCCTAGGGTGCGCCGCCGGCTTTGCGGATGCTCACGGTCGTCTCCGGCCGCCGGGAGCCCTCGGGTTACTTCAATGTTTTTATTTTGTTCTCTCGAGAGGGGTGACGTCAACCGGAAATTGCATGCGGCCCGGATCATGCGAGGCAGGGCGGCCGTCTGGTGCGGCTAGCAGCTGATCGCGTTGCCCGGTGTCCGCAGACGCGAGCCTTCTCCGGGCTGACGGAGGTCGTCGCAAGAAATCGGTTCGCGTCAAAAAATGCCGCAGTGCCGGAACTTAATTTTACCACACTCACAACCAAGGATTTATATCCTAACGCGAAGTGCGCTGAAGTTTATCCAGTCAAGTGTTGCGAATTTCACAGGAATGAACGCATTCAAGTCCTAACGTCCCCGACGCCGGCCCCTCCGGAGTGCCGTCGATTTGAGGCTGCAACGACCGCTCCATGACGACGACCGACTAACTGCACGTGACCATCTGCACACGGTGAAAACACGACCAGACTGAGTGGACCAAATTCCGAAGGCGTACGGCCGACGACCTGAAGGAGGCTCCCGATGCGAAAGACCGTACAGCGCAAGAAGGCTCGGTCGAAGAAGCCCGCAGGCAAGAGGGGCAAATCCAGCAAGAGCGCCGGCAAATCGAAGCGCGCGAGGCGAAACGCCGCCGGGGGCAGGCCGCTTGCCGCGGCAGTGTTTGATCCCGCCAAACTGGAAATCCAAAGCCGCCTGGAAGCAGCCGCGTTCGAACGGCTAACCCCCGGGCTCAATCTGTCGGCGGCCGACGTGGCGCCATCGCCACTACCACCCGGGCAAATCCGCTTCCGTCTGCTGCGACCGGAAGATCTCCTCGTAATGGAGATCGAAACAACCGATCTGCAATTCGAAAGCCCGTCGCCGCAAGATGCCGCCGACGGCGGCGCGCCCCATCTGGTGCCGAGCGGATCGAAAGGCGGCCTGCTGACCGCCGTCTTCGGCTACCAGCACGCCGCCGAAAAAGCGCTCTTTGAGGTGAACGACGTGCCGGGCCCACCAGAGCCGGGCGACGACATTCCGATCGCCGCCCGCGCTGCCCACAAGAGCCGGCTGGTATTCAAGGTTCCGAAGGGCGAGCGGATTGCGTTCTCCATCGATGGCATCGTCGCTGCGATGTCACGGCTAGAAATGGCCGTAGCGCCGGTCGCGACGCCGCGCCCGGCAAAGACGATTGGATCGATCCCGATCGGAGCCGCGCTGATCGAGCTCGCCAGCGGCCTCGGTCTTGTTGCCGATCAGGACGGTCAGCTGTTCCTGCAGCAAATTGCGTCGACGAGATCGGCTGCAAGAACTCGTGCCAAGTCGGGTGCAAGATCGGCGCGAAAACAGGCCGTCTCGACAGCTTCGCTGATCGCTGCGGCGCAGGCGATGCACGACCTGCGGGCCCGCGCGAGCCAGACTTCGATCGTCGATGCGCGCGCCGAGACTGGCCATACGGTGAGCACGGATGGCCGCAGCATCGGATTGGTGCCTTCAAAGCTGCCGCCGGGGTTCGTGTTTCGCGGCACCAAGCCGCGCAAGCCGAACGACGGCGAGACCGCGATCGAAGCCCCCTTCCGCCTGTTCATCTCACCAAGCGCGCTGAACGGCTGGACCCATGCGCGAAAGGCGGTCGCAGCGCCCGCGGATACGATGCGGATCGAACTCTGGCATTCGCGGCTTGGCGTCCGCAGCGTTGCCACGAATGGCGACGTCACCATCGACGAGCGCAACCAGCCGCAGAAGATCATCCGCGCGATCTGGGCGCGCGACCTGGAAGCTCAACCGATACCGACCGCTTCTTCGATCACCGATCCGTTCCGGCAATCGCTGGATGGTCTTTCTCGCGTCAACCTCGTGCGGCAGAGCTCCGAGACGTTCACGAGGCCCACCATCAATCCCGAACCCGTGACCGCGCGCGGGCTTGCACTCTCCTCCAACGGAGCGTGGCTGGACCTCTTCGGACAATGGGATACGACGCTTTATGTAAACAGATTGAACTTTCCCATCCTGTCCTGGGATCATCTGGCTACCATGGGACGCGACCAGTATGTCCGCGTGGCTCACGCCGGCTACCTCTTCCCCTTCGGCCACAAGGCCGTCTGGTCCAGATTACCGAGCGAAGATGAAGGAAGCATCGACGCCGCATCCCCGCAGTATCGCGGAAATCATCGTCGTTCGGAACCGACCAAATATTATACTGGACGCGACCTGCCGTTCAGCGAGGTCCGGCTCGATCCGCTGGTGACGCCGGATCTGAAGGATCCGATAACCCTGCCCTCCACCGAGGCGCTGCAGTCCGAGCAGCTCTTCTGGCCGAACGACGCCAACGGGCTGTTCCGCTGGAAGTTGCATGCGCGCGATCAGGAGGGAAAGGCGGTTCGCCTCCAAGCGCCGCTCCTCTTCGTCGCCGAAGGCTTCAGCAAACCCGGCACCAACAACAACAAGATCATCACCGGCTACGCCGAGTTCGGCAGAAATGTCGTAGACGGCCTCGGCCAGGGCATTGCCTACGCGCCGCCGCTGAAGTCCGGCGATACCGCGAACGAAACGGTGACGCTGACGTTCACCGGCACGCCGCAAACAAGTACGGCGACTCCGAGCCTCGTTGAGGCGAACGTCGTCCTGCCCGCCATGCGTCACCTGACCCCGGCTTCGCCGGCGACTGCCGTCGAATACTCGCCGATCTATCTTGGCGGAGGCTTCGGTGGCGCAAGCAATGCGGGCGACATATTCCTGCAGCTGAAAACGCCGACCACGATCACGTTCGGCAGCACCGAGCATTCCGGCGGCTTCATCCAGCCGAACATCAATCTGTCCGCCCTGTCCCGCGTCATCGGTCTTGCCGGCGATAGCGCGACGGTGGCCGCCAACAAGTTCGATCCGGTCGCGTTTCTGAGCGGCGCCCTGCCGAAGCTGTTCGGATTGTTCAATCTCGTTGATGTGCTCCAGGCCATCGGCCTCGATCTCAGCAAGGCACCGAGCTTCATTACCGAAACCCTGAATCGCATTGCCGGCCTGCTCGATGATCTGACGAAACTTGAAGGCGTCCTGGCCGACGCCGCGGCAATCACCAACGGGGCGGCGGCGGCGCAGTACAACAATCTGAAAACGCAGGTTGCCACCCAGCTGCCGAAACTTCAGACCGGGATCGCCGACCTGCTTTCCCTGAACGGCGCCGGATCGCTTGCCGACGTCACGGCCAAGGTCAAGGCGCCGCTCGATGCGCTGGCCACGATGGCAACCGCGCTGCAATCGGCGATCGCGGCTTTTCCCACTTCGCCGGGCGTCAAGACCCGGCTCGAGCGGCTTTCCAATGCGCTCAATCCCGTGCTGGCGGATGCCGGTATTCTCAACGACATCCTCAGTTTCGTGAATGGCCTCAACCCGGGCGGCGGCGAATTCCGCGCGCGGCTGGAATGGCAGCCCAAGCTCAGCAATTGGCCACCCAATTCATCCAACAACGACGCCGTCTTCCTCCCTGCACCCGATGGATTGACGCTCGCGGTCGAGGTGCGCGCCAGCGCCAAGGGCGCGGCCGGCGTCGACGTCTTCGCCGAATTGCGCGACTTTTCGTTGCAGCTGATGCCCGGCGCGCCCTTGGTGCGCGCCGGATTCACGCGGATCGCATTCCGCGGCGGCTCCAGCCGCAAGCCCGAGGTCGACGTCGTCTTCAAGGGCACTCGAATTCGTCGGCTTCCTGTCGTTCATCGAGACGCTGAAGCAATTGATCCCGCTCGACGGCTTCAGCGACCCGCCATTCCTCGATGTTTCAACCGAGGGCGTCACCGCCGGCTTCACGATCAGCCTGCCGAACGTGGCGATCGGCGTGTTCTCGCTCACCAATTTGTCGCTCAATGCCGACACCCGCATACCCTTCCTCGGCAAGTCGGTGACGGTCGGCTTCAGCTTCTGCACGCGCGAGCGGCCGTTTACGCTCGCGGTCGCATTCCTCGGCGGCGGCGGCTTCTTCGGCATCCGCCTCAGCCCGCAGAAGCTCGAGGTCCTGGAGATGTCGCTGGAGTTCGGCGCCATCGTCGCGCTCGATTTCGGCGTTGCATCCGGCTCGGTCTCCGCCATGGCCGGCGTTTATATCCGGCTCGAAGGCGACGCCGGATCACTCACCGGCTATTTCCGGGTGCGCGGCGAGGTCGACGTGCTGTCGCTGATCTCGGCCTGCATCGAACTCTACATGTCACTGACCTATGAGTTCGACACCGGAAAGATGATCGGCCATGCCGAGATATCGGTCACTGTGAAGGTGCTGTTCTTCTCCGGATCGGTGAAGATTTCCTGCGAGCGCAAATTCGCCGGTTCGAACGGCGACCCGACCGTGGCGCAGATGCTGGACGTCCATGCGGACGGCTCGTCGAAACCCTGGGACGACTACTGTCTCGCCTTCGCGGCTTGAACGGGAGCGCAAGAATCATGGCAAGCGAACGCTTCAGCCTCACCGTGCTCCCGGTCTCGGTCGATCCGGCGCGCGACTGTCACGTCTCGTTGCATATCGCGCCGCGGCTGACGCCAACCGCCGGCAAGAATCACCTCGGTGACTTCCCGCTGTTCTCGCAATGGGGCAATGCGGTCACCAGCAACGCCAAGGTCCGCCTGTTCGATCAGGGCGGTCAGGAGATTGCATGCACGCCGCGATCGGCCGCGATCGAGCCGCGGCTGTGGCCGTTCGTGTTCCCGGCGACATTGCAGGTCGGCAAGCCTTCGTTCGACACGTTCGAGGGTCGGAAGTGGCGGACCTTCCCGGCGAAGGCCGTGCATGACGCGGCGATGGCAGTCCAGTTCATTTCGTTTCTCACCTCGCCCGACAAGCCGCCGGCGCCATCAACCTATCCATTCACCCGGCCGGTCTTCGAATTTACAAGGCTGTCGATGATCCCGTCCGAGCGCCAGGCCCCGTATGACGAGAGCAAGATCACGGACCGGCTCGACAAGATGATTGTCGATCTTGGCCGCTCCGGCCTCGCGCAGGGGAGCGGCCAGCCTTTCACGGACATGATCGTCGCGCTGCATCAGACACGGCGCTTCTATGAGCGGCCTGAAGCCGCGGTCAAGAATCCTCCCGAACGTCCGACTGGCGCCGTCAGCCAGGGCCACGACCGGCCGACGCCGGATTTCCACGACCAGGTGAATTATCTCGGCGATCAGCCCGAGCTGTTGCGCCGGCTCGGACTGGTGATCGATCTCAAGGTCGATGATCTCGCGCGCCTATCTGCCGCCACGGAACTGTTCGCCGAACTGACTCTGCCCGGCTTTCCGGGCGTGACCGACCAGATTCGCACGCCGGTCGCGCGCGATGGCAGCAATCTCCTGACCGTTCCAGCCACCGGCGATTGGCAGAACGGCGGATTGAAATTGGGCGATGCCCAGCGTTTCGGCGTGATGATCCTCGACGGCGACGGCAGTGCCTTGAAGCTCGACCGCTTCCTGTGGACCTTGCCGCGGCTCTTGTCGGTCGAGTTCAACGGCGATCCGGTCCATGCGGCGCCGCCCGCGGCCCGGGTCGGCGGCATCACGGTTGTCCAGAACGGCAATCTTGCCGGAATCCGCGACCAGCTCGATCGCACGAACGATCATCTTGCTTCGCGCGGCGGCAACAAGCCGATCCGGGTTTCCACCGAGGACGTGACGCGCGGCTTCCGCGTCGAAGTCTGGGACGAGGCTGCCGGCAAATGGTTCAGCCTGCACGAGCGTCTGATCGAAACCGACGTCGATGGCTTCGGCAATGTCTTCAAGGAGGTCAGATCGAGCGGATTGATCCAGGGAACGGGCATCACCGAGACGCCCAAGATCGCAGACGGCCCGCTCCACGTCCACGATGCGCTGTTCGGCTGGTCAGGCTGGTCTCTCGCGGCGCCGCGGCCCGGGCCGCGGGTGCGGCACGAGAAGGGTGTCGAGCATGTCGAACCGACGACGGCCGATCCCAATCCGGTAACGCCGGTCCATACGTCGAGCCGCGTTGCACCCGGCACGCTGCCACGGCTTCGCTACGGCCGATCCTACGCATTCCGCGCCTGGTCGGTCGATCTCGCCGGCAATTCACCGCCGCATCCGCCGCCCGTCGGCGGCCTGCCCCAACCGTTCGACCTGCCGCCCGCCTCCGGCGTGGCGCGCAGTCTGGCGGAGCGAGGCAATATCCCACCGTCGGCGCCGCCACCCCCATCGGACGCGCTGATTGAGCGCGCGGCGACCATCCTGGCGCGCCAACCTCACAGGGCCGAGCTGCCGGTGGAAACCGTCAAGGCCTTCAAGGGCGAAGCACGACGCATCATCGCCGACGAGCCGCGACCGGACATTCTGGCTGGAAAATCCGACGAAATTTCCGACCAACCGATCACCGGCGTGCCCGAAGTCGACGCGATCATCCGGCCGCGGCTCAGCGCGATCGCCAGAAGGGCCGTAAGCGCGGCGCGCCCGGTCGATGTCGCCGCACGAATGCTGCGCAACGTGACGAACAGCGACGCGGCGGCCGAACCGATCGCCGACCTGACCGCAGGGCAACTCGTCGCCATCGCGCTGGCCGATCGCGCTGCACTGTCGCCGGACCTCGCCGCGGCAGTGTTGACGGCGCTGCGCCAGACCATCACGCCCTTGATCCCCTATTATCGATGGGAACCCGTCCCTGCACCGGTCGTGGTCGCGCGCAAAAGCTTTTCGCAGGCGGAATCAATCCGGCACCTGGTGATACGAAGCGGCGTCGAACTGTCCGCGCCGATATCCCAAGGCGGAACGATCTCGGTCGACGATCCCGGGACCTACGCCGCGCTGATGGCGGCGGCCCATCCCGACCTGGTGCTGAACTATCGCGCGACCAGCGAGCGCCACATTGCACCACCAAAGGGCTCGCTCGAAATGGCCGAACTCCACAGCATGATGGATGCAGCCATCGGCTCGACCGATCCCGTCGTCCGCAAGAAGCAACTCGCCGTCGCACTGCGCGATGACGGCACGCTGCTCGACGTCGACGTGGTGGACGCCACAGATCCGGCGGTGCGTCATCCGCAACCCGGCATCGGCCTTGCCGCCGGACCGGAGGTGCCCGCGGCCACGCTGAAAAATCTGAACGACCTGAAACGCGGCGAGCCGCTGACGCCCGGGCAATACGTCGTGCACGATGTGGACGATCTCGTGTTGCCCTATTTGCCGGACCCGCTCGCCAATGGCGTCGCCATGGTTTTCCCCGATGCCGGCAAGGACCGCGGCCTGCCGCCGATTCTCGCCGTCGAAGGCGTCGCGGCGCCCTATCTCGGCGACTGGCCCGGGCTGGAGCCGTTCCGCCTGGTGCTCGAAACCGCGCCGGAGCTCACGGGCAAGGTCGAAGGGCGGGTCATCACCATCGGCATGCCGCCCGGAACCGAGCTCAACATGCGGCTGTCGAGCACCATGACCAAAGCGGGTCTCGAATTGCTTGGGCTGTGGCGGCTGCTGCCGCAGGCGTTGCGCGACAACCCGATCCTCTTCGAACCTGCGATCCGCGGCTGGTTCTGGGCATTCACGCCATCGGAGGATGTCACGTCCGTTCACGCCGTTCCGCGGCCGTTGCAAGCGCCGCGGGTGACGATCCTGCTGCCGTTCCGCAATGCGGGCGATACGGCGGCTCTCCTGATCGGCGCGCTCGACTGTCACGGCCCCAGCACGGACCGGATCGATGCCGAGGCGAGCTGGACCGAATTGATCGACGATCTTGCGCAGCCAGGACCCACGACGGAGCCGCGCACCAGTGTCGCCTTCACGACATCGGTGGACGCCGCGGAGGATCTGGTGGTGCTTGGCGGCAACGAAGGCACCTTCGGCTCGCTGCGGCTGCATGGCTCGAAGCATCAACTGAACGACACCAAGCATCGCGTCATCGACTACGCCTTTCGCGCGACGACGCGCTTCCGCGAATATTTCCCGCCGATCGTCATGGACGATCCGGATCAGCGAAGTATTCTCGGCGCGCCGAGACGGATTTCGATCCCGAGCACGGTACGGCCCCCCGCGCCGCTGATCCACTCGGTGCTGCCGCTGTTCCGCTGGGAGGAAGAAACCGAACCGAACCAGCCCTTCGCAACGCGTCGCCGCCGGCGCGCCGGCTTCCGCATCTATTTCGAGCGTCCGTGGTTCGCGTCGGGCGAAGGCGAATTGCTCGGCGTCGTGGTGGCGCCCGGCGGAAACGAGAGCCTGATCGGCAATCATGCGAGCCAGTGGGGATCGGATCCCGTCTGGCTGCAGGCCGGCCCGAAGTTCCGGGCGATCTTTCTCGAACTTGAGCGATCTTCTGCACGTAACCGGTTTCGACGATCGGCCTGTCGCCGCGCGGCCGGTCGGCGCCGCCGGCGCTGCTGCCGCTGGCCGAAGCGAACGGCAATCTAGTTCAGGTGCTCGGCTACAAGCCCGAATTCCAGCCCGACCGCAACAAATGGTTCGTTGATGTGGCGATCGATCCGGGTACCGCCGTATGGCCCTTCGTGCGACTGGCGGTGACGCGCTATCAGCCGAGACTCGCTGCCTGGCTGCCACCTGTCGCCCGTCGTCCATTGCGTCTTCACGCAACTCACACTCGAGCGCACTGCGACCTTGTCACGGCCTGACATCAATCATGCTCGTCTCGTGGTCAGCGGCCCGGTGGGCTTCCGCACGCCGGCAGATGTCTTGGCCCGGCGAGCAGCTGCCGATCCAGCCGCGCTTGCCGAGTTCATTCGCGACAACCGTCGCATGATCGCGCGGCTGGAGCGGCGCGATGCCGCCATCCCGACCGACCTCGGCTGGCACACCGAAGTCGTCACCGAACTGGCGGTGGTGGGCTTCGATCCGACCGACGGCGAGTTTGCCTGGATGGGGATGCTGAATCTCCCTGAACCCATCGACCCGGCCCGGCCCGGCGCGGTCGCGGATTGGCGCGTCACCGTCGAGGAATGGGAAGCGCTGGAAGCCGATCCGGTGCCCTTCCAGGTCGACAGTCAAGGCGCGCCGCTGACCAAGGAATGGCGCATCGTCTATGCGGATCATCTGGGGCTGTAGAGAACCTGGCGCGCGGCGCGCGTCAGAGAATTGCGGATATTCCACGTCTTCCTGCGCAAGCCTGCCCGCATGGCTGATGCCCTGGCCGGCGCTAGGCGGGGTCCGGCGAAGCTGATAGCGTTTACACTCTCAAGATCGGCTTCAGTATCGGGAACCGACGGATGGACAACCGCAGTGACATTTGGCGCGGCGTTGACGCAATCAAGCCGCGTTTCATCGCTTTGAGCGACAAGGTCTGGGCGACGCCCGAAGTTTGCTACACCGAGGCGCGTTCCTCCGCCGAACATCTGGCCGAGCTGCGCCATCAGGGTTTTCGCATCACCGAGAATGTCGCTGAAATTCCCACCGCCTTGATGGGCGAATGGGGTGAGGGCGGCCCCGTGATCGCCTTCCTCGGCGAATACGACGCCCTGCCCGGTCTCAGCCAGGAGGCAGGCGTGGCGGAGCCTCGACCGGTTGAGGCGGGCGGCCATGGCCATGGTTGCGGCCACAATCTGCTCGGCTCGGCGGCGCTGCTCGCCGCCACGGCGGTGAAGGATTGGCTCGCCGCCCACAAGGTGCCGGGGCGCGTGCGCTATTACGGCTGTCCCGCGGAGGAAGGCGGCGCGGCGAAAGCCTTCATGGTGCGCGAAGGCGCTTTCAATGATGCCGACGTCGCCGTCAGCTGGCACCCGCACAGCTTCTGGGAGGTGGCGGTGACGCCGTCGCTCGCCAACACGCGCGCCGACTTCATCTTCACCGGGCGCACCTCGCATGCCGCCGCCTCACCGCATCTCGGCCGCAGCGCGCTCGACGCGGTGGAGCTGATGAATGTCGGCGTCAACTATATGCGCGAGCACATGCCGAGCGACGCCCGCGTCCATTATGCCCTGCTCGACACCGGCGGCATCGCGCCCAATGTGGTGCAGGCCCATGCCCGCGTGCGCTATTCCATACGCGCGCGCGACCTGCCCGGCATGAGCGAGCTCGTCGAACGCGTCCACAAGATCGCGCAAGGCGCGGCGCTGATGACCGAAACCAGGATGGAGATGCGGATCATTTCCGCCGTCTCCAACCTCCTGCCCAACACCCCGCTTGAGGAAGCCCTCCACGGAATCATGGAGGAGCTCGGTCCGCCGCATTTCGACGCGGCCGATGAGGATTTCGCGGCAAAGATCCGCGCCACGCTGACCGAGCAGGACATCGCCGCCGTCTATCGCGCGATCGGCATGGAACCCACGGATAGACCGTTGGCCAACTTCCTCGTGCCGCTGGATGCCAGGCGCAACCCGCTGATCGGCTCGACCGATGTGGGCGACGTGAGCTGGGTCGTACCGACCGTTCAGGTCCACGCCCCGACGGTCGCCATCGGCACACCATTCCACACCTGGCAGGTGGTGGCGCAGGGCAAGACCCCGGCCGCCCACAAGGCCATGGTCCAGGCCGCCAAGGCCATGGCCGCGGTGGGCATCAAGGCGCTGACGGAACCGGGCCTTATCGCCGCGGCCAAAGCCGATCTCAAAAAGCGCACCGCCCGCACGCCCTATGTCACCCCGCTGGCGGACATTTCGCCGCCGCTGGAGATGTCATTGGTCTGAGGCTCATTGGTCTGAGGCTTGGCGTTTCGAGCAAAGCCCGCCCCGATCTGGATCGCAGAGTGGGCTCCTGTTCGCGGCAAGAGAGCACGTCAGACCCAAGCATTAGTCCGACCTAAACCGCTCCATCCGGGGCGGCACCTCGCTGGCCGCGGCGGCGCTCGATCGTGATTTCCGCGAGGATCGACATCGCGATTTCCTCCGGCGTGATCGCGCCGAGATCGAGCCCGGCAGGCGCCTTGACGCGATCAATCGCCGCGGCGTCAATGCCGCCCTCGACAAGCTTCTCGCGCAGCGCTGCCATCTTGCGACGGCTGCCGACGAACGCGTGATAGACGGCCTCCGTTGCGACAGCCGCGCGCAAGGCTGCGTCGTCGCCCTTGCCCTGGGTCGAGACCACCACGAAGCGTCTCGCCTGCGTGAGCTCGCCTAGCCCAAAACCATCGACCAGCGTGTCGGCGTCGGGCGCGGCCACGAGATCGCCCGCGGGAGCGGCCAGCGTGACGTGATAGCCGAGCTGCCGCGCCTGCGCGGCCAGCGACATCGCGACCGGGCTGGCGCCAAAAATCACCAGCGACGGATGTGGCAGCACCGGCTCGACGAAAATATCCATGGTTCCCTTGCTCGGACATAGGTTACTGGCGAAGCGGATGCCGTCGCGGGCCTCGCCGGGCTTGACGCCGAGCTCGGCCAGCAGATCTTCAGGCTGCACCGACACCATGCGCGGTTCGCCATCGGCCAGCGCCTCGCGCGCCGCCTTCAAAACCGCGCCACGCGCGCAGCCGCCGCCGATCCAGCCCGCCACGATGGCGCCGTCGGGGCGGATGATCGCCTTGGCGCCAGCCTTGGCCGCGGTCACCGACACCGTGCGCACGACAGTCGCCAGCACGAACGTCTGCTCGGCGGCTTTCATCTGCGCGACCAGATCCATCACTTCGACATGCCCGGTCATCATTCGCACCATCAGAGCCTTGCAAGATAGGGTTCGAGCGCGGTCAGGCTTTTCAGCGTATTGGCCGGCGCGTAGAGATCGATATGCGGCAACGCCGCTCTTATGCCCGCGGCTTCGGGCGCGTAGCCCTCCCACGCCATCATCGGATTGAGCCAGACGATGCGGCGGCAGCGGCGGCCGAGCGCGGCCATTTCGCGGCCAAGCAATGCGGCGTCGCCGGTCTCGTAGCCGTCGGACACGATCATCACGACGGTGCGCGAATGGATCACGCGGGCGGCGTGCCAGCGGTTGAAAGTCTGCAGGCTCTCGCCGATTTTGGTGCCGCCGCCTGCGCCCTGCGCCATGATCGACAAGCGATCGAGCGCACGCGCCGCATCCTTTTCCTTCATCGCATCGGACACATGCGCGAGCCTTGTGTGGAACAGGAAGGCTTCGGCCTCGCGAAACTCGTCCAGCACGCCGTGGATGAAGCGCAGAAACACGCCGGTGTACATGCTCATGGAGCCGGAAGCGTCGAGCAGCATGATGAGCCGCAGCGGCTTTTCCTTGCGCCGCCGCTTGACCAGACTGATCGGCACGCCGCCATGGCTGATGTTGCGATGGATGGTCCTGCGCAGATCGAGCCGGTAGCCGCGCCGCCGCGCCAGATCTCGGCGCGTCAGCCGCGTGCGCATGGTCTGCGCCAGCCGTGCCGCGGCGGCATGGGCTTCCTCGATTTGATCGGGATCGGCCATTTTGCGGAAATCGGTCTCGGCGAGATTGTCAGCCCGCGAAGCGCCTTCCATGCGGCCTTCGCCGGCGTGATCGCTGTCCACGCCATCGGTGGACGGGATCTGATCCATCGCGCTATCGCCACCGGCGCGCTGGTCGGGACGATTATTCGCCAAACTCTTCAGCGACGGACTATTCGCCGCCTTGGCCGATCCCACCGTGATCGATCGCGATTTGACCCGCTTGCCAAGCCAGAACGCGTCGAAAAGCCCATCGAACTTTTCCCAGTCGGATTTCCGCGCCGAGAACAAATGCTTGAACGCCGAACGCAACAACCCCGGCTTTTTCACATAGCCTGCCGTCATCAACGACGCCGCGTCCTGGCCTTCGGCGAGACCAACGGCGAAACCATTGTCGCGCAAGGTTTTCAGAAACGCGGCGAGCTTTCCCGAGACGAGGCGGGAGACCTCGTCGAGCTCTTCATAGCCGGGATTGGTGCCGCAGCAGCTCATGCGACCTTCCCCAGCAAGCGTTCGGTGACTTCGCGCGTCACGCGCGACTTGTCCTCATGCGTCTTGAGCAGGCACATCAGCGTCTCGTGAACCGTCTCGGGCACGTCGTGCAGATCACGCACGTCGAGCCCGACCAAAGCAGCCGCCCAGTCCAGCGTCTCCGCGACGCCCGGCACCTTGCGCAGCTCCTCCTTGCGAACGCCTTCGACCATGCGCGCGATCTGCAGCGAAAGCGATGCGCCGGCGCCTTCGATCCGCGCCATGATGATCCGCGCCTCACGGTCAGCATCGGGATAATCGACATAATGATACAGGCAGCGGCGGCGCAGCGCGTCGGACAGTTCGCGGGTGCCGTTCGAGGTCAGGACCACATGCGGAATCGTGGTGGCCTTGACGGTGCCGAGTTCGGGAATCGAGACCTGGAAGTCGGACAGCAACTCAAGCAGGAACGCCTCGAACTCGTCGTCGGCGCGATCTATCTCGTCGATCAGCAGCACCGGCGGCTTGTCGCGCCGGATCGCCGCCAGCAACGGCCGCTCCAGCAAGTATTTCTCCGAAAAAATCTGATCCTCGACGGCATCGGCATCGTCACCGCGATGCGCCTGGATCGACAGCAATTGCCGCTGATAATTCCACTCATACAGCGCGGCCGATTGATCGAGCCCCTCATAACACTGCAAGCGGATCAGTTCGGTCGCGTGCACGGTGGCAAGCGCTTTCGCAACTTCGGTCTTGCCGACGCCCGCTTCGCCTTCCAGCAACAGCGGACGCCGCAGCAATCGCATCAGCGAGATCGCGGTCGCAAGCTCGCCGTCGGCGATATAGCCGCTGGCCGCCAACGCTTGCGCGATCTCTTCACGACTCTTCATCGCTTCTCCCGTGGCCTCATCCCTGTCGTCATTGCGAGGAGCCAACGGGTCCCGCCTTCGGCGGGCCGATTATAAACTCCGCGACGAAGCAATCCATTTTCTTTGGGCGGCGAGATGGATTGCTTCGCTTCGCTCGCAATGACGGAGGATAAATCCATTCAAGCCCGATTACGCGAACACTCCCAAATTCTTCGCCGCCTTCCAGTTGCGCCAGAAATCATGTGGCATCTGGATGTGAGTCGAGCCTAAGAACGAAAACGCATCATTGACGGCATTGGAGAACGCCGGAACGCCGCCGACATTCGGGCTTTCGCCGACCCCCTTGGCGCCGATCGGGTGATGCGGCGACGGCGTGACCGTGAAGTCGGTCTCCCAATGCGGGGTCTCGACCGCGGTCGGCATGAAGAAGTCCATGAACGAGCCGGTCACCACATTGCCTTCGTCATCGTAGCGGATTTCCTGGCCCATCGCGATCGCGAAGGCTTCGGTGAGACCGCCATGCACCTGGCCCTCGATGATCATCGGGTTGATGCGGGTGCCGCAATCGTCGAGCGCGTAGAAGCGCCTGATCTTGTAGACCCCGGTATCGACGTCGATGTTCATGACGCAGATATAGGCGCCGAACGGATAGGTCATGTTGGGCGGGTCGTAGTAACTCACCGCTTCAAGCCCGGGCTCCATGCCCGGCGGCACCGAATTATAGGCCGCCCAGCAGATGTCCTTCATCGACATGGTTTTCTCAGGCAGACCTTTCACGCGAAAACCGTCGATGTCCCATTCGAGGTCGTCTTCGTGGACCTCGAGCTTGTAGGCCGCGATCATCTGCGCCTTGGCCTTGATTTTTCGTGCGGCCATGGCGATTGCCGCACCCGCCACCGGCGTGGAGCGCGAACCATAGGTGCCGAGCCCGTAAGGCGCGGTGTCGGTATTGCCCTCCTCGACCATGATGTCGTCGGCGGGAATGCCGATCTCGGTGGCGATGATCTGCGCCCAGGTAGTTTCGTGGCCCTGGCCCTGGCTCTTGGTACCGACCCGGGCGATGCCTGCCCCGGTCGGATGCATGCGTATCTCGCAGGAATCGAACATCGCGATCCCCAGGATGTCGCAATTCTTCGACGGCCCGGCGCCGACGATCTCGGTGAAGAAGGACACGCCGAGCCCCATGATCTCGCGGGTCTCGCCGCGCTTGAATGCCGCGCGCTTTTCCGCCTGCTCCTTGCGCAGGCCGGCATAATCGACCAACTCCATCATTTTGCGCATGGCGGTATGATAGTCGCCGGAATCGTATTCCCAGCCCAGCGCCGAGTGATACGGGAACTGCTCCGGCTTGATGAAGTTCTTCAGCCGCAGTTCGGCAGGATCCATGCCGAGTTTTTGCGCCAGAATATCCATCCCGCGCTCGATGCAGTAAGCCGCCTCGGTGACACGGAACGAGCAGCGATAGGCGACGCCGCCCGGCGCCTTGTTTGTGTAGATGCCGTCGACCGAAAGATGCGCGGTCGGAAAATCATACGACCCCGTGACGATGTTGAAGAAGCCAGCCGGCCATTTCGACGGATCGGCGCAGGCGTCGAATGCGCCGTGATCGGCGAGCACGTGGACGCGAAGGCCCGTGACCTTGCCGTCCTTGGTCGAGGCAATTTCAGTAGTCATATGGTAGTCGCGCGCGAATGAGGTCGCGGTCAGGTTTTCGATGCGGTCCTCGACCCATTTCACCGGCTTGCCGGTGACGATCGAGGCGACCGCCGCGCAGATGTAACCGGGATAGGCGCCCACCTTGTTGCCGAAACCGCCGCCGATGTCGGGCGAGATCACATGGATCTTGTGTTCCGGAATCTTCGAAATCAGCGCCACCACGGTGCGGATCACATGCGGAGCCTGGAACGTGCCCCAGATCGTCAGTTCGCCCTTGATCTTGTCGAAGGAGCAAACGCACTGGCAGGTTTCCAGCGGCGACGGATGGGTGCGGTGGTAGGAGATCATCTCCTTGACCGTCACCTCCGCCTTCTTGAAAGCGGCGTCGGTCAAATCCTTGTCGCCGACGGTCCATTCAAAAATGTGGTTGTGATGCTTACGCGGGCCATGCGCGCCGGTCATCTTCCCGGCAAGATCCTCGCGCAGCACAGGCGCATCCTTGTCCATCGCCTTGAACGGATCGATCACGGGCGGCAGCGGCTCGTACTCGACCACGACCTTGTTGATGCCGTCATCCGCCGCATAACGGTCGGTCGCAACCACGAACGCGACCTCCTGGTTCTGGAACAGCACCTTGCCGTCGGCCAGCACCATCTGCACGTCGCCGGCCAAGGTCGGCATCCAGGCAAGATTGACGGTCTTCAGCGTCTCGGCGGTGATGACGGCGAGCACGCCCGGCACTTTCAGCGCCTCGTCGCCATTGATCGATTTGACGCGCGCATGCGCATGCGGCGAGCGGACGAAATCACCGTGCAGCATGCCCGGCAGTTTCAAGTCATCGACATAGTTGCCCTTGCCCTGCGTGAAGCGGATGTCTTCGACCCGCTTGCGCTTGCAGCCCATGCCCTCAAGCTTGGCTTCGCGTTGTTCCCGCGTGGGAGTCATGTCGTTCATTCCGCAGCCTCCTTGAATTCAACGCCATTGATCTTGTCGGCAGCGTACTGGATCGCCTTGACGATGTTCTGGTAGCCGGTGCAGCGGCAGATATTGCCCGAAATGCCCATCCGGATTTCCTCTTCGCTCGGCCTCGGGTTTTCCTTGAGCAGGCGATGCGCGCGCACGATCATGCCGGGGGTGCAGAAGCCGCATTGCAGCCCGTGCATCATGCGAAACCCTTCCTGCAGCGCGTGCAGGGAGCCATCGGCATTGGCCATGCCTTCGATGGTGGTGATGTCGGACCCTTGCGCCTGCACCGCGAACATGGTGCAGGACTTTACCGACATGCCGTCGAGATCGACGGTGCAGGCACCGCAATGCGTGGTTTCGCAGCCGATATGGGTGCCGGTCATGCCTAAGTTTTCGCGGATGAAGTGCACCAGCAGCGTGCGCGGTTCGACGAGGCCTTCGACCTCGGCGCCGTTCACCTTCATGGTGATGTGGGTTTTTGCCATTTGTCCCTCCTAACCGGCGCGGCCGGCGGCGCGCTGCAGCGCCCGCGTCACCATGATGCCGCCGACATGCTTGCGGTATTCGACCGGCCCGCGGGCGTCGGCGGCCGGCGACATGATCGCTTCCGCTGCGGCTGCAGCTTTCTTCAGTGTGGCCGGATCGAGGCTGGTGCCGATCACGGCTTTCGCCGCGTCGTCGGCGAGCAGCGGCGTTTCCGCGAGGTTGGTGAGACCGATCTTGCAGGTGGCGACCTTGCCGCCAGACATGGTTAGAACAACAGCGGCTGCGGCGGTGGCGTAGTCGCCGACCTTGCGCTTCAGCTTCTCATAGGCGTAGCCGTGGCCGGCTGTCGGGGCCGGAATTGAAATCGCGGTCAGGATTTCGCCGGGCTCGAGCGCGGTGAAATAGGCGCCCTGGTAGAATTCGGACGCAGCGACGTCGCGCCCACCCGACGTCCCTTCCAACCGATAATTCGCGCCGAGCGTCATCATCAGCGCCGGCATGTCGTTGCCGGGATCGCCATTGGCGACATTGCCGCCGATGGTGCCGCAATAGCGCACCTGGGGATCGGCGATCAGCAATGCGGTTTCGTGCAGGATCGGAACGGATTTGGCGATTTCGTCCGACGCCAGCAATTCGTGCTGGGTGGTCATCGCGCCGATCACGATCTTGCTGCCGTCGCGGCGGATTCCTTTCAGCCCGGCGACATCGTGGAGATCGACCAGATGCTCGGGCGTGGCGAGCCGGAGCTTCATCATCGGTACCAAGCTGTGGCCGCCGGCCAATGGGCGGGCCTCATCGCCCAGGGTTGCGAGCAGTGTGACGGCGTCGGCGAGCGTCGCCGGCCGGTGATAGATGAACGGGCCAGGAATCATGCGTGTCCTCCATCCGTCCTTTGGCGCCTGGACTTGGCGCGGACGTTGGAAGGCACGCTGTCGCCTCGCGTTTTTCCCTGCAATCGCGGCGGCACAAAGTCAGGACAATTCGCACGAATTGCGGATGCTAGCGCACGAAATGCGTCAGCTTTACCGACCTAATCTTGCCGACCTAATCAGAAAGCATGACGCCTGTTCAGGCCGAGCCGCGACTTCACCTCAGCTATCTTGGCGCGACTCACGGGGACGCGATGCGGCGACGGGCCGTCGAGCTCGACGATGGCGCCGTCGCCCTCCTTGCGGACCAAGGTGACATGGGGGATCGCGACGATATGGCTGCGGTGCACCCGGACGAACAGGCCGGGATCGAGCTGCGCTTCGGCCTCCGAGATCGACCACGGGCACATCCGCTCGCGGGTGCCGTCATGGACCTTGGTGTAATGGGCGTCGGCCCGGACGCTTCTGATATCGGCGGCATCGATGAAGTGGGTGCCGTCGGCGCCCTCGACCGGCAGCCTCGGCACCGGCGCGGCGCGCGGCGGCTGGCCGAGACCGCCGAGCGGGGTTGGCCGCAGCCGCGGACTGGTCGGCGCCGCGCTGGTATCGGTAGGCGAAATATCTGCCCTGAGGCCGGCGGCTTCCGGAATAGTGGCGGCCGCACCCGCCGCGACCGCCTTCTTGCGGGGATCGGGCACCAGCGACAGCAGGAAACCTGCCGCGATCACGAAGCAGACCAGCGACACTACCAACGAGAGCATCTGCGACGACGCCGCCAAGCCCTCGAGATGGTGATGCGATCCGGCCTGTGGCGGAACGATCGTCATGCCTGCCATGGCGGTGTAGTGCATGCCTGATACCGCGATGCCGAACGCGATCGCGCTCAGGATCAGCTGAACGCCGCCCTGGCGGGCGAGGAAGGCGCGCAGGCCGCCATAAGCGGCTGCGATCGCGATCAGGACCGACAGCGCGACCATGGCGGGCTCATGCGTCATCGCAAAGTCTCCGGACAGCCCAAGCATGCCGACATAATGCATGCTGGCGATGCCGAGCCCGAGCAGGACCGCCGACGAGATCACACGCAGCAGCGATGGCTCGCCGATGCTGACGAAGAACAGCGAGATTCCGACCACAAGCGCGCAGATCAGGAATGATATGATGGTCGGCAGCACCAGATAATCGGTGCCCGCCGGCAGCGGCGCCGCCAGCATGCCGACGAAATGCATGGTCCAGATGCCGACGGCGAGAAAGAAGGCGGCGCCCGCGAGCAGCAGGCGATGGCCGGCCTCCGGCGTCCCGCGGATGCGCGCGGCAAGGCCGAAGCCGGTGTAACCTCCCAGGATCGCGATCACCATCGAGAGCGCGACGAGATAGGGATCGTGTCCTGCGAACATGATCGTCTCGGCCGCCCGTCTCCACGGGCGTGCCTCCTCCCGCCGCCGAGTTTACAGGCGCAGCGGCGGAATTGACAATCTGTTCGCCGGACGCCTCCTCCTTTTATGCGATCATCAAAGCGGTCGGGTGTCGGTTTTGAGCAATCAAAGGTAGCAATCGCGGTTTCATTCTCGATGATAGTGCAAAGCTGCTGGATTGCTGTCCGTTAGCGAAACGGACTCAGACCAAAACTAGCTAGCGAACAAATTTGGCGCACCGATAACGCCGGATTGCCGAAGTGGTGGGCGGCAGAGAGACATTCTGCCCAAATCACTACCAATGGACCGTTTGCGTTCAAACGGAGTGCAATCTACCCTCCGCGCGGCCGCGGCTTGCGGCCCGCCGCAACCACACGGGAACCAGACGAGGGCAATCATGCTGGACACTCAACTGCGAACCATGATCGACGAGGTGAAGGACGGCCGCATGGATCGCCGCTCCTTCGTGCAACGCATGTTCGCTTTCGGACTCACGGCACCGATGGCCACGCAAATTCTCGCGATCGGCGGCGTCGCTTTGGCCGAGGGCCCGTCACTGTACAAGCCGACCAAACGCGGCGGCGGCGGCCCGCTGAAACTGCTCTGGTGGCAGGGACCGACCCTGCTCAATCCGCATTTCGCCACCGGCACCAAGGACCAGGACGGCTCGCGCCTGTTCTACGAGCCGCTCGCCTGCTGGGATGCCGACGGCAACATGAAGCTCGTTCTGGCTGCCGAGATCCCCTCGATCCAGAATGGGGGGCTCGCCGCCGACGCCAAGTCGGTGACCTGGAAGCTCAAGCCCGGCGTCAAATGGCATGACGGCAAGCCCTTCACCGCCGACGACGTGGTGTTCAACTGGGAATACGCTCGCGATCCCGCCACCGCGACAGTGACCATCGGCATCCACCGCGACATCACCGTCGAAAAGGTCGATGATCTCACCGTCCGCATCCTGTTCCCAAAGCCGACGCCGTTCTGGGCCGATGCCTTTGTCGGCGCTCCCGGCGGCCATCATCCCCAAGCATCTGTTCGCGGACTACAAGGGCGCGAAATCCCGCGAGGCGCCCAACAATCTATCCCCCGTCGGCACCGGCCCCTACAAGTTCATCGAGTTCAAGCCGGGCGATCTGATCCGTGGCGAGCTCAATCCCGACTACCACATGGAAAACCGCCCCTATTTCGATACGATCGAGATGAAGGGCGGCGGCGATGCCGTCTCGGCGGCGCGCGCGGTGATCCAGACCGGCGAGTATGATTTCGGCTGGAACATCCAGGTGGAAGACGAGGTGCTGCTGCGCCTGGAAAAGGGCGGCAAGGGCAAGACCGTCTACGCGGTCGGCGGCGATACCGAATTCATCGCGCTCAATTTCACCGATCCCAACACCGAGGTCGACGGCGAGCGGTCCTCGATGAAGACCAAGCATCCGCTGTTCTCCGATCCGGCCGTGCGCAAGGCGCTTTCGCTGCTCGTCGACCGCGACGCCATCAAGAAGGTCATCTACGGCCGCGCCGGGCGCACCACCGCCAATTTCCTCAACGGCCCCGAGCAGTTCGTTTCCAAGAACACGTCCTGGGAGTTCAGCATCGAAAAGGCATCGAAGCTGCTGGAGGACGCCGGCTGGAAGGTCGGCGCCGACGGCATCCGCGAGAAGGACGGCAAGAAGCTGAAACTCCTGTACCAGACCGCGATCAACGGGCCGCGTCAGAAAACCCAGGCCATCGTCAAGCAGGCCTGCCAGAAGGCCGGAATCGACGTCGAGCTGAAATCGGTCGTCGCCTCGGTGTTCTTCTCCTCCGACGTCGCCAATCCCGACACCTATGCCAAATTCTACGCCGACCTCGAGATGTTCCAGATTCCGATGAGTCAGCCCGACCCCGCCCAGCACATGCGCCGTTATCATTCGCGCTATGTGGCCACCAAGGAGAACAAGTGGCAGGGCACGAATTTCCCGCGCTGGGTCAACAAGGATTACGACGAGGCGATCGATGCGGCGGAGAACGAAGTCGATCCGGTCAAGCGCGCCGCGCTCTATATCAAATGCAACGATCTCATGTTCCAGGACACGGTGTTTATCCCTGCGATGCACCGCCTGAAGGTGGAAGCCGCGGCCAATACGCTGCGCCCGGTGATCAGCGGCTGGGCCAACGAAACCGACAACCTGCACGACTGGTACCGGGAGGCGACAGGATAATCGTCGAAGGGATTATTCCCTCATGGGCCAGTATATCCTGCGTCGCCTCCTGATCGCCGTGCCGAGCCTGCTCGGCATTTCACTCGTCCTGTTCATCGTGCTCGCGCTGGCGCCTGGTGATCCGTTTTCGGAGCTGGCGACCAACCCGAACGTCCCGCCCGAAGTGCGCCTCGCGCTTCGGGCCAAGTTCGGCCTCGATGATCCGATCTATCTCCGCTATTTGCACTGGCTCGTTGCCATGGTGCACGGCGATTGGGGCTTTTCCTTCGTCAGCCGGATGAACGTCGATACGCTGATCCTGCAGCGCCTGCCGGCCACCCTCTATGTGATCGGCTCGGCGCAGATCCTGGCGCTGCTGATCGCGATACCCGTCGGCGTCTATGCCGCCACAAAGCCCTATTCGTTGTTCGACCAGGTCGCCAACACGCTCGCCTTCGTCGGCTTTTCGCTGCCTACCTTCTTCACCGGCATCCTGTTCATCCTGCTGTTCTCGATCACGCTGGACTGGCTGCCCTTCGTCTATACGAGCGATATCCAGGCGACCGGCATCCACTGGGTGATCGAACAGGTGCGGCAGGCCATCATGCCGGTGATGGTGCTCGGCCTGTTCCAGGCGGCTTCCATGACCCGGTTCGTCCGCTCGGCCATGCTCGACGTGATCCGCCTCGACTACGTTACCACCGCGCGCGCCAAGGGCATCGGGCAGGCCCGGGTCATCGTCAAGCATGCGATGCGCAACGCCATGATCCCGGTCGTCACCCTGGTCGCGCTGCAGATGCCCGCCGTGTTCGGCGGCGCCATCGTCACCGAGCAGATCTTCCGCATTCCGGGCATCGGCTCGCTGTTGATTTCCTCCATTCTCTCCAACGACACCCCGGTCGTGATGGCCGTGACCTTCGTATTCGCGTGCCTCGTCGTGCTCTTCAATCTCATCGCGGACGTGCTGTATGGCTGGCTTGATCCTCGCATCTCCCTCCGCTGAGCGGCGGCCCGCCTGGTCGCCCTGGCGCGAGACCTGGCGGCGCTATCGCCGTCACAAGCTTGCGGTGGTCAGCGCCGTGCTGCTGCTGGTTCTGATCGCGGCGGTGGTTTTCGGCCCCTTCGTCTGGCGCATCGGCATCAACGAGATCGATTTCAACGCGCGGCTCGAGGGCCCATCGCTCGCCCACCCCTTTGGCACCGATGATCTGGGGCAGGATATTCTCGCCCGCATGATCTACGGCGGACGTATCTCGCTCGCGGTCGGTCTTGCCGCGATGGCGGTCTCCGTCATTGTCGGCACGCTGATCGGCGCGCTTGCCGGCATGTCGCGCGGCGCGCTCGGGTATGCGCTGATGTGGCTCACCGACCTCTTCCTCTCGCTGCCGCAATTGCCGCTGCTGCTGCTCCTCATCTATCTGTTCCGCGATGGGCTCAAGGCCGCGTTCGGCCCCGAGGGCGGCATCTTCATTCTGATCGTGCTTGTGATCGGCGGGTTGCGCTGGATGCCGGTCGCCCGTCTCGTGCGCGCCCAATTCCTCTCGCTGCGCGAGAAGGACTTCGTCGAGGCCGCTCGCGCGCTCGGCGCCAGTCCCGCGCGGCAGGTGGTACGCCATATCCTGCCCAACGCGTTGGGACCTGTGATCATCGCCGGCACCATCGATGTGGCCGCCGCCATCATCGCGGAATCGACGCTGTCCTTTCTCGGCCTGGGCTTTCCGCCCGACGTTCCGACCTGGGGACGCCTGCTCTACGACGCCAAGGACTATCTCGACATCGCCGCGCACTGGGCGCTGTTTCCGGGCGGCGCCATCTTCATCGCGGTCGTCGCCATCAATTTCATCGGCGACGGTCTGCGCGACGCGCTCGATGCACGGAAGGTGATCTGATGGCGCCCCTGCTCGAGATCAAGGGCCTGAAGACCCACTTCGATACCGACGACGGCATCGTGAGGGCTGTCGACGGCGTCGACATCACCATCAACAAGGGCGAGACGCTCTGCGTCGTCGGCGAATCCGGCTGCGGCAAGACCGTCACGGCGATGTCGGTCCTGAAACTGATCGCAATGCCGCCGGGCCGGATCGTCGCAGGCCAGATCCTGTTCGAAGGCCGCGACCTGGTGCCGCTCACCAGCCACGAGATGGACGACATCCGCGCCAAGGAGATCGGCTTCATCTTCCAGGAGCCGATGACCTCGCTCAACCCGGTGCTGTCGATCGGCGAGCAGGTCGCCGAGAGCCTGCGCCGCCACGAGGGCCTCTCGAAAAAGGATGCGCTCGCCCGCGCCATCGAGATGCTGAAGCTGGTGCAGATCCCCAATGCCGCGGGCCGCGTGCATGATTACCCGCACCAGTTCTCCGGCGGCATGCGCCAGCGCGTCGTGATCGCCATGGCGCTGGCCTGCAAGCCAAAACTTGTCATTGCCGACGAGCCGACCACCGCGCTCGACGTGACCATCCAGGCGCAAATTCTCGACCTGCTGCAGGACATGAAGGAGCGCCTCGGCATGGCGGTGATGCTGATCACCCATGCCATGGGCGTGGTGGCCGAAACCGCGCAGCGCGTGGTGGTGATGTATGCCGGCAAGGTGGTCGAAGAGGCACCTGTCGATGAACTGTTCGCAGACCCGCGCCATCCCTACACCCAGGGCCTGATCCGCTCGATTCCGCGCATCGATCTCGCCAGCGAACACAAGACAAGGCTGGAGGCGATCGGCGGCTCGGTGCCGATCCTGATCAACCCTGCCCCCGGCTGCCGCTTCGCGCCGCGCTGCCGCTACGCCATGAGTGTCTGCAGCGAAAGGGAGCCGTTGTTGCGCGAGATCGCGCCCGGCCACCGCATGGCCTGCCATCTCGGAGATGCGGCATGAGCGAACCCCTGCTCCGCGTCACCGATCTCAAGAAGCATTTTCCGGTGCTGGGCGGCCTGCTGTCGCGCGAAGTCGGGCAGGTCTACGCGGTCGACGGCGTCTCCTTTGCGGTCGATCGCGGCGAGACGCTCGGACTGGTCGGCGAATCCGGCTGCGGCAAATCCACCACGGGCCGCTGCGTGCTGCGCCTCATCGAACCCACGTCAGGCGAGATCATCTTCGACGGTCAAAACGTGCTGGGCCTTGGCGGCAATGATCTGCGGGCCATGCGTCGCAATATCCAGCTCGTCTTCCAGGACCCCTTCGCCTCGCTCAACCCGCGCATGACGGTCGGCGCGATCCTCGGCGAAGCCTTGATCATCCACAAGCTCGCCGCCTCGGCCAGCGAGCGGGACGACCGCGTAGCGAGCCTGCTGGTCAAGGTCGGGTTGAAGGCCGAGCACATGCGCCGCTATCCGCACGAATTCTCCGGCGGCCAGCGCCAGCGCATCGCGATCGCCCGCGCGCTCGCGGTGGAACCAAAACTCATCGTCTGCGACGAACCGGTGTCGGCGCTCGACGTGTCGATCCAGGCGCAGGTGATCAACCTCCTGGAAGACCTGCAGAGCGAGCTGGGACTGACCTATCTGTTCGTGGCCCACGACCTCTCCGTTGTGGAACACATCTCGGACCGCGTCGCGGT
This sequence comes from uncultured Alphaproteobacteria bacterium, assembly GCA_963786115.1. Classification (GTDB taxonomy): domain Bacteria; phylum Pseudomonadota; class Alphaproteobacteria; order Rhizobiales; family Xanthobacteraceae; genus Bradyrhizobium. The sequence goes on from CAWAYC010000040.1 coordinate 158,046, forward strand.
GATGTATCTCGGCCGCATCGTCGAGCTCGCCTCGGCAAGCGACCTCTACCGCAACCCGCAGCACCCCTACACGCAGGCGCTGCTCTCCGCCGTACCGGTGCCCGACCCCAAGGTGAAGCGCAGGCGCATCCCCCTGCAGGGCGACGTGCCCAGCCCGATGAACCCGCCGAAGGGCTGCCATTTCCACACCCGCTGCCCGATCGCCGAGCCGCGGTGCCGCGAGAGCGCGCCGGTGCTGAAGGAGGGAAGCGACGGGCATTTTGTGGCGTGTCATTTGAGGTGAGGCGGCTGGGGTACCGAAAGCAGGAATGCTGCCCCGGGGGACGCTGGTCAGCACGACTGACTGAAAAGGATGATCGTAGTTCGAATGGACGTGTTTCTAACTCCGAATAGTCAGTACCTCCTTCGTTGAAAACGCTGTATATTTCAGACGCGCCAAGGCTCCACGGACGAACATCATGACCGCCATTTCGATGAACCGAACGGTCGTGCCGCTCATGGCGACGGTCGCGGCCTGCGGCATCGCGCTTGTGGTCGCGATTGCGTACGTCCGTCGCGAGCCGCCGACTGAACCTAAGGCTGCAACCGCTGTGCCGACGGTCTCAAAGCCGGCGTCGGAGGCCCGGGATCAGGGTCCAGCCGCGCTTTCAGCAGCGCAGGCCGAAGCAAACGCCGTGGCGTCCGCCCTGGCCGGCTCGCCGGCAGCGCCCAACGCCGGCGACGGCGTGCCGTCGTTCGACGTTGCCCTCGTCGAGCCGACAGGTGAAGCCGTCATCGCGGGCCGGGCGACTCCGGGCGCAACGGTGGAGCTGCTGCGCAATGGCGAGCTGCATGATCGCGCGGTCGCGGATCGGTCCGGACAATTCGTCATGGTGCCGCCCAGACTTCCTCCAGGCACTTACGAGCTGACGCTGCGCTCCAGGCAGGCGGACGGCAAGGAGGCAACGTCCACGCAAAGCGTGGCGGTGGCGCTTGAGCCGACGGCGAACGAAGGGCCGGTCGTGGCGCTGATGGCTCCCGGTAAGCCCACCCGGGTGCTGTCCGAGGCGCCCAAATCAGCGGCGGGGCCAGCGTCGGGAGCCGAGCCCGTGGTTGTCGAGACGGTCGAGACCGAGCCGGGCGGAAAACTTCATGTCAGCGGTCGCGCGCGCCCAGGTGCCGCGGTGCGGCTCTATCTCAACGACAGCTTTGTCGCGGCCGTGACGGCCGGCGACGACGGACGTCTCTCCGTCACCATCAACCAGGGTGTGGCATCAGGCAGTTACCGCGTCAGACTGGACGAGATGGAGTCCAATTCCAGCGCGGTCCGCGCGCGCGCAGAAGTGCCGTTCAACGCATCAGATACGGTCGTGACGGGATCGTTACAGGTGCAGGCCACCGCATCGCCGCCATCAGGAACCCAGGAGTCACGCGGGGAGTCGCGCGGGCCGCAACAGGCGACCGCCGACGGCGCCGTTCAGCCGGACAAGAGCTCGCCGTCATCAGTGGTCGTGCCCAAGATCACGACCGCCACCGTCTCCCGCGGTGACAGTCTTTGGCGGATCAGCCAACGCACTTTAGGCGGAGGCCAGCGCTACGCGATCATCTACCGGGCCAACCGCGAGCAGATCCGTAATCCCAACCTGATTTATCCCGGCCAGATCTTTGTCCTGCCGACGCAGTGACGCGCTGCGTCAAACTCGCAATACCCGCACCGCGACAAACCTGATAAGCGCTTCCCGGGTGCTCTAATTTGATTTTTGCCTGACGTACCGGCCGGGCGCGGGCTCGATCACAGGGAAAGCAGCGTTGCCCAATTCCGCTGGAGCCCGAACGGTGCCGCTGGAATGGCCTTTCATCCAGTTATCCCAGTCAGGCCACCAGCTTCCCTGCTTCTCATCGGCCTTTTCCAGCCAATTCTTCGCGTCGCAATTCAGATTGTCATTGGCCCAATGACTGCGCTTGTTGCGGGCGGGCGGGTTGATCACACCAGCAACGTGACCGCTGGCGGCGAGCACAAAGCGCGGATCGCTTCCCATAAGGTCCTTTGAGCGGTACGCGCTCTGCCAGGGCACGATATGGTCCTCGCGAGAGGCCAGTAGATAGATTGGCAGCTTCACCTTCGAGAGGTCAATCCGCTCGCCACATTGCGTGGTCGCGCCGGGGTCCTTGATCCTGTTCTCGACATAGGTGTTGCGCGTGTACCAGCAGTACATCGGCCCCGGCAAGCTGACGCTGTCGGAATCCCAGTAGAGCAGGTCGAAAGCTTCAGGCGGCGCACCTTTTAGATAGCTGTCGACAACATAACGCCAAATCAGATCGTTGGCGCGCAGGGTTCCGAACGTAAAGGCCAGTTCCTTGCCAGGCAGAATACCGCCCTTTCCGATCGCCGCTTCGCGCAGGACGAGGGAATTCTGGTCAATCAGAAGACCGATTTCCCCGGTATCTGCGAAATCGACCATCGTGGTCAGGAGGGTTATGGTCGCGAGCTTGTTTTCTCCGCGCGCGGCAAGAACCCCCGCCGCGCAGCTCAAGATGGTGCCCCCGACGCAAAAGCCCAACGCATGAACTTGATCGGCATTGGCAATGCCGCGCACAACGTCGACGCTATCGAGCGGCCCGAGCTTCAAATAGTCATCCCAGGTCAGGTGCTGGGTCTCAGGAACGGCGCTCCGCCAGGAAATGAGGAAGACCTGATGCCCCCGAGCGACGGCATATTCGACAAGCGAGTTTCCCACGCCGAGATCGAGCAAATAGTACTTGTTGATGCAAGGCGGCACGATCAGGAGCGGCGTTTTTTCGACCTCGGCGGTCTGCGGCGTATATTGGATGAGCTGAATCAGCTGGTTCTCGAAGACGACCGATCCTGGCGTTACTGCCAGATTGCGACCCACCTCAAAGGCGGATTCGTCGACCCGGGTGATACGCCCCTTCTGGATATCTTCAATCAGGTTCTGCATCCCGGCCGCCAGGCTCGCTGAACGCGTCTGGATTGCTGTTCGAATGACTTCCGGGTTAGTCGCAGGGAAATTCGCTGGGCTCATCGCATCAATGAATTGACGCGCGTAGAAGCGAAGCTGGAGTTTTGATTTGTCGTCGACCTGGGCTTGATCGACGAGCTCGGTCAATTGCTTGGAGGTCATTAGGTAGGACTGCTTGATAAGCTCGTAGTAAGGCGAGTGATTCCAGGCCTCGTCCTGGAAGCGCCTATCGCGGCGCGACGGCTGAGCGCCCGTTGCAGATCCCATGAGGAGGATGCCTTTCCAGAAATCCACAACCTGAGACCAATACTGCCGTTGCAAGTTTGCCGCGATGGCAAACGGCGATGAGGCATCACGCGTGGCAGGCTTACCCTCAACGCCCATCGCGCTGGCGAGCGCATCGTCAAATTGCTTCATGGATTGCTGGCCGGCGCGCATCAGGCTCTCAAGATATTCGGAGGAGCCATCTGGGGATGACGGGCTATCCATGTGAACCTCCCACGAACGGCTCTCCGTGTTGGCCGCCTGACGCCAGATGCAAACCAGTCCGGTCATGTTTCGCAGCTGGAGCCGCTGCGATCGCCTGAACTACGATCTTGTTGCAGTGCGCGCCCGGTACATAGCTTGACATAGATCAATAAAGGCCCGCGTCCAGGCCCCTAACAAATTGCTCAGCACGCTGGGTGCAGCTTTTTTCCGGGCGGGAGCAAGGCTCCAGGCTTAATGCAGTGGTTCGTGCCGTATCCACCAAGACAGGCATTGGCACCTCACTCCAAGCCATTTCATATCCGGGAAGTGAGGCATCATGGATCATCCGCTCAGACGTCCGGAAGAAATTCTGGCTTATCGTTCGCTAAAACAGATCCTCGCCGCAAAGCCGAGATCCCTGTGGACCGTCGGCCCCAAGGATAGCGCGCTCACGGCAATGCGTCTCATGGCCGAAAAGAACATTGGGCATGTCGTGGTTACGGAGCATGGGGCGATCGCAGGCGTTCTTTCCGAACGTGATTGCGTGCGGCGGATTGTGCTTGCCGGGAAGTCTCCAGAACTTACTCCGGTAGCGGACATCATGGTCCGGGATGTCATCACAGTTGATCTTGCGAAGACGTTCGTAGACTGCATGAAGCTGATGCACCTGCACGGCATTCGTCACCTGCCGGTGGTCGAAAACGATACTCCCATAACCGTTATCTCGATCCGTGACCTGTTGGCCGAGGCAGTCGAACACCACGCCAAGGTCATCAGCGACCTTGAGCGCGAACGCATGACCATGCTCACGTCAACAGCCTGAGCATGCCTGGATCCATTGGCTTACCATTGGAAAGGGAGTGTCGCCATGAATCTCCTGATCGTGCTGGGCGCCCTGATCTTTCTGATGTTTGTTGCCTACCGTGGCTACAGTGTCATCTTGTTCGCTCCGATCGCCGCGCTTGGCGCGGTGTTGCTGACCGATCCCTCGCTCGTTCCACCACTATTCTCCAGCGTCTTCATGGAGAAGATGGTCGGCTTCGTGAAGAATTATTTTCCTGTTTTCATGCTGGGCGCGGTCTTCGGCAAAGTCATCGAGCTTTCGGGTTTTTCCAAGTCGATCGTCGCCGCCGTGATCGGCGTGCTCGGCCGGGAGCGCGCTGTACTATCTATTATCGTCGTCTGCGCAATCCTGACCTATGGCGGCGTATCGTTGTTCGTCGTCGTATTCGCGGTCTATCCGTTCGCGGCCGAGATGTTCCGGCAGGGCGATATTCCCAAGCGGCTCATCCCCTGCACGATCGCGCTCGGTGCGTTCAGCTTCACGATGGATGCCTTGCCGGGAACGCCGCAAATTCAGAACATCATTCCTACGACGTTCTTCAATACGACGACGTGGGCCGCCCCGGTGCTGGGGCTCGTCGGCAGCGTTTTCGTTTTTGGCGTCGGTCTTGCCTATATCGAGAACCGCCGACATGCGGCACGGAAGCACGGGGAAGGCTACGGCACGGAGCTTCTCAACGAGCCGGAGCCATTCGAAGAGAAGGAATTGCCCAACCCGTGGATCGCCATCCTGCCGCTGGTGGTGGTGGGCGTCTCGAACTTTATATTGACGTTTCTGGTGCCTCGGGCTTACGGCGCGAAACACGAAGTCGTACTCGGCGGCCATGCGATCGTTACGCAGATCGGTCCGGTGGCAGCCATATGGGCAGTCGAGGGCGCGCTGATCCTTGGTATAGCGACGGTGTTCGTCTTTGCCTGGCGTCCGGTGGTTGCAAAATTCGCGGATGGCAGCAAGGCGGCGGTTTCCGGGGCTTTGCTTGCGTCGCTCAATACCGCGTCCGAGTACGGGTTCGGCGGGGTGATTGCGCTGTTGCCGGGCTTTGCGGCGGTTTCCGCGGCGCTCAGGGCGATCCCCAATCCGCTGGTCAATGAAGCCGTCACCGTGACGGTGCTCGCCGGCATCACCGGCTCCGCTTCCGGCGGCATGAGCATTGCCCTTGCCGCGATGTCCGATGAATTCATTGCAGCCGCAAAGGCGGCAAACATCCCGCTCGAAGTCTTTCATCGTGTCGCGGCCATGGCGAGCGGCGGCATGGATACATTGCCTCACAACGGAGCCGTCATCACGCTGCTTGCCGTTACCGGCCTCACCCACAGGCAGGCCTACAAGGACGTGTTCGCGATCACGTTGACGAAAACTGCGGCGGTGTTCGTTGTCATCGCGTTTTACTATTTGACCGGGATCTACTGACAAAGCACCACAGAGGCTCGGACCCCGAGGACAACACCCCTGACTTATGTTGCGCACCAATAGAGGTCGGCAATCGAAGAGGCGAAAGCCTGTGGAGGACCCATGTCAGTTGATGCAGTTCGACTAACGCTGGCGCCGGTCAAAGCACTGGATAACGGGAAGATTGTCAGCGCCGAGGAAGCAGCCAGCCTCATACGAGACGGGGACACGATTGCAACAGGCGGATTTGTCGGCATCGGCTTTCCCGAAGAAGTCGCTTTGGCAATAGAGGCACTCTATCTCGCGAACGGGGACCAGACGGCTCCTGCCACCGACAAGCCGCGCAATCTCACGCTGGTCTATGCCGCAGGTCAAGGGGACGGCGGCGACCGGGGACTTAATCACCTTGGTCACGAAGGTCTGGTGCGCCGCGTGATCGGGGGGCATTGGGGGCTGGTACCGAAACTGCAGCAATTGGCGATTGCCAATCAGATCGAGGCGTACAATCTTCCTCAGGGCGTGATTTCGCACCTTTTTCGCGACATCGCAGCAAAGCGCCCGGGACATCTCACACGGGTGGGGCTTGGAACTTTTGTCGATCCGCGCCATGGCGGCGGCAAGATCAACGAACGCACCAAGGATGATCTTGTCCGCCTCATCGACATCGGAGGCGAGGAGTTTCTTTTTTATCAAGCATTTCCAATCGATGTCGGAATTATCCGCGGCACGACAGCCGATCCTGATGGAAATATCACCATGGAAAGGGAGGCGCTTACTCTGGAAGCGCTGGCCATCGCCATGGCGGCACGCAATTCCGACGGGCTGGTCATTGCACAAGTGGAGCGAATAGCCGACCGCGGCTCGCTCAATCCGAGGCAAGTCAAAATTCCGGGAATCTTCGTCGATTGCGTGGTGCTCGCCAAGCCAGAGCATCACTGGCAGACCTTTTCAGTTCAGTATGACCCGGCGTTCAGCAGTGAAGTTCGCGCTCCCATGGAGTCAATGACGTCAATGGAAATGAGCGAGCGAAAGATCATCGCACGTCGTGCGGCGCTCGAACTTGATGCAAATAGTATTGTCAATCTCGGCATTGGCATGCCTGAGGGTATCGCAAGCATCGCCAACGACGAAAAAATTGCTGATTTACTCACGCTCACGGCTGAACCCGGCGTGATTGGCGGTGTGCCGGCAGGAGGACTTAATTTTGGAGCGGCGGTCAACGCACAAGCGGTGATCGATCAGCCATATCAGTTCGACTTCTATGACGGCGGAGGGCTTGACGCAGCCTTTCTTGGGCTCGCGCAGGCTGACCGCGAAGGTAATCTGAATGTGAGCAAGTTTGGTCCGCGCCTGGCGGGCGCCGGCGGCTTTATCAATATCAGTCAGAACGCCAAGAAGCTGGTGTTCGTCGGTACCTTCACGGCGGGTCGCCTCCGCGTGGCGGTCGAGAACGGGCGCCTGCGCGTGGTCAAGGACGGTGATGTGGTGAAGTTTGTCCGTGAAGTCGAACATCGCACGTTTTCCGGACGCTACTCGGCGCATCGTGGGCAACCCGTGCTTTATGTGACGGAGCGCTGTGTGTTCAAATTGACACCGGACGGGCTTGAGCTGGTTGAAGTCGCGCCCGGTGTCGATATCGAGCGTGACATCCTTGCCCGGATGGAATTTCGTCCGATCATCCGCAACCCAACCAGTATGGATCAGCGCATTTTCGAGAACGGTCCAATGGGTTTGCGCGACCAGCTGCTGCGAATGCCGATTGAGCGACGGTTCACCTATCACCCTGGTGAGAACCGGTTCTTCGTCAATCTCGAAGGCCATCGTGTTCACAACCACGAAGACGTGGAAAAGATTCGCCGGATCGTCGAAAACAAGTTGGCCCCCCTGGGCCGAAAGGTCTACGCGATTGTCAATTACGACAATTTCGAGATATTTCCCGACATAATCGATGAATACTCGGCCATGGTGCGCGATCTGGTTGATCGCTTCTACTCCGGCGTCACCCGCTACGCGACGAGTAGTTTTCTTCGCGCCAAGTTGGGCGATGCGCTGAAGCAGCGTGCGGTGGCCCCGCACATCTACGAAAGTGCAGAAGAGGCAACCACCCACCTGCGCGACTTGGAAACGAAGAAAACAGGCTGAAATGCGAGCACAGCTGGATTTGCTCTGGATCGAGGGAGCTTGCCCCGCTTGATCGCGTCACCCGAATGGCCGGCGTTCGAGCAGCCGTGCCCTTCATCCTTGATCGGGGCCGCACCAGCGCAGGATTTCAGCCGAGCCGAAACGTGAGGGTAAACTATCGCTTCTCGCCAAGAGACTCGGCGCCAAACGCTGCCCGATAGATGGTCCAATACACAGCGCCAACCAAGCCTGCGCCACCCACAATATTGCCAAGGGTGACCGGTACGAGATTATGGATAATCCCGGATATCGTAATCGACGAGGTGTCGAAATTGGCCGGAACATGGCCTGTCTGGGTCAACAGCCAAGCCAGCGGCAGAAAATACATGTTAGCCACGCAGTGCTCAAAGCCGGCCGCTATGAAAGCGGAGACCGGCAATGTGAGCGCGAGAATCTTGTCCGCGACCGAGCGCCCCGCATATGCAAGCCAAACCGCCAGGCAGACAAGCAGATTGCACAGGATGCCCTTGACAAAGAGCGTCACAAAATCGGGCTGGATCTTTGCGACAGCCGTGTTCAATACCGACAACCCAATGCGGCCGTCGTTCATGTCGAGGTGATGGGAAAAAAAGACCAGGACGACAAGTCCAAGCGAACCTGCCAGGTTGCCGGAGTAGACGATGAGCCAATTGCGCAGCATCTCTCTCGTGGAGACTTTTCGACTTGCCCACGCCATTACGATCAGGTTGTTGCCTGTAAACAGCTCGGCGCCTCCAACCAATACAATCGCCAGCCCGAGCGTAAACACCAGTCCGCCGAGCACGCGAGTTGTGGCAAAGCTCATCGCTGCGTCGCTGGCAACGATCGTATAATAAAGCGCGCCGAGTCCGACGCCGCCGCCAGCCACCATCGCCAGCATGAAGGACGCCAGCGGTGGAATTCTTGTCTTCTTAACTCCGACCTTTTCGACAGCCTCTTTGATCTCCGCCGGGCTGTATGCGTTTAAATTGAAGATAGGTAGCTGCGACGCGGGTGCTGGTTCATCCATCCTGCATCTCCTCCGCACATGTTCCAGCTATTGACGGACGGCCGCGCATAACATCCGCGAAGTCTCAGCCCCGCGAAAGGTGCATCGCTAACCGGCATTGCCGATCGCCAGAAGACCGACGATCTGCGCGGCAATAACCTTCACAAGCGTCATCGAAGGAAAGATCATGGCGTACCCGATATCAGGCCGCTCGGTCGGAGCCATCTTCGTCGAGTAGACCAGAATAGCTGGATTTCCTGTTGCGCCAGATGCGACGCCAACGAGATCGTCGTATGGAATTTTCATCAGATAGTGGCCGACGAGCAAGACGATAAACACGGTCGTCAATAGCACTGCGACACCGATGAACAGCATCGTCAATCCGGACTCTGCCACGGTCCGGACAAAAGGCTGCCCGGCGTTGACGCCGACAGTGGCAAGAAACATTGCAAGACCGAAATTTCGCAGCACGATGTTGGCCGGCAACGGCATGGTCCAGAGCATCGGACCGGTACGGCGCAGCTTGCCGAGGATCAGAGCGACGATCAGCGGTCCGCCGCCGATGCCGAGCGTCACGGTGCCCACACCGGGAATGGGGATCGGAATGAGGCCAAGAAGAACGCCCAAAACCATGCCAATCCCGAGCGAGACATAGCTGAATTCCGCCGCGGCCTTGACCGTATCGCCGAAGTGACGGCGGATTTCCTCTTTCCGGTCCGGAGGCGTCAGCACTCCGATCCGATCGCCAAACTCCAGCATCAGGTCGGGGGCCGGGACCAGGTCGGCGTCATACCGCCGAACGTGCAGCAGATGGGTCGGATAGCCGGCGGGCATCGGAAGGCGAGCAAGCGGAATACCCACCGCGCTGGCTTTTCCAACGAAGACCCGGATGTAGTCGAGGTCCGCGCGGTCTCTGGCCAGCCGGCCAGGTTCCAGTTTCCCAAGCTGGACCGCCGCGGTTGCAATCGCCTCATTGTCTTCGGCCACCACCAGAATGGCGTCTCCGACGGTCAGCACCGTATCGTCATTCGGGACTAGATTTTGCTCACCCTTCCGAACCATGGTCACCTGCAGACCACTCAGCGCGTTCTGCAACAGTTCGCCGAGACGTCGACCGGCGAATGCTTCGCCGATCGAAATCTCTCCCATGTGGAAGCGCTGCGTCTTCGCGGGGAATTTGGGCTTCACGATCTGCGTCATGAAGTAGATGCAGAGGATGGGGCCGATGACGCCGAAGGGATAGGCGATGGAGTAGCCGATGGAAGGATCTTTGTTTTTGACAACCTCGAGCGCGGCCTGGAGGGTTGCGGTGCTCGTCATCGAGCCGGCGTAGAGGCCGAGCGTATGTCCGATCTTGATACCGAAGATGTGCCCCAGGCCGAGTGCAACCACCAAACCTGCCAGGCACGCAACAAGCGCCAGAAGATTGTATTTCTGCCCGGCGCCGACCATCCCCTCGAAGAATTGGCGGCCATAGAGGATGCCGATCCCGTAGAGAAACATGATCAGACCCGTCAGTCCGATCGGCCCTATGATCTGAGCCTTTGGTGCGAACGCGCCGATGGCGAGGCCGACAAAAAGAACCGCACCGACGCCGAGCGAGAAGCCGAAGATGTTGATCTGACCAACGAGATAACCCAATCCGATGGCCAGGAAGGCGGTCAGAATTGGCTGGCTTTCGATGATCCCGCGAGCAAGGTCCAACATGTCAGATTTCCCCCGATCGAATGCCCATCACTAGCGTGCGCGACAGCCCGCGGCTTGGAATTGTCCAATAACCCGATTGACCAGATCCCGGCTCGGTGTCGGAGTGTCGAAGTGCTTGTAGTCGAGGCCCATCGCCTTCCACTTGAAGGCACCCATCTGATGAAACGGTTGCACCTCGACCCATTCCACGTTCTTCATGGGCGCCACGAAACGGGCGATACCGTCGACGTTGGCGGGATCATCGGTTGCGCCGGGAACGAGGGTGAACCGGACCCAAACCGGCTTGGATAAGGAAGCAAGCCGCTCGGCAAAGCGCAGGGTGGGCGACAGGTCTCGGCCGGTCACGCGACGGTAGGTGTCGGGATCCGAACTCTTGATGTCCAGCAGGACATGGTCGATCACCGACAAGTACCGCTCGTCGGCACGGTCACCCATAAATCCCGAGGTCTGGATGGCCGTATGCAGGCCCATCTCCTTGGCGCCCGCGAATATTCTCCGAGTGAACGCGAGCTGCACCATCGGCTCACCGCCAGATATCGTCAGACCTCCACCCAGGCTTCGAATGGTGGGTGCGAAGTCACCGAGGCGGCGCAGTACGTGATCGACGGACACATAGGTGCCGTCCTTGAGATGCCAGGTGTCTGGATTATGGCAGTACGTGCAACGCAGCAGGCATCCAGAGGTAAAGATCACAATTCGCAGCCCCGGCCCGTCGTAGCGCGAGGAGGTCTCGTAGGAATGGCAATAGCCAAAGGAGCCCTCCTCCTCCTTGATGTTGTCTTCATCAGGAGCGTCGGGCGAAATCCCGACCCGGAGGTCGTAACGGCTTCCGGGTTCAAGGGGTTGAAGCGTCGACATCGCGACACCCCCAGCTAGATTTGGCCGTGGAAGGTACGGCTGATCACATCTCTCTGCTGTTCGGGCGTCAGACGAACAAAGTTCACAGCATAGCCCGACACGCGAATCGTGAGTTGGGGATACTTGTCCGGGTTCTTCATCGCATCCTCGAGCGTCTCTCTGTCGATCACGTTCAGATTCATGTGGAACCCGCCGCGGTCGAAGTAGACGTCGAAGGCCTTCACTGCTTCGTCCAGGAGCTGGCCTTCGCTCAAGTGCGCCTTCTGCGGCGCGATAGATACCGTGTAGCTGATGCCGTCTTGCGCATCCTTGTACGGAAGCTTTGCAACCGACAAGCAGGACGCGAGCCAACCATGGCTATCCCGGCCGTGCATTGGGTTCGCGCCCGGTCCGAACGGTTCGCCCTTGCGGCGACCATCCGGGGTGTTTCCCGTGGCCTTTCCATACACGACGTTCGACGTGATCGTGAGCACGCTCTGTGTGTGTGTCGCGTTTCGATACGTTGGGTGCTTGCGTATCTTCTCCATGAAGCTGGTGACGATGCTGGACGCGATTTGATCGACGCGATCGTCGTTGTTGCCGAACTGGGGTGTCGCGGTGTTGTCGACGTTTTGATAGTCTACGACCAACCCGGCCTGATCGCGCATCACGCGAATTTTCCCGTACTTCATGGCACTCAGGCTGTCGGCAACAACCGAAAGGCCGGCGATCCCGAACGCCATTGTTCTCAGAATGTCGCGATCGTGGAGCGCCATCTCCAGGCGTTCGTAGAAGTACTTGTCGTGCATGTAGTGGATGCAGTTCATCGCATGCACGTAGGTGCGGGCCAGCCATTCCATGGTGCTGTCGAACTTGGCCATGACTTCGTCGTAGTCCAGGAATTCGCCGGTGACAGGCAATGTCGGCGGAGAGACCTGTTCGCCGGACACCTCGTCGCGACCGCCATTGATCGCATAGAGCAGCGCTTTTGCGAGATTGACGCGGGCGCCGAAGAACTGCATCTGCCTGCCGAGCCGCATGGCCGAGACACAGCAGGCGATCCCGTAGTCATCACCCCAGAACGGCCGCATCAGGTCGTCGTTTTCGTATTGCAGCGAGGAGGTGTCGCGGCTGACCTTGACGCAGTAGCGTTTGAAAGGCGCCGGCATATGGTTCGACCATAGGACCGTGATGTTTGGTTCAGGCGCCGGGCCGAGATTGTAAAGCGTGTGCAGCATCCGATAGCTGCTTTTCGTCACCAGGGCGCGCCCATCCAGATCCATGCCGCCGACGCATTCGGTTGCCCAGTAGGGATCACCGCTGAACAGCGCATCATAGTCGGGCGTACGCAGGAAGCGGACGATACGCAGCTTTTGGACCAGCTGGTCCCAGAGCTCTTGCGCCCGCGCTTCATCCAGAACGCCGTCCTTCAAGTCGCGCTCGATATAGATATCCAGGAACGTCGAGATGCGCCCGATCGACATCGCCGCGCCATTGGCTTCCTTGATCGCGCCAAGATAGGCGAAGTAAGTCCATTGGAACGCTTCCTGCGCGTTGGAAGCGGGCTTCGCTATGTCGCGATCATAGAGCTTTGCCATCGAGGCCAGATCCTTGAGCGCGCGCATCTGCTCCGATAGTTCCTCGCGCAGCCGAATGATTTCGTCAGTCGGCCACATGTCGTCGATTTGGGCTCGTTCTTCGCGTTTGACCTCGAGTAGCCGGTCTACCCCGTAAAGCGCCACCCGCCGGTAGTCGCCGATGATACGGCCTCGCCCGTAGGCATCCGGAAGGCCGGTAATGATCCCGGACCTTCGGCAATTCATGATTTCGGGCGTATAGGCGTCAAACACGCCGTCATTGTGCGATTTGCGATACTTCGTGAAAGCCTCGTGCACTGCCGGATCGGGATCGAATCCTGCGGCCTTCAGGCCCGCCTCGACCATCCGCAGGCCTCCGAACGGGAAAATCGCCCGCTTGAAAGGCTGGTCGGTTTGCAGACCGACGATGACCTCGTTCTCGCGATCGATATAGCCGGGCTTGTGCGCCAGCAGCGTCGAGGGAGCTGCCGCATCGACCGCCAGCACTCCTTTCTTCCTTTCCTCCGCAAAATAGGGCTGCAGTTTCGCCCAGACCGCCTTTGTGCGCTGCGATGGCGCTACGAGAAAGTCCTCGCTGCCCTTGTAAGGCGTGACGTTCCGGACAATGAAATCTCGAACGTTGATGGAAGTGGTCCAATCGCCAGGCCGAAAGCCCTTCCAGCTATCGCCAGTATCCACTTCCTTCCTTTGAGCTGCGCTTCCCTTCATGATGCGTCTCCCAGCGGTAGGGATCCTTTGCGCAAGCGCGCCCGGTTCGTCCCGAACTACCGCGACTTGGTCCGTAGCACCATCATTTCGAGGGCCGGAATCAAGACGCTTGATTTATGTCAAGCAAGGCTAACTCTTCGATGAGCCGGCGGTCCATTTGCCCAACATCCAACTGCCGGACCGTTGGATTGCCGCAAGGCGGATTCGCCGCGACGTCTTTCTTTGGACAGGTGCGGCCAGCTTTCCGCCTCAGACATCCAAACCGCCCGATTACGAGTCTCCAGCCTTACGAGTTGTCTGCATAGTGCAGCCCGCGAATTGCACTCCAATCGAGAAGTCATCGGCTCACTGCCTGAAGGGCGCGCTCCGTTAAAGAGCTTCGGGCGTGCGCGAACGTTGGTCGAAGCGCTAACGCCAACCGGGTGCCGAAAGCGTCGCCCAACTTCAATCAGTTCGTGAATCGATGCGATCCGTCAGCGCACGCCGGCGCGATCGACCGGCCCGCCACGATTCATCGGCGTTCCAGGCCGCACGGCCTCCCGCGCCGCAGCGCGCGCGACCGGCCGCGGCGCCAGCGTGACGCCGGGCCTCACCACACAATGGGCGGGATAGCTAACGTATTGGCAGTACACGACGGCACTGGCCTTTTCGGTGCTTGCCGTCACGAACCCTGTAATTAGCAAGGCAGTTGCGAATGCGATTGGCAGCTTCATTTGGGCTCCTCCGTTCGGAACCGTCATCTCCCATACGCCGGACCACGTTGATCCAGATCAATGCCCGCTTTTGATCAAAGCTCGCCTCCAGGCGCGTTCACATTGCGTCCCTTGGACTCACAAACGGAGATGACTTTGAAGGCCATTTGCCGATGAAGGCCTGGCCGGCTTGCGTGGTTTGATCTGGATCAAGAGCGCAGCGCGCGAGCGGCAATTAGCTTGCGATCGCAGCACTCGGATCACGACAGTTCCTTGACAACGCTGCGACAGTTTCTGTTCCGAACCACTTGAACGAGCCCGCACGACAGAAGGGGCCGAATATGTCGATGGACAAGGCACTGCTGCCGGGCGGCCCCATGTCGGGTCTGGTTGCTTCGGCTGTAGAATACATGATCGATGCAGGCCAGCGGAGCGTCCTGTTTATGGACGTTATGCGCCAGCGCGGGGACCAGTATCGGGAACACGTCGCTCAAACGGCGCCGCATGTCTTGAAATATGCCGCCGAGCTGATCGTTGACGGCCGCAAGCTCGATGAACCGGTCAATTATGCGCTTGCGCGCATCATCCCGCCCAAGGACGTCGAAATTGATCTCGAACGCCGGCCGTTCATCGTGGTCGATCCGCGCGCCGGGCATGGTCCGGGAATAGGCGGGTTCAAGGCGGACAGCGAAATCGGCGTCGCGATGAAAGCAGGTCACCCCTGCTATTTCATCGGCTTCCTTCCCGAGCCGATGCCTGGACAGACGATCGAACGCGTCGCGCGCGCCGAGGCCGTCTTCATCGAGACAGTGACCAAGCGCCATCCGAAGGCCGACGGCAAGCCTTGCGTGATAGGTAATTGCCAAGCCGGCTGGGCCGTCATGATCCTGGCATCGCTGCGGCCGGAACTGTTCGGGCCTCTGATCATCGCCGGCGCGCCGCTTGCCTATTGGGCCGGCGTGCACGGCAAATACCCGATGCGCTACTCGGGCGGCTTGCTGGGAGGGAGCTGGTTGACCGCTCTGACTAGTGATCTCGGGGCCGGCAAGTTCGACGGCGCCTGGCTGGTGCAAAACTTCGAAAGCCAGAATCCCTCGAATACGCTGTGGACCAAGCAGTACAATGTTTACTCGAAAGTCGACACCGAGGCCGAGCGCTACCTTGAATTCGAACGCTGGTGGGGCGGACACGTTAACCTGAACGCCGAGGAGATCCAGTTTATTGTCGATGAACTTTTCATCGGCAACAATCTCGCCGCCGGAAAGATCAAGATGTTCGACGGCCAAACGGTCGATCTTCGCAACATCAGATCGCCGATCGTGGTATTCTGCTCCAAGGGCGACAACATCACCCCGCCGCAACAGGCGCTCGACTGGATCCTCGATCTCTATGCCGACGTCGACGACATCAGGGCCTATGGGCAGACAATTGTCTACACGGTTCACGAAAGCGTCGGTCATCTCGGCATCTTCGTCTCCGGCGGTGTCGCCAAGAAGGAACACGCGGAGTTTTCCAGCAACATCGATCTGATCGATGTGCTGCCGCCTGGCCTCTACGAAGCGACCTTCGAGGCCAGGGGAGCCGAGACCACGAGTCCCGATCTCGCTGTCGGACAGTGGGTGATGCGCTGCGAGGCGCGGACTTTGGACGACATCCGCGCCATGGGGGGCAATTCGCCCGAGGATGAGCGGTGCTTCGCCGCCGCCAAGCGTGTCTCCGAACTCAATCTCGCCGCTTATCAGAAGTTCGTCCACCCCTGGATCAAGGGCATGGTGGCGCCACAGGTAGCGCAGTGGACGCGCAATATGCATCCGCTGCGGATGCAGTACGAGGCATTCAGCAGTCAAAATCCATGGACGTCGGCCGTGAAGTCAGCCGCGGAACGGGTCAAGGACAATCGCAAGCCTGTTTCAAACAACAATCCGTTCCTGGCGTTCCAGGAAAATATCTCCAGGCAGATCGTTCACGCGCTCGACAGTTGGCGCGACTCGCAGGAGGCGCTGAGCGAGGCGATCTTCTTCAACGTCTATGGTTCACCTGCGCTGCAGGCAGCAGTCGGGATCGATGCGAATTCCGAACAATCGCGCCGCCGGGAGATGCCTGCCGAACACCGTGCACTGCTGGAGAAGCGGATCGCCGAGCTTAAAGCCAGGATCGGCGAAGGCGGCCTTCGAGAAGCAGCCATTCGCGGCCTGCTTTACGCCGGATCGGCACGAGGGATGGTCGACGAGCGCAGCCTCGAAGGATTGCGCAGCTTGCGCCGCCACGACACGAAAGCGCGGATCACGTTGCACGAGTTCAAGATGCTGGTGCGCGAACAGTTCTTCATGCTGCTTCTGGACCAGGAGGCAGCGTTGGCGGCCATTCCGAAGCTTCTACCGGAAAACGCCAATGAAAGAAGGGCCGCGTTTGCGGCGATCCGCGAAGTGCTGTCGGCCAGCGCCGAACTTTCGGGCGAGGTCGCGAGGCGTCTAAACCGTGTTGCCGAGTTGTTCGGCGTGGACGCGGGGGTGGCTTCGAATATTGCCCCCTTCGATCCCAACGCGAAGGCGTCGTGAGGCAAGCTGGAAGGATTGGGAGCTACATCATGTCAACCAACACGACGCAATCGCAACCTCATGGCAAATACGACCGCTTGATTGCGGCAGCCAAGGCCGTGCCGCCGGTTCCGACCATCGTGGTCCACCCCTGCGACGAAACCTCGCTGCGCGGAGTGGTCGGGAGTGCGGAAGCCGGCATCATCCGCCCGGTGCTGGTCGGGCCGGAAAGAAAGATCAGAGATACGGCCGCCAAGTCCAATCTCGACATCTCCGCGTTGGAAATCGTCGATGTTGCGCACAGCGAAGACGCGGCGTCCAAAGGTGTCGAGCTGATCCACGCCGCGAAGGGCGAGATGCTCATGAAGGGTAGCCTGCACACCGACGAACTGATGCGTAGCGTCACGGCGAAGGTGGGCGGCCTCCGGACCGAGCGGCGGATCAGCCACGTGTTCGTAATGGATGTGCCGGCCTATTCGGAAACTCTTTTCGTAACGGATGCGGCCGTGAACATTTTTCCTGACCTGGACGACAAGCGGGACATCATCCAGAACGCCATCGATCTCTACACACAAACCGGCCTTGGAACGTTGCCGCGAGTGGCGATCCTCTCCGCGGTCGAAACCGTCACATCCAAGATTCCATCCACGATCGAGGCGGCGGCACTCTGCAAAATGGCAGATCGCGGACAGATCACCGGCGGCGTGCTCGACGGACCGCTTGCCTTCGACAACGCCATCGATGTGGAGGCGGCGCGGATCAAGGGGATCAAATCCGAAGTCGCTGGCCGGGCGCAGATCCTTGTGGTCCCCAACCTCGAGGCTGGCAATATGCTGGCGAAAAATCTCGCCTACTTCGGCAAGGCTGACAGTGCCGGCATCGTGCTCGGCGCGCGGGTGCCGATCGTCTTGACGTCGCGCGCGGATTCGCCGCGGGCGCGAATGGCGTCGTGCGCGGTGGGCTCGCTCTATGCACATGCCAGGCGCCAGCAAGCCCCGACGATTGCCGCGTAATCGGCCATGGATACCGTCATTGTCGTCAAGGCAGGATCCCCGAGCGCCAGGTTCCAGATCTTTTCGGTCGAGGGGAACGGGACTCGCTGGCGAATGGTTGCGGCCCGAGCTTCGCCGGCAGGCTCGTTCCGGCTTG
>CAWAYC010000041.1:0-197408 GCA_963786115.1 uncultured Alphaproteobacteria bacterium
ATCATCCATCTTCTTCGGCTCTTCCCACATGTGATGGTAGGCGGCACGGAAGTAGGGCTCGAACAGCCCTTCGAACTGAGCGGCGACGGCGCCGCGCATCAGCATCAAGGTGTTCACCGGAAAGAACGGGTTTGACTGGAATTGCGTGATGTTGTGGCGCCGCAGGAAGCGCTTCGTCTCGAGCGCGTTGTACTCGGGCTTGTTCTTGATCCCGCGCAGCGAGTCGAACGGCGACATGTTGCCGGTGGCCTTGTAGACGCCGCCAAGCAGCACCGGGACATATTCGAACTTGACGCCGGTGCGCCCCTCGATCTCCGGCAACACGAGTTCGGCGAGATAGGCGTTCGGGCTGCCGAAATCGAAGTGGAACTCGAGCTTGAGCGGAGCGGCCATCGGTTAACGCCCTTCCCTTTGCTGGCGGCGGTCGGCCGCCGTCCCTTCATCGCAAATCGACCATTAAAGTTCTATTTTAGAACTGTCAACGCAAACTTGGTGAACGTATGCGCGGATCGGTAGCACGACTGGTTGAACGCCGGTGAGTACCGAATTAGAATGGATCCTGCCTCGCTCGATCGCTGCGAGGTGGCTGGAGATTTCAGATGAAATGGGACGCGCTCGAAGAAGAGCCCTGCTCGCTGGCCCGCACTGTGGCCGTGATTGGGGACCGCTGGAGCCTTTTGATCTTACGCGAATGCTTTTTGCGCAAACGGCGGTTCGAGGCGTTCCAGTCTTCGCTCGGCATCACCCGCCATCTGCTCGCCGAGCGGCTGAAGAAGCTGGTGCGCTTCGGCGTGCTGCGCCGCATCCCCTACCAGGAGTCGCCAAAGCGCTACGAATACATCCTGACCCAGAAGGGCCTCGACCTCTATCCGGTCATCATGTCGATCGTGCATTGGGGCAACATCCACATGGTCGACGCGCGGGGGCGCCCGATGCTGCATCAGCACAAGGCATGCGGGAAAATGTTCGATCCCGTGATGGTGTGCTCGGAATGCGGCGAACCGCTTGCGGCCAAAGCCGTTCACGTGCATCCCGGCCCCGGCGCGCGCCAGGCGCCGGCAAAGCCTGACGATGGCGTCGCAACCAAAACGAAAGGGCACGCAGCCTAGAAGACAAAACTCGGCAAATTAAGCGCATCGGTCACCGCATCAGCGGTGACCGGACTGGTCGAACAAGAGCCGCGGCGTCGGCTGGGAGTTCGTCACGTCTGTATCGACGACGCCTCGATCGCTTTCAGCCGGATGATGAAGGACGAGAGGAAGCCAGCGCCGTGGCCTTTCTCAAGGCCGCGGTCACCTACTATGCGAGCCTGGGTGTCACGATCGAGCGTGTCATGACCGACAACGGGTCTGCTATCGTTCCAAGGCCTTTGCCAGGGCGTGCAAGAAGCTTGGTCTCAAGCATCTCCGCACCAAGCCTTACACGCCAAGACCAATGGCAAGGCCGCGCGCTTTATCCAAACATCGTTGCGCGAATGGGCCTATGCCGTGCCTACAACACGTCAAACGAACGCGCGGAACTGCAAAATGGCTGCACGCTACAATTGGCACCGGCTCACGGTGGATAAAATTAAACCAGCCAGGCGCGCGATCGGCTCCAAAAACGCCGAAAAGCCGCCAAATCCATCATTTTTGGCGGCTTTTTGCCAGTGTTTTCCTTGACTCGCGGCGTTTACCGGCTATAAGTCCCGGCATCCGGCGCGGGATTTCTCGCGCCGCTTGTTTTTGCGCGAATTTGCCGGGGGCTAGCTCCCGATTGCGCGGAAATCGTACCCATAACGACTGAACAAAAAGCCGACCCGGAAGTGTTCCGAGGCCGGGATCGAACACGAAGGATTTAAACGATGTTCGCAGTCATCAAAACCGGCGGCCGGCAGTACCGCGTCGTTCCGGATGATGTGCTCGAGATAGGCAAGATCGCCGGCGATGTCGGCTCGATCGTGCAACTTGGTGAAGTTCTGCTGGTTGGCGGCGACACGCCGGTGCTTGGCGCACCGACGATAGCCGGCGCTTCCGTTGCGGCCGAGGTGCTGCAGCACAAGCGCGGCCCGAAGGTGATCGCGTTCAAGAAGCGCCGCCGCAAGAATTCGCGCCGCAAGCGCGGCTATCGCGACGAGATCACGGTGCTTCGCATCACTGAGATCCTGACCGGTGACGCCAAGCCGACCATCGGCCCGCGTCCGAAGAGGGAGAAGGTTGCTGCAGCGCCCGCCGAGGGCGAGGACGCAGCGCCGGCGAAGAAAAAGGCGCCAGCGAAGAAGTGACCATCACGCATCAAAAGTTGTTGCGTGACAAAAAGTGAAATGATTCCGTCAAGGAATTGATCTAGGAAGATTTGGAAGTCGGAGACGGGCTATGGCTCACAAAAAAGCAGGCGGTTCATCGCGCAACGGACGCGATTCAGCGGGCAAGCGCCTGGGCATCAAGGCCTATGGCGGCGAACTCGTGATTCCCGGTAACATCATCGCACGTCAGCGCGGCACCACCTGGCACCCCGGCCTTAATGTCGGCATGGGCACTGATCATACTCTGTTCGCCAAGGTCGAAGGTCGCGTCGAGTTCCGTGCAAAAGGTAATGGTCGCACCTTCATATCGGTGGTTCCGGTAACCGAGGCCGCGGCCGAATAGACGGTGGACAATACGAGTCCGCCGGGTCCTGTTGAACCGGCGGAGCTCGAAGAGGCTCCAGGGGGAGGCGGGAAACCGGCCTCCCCTTTTAGTTTGCGCGCGTTTCTTAGCTTACGTTCGTCGCATCAAAGGAGCCCGACATGTTGCAGGACATCCCGACACCAGCATTGCGCGAGGCGAGAAGTTGCGTCCTCGAGACGGAACGGCTGACATTGCGCAAGCCGACGCTCGCGGACGTAAAAGCGATTGCGCGGCTCGCCAGCGATCGCCGTATTGCGGAAAACACCCGCCGCCTGCCGCATCCTTATTTGCAGGAGCACGCCGTCGAATTCGTTCGCGCGACCGCCGATGGCGGCGAGACGGTATTTCTGATCGAAAACAATTATACGCCGATCGGCATGGTCGGCATCGACTGGCGCAAGGACGATGCGCCTGAACTCGGCTATTGGCTCGGCGTCGAACATTGGGGCCAGGGCTTTGGCACCGAGGCCGCGCGCGCGGCGATCGACTTCTTCTTCGAGGAGTTCGATGCCGATCATCTCTTCTCCGGCGCCCGCGTCGCCAACCCGTCGTCGCGCAACATTCTGGAGAAATGCGGCTTCCAGTGGAGCGGCGTCGAGCTGCACCGCTTCGAGGCGCTGGGATCCTCGACCCCTGTCGATTGCTTCCGCTTGTCCCGCAGCGTCTGGACGTCGCTGAAGAACTGGAGTGCGTCAACGCGACGGTAGACTTTCTCGGCAACAGCAGCGTCGTTCCTGCGAACGCCGGGCGCGAAGCGGCCCGAACTCCTTAAAGCAACGAACGCCTGTGGTATAGTTCCCGGCTCCTGTTGCGCAATTGCGCACAAGGGCCGGGACGGCCGGAAAATGTCATCAGACCGGCGGATTGACTACCTCTTGCCCTCGCCCAAGCTGCTGCTCACGCAGGAAGATGTAGAGCCCGGCCGCGATGATGATCGAGGCGCCCAAAATCGTCGCCCATGACGGCACGTCGCCGAACACGACGAAGCCAAAGATCACCGCCCAGACGATCATCGAATATTGATACGGCACCACCACGCTGGCCGGCGCCAGCTTCAGCGAACGATTGACGCAAAGCAGCGCCGCCACCGAGATAAGGCCGGCCGTCGCGAACAGCACGAGGCTGCCCGCGCTCGGCGTGACCCAGCCGAACGGTGACATCACCACGCCCAACAGGAACGTACCGCCGAATTGCGACGACGCCAGTACGATATCCGGGGTGGCGCGAAGCGAACGCGTGATCAGCATCAGCACCGCGAACGACAGGCTGCCGCCGAGCGCTATCATTGCAGGCCAGCTCACCGTCTGTGCCGAGGGTCGCAGCGCGATCAGCACGCCGCAGAAACCGACAAAAATAGCCGTCCACCGCCTCCAGCCGATCTGTTCGCCGAGCACGGTGCCGGACAGCGCTGTGACGAAAATCGGTCCCGCGAGGTAATAGGTGATGACGTCGGCGAGCGGCAGATAGACGGTGGCGAGAAAGAATGCCGCGACTTCAATCGTTGAGAGCGTCACCCGCAGCAATTGCAGCCAGGGACGTTCGAGTCGGAAAAATTCCGCGCGCTGCTTCCAAATGATCGGCAAGAGCACGAGCAGTGCGGCGCAAGCACGCAGCCAGAGCAATTGCCCGACCGAATAGGTACCGACAAGGAATTTTCCCATCGCGTCGCCGAACGAAAACATGAAGATCGACAGCAGCATCAATCCGACGCCGGCAAGCCGCGCCGAACGATCGTCATAGGTGGAGAGCTTGGCGAAGAGACTCATGGGTGAAATCGCACGGTCATATGTCGTCTTCTTTGTCATGGCCGCGCAGCAACTCGAAGCGCGTCCTCCACTCAGGACCGGCCATCTCCGTCTTCTTGTGCGACGCCGTTTTAAAGACGTGGACGCCCGGGACAAGCCCGGGGCATGACGAATAGAACCAATTGTCGCAGCATGCTCTCTGCGTTACCGGTGCATCAGCCATTCGCAAATCAGGAAATCAAGCCATGACCGAGTTCGATCCCGCCCAGCATCGCATGGTGCCCGCACAACGCTGGTTCGAAGATTTCACGCTCGGCGAGCGCTTCGTGATCCCAAGCCGGACCCAGACCTCGGCGGTATTCGCCGCATTCCAGACTGCAAGCGGCGACACCCATCCCGTCCATTACGACGTCGAATATTGTCGCGTCCGGGGCATGCCGGACCTGTCTGGCCCATGGCTTTCAGACCCTGGTACACACCGCGCCAGGCGCCGGGCTGTTTCCCTATGTCGTGGAGGAATCGCTGGTCGGCTTTCTGGAACAATCGAGCCGGTTCCTGAAGCCGGTCTATGCCGGCGACACGATCTATCCCGCGCTCGAAGTCATCGAACTCACCCCCGGCCGCACCACCGGCGTCGTGACGCTGCGCTCAACCGTGTTCAACCAGCGCAAGGAACTGGTGCTCGAGGGCCAACAGAAATTCCTGATTCGACGACGGCCGGCCTAGTTGCCCTGAAAGCCGCAAAAAGGCCCAAAAATTAAGGCTTTTCGCCGATGGTGCGGGCCCTGAGGGTTGCCGCATGGGCCCCCCTGCCTTACCTACACGCTAGGTTCAGAACCGAGGTCCTAAACTTCTGTTTTGACGCGTTTTCTTGACGCGAACCGGTGTCCACTTCGCTCGAAAACGCTAGGGTAGGCCCATGAAATTCCTGGACGAGGCAAAGGTCTATATCCGCTCCGGCGACGGCGGTAACGGCTGCGTGGCGTTTCGCCGCGAAAAATTCATCGAGTTCGGCGGCCCCTCCGGCGGCAATGGCGGCCGCGGCGGCGATGTGATCATTGAGGTCGTCGATGGGCTCAACACGCTGATCGACTATCGCTACCAGCAGCATTTCAAGGCGCAAAAGGGCACCAATGGCATGGGCAAGGACCGCCATGGCGCCAACGGCAAGCCGATCGTGCTCAAGGTGCCGGTGGGCACGCAGGTATTCGACGAGGATCGCGAGACGCTGATCCACGACTTCACCTCGCTCGGCGAGAAATTCGTGCTCGCCGAAGGCGGCAATGGCGGCTTCGGCAACGCGCATTTCAAATCATCGACCAATCGCGCACCGCGCAACGCCAATCCCGGCCAGCCGGGCGAGGAGCGCTGGATCTGGCTGCGGCTGAAGTTGATCGCGGACGCTGGTCTCGTCGGCCTCCCCAACGCGGGGAAATCGACCCTCCTCTCGGTCGTCAGCGCGGCCAAGCCGAAGATCGCCGACTATCCCTTCACCACCTTGCATCCGCAGCTTGGCGTGGTGAATGCGCAGGGCCGCGAATTCGTGCTCGCCGATATTCCCGGGCTGATCGAAGGCGCGCATGAAGGTGCAGGCCTTGGCGATCGCTTTCTCGGCCATGTCGAACGTTGCCGCGTGCTGCTGCATCTGGTCGATGCAACCAGTGAGCATGCCGGCAAGGCCTACAAGACGGTGCGCACGGAGCTCGAAGCCTATGAGGGACATCTCGCCGAGAAAATCGAGATCGTCGCGCTGAACAAGATCGACGCGGTGACACCGGACGAATTGAAGAAGCAGAAAGACCGGCTGAAGCGGGCGGCGAAGAAGACGCCGCTGGTGCTGTCAGCCGCCACCGGTGAAGGCGTACAGCAAGCGCTCCAGGCGCTGGCCGAGGTGATTGGCGAAGCGCCGGTATCCAACAAGGCCAAGGCCGCCGCAGAGGCCGAGCCGTGGGCGGAGCCGACGCCGCCAGGCTGACGGGAACGTGCTTCATGCCTGACTTGCGCGTGTAACTTCCGGCTGCAAAACTCCCTCACTCATAACATTGAGGGAGGAAATCATGATCGGCTACGTCACCGTCGGCACCAGGGATCTCAAGAAGGCCGGCGAGTTCTACGACAAGATTTGCGGCGAACTGGGCATGGGACGCTTCATGTCCAACGATCGCATCATCGCCTGGGGCAGTCCGGGGCGGGGCGCCGGGTTCGGCGTGGCGCTGCCCTATGACGGCAAGCCGATGACGGTCGGCAACGGCGTGATGGCGGCATTCGGCGCCAAGGACAAGGCGCAGGTCGACAGCGTCTACAAGCTCGCGCTGTCGCTTGGCGGCACCTGCGAAGGCCCTCCCGGCCAACGCAGCGAACAGTTTTATGCCGCCTATTTCAGGGATCCCGAGGGCAACAAGCTCAACGCCTTCGTGATGGGCTAATTTAGGCTAAATGACATTTAACTTCTCTCTGCCGCGCCACTTCCAAAGTAAGGAGGTGGCGCGTATTGCTTTTCGCCAATGCAGCTTCATTCGACACCGTCCATGGCCCGTCCCTCGCTCAACAATTTCCGCCGCATCGTCGTCAAGGTCGGCTCCTCACTCCTGGTCGATTCCGACGCCGGCGAAGTGCGGGCGTCGTGGCTGTCGGCGCTCGCGGACGACGTCGCGAAACTGCACAAGGAGGGGCGCGAGGTCCTGATCGTCTCGTCGGGCTCGATTGCGCTCGGCCGCAGCCGCCTGAAATTGCCGCGCGGCCCGCTGAAACTCGAAGAAAGCCAGGGCGCGGCGGCGGTGGGCCAGATTGCGCTGGCGCGCATCTGGTCGGAAGTGCTCGGAGATCACGGCATCGGCGCCGGGCAAATTCTCGTGACGCTGCAGGACACCGAGGAACGCCGGCGCTATCTCAACGCACGCTCGACCATTGGCAAATTGCTGGAATGGCGCGCGGTGCCTGTCATCAACGAGAACGACACGGTTGCCACCAACGAAATCCGCTACGGGGACAATGATCGCCTCGCCGCCCGCGTTGCCACCATGGCGAGCGCGGATTTGCTGATCCTGCTGTCTGACATCGACGGCCTTTATGACGCGCCGCCCGGCGCCAACCCCAACGCCAAATTGATTCCCATCGTCGAGAGCGTGACCTCGGAAATCGAGGCGATGGCCGGCGCCGCGGAATCCGAGTTTTCGCGCGGAGGGATGTACACCAAGATCGAGGCGGCCAAGATCGCGACAACATCAGGCACGCATATGCTGATCGCCTCCGGCAAGATCGAGCATCCGCTGCAGGCGATCGCGAATGGCGGCCGCTGCACCTGGTTCCTGACCCCCGCCAATCCCGTCACCGCCCGAAAACGCTGGATCGCCGGCTCGCTGGAGCCGAAGGGGACGCTGACCATCGACGCCGGCGCGGTCGCCGCGCTGCGCGCCGGCAAAAGCCTGCTGCCTGCCGGCGTGATCCGGATCGACGGCCAATTCGCCCGCGGCGACGCCGTGGTGGTGCGCGGCCCCGATACTCACGAAATCGGCCGCGGCCTGGTCGCCTACGACGCCGAGGACGCCGAGAAGATCAAGGGCCGCTCCTCGCCCGACGCGATGGCCATTCTGGGCATCAGTGGCCGAGCCGAGATGATCCACCGCGACGACCTGGTGGTGGGCCCGAGCGGGTCGTTTTCGGCCAAATAGAGCGTTTCGAGCGAAATGGAGACCGGTTCGCGCGATGACAACGCGCCGCACAAAAAGGTAGAGCCCCGGTTCTGATCCAATCAGAACGGGGGGATGCTAGGCCATTGGCCGAGTTGCCAGAGCCGCTATCGCCAGCCAGCCATGCCGGTTCCGCGCCTCGCCAAACCCACAATTTCCGTGCTAAAGCAGCGCCTTAACTGACAGCTTGAGACCGCCATGACTGCGTCGCTGAAGGCAATCGACGGTAATGCCGATTTGCCGGCCCTGATGACCGAACTCGCGTCCCGCGCCCGCGCCGCCGCACGGGTGCTGGCGCTTGCTCCGCCCGAGCAAAAGAACCGCGCGCTCGACGCGATCGAGCGGGCGATCCGTAGCCACGCCCCGGCGATCCTTGCAGCCAATGCCGAGGACGTTGCCGAAGCGCGCGCCAGCGGCGCGACGTCGGCCTTCATCGATCGCCTGACGCTCACCGAAGCACGCATCAACGCGATGGCGGATGGCGTGGCCACAGTGCGGAAAATTCCAGACCCGATCGGCAGAATCACCGAAAGCTGGCAGCGTCCGAACGGCATGACCATCGAACGCGTGCGGGTGCCGCTCGGCGTCATCGCTGTCATCTTCGAGAGCCGCCCGAACGTCGCAGCCGACGCCGGCGTGCTTTGCCTGAAATCCGGCAACGCGGTGATCCTGCGCGGCGGCTCCGACAGTTTCCGCTCCTGCCGCGCGATCCATGATTGCCTGGTGCAGGGGCTTCGCGAGGCCGGCCTGCCCGAAGCGTCGATCACGCTGGTTCCGACGCGCGACCGCGCTGCGGTCGGCCTGCTCCTGACCGGATTGAGCGGCGGGGTCGACGTGATCGTGCCGCGCGGGGGCAAGAGCCTCGTCGCGCGGGTCGAAGCGGAAGCGCGCGTGCCAGTGTTCGCGCATCTCGAAGGCGTCAACCACGTCTATGTCGATCATTCCGCCAATCTCGAAATGGCGAAGAAGATCGTGCTCAATGCCAAGATGCGACGGCCCGGCGTCTGCGGCGCCGCCGAGACCTTGCTGGTCGATCGAGCCGGTGCCGCAACCAGCCTCAAGCCGCTGGTCGAGATGCTGATCGATGCCGGCTGCGAAGTGCGCGGGGACGACGCCGTGCAGCGTGTGGACGCCAGGGTAAAGCCTGCTTGTGACGAGGACTGGGCCACCGAATATGAGGACGCGATCATCGCGGCGCGCCTCGTCGACGGTGTCGACGAGGCGATCGCGCACATCCACAATCACGGCTCACATCACACCGACGCCATCGTGACCGAGGATGCCAATACCGCGGAGAAATTCCTCAATGAGGTCGACTCCGCGATCGTGCTGCACAATGCCTCGACCCAATTCGCTGACGGCGGCGAGTTCGGCTTTGGTGCAGAGATTGGCATTGCCACCGGAAAATTCCACGCCCGCGGCCCTGTCGGCGCCGAGCAACTGACGAGCTTCAAATACCGTATTCACGGTACCGGGCAGACGCGACCGTGAAAGCGATTTTGTGACCCCGTTGAAGCCAGCTCCGGTGGCGTCGCCATCCGCAGCCCAGGCAATTCCGTTCTACACCAATGGCATGCGCGTCGGCCTGCTCGGCGGCTCGTTCAATCCGCCGCATGCCGCGCACCGCGCCATTAGCCTGTTCGCCATCAAGCGGCTGCGGCTCGACCGCGTCTGGTGGCTGTTAACGCCAGGCAATCCACTAAAGAACCACGACGGACTGCACGCCCTTGGCGAGCGCGCCGAAGCCGCGCGTAAAATCGCCGGTGATCCCCGTATCGATATCAGCTGTCTCGAAGCTGTCATCGGCGTCAGATATACCGTCGACACGATCATTCACCTGCGCCGCCGCGTTTCCGGCGTGCACTTTGTGTGGATCATGGGCGCTGATAATCTCGCGCAGTTCCACCGCTGGAAAGACTGGCGGCGCATCGCATCCGTTGTGCCGATCGCCGTGATCGACCGTCCGCCACAAAGTTTCAGGGCGCTGGCCGCGCCGGCCGCCCAGGCGCTCGCCCGTTATCGTCTGCCTGAGAATCAGGCGGCCCGATTGGCGGATCAGCAGGCGCCTGCCTGGGTCTTTCTCACGGGCATGAAATCCAATCTGTCTTCGACCGGCCTTCGGAACCCCGATGGGAGCTGGAGGACGAAGTGAAGGGTGGTGCGATCTGGAATATTGAAACCATTGACCCCACATGCGTAATATAACCTGCGGACGCCGAGATTCGGTGTTCGCGATACAGTGAAAGGAATGGTCCCTGGCCACACCTGTATTGTCCAAGTCTGTTTTACCGAAGGCTGTTTCATCCAAGGCAGCCAAACCTGCGCGTAAAACATTGACTGAAGCTGCGGCCTTGAAGGCGCAACCTGGCGCCGACAAGACGCTGAATATGATCCTCTCCCGCCTCGACGATATGAAGGCGGAAGAAACGGTCACCATCGACCTTCGCGGCAAATCCGCATTTTCCGATTTCATGATCATCACGTCGGGCCGGGCCAACCGGCACGTTGGTGCGATCGCGGAAAACGTGACGAAGGGCCTGAAGGAAAACGGCGTCACCAGCATCCATGTCGAGGGCATGCCCAACTGCGACTGGGTGCTGATCAATTCCGGCGACGTGGTCGTACACGTATTCAGACCCGAGGTACGCGAATTCTACAATCTCGAGAGATTGTGGACGCAAAACCCGGCGGTCGCGGCGATCTGAGTTTCTGAGCCGATGCAGATCGGCTGATGCGCATGGTAACGTGCGCGCGTTATAGCGCGCGATTATCGATTTGAACCGTTTTGCGCATGATCCGCCAAAATGTACGCGGTTTGGCGACAATATCTGTCTTATGTCTAGGTGCGATCGGACGCAGAACCGGCATCCGCTTGTGCTGATCGAGCTCTGTGCAAACCGGTTTCCACCTTGCCGGAAAATGGTTTGATATGCGCGTTGTCGTGGTTGCAATCGGCCGGTTGAAGCAGGGCCCGGAGCGGGAATTGGCCGAGCGCTATCGCGAGCGATTCGACGAGATCGGCCGCAGACTCGGTTTCCGCGGCCTTGAGATTCATGAAATTCCCGAAAGCCGTGCGCGCGACGTCTCCACCCGGATAGCAGAGGAAGCTGCTGCTATCACAGCGATGATACCGGAGAAATCCGTGCTGGCAGCGCTCGACGAGCGCGGCCAGAATGTCGATAGTGCGGCCTTCGCCCGGCATCTCGGCCGCTGGCGGGATGAGGGAATCGGAACTACTATTTTCACGATCGGCGGCGCGGACGGACTTTCGCCCGAATTGCAGCGCAACGCTAAACTACGCGTTGCGTTCGGCTCGGCGACCTGGCCGCATCAAATGGTCCGAGTCATGCTTCTGGAACAGATTTATCGGGCCGCGACCATTTTGGCCGGCCACCCTTATCACCGCGCCTGAGCGCAGTGACGAACCAAAGAGCGCCCGGAATCGGATGCAGCTAACGCGGGACCTTGCTTCGTACCTCGACGCCGTCGGCCGCACTCGGCATCTGGCGTTGCTGCTCTCCGCCGGCCTTGCCGCGGTATCGCTTTCGCCGGCGATCGCGCAGGTGACCACCCCGGCGCAGCAAGCGGCGGCGACCCCTTCGCCCGAGGCCATCAAGCAGCGCGAGCAGGAGCTCGAGGCCGCCCGCGAGCAGCAGAGAAAAGCAACCGAGCTTCAGGAGAAACTGAAAGCCGATATCGCGGCGCTCGGCCAGGATCGCAGCAAGCTCAACCAGCAACTGATCGACATCGCAGCCCAGGTGCGCGGCGTCGAGACGCGGATCGCCGACGCCGAAGCGCGGCTGCGTTCGCTCGATGACCGCGAGCAGCAGATCCGCCACTCGCTCGATTCGCGCCGCGGCGAGATCGTCGAGGTGCTGGCGGCCCTGCAGCGCGCCGGGCGGCGCACGCCGCCGGCGCTCCTGGTGCGACCGGAAGATGCGCTGCAGTCGCTGCGCACCGCGATGCTGCTCGGGTCGGTGGTGCCCGAACTGCGCATCCGCGCGGAAAAACTCACCGCCGACCTCAGCGAACTGGTGGCTTTGCGCAAGACCATTGGCAGCGAACGCGACGCCCTGTCGCTCGACCGCGACAAGCTCAGGAACGATTCCGTTCGCATGGCCGCCTTGGTCGAAGAGCGGCAGCGCCAGCAGAGCGCATTCGAAAAGGACATGGAGGCGGAGGGCGCACGCGCCATCGCGCTATCCAAGCAGGTCGACAGTCTGCAGGGCCTGATCGCCAAGATGGAGCAGGACTTAAAGAGCGCCGCCAAGGCGGCTGCAACCGCCAATCTGCAGGGGGCGCCCGCCACCATCAATGGCAAGCCCGATGTCGGAGCTTTGAAGGACCCCGCCCGACTCAGCCCGGCAATTGCCTTTGCCTCGGCCAAGGGACTATTCGCATACCCGGTTAATGGCACCAAGATTCGCGATTTTGGCGGTTCCGTCGAGGCTGGTGGCGTACAAAAAGGCATTTCTTTGGCCGCCCGGGCCGGGGCCCAGGTCACAACCCCGTGTGACGGCTGGGTTGTTTACGCGGGACCCTTCCGCAGCTACGGACAACTCTTGATCCTCAATGCTGGGGGCGGGTATCATGTCCTGATCGCCGGGATGGAGCGTATTTCGGTAAACATCGGCCAGTTTGTACTTACGGGGGAGCCGGTCGCGACCATGGGGTCGACGTCCCAGGTTGCGTCCATTCTCGCGACGAACGCGAGCCAACCAGTGCTCTATGTCGAGTTCCGTAAGGACGGCACTCCAATTGATCCAGGCCCATGGTGGGCCGCAAATGAAGGCGAAAAGGTTCGCGGATGATGCGCAAGACTTCTGTAATTCTCCTTAGCGCCGCCACCGGCGCGGCATTGACGCTTTTCGTCACGCAGCCTCGCGCCGTGCTGATGGGATCGAGCGCACGCGCCGCGACCTCGGATACCTATCGCCAGCTCAATCTGTTCGGCGATGTGTTCGAGCGGGTGCGCAGCGACTATGTCGAGAAGCCGGACGACAGCAAGCTGGTCGAATCCGCCATTTCCGGCATGCTGGCCGGTCTCGATCCGCATTCCAGCTATATGGACGCCAAGAGTTTCCGCGACATGCAGGTGCAGACCCGCGGTGAATTCGGCGGGCTCGGCATCGAAGTCACGATGGAAGACGGGCTGATCAAGGTGGTCTCCCCGATCGACGATACGCCGGCTTCCAAGGCCGGCATCATGGCCAATGACATCATCACCACGCTGGACGACGAAGCGGTGCAGGGCCTCACCCTCAACCAGGCCGTCGAGAAGATGCGAGGTCCGGTCAACACCAAGATCCGGCTGAAGATCATCCGCAAGGGCCAGGACAATCCGATCGACGTCACGCTGGTGCGTGACAACATCCGCGTCCGCTCGGTGCGCGCGCGCGTCGAGGCCGACGACATCGCCTATATCCGCATCACCACCTTCAACGAGCAGACCACCGAAGGCCTGAAGCGCGAGATCGGCAATCTGTCGAACCAGCTCGGCGACAAGCTGAAGGGATACATCATCGATCTGCGAAACAATCCCGGCGGCCTGCTGGAGGAAGCGGTGACGGTCTCCGATGCCTTCCTGGAGCGCGGTGAGATCGTTTCCACACGCGGCCGCAACGCCGAGGAAACCCAGCGCCGCGCCGCCCATGCGGGCGACCTAACCAAGGGCAAGCCGGTGATCGTCCTGATCAACGGCGGCTCCGCCTCGGCCTCCGAGATCGTTGCCGGCGCATTGCAGGACCACAAGCGCGCCACGCTGGTCGGCACCCGTTCATTCGGCAAGGGCTCGGTGCAGACGATCATTCCGCTCGGCAGTGGCAACGGTGCGCTGCGCCTGACCACCGCGCGCTACTACACGCCGTCGGGCAAATCGATTCAGGCCAAGGGCATCGTTCCCGATATCGAAGTGCTGCAGGACGTGCCGGACGAGCTGAAGGCGCGGACCGACACCAAGGGCGAAGCCTCGCTGCGCGGCCATTTGAAGTCGGATGGCGACGAAAAGACCGGCTCGCAATCGTACGTGCCGCCGGACGCCAAGGACGACAAGGCGCTGAAGATGGCCGACGACCTCCTGCACGGCATCAAGTCCACCGCGACCACGGCGCCCGCACCGGCGGGCGGCGACAAGGCCGCGATCGACAAGCCCGCTAACAAGGCTGCGAACTGATCTTTCGAGCCAATTGATCGAAAAGGGCGGCCTTCGGGCCGCCCTTTTTGCTTGTGGCTACCAGCGTCCGTCAGCCGGCCCCGTGCTTTGACGACGGCAGGGCCGGGCTCGAACCGGCCGCATCGTGGTATCGTCGCGCAGTTGATTCGGGGGGATCATGGCAGAGGCGGCCGACGAACTGAGCACGCCGCTCGGACAGAAGACGGCGGGGCAAAAGCGCCGGCTTCGGCTGCCGGTCACGGGCATGCAGGTGCTGGCCGTGCTGCTCGGCCTGTTCCTGGTCGCCTTCCTCGGCGTCGCCCTGTTCAACGATAACCCGCTCGGCGGCGAGCCGATCGCCCGTATCGCCCTGCGCAAGACCCCGGCGGCGGACGAAAAGCCCTCCACGGCGGCGGCATCTAGCCATGCCGAGCCGACTGCGAAACCCGCCCCCAGGCAAGCCGCACCGGGCGAGAGCAAGACCGTCACCATCATCGACGGCTCAAGCGGCAAGCGCCAGGACGTCGTGATCGGTGCCGCCGGCGATACCGCCGAAAAGGCCGAACTGGACGCCGCGCCCGGCCCGATGGCCGGCATCGATACGCGCCTGCTCGAAAAATCCCGCTACGGCATGATCCCGGTGGTCGCCGACGGTCTCAAGCCCTTCACGGTCTACGCCGCAGACGCCGACCGCGCCAAGGCCGCGAAAATGCCTGTTGTCGCCATCGTGGTCGGCAGCCTTGGGGTCGGCGCCGCCAAGACCACCGACGCCATCATGAAGTTGCCCCCGGCGGTCACGCTGGCATTTACGCCCTATGGCTCCGATCCCGCAAAACTCGCCGAGCGGGCGCGCGCGCAGCGTCACGAGATTCTGCTGCAGATCCCGATGGAGCCATTCGATTATCCCGACAACGATCCGGGCCCGCAGACCCTGCTCACGACGCTCAACGCCGAGCAGAATCTCGACCGGCTGTACTGGCACCTCAGCCGCCTGCAAGGCTATGCCGGGATCGCCAGTTTCATGGGGGCCCGCTTCGTGGCCACCGATCCCGTCATGCAGCCGCTCGTGCGCGAGGCGGCCAAGCGAGGCTTGAGCTATTTTGACGACGGCTCGACCCCGCGCAGCGTTGCATCCTCGCTGGCGGCCGGCAACGCTCTGCCCTTCGCAAAAGCTGATTTCACCATCGACGCGGTGCCGACGCCGGCGGAAATCGACCGTGCCCTGCTCAAGCTCGAGACGCTCGCCAAGGAACGCGGCATCGCCGTCGGCGTCGCCTCGGCATTGCCGGTCTCGATCGAGCGGCTGGCGGCCTGGATCAAGGCGCTGGACGGCCGCGGCATCATGCTGGTGCCATTGACAACCGCGATGCTGAAATCAAAATCGGGATAGAGCATGATCCGAAAGATCATGCTCGAACAAGAACGGCCTGATGGCGAGATTTCCGGGTTTCCGGACTCCGCCCTTTCCCTTGAGGAGTCCTGACGGAATGGCGCGTTATGAGGATCTGCCCTACCGGACCTGCGTCGGCATGATGCTGCTGAACGCGGAAGGGCTGGCCTTCATCGGCCGCCGTGCCGGCGGCATCGAGCACGTCGACGAAACCCATGTGTGGCAAATGCCGCAAGGCGGCGTCGATCCGGGCGAGGACACCTGGGAAGCCGCCAAGCGCGAGCTTTACGAGGAAACCAGCGTCCGTTCCGTGGAGAAGATCGGCGAGGTCCCGGATTGGCTGATCTACGATATTCCGCGCACCGTCGCCGGTCGCACCTGGAAGGGCCGCTACCGCGGCCAGCGCCAGAAATGGTTCGCGATACGCTTCACCGGCAAGGACGCCGAAATCAACGTCGCGAGCCCCGGCGGCGGCCACAAGGCTGAGTTCGTCAGCTGGCGCTGGGAGCCGATGAAAAACCTCCCGAACTTGATCGTTCCGTTCAAGCGCCCGGTCTATGAGCGCGTCGTCCAGGAATTTTCCAGGCTTGCGGGCAAGTAGTTGAGTTGAGATGCCCGACGCGAAACCCTACCGCCCCAATGTCGGGATTGCCTTGTTCGGTGCCTCCGGCCAAGTGCTGATCGGCCGCCGCTTCAAGAACGACGGGCCGGAGATCATCTTGCCCGGCCTTGAATGGCAGATGCCGCAGGGCGGCATTGATGCCGGCGAAGATCCACGTGAAGCGGTGATGCGTGAGCTCTGGGAAGAAACCGGCGCGGTCAATGCCGACTATCT
Source organism: uncultured Alphaproteobacteria bacterium (assembly GCA_963786115.1). Classification (GTDB taxonomy): domain Bacteria; phylum Pseudomonadota; class Alphaproteobacteria; order Rhizobiales; family Xanthobacteraceae; genus Bradyrhizobium. Next base: position 16,459 of record CAWAYC010000041.1, read on the forward strand.
CGGTGAGACCGACTGGATGACTTACGATTTTCCGCACCAGGACGTGCCGCCGTCGCATCGGTTGGCAAAATTCCGCGGCCAGCGCCAGAAGTGGTTCGCGTTGCGCTTCACCGGACGCGACGAAGACATCGATCCTTTGACGCCGCGCAATGGGCAGCCCGCCGAATTCGATGCGTGGCGCTGGGAGCGCCTCGACCGTGTTGCCGATCTCGTCGTGCCGTTCCGGCGCGAGATATACAAGAACGTCGCGCAGCGCTTCGCGGAATTCGCGCGATAAGCGTGACCCGGAAAGCCTGCCCGCCTTTCTGATGCGGGGTGGTCACCGCCGTCCTCGATTGCCATGGCGAAAGCGAGAAACGATCGCCCGGTGATGTCCGGATCATCCGTCGGCCCCTCGACGCCATGATTCCATGAACGATTGTTCGAATGGCCCTCGCGGTTGTCTCCGCCGTTCGCTTCGTTGTGCGTGGGAAACGAGCCGTCGGGATTGAAGCCGTCATGCGCGGTGACGCGCGGCGATGTTGACGCCGTCGCCGAGCAGATCGCCGTCGCGCTCGATCACGTCGCGGAGGGTGATGCCGATGCGAAAGACCATAAACCGATCAAACAAAGTCCAGCGCCCGCCACGGGGTGACGAGCGCTGGCTTTAGTCAGGACTTCCGTTAAGCCCCGGCGCGATGCACCGGGGCTTAGTGCATTGCCGTGGAGCTGAGTTCGTGCTGGATGCTCTTGAAGTGATCGAGGCGCTCGATGGCCTGGTCGAGTTCGGAGCCTTCCTTCTCGGCGAGCTTTTCCTCCATTTCGGAAATCGTATCGGCGAATTGGGTCCGATCGAGGTCCTGCATCGAGGTGGCGACGTCGGCGAGCACGGTGAGGCCCTTCTCCGACACTTCGGCCAGGCCACCAAGCACGATGACCTTATGATGTGCGCCGCCGGTGGTGATCGTCAGGATCCCCGGGCGAACTGCAGCTACCACCGGCGCATGGCCAGCGAGCACGCCGAAATCGCCCTCCACGCCGGGGACGTCGACCTGATCGACCTCACCTGAGAAGGCGAGCTTTTCGGGGGAGACGAGATCGAAGTGGAAGGTGGCCATGTTGAACCTTGCGAATAGCGAGTAGCGAATAACGATTGGCGAAGTGAGGGAGCAGCTCTGTTCACTACTCCCGATTCGCCATTCGCAGTCTTAGGCCGCCTCGGCAGCCAGCTTCTTGCCCTTCTCGACGGCTTCTTCGATGGTACCGACCATGTAGAAGGCGGCTTCCGGCAGGTGATCGTACTTGCCTTCGCAGATCGCGCGGAAACCCTTGATGGTGTCGGCGAGTTCGACGAACTTGCCGGGCGATCCCGTAAACACTTCGGCGACGTGGAACGGCTGCGACAGGAAGCGCTCGATCTTGCGGGCGCGGGCGACTGCGATCTTGTCCTCTTCGGACAGTTCGTCCATGCCGAGAATGGCGATGATGTCCTGCAGCGACTTGTACTTCTGCAGCACCTGCTGAACCATACGCGCGGTCTCGTAATGCTCCTGACCGACGACGAGCGGAGAGAGCATGCGCGAGGTGGAGTCGAGCGGATCCACCGCGGGATAGATGCCCTTTTCCGAGATCGCGCGGTTGAGCACCGTGGTGGCGTCCAGATGCGCGAACGAGGTCGCGGGCGCCGGGTCGGTCAAGTCGTCGGCCGGCACGTAGATCGCCTGCACCGAGGTGATCGAGCCCTTGTGCGTGGTGGTGATGCGCTCCTGCAGCGCGCCCATGTCGGTCGCGAGCGTCGGCTGATAACCCACCGCCGAAGGAATACGACCCAGGAGCGCCGACACTTCGGAGCCGGCCTGAGTGAAGCGGAAGATGTTGTCGACGAAGAACAGCACGTCCTGGCCCTGGTCGCGGAAGTGCTCGGCGACGGTGAGGCCGGTGAGGCCGACGCGGGCACGCGCGCCGGGCGGTTCGTTCATCTGGCCGAACACGAGAGCGCATTTCGATTTGACGCTCGGATCGGGATGGTGCGGGTCGGCGTTGACCTTGGATTCGATGAACTCGTGATAGAGGTCGTTGCCTTCGCGGGTGCGCTCGCCGACGCCGGCGAACACCGAATAACCACCGTGCGCTTTGGCGACGTTGTTGATCAGCTCCTGAATCAGCACGGTCTTGCCGACGCCGGCGCCGCCGAACAGGCCGATCTTGCCGCCCTTGGCGTACGGCGCAAGCAGGTCCACAACCTTGATGCCGGTGACGAGAATTTCAGCCTCGGTGGACTGGTCGGTGTAGGTCGGCGCTTCCTGGTGAATGGCGCGCATGCCTTCCGAAACCACGGGGCCGGCTTCATCGATGGGCTCGCCGATAACGTTGATGATGCGGCCGAGCGTGCCGGCACCGACTGGCACCATGATCGGGTTGCCTGTGTCGGTGACTTCCTGACCGCGGACCAGCCCCTCGGTGGTGTCCATCGCGATGGTACGCACCGTGGATTCGCCGAGATGCTGCGCCACTTCGAGCACCAGGCGGTTGCCGCCGTTCTTGGTCTCGATCGCGTTCAAAATGGCGGGCAGATGCCCCTCGAACTGCACGTCGACGACGGCGCCGATGACCTGCGTGATGCGTCCGGTCTGGTTGGCGGGTGTGGCCATAAAACTATCTCCTTCGAATTCGTGTCTCTAGACAACCGTCAGTTAAGCGCGCCTGTCGACGTTACATCGCCTCGGCGCCGGAGATGATCTCGATCAGCTCCTTGGTGATCATGGCCTGACGGGTTCGGTTGTAGATCAAGGTTTGCTTGCGGATCATGTCGCCGGCGTTACGGGTGGCGTTATCCATCGCGCTCATCTGCGCGCCGTAGAATGAGGCATTGTTTTCCAAAAGTGCCCGGAAGATCTGCACCGCGAGATTGCGCGGCAACAGGCGGGTCAGAATCTCGTCTTCTTCGGGCTCGTATTCGTAGGATGTCGAAGGACCGGCATTGGCGGCTGGCGCTTCCACCACCAGCGGAACGATCTGCTGGGCGGTCGGGACCTGCGAGATGACCGATTTGAACCGGGAATAGAACAGCGTGCAGACGTCGAATTCACCGGCCTCGTAACGCGCGATGACTTTCTTGGCGATGTCTTCGGCATTGACGAAGCCAAGCTGGCGGACCGAACGCAGTTCGAGATGCTCGACGATCTGCCTGTCGAAAGTGCGGCGCAGTTGCTCGTAGCCCTTGCGGCCGACGCAGAAGAACTTGACCTCCTTGCCCTGGCTGACCAGCGACAAAGCGCGCTCGCGGGCGAGACGCACGATCGAGGAATTAAAGGCGCCGGACAGGCCGCGCTCGCCGGTGCAGACCAGCAACAGGTGTACCTGGTCCTTGCCGGTGCCGGCCAACAGCGCCGGCGCGCCGGGCGAACCCGCCGCAGCGGTAGCGATGTTGGAAATTACCGCATCCATTTTTTCCGCGTAGGGACGCGCCGCCTCAGCAGCAGTCTGCGCACGACGCAGCTTGGAGGCTGCGACCATCTGCATGGCCTTGGTGATCTTCTGCGTCGCCTTGGTGGAGGCGATGCGGACCCGCATGTCTTTCAGTGACGCCATTCTTCGTTCACCCCGGCGGTCCGACCGTTGAGATCAGACCGCAAGCCTCAAATATTCATCCCGCCCGGCGGCGCCGGGCGTTACAGCTTGCTTAAGCAAAGGTCTTGGCGAAACCTTCGACCACGCTCTTCAGCTTGCCGGCGGTGTCGTCGGAGAGGTCGCGGCTGTCGCGGATCGAGGTCAGGATGTCGGCGTTCTTGCCGCGCAGCAGCGACAGAAGACCGTCCTCGAAAGCACGCACCTTGTTGAGCGGAAGCGGATCGAGATAGCCGTTGGTGCCGGCCCAGATCACGCACACCTGCTCTTCCATCTTCAGCGGCGAGAATTGCGGCTGCTTGAGCAGTTCGGTCAGACGCGAGCCGCGGTTGAGCAGGCGCTGGGTCGAGGCGTCGAGGTCGGAACCGAACTGCGCGAACGCCGCCATTTCGCGGTACTGCGCGAGTTCGCCCTTGATCTTGCCGGCGACCTTCTTCATCGCCTTGGTTTGTGCCGACGATCCGACGCGCGACACCGACAGACCGACGTTCACCGCGGGACGGATGCCCTGGAAGAACAGGTCGGTTTCCAGGAAGATCTGGCCGTCGGTAATCGAAATCACGTTGGTCGGAATGTAGGCCGACACGTCGTTGGCCTGGGTTTCGATGACCGGCAGCGCGGTCAGCGAGCCCGAACCCTGATCCTTGTTGAGCTTGGCGGCGCGTTCGAGCAGGCGGGAATGCAGATAGAACACGTCGCCGGGATAGGCTTCGCGGCCCGGCGGGCGGCGCAGCAAGAGCGACATCTGACGGTAGGCGACGGCCTGCTTGGACAAATCGTCATAGATGATGACCGCGTGCATGCCGTTGTCGCGGAAATACTCGCCCATGGTGCAGCCGGTGAAGGGCGCGATGTATTGCATCGGCGCCGGATCGGACGCGGTGGCAGCAACGATGATCGAATATTCCAACGCGCCCTGCTCTTCGAGCACCTTGACGAACTGCGCGACGGTGGAGCGCTTCTGGCCGATCGCGACGTAGACGCAATACAGCTTGATGTTCTCGTCCGGCTGGGCGTTGAGCGGCCTCTGGTTGAGGATGGTATCGAGCGCGATCGCGGTCTTGCCGGTCTGGCGGTCGCCGATGATCAGTTCGCGCTGGCCGCGGCCGACCGGAATCAACGCATCGATGGCCTTGAGGCCAGTCGCCATCGGCTCGTTGACCGACTTGCGCGGAATGATCCCGGGCGCCTTGACGTCGACGCGCATGCGCTTGTCGGCCTGGATCGGACCCTTGCCGTCGATCGGGTTGCCGAGCGCGTCCACGACGCGGCCGAGCAAGCCCTTGCCGACCGGCGTATCCACGATGGCGCGGGTACGCTTGACGGTCTGGCCTTCCTTGATCTCACGGTCGGCGCCGAAGATCACGATACCGACGTTGTCGGTTTCGAGGTTGAGCGCCATGCCGCGGGTGCCGTTCTCGAACTCGACCATTTCACCGGCCTGGACGTTGTCCAGACCATAGACGCGGGCGATACCGTCGCCGACGGACAGCACCTGTCCGACTTCGGTAACCTCAGCCTCCTGGCCAAAATTCTTGATCTGGTCCTTGAGGATCGCGGAAATTTCCGCGGCGCGAATGTCCATCAGCCTGCCTCTTTCATCGCGTGCTTAATCGAATTGAGTTTGGTGCGAAGCGAACTATCCACCATGCGGCTGCCGAGCTTGACCACAAGGCCGCCGATGATGGAGGGATCGACTTTCACGTTGAGCGCGACGTCCTTGCCCGTCACCGATTTCAGTGCGGCCTTGAGTGCGTCGAGATTCTTGTCATTGAGCGCTTCGGCGACGGTGACGTCGGCAGTCGCCTCACCCTTGAACTTCGCCACCAGCGCGCGGAACGCGCGGATCACATCGGTCACGGCAAACAGCCGGCGATTGGCGGTGAGCACTTTCAGGAATTTGGCGGAAGTGCCGGCAATCCCGGCCTTGTCGAGCACGGCGGAGAGCGCCTTCGACTGCTCGCCGGCCGAAAATACCGGGCTGCGAACGAGGCGCTTAAGATCGGCGCTGTCGTTGAGCATGGCCTCGAATTTCTCGAGATCAGCCTTGACGGCATCGACGGACTTTTCGTCGCGCGCCAGTTCGAACAAGGCCGTTGCGTAACGACCGGACACTCCCGAAACGGACGGATCTTCAGCAGCCACAGACTCGCTCTTTTCAGCTGTTAAATTCGCAAGGGAAAAACCGTCGCCACGAAGCAGCGCCTAGCGATCCAAGCCCTTGGAATTCAAACGGGACTTTGATTTTCGACCGGCCCGTGATGTGCCGAGATCGTTAAAATCGCGGCTTTGCTAACATAGCAAACGCGCAGGTGCAACATGACGGCGCATGCGGGCGATGCCTTGTCGCACGCCACGGTTTCGTCGATCAGATGCGAGTCCCGAGAGCGAAGGAAAATTCTGCGCTCAGGAATTTCCCGACATCTAGCCCCGGGCGAAATCCGCGTCTGCCGCACAATCACTCGTTCCATCGCATTGCGCATGGACGAGATGAGTCGCCGAGATGGAACCATTCGGGTGGATTGTTCCATTTACGCAATACTTACTCAAACCTTGCAGGGACTTTTCTTATCAGTAATTACAAGTATTGATGTGGTTAAAATTCGTTAACCGCCAAGATTGCGGAATATCGGCTGATCATCGTCGCGCGGTAACAAGATATTTCAGGCGGAGACATTCGGACGTTACTGCCCAATTCACGCCGCATTGCGAAATCAAACGGCACCCTCACACATTGGGACGGGGGTTCCACTTGCCATCTGAGTGGCAATACTGCCTGAGGGACTATTTATATGGTGAATTCCAAGAAGTCGGGGCTGGGAAATCGAACCCAGTCGCGCACGGCACTCGCGCTTGTCGCGGCAACTTTCCTGGTCGGTGGCGGCGTCACCGAAGCTTCCGCCAAATCCCGGCATCACCGCCATCATCATCACCAGCAGGCCCGCGCCGCCACTGAGGGCGCTACCGACACTTCCTGGCGCGATGCCAATGCCTCGATCGCCCCGTCCTCGGGTGGACGCAGTTTCTCCGGCATAGCCTCCTTTTACGGCAATGAATCCGGCAGCAAGACCGCGTCCGGTCAGCGTTTTAACCAGAACGCCATGACGGCAGCGCACCGCTCCCTGCCCTTCGGCACCAAGCTGCGGGTGACCCATCGCGGCCAGAGCGTCGTCGTCACCATCAACGACCGTGGCCCGTTCATCCGCGGCCGCGTGCTCGACCTGTCCACGGGCGCCGCCCGCGCGATCGGCCTGACCGGTGCCGGCGTCGGCCGCGTCACCGCCGAGGTCGTCTCTTGAGGCGCATCTCAAGCGCCGTTTTCCGACAAGTTCAGTAAGCGTTGCGTCGCGTAACGGTCGCGGAATCTTTTCGCGCACCGACCAAGGCCTGCCGTCACGAACGACGGCAGGCCTTTTTATTTTTCACAGTCATTCCATAGCGCGAAGCTGGAACCTTAGGATTCCCCGATGCGTAATCGCACATCTGGGGTTCGATGCCGGGTACAGCGGAAAAGTTACAGAAAACTCTGCGGATCGACGTCGACCTCTAGCTTGAGATTGCCTTTGGTCTTGGGGGCTCCCGCGAGCCATTCACGCAAGTATTCCGACAGGTCGACATTGCGCAGCGACTTCACCAGGATACGGAAGCGATAGCGCCCCTTGATCACCGCGAGCGGCGCTTCGGCGGGACCGAGTACCTGGATGCGTTCATCGATCGGGGCGACTGCCGCGAGCTTGCGCGCAAAACCTTCCGCCGTGGGCCGATCGCCGGCAGAAATGATCAGGCTGGCGAGGCGGCCGAACGGCGGATAGCCGGTGCGCTCGCGCGCCTCGATCTCGCTGGCATAGAACGCCTCGCGATCATTGGCGACGAGCGCCTTCAGCACGGGATGTTCGGGCTGATGGGTCTGCAGGTACCCGACGCCGCGGCCCTGATCGCGGCCCCCGCGCCCGATGACCTGATACAGCAACTGGAACGTCCGCTCGGCGGCGCGCGGATCGCCATTGCCGAGGCCGAGATCGGCATCGATGACGCCGACCAGATTGAGCCGCGGAAAGTTGTGCCCCTTCGCCACCAGCTGGGTGCCGATGATGATGTCGACGCGGCCCTCCGCGATCTCGTTGAGTTCGCTGCGCATGGTTTCGATGGAGGTGATCAGGTCGCTCGACAGCACCATCGTGCGTGCATTCGGAAAGATGCTCGCGGCTTCTTCCTGCAGGCGCTCCACACCCGGACCGACGGCGGCGAGCAATTCCTCCGCCGCGCAGTGCGGGCAGACATTGGGACGCGGCATGGAGAAGCCGCAATGATGGCAGACCAGGCGCTGGCGAAACCGGTGATCGACCAGCCAGGCGTCGCAGATGGTGCAGGCGAAGCGATGGCCGCAGGCGCGGCACAGCGTCAACGGCGCATAGCCGCGACGATTGAGGAACAACAACGCCTGCTCCCGCCGCTCGATCGCAAAACGAATCTGCTCGGCCAGAACCGGCGAGATGAAACGGCCGCGCGGCGGCGGCGCGCGGCGCAGGTCGATCGCCTCGATATGCGGCATGTGCTGACCGCCGAAGCGCGACGGCAACGCCACGCGTTGGTAGCGGCCCTTGCGCGCATTGACCTCGGTCTCGATCGAGGGCGTGGCCGACGCCAGCACGATCGGGATCTTCGCGATATGGGCACGCACGACCGCCATGTCGCGGGCGTGATAGTGCACGCCGTCGTCCTGCTTGTAAGCCTGGTCGTGCTCTTCATCGACGATGATGAGGCCGAGATCGGCATAGGGCAGGAACAGCGCCGAACGCGCGCCGACCACGACCGGCGCCTGGCCGGTCGAGATCGCCGCCCAATTGCGCGCGCGGGTGCGCGGCGTCAATTCGGAGTGCCATTCCAGCGGACGCACGCCAAAACGCTGCGCGAAGCGATCGAGAAACTGGCCGGTCAGCGCGATCTCCGGCATCAGGATCAGCGATTGCTTGCCGCGCCGAACCGTTTCGGCAATCGCCTCGAAATAGACTTCAGTCTTGCCCGAGCCGGTGACACCGTCGAGCAAAGCGACGTGAAAAGTGCCGTTGGCGGCGAGCGCACGCATTGCGTCGACCGCCGCGCGTTGCTGGGGAGAAAATTCCGGCTGGGCGTGGTGCGGATCCGGCGCGGGCGGCGGCGGGGGCGGCGGCATCGTCTCGACCGCGAGCGTGCCTTCGTCGACCAGGCCGTCGATCACGCCGCTACTGACGCCCGCCTCCTTCGCCGCTTCGGACTTGCCGCGCAGCAATCCGTCCGACAGCACCTCGATCAGCCGCCGCCGCGCCGGCGTCAACCGCTGTGGCGGCTCGCCAACGAGGCGCACGCCTACGCGCATTCGCTCCGGCCCCAAATTGTCACCCATCCGCAGGCACATGCGCAGGACCATGCCGCGGGCGGAAAGCGTGTAATTGGCGACCCAGTCGACGAGGTTGCGCAGTTCCTCCTTGAGCGGCGGGACGTCGAGTTTCTCGCCGACATCCTTCAGCCGATTATGCAGCCGCGGATCGGGATTGGCATTTTCAGCCCACACTACCGCCACCGCCTCGCGCGGACCGAGCGGCACACAGACGACGTCGCCGGCCGACAACTCCATGCCGCGCGGCACGCGGTAGGAATAGGTCTGGTTGAGCGCGACCGGCACCAGCACATCGACCACCCGGGTCGATGATGCGGATGAAGCATGGCTGCGCGTGGTGTGGTCCATATGCGGGAATCAGGTTTGGGGTGGTCGGAACAAGGCTAGCGCCACCAGCGCGAGTTAGCGAACGGTAAACGAAAGAGATGCGATATAATGTCTGGAATCATCGCGTCCAGACAGCTCATGGCCAAACCGCTTCCCGCCGTTCAACCGATCGAACTCGATTGCGCCGATGGCACGACCGCGCTTCAGATGACGCGCTGGCTGACGCATCTGCGCGCCGAGCGGCGGCTGTCGCCAAAAACCCTGGAGGCCTATTCCCGCGACGTCCGGCAATGCCTCTCCTTTCTCAGTGAGCATTGGGGCGCGCAAGTGACGCTTACGGCTTTTGCAGCACTGGAAGCCAGCGATGTCAGAGCCTTCATGGCGATGCGCCGGGCCGACGATATTGCGGGACGCTCGCTGATGCGGGCGTTGGCGGGCTTGCGTTCGTTCGGCCGCTTTCTCGAGCGGGAGGGCAAGGGCAAGGTCGGCGCACTTTCGGCCATTCGAGCGCCCAAAGTTGCAAAAAGTCTTCCAAAACCGATCCAGATAGCGGCCGCCAAACGGTTTGCCGATGCCGATGAACGCGCAGGCGAAAGCCGCGAGCAATGGATTTTGGCGCGCGACGCCGCGGTGATGGCGCTGCTCTATGGTTCAGGCCTGCGCATCTCCGAGGCGCTCGGCTTGAAACGCCGCGACGTGCCAAAACCCGGCGAAGGCGACGTGCTGGTCGTCACCGGCAAGGGTAACAAGACCCGCATGGTGCCGGTGCTGCAAAACGTGCTGGCCCTGATTGCCGACTATGCGGCGATCTGCCCGCATCCGCTGGAGCAGTCGGGGCCGATGTTCGTCGGCGCACGCGGCGGACCTTTAAGCCCCCGAATCATCCAGCTCACCATGGAACGGCTGCGCGGCGCGCTCGGCCTGCCCAACAGCGCCACGCCGCATGCGCTGCGGCATTCCTTCGCGACCCATCTTTTGAGCCGCGGCGGCGACCTGCGCGCGATCCAGGAATTGCTCGGCCACGCCTCGCTGTCGACGACACAGATTTACACCGGCATCGACAGCGAACGGCTGCTGGAAGTGTACCGAACCGCGCATCCGCGCGGCTGAAGCTTTTATTTTGGCGCATTCCAGCCCGACACGGGCCCGTCATATCCGCTTGCCACTTGCACAAGCAATGCCGTTCGGCAATCGTGGGACAGGATCACGGGGGAGAGAATCATGAGCGCACATGAGAGCATGGAGCATGCGGAGAACGCCGAGCATGCCTCCAGCTCCAACAAGAAGATCGCGTTGCTGATTGCCGTGATCGCATTGTTCCTGGCGCTGTCGGAGACGCTCGGCAAGGGCGCCCAGACCGAAGCGATCAGCAAGAATGTCGAGGCCTCGAACCTGTGGGCGTTCTTCCAGGCCAAGAGTATCCGGCGGACCGTGGTGCAGGCCACTGCCGAGCATGCCAAGCTCAGCCTCGGAGCCACCGGGGACGATGCTGCGAAAGCGGCGCTCCAGAAGCAGATCGACGAATGGCAGAAGACGGCGGCCCGCTACCGATCAGAGCCGGAGACCGGCGAGGGTTCGGAGCAACTCGCCGAGCGCGCCAAACATGCCGAGCACGAGCGCGACGAAGCGACCGCCAAGTACCATCACTACGAAATCGCCTCCGCTGCCTTCCAGATCGGCATCGTGCTGGCCTCGGCGACCATCATCACCGGCATAGCTGTTTTGGCGTGGGTTTCGGGAGTACTGGCGCTGGCGGGTATCGTCATAACCGCGCTTGGCATGTACTCGCCGCATCTGTTGCATCTGCATTGAACGGTTGAAACGGCACGCTCATTACCGGTCCCCGGTCAAGCCGGGAGCCGACGGGCGAGAACCTTAGCGCGCCTGGTGCACACTCTTCCGGAAGCGCTGGATCAGCCGCAGCGTGCGCGACGACCAGCTGTCACCGTCACCGCGCAGAATTTCCAGGATGCGCCGCTTGACCGGGTCGACCAACGCGGCTGCCTTGGCGCGCAACGCGATGACGAAATCATAGAGCGCTTCGAACCAGCGCATCTCCAGAAGTTTTGGTCGCGTCACGTCGAAGATGAATGCGGTGACGCCGACGCCCAGGAATTTCGCGAAAACGAGAGTGGAGATGGCGCTCAGCCAATATTCGTGCGTGAGCAGCCACAGCCCGACCAGCTTCAGCGGAAACAGCGGGAGCACCGGAACAATGAACACGATCAGCGTCATCGCCGGCGACAGGGAATCGACGCGCTCGGCGAGCCATTGCTTGAACCTTCGCAGCGGAACGAGCGCGACTGACGCGCGCCACGATCGGCTCGAGATGATCCCACAGCCATGCTTCGATCAGAAAGATGATCGCAAGCAGGACCCAGAACGGTTGAAGCAGGCGGCGCAGCATCGGTGTCAACTTTACCCGGCCCGCGCCGGTTGTCGATCACATATGGATGGCCCGTTTGCCGACTGCAAGCGCCGCTTCCTTGATCGCTTCCGAACGCGTCGGATGGGCGTGGCAGGTGCGCGCCAAATCCTCGGCAGAACCACCGAATTCCATGAGAACAGCCGCTTCATGGATCATTTCACCGGCTTCGCGGCCGACAATGTGTACGCCGAGCACCCGATCCGTCTTCGCATCTGCGAGAATCTTGACGAAACCGTCAGTGGTCTGGTTGACCTTGGAACGGCCGTTGGCCGTGAATGGGAATTTACCCGACGTGTAAGCCACACCCGCCTGCTTCAGCTCTTCCTCGGTCTTGCCGACGGATGACACTTCAGGGGTGGTATACACGACGCTTGGAATAACGTCGTAATTCACGTGGCCGGCCTGGCCCGCGATGATCTCCGCAACGGCCACGCCTTCGTCCTCGGCCTTGTGCGCCAGCATTGGACCCGCAACGACGTCGCCGATGGCAAAGATGCCCTTCACGCTGGTCGAGAAATGCGAATCGATCTGCACGCGGCCGCGATTGTCGAGCACAACGCCGGCTTCCTTCAGGCCGAGACCTTCGGTGTAGGGCACGCGGCCGATACTAACGAGGACCACGTCGGCTTCGAGCTTCTCCGCCGTCCCGCCGGCGGCCGGCTCGAGGCTGGCGATGAGCGTCTTGCCCGAGGTGTCAACGCCGGTGACCTTGGTGCCAAGCTTGAACACAAAACCCTGCTTCTCGAGGATGCGCTGGAATTGCTTTGCGATCTCGCCGTCCATGCCGGGCAGGATGCGGTCGAGGAATTCCGCCACCATGACCTCGGAGCCCAGCCGGCGCCACACCGAGCCGAGCTCGAGCCCGATCACGCCAGCGCCGACGATCAGGATTTTCTCCGGCACCTTCTCGAGCGACAGCGCGCCGGTCGACGACACGATGCGCTTCTCGTCGATATCGATGCCCTTCAGCCGCGCTATATCGGAGCCGGTGGCGATCACGATGCTTTTGGTCTCGACCGTTTCGGCCTTGCCGTCGCCGGAGACCTCGACCTTGCCGGCCCCGAGAATCCTGCCGGTGCCCTTCAGCACGTCGATCTTGTTCTTCTTCATCAGGAAGTCGACGCCCTTGACGTTGCCGTCGATGCCCTGCTGCTTGAAATTCATCATCGCGGGCAGATCAAGCTTTGGCGAGGGGACGCTGACGCCCATCTTCGCGAAGGAATGCGCGGCTTCCTCGAACATCTCGGAGGCATGCAGCAGCGCCTTCGACGGCATGCAGCCGACATTGAGGCAGGTGCCGCCCAGCGTCGCGTTCTTCTCGACCACCGCGACCTTCATGCCGAGTTGCGCCGCGCGCACCGCGCAAACATATCCGCCCGGTCCAGTGCCGATGACGACGAGATCGTAAGTGGCCATGAGTGAGTCCTGTAAGTGAATTCTATAAGAGCTATTAGCGACCGCCCGACACATCAAGGATGGCGCTGGTAACGTAGGATGCCTCATCCGACATCAGCCAGACGATGGCGTTGGCGATTTCTTCCGCGGTGCCGACGCGCTTCATCGGCACCACATGTGCGAGGCGGTGGGCACGATCGGCTTCGCCGCCAGATGCGTGGATTTCGGTATCGATCAGTCCGGGACGGATCGCCGCGACGCGAATGCCCTCGCCGGCAACTTCAAGGCCCAATCCAACGGTGAACGAATCCACCGCTCCCTTGGAGGCGGCGTAGTCGACATAGGTATTCGGCGAACCGAGCTTGGCCGCGACCGAGGACAGGTTGACGATGACGCCGCCCTTGCCGCCGTTGCGGGTCGACATCCGCTTTACCGCCTCACGCGCGCATAAAATGCTGCCGGTGACGTTGACCGCCATCATCCGCTGAATGCGTTCGGCAGACATGTCCTCGACGCGTGCCGAAGGCCCGACGATTCCGGCATTGTTGACGAGCGCGCCGAGCGAGCCGAATTCATCGGCTGCCTTGAACAGCGCGAGAATGTCCTGCTCGCTGCCGACGTCGCATTTCACGGCGATCGCCTTGCCGTTCTTTTTCTCAATGGCGGAGACGACGTCTTTGGCCGCAGCCTGATTGTTCGCATAGCCGACCACGACCTTAAAGCCGCGTGCCGCGGCAGCAAGTGCGGCAGCGCGGCCAATGCCGCGGCTCCCGCCGGTGATGATTACGACCTTGTCCGTCACATCAGCCCCCAATGGTCAACGCACGGTTCGTGACGCCTGACCAGGATCAGGCGCCAGAACGATGGAGAGTTGTCTTGTTGTTTGCGCATGATCTTTCGGAAAACCGGGTTTCCACTTTTCTGGATCATGCTCTAGAGATCGAGCACCAGCCGTGCAGGATCTTCCAGGCCTTCCTTGACGCGAACGAGGAAGGTGACTGCTTCCTTGCCGTCGATGACGCGGTGATCGTAGGAAAGCGCCAGATACATCATCGGGCGGACCTCGATCCTGCCGCCGATCACCATCGGCCTCTCCTGGATCTTGTGCATGCCCAGAATGCCGGATTGCGGCGCGTTCAGGATCGGCGTCGACATCAGCGAACCGTAGATACCGCCATTGGTGATGGTGAAGGTACCGCCCTGCATCTCGTCGATCTTGAGCTGGCCGTCGCGGGCGCGGCGGCCGAAATCGGCAATCGATTTTTCGATTTCGGCAATCGACTTGTGGTCGCAGTCACGCACCACCGGCACGACGAGGCCCTTGTCGGTGCCGACGGCGATGCCGATGTGATAGTAGTTCTTGTAGATCAGATCGGTGCCGTCGATCTCGGCATTCGCCGCCGGAATCTCCTTCAAGGCCTGCACGCAGGCCTTGGTGAAGAAGCCCATGAAGCCGAGCTTGGAGCCGTGCTTCTTCTCGAACACATCCTTGTACTGCGTACGCATCGCCATGATGTGGCTCATGTCGACCTCGTTGAAGGTCGTCAGCATTGCCGCGGTATTTTGCACTTCCTTCAGGCGACGCGCGATGGTCTGGCGCAGCCGCGTCATCTTCACGCGCTCCTCGCGCGCGGCATCGTCGGCGGGTGACGGCGCGCGGACCTGCACGGCGGCGGCGGGCTGATTGACCGGCGTCGGGGCCGAGGCGGCCTTTTCGATCGCGGCCAGCATGTCGCCCTTGGTCACGCGGCCATCCTTGCCGGATCCCGGCACGGTCGAGGCATCGATACCGCTTTCGACCGAAAGCTTGCGCACCGACGGCGCGAGCGGTGCATCCGAAGGCGGTGCTTTGGGCGCGGCGGGCGCGGGTGCCGCGGCAGCGGGAGGCGGCGCAGCCGGGGCTGCGGCTTTTGCGGGGGCTGAGGCGGCGGCCGGCCTGGCGGCGGCTCCAGCGGCGCCGTCGTTGATCTGGCCGAGCAGTGCGCCGACCGCAACGGTTTCGCCGTCCTTGGCGGTAATCTCGCCAAGCGTGCCCGCGGAAGGCGCCGGGACTTCGATCGTCACCTTGTCAGTCTCGAGCTCAACCAGCGGCTCGTCCACCGCAACGGCATCGCCGGCCTTCTTGAACCAGCGGCCGATAGTGGCCTCGGTCACGGATTCGCCGAGCGTCGGAACGCGAATTTCAGTCATGGTCTTTTTCCTCAATAACCAGTGCGGTCATAACCTTGGCTGTCATCATCCGCCTTGTGCGCAATCGCGCACCGGGGCGGGCGCTCCAGTACTCCGAGACGCTCGTGGTGAGAACGGCGGCGCGGCGTACTGAATGCCCCGCATTCGCGGGGCATGACGATTGAAAAGTTGCTAGCTCAGCGCCTCGTCGAGGAAGGCCTTGAGCTGCGCCAGATGCTTCGACATCAAGCCGGTGGCAGTCGCCGCCGACGCGGCGCGACCCGCGTAACGCGGACGCCTGTTCGGCGCGTGAATCTGGTTGAGCACCCATTCGAGATAAGGCTCGATGAAGTGCCACGAACCCATGTTGCGCGGCTCTTCCTGACACCAGACGACTTCGGCACCCTTGAAGCGGCCGAGCTCGTGCACCAGCGCCTTCAGCGGCACCGGATAAAGCTGCTCGATACGCATCAGGTAGATGTCGTCGATGCCGCGCTTTTCGCGCTCCTCGTAGAGATCGTAATAGACCTTGCCGGAGCACAGCACGACGCGACGGATCTTTGCGTCCGGCTGCAGCTTGATCTTCTCGTCCGGCAGCATCTGCGCGTCATCGTAGAGGATGCGGTGGAACGTGGTATCGCGGCCGAGCTCGTCGAGTTGCGAGACCGCGCGCTTGTGGCGCAGCAGCGATTTCGGCGTCATCAGGATCAGCGGTTTACGGATTTCACGATGCAGCTGGCGCCGCAGCACGTGGAAGTAATTCGCCGGCGTGGTTGGATAGACCACCTGCATATTGTCCTCGGCGCACATCTGCAAGAAACGCTCGAGGCGCGCGGAGGAATGCTCCGGTCCCTGGCCCTCATAGCCATGCGGCAGCAGGCAGACGAGACCGGACATTCGCAGCCATTTGCGTTCGCCGGACGAGATGAACTGGTCGAACAGCACTTGGGCGCCGTTGGCGAAGTCGCCGAACTGCGCTTCCCACATCGCGAGCGCGTTCGGCTCGGCCAGCGAATAGCCGTACTCGAAGCCGAGCACCGCCTCTTCGGACAACAGCGAGTTGATGACCTCGTAGTGGCCCTGGTCGCCGCCGAGATGATTGAACGGCGTGTAGCGGCTTTCGTCTTCCTGGTCGATCAGGACCGAATGGCGCTGCGAGAAGGTACCGCGCTCGGAGTCCTGGCCGGACAGGCGCACGTGATGGCCTTCCTGCAGCAGCGTGCAGAAGGCCAGCGCCTCGCCGGTCGCCCAGTCGATGCCGACACCGGTGTCGAGCGCCTTGGCGCGGTTGTCGAGGAACCGCTGAATGGTGCGGTGAACCCGGAAACCGTCCGGCACCTTGGTAACCTTGCGGCCAATATCCTTCAGGACCGAGACATCGACGCCGGTGACGCCGCGGCGCGCATCCTCTTCCTGGTCGGCGGATTTGAAGCCGGCCCATTTACCGTCGAGCCAGTCGGCCTTGTTGGGCTTGTAGCCTGCGCCAGCCTCAAACTCGGCGTCGAGCCGCGCGCGCCAGTCGGCCTTGACCTTTTCGACCTCGCCCTCGGTCATCACGCCCTCGGCGATCAGCCGCCGGGCGTAAAGTTCCAGTGTCGACGGATGCGAGGCGATTCGCTTGTACATCACCGGCTGGGTGAACGCCGGCTCGTCGCCCTCGTTATGGCCGTGGCGTCGATAGCAGAACATATCGATGACGACCGGCTTGTGGAATTTCTGCCGGAACTCGATCGCGACCTTGGCCGCGAACACCACCGCTTCCGGATCGTCGCCGTTCACGTGGAAGATCGGCGCGTCGATCATCTTGGCGACGTCGGACGGATAGGGCGAGGAACGCGAATAGCGCGGATAGGTGGTGAAGCCGATCTGGTTATTGACGATGAAGTGCAGGGAACCGCCGGTGCGGTAGCCCTTCAGGTCGGAGAGGCTGAAGCATTCCGCCACCACGCCCTGACCGGCGAACGCGGCGTCGCCGTGCATCAACAGCGGCAGCACGGAGATGCGCATATCGGGCGGATCGCCATGCTGGTCCTGCTTGGCGCGGACCTTGCCCATGACAACGGGGTCGACGATTTCCAGATGAGACGGGTTGGCGGTCAGCGACAGATGGATCCTGTTGCCGTCGAATTCGCGATCGGATGAGGCGCCGAGGTGATATTTGACGTCGCCGGAGCCTTCGACCGCGTCGGGATTGGCTGAACCGCCCTTGAATTCGTGGAACAGCGCGCGATGCGGCTTGCCCATCACCTGCGTCAGCACGTTGAGGCGGCCGCGATGCGGCATGCCGAACACGATCTCCTTCACGCCGAGATTGCCGCCGCGCTTGATGATCTGCTCCAGCGCCGGAATCAGCGATTCGCCGCCGTCGAGGCCGAAACGCTTCGTTCCCGTGAACTTGACATCGCAGAACTTTTCGAAGCCCTCGGCTTCGACCAATTTGGTCAGGATCGCGCGCCGGCCCTCGCGGGTAAAACTGATTTCCTTGTCCGGGCCCTCGATGCGCTCCTGGATCCAGGCTTTCTGCGCCGCGTTGGTGATGTGCATGAATTCGACGCCGAGCGTCTGGCAATAGGTGCGCTCGCAGATCGCAACGATCTCGCGCAGCGAGCCGTATTCGAGGCCGAGCACGTGATCGAGGAAGATCTTGCGGTCGAAATCGGCTTCCGTGAAGCCATAGGTGCGGGGATCAAGCTCTTCGCGGTCGCGCGGCGCCTCGATGCCGAGCGGATCGAGCTTGGCGTGGAAGTGGCCGCGCATGCGGTAGGCGCGGATCAGCATCAGGGCCCGCACCGAATCGCGCGTCGCCAGATTGACGTCGGCAGCCGATACTTCGACGCCCTTGGCCTGTGCCTTGGCGGCGATCTTGGTGCCGACCGCCTTTTCGACCTGCGCCCAATTGCCGTCTAGCGCCGACGTCAACTCGTCGCGCGGCGTAAGCGGCCAGTTGTCGCGGCCCCAGGAAGGGCCCTCGGCGTTCTTCTGGACGTCGGCCGGGGCGTCCTTCAGGCTCTTGAAGAATTCCTGCCATTCGGTGTCGACCGAAGCCGGATCCTGCTCGTAGCGGGCATAGAGGTCGTCGATGTAGGCGGCGTTGGTGCCCTGCAGAAAGGAAGAGAGGGCAAAAGCGGCGTTCGCATCCTGGCGAGACATGTGGCGTCCTGGTGATTTTCGGTTGCGCGTAGTAGACGGCGCGGCGCCGAGCCGAAAACCGGATCAGCGGGGTAAGAACCTTTACCCTATTTAATGCGAAAATTCGCCCCGAAAAGAACCAAGAATTGAATCAGGACTTCAATTTTTCGGCAAGAGTGTGTCCGAGCCGCGCGGGCGACGGAGAGACGGTGATTCCGGCCGATTCCATCGCTGCGGTCTTGGAACCGGCGTCACCCTTCCCCCCGGAGATGATGGCGCCGGCGTGGCCCATGCGGCGGCCGGGAGGGGCCGTGACGCCGGCAATGAAGCCCACCATCGGCTTTTTGCGGCCCCGTTTGGCCTCGTCCTTGACGAACTGGGCGGCGTCCTCCTCGGCGGAACCGCCGATTTCGCCGATCATGATGATCGAGGTGGTCTTCTCGTCCTTGAGGAACATTTCCAGCACGTCGATAAATTCGGTTCCCTTGACCGGGTCGCCGCCGATGCCGACGGCGGTGGTCTGGCCGAGACCTTCCTGGGTGGTCTGGAACACCGCTTCATACGTCAGCGTGCCTGAGCGCGAGACGATCCCGACGCTGCCGGGCCTGAAGATGTTGGCCGGCATGATGCCGATCTTGCATTCACCGGCGGTCATGACGCCCGGACAGTTCGGCCCGATCAGCCGCGACTTCGAGCCGGACAGCGAGCGCTTCACCCTGACCATGTCGAGCACCGGAATGCCCTCGGTGATGCAGACGATCAGCGGGATTTCCGCGTCGATCGCCTCGCAGATCGCATCCGCCGCGCCCGGCGGCGGCACGTAGATCACCGACGCGTCGGCGCCGGTCTTCTCGCGCGCTTCGGCGACCGTATCGAACACCGGCAGGCCGAGATGTTTTGAGCCGCCTTTGCCGGGTGAGGTGCCGCCAACCATCTTTGTCCCGTAGGCGATCGCAGCTTCGGAATGGAACGTGCCGTTCTTGCCCGTAAAACCCTGGCAGATGACTTTGGTGTTCTTGTCGATCAGGACGGACATGATGGCGTTTGCTTTCGTGGATGACCGAAAAAGGGGTTAGTGGACGCGCCTGTAGACGCCGGTGAGCACGTCGGCCCATCCTTCCGCGTCGGGCGAGAACTGGATCTTCATGGTATAGCTGTCGTCGTCGACAACCTCGTAGACGTGGCGCGCATTGCCGCGCAGCGAGCCGCGCACCAGGATGAGCGTCTTGCCGGCCCAGCTGCCGGAGGCAGGCGACGGCGGGTAGTAGCCGAGCGAATCGTGCCAGAACAATTTGTAGAGCCGGTCCTCGCGGTCGTAGGTGAACACGCCGTGGGTGGCGAAGGTCTCCTTGCCGTCGCGCATCTGACGGGTGTCCTGGATCAGATAGAAGCCGTTGAGGCCGATTCGCGCCGTGACGTGCGAAGTGGCAGCCCCTCCCGCGACCCAGCGCGAGGGAAAAACAGTTTCCTCGCCGTTCCAATCGCCCGCGAAGACGGCGAGCTTGCGATGCTCTTCCAGCGGCGTCGGTGCGGCGAGATGGTCGGCCATCGTTAGCCTCCGTTGACGGCTTTCACGATCTTCTGTGCGGCATCGTCGAGATTGTCCGCCGACACCACGTTGAGGCCGGATTCGCTGATGATCTTCTTGCCGGCCTCGACATTGGTGCCTTCCAGCCGAACCACCAGCGGCACGCTCAGCCCGACTTGCTTCACCGCTGCGACTACGCCTTCGGCAATGACATCGCATTTCATGATGCCGCCGAAAATGTTGACCAGGATGCCCTTCACATTGGGATCGGCGGTGATGATTTTGAAGGCCGCAGCCACCTTTTCCACGCTGGCACCGCCGCCGACGTCGAGGAAGTTCGCCGGCTCCATGCCGTAGAGCTTGATGATGTCCATTGTCGCCATCGCCAGCCCGGCACCGTTGACCATGCAGCCGATAGTGCCGTCGAGCGCAACGTAATTGAGATCGTATTTCGACGCCTCGATTTCCTTGGCGTCCTCTTCGGTCTCGTCGCGCAGCGCCGCGACCTCGGGATGACGGAACATCGCGTTATCGTCGAACGACACTTTGGCGTCGAGCACACGCAACTGGCCCTGCTTGGTGACGACGAGCGGATTGATCTCCAGCATTGCCATGTCCTTGGCGCTGAAGGCAGCGTAAAGCTGGCTTACCAGCTTCTCCGCCTGCTTGGCGAGATCGCCGCCGAGACCCAGCGCCTTCGCTACCGTACGGCCGTGATGGGCCATGATGCCGGTCGCCGGATCGACCGAGAAGGTGACGATTTTTTCCGGCGTGTTGTGCGCGACGTCCTCGATGTTGACGCCGCCTTCCGTGGACACCACGAACGAGATTTCTGAGGTTTCGCGGTTGACCAGGATCGAGAGGTAAAACTCCTTGTCGATGTCGGAACCTTCCTCGATGTAGAGGCGGTTGACCTGCTTGCCGTGATGCCCGGTCTGCACCGTGACGAGCGTGGCGCCGAGCATCTGCTCGGCGAACTCGTTGACTTCGGCGACCGACTTGGCGATGCGCACCCCGCCCTTGTCGCCGGCGGAGGCCTCCTTGAACTTGCCCTTGCCGCGACCGCCGGCATGGATCTGGCTCTTCACCACCCAAATCGGGCCCGGCAGCGTCTTGGCGGCGGCGTCCGAGTTGGCCGCCCGCAGCACCGGCACACCGCGCGAGATCGGCACACCGAACTCATGCAGCAGCGCCTTGGCCTGGTATTCATGGATGTTCATGCGGACGCTCCCCAAACGCGGTGAATTTCGGCGCTCACCCCTGTCGTTATGGCTGGCATACCATATACCACAGGAACTGCAACCCCCAGCCGATCGCCGGTCAAAAGCTTAACGAAATCAACGACCGAGCAGATCGGGCGCGATCTTCTTGCAGGCGTCAACCAAGCCCTGAACCGCGCCGACCGACTTGTCGAAAGCTTCCCGGTCCTTGCCGGCCAGCTCGATCTCGACGATGCGCTCGACACCCTTCGAGCCGATCACGACGGGCACGCCGACATACATGTCCTTCACGCCGTATTCGCCGTTGAGATAGGCCGCGCAGGGCAGCACGCGCTTCTTGTCCTTCAAATAGCTCTCGGCCATCGCGATCGCCGACGCAGCGGGCGCGTAGAACGCCGAACCGGTCTTCAGAAGGTTGACGATCTCGGCGCCGCCATTGCGGGTACGATCGACGATCTCGTCGATGCGCTGCTGCGAGGTCCAACCCATCTTGACGAGATCGGGCAGCGGAATGCCGGCGACGGTGGAATAGCGCGTCAGCGGCACCATGGTGTCGCCGTGCCCGCCGAGCACGAAGGCGGTGACGTCTTCGACCGACACGTTGAATTCGTCGGCAAGGAAATAGCGGAAGCGCGCGGAGTTGAGCACGCCCGCCATGCCGACCACCTTCTTGTGCGGCAGGCCCGAGGCCTTCTGCAGCGCCCACACCATGGCATCGAGCGGGTTGGTGATGCAGATGACGAATGCTTCCGGGGCATACTTCTTGATGCCGGCGCCGACCTGCTCCATCACCTTCAGATTGATGCTCAGGAGATCGTCGCGGCTCATGCCCGGTTTGCGCGGCACGCCGGCGGTGACGATGCAGACCTTGGCATTGTCGAGCGCCTCATAGGAATTAGCGCCAACCAGGTGCGAGTCGAAGCCGTCGACCGGCGAGGACTGCGCGATGTCGAGCGCTTTGCCCTGCGGCACGCCCTCGGCGATATCGAACATCACAACGTCGCCAAGCTCCTTCAGGCCAACGAGGTGAGCCAGCGTTCCGCCGATCTGACCGGAGCCAATCAAAGCAATCTTGTCGCGCGCCATGGGAAATTTGTCCTTATGAGACGAGGAGGATGGATAGCTAAGCCGGATGGCTGGTTATCCCTTTCGAATGATACGTTCAAGTCGCGGCGTGCCCAATTGTAGGCCCTGCCTTGATTTCGGTCAGGCACACCAACCGTCGTCATGCCCCCCCCCCGCGACGAAAGTCGCGAGGCTGGATGACGGACCGGGCCGGTTCCTACGTTTCCACCAGCCCCGTGCTGGATCCGCTCGCGGCGGAATCCTTACGGCCGTGCGGTAGCGCGAGGTAGGATTTCGAGCTCATCTCGATCAGGCGCGACGAAGTCCGCTTGAACTCGTTGGCCTCGACGCCTTCGGTTGCAACGTACAGCGACACCGGGTCGGCTTCGGCCGAGGCCATCAGTTTCACCGCGTTGTCATAGAGCGTATCGATCAGCGAGATGAACCGCTTGGCGGCGTTGCGCTCGGGATAGTCCATCACCGGAATGCGATCGATCAGGATGGTGTGGTAATCATGCGCAAGCCTGAGATAGTCGGAGGCAGCGAGCGGCTGTTCGCAAATATCGGCAAAACTGAAGCGCGCCACGCCATCCGACGAACAGGGCACGCGCAGGATGCGCCCCTTGATCGCGATATTTCGTGGCTTGCAGGGTGCATTGCCCGTCATCCTGGCCCAGGCCTTGTCGAGTGCCGCACCGGCTTCGTCGTCCGGCGGCACCAGCCACATCTTCACGCCGGCGAGTTTCTCCAGCCGGAAATCAGTGCGGGCATCGAGCCGCAGCACATCCATATGGTCTGCGATCTGCGCGATGAACGGTAGGAACAGCGCGCGGTTCAAGCCGCCCTTGTAGAGATCCTCAGGCGCGACGTTGGATGTCGCCACCACGACGGTGCCGAGTTCGAACAGCTTTGAGAACAGCCGTCCCAGGATCATCGCATCCGCGATGTCGGTGACGTGGAATTCATCGAAGCACAACAGCCACGCCTCGTCGAAGATCGCGTTGGCCGTCAGCGCAATTACATCAGCATCGGCAATCTCGCCGCGCGCGATGTTCTGGCGATAGCCGTAGATCCGCTCATGCACCTCGGCCATGAATTCGTGGAAATGCGCACGCCGCTTGTACTGGACCGGGCTGTGCTGAAAGAACAGGTCCATCAACATGGTCTTGCCGCGGCCGACTTCGCCGTGGACGTAGAGACCGCGCGGCGGCGGCTCGTCCTTGTCAGCAAAGAACCGGCCGAGCAGGCCTTGCTTGCGAAACGGCTTGTAGCTCGACAACCGCTCTTCCAGCGCCGCGAGGGCTTCGGCCGCGTCGGCCTGCGCGGGATCGGCCTCGATCGCTCCGGAGGAAACCAGCGCCTCATAATGGGCGCGGAAGGAACTCGGTGAGGTGGACAGCATGGGCCCATCTTACGGCCCTAAGGGAAAAGAAATTGCAAGCCGCGAATTAAGGCTGGGGGTATGCACTTTCTTCGCCCTCGCCCAGTTCTTTCGGGGAGAGGGTGCAATTACGCGCTCAGGGAGTAAGAATCCTCAACCACATAGGGGCCACCGCCGGTGGAGGCGCGCGAGGAGAACAACACGAAGCGCGACGCCAGGAACGTACGGCTCGGGAAATAGCCGCGCACCGACAGATAGTCGGCGACGTCCTGGCTCGAGGCGTCATGGAGTCGCGCCAGCGTCACGTGCGGGGTGAATTTGCGCCCTTCCGGATCAAGTCCGATCCGCTGCATCAGCCGCTCGAGCTCGGCCTGCAGCTCGATCAGCGGCCGGCTCGGCTCGACGGCGGCAACGACCGCGCGCGGCTTACGCCCACCAAAGCTCGTCAGGCCCTGGAGCTTGACCTCGAACGGCTTGCGGTTGATCCGAAACAGCATCGAGGCGATTTCATTCGCCGACATGCCGTCGATGTCGCCTATGAAGCGCAGGGTGACGTGATAATTTTCGGGATCGATCCAGCGGGCGCCGGGAAGGCCGCCACGCAAATTGGAGAGGGTCTGGCCAATCTCGGCCGGAATTTCCAGTCCAGTAAACAGACGCGGCATCGCAAAATCCTCGATGCGAAGGCGCGACCTCTGAGAGCTCTCGCCTCAAACAAGCCCGGCGACGAATCACCGATGGACCATTTCTATCCGACTTATATGACTTTGCGAAGCATCCGGCCCTAAGTAACGGTTAACTACCGGGAAATCGCGGAAGCAGGGGTATCCGCTGCCTGCTTTTCAACTACGTTGCCTGGAGATCGTGCCGAGAAATGCCTCCACCGTGGGCAAAATATTCTTCACGATGATATCGACGCCCTCGGGAGTTGGATGCATTCCGTCGGCCTGGTTGAGCTTGGCGTCGGCGGCGACGCCGTCGAGGAAGAACGGGTAGAGCGGCACGCCGAACGATTTCGAGAGTTCCGGATAGATCGCGTTGAAGCGCGCCGCGTAGTCGCTGCCATAATTCGGCGGCGCCACCATGCCGCAGAGGAGGACCGCGATTCCGCGCGCTTTCAGCCGGGTCAGGATGTCGGACAGCGCCGCGCGGGTCACCGCGGGATCGGTGCCACGCAAGGCATCGTTGGCCCCGAGTTCGACGATCACGGCGTCGGTTCCCTCCGGGATGGACCAGTCGAGCCGGTCGCGGCCGCCCGAGGAGGTATCGCCGGACACCCCGGCATTTATTATATCGACCTTTATCCCCTTGGCATCCAAGGCTTTTTGCAGGCGGGCCGGGAACGCCGCGGTGCCCGCGAGACCGTAGCCGGCGCTCAAGGAGTTGCCCAGTACCACGATTTTGACCGGTTTCGCGCTTTCCCCGCCAGCTCCCTCGGCCGAGGCGGGTACGGCCGTCATCAATCCCACAATCAACACGAGTATGTGCACGAACATCGAAATCCGGCCCTCGACCGCGCGTGCGGAAGTGCCATATGACCGAGCCATGGACAGTCTCATCGAACCCTCTACTCTTGCCGGCGTCGAGCCGGACACCATCGCCATTTCAAACGTCAATCTCTCGCTCGGCACCGGCGCCGCGCGGGTTCATATCCTGAAAGATATCAGCCTTCGTGTGGCACCGGGCGAAGCGATCGGCCTGATCGGGCCGTCAGGCTCGGGCAAATCGACCTTGCTGATGGTGATGGCGGGATTGGAACGTCCTGATAGCGGCGAGGTAGTGGTCAACGGCACGCCATTCAATGCCCTTGACGAGGACGCGCTGGCGCGTTTCCGCGGCCGTCAAGTTGGCATCGTCTTCCAATCGTTCCACCTGATCCCGACGATGACGGCGCTGGAGAATGTCGCCGTGCCGCTCGAGCTTGCCGGCAATCCCGATGCGGCAAAACGCGCGGAGCAGGAACTGACATCGGTCGGCCTCGGCGATCGCCTGCATCATTATCCCACGCAACTATCCGGCGGCGAGCAGCAGCGCGTCGCGCTCGCGCGCGCGCTGGCGCCCGACCCCGCGATCCTGGTCGCGGACGAGCCGACCGGCAACCTCGATGAAGCGACGGGAAAACAGATTGTCGATTTGCTCTTCACCAAGCATGTCGAGCGCGGCATGACTCTGGTGCTGGTCACCCACGACACCTCGCTGGCGCAGCGCTGCGATCGGGTGGTGCGGCTGCGCTCTGGCCGGATCGACGGGCATTCCGTGACATGAGCATTGTGGTCGACACTGCGGTGACGAGCCGCGCGCCTTCGCTGGCGCTGCGCTACGCCTTGCGCGAATTGCGCGGCGGCTTGCGTGGCTTTTACGTCTTCATCGCCTGCATCGCGCTCGGCGTGATGGCGATTGCAGGCGTCGGCTCGGTGGCGGCAAGCCTCAGCGAGGGCCTTACGCGTGAGGGCCGTACGCTGCTCGGCGGCGATGTCGCGTTCTCGCTGATCCAGCGCGAAGCCAAGCCGGACGAGGTCGCGTTCCTGAGATCGCGCGGCGAAGTGTCGGTCGCTGCGACAATGCGCGCGATGGCCCGCGGCGCCGACGGCAAGCTCGCGCTGGTCGAACTCAAGGCGGTCGACGGCAACTATCCCCTGCTCGGCGAATTGACGCTCGATCCCAAAATTCCGGTCACGGACGTCCTGGCAGAGCGCGACGGCGCGTTCGGCGCGGCGGTCGATTCCACGCTGCTGGCGCGGTTTGACCTCAAGCTCGGCGACCGCCTCACAGTCGGCAACGCACCATTTCAGATCCGCAGCGTCGTCAGTGCCGAGCCCGACAAGCTCGCCGGGAATGTCGGCCTCGGCCCGCGCTTTCTGGTCAGCGAAGCGGGCTTGCGCGCCACAGGACTACTGCAGCCCGGCAGCCTGGTGCGCTGGATCTATCGGGTCAAGCTGCCCGACAGTGCGAACGACGACCGCTCCGCGACGCAGTTTATCGACGCCGCGCGAAGCGCGCTGCCGGAGGCCGGCTGGGAAATCCGCAACCGCAGCAACGCCTCGCCGCAGCTCGAGCGTACCATCAACCGTTTCACGCAATTCTTGACCCTGGTCGGTCTTGCGGCTCTCCTGGTCGGGGGCGTCGGCGTGGCCAACGCCGTCAAAAGCCATATCGATCGCCGGCGCGACGTCATCGCCTCGTTCAAGGCGCTTGGCGCCACTGGCCGTGACGTCTTCACAATCTATGTGACGCAGGTGATCGTGCTGGCCGGGATCGGCTCGGTGATCGGGCTCGCCGTCGGCGCGGCGCTGCCGTTTGTGATCGTCGGCGTGTTCGGCGAATTGTTGCCGCTGCCGGTGGTCCCCGCCCTGCACGCGGACGAGCTCGCGCTATCGTTCATCTACGGCCTGCTCACCGCACTCGCGTTCGGATTGTGGCCGCTCGGCCGGGTGCACGACGTGCCGGTGGCGGCTCTGTTTCGCGAGACGGTCGCCAGCGAATGGCACCGGCCGCGCTGGACCTATCTCGCACTGATGGGCGTCGTGGTCACCCTGCTGATCGCGGTCGCAATCGGCCTGGCCTATGACAAGCGTGTCGCGGCGGTGTTCGTCGCCTCCTCGATCGCGGTGTTCGTGCTCTTACGTGGCATCGCTGCCGGACTGATGGCGCTGGCGCGCCGTCTGCCGCGCAGCCGCATCACCATGCTGCGGCTGGCGATTGCCAATATCCACCGGCCGGGCGCATTGACCCCCTCCGTGGTGATGTCACTGGGCCTGGGCCTGGCGGTGCTCGTCACCATCACCCAGATCGACGGCAATCTGCGGCGGCAATTCCTGGCGGCGCTGCCGGATCGCGCGCCCTCGTTCTATTTCATCGATATCCCGGCCGCGGACGCCGACCGCTTCGGCGCTTTCCTCAAACAGGCCGCGCCGGGGTCGACAGTCGAAGACGTGCCGATGCTGCGCGGGCGCATCACCGCTGCCCGCGGCGTCAAGGCCGAGGAGCTCAAGCCCTCGGTCGATGCCGAATGGGTGCTGCAGAGCGACCGCGGCCTGACCTATACCGGCGAAATCCCCAAGGGCTCGAAAATCGTCGAGGGTGAGTGGTGGGGCGCCGACTATAGCGGGCCGCCCTTGGTCTCCATGGAGAAGAAGATCGCCGACGGCCTGAAGCTCGGAATAGGCGACGAGATCGTCGTCAACGTGCTCGGCCGCGACATTCCGGCCAGAATCGCCAATTTGCGCAACATCGACTGGCAGGGGCTGGGCATCAATTTCGTGCTGGTGTTCTCGCCGAATGCCTTCAAGGGTGCCCCGCATAGCCATGTCGCGACCCTGACCGAGACCCATCCGGATACCGCCGGCGATGCCCGCATCATCAAGCAGGTCGCAGACGCCTTTCCGATGGTAACGAGCGTGCGGGTCCGTGAAGCCCTGGAAACCATCGGCGGCGTCATCACCAACCTCGTGCTGGCGATCCGCGGCGCCAGCGCCGTGACGCTGATCTCCGCAATCCTGGTGCTGGGCGGGGCACTCGCCGCCGGCCACCGCCATCGCGTCTACGACGCGGTGATCCTCAAGACACTGGGGGCCACCCGCGCCCGGCTGCTCGGCGCCTATGCGCTGGAATATCTGATGATCGGCTTTGCCACCGCGCTGTTCGGAGTGTTCGCCGGCTCGATCGCCGCCTGGCTGATCGTGACGCGGCTGATGACGCTGAGCTTCGTTTGGCAGGCCGGCAGCGCCGCCGGGGTGGTGGCGGCTGCGCTGGTCGTCACGGTCGGACTGGGGCTCGCCGGCACACTATTGGCATTGAACCAGAAGCCCGCCACGGTGTTACGGAATTTGTGACAATTTGTAGCGGGGCGGTAGTAGCCTGCGTCAAGCAGGTCGTCTTCGCCAGAAAACCGCTGATGGAAGCGACATTCAGCCGCGCGTGGAAGCTTGCAGCGTATGTGGTAGTTTCCCACATACAACTCGGGTCGGATGGGCGGTTTGATGACGCGAAATTAATGTCTGCAAGTCGCTCTATCTGAGATAGATTTCTAACCGGCGCCGCAAACCCCCTTGCGCTCCGCCGGGCAACCAACGGGAATTCGACCATGTCGGACCTAGACCGTAACTACGCCTCTCCCTTCGGCCGGGCCGCCGGGCGCATCGACGCTGCGACGGTCGACGCCGGCCTGCGCGCCTACATGCTGCGCATCTACAACTACATGAGCGTCGGCCTCGCCATCACCGGCCTGGCCGCGCTCGGCGTCTATATGGCGGCGGTGACCACGGATCCGTCGGGAGCGGCTGCCAAGTTCGGCAATGCCTTTCTGACGCCGTTCGGCTACGCGATGTATGTCAGCCCGCTGAAGTGGCTGTTCATCCTTGCGCCGCTCGTGATGGTGTTCGTGATCTCGGCCGGCATCAACCGGCTGGCGCCGGCGACTGCCCAGATGCTGTTCTGGGCGTTCTCGGCGCTGATGGGCCTTTCGCTGTCGTCAATCTTCCTGGTGTATACGCACACCTCGATCGTGCGGGTGTTCTTCATCACCGCGGCGACCTTCGGCGCGCTGAGTCTCTATGGCTACACTACCAAGCGTGACATGACGGGAATGGGATCGTTCCTGTTCATGGGCCTGATCGGCATCATCATCGCGAGCCTGGTCAACCTGTTCCTGGCGAGCTCGGCGCTGCAGTTCATCGTCTCGGTGGTTGGCGTGCTGGTTTTCGCGGGCCTCACTGCCTGGGATACGCAGCGGCTGAAGAACGACTACATCTACGGCTACGCCTCGCAGGGCGGCGTGGCAGCCGAGCGTGCGGCGATTACCGGCGCACTCTCGCTCTACTTGAACTTCATCAACCTGTTCACGCTGCTGCTGCAGCTGCTCGGCCAGCGCGACTAAGCGCTCGAGCCAGCCTGCAATTGAAGCCCCGGCCTCGCGACCGGGGCTTTTCTTTTGCGGCGGGCAAAAATAATCTCCACGCATGTCCGCTGCCGAAATCAGGCCCGCCACCGAGGCCGACCTGCCCTCCATCACCGAAATCTACGAGCATGCGGTGCGTTACGGCACCGCGACGTTCGAGCTGATCCCTCCCGACGTCGCGGAGATGGCGCGACGTTACAACTCACTGATGGATGGCGGGTTTCCCTATCTCGTCGCGACCCTCGAGGGTCGCGTGGTCGGGTATGCCTATGCCGGGCCCTACCGGCCGCGTCCGGCCTATCGCTTCACGGTGGAGAATTCGGTCTATCTGCAGCCTTCGATCCATCGCCGCGGCATCGGCCTGCTGCTGATGCGGCAGCTGATCCTCGAATGCGAAGCGCGCGGCTACCGGCAAATGATCGCTGTCATTGGTGATTCCGCCAATGCCGGCTCGATCGGCGTTCATACCAGGACCGGCTTTCAGATGATCGGGACCCATCCCAATGTCGGCCTCAAATTCGGCCGTTGGCTCGACACCGTGATGATGCAGCGCGCACTCGGCGAAGGCGCGACAACGGTGCCGGCGGATTAAGCGTGCCCACCCTTTAACGGGGAGATTTTAATTGGCGGGCACGGCGCAAGCGCGCCCTTGCCCGCTCGGACCTCACTAAATCAGCGCCAGCTTGCGATCGATTACCAGCAGCACACGCTCGAGCTCGTGGCCACGACGCAGGATCAGTCCGGTCGCCGAAATCACGCTGTACATGCCCTGCTTGCGGGCGAGCCGCGGATCTTTCTCGATGCGGTAGACTGGAACTTCAGATGCGCGGCGGAACACCGAAAACACGGCGCGTTCCTTCAGGAAGTCGATGGCGTAGTCGCGCCACTCGCCATCGGCGACCATGCGCCCATACAGATTGAGGATGCGATTGAGTTCGAGACGGTTGAAGGTGACGCGATTTTGGTGAGGATTCGCAGCAGCGGCACGCACCGCTGCGCGATTCTCGCTTGGATCGGTATCCCCCGTTGTCGGGCCCATGGAGCGCCTCCTGTCATCTAACGCACATGATCGCGCTATCTGTGGGGCGCTGCAAGGGCCCTTTGCCGAACGCAGGTCGGCGCGATGACCGTCCAAAGTTGCATAAGAGGGTCACAGGATCGTTAGCGGAATCATATTGCTGCCCCACTTCGGCCAATCGACCGCCTCGCTGCCTTGCAACAAGAACGTTCTGCGTTGACCCGGTCCTTTCGGTTCCGGATTCCTCAGCCCCCAGCCCCCCGGGGCCGTCGGGATCGGGTCTGTTCGCAGGGGAGCAAAAATCCCCACACTAGGGCCAACGAGAGTTGGTCCTTTTTTGGTTTTTGGGGTCCACCAACAACTGACGATCATTCCCCGGCGCGCTCTAACGTGAGCTCTGATCTGCAACTGCAGGTCAGAGAATCACAGCCATGAGCGGGAAGTATGCGTCCGGGCTTGACGCTACGGGACCGTCCCGGAACGACGCGGCTGGAAGGTGGGTCTAACGCAGCGAC
Source organism: uncultured Alphaproteobacteria bacterium (assembly GCA_963786115.1). GTDB lineage: Bacteria > Pseudomonadota > Alphaproteobacteria > Rhizobiales > Xanthobacteraceae > Bradyrhizobium. The sequence continues at coordinate 47,513 of CAWAYC010000041.1, forward strand.
GTCATGGCCGCGCCCAGCATCGGGCCAGGCTTGTCGCGGTTACCGTCCTGCAGATAGACGACGGCGGCATCGACGCCTTCGCCGGAAATATTTTCCAGCGGCACGGTCCAGCTTCCGGAAGCACCGTTCCAGTCGCCAACCTTCAGGAGATTGCGCACCACATTGTGGTAGGTCACTTCGCGTCCGCGATTTTCGCCGCGCGCGATCGAGATCGGGATAGCCTTCGAGATCGAGCAGATCCAGACCTCGCCATGAGCTGCGCTCGGCGCCTTGCTGGCAGCGACCGAGACGTTGATCTGCTTGCCGGAGAGCGTCATCGTCACCGGCACCGACATCACGCCGTCGGCCTTGCTCGTATCCTTGATCGCACCCTCGATGCCCGAGCGATCGCTGCCGATCACATGCGCCGACCCGTTGACGACGACTTGCGGCGTGTAGACGTCGCGGTCGCCGCGCATATGAGAATAGGCTTTCTGGCGCGCGCTGAAGCGCGAATCCGCAAGCGTGTCTTTCCAGCCGAGATAGTCCCAATAATCGATCGGCATGCTTAACGCGATGACGGACGGATCCTTGGCGAGCTCGCCGACGATCTTGTCGGCCGGCGGACACGACGAGCATCCCTGCGATGTGAACAGCTCGACCACCGCGCGGGGGTCTGCATGGGCCGGTCGAATGATCGCGATAATCGCACAGACGCCAAGCGCACCAGACCAACGCGAAATACTGTTATAGGCCATCATCGCTGTCATACTGCGAACCGACTGTGTCGTCTTCCATCCGTATTTTTACGGGGCATGATCTGATCCTTGAAAACGCGGGCCCCAAACGCGCGAAAGCGGCCTTTTCATAGGCCGCCTTCTTTTTAGCCGCTACTCACTAAGCAGTGAGGCATAGATCACAAATCCGCGTCATGCCGCGAGTTTGCGAAGCACGTAATGCAGAATGCCGCCATTTCGGTAGTATTCCAGCTCGTCGAGCGTATCGATGCGGCAGAGCAACGGAACGCGCTGCAGTGAACCGGCGCTCGACACGATCTCGGCCGTGAGCGTCTGACGCGGTTTCAGATCGCCCTGCAGGCCGCGGATCGTGACCTTCTCGTCGCCCTTCAGGCCGATCGACGACCATGAGGTGCCGTCCTCGAAGGTGAGCGGCAGCACGCCCATGCCGACCAGGTTGGAGCGGTGGATGCGCTCGAAGCTCTGGCAAATCACGGCGCGGACGCCGAGCAGCCGGGTGCCCTTGGCAGCCCAGTCGCGCGAAGAGCCGTTGCCGTACTCGGCACCGGCAAACACCACCAGCGGCACGGCTTCGGCCTGGTACTTCATCGCCGCATCATAGATCGACATCTGCTCGCCGTCGGGCCAGTGCTTTGTCAGGCCGCCTTCCGGAATATTGCCGTCGGCTCCCTTCAGCATGAAATTCTTGATGCGGATGTTGGCGAAGGTGCCGCGCATCATGATCTCGTGGTTGCCGCGCCGCGTGCCGTACTGGTTGAAGTCCGCGGGGCGCACCTGATGCTCGCTGAGGAATTTTCCGGCCGGCGAGGTCAGCTTGATGGAGCCGGCGGGCGAGATGTGGTCGGTGGTGATCTTGTCGCCGAACATCGCAAGAATCCGCGCATCGACCACATCGACGATCGGCTCCGGCTGCTTCTTCATGCCTTCGAAGTAAGGGGGGTTTTGTACATAGGTCGAACTCATGTTCCAGCGATAGGTCTCGCTCTCGACGGTCTTGATCTTGCGCCAGTTGGTATCGCCCTTGAACACGTCGGCGTACTTCTTCTTGAAGATCGTCGCGGTGACGTACTTCTTCATGAAGGCGTTGATCTCTTTCGTGGTCGGCCAGATGTCCTTCAGGAATACCGGCTTGCCGTCCTTGCCCTCGCCGATCGGCTCGACCGCTAGGTCCTTGGTCACGGTCCCGGCGAGCGCGTAGGCCACGACCAGCGGCGGCGAGGCCAGATAGTTGGCCTGCACGTCCGGACTGACGCGACCTTCGAAATTGCGGTTACCCGACAACACGGCGGCGGCGACGATGCCGTTGTCATTGACCGACTTCGAGATCTCTTCCGGCAGCGGCCCGGAATTGCCGATGCAGGTGGTGCAGCCGAAACCGACCAGATTGAAGCCGACCTTGTCGAGGTCGGTCTGCAGTCCGGAATTGGCGAGATATTCCGCGACCACCTGGCTGCCGGGCGCCAGCGAGGTCTTCACCCACGGCTTTGCCTTCAGGCCCTTGGCGGCGGCGTTGCGCGCCAGCAATCCGGCGCCGATCAGCACGCTCGGATTTGAGGTGTTGGTGCAGGAAGTGATCGCCGCAATCACCACATCGCCGTGGCCGAGATCGAAATTGCGACCTTCAACCGCGTACCGCTTCCCAGGCTCCTCGGCCTTCTTGTATTCGCCGGCGAGCGCGGTGGCGAAACCCGCAGCGACGGCTGGCAGCGCAACGCGGCCTTCGGGGCGCTTCGGTCCGGCCATCGACGGCACGACATCGGCGAGATCGAGGGTCAGCGTTTCCGTGAACACCGGATCGATCGATTTCGCCGTACGGAACAGGCCTTGCGCCTTGGCATAGGCGGCGACCAGCGCGACGCGGGCGGCCTTGCGTCCCGAGGTCTTCAGGTAATCGATGGTCGCGGCATCAACCGGGAAGAAGCCGCAGGTCGCGCCGTATTCCGGCGCCATGTTACCGATGGTCGCCTTGTCCGCGACCGAGAGGTAATCGAGGCCGGGGCCGAAGAACTCCACAAACTTTCCGACCACGCCCTGCTTGCGCAGCATCTGGGTGACCGTCAGCACGAGGTCGGTCGCGGTGACGCCTTCCTTCAATTGACCCTTGAGCTTGAAGCCGACCACTTCCGGCAGCAGCATCGACAGCGGCTGGCCGAGCATCGCGGCTTCCGCCTCGATGCCGCCGACGCCCCAGCCGAGCACGGCGAGGCCGTTGACCATGGTGGTGTGCGAATCGGTACCGACGAGCGAATCCGGATAGGCGACCTCGAATGTGCCGGTCTTCTTGCCGACCGTCATCTTCTCCTTTCGGGTCCATACCGTCTGGGCGAGGTATTCGAGATTGACCTGGTGGCAAATGCCCGTGCCGGGCGGCACAACGGAGAAATTCGAAAACGCCTTCTGGCCCCATTTCAGGAATTCGTAGCGCTCCTGATTCTGCTTGTATTCCTCGACGACGTTCTTGCCGAAAGCCTTGTTGTCGCCGAAGAAGTTGACGATCACGGAGTGATCGATGACGAGGTCGACCGGCACCAGCGGGTTGATCTTCTCGGCATCGCCGCCGAGCGCCTGCATTGCGTTGCGCATCGCGGCGAGATCGACCACCGCCGGCACGCCAGTGAAATCCTGCATCAAGACGCGCGCCGGGCGGAAGGCAACTTCATGCTCGAGCTTGCGCTTGCGCAGCCACTTTGACACCGCGACGATGTCCGCCTTCTTGACCGTGCGGTCGTCTTCGTTACGCAGCAGATTCTCCAGCAGCACCTTCATCGAGTAGGGCAGCTTCGAAATCCCCTTCAGACCGTTCTTCTCGGCGGCGGGCAGGCTGTAATAGACGTAGGTCTTGCTGCCGACCTTGAGGGTCTTGCGGCATTTGAAGCTATCGAGCGAGGTCATGTCAGGAATCCCAATTCTCAGTTATACCCGGCAGAGGGTATTTTCTTACCGTCGACGAGGATTGGCCTATTGGCTTGCGGCCGACGATCGTGTGCTGCATCAAGTTCGGGGCTTATAGAATCTTTCTAGAAGCACCGCCACACCGACAAACGTGCCGCAGCGTTGCGCCACCCAAAAATTCTCGAACGCTAGCCAAAGGTTTCAGAGGGCTGTTAAGGGGCAAAATGCGGCTCTCGGGACGCGATCTCAGATGTGTGCGCGGCGGCCGCGAGGTATTTTTCAACCTCGATTTTGAGGCTTCCGCCGGCGAAGTTTTGGCCGTCACTGGCCCCAACGGATCGGGGAAGACTTCGTTGCTTCGTCTGATTGCGGGCCTGCTCGCGGCGGCGGGCGGATCGGTCGCCCTGGAAGGCGGCGAGGGTGAGCTGACCTTGCCCGAACAGGCGCACTATCTCGGCCATCGCGACGCGCTGAAGCCGGCCCTCAGCGTTAAGGAAAACCTCACCTTCTGGCAGGATTTTCTCGGTGGCGACGTGGAAGATTCGGGCGCATGCCTGGCGGCGGTTGGCCTCGATCACGCCGCACATCTGCCGGCAGCCTATCTGTCCGCCGGCCAGCGGCGGCGGCTCTCTATCGCACGGCTATTGGTTGTGCGGCGGCCAGTCTGGCTCCTGGACGAGCCGACCTCCGCGCTCGACACGGCCGGCCAAGATCTGTTCGTCGGCCTGATGCGCGACCACCTCGCGCGCGAAGGCCTGATCATCGCCGCCACCCATACGCCGCTGGGCATCGACACGAGAGAGCTGCGGATGGGAGGAAGCAAATGAACGGGCAGAATCGCTCGACACTCGCCGCTGGCCTATCCGTTCCTTCCCACCTTGCGGGGGAGGGCCAGGGAGGGGGACGTCAGATGCGTCCCTGGCTCGATGGGCGGAACCTACGAAACCATCGTGTGGAGAGTCACGGGCTATGACCGCCCTCGCCGCGCTGATTCGACGGGACATCCAGATCGCGCTGCGGGTCGGCGGCGGGGCGCTGATCGGCGTGCTGTTCTTTCTTACCGTCACCGTGCTGATGCCGTTCGCTGTCGGCCCCGATCTGGCGCTGCTGACGCGGCTGGGACCGGCTATCCTCTGGCTCGGCGCACTGTTGGCGAGCCTGCTTACGCTGGATCGCCTGTTTACGGCCGACCACGAGGACGGCTCGCTCGATCTGATCGTGATGAGCCGGATGCCGCTGGAACTCGCCTGTGCCGCCAAGGCGCTGGCGCATTGGCTCGCCGCCGGATTGCCGCTGATCGTCGCGACGCCTGCGCTCGGCCTCCTGCTCAATCTCGACGGCACGGCGACGCTCGCGGTGGCGTTGACACTGCTGGCGGGAACGCCGGCGCTGACCTTTACCGGCATGATCGGCGCCGCGCTTGCCGTGACATTGCACCGCGGCGGATTGTTGCTGGCCGTGCTGGTGCTGCCGCTGTCGATCCCGGTGCTGATCTTCGGCGTTGCGGCCTCGCAGGCCGCTATTATCGGGCCGCTGTCGTTTGGAACTCCATTTTCGATCCTTTGCGCGCTTTCGCTGGTCAGTTTCGTGATCGGGCCGTTCGCGGCCGCGGCGAGCCTGCGGCACGGGCTGGATTGAGGTCGATCAACTCTCGCACGAAGGGTTTTTGGCAGATTGCCTGTAGCCCCAGCCACGACTATCAGGATGCCATGACGCTGATCGACCTCGCCAATCCCTCAAAATTCCTGTCGCTGACGGCGCGCGTCCTGCCGTGGTTCGCGGGCCTGACCGCAATCCTGTTGCTGGTTGGGCTTTATCAATCCGTGATGGCGCCCGATGACTACCAGCAGGGCGCCACCGTCAAGATCATGTTCATCCACGTGCCCAACGCGTGGCTGTCGATGTTCGTATGGGGCGTGATGAGCATCGCCTCACTGGGTACGCTGGTGTGGCGGCACCCGCTGGCTGATGTCGCGGCCAAGGCCGCCGCCCCGATCGGCGCCGCCTTCACCTTCCTCGCGCTGGTGACGGGGTCGTTGTGGGGGCGCCCGATGTGGGGCACCTATTGGGAATGGGATGCACGGCTGACCTCGGTGCTCATCCTGTTTTTGATGTATCTCGGCCTGATTGCGCTGTGGCGCGCGGTGGAGGATCCATCGCGGGCCGCGCGCGCCGCCGCGATCCTCACCCTGGTCGGTGCGATCAACCTGCCAATCATCAAGTTTTCGGTCGACTGGTGGAACACGCTGCACCAGCCCGCCTCGGTGATGCGGATGGAAGGGTCTTCGCTCGATCCATCCTTTCTGATTCCGCTGTTGGTGATGGCAGTCGGATTTTCGCTGCTGTTCATTACGCTCCACCTGGCGGCGATGCGCAACGAGATCCTGCGCCGGCGCGTGCGGTCCTTGCAGATGATGCAAGCCAGCCAGCGGGCGGCGTGACGTGATGTCGCTCGGTCCCTATGCCTCCTTCATCGTGACGTCCTACGCGCTGGTGGCAGCCGTGGTGCTGATCCTGATTATCTGGATCGCGATCGATTATCGGCGCCAGCAGGAACGGCTTCGCGAACTCGACGCCAGCGGCGTGACCAGGCGCTCCGGGCGCAGCACGGTGGACACAAGATGAGCGAGCCTGACGCAACGGAGGCCACGCCGCGCAGCCGGCGCTGGCTGGCGGCCCTTCCGCTGATCGGCTTCCTCGCGCTCGCCGGGCTGTTCCTGCTGCGGCTGCACGGCGGCGATCCCTCCAGGATTCCATCGGCCCTGATCGGTCGTCCGGTGCCGCAAACCACGCTGCCGCCGCTGCAAGGCTTGCTCAGGGATGGCGCGCAGGCGCCCGGTCTCGACCCGGCCGCCTTCAAGGGCAAGGTCAGCGTCGTCAATGTCTGGGCGTCGTGGTGCGTACCGTGCCACGACGAGGCGCCGCTCTTGGTCCAGCTCGCCAAGGATACGCGGCTGCAGATGGTCGGCATCAATTACAAGGACTCGGCAGACAACGCCCGCCGCTTCCTCGGCCGCTACGGCAATCCGTTCAACATCGTCGGCGTCGACGGCAACGGCCGCGCCTCGATCGAATGGGGCGTCTACGGCGTGCCCGAGACCTTTGTGGTCGGACGCGGAGGCACCATCGTCTACAAGATGGTCGGCCCGGTGACGCCTGAGAATATCGACAGCGTGCTCCGGGTTGAGATCGAGAAGGCGATCAAGGCCGGGACGTAAGCCCTCTCCGTCATGCTGGAATGACCGAGCGCAGAAATAATTTTCAGCTTTTATCTGCGGTTCATTTTGACGACACGGCGCCGCCACGAATGCAAAGCTAGCTGACGCTGTTACTTGAACCGTCCTTGGAGGGACACTTCTCATGCGTCGTCATTTCACGTTCGCCTCGCTTCTCGCCGCCGCGCTCACCTTGGGACTGTTGACGGCAACGCCGTCGATGGCCCAGACCGCGCAACCCGCCACCAAATCCGACAGCAAGATGGCCCCCGCACCGAAGCCCGCGAGCGAGTCGAAGATGGCGCCGGCGCCGAAACCCGATCTGCTGGACATCAACACCGCGAGCGCCGGGCAACTCGACGCGCTGCCGGGCGTCGGCAAGGCCTATTCGGCCGCGATCATCAAGGGCCGCCCCTACAAGGGCAAGGACGAGCTGGTGCAGAAGAGCATCGTTCCGCAGGCGACCTACGACAAGATCAAGGACAAGATCATCGCCAAGCAGAAGAGCTGATATTCGTGCTTCGGATGCAGCGCAGCGCAAAGCGTTGCGCTGCAGAGCCGGGGCCGTTCACCCCTTGCTCACATCCCCTGCCTCGGCCTCGCTTGCCTCCAGGGAGGCCGGCTCCAGGTGATAGCGCTTGACCACAGGCATCTGCGTCACCGCAAACAGCATCGTCAGCGGCACCATCCCGAAGGCCTTGAAGGTGACCCAAAAGTCGGTGCTCTGGGTACGCCAGATGATTTCGTTCAAAACCGCCATCGCGAAGAACCACAACGCCCAGCGCATGGTCAGGATGCGCCAGCCGTGCGGCGTAAGATTGAACATCTGGTCGAACATGATGGCGATGAAGGAACGGCCGAACAGCAGGCCGCCAGCCAGGATCGCCGCGAACAGCGTGTAGACAATCGTCGGCTTCATCTTGATGAAGGTCTCGTCGTGCAGGATCAGCGTCAGCGTGCCGAACACGATGACGACGACAGCGGTGACGATCGCCATGATGGGCACATGCCGCGTCACCACGTAGGACGCGATCATCGCCGCCACCACCGCCGCCATGAACGCGCCGGTGGCGACGAACAGATTGGACTTGGCATTGGCGATGAAGAAGACGATCAGCGGCCCGAGTTCGGTCGCTAGCTTGAATAGGGGATGCGGTACTTTCTTGTCCATCAGTCAATCCCCGCAATCGCCTTGGCAAAATCCCGCGCGGCAAACGGCGCGAGATCGTCGACGCTCTCGCCGACACCGATGAAGTGCACCGGCAGTTTATGCTTCTCCGAGAGCGCCACCAGGATGCCGCCTCGCGCGGTGCCATCGAGTTTTGTCATCACGAGGCCGGTGACGCCAGCGGTACGATGAAATGCCTCGACCTGCGACAGTGCATTTTGTCCCACCGTGGCATCGAGCACGAGCAGCACCGCATGCGGCGCCGAGGCATCGACCTTCTTGATGACGCGGACGACCTTCTCCAGTTCGTTCATCAGCTCGGCCTTGTTCTGCAGGCGGCCGGCGGTGTCTATCAGGAGCACGTCGAGCTTTTGTTCTCTTGCCGCGGCCAGCGCATTGAAGGCCAGGCTTGCTGAATCCGACCCCTGCGCGCCCGCGATAACCGGCGATTTGGTGCGCTCGCCCCAGACCTTTAATTGCTCAATGGCTGCGGCGCGGAACGTATCGCCTGCGGCGAGCATCACCTTGCGACCTTCGGCCGCGAATTTCGCGGCGAGTTTTCCGATGGTCGTGGTCTTGCCCGAGCCGTTGACGCCGACCACGAGGATAACGAAGGGCTTTTGCGTCGCGTCGATTTCAAGCGGCTTTGCCACCGGCGAGAGCACCTTTTCGACCTCGGTCGCGACAACGGCTTTGACGTCGTCGGCCGAGATCGCCTTGTCATAGCGACCGGTGCCGACGGCCTCTGTAATGCGCCCCGCGACGTCAGTGCCGAGGTCGGCACGCAACAGCACGTCCTCGATATCGTCGAGCATGGCGCGATCGAGCTTGCGCTTGGTGACGAGATCGGCGACGGCGGTCCCGAGCGAGCTCGAGGTTCGCTTCAGGCCGCCGGTCAGGCGTTGCCACCAGCTCAACTTGGTCTTTTCCGGAGTGGTATCGCTCATGATGGGGGTGTGTTAGCGGTTTCGCCCGATGAGTGAAAGCCTTGACCGACCGATGCAAGTTCCCGGATTGACCGCCGAGGAAATCCAGGCCCGCGTGCTCCACCGCGACGGCTTGATGCTGGTGATCAACAAGCCGGCGGGGCTGCCGGTGCATCGCGGCCCCAAGGGCGGCGCCAATCTGGAGGCGTCCTTCGACGCGCTGCGATTCGGCCTGCCGCGACCGCCGGTGCTCGCCCATCGGCTCGACAAGGATACCTCCGGCTGCCTTGTGCTCGGCCGCCATCGCAAGGCAACCGCCTCGCTCGGACTTCTGTTCAAGCACGGTAAAATAGCCAAAACCTATTGGGCAGTGGTCGAAGGCGGACCTGCCGAAGATGAAGGCACGATCGACCTGCCGCTCGGACGTCTCAACGTCGAGCGCGGCTGGTGGCAGAAGCCGGATCCGGACGGACAAAAGGCCGTCACAAATTGGAAGGTGCTGGGCCGAGGCGAAGGCCTTGCCTGGCTCGCGCTGGAACCGGTGACCGGCCGGACCCACCAGTTGCGCGTGCATTCGGCCGCCCAGGGCTGGCCGATCTTCGGCGATAACATTTACGGCAACGGACCGCGTTTCGGCGAGCCCCGTCTGCATCTGCATTCCCGCGAACTGGTGATCCCGATTTCGAGGAACAAGGATCCGGTGCGCGTCGTCGCGCCGGCACCGGCGCATATGCACGAAAAATTAGGGATATGCGGCTGGAGGGGGGATTAGCTTTCCCCCCATGGCTACCTGACATCCATCCGGTTCCGGCCGTCCCAGCCCGTTTTTTACGGAACGTTCAGGCTTGCCCCTCAAAATGCGGCCTGGCTTAGAACAAGCGCTGCAATTGGCTCAGGACGAGCGATGCTGGATGCCGAACGATCAATCGTCGACGAAGTCGAAACTGCGATAAATATCGGCTCGGCGGAAAAACCCCTGGAAACCGCCAGGCGCGTCACCGATCTCTTTCTGGCCTCCGCCGGCGGCTTCAATAGCGAGCAGGTCGAGCTGTTCGACAATGTGCTCGAACGGCTCGTCAAGACGATCGAGATTCGCGCGATCGCGGATATCGGCGCTCGCATGGCGCTTGCCGAAATGAGCGAGCAACTGGCTCCCATCGGCCAGGCGCCGCCCTCCGTCGTCCGCCGCCTCGCCAGGAACGATCAAATCATCATTGCCGGACCAGTCTTGAAGGAGTCCGCGCGCCTGAGCGAAGACGATCTGATCGAAATCGCCGAAACCAAGAGCGAGCAGCATTTGCTCGCGGTGTCGGCCCGATGGTGGTTGAAGGAGATCGTCACCGACGCGCTATTGGCCCGTCGCTATCCGCGCGTCAGTCGCCGGATCGTCAGCAATCCCGGCGCGCGGGTTTCCGCCGGCGGGTTTGCAATAATCGTGGCGCAGGCGGAAGCCGATCCCGAACTTGCCGTCGAAACCGGCATCCGGATCGATTTGCCCGCGAGACTTCGTGATCAACTCTTCCGTAGCGCGACGGAAGAAGTCCGATCCCGGCTGCTGTCGCGCGCGCCCCCTCACCTTTTCGAGGAAATCCGAAACGCAATCGCGACTGTCGCGGCGGGCGCCAGTCGCGAAATGTCCAAAGTTCGCGACTTTGCAGCCGCCAAACACCTGGTGGCGCAGCTCAAGGCAAATGGCCGGCTCAACGAAGCGACCTTGTCCGGCTTCGCGAGGCAGAGAAAGTATGAGGAGACCGTCGCGTCCCTGGCCGAGCTATCGCAAGCCACCATCGAGGTAATCCGCCCCCTGATGCAAAGCCTGCGCGACGACGGCCTTCTCGTCCCCTGCAGGGTCGCGGGGCTCAGTTGGGAAACCACGAGCGCAGTGCTGGAGGCCCGCTATTCGACCGGATCGATGGGTCCCGTCGAATTAGCCAAGGCGAAGGGCCAATTTGCAAAAATGACAATTGAAAACGCGCGACGCCTGCTCAACTTCTGGCAAGTTCGCTCGTCGTCCTCGCCGGCAAGCGCAAATTGACCTGAAAGCTCGCGCCGGCGAGGCCGTGAGGCGCCTTTCACACCAGCAATTGCGCGCCATCGTGCCCGGCGACGGTGAGCGAGCGCACCGCGCCCGGTGTTTCGCCGGCAATCGCAACAGGGAGGAAGTGCTCGGTGCGCCCTTGCTTGCCGCTCTCAACCAGAACCTGACGCGTGGCGCCAATTTCGGATGCTAACCGCTTGCGCAATGCTGCCTGGCCCGCCGCCCGCAACCGCTTCGCGCGTTCCTTGATCGTTTCGCCCCCCACCTGCGGCATCCGCGAAGCCGGCGTGCCCGGACGTTTCGAATAGGGAAACACGTGCAGGAAGGTGAGATCGCATTCCTCCACCAGATCAAGCGAGCGCGCGAACATTTCCTCCGTCTCGGTCGGAAAGCCCGCGATGATGTCGGCGCCGAACGCGACGTCGGGACGGAGCCGCCGTACCTGCGCGCAGAAATCGATGGCGCCGCGCCGCGAATGGCGCCGTTTCATCCGTTTGAGGATCATATCGTCGCCGGATTGCAGCGACAGATGCAGGTGCGGCATCAGCCGCTGGTCCTCGGCGATCGCGTCGAGCAGATCCGCGTCGGCCTCGACCTGATCGATCGAGGAAATCCGCAACCGCTTCAACTCGGGCACATGCCGCAGGATCTGTTTTGTGAGCCCGCCCAGCTTCGGCGCGCCCGGCAGATCCGCCCCGTAGCTCGTCAAATCGACGCCGGTCAGCACGATCTCGGCATGGCCGCGCTCGACCAGCGCACGGACCTGATCGACCACGGCGCCCATCGGCACCGAGCGCGAATTTCCGCGGCCGTAGGGGATGATGCAAAATGTGCAGCGGTGATCGCAGCCGTTCTGCACCTGCACGAACACCCGCGGCAGGCCGCTCTGAAACCCTTCCAGGAGATGTGGCGCCATCTCCTTGACCGCCATGATATCGGCGACCGCGATCTTTTCGCTTTGCGCGATGCCAAAGCCGGCATCGAACGCCGTGCGCGTGTCGCGCCATGCTTGCCCGCGCATCTTTTCGTCATTGCCGAGGACGCGGTCGACCTCATCCATCTCGGCGAACATCTTTGCTTGTGTCTGCGCCGCGCAGCCGGTAACGACGATGCGCGCTCCGGGCCGTTCCCGCTTCAACCGGCGGATCGATTGCCGGGCCTGCGCCACCGCCTCATTGGTGACGGCGCAGCTATTGATCACGATGGTATCGGCAAGGCCCGCATTGTCCGCCTCGTGGCGGATCACCTCGGATTCGAACGCGTTGAGGCGACAGCCGAAGGTGACGACGTCGACGCTCATGATCTAAGCGACGTTGGCGAAGAGCGCGGGATCGAAACGCCCCTCATACTCGAAATCAGCGGTGCCGGTCATCAGCACGTGATCGTCGCTCTCGCGCCACTCGATCGAGAGCTTTCCGCCCGGCAGCGTGATTTCGACAATACGATTAGTGCGCTTCAGCCGCGCCGCGGCCACCGCGGTCGCGCATGCCGCCGAACCGCAGGCTTTCGTCAGTCCCGCGCCACGCTCCCAGGTGCGGATCGTGATGTGATCGCGGTCGACGATATGCGCCAGCGTGATATTGGCGCGCTCGGGGAAGACCGGGTGATTTTCGAGGAGCGGCCCGAAGCGGCCGAGGTCATAGGCGTTGACGTCGTCGACCCAGAAGATCGCGTGCGGATTGCCCATGCTGACCACCGAGGGCGAATGCAAGACCGGCGCGTCGATCGGGCCGACCTGCAACTCGATGTAGCGGGTGTCGCGAAACTCTTCGGCCAGTGGAATGTCCTGCCAGCCGAATTTCGGCGCGCCCATGTCGACGGTGTAGAGATCGCGCGCCGGGCCCTGCCAGCAATTCAGAAGCCCCGCGCGGGTCTCGAAGGTGACGGCGGTCTGGCCGGTCTTCTCGAACAGGCGGCGCACCACGCAGCGCATGCCGTTGCCGCAGGCGCCGGCTTCCGAGCCGTCATTGTTGTAGATACGGATGAAGGCCTCGGTGCCTTGCAGCCGCGGCGGCTGCAGCACCATGAGTTGGTCGAACGGCACGCCGGCGGGCGAGGCCACGGCACGCGCGTCTTCTGCCGTCACGGCGGCCGGCCTGTCGCGCAGATCGACCACGACGATCTCGTTGCCGATGCCGTTCATCTTGGCGAATGCGTGGTTGGCGAGCGCGCTCATGGAAATACCCAATTTATGCCTGCCTTATATGGCCAATACTACCAGATTGGCCAGTGCGCGGGGCTGCAAAGCCGCCCGACGCATCTGTCATGGGACGAAGCCGGAGTTGCGTGTTAGGGATGATGGCGTCTTGGCGCGCGTACAGACCGCGACCGCCTGGAATGGGGATGAGAATATGAGCCGTATCAGCACTTTCCGCGCTGCCCTGGTGGCGCTGGCCCCGTTGCTCGCGATCGGGCTGGGCGGGCCCGCGCTGGCGCAATCGCCGGCGCCATCCGCCTCCCCCGCGCCCGTGGCGACGCCCAGCCCGGCCCCGTCAGCCACCCCTGCCCCGCCACCGGCCGAGACCAAGTCGCCGGCCGATGTCCCGTCCCCTTCGGCGTCGCAGACACCGGTGCCCCCGCCGCCGACCGCTTCGGTTCAGGCCGCCGATCCTTTTGGCGAGGCCTTCACGCTGGAGCCGAAGAAGGTCGTGATCATGAAGGGCACCGCCAATTGGGATTCGGCATTCGACACCCTGATCGATTCGTTCAAGGCGCTGACCGCCCTGCTCGACAAGGAGGGAATCAAGGCAACCGGGAATCCAATGATCGTCTACACCTCGACCGACGATACCGGATTCACCTTTCTCGCCGAAATTCCGGTCGATCAGGACCCGAAAAACCTGACCAAGGACATGAGCATCGGTAAGTCCCCGGAGGGCAAGTCACTGAAATTCGTCCATCGCGGCTCCTACGACAACATGGACAACACCTATGAGGCGATCACCAATCACCTCGACGACAAGAAGCTGGAAGCCAAGGACACCTTTGTCGAGGAATACATCACCGATCCCCTCAAAACCGCAGAGGACAAGCTGGTGATCAACGTTTACGTGCCGCTGAAATGAGCCGCATCAACCATCAGGCGCACCTCGCCGCCATCGCCGCGCTCGCGCTGTTCGCATCGCCGGCCCTGGCGCAAGGTACGCCCCCGGCGGCTATCTCCGTGACCGGCGAAGCGCAGATATCGGTGGCGCCCGATCAGGCACAGATAGATGCCGGCGTAACGTCGGAAGGCAAGACCGCACGCGAAGCGTCGGACGCCAACAACGCCGCGATGGGCAAGGTGCTGCTGGCGCTGAAGGGCGCCGGCATCGAGGAAAAGGACTACCAGACCTCGCGGCTATCGCTGCAGCCGCAATATCCGCCGAACCGCCCGGCAGGGTCGCCTATTTCGGGCTATCGCGCCGGCAACCACGTGACCATCCGTCTGCGCGATGTGACCAAGATCGCCAGCGTGATCGACGTGCTGGTGGCCGCCGGCGCCAACGAGATCGGCGGCATCAATTTTATGGTGTCGCAGGCATCCAAGGTTCTGGATGATGCCCGTGAAAAGGCCATCGCCGACGCCCGCCGCAAGGCGGAAATCTATGCCAGGGCCGCCGGTGTCACGCTCGGCGAACCGCTCCGCATTTCCGAAGAGGGCGGTCCGGCTCCGATGTTCCATGGCAGGATGGCGGCTCCGATGGCCGCCGCTACGCCGGTGGCGCAAGGCGAAGAAACGCTATCGGTCTCGGTGAACGTATCCTGGGCGCTCAAGGCGGCGCAATAGATTCAAGATTCACCGCTCGCGCAAGACCTCCTGCCGATAATGAAGTAGCGGCGACAGTAGATAGCTGAGGATCGTGCGCGACCCCGTCTTGATTTCTACCGTTACCGCCATTCCGGGTGACAAATTGACCATACGATCGTCGATCTGCATTTCGGTGCGGTCAAGCGAAATGCGTGCACTGTAGTTTAGCTCCTGGCCCTTCGGCTCGCTGCTGTCGTTCTGCGTTCCGGGCCTCGTGTCGTTGGACCTATCCCGTGGCTGGTCGCGGATGATGGCGTCCGTCGAGACGCTGGTCACCTGGCCATGCAGCAGCCCGTAGCGGGTAAAATTGAAGGTGTCGACCTTGATCTCGGCTTCCTGTCCAGGGTGGACGAAGCCGATGTCGCGGTTTGATACCATGGCCTCGATTTCCAGCCGGCTGTCGCTCGGCACGACCACCAGGAGGGCCTGGGCGGGCGTGACGACACCGCCGACGGTGTGGATTGCGAGTTGCTGCACCACGCCGTCCACGGGAGCCGTCAATTGCTGCAGCCGGGTCTTTTGCTCGGCCTTTATCAGGTCCTGGGCCAACCCGTTGGCCTTTTGCTCGCTTTTGGCAAGTTCGTCGGAAAGCGTTCGACTGTATTCGGCGATAGCCTGTCCGCGGGTCTCGCGAATTGCGTCGGCTGCCGCCTCGGCTTCATGGAGGTGGCTCTTCTGGACGCTGAGTTCCTCCTGCTGCTCGACCAGCAGCTGCAGAATTTCGAAATAGGTGATTTTTGAGCTCAGTTCCCTTTCCATGAGCGTCTTGCGGATATCGACCCGCTGCTGGACTACCGGAATCATCGCCTCTAGCTTGTGAATCGTGGCCGCGGTCGTGGCTTGTTCGGCTTCCTTCTGCGCCTGCTGTCGGGCGAGTGCCGCGATCTTGGCGCGATGCTCGGTCACCTGATTCAGCAACAGCTGACGCTGGGTTCCGACCAGTATCGGGTCTGCATTGGCAGGGGGCGTAAGGTCGGCGACACGATCGTTGCTGCTGGCGAGTGCGGCGCGCAGCCGGGCGATGTTCAGTTGCTCGGCAAGGAGGTCGCTGCGTAAATGGTCGCGTTCCGCCGCGTTGACCGTTGGATCAAGGTCGATCAGGACATCGCCGGCCCTGACCGCCTGCCCATCCTGCACCCGGATCGCGCGCACCACCCCCGTCTCGAACGGCTGGATGATCTTGGTGCGGCCGCTCGGCACGAGCTTTCCGATGGCCGACGCGACGATGTCGATGGTGCCCCACCACGACCAGACCAGGGCGGCGCAGAACAGCAGGATGATGACGGCCACGATCTTGCGCCCGACCGGCGATGGCGGCGTTTCCACGATCTCGAGCGCTGCCGGCAGGAATGCCAACTCCTCGTCGCGCCTTGCTTGCACCAGCCGAAGCGGGACGACGCCCTGCGTCGGCGAAGCCGATATCGCCGATCTAGCTGACTTCATGGAGCCCTCCCTGCATCCGATGCAGCGTCGCGTAGCGGCCGCCGGTCTTGATCAGGGCGTCGTGGGTGCCGTCCTCGACCAGGCGGCCGCGCTCCAGCGTAACGATGCGATCCGCTGTCCGCACAGTCGAAAGCCGGTGCGCGATAATCAGGACGGTACGGCCCTTGGCGATCTGCTTCATGTTGTGCTGAATGATACGCTCGCTTTCGTAATCAAGCGCACTCGTCGCCTCGTCGAAGATCAGGATGCGCGGGTCGGCCGTGAGCGCGCGGGCAATCGCGATGCGCTGACGCTGGCCTCCGGAGAGCGTAGAGCCCCGCTCGCCCACGATTGTGTCGTAACCCTCGGGCAGCTCGAGAATGAATTCGTGCGCACCCGCAAGCGTCGCAGCCGCGACGATGCGCTCCATTGGCATCGCCGGGTCGGCAAGCGCGATGTTCTCGCGCACCGAGCGGTTGAACAGCACGTTCTCCTGCAGGACGACGCCGATCTGACGGCGTAGCCAGCCGGGGTCCGCCACCGAAAGATCCATGCCGTCGATCAGGACGCGCCCGCTCTCCGGCACGTAGAGGCGCTGGACTAGCTTGGCGAACGTGCTCTTGCCCGATCCCGAAGGCCCGACAATGCCGACCATTTGCCCGGCGGGCACGTCGAAGCTGACATCGTGCAAAACCTCCTGTCCATCGATACGGTAGCGGAACGTGACGTGGTCGAACGTGATATTGCCGCGGATCTCGGGCAGTTGCGTGCGGCTTGCCGAATAAGTCGGCTCAGCGGTGGTGTTGAGGATGTCGCCGAGCCGCAAGACCGATAGCCGGGCCTGGTGAAAGTCCTGCCAGATCTGCGCGAGGCGCAACACCGGGGTGCTCACCCGGGACGCCAGGATGTTGAATGCCACGAGTTCGCCGACCGACAGGCTGCCGTCGATCACCTGCCGCGCGCCGAAATACAGAACGCCGGCGGTCACGGCCTTGCTGACGAACTGGACGATTTGGCTCGCTGTGTTGCCGAGGCTCAGGACCCGGAAGCTCGCGGCGACGTAACCGGCGAGTTGTTCTTCCCACCGCCGCTGCATCTGCGGCTCGACGGCCATGGCCTTGAGCGTCTCGATCCCGGTGACACTCTCGACCAGGAAGGCCTGGTTTTCGGCGCCGCGCCGGAACTTTTCGTCGAGCCGTCGACGGAACAGTGGCGTCACGCCCGCCGAAATCGCGATGTAGAACGGAAAAGAGCCGAGCACGATCCAGGTCAAGAGCGGCGAATAGGCGAACATAACCGCGAGGAACACCGACGTGAAGAGGAGATCGATCGCGAGCGTCAGGGCCGAGCTGGTAAGAAAGTTGCGGATGTTCTCCAGTTCGCGGACCCGCGCCACCGAATCGCCGACCCGTCGCGCCTGGAAGTAGGCCATCGGCAAAGCCAGCAAATGGCGAAACAGACGCGCACCGAGTTCAACGTCGATGCGGTTGGTCGTGTGCGAGAACAGATAGGTCCGCAGGATTCCCAACACGGTCTCGAACATCGAGATTGCCAGCAGGCCGATGATCAATACGTCAAGTGTTCCCAGAGAGCGATGCACCAGCACCTTGTCGATGACCACCTGAAAGAACAGCGGCGACACCAACGCGAACATCTGCAGGAAGAACGATGCGACCAGCACTTCGCTGAGGAGATGCCGATACTTATGGATCGCGCCGAAAAACCAGGTGATATCGAAACGGCGAGTGAGGTCGGACAGTCCCGCCCGGCGCGTCATCAGGATCAACCCCCCGTCCCAGGTCGCCAGAAATTCGGCACGCGTCATCAAGGCGGGCCGCAGTTCCTGCGACGACTGGACCAGAATTTTTTCCTCGGCGGCCTTGGCCACCACCATGAAGCCCCCACCACGCAAGCTGGCGATGGCCGGCAGCGGCATCCGGGCCAACCGCGACCAGTCGCTTCGGCAAGCCCGTGCTTTCAGCCCGAAATCCTTGGCGCACCGGAGAATCTCCGATGCGCCAATCTTGGTTGATCCGAGGCGGTGCCCGATCTGTCCGCGATCGGCCGCGACGCCCTGGAAATGCAGCAAGGTCACGAGGGCTTCGAGTCCCGAGTCGACGCTGCTGTTCTCAGTCCCGGTACTCATTCGCATTCTCCAGGGCGAAATCGCGGTCAGGCGTGCTGCGGCAACGCCAGCAACGGCGGCTGGCTGGATTGTGGATCGGCAGCCGGCATCGCACCGTGGCCATCGCCCGCCGTGGCGAAGCTCGATGCCATGAACTGGCGAAGCAAAGCGGCACTGGCGGCCGACGCGGGCGGAGGGAACGTTGCACTCTGAATGACGATGTTGCTACCGGGCCCGCCGTCGAGCACGTCTTGCCCGCCGCCACCGATCAACACGTCGTCTCCTGCACCACCGGTCAGGGTGTCATTGCCGGCACCGCCGATAAGGACATCGTCGCCGTCGCCACCATTGGCGGTGAGCTGAATGCCCGCGGCAAGGCCCGACGCGTTGATCACGTCATCGCCGCCGAGGCCATTGATGACGATGTGATCATTGGCATCGAAGTTCGAGATCGTCACGGTCTCGGCAAGACCCGTCACCGTGACAACACCGTTGTTGCTGGTCACCGTAATCGTGTCATTGCCGTTGGTCGCGTTGAGGACGACCGTGTCCGCCTGCCCGTCGCTGCCCAGGTCGAGATTGACCTGTTTGACGTCCGTTCCGGTCAGGTCGTTGACCGTGACGGTGTCGGTGCCGCCGAGGGTCGCGAGATTGATGTTCTCAACACCGTTGAGATCCATCGTGACGTTGCCGACGTCGCGGAACAGCCGTGCACGGCTGCCATTGGCCGAGATGTCGATCATCTCGTTGGCATTGGAACCGTTGAACTGAAGCGTGTCGGTGCCGGCCTGCCCCTCGACCGTGTCGCTGCCGTCGCCTGGATTCCAGACGAAGGTATCGTTGCCGGCGCCGAGCAACGCCACGTCGTTGCCGCGGCCACCGTTGACGACATCATCGCCGGCGCTGCCCTTGATGGTATCGTTGCCGTCGCCCCCGTTGATCGCAAGCGTTACCTGTCCGGCTTTGAGGCCCGATGCGTCGATGGTGTCGTTGCCGGCGCCGCCGTTGATGATGAGCGTGTCGCCGGCTTCGGCGTTCGTGATCTTCACGAGCTCCGGCAGCCCCCCGACCACCAGTGATCCGCCGCTGCCGGTCACACTGATGTGGTCATCCCCGGCGGTACCGTTGACATTCACGGTATCCGGCTGGCCGTCGCCGCCAGGCATGGCACCGAGATCGATGGCAACCTGCGTAACGCCGGTGCCGGTCAAATCGTTGACAGTGACGTTGTCGGCGCCGCCCAACGTGTTGAGCTGAATGTGCTCGACGCTGTTGAGGTCCATGGCGATGTTGCCGACGTCGCGAGACAGCCGTGTCCGGCCGCCATTGGCCGAGATGTCGATGTTCTCAGCAGCGTTGGAGCCGTTGAACACCAGCGTGTCGGTGCCGTCCTGCCCCTCGACGGTGTCGCTGCCATCGCCTGGGTTCCAGACAAAGGTGTCGTTGCCGGCGCCGAGCAGAGCCACGTCATCGCCGCGGCCACCGTTGACGAAGTCGTTGCCGTCACCACCAATCAGGGTATCGTTACCGGCACTGCCTGTAATGGTGTCGTTGCCGGCGCCGCCGTCAATGGTGAGACCGATTACTCCGGCGGCCAGACCGGCCGCGTTGATGGTGTCGTTGCCGGCGCCTCCCTGGATCGTCAGCGCATCCGTTGGCTCCGCGCCGATAACCGAGACCGTCTCGTGCAACCCAACCACCGAGACGGAGGTACCGGAACCGGCCACCTGAATCTGGTCGTTGCCGGCGGTGCCCTGCACGATCACCTGATCCGCCTGGCCATCACCGTTGCCGCTGCCCGCCGTCCCGCTCAGGTCGATGGAGACCTGCGTGATGGCGGTGTGGGAGAGATCATGGACGGTGATCGCGTCGACGCCCCCCAATGCCACGAGATTGATATGCTCGATGCTGTTGAGATCCATCGTGACGTTGCCGACGTCGCGTGTCAGTCGAGACCGGCTGCCATTGGCCGAGATGTCGATCTTCTCGCCGACATTGGCACCGTTGAACTGCAAAGTATCGGTGCCGTCGCCACCATCGACAACGTCGCTGCCGTCACCTGGATTCCAGACAAACGTGTCGTCCCCGGTGCCGAGCTGCGCGTTGTCGTTGCCGCGGCCGCCGGTGATGACGTCATTGCCGTCGCCGCCGATCAGGGTGTCGTTGCCGTCACCGCCGGTGATAGTGTCATTGCCGGCGCCGCCGTCGAGGGTGAGCTGGATCAGGCCGGCAAGGCCGTTGCTGGCGGTGATGACGTCATCGCCGCCATTGGCGTTCAGGACCAGGTTCTCCGTGGTGCCGATATCGAGGGAGAAGGGGGCTGGGCTGGTACGATCGAAGCGCACCCGCGTGCCGTTGGGGGTGATCGTAAACACTTCCGCGCCATTACCGCCATTGACCTCGGCAGTATCGTTGCCGTCGCCGCCTTCGAACAGATCGCTGCCGTCCCCCGGGTTCCAGATCATCCGATCGTTGCCGGCTTCGCCAAACACCTGATCGCTACCCGCGCCGCCGGTCAGCGTATCGTTGCCAGCACCGCCGAACAGCTGGTCGTCGCCGCCTTTGCCGAGCAGGATGTCGTTGCCAGCACCGCCAAACAACAGATCGTTGCCCGAGCCACCGATCAGGGTGTCGTTGCCGGCGCCGCCGAACAGCTGTGCCGCGGGCAACGCACCATTGGATTCGTCGAGCGCAATCATATCGTTGCCGCCGGTGCCGAACACCTGGATCATGGCGGTGTTGGCGACCGTCGGTTGACCGCCCGCGATCGCGACAGCGCCGCCGTTGACGAGAATGTTACCGGCCGCGTCGCGATTAACAGTAATGCTGTCGTCGGCGCCATCGCCGAACACGGATAAGAAGCCGGAAAGAAATTTACCACTAATAGCCATTGATCGTATTCCTTCTCAAATTTCACCCCTTGGCTGCATGCTTAGCCCCAGCACGCATGACAGACTTGGAGCCGCGCTTTAGACGGCCTTGAATTGCAGTGGAGTTTTCCTCGATGTTTTCTGAGTATGGTAGGGTGCAGGCGTGACCGCCTCCGGGTGGAGCAACAACGTGCAGTTTGTCTTTACCGATCACGTTCTCGATACCGGACGTCGCGAACTCCGCCGCGGCGCTGAACCTGTTGCGGTAGAACCGCAGGTTCTCGATCTCCTGATTTATCTGGTGCAGAACGGCGATCACGTCGTGAGCAAGGACGAACTCATCGCAACAGTCTGGGGCGGCCGCATCGTCTCGGATACGACCCTGACAAGCCGCATTTATGCCGCGCGAAAGGCGATCGGCGACAGCGGCCAGAATCAGAAGCTGATTCGCACCATCGCGCGGAAAGGCCTCCGCTTCGTCGGCGACGTGCGCGCGCAAAGTGGCGGCGAACCGGCAAAGGCGATCGAACCACCGCCGGAGGTGGCCGAGCCGTTCTCGCGGCAGGTGCCGCCGCCGCTTCCCGATCGCCCCGCCATCGCCGTACTTGCCTTCGACAACATGAGCAAAGATCCGGCACAGGAATATTTTTCCGACGGGATCAGCGAGGATATCATTACCGCGCTGTCCAAGCTGCGCTGGTTCTTCGTCATCGCGCGCAACTCCTCCTTCATCTACAAGGGCAAGGCGGTCGCTGTGAAACAAGTCGGCGAGGAACTCGGGGTCGGCTACGTCCTCGAGGGCAGCGTGCGCAGGAGTGGCGGGCGGGTGCGTGTCACGGCGCAACTTAACGACGTCGCCAGTGGCAGCCACGTCTGGGCGGAACGTTATGACCGCGACGTCGCCGACGTATTTGCCTTGCAAGACGAGATAACCGAAGCAATCGTCTCCGCTATCGAGCCGCAACTTTATGCAGCGGAAAACATCCGTATTCGTAGCAAGCCGCCTTGCAATCTAGACGCCTGGGATCTGGTGATGCGAGCGCTGTCTTACTACTGGCGGGTTACGCGGCAGGATCATGCTATCGCGCAAGACCTGTTGGAAAAGGCGATTGCCCTCGAGCCGAACTACGGCCAGGCGCTCGGCGTTCTCGGCGCCAGCTACACGTTCGGCGCCCATATGGGATGGGTCGAATTGGAAGCAATCGGGCCGATAGCCGAACGCACGGCGCTGGCGGCAGTCCGGGCCGACACCGAAGATGCCTGGGCCCACTTTGCGCTCGGCGGATTCTACCTGATTACGCGGCGCTTCGACGATTCGCTGGCAGAATTCGAACTCGCGCTGCGCCTCAATCCAAATTTCTCGCAGGCCCAGAACTATTACGCCGCAGCATTAGGATTTTGCGGCCGCTGGGAAGAAGGCGTTGAGGCGGCCCGTCGTGCGATCCGATTAAGCCCGCGCGATCCGTTTCTGGCGCTTTATTACGGCTCGGCCTGCCTCGCCCAGTTTATCGGTCGCAACTACGAGGAAGCGATGCGGCTCGCGCGCACAGCCATTCGTCTTCGCAGCGATTTCGCAGGCGCTCACCGCGTGCTGACCGCCGCCGCCGGCATGGCGGCATCTCCTGAGGTCGCTGCCGCTGCGCTTCAGGAGCTTCGCCGCGCGCAGCCCAACGTTTCGCGCGCGTGGATCGCGAGCCACGTTCCGATCAAGCACGACGCCGATCGCGACCATTATCTGGAAGGTTTTCGCCGGGCGGGTTTGGACTAACCTGGTTCGCCACGCTTTCGCGTCGAGCGCCGCCCTAGATCTCCATCACCTGCCCGGGCTTCAGCACAGCGAAGCGTTCTCGCGGAATCTCCGCTTCATCGAGCGCCTCGCCCAGCGCGTTCGCCGGCGCGTCGATCGCTTCGTCGGTCAGTTGAAATGTGCCGTGATGATGCGCCAGTGCCGCTTGCGCGCCGCAATCGGCCAGCGCCTTGATTGCGTCTGACGGGTTCATATGCTGGTCCTTCATGAACCAGCGCGGCTCGTAGGCGCCGATCGGCAAAATCGCCAGCCGCAGCGGGCCGTGGACTTCTCCGACGCGGCGAAAATGCTTGCCTTCGCCGTAGCCGGAATCGCAGACGATGTAGAGTTTTCCGGCGGGCGTTTCCAACACAAAACTCGCCCACAGCGCCTTGTTGCGGTCGAACGGCCCGCGTGCCGACCAGTGCCGTGTCGGCACCAGCGTCACCGCAACGCCGCCTCCGAGTTCCACGCGGTCCTGCCAGTCGAACGCTTCGGGTTTGATCGCGCTGTCGGCCTCGCGCATGGTCACATCGTTGCCGAGCGGCGTGATCACGCGCGGCGCGAATTTGGCGGCGAGTTTCGACAGCGTCGCGATGTCGAGATGATCGTAATGACCGTGCGATACCAGGACGACGTCGATGTCCGGCAATGCGTCGAATGCGATGCCGGGATCGTTGTGCCGCTTCGGCCCGGCCCAGGCGAAGGGCGAGGCGCGCATCGACCAAACGGGATCGACCAGGATGTTCAGCCCTGAGGTCTGGATCAGCCAGCTCACATGGCCGACAAAGGACAACCGCACCTTGTCGCCGCTGACGCGCGCCGGCGGCGTATCGGCATGTGAATTCGGTACCCAATCCGGCCATTTTGCGCGCTGCCGGGCCCCACCGAACTGCCAGCGCAGCACCGCGCCGAGCGATTTGGGCGGCACACCATCGGGATCGAAGAAGCGCAAGCCGTCGAAATGATCGGAAACCGGACCGTCATAGGTTTTCATGCTGTATATCCAGAACGATGGCACGCCGAACGCCGCGGGCGGCTCCGGCGAGCAATCCAAGAATGCGGCGGCGAATGACGGGCACGAGGCGGGTTCACTGAATGACTGTCGGTGAATATATGGCGCCGGAAACCTTGAACCGGAACCTTCGGCAGAAAGGCGCGCCTTTACATACACTTAGTCGACAGAACCACGCCAGACTGCGCAACTTTCCTTGACTTTCCGCCGTTCCCGGAGTTTAACCCCGGCACTTCTCGGAAAGACGTTCTTTTCGACCCGCCGCCCGGTCCTCGAGACCGGAGGTCAACGCCCGACAGCGCGATGCGCCCTCGGGCGCGTAAGTGTTTGGACGATCGTCTTGGCATCATTTTGTCCAGACATATGGGTCGTCATCACCCGCGAAAGCGGGTGATCCAGTATCCCAGAGCAGCTCGGATTGAACCGAGAGGCTGCGGCGTACTGGATACCCCGCTTTCGCGGGGTATGACGGGTAGCGAGTGACGAAGCGCCTGCAACAGGCAAAGGACAACGGCATTGTTCGACAATCTGTCGGAAAAGCTTGGTGGCATTCTCGATCGGCTGACGGGCCGTGGTGCGCTCACCGAAAAGGACGTCGACGCCGCGATGCGCGAGGTGCGCCGCGCGCTGCTGGAAGCCGACGTCTCGCTCGACGTGGCCAGAAGCTTTATCGACCGTGTCCGGGAGCAGGCGGTCGGCGCCACCGTCGTCAAGTCGGTGACCCCGGGCCAGATGGTGGTCAAGATCGTCCACGACGAACTGGTCGCCATGCTTGGCTCGGACGGCCAGACCATCGACTTCAACGCCGTGCCGCCGGTTGCGATCATGATGGTCGGCCTGCAGGGCTCCGGCAAAACCACCACCACCGCAAAACTTGCCCGCCGCCTCACCCAGCGTGACAAGCGCAAGGTGCTGATGGCTTCGCTCGACGTCTACCGCCCGGCGGCGATGGAGCAATTGGCCGTACTCGGCCGCGACCTCGAGGTGCCGACGCTGCCGATCGTGGCCGGCCAGAAGCCGCAGCAGATCGCACGCCGCGCGCTCGAGGCTGCGAAGCTCGGCGGCTACGACGTGGTGCTGCTGGACACCGCCGGCCGCACCACGCTCGACGAAGAAATGATGACGGAGGCAGCGGAGATCAAAACCGCTTCCAACCCGCATGAAGTGCTGCTGGTCGCGGACTCCCTGACCGGCCAGGACGCCGTCAATCTCGCGCGCTCCTTCGACCAGCGCGTCGGCCTCACCGGCATCGTGCTCACCCGAGTGGACGGCGACGGCCGCGGCGGCGCCGCGCTGTCGATGCGCGCGGTCACGGGCAAGCCGATCAAGCTGATTGGCACCGGCGAAAAGACCGATGCGCTGGAGGATTTCCACCCGAGCCGCATCGCCGGCCGCATTCTTGGCATGGGCGACGTGGTGTCGCTGGTGGAGAGGGCAGCGGCGAATATCGACGCCGAGAAGGCTGCGCGCACCGCCGAGCGGATGCGCAAGGGCCAGTTCGACCTCAACGACATGCGCGAGCAATTGCTGCAGATGGCCAATATGGGCGGCATCAGCGGCTTGATGGGCATGATGCCCGGCATCGCCAAGATGAAGAACCAGATTGCGGCTGCCGGCATCGACGACAGGATCATCAAGCGTCAGGTCGCGGTGATCGATTCGATGACGCGGCAGGAGCGCAAGAACCCGGACATCCTGAAAGCGAGCCGCAAGAAGCGGATCGCCGCCGGCGCCGGCCAGAGCGTCGAACAGGTCAACAAGCTGCTCAAGATGCACCGGAACATGGCCGACATGATGAAGGCGATGGGTTCGGGCAAGCGCGGCCCGCTCGCCGGCATCGCGCAGGCGATGGGCTTTGGCGGCGGCATGAAGCCGCCCTCCCCGGAAGAGATGAAGGCGATGGCGGAAAAGATGCAGGGCGGCGCCGGCGGCGGCCTGCCGAACCTGCCAAAGGATCTTCCGGTCGGCCTGCGCCAGGGCCTGCCGAACTTGCCGGGGCTCACCGGCTTGAGCGGCAAGCCAACGTTGCCGGGCCTTGGCGGCTTTCCGGGCAAGAAGAAATAGTCGCGATCAATTCACCAACACACACCAAACACACACTTAAGGAGAACTAAATGTCAGTCGTTATCCGCCTCGCGCGCGCAGGCACCAAGAAGCGTCCGGTCTATCACGTCGTCGTCGCCGACTCGCGCTTTCCCCGCGACGGCCGCTTCATCGAGCGGCTCGGCCATTTCAATCCGCTGCTGCCGAAGGACAACGAGGCGCGGCTGAAGCTCGACATGGACAAGGTGAAGGCCTGGCTCGCCAAGGGCGCGCAGCCGTCGGACCGCGTGACCCGTTTCCTCGATGCCGCCGGCGTCGTGAAGCGCACCGCGCGCAACAACCCGGAAAAGGCCGTGCCGCGCAAGGAGCGCAAGGCTGCTGCCGAAGCCGCGGCCAAGGCGTAAGCGTTAGCGGCGCGTGACGGTCCCAGCACCGATTTGCGTCGCCCGGATCGGCGCCGCGCATGGCGTGCGCGGCGCGGTCAAGCTGTGGACGTTCACCGAAGATCCGCTGGCCGTGAAGCTTTACGGCCCGCTGATGACTAGAGACGGCGCGCGCCAGTTCGAACTGACGCATGTCCGCGAGGCCAAGGATCATCTGGTGGCGACGCTGAAGGGCGTGGCCACGCGGGAAGAAGCCGAGCGGCTCAACGGCATCGAGCTTTACGTTGCCCGCGAAAAGCTGCCGGCCACCGACGAAGACGAATATTACCACGCCGATCTGATCGGGCTCGCCGCAGTTACTTCAACGGGCGAGACGATCGGCCGCGTAATCGGGATCCATAATTTCGGCGCCGGCGATATCATCGAGATCGCGCCCGCGACCGGCGCGACCATGCTGCTGCCGTTCACCAATGCCGTGGTGCCGACGGTCGATCTGGCCAACAAGCGCGTGGTGATCGAATTGCCGCAGGAAATCGAGGGGGACAATCCGGCCGAGGCCGGTGCCCTCTCCACGAGTTGTCCCCACGAACGCGGGGCTCCATAACCACAGGGCGCGGTTGTTGGACTGGCTGGGGCCAAAGCCTCTTACGACATAGAAATTGTGGCCATAGATTCCGGGGCCCGCTTCGCTTGCGGGGAATGGAGATGATGATGGCGAACACCCACAAAGCCTGGCGGCTGCACGCGCATAACGATCTTCGCTTCGACGAGGTCGAGACGCCAAAACCTGCGTCCCGACGGCGTCGTGGTTCGGATCGAGGCCGGCATGGTGCTGTCCTACACCGGCAAGGTGCTGTCGGGATCGGTGCCCTACAGCCTGCCGCCGATGCCCTTCGTGCCCGGCACCAACGCGATCGCCCGCGTGATCGCTACCGGCGACAACGTCACGCATGTCGAAGCCGGCGACCGGGTTTTCCTCAGCCCGCATCTGCGCGGCGATGTGCCGGAGCCCGAGCCGCCGCAAATCCTGATCGGCTTGACGGCAATGGTGACGACGCCGGCGGCGCTCGCGCTGCAGGCGCGATGGCGCGATGGCGTCTTCGCCGAGATCGCGCATTGGCCTGCGGCCTGCGCCACGCCGCTTTCGGGTCTCGACGACAGACCGGCGACCGAACTGGTCGGCCTGGCAAAGCTGATCGTGCCGTTCGGCGGGCTGCAGCGCAGCGGTTTGCGCGGCGGCGACACCATCATCATCAACGGCGCGACCGGCTATTTCGGCTCGGGTGCGGTCATGCTGGCGGTGGCGATGGGTGCCGGGCGTGTGGTCGCAGTGGGGCGCAAGCAGACGGCGCTTGAAGGACTACGCGAGGTGCTGGGTCCGCGGGTCATTCCCGCCGTCGTGACCGGCGATGCGGCAAAGGATATCGCCATCATCCGGCACGCCGCTGCCGGCGGCGCCGACATCGCGCTCGATCTGCTCGGCAATGCCAAAAGCACCTCAACCACGCTATCCACCTTGCGCGCCTTGAAGCGCGGCGGCCGTCTGGTGCTGATGGGCAGCGCCGAGGTACCGCTCGAATTGTCGCTCCGCGAAATGCTCGCCAATGATTGGGAGGTGGTCGGCCAGTTCATGTATGAGCGGACCGCACCACGTCAGCTCGCGTCGCTCGCCGCCGAAGGCCTGCTCGATCTCCGCAAGATTGTCGTGACGACGTTCGAGCTCGCCGATTTCAAGCGGGCGGTCGACGCCGCGGCCCTGATGCAGGGCCTCGACCTCACGGCCGTGGTGCCGTAACGGAAGGCCATGACCGCCAAGATGACTGTCGAGCCGACGATATGGCACGCGACCGTGCTCACCTTGTTTCCGGAGATGTTTCCGGGGCCGCTAGGCGTCAGCCTCGCCGGCAAGGCGCTGGCATCCGGCACGTGGGCCCTGGAGGCGCGCGACATCAGGGACTCCGCCATGGACCGCCATCGCAGCGTTGACGATACGCCGGCCGGCGGCGGGCCCGGCATGGTGCTGCGCGCCGACGTGCTGGCCGCGGCGATCGATGCCGCGGACAGCACGCCGGACCGGCCGCGCCTCCTGATGAGCCCCCGGGGTCGGCCATTGACCCAGTCACGAGTCGCGGAACTCGCCGCCGGGCCAGGGCCGCTGATCGTGTGCGGCCGGTTCGAGGGCGTCGACGAGCGGGTAATCGCCGCCCGCGACCTCGAGGAGGTCTCGATCGGGGATTACGTCCTCTCCGGCGGTGAAATCGCCGCCATGGTGCTGATCGACGCCTGCGTGCGGCTGTTGCCTGGCGTGATGGGCAAGCAGGCCTCGGGCGAGGACGAAAGTTTCTCGGAAGGCTTACTGGAATACCCCCAATACACCCGTCCGCAGGAGTTCGAGGGCCGCACTATCCCGGGAATCCTCGTCTCCGGCGACCATGCCAAGGTCGCGGCCTGGCGTCGGGCGGCGGCGGAGGCCCTGACCCGGGCACGGCGGCCGGATTTATGGGGCATCCGGACCAAGTAAAACGGGACAAAAAGCACGACAGACGGGTGACAAACCGCGTTTGATGCCTTATACGGGCGCCAAATCCGCGCAGGATAGATGGACTTTTCGCGCAGCCCGCGCTTGTGACTGGCTGGGCGCGCCGCCGATGGAGATTTCAATGAACCTCATTCAACAGCTCGAAAAAGAGCAATACGACAAATTGGCCGCGACCCGGGCAATCCCGGATTTCGGCCCCGGCGACACCGTGATCGTCAACGTCAAGGTGGTCGAAGGCGAGCGCACCCGCGTGCAGGCCTATGAAGGCGTGTGCATCGGCCGCAACGGCGGCGGGCTCAACGAGAGCTTCACGGTCCGCAAGATTTCCTACGGCGAGGGCGTGGAACGCGTGTTCCCGGTGATGTCGCCGATGATCGACTCGATCAAGGTGGTGCGCCGCGGCAAGGTGCGCCGCGCCAAGCTTTATTATCTGCGCAGCCTCCGCGGCAAGTCGGCCCGCATCGTCGAGAAGCAGGACCGCCCGACGGCCGTCAACGAGTAGTTCGTCCCGCACTGGGAAGTGACGAAAGGCGCGGGCTCACCCCCCGCGCTTTTTTGTTGCGGCATACCTATCTAGGCATCAGCTCCGCCCATCGATTGATTGTCGCAGCCGCCGGGCCTGTGTTAGAAAATTAAAATGGTTCTAGATCAGACCAGCATCGCCAGCCGGTTCGTCGCTCCCATCGTGATCGACGATCGCTCGCGGCTGCCCGGCCGGTTCTTCGGACGTTTCGCGACCTCGGCAACGTCAGAGCTTATGCGCGCAGCTTGATGCTGCGCTGACGTTTTCTTTTGCCGCGCGTATCCGCGCTCAACTGCTCACACAGAATTTCCCTTGGAGCTTACGCTCATGTCCAAACCTACCACACTGTACGACAAGATCTGGAACGACCATCTGGTGCACGAAGCCGAGGACGGCACCTGCCTGCTCTATATTGACCGCCATCTGGTGCACGAAGTGACCTCGCCGCAGGCGTTCGAAGGTCTGCGCGCCACCGGGCGCAAGGTCCACGCGCCGGAGAAGACGCTCGCCGTCGTCGACCACAACATCCCGACCACCGACCGCTCGAAGCCCAATCCCGATCCTGAAAGCATCGAGCAGATGCGGGCGTTGGCTGACAATGCCAAGGAATTCGGCATCGAATACTACAACGAATTCGACAAGCGTCAGGGCATCGTGCATGTGATCGGCCCCGAGCAGGGCTTTACGCTGCCGGGCACGACCATCGTCTGCGGTGACAGCCACACCTCGACGCATGGCGCGTTCGGCGCGCTGGCGCACGGCATCGGCACCTCCGAGGTCGAGCATGTGCTGGCGACGCAAACGCTGATTCAGAAGAAGGCCAAGAACATGCGCGCGGTCGTCGACGGCAAGTTGCCGGACGGCGTCACCGGCAAGGACATCATCCTGGCCATCATCGGCGAAATCGGCACCGCCGGCGGTACCGGTTATGTGCTGGAATATGCCGGCGATGCGATCCGCGCGCTGTCGATGGAAGGCCGCATGACGGTCTGCAACATGTCGATCGAGGGCGGCGCCCGCGCCGGTCTGGTCGCGCCGGACGAGAAGGCTTTCGAATTTTTGAAGGGCCGTCCGAAATCGCCGAAGGGCGCCGCCTGGGACGCCGCGATGCGTTACTGGGAGACGCTGGGCTCCGACGACGGCGCCCATTTCGACCACGAGATCCGGCTGGATGCCGCAAAGCTGCCGCCGATCGTGACCTGGGGTACTTCGCCCGAGGACGTGATTTCGGTCACCGGCTATGTGCCCGATCCCGACAAGATCGCAGACGAGGCCAAGCGGCTGTCAAAACATCGCGCGCTGAAATACATGGGTCTGACGGCAGGCACGAAGATCACCGACATCAAGCTCGATCGGGTCTTCATCGGCTCCTGCACCAACGGCCGCATCGAGGATCTGCGCGCAGCCGCGAAGATCGCCGAGGGCAAGACCGTCAATGGCCATGTCAACGCGATGATCGTGCCGGGCTCGGGCATCGTGAAGGAGCAGGCGGAAGCCGAGGGCCTCGACAAGATCTTCATCAAGGCCGGCTTCGAATGGCGCGAGCCGGGCTGCTCGATGTGCCTGGCCATGAACCCCGACAAGCTGAAGCCGGAAGAGCGCTGCGCCTCGACCTCGAACCGCAACTTCGAGGGCCGCCAGGGCTTTAAGGGCCGGACTCACCTGGTGTCGCCCGCGATGGCGGCGGCGGCTGCGATCGCCGGGCACTTTGTCGATGTCAGGGAGTGGCGGTAAAGCCCTCCTTGCCTCAACCTCGAGGCATTCTCTAAACGGCTCATTAATGAGGCCGGCGCACACTGTTCCTTGCGGAAATGTTCTTTTCGCAAGGAGACCCTGCCGTGGCGGACAAATCTAAATACGTCGACATGATCAGCGAGGCGACGCGCCAGGCGCGGCGCCACCGCGTTACGCCACGCGCCGAGCCGGCCCCGGTCAAGGAAGCCTCGCGCCTCAGTCACTGGCCGCCGGAGCGCTGGGCGCAGTGGCGGACGGACACGCTGACCCCCTGGAAGGTGAAGCCGTGGAAGGTCGACGACTGGAATTAATCCCGAGATAGAATTCAGCTGTCCGTCATGCCCCGGGGGCAAAAGCGCGGAGCGCGTCTTCGCGCCAGGATGTCCCGGGCCTCAACGTTTTTGGAGTTGCGAAGAGAAAGACCTGGATGGCCGGGACGAGACCAGCCATGAGCGTAAGCGACGTCTTATGGCATGATCGGTTCTGATTGAATCAGAACTGCTCCCTACAACAGGCAACGAATATCCATGGCCGCGAAGCGGCTGGCTCCGTCGCGTTTATTTGCGGTCGCTCCCATCATGACGCTAGAGATGGGGATGTGAATGCCCCATGGTTGCGACGAGCGCGTGCGAGGGAGGAATAGCAATTGTCCGTCTTTGTGATCGTGCAGCTGAAGATGACCGACCGCGCCGCCTATGACCGCTATCAGGCGCGTTTCCTTGACGTGTTCAAGAAATTCAATGGGCGGCTGTTATCGGCTGATGAACATCCGCTTGTGCTCGAAGGCGTGTGGGATCGTGACAAGCTGGTGCTGATGTCGTTTCCCGACGAGGCCGCATTTGACGCCTGGGCGAACTCGCCGGAATATCTCGAAATATCCAAAGACCGCAAAGCCGGCGCGCAGGCCATCGTCCTGCTGGCAAAGGGACTCGGGTAAGGCTGAAGCTGTCGATGGGCAAAGCGCGCTTCGCCCTTGCCTTCAGACTTTGTACTGGACGGTGGGCACGCGTCCCTTCGCCCCATCCTGGCTACACCCTCCTTGTTCCGCTTCCATTGGCCGTACCCGGCTCAAGGCCGGGACAACGAGACGAGAGATTCGTCGCTCACCACCAGAACGGTCCAAACCCGAAGCCGAACGTAAACGGCGCCGGCGAGGAGTAGGGATAGGGCCGGTAGTAATAAGGTCGCGCGTAGTAATAGGGCCGGTAGTACGGCCGATGGCCGTAGCGATAGTTGCGACGCGCGCTGACATCGGCACCTTTGGCTGCACCGGCCGTTTGCTTCGTCGCTCGCGGCGCGACCGCGGACGTTTCGGCCGATGCAGGTCCAGCCAGCACCAAGAGGCTCGCGACAAAGGCTGCGCCGATCCATCCCTTCATGATCACGTCTCCTGCCATTGAACCGGAGGGCCGATAACGTCGAGCAATCATGCCTGTTTCGTGGCTGAAACGAAAACAGGCCCGCTGCTCACGGGCCTGTTTCGCCGATGCGCTAAAATGCCGCGCGCTTACCAGCGGCGGTGGTGGCCGTGATGACGGTGGTGGCGATGCCAACGGTGATGGCGGTGCCAGCCGTGGTGACGGTGCCAGCCACGGTGCCAGTGCACGTCGGTGGTCGTCTGCTTGGCATTCTCCTGGACCGCGGTCGCAGCGCCGGGGCTGGAGAGCGAGAGCGCCTGCGCGCGCTCGGTCGGTGCGGCTACTACGAGCAATGCGCCAACAGCCGCAAGCCCCAGAACTTTTCTCATCTGCATAATTCGTTTCCTTGGTCCATGGATGTCACGTCTGCAACGAACGGTTCGCTTCGAATCAAACCGACGTTGCCGCAACGCAGATCGCAAAGAGATAGCGGATGACGTGAACTGGGAATGAATGACTGCGCCACGAACATGAATGCGATTTGCGGGCTTCCGTTCCGTTCAGCGATTCAACATTTTTCCCGAGGCGCAAACCGACGTAAACTATCGTCGTATCTTCTGAAGGTTTTCTCGCAGGAGACCCGTCATGACTTCATCACGCATGAGCGACTCGATGTCGCGGACTACGCTCGCGGTGACGCCAAGCGTTGGAACTGTGATGTGGGACGAAGCGGCTTTCGCGTCGCAAGGTCCGGGCGGCGGCATGGGGACGGCGAGCCATCTCACCCAGCTGATGATGGCGATCCTAGTCTACGGAATGTCGGCGATCGTGGTCGGCGCCGGACTGATCGGCGCGGCGCGCAGGCGCTAGCCCGGCCGCCAGTAGCAGTTCATCCGCGGCGTGATCACCGTGCCGCTCGGCCGGTATTCCTGCACATAGGTCGCCGTGCAATCGCGCACGGCATTCGGACCCGGGTCGTAGCGGGGAATGACGTCCGGCTGCCAGTGATCCTCCCGGTAGATCGGGACGCGCCGCGGCCGCCGGCGCTGCGCGGACAAGTCCGTCACGGTCGGGGTCGATGCCTGCGCGACGCGGCTGACGATGGGAGTTTGCGCCCGCGCGCCTGTCACCGGAAGCCAAAATCCGGCCGCCCCCGTCAACAGCGCTATCGTCACAATCCGCTTCATCACGCGCCCCAAGGCCTGTCATCGGTCGTACGGTCTCCGATTGCGACGCCGAGGTCAACTCCCGCAACCCCGGTAGGCATGCAGGCTGAACAGTATCTTCTTTTGAGCATGATTCCCGGCGGAAAGCCGGTTCCCACTTTCACGGATCATGCTTAAACAGAGGTCATGTGGACCTCAATCAAAGCGCCATCGCTGGCCGAAATGGAAGTCGTTACGCACGACATCTTCGAACGCCTCCCAAAGCGGTTTCGCGAGCTGTGCGAGGGCGTGATCATTCGCGTCGACGATTTTCCGACCGAGGAGGTGCTCAACGAGATGGGCTGCGAGAGCGAATTCGATCTGCTCGGCCTGTTCCAGGGCGTTGGCCTGCCCCACCACAGCAATGACGACATCGCGCGGCTGCCCAACATGGTCTGGCTCTACCGCCGGCCGATCCTGGATTACTGGGCCGAGCACGAGGAGACGCTGGGCCACATCGTCCGCCACGTACTGATCCACGAAATCGGCCACCATTTTGGCCTGTCCGACGCCGACATGGAGGCGATCGAGGCGTCTGCAGGCTAGGATTGCGCAATTGGGCCTTTGATCTGGGTCATATTCACGATAAATAGCCCCTCCCTGTCCCCATTCAGCCGGGAAGCGCATCGATGGACAAGTTCACCACACTGGAAGGCGTCGCGGCGCCCCTGAAGATCATTAATGTCGACACCGACATGATCATCCCGAAACAATACCTGAAGACCATCAAGCGCACCGGCCTCGCCAAGGGCCTCTTCTCGGAGCAGCGCTACAAGGATGACGGCAGCGAGAACCCAGATTTCATCCTCAACAAGCCGGCCTATCGCAACGCGAAAGTGCTGGTCGCCGGCGACAATTTCGGCTGCGGCTCGAGCCGCGAGCACGCGCCCTGGGCGCTCTTGGATTTCGGCATCCGCTGCGTGATCTCGACCTCGTTCGGCGACATTTTCTACAACAACTGCTTCAAGAACGGCATTCTGCCGATCCGCGTTGCCCAGGAAGACCTCGACAAGTTGTTCGATGATGCCGAGCGCGGCGCCAACGCGACCTTGACCATCGACCTGCCCAACCAGGAAATCCGCGGGCCTGACGGCGGCAAGCTGAAGTTCGAGATCGATCCGTTCCGCAAGCATTGCCTGATCAACGGCCTCGACGACATCGGGTTGACGATGGAGAAGAAGTCGTCGATCGACGATTACGAGGTCAAGGCCAAGCGCGAGCGCGCCTGGGCCTGATCGCATCATCCTTCGAAGCCCCGGCGCCGATGGATGCCGGGGCTTTTTGTTTGCCCCGATGTTCGCAATCGTTTCCGCCTCGCTGCAAACCGTTTATAGGTGACGCGCATGCGTCCTGACGTCGTCACCTTCTGGCATGGCCCGCTCGATCGGCTGCGGCAAACCTGCCTGCGATCGCAGGTCGCGGCGGGACACAACGTCACCGTCTACAGCTTCGATCCGCTTCCCGGCTTGCCCGATGGCGTCGGCAACGCCGAAGCCGAAGCGATCCTGCCGCACGTTTTCTCCGAAAAGCTGCGCCCGCCGGAGCCGGACGGCTCCTGGCGCGACTGGACGATCTTGCAGTTCAGCGACTTCTTCCGCATGCGCCTGATGGCGGAGCGCGCCGGCCTCTGGCTCGACGCCGACGTGCTGCTGCTCAAGCCGGTCGAGATCGATCCGACAAAGCCCTATTTCGCCTGGGAGCGTCCGCGCCAGCTCGGCAACTCCGTTCTTTATCTGCCGCCGGACGATACGATCGTCGCCGCGTTCGAAGGCCTGATGGAGCAGGAGAAATTGACGCCGGACTGGCTGGCGCTGCGCCATCGCCTGACCTTCATGATGCGCCAACTGCGCGGCGGATCCAACCGCCTCTCCGACATTCGTATCGCGATCTACGGCCCGGCCTCGCTGACCGCGCTCGCGCGCCGCTCAGGTGAATTGCAGTACGCGCTGCCGAAGCAATCGTTCTATGCGGTGCACGCCGAGCCGAAACTGTTCTTCGAACCGTCGGATTTTTCGAAGCTGCTCGCCGCCCCCGATATCATCGGGCTGCATATCTCGCCAAAAGGCCGCGGCCATCAGCCTCCGGCTCCCGGCAGCCTGTATGCCTGGGCGGCAAAGCGGTTTGGCAATTAGACGCCGCGCGCCCTTCTCACCGGCCAATTACAACCCGAGCGGAATTGTTTGATCTAGCGCAACGACAGTTTGCGCCGCTGCGCTCATATGGGACACACGCTCTCACGATCAGAGGTGCTCCATGACCACCCAAGACAAGCCTTATCCTGTCGTCGAGTATCTTATCGATGTTTTTCGCGACTGGTTGAACCATCGGCGGGAATTGAATGAGTTGCGCCAGCTGAACACGGCCAGCTTCAACCAGATCGCCGGCGATTTGCGGGTATCCGCCACCGACTTGAATGAGCTGGTGCGTCAGGGGCCGCATGCGGCGGATGAGCTGCCGAAGCTGCTCGAGGCGCTCGGCATCGACGAGGCGGCCCTGGCGCGCACCGAACCTCTGGTACTACGGGACATGGAGCGCGTTTGCACGCTGTGCGGCCACAAGCGCCAATGCAACCGCGAACTCGCCGCCGGCACCTCCCCCGGGCACTATCATCAATATTGCCTCAACGCGTCCACGATCGACTCGCTGGGCGAGCCGATCAAGCACTAGAACGGCACGTCCTCGGCCAGCGACGACGAATTTCGCCCATCACCGGATGGACGTCGCGGCTGCCGTCATCGCCTCGCGGCGCGTCGTCAACCACCTGCCAATGCCAGCGGAGCACTCGCTTCCGGACAGTGCATCGGCTGGCCGAGGCCTGGCGGAGCGTCACGCCATCGCCGCGATCGCATCCGCAATTGCGATGGTGCGCTTGGCCATCTCGGCGTGCAACCGCTCCACCATCCGCCCGTCGATCTGAATCGCGCCGCGCGAGGCGTTTTCCGGCTGCTCGAAGGCGGCGATGATTTTGCGCGCCTCGGCGACCTCTTCCGCGGGCGGCGTGAAGATCGCGTTGCAGGCCTCGATCTGCCCGGGATGGATCAGCGTCTTGCCGTCAAAGCCGAGGTCGCGTCCCTGCGCGCACTCGGCGGCAAAGCCGTCGACATTCGAGAAATCGCTGTAGGGACCGTCCAGGATTTCGAGGCCATGCGCGCGAGTCGCGAGAATGCAATGCGTGATCATCGGGATCATCGCGGCGCGGCCTGGCTGCATCTTTATCCGCGTCTCGCGCGAAATATCGTTCGGACCGAACACGAAGCCCGCGAGCCGTGTCCCGGAATCCTTCGACGCCGCGGCCAGTTTATCCGCGTCGAGCACCGCGCGGGCGGTTTCGATCATTGCCCAGACGCGGATCGAGGTGGGGGCGTTGATGTCGCTCAAGCGATTGGCAATGGCATTGAGGTCCGCGACGCTGGAGATCTTGGGAACCAGGATGCCGTCGGGCTGGGCCTTGCCGGCCATGGTGACGTCGTCGACCCACCACGGCGTATCCAGCGCGTTGACGCGAATCAGCACCTCGCGCTTGCCAAAACCCTTTGCCACGACCGCCTTGGCGATCTGGTCACGGGCCAGCGCCTTGGCGTCGGGCGCAACCGAATCCTCAAGGTCGAGGATGATGCCGTCGGCGGGCAGATTGCGCGCCTTTTCCAGCGCCCTTACGTTCGATCCGGGCATGAAGAGCAGGCTGCGGCGCGGACGGGTCATGGGCGGGTTCCCCTGGAGTGATTTGAACTGCACGCCCTATCATCTCGGCCCGCGGTCCGAAAGGCTTGTTCCCGTCACCGGCTTATGGTTAGGCAAGGGCCATGGCACCCTTTCCGCAACATCTGCTCGACGGCTATCGGACTTTTACAACGCAGCGGCTGCCGACCGAGCAAACCCGCTACCGTGAACTGTCCGAGCGCGGCCAGTCACCGGCGGTGATGGTAATCGGCTGCTGCGATTCCCGCGTGTCGCCGGAAGTGATCTTCGACGCCGGCCCCGGCGAACTTTTCGTGATGCGCAACGTCGCCAATCTGGTGCCGGTCTATCAGCCCGACAGCGGCGCCCACGGCGTCTCGGCGGCGCTGGAATATGCAGTCAATGTATTGAAGGTGAAGCATATCGTGGTGCTCGGTCACGCCCAGTGCGGCGGCATCCGTGCCTTCATCGATAAGATCCAGCCGCTGTCGCCAGGAGATTTCATCGGCAAGTGGATGCAGATGTTCATCAAGCCCGGCGAGGTGGTCGAGCAACGCGACCACGAATCCATGCAGGATTTCACGGTCCGGATCGAGAAGGCCGCGGTGTTCCGGTCGTTGGAGAACCTGCTGACATTCCCGTTCGTGCGGGAGCAGGTGCAGAACGGCAAAATGGACCTGCACGGAGCCTATTTCGGCGTCGCCGAAGGCTCGCTGTTCGTGCTTGATCCGGCTACGAAGGAATTTCGCAGCATGAAGGAAGTGCTGGCAACCGGCGAATAATGAATGGCGAGCAGCGAATGCCTGTTCGCCGTTCCTACTCGCCCCCGTGGTCGCCGCCGCTCCAGCGGTCGGACAGCGCCAGCATCATGGCCGAGACGACGAACACCACGTGCACGCCGACCAGCCAGCCCATTTTCTGGGCGTCCAACGCGACATCGATGTTCATGAACGCCTTCAAGACCTGGATCGCGGAAATCGCAACGATCGAGGCGAGCAGCTTCTGTTTCAGGCCGCCGAAATGGATCTTGGTCATCCAGTCCGGCCAGTCCGGATGGCCGCCGGGATCGATCTTCGAGACGAAATTCTCGTAACCGGAAAACACCACGATCAGGATCAGATTGCCGGTCAGCGACACGTCGATCAGCGACAATACGCCGAGGATGATATCCGATTCCTTGGACCCGGGCGCGTGGATGATGAACTCCCACAGAATCATGCAGAATTTCAGCATCAGCACCGCGAGGCTGACGACGAGACCGAAATAGAACGGCGCCATCAGCCAGCGGCTGTTGAAGAGCAAGCCTTCGAACCCGCGCTCGACGCGCTTCAGCGTCGGATTGGGCCGATAGGGAGCCGCCTGCTCGGTCATCTGATCCGGCTCCTCGGCGCTCACTGCGCGCGCCGCTTTCCTACGCCGCCTTCTTCTTCGCGCTGATCAGCTTGCGGTTGATCAGGCATTCGGCGATCTGCACCGCGTTGAGCGCAGCGCCCTTGCGGAGGTTATCGGAGACGCACCACAGCACGAGGCCGTTCTCCACCGTCGCATCCTCGCGGATGCGGCTGATATAGGTGGCGTCTTCGCCGGCCGCCTCGTACGGCGTGACGTAGCCACCGGGTTCATGCTTGTCGATCACGAGACAGCCGGGCGCGTTGCGCAAGATGTTGCGCGCCTCATCGGCCGAAATCGGATTCTCGAATTCGATGTTGACGGCTTCCGAATGGCCGACAAACACCGGCACGCGCACGCAGGTAGCGGTCAGCTTGATTTTGGGATCAAGAATCTTCTTGGTCTCCGCCATCATCTTCCACTCTTCCTTGGTGTAGCCGTCCTCCATGAACACGTCGATCTCGGGGATGACGTTGAAGGCGATACGCTTGGGGAATTTCTTGTTGATCAATTCGTCATTGGTGTAGACGGCCTTGGTCTGCGAGAACAGTTCGTCCATCGCATCCTTGCCGGCGCCCGAGACCGATTGATAGGTCGAGACCACGACGCGCTTGATGGTGGCCTTGTCGTGCAGCGGCTTCAGCGCCACGACGAGCTGCGCGGTCGAGCAGTTCGGGTTGGCGATGATGTTCTTCTTGGTAAAGCCCTTGGTCGCGTCCGCGTTCACCTCGGGCACGATCAGCGGCACGTCCGGATCCATGCGCCAGGCGGAAGAGTTGTCGATCACGACCGCGCCGGCGGCGCCAATCTTCGGCGACCATTCCTTCGACACGGCGCCGCCCGCCGACATCAGGCAGATGTCAACGTCGGAGAAGTCGTAGTGCTCGAGCGCTTTGACCTTCAGGGTGCGGTCGCCGTAGGACACTTCGACGCCGACGCTGCGGCGCGACGCCAGGACCACGACCTCGTCAGCCGGAAATTTGCGCTCATCGAGAATGTTGAGCATTTCGCGCCCGACATTGCCGGTCGCACCGACCACCGCGACTTTGTAACCCATCGTTCACTCTCCGGGGAAAAATGCCTCCTGACCGCTACCGGCGGAAAAGGAAGAGCAGCGCTTCTATGCGAGAAACGTCGTCAAGACAACGTTAGACGTGGATTTTGGACGTCTGATGCGTTCGTTTGGGGCTGATCCGGCCGAGTATAATGCGACCGGAACTTTATCATCCGGCGCTGACCAGCTTCGCCGACGAAATCGTCGGCACGATGGCGCGCCTGATACCCTATGTGGTGGCGCTGGCGCTGCTTGCCATTATCGGCATCTCGCTTTTGGACCAGTTGCCGGATACCCGTGCGATCGAGCCTTCAGCCAAGGGCGGCTGGAGCGAGGCTACCCGTTCGGCGCGGGAGTTCACCGCCTCCTTTGTTTCACAAGATAAAACAGAGGCTTACGGAGACACCCCGGCAACCGCAAGGGCGTGTTCCGCTGGACCGATCCCGACAAGGGGCCGGTCGCCAAGTTCGAAATCTCTCGTCCCGGCGGCGATAGAGGCGGGGCCGGCGATCGCCGAGATCGAGGCGCGGATGGCGCCGGGGCACGCGAGATCGAGGCTGCCGGCGTCACCGGCAGAAAATTCGGCAACGTGACGCTGCTGCGTCCGATAGCCCGGGATACCGCACAGTCCTGCGTCCTGCCTAGCGTTTCTCAAGCGGGTCGACGAAGCCAGCCTCCGGATGTCCGGCTGGTCCGGCCTGGGCAGCAGCTTGCCGGCACGGCGCTGCGCGAGCCCCGCTGCGCCAGAGCTGCCGGCGGATTGGTGATGAGCGCCGAGAACCCGAGGCTCCGCGGGGCCTTCCGATGATGGCGACATCACGGCAAGGCCCTGGTTTTCATGAAACTTTTGCACCCGGCCTGCATTATTCTGCGCCGGTGTGGCGCAATTGACCTAGTGACGACCGGTGCGCCACGGCTACAATGCTTACCAAATCAGACAGGCGATCGGCCGGCCCCCGAAACGGGCGCAATGACGAGGATGCAATGACCCCCAAATTCCCCGCTGCGACGAAGCTCGCGGTATTTGTTGCTGCCGCCGCGGTGGTCGGATTCCTCACCAGCCCGGCAAGCGCGCAGACCAAGCCTCCGCAGCAGTACGATCGCGACGGCCGGGTCAATTACGGGCCGCAGGGCCCCAACCGCTCCTATCAGCAGGGACCGCGCACCCGCGTCTACGTCACCACGCGCTCGTGGCTCGATGCCGGCACCGAAGTGTTGCCGGGCGATCGCAAGTTCATGGATTACGCGTTCCCATCGCCGTTTGGGTACCCGGATTTCGCGCGCGAAAACCTCAACCGACCGATCGATCGGCAGCCGCTCAACCCACCGTCGGATTTGGGTGGCGAGCCGACCAAGTTCCCGCTCTATTGATTTTGAGCACTGGCGATCCGTCGTCCCGGCGAACGCCGGGATCCATACGCCGCGGCCTCTCGGTTTAACAGCGCCGGTCGACGACTTCGCTCACCATAATCGGTTGTGGTTGCGCGTCCCGTCGCAGGGCCGGGACGACAGGAGTGGGTTGCGCGCTTACGCGTGAAGCTTCTGCAACTCCTTCAGGATCGCCTCGCCCATCTGCGTCGTGCTGGCAGAGGTCGTTCCTTCGGACTTGATATCCGCGGTGCGCAGGCCGCTGGCGAGTACCGCCGCGATCGCGGCCTCGATCTTGTCGGCGAGCGCGCCCATATCGAAGGAATAGCGCAGCGCCATGCCGAACGACGAGATCATCGCGATCGGGTTGGCGAGGCCCTTGCCGGCAATGTCGGGCGCCGAGCCGTGCACCGGCTCGAACAGCGAGCGACGCTTTTTGGTCTTGGCGTCGATCTCGCCCAGCGAAGCCGACGGCAGCATGCCGAGCGATCCCGTCAGCATCGCCGCGATATCCGACAGCATGTCGCCGAACAGATTGTCCGTGACGATGACGTCGAACTGTTTTGGCGCCTTCACCAGGTTCATGCCGCCGGAATCGGCGAGCTGATGCTCCAGCGTCACGTCCTTGTATTCGCGCGCGTGCACGGCCGTCACCACCTCGTTCCAGAGCACGCCTGACTTCATGACGTTGCGCTTTTCCATCGAGGTGACCTTGTTGCGGCGCTTGCGCGCCAGGTCGAACGCGACTCGCGCGATGCGCTCGATCTCGTAGGTGTCGTAAACTTGCGTATCGATGGCGCGCTTCTGGCCGTTGCCGAGATCGGTAATGGTCTTCGGCTCGCCGAAATAGACGCCGCCGGTCAGTTCGCGCACGATCATGATGTCGAGGCCTTCGACCACCTCGCGCTTCAGGCTGGAAGCTTCCGCCAGCGCCGGATAGCACACCGCAGGGCGCAGGTTCGCG
Source organism: uncultured Alphaproteobacteria bacterium (assembly GCA_963786115.1). Taxonomy (GTDB): domain Bacteria; phylum Pseudomonadota; class Alphaproteobacteria; order Rhizobiales; family Xanthobacteraceae; genus Bradyrhizobium. Next base: position 89,735 of record CAWAYC010000041.1, read on the forward strand.
AATAGGCCGAGATCCTTGCGCAAGCGGAGCAGGCCGGCTTCGGGCCTGACATCGTAGGGCACGCTGTCCCACTTCGGGCCGCCGACCGCGCCGAAGATCACAGCGTCGGCGGACGTCGCCTTGGCCATGTCGCCTTCGCTGATGCTGACCTTGTGCGCGTCATAGGCGGAGCCGCCGACCAGCCCCTGCTCGGTTTCGAAATGCGCAATGCCTTGCGCGTTCAGCCAGTCGATCAGGCTCTGCACCTCCGCCATCACTTCGGGGCCGATGCCATCGCCGGGGAGAAGCAGCAGTTTATGGGTCGCCATGTTGTTTACCTCCAGTTCGTCATGGCCGGGCCTAGCCGTCCGAAGGACGGCGTCGCTTGCGCTCGCCTATGCCCGGCCATCCACGTCCTGTTGCGGTCGGCAGAAGACGTGGATGCCCGGCACAAGGCCAAGCATGACGGAGAATGTGAAATCCGCGCGGAGTGCTAGAGCGGCATTGCGCGATTGGCAAGACACCATTGCGGCCACCCGCCCTGTGCAACCCCCCAATAGCCTGCCAGTATGGCGTGCCGCCGGAGTCATTCCTTGCACGCCCCAGACCGCCCCTCGCCCTACGCGCATCCCGCACGGCTGATCCTCATTCTGTCGTTGGCGCCGGTAATCGGCCTCGGAATCGGCCGGTTCGCCTATGCGTTGGTGCTGCCCGATATGCGAGATACGCTCGGCTGGTCATATTCCGCGGCCGGCTTCATGAACACCATCAATGCCGTCGGTTATCTCGCAGGCGCCTTGTTGGCGTCGCGGATGATCAGGCGTTTCGGATTGCCGCAAACGGTGCGCTGGGGAACGCTCGCCGCCCTCTCGTCGCTGGCGTTGTGCGCCATTTCCGGCAATTTCATCGTGCTGAGCTTTGCGCGATTGCTGGCGGGCATTGGCGCGGCTGCCGGATTCGTCGGCGGCGCCGCGCTGGCGGCAACGATCGCGCAATCGCGCCCCGAGCGGGCAAATTTTCTGCTCAGCCTGTTTTACGCCTGTCCCGGCCTCGGTATTCTTTCATCCGGCCTGATCGCGCCGTTTGTGCTGCAGTACTTTGGGCCCGGCTCGTGGTGGATCGTCTGGGTGGCGCTGACGCTGCTCTCGCTCGTTTTGATCATTCCGCTGTGGCTCGCGCCGTTCGCCGCCAACACCGCGATGGATCGCAGGGTCGCCACCGAATTCGCTGTTGCGCCGGTGTTGATCTATCTCGCCGGCTATTTCCTGTTCGGCGCCGGCTACATTGCCTACATGACCTTCATGATCGCCTATGTTCGCGACAGCGGCGGCGGTGCGGAGGCGCAGAGCGCGTTCTGGAGCCTGATCGGCGTCAGCGCTTTCGTAACGCCATGGGTGTGGCGGCGTGTCCTGGCGCTCGACCGTGGCGGCCTTTCCACCACGATCATTCTCGGTATCAACGCGATCGGCGCGGCCTTGCCGATCTTCGGGCATTCGCCGCTGTTGCTGGCGATCTCCGCGCTGGTGTTCGGCGTCGCCTTCTTTGCAGTGGTGGGATCGACCACCGCCTTCGTGCGCTTCAATTATCCGGCGGCATCCTGGCCGACGGCGATCGCCGCGATGACGATTTCGTTCGGCATAGGCCAGACCATCGGCCCGATCGTGGTCGGCGCGATCACCGACGCGGTGGGAAGCCTGTCATTTGCGCTGAATATTTCCGCGGCGATGCTGGCATGCGGCGCAATTCTGTCGGCATTTCAGAGGAAGCTCGATTCCAAATCGTAGGGTTTGCAAAGGCGCGCCTTCGCGCGACCCGTTGGCTTTGCCTACCCCACGGATCCCCGTTCAGCTCCCGCTGAACGAATTATACCCCTGGTCTTCCCAATAGCCGCCCTTGTAGTCGTTGGTGACCTCCATCGAGATCACGTATTTCGGATTCTTGAATCCGAGCTTGGTCGGCACCCGGATCTTCATCGGGAAACCGTAGGCGCGCGGCAGGATCTCGTCGGCGAATTTGAACGTCATCTGGGTCTGCGGATGCAGCGCTGAGCGCATGTCGAGCGGCGAGTTGTAGCCTTCCTTGTCGGCGCACTGGAACCAGACATATTTCGCGCTTGTATCGGCGCCGACGATTTTGAGGAAATCCCGCAGCGGCGTGCCGGTCCAGCTGCCGATCGCGCTCCAGCCTTCGACGCAGATATGGCGGGTGACCTGCTTGACCTGCGGCAGCTTGTAGAGCTCCTCCAGAGTCCACGGCTTCCTGTTGTCGACGAGGCCGCGCACCTCGAGCTTCCAGGTCTTGCCGTCGACCTCGGGCGCATCGTCGAGATCGTAATAGGCATTGAACGGAAACGGCTTTGTGATCGCGCTCTCCGGAAAGGTCGGCGCCAGCGCATCGGGGTTGAACATCCACGCCTGCACGGCGTCGTTGAATTTCGAGACCTGCTTCAGCATCTCCTCGGCCGAGGAACTGTCGACGACGTCGCAGCCGGTCAACAGCGTCAGCGCACCCAGGCTGGCGCCGCCCGAGATAAAACGCCGGCGGGTGAGATCCGGCATCGTCTTCACTGCGTCCCGGACCAGGAGTTTCTTGTCGACGCCGGGGATCAGAAGCGAGCGCATGCGGCCCATGGTGTATCTCCTTGTCAGCGACCGATGATCATGGCGCGCAGGCTCTTCGGCACCAGAAGGGCGAGCGCGACGTGGACCACCAGGAACGCGACGATCAAAGCCATGCAGATGAAATGGACGTAGCGGGCGATGTCGTAGCCGCCGAACAGCGCCGTCAGCCATTGCAGCTGCACCGGCTTCCAGATCGACAGGCCCGATAGCACGATGACGACACCGACGACGATGATGCCGGCATAGAGCAGCTTCTGCACATAATTGTACCTGGTCAGGTCATCATGCGCGAGCTTGAAGGTCAGCGCCGCCTTGGTATCGGCAATCACGCCGCCCGGCGTGATCGGAAGCAGTTTCTTGCGGAAGCGGCCGGTCGCAAGTCCAAGCGCGAGATAGATCAGGCCGTTGACCATCAACAGCCACATCGCGGCAAAGTGCCAGAGCAGTGCCCCGCCGAGCCAGCCGCCCAGCGTGATGCTGCTCGCGAAGCGGAAATCAAACAGCGGCGAGGCGTTATAGATCTGCCAGCCCGACATGATCATCAGGATCATCGCCACCGCGTTGATCCAGTGAAGGATTCGCACCCAGGCCGGCTGAATGACCTTGGCCTTCGCGGTGGCGGGACTGACGCGTTCGTCGCTGACTGCAAGGCTCGACATGGCTATTCTCTGCTTGGAAGTAGACACCGGTTTATACGCCAGCAAGTAGGGTTCCGTTACTGCATCGCAGGCTATCAGATTGATACGCGCCACCTATGGCGGTCACAAAAATGCGAGCCGGGCTGCCCCGGCTCGCGTCTCGACGTGCCCTGTTCGGGACTAAACGGGCGCGCGCGGGGTTATGACGCCGGCATCAGCACGGTATCGACCACATGGATCACTCCGTTCGACTGGTTGACGTTCGAGATCGTCACCATCGAGGAACCGCCCTTGGCGTCTATGATCATGACCTTGCCGTCGGCCTTCTTCACAGTCAGCTCTTCGCCCTCGACCGTCTTGAGCTTCTTGCCGTCGGTCAGGCTGGAGGCTTCCAGCCGGCCCGGGACGACGTGATAGGTCAGGATCTTGGTCAGGGTCGCCTTGTTCTCCGGCTTCACCAGCGTATCGACGGTGCCGGCCGGCAATTTGCCGAAGGCCATGTTGGTCGGCGCAAACACCGTGAACGGGCCCTTGCCTTCCAGGGTTTCGACCAGGCCGGCGGCCTTCACCGCCGCGACCAGGGTGGTGTGATCCTTTGAGTTGACGGCGTTCTGGATGATGTTCCTGGAGGGGAACATCGCGGCGCCGCCGACCATCACGGTCTTCTCTTCGGCGTTGGCCGGTCCAGTGATGGTGGTCGTCAACGCCAGCGCGCTGAAGGCCGCGGCTGCGAGATATGCAATACGCTTCGACATGGTTCGTCTCCCGATGATTGAGGTAACCGGCGGACCGCGCCGGCCATGAATGGGCAACAACGATGCTGTTTGCTTTGCGACCGCGCCGTCGTTGCGCTGAACTACGGGAGGTTTTTGGAGCGGTTTCGCAGAATAATTTAACGTGATGCTTGAAACTATTTTTGCCGGCGGCCGTGGGGTGCACGCGCCTTGCCCGATTCAACAGTCGAACAGCCCATCTTGTCGTCGCCCGGCTTGACCGGGCGACCCAGTACGCCGCGGCCCCTCGACTCAATCGCTACCGCCTCTGGAATACTGGGTCGCCCGGTCAAGCCGGGCGATGACAGTTGAGGGCGTGGCTGCAAGCGCACATCCGCATTCTCGCGGCAGATCCTGCCCGAGGTTTGCTCTAGCGCCTGTCCCCTCAACGAAGAGGGCGCAGGGAAAGCCGGGTGCGCGCTGCACCCGCGGTCTCGTGTGCAAGTTTGTGCAAAGGAATGCGCACACGAGCATACAGGTCCAGCGGAGGCATTCCGGCTTTCCCTGCGCAGTGGTTTACGGCTTACTTCGCGCTCTCCCCGGTGACCGGCTTGTTTGCCACCGTCATCTGCAGAGGTTTTGTTTCCGCGAACTTAGCGCCAGCACCGGGGCGCCAGGACCACACGACTTCGCCGTCCGCGTCGGCCACGCTCGTCAGTCGCAGCTTTCGCGTCCACCGCATCTCATCCCAACGTTCGTGACGATGGCCAACGCCCCTCGTGAGGGATGAGACGGCGGGGTTTGTAGTGCTGATTTGGGGGTGGCGAAAACAGGAATATTTTCGCAAGGGGGGACTGGACCGATAGCATCAGCTTGATGCTGTTCGACAAATTGGGCTGTGCGAGCAGGGCGGGTAAGCCGGACCCGTACGCCGTCGCTTGAGGACACACCCCTCTCCCAACCCAACAATCCTTGGGATGCATGGAATCCGATCTCACGACTTTCGCCAATGAGGATCCGGTCAAAAGTACCGCGAGAACGGCGGATTACGCCTTCGGCTCAACCCGCCGATCCGAACCAGCCGATTGTCTTCGTCGTTCGCCGAAATCATCGCTCGTTTCAATTTCGCCGACTCCAATCGAGCGGAAGCAATCATGCGCGCTCTCGCCCGAGGAGCCGGCGCGCCCGCGTCTTTGCGAGGAGCGGCAGCGACGAAGCAATCCATGCTTCCCGTCGCGGCAAGATGGATTGCTTCGCGGAGCCTGTCATCCGGCGGCGCTTTGCGCCGACCGGGTGGCTCGCAATGACGATCGATGCAGCAACGAGGCTAATCCCGGCTGTGCGGCGTCTGAATGAAGCCGCGATTGTGGGTCGGGCTGATCAATATCTCATTCATGCAGACGCGCGGCGGCATGCTGGCGACGAAGGCGATGGTGCGGCCGCAATCCTCGGGCTGCAGCATCTTTGCCTGCTCGTCCTCGCTCGGCACCACCGGCCGCAGCTTCAGGATCGGCGTCGCGACTTCGCCTGGCGACAGGCAGCAGGCGCGCAAGCCGTTGACGCATTCATCCATGTTGAAGGAGTGGGTCAGCGCCAGCACCGCATGTTTTGTCGTCGTGTAGGCCGGGCCCGGCATTTTCGAGACGTGGCGGCCGGCCCAGGACGCGACGTTGATGATGCAGCCGTCCTTTTGCTTGCGCATCGCCGGCAGCACCGCGTGCATGCAATACAAGACGCCGTTGAGATTGATCTCGACGAGCTTGTCCCAGCCTTCCAGTTCCATGTCGGCCCAGCTGCGCTTCGGCACGTTGATCCCGGCGCTGTTAACCAGCAGATCGATGCGGCCGTACCGCTTGAGGATCTGTTCGGCGGCCTTGTTGACGGCCGCCTTGTCGCTGACATCGAGCGGGAGTGCCTCGGCCTTGCCGCCCTTCCCCGTGATGTTCGCGACCACCCGATCCAGCTCTTCCTTGCGGCGGCCGGAAACCACGACCGTCCAGCCGTCCGCCGCCAGGAATTCCGCCCCAGACTCGCCGATTCCGCTGCCGCCACCCGTCACCCAGGCCACGCGTTTCCCGTTATTTGTCATGCAAACTGTCTCCGTTGCTTTGTGAAGGGCGTTTTTGCTAATCCAGCGCCGGATTTTCCCGGCTTTTCGCCCCCTCAGGGAATGTTGCATGAACACGACCGCCAACGCCAACCTGTTTTCCCGCCTGTTCGACGGCCTCGACGATCCGAACCGGCTCGCCATCGAAACCTTCGACGGGGAGCGCATCAGTTATGCCGACCTGATCGCGCGCGCGGGCCGGATGGCGAATGTGCTGGTGGAACGCGGCGTCAAGGTCGGCGACCGCGTCGCCGCGCAAACCGAAAAATCGGTGCCGGGTCTCGTGCTCTATCTCGCAACCGTCCGCGCCGGTGCGGTGTATCTGCCGCTGAACACCGCCTATACGCTGAACGAGCTCGACTACTTCATCAGCGACGCCGAACCGTCGCTGGTGGTATGCGATCCCTCGAAGGCAGAGGGCATCGCCACGATCGCGGTGAAGGTCGGCGCAAAAGTCGAAACGCTGGGCGCGGACGGCAAGGGCTCGCTGACCGACGCCGCCGGCAAGGCAAAGGCTGAATTCAATACGGTCGCGCGCGGCAACGACGATCTCGCCGCGATCCTCTACACGTCAGGGACCACGGGCCGGTCCAAAGGCGCGATGCTCAGCCACGACAATCTCGCGTCGAATTCGCTGACGCTCGTCGACTACTGGCGTTTCACCAAGGACGACGTGTTGATCCACGCACTGCCGATCTATCATACCCACGGCCTGTTCGTGGCGAGCAACGTCACGCTGTTCGCCCGCGCCTCGATGATCTTCCTGCCGAAGCTCGATCCGGAGCTGATCATCAAGCTGATGGCGCGCTCAACCGTGCTGATGGGCGTGCCGACCTTCTACACGCGGCTTTTGCAAAGCCCGGCGCTGACGAAGGAATCCACGAGCCATATGCGGCTGTTCGTTTCGGGCTCGGCGCCGCTGCTCGCCGACACCCATCGCGAATGGGCTGATCGCACCGGCCATGCCGTGCTCGAGCGTTACGGCATGACCGAAACCAACATGAACACGTCCAACCCCTATGACGGCGAGCGCGTGCCCGGCGCGGTCGGCCATCCCCTGCCCGGCGTTTCCGCTCGCGTCACCGACCCCGAGACCGGCAAGGAACTGCCGCGCGACACCATCGGCATGATCGAGGTCAAAGGGCCGAACGTGTTCAAGGGCTACTGGCGGATGCCGGAGAAGACGAAGGCCGAATTCCGCGACGACGGCTTTTTCATCACCGGCGATCTCGGCAAGATCGACGACAGGGGTTACGTGCACATTCTCGGCCGCGGCAAGGATCTCGTGATCTCCGGCGGCTTCAACGTCTACCCGAAGGAAATCGAGAGCGAGATCGACGCCATGCCGGGCGTTGTCGAATCCGCCGTGATCGGCGTGCCGCATGCCGATTTCGGCGAAGGCGTCACCGCGGTCCTGGTCCGCCAGCCCGGCGCGAACATTGATGAAGCCGCGGTCCTGAAGGGGCTCGAGGGACGGCTGGCCAAATTCAAGATGCCCAAGCGGGTCTTCGTCGTCGACGAACTGCCGCGCAACACCATGGGCAAGGTGCAGAAGAATATTTTGCGGGAGACGTACAAGGATATCTATTCGAAATAGGGCGTCGCGATTTTTCGTGTGTCGAGACATGGACCGTGTCGGCGTCGAGCCGTTTACCGCCCGCTAAGCAAACTGACCACAAACCGGCCCCCGACGATGAGCAGGTAGCTTCCAAACGCCATCTCCAGCGCCCGCTTCGACATCGCATGCGCGGCTTTCACCCCGAGCGGCGCGGTAACCAGGGTCATCGGCATCACCAGCACCGCGCCGATCAGCGAGACATAGCCGATCGCAAACGGGAGCTGCAGCGCAGCGACATCGGGAAAACGCGCCGCCGCCGGCCAGCCGGCATAGACGTAGCCGAGTGCGCCGGGGATCGAGATCAGGACCGCGAGCGCGGACGAGGTCGCCACCGCCTGATGGATCGGGCGACCGTAGAACGTCATCAGCAGATTCGCGAACAGACCGCCTCCGATGCCCATCAGCGTCGAAAGCAGACCGACGAAGAAGCCGTAGAGGCGCATCAAAAAGCCCTTCGGCATTTCGTCGCCGAATTTCCAGGCGTCGCGCATCAGGAGCAGGCGCGCGGCCGCCGACCACGCCACCATCACGAACACGATCTTGAAAAGCCGCTCGGGCGCGAAGCGCGCCGTGACGCTGCCGGCGGCGATGCCAAGCATGATCGGCAGCCACCAGCGCTTGATGATCTCGAAATCGACCGCACCACGCCGGTAATGGGCGCGAAACGAGCTGATCGAGGTCGGGATGATGATCGCGAGCGAGGTGCCGATGCACAGCGGCATCCGTACCTCAAGGGGCACGCCGGCGAGCCGGAAGCACTCGTAAAAGACCGGCACCAGGATCGCGCCGCCGCCGATGCCGAAGAGGCCGGCGAAGAACCCGGACAGGGCTCCCACGGCCACGAGCATCAGCGCCAGCTTGACGAGTTCGGAGACATCGAGGCCGGCAATCATGTCTTGCGCATCCGTAGTGAGGACGAAGGACTGTTGCCGGCATGTAAGGCGGCGACAGCTGCTAGCACGGGCACGCCTGTGAACATCGGAACTTCAGTCGCAGCAGGTATGCATCATCGCGTGGCGCCCAGCAAAATAACGAAGCCATCCCAACTCGGCGCAGGATGCACGGGTGCGCCGGTCGCGAAATCGGAGGGCGAGGAGCGTCGGGATGTCGGTGCTTGCCTTCGCTAACGCCCCTCCGCGCGTGCTTGGGACTTATCCGGCCCGCTGAAAAGGATGAACCGCCTTGAAAAACAGAGGCGAGCGTGCGGGTAGTAGTAAATCGCGATTCGATCTTTCAGGAGCATCCGGCAGCTCTGGTATACCAAGCCCCTCATTTGCTTGGGTTCGCCACCCTCTCTAGTAATGAATACCAATTCTATTTGCAGGCATTTGGTCGTTGCACTCGCTGTTTCGACTTCGTAAATAGAATTGGTCTACCGCGATCCCAGATAATGGGGCCCCTCCGCGGTCCCACATAAAGTGTCAAAGCCGCAGATGACCGCCAGGATCGAACGACCGCTTTCACCACACATGCAAACCTATCGGTGGACGCTGACGATGGCGCTGTCCATCGTCCACCGCGCCACCGGGATCGCGCTCTATTTCGGCACGCTGCTGCTCGCCTGGTGGCTGATCGCGGCGGCTTCGGGGCCGGCTGCCTATGCCAATGTGCAGGCCTTTACCGGCAGCTTCATCGGCCGCCTGATCGTGTTCGGCTACACTTGGGCGCTGATGCATCACCTGCTGAGCGGTATCCGCCATTTCGTCTGGGACCTCGGCTATGGTTTCAAGGCGAACGAGCGCGAGGCGCTGACCTGGGGCGCACTGATCGGCGGCATCGCGCTGACCGTGCTGGTATGGATCGCCGCCTACGCGATCGGAGGCGGACGATGAGCGCGCAAGGTTCTCCTTCGATGCGTACGCCGCTCGGCCGCGTCCGCAACCTCGGCGCCTCGCATTCAGGCACCAAAGACTTCTGGCGCCAGCGGATCACGGCGGTGGCGATGACGCTGCTGATCGTGCCGGTGATCGTCATCGTGATGATGCTGCTCGGTCGCAACCAGGCGGGCGCCGCGCAAATTCTCGGCTCGTTGCCGATCGCGATCATCCTTTTGCTTTTCATCATCGCCAGCACCTGGCACATGAAAATCGGCATGCAGGTCGTGATCGAGGACTATGTGCACAACGAGAAGCTGAAGCTCGTCACCATCATGGCCAACAACTTTTTCTGCGTCGCGGTTTCGCTGGCCTCGATTTACGCGATTCTCAAACTGTCATCTGGAGTGTAACCGATGGCCGCAGATGGCAACGGGAAGGCCGCAAACGGCCCCGCCACCAATGGCAAAGCCTATCCGATCGAGGACCACACCTACGACGTCGTCGTGGTCGGCGCGGGCGGCGCCGGACTGCGCGCCGTAGTCGGCTGCAGCGAGGCCGGCCTGCGCACCGCCTGCATCACAAAAGTGTTTCCGACCCGCTCGCATACGGTCGCGGCGCAGGGTGGAATTTCCGCCGCGCTCGGCAACATGCATCCGGACGACTGGCGCTGGCACATGTACGACACCGTCAAGGGATCGGACTGGCTCGGCGACCAGGACGCCATCGAATACATGGTGCGTAACGCGCCCGAGGCCGTCTACGAGCTCGAGCATTGGGGCGTGCCGTTCTCGCGCACCGAAGATGGCAAGATCTATCAACGCCCGTTCGGCGGCATGACGCTCGACTACGGCAAGGGCCAGGCGCAGCGCACCTGCGCCGCCGCCGACCGCACCGGCCACGCCATGCTTCACACGATGTACGGCCAGGCGCTGCGGCACTCGGCCGAATTCTACATCGAGTTCTTCGCCATCGACCTGATCATGGACGATCAGGGCGTCTGCCGCGGCGTGATTGCGCTGAAGCTCGACGACGGCACGCTGCATCGTTTCCGTGCCCAGACCACGATCCTGGCGACCGGCGGCTACGGCCGCGCCTACGCCTCCTGCACCTCGGCGCATACCTGCACCGGCGACGGCGGCGCCATGGCGCTGCGCGCCGGCCTGCCGCTGCAGGACATGGAATTCGTCCAGTTCCATCCGACCGGCATCTACGGTTCGGGTTGCCTCGTCACCGAGGGCGCCCGCGGCGAAGGCGGCTATCTCGTCAATTCCGAGGGCGAGCGGTTCATGGAGCGCTACGCGCCCTCCGCGAAGGATCTGGCGTCGCGTGACGTCGTTTCCCGCGCGATGACGATCGAAATCCGCGAAGGCCGCGGCGTCGGCAAGAAAAAGGATCACATCTTCCTGCACCTCGATCATCTTGATCCCAAGGTGCTGCATGAACGGCTGCCGGGTATTTCCGAATCGGCGAAGATCTTCGCCAATGTCGACGTCACCCGCGAGCCGATCCCGATCGTGCCGACCGTGCACTACAACATGGGCGGTATTCCCACCAATTATCACGGCGAAGTGCTGACCAAGCGGAACGGCGACGACAACGCCACCGTGCCGGGCCTGATGGCGCTGGGCGAAGCGGCCTGCGTCTCCGTGCATGGCGCCAACCGGCTCGGCTCGAATTCACTGATCGACCTCGTGGTGTTCGGCCGCTCGGCGGCGCTGCGCTGCGCGGAAAAGCTGACCGCGAACGGCAAGCAGCCGGAGTTGCCCGCCGATTCCGCCGACAAGGCGCTCGGGCGGCTCGACCATTATCGCTATGCGTCGGGCGGCACACCGACCGCAAAGCTGCGCGACAGCATGCAGCATGTGATGCAGAACAATTGCGCGGTGTTCCGCACCGGCGAGATTCTGAACGAAGGCCAGAACCTGATTCACAAGGTGCATGGCGGTATCGGCGATATCGCGACCTCCGACCGCTCGCTGGTCTGGAACTCCGACCTGGTCGAAACGCTCGAATTCGACAATCTGATCGTGCAGGCGGTCGTGACCATGGACTCGGCGGCGAACCGCACCGAGAGCCGCGGCGCGCACGCCCGCGAGGACTTCTCCGCGCGCGACGACAAGAACTGGATGAAGCACACGCTGGCGTGGATCGACGGTAGCGGCAAGAGCACGATCGATTATCGCCCGGTACACGACTACACGATGACCAACGACGTGCAGTACATCCCGCCGAAGGCGCGGGTGTATTGATGACGACAGCGAAGGCTTGCAAGCATGGTTGAATTCGCGCTTCCGAAGAACTCCAGGATTTCAGGCGGCAAGGTCTGGCCGAAGCCCGCAGGCGCAACCGACACGCGCGAATTCAAGGTGTATCGCTGGAATCCGGACGATGGCAAGAATCCGAGCGTCGACACCTATTATGTCGATACCAATGATTGCGGGCCGATGGTGCTGGACGGCCTGATCTGGATCAAGAACCATATCGACCCGACGCTGACCTTCCGCCGCTCCTGCCGCGAAGGCGTCTGCGGCTCCTGCGCCATGAACATCGACGGTCAGAACACACTTGCCTGCACCAAATCGATGCACGACGTGGCGTCCGGCGGCGCGGTCAAGGTCAATCCGCTGCCGCACCAGCCGGTCGTGAAGGACCTCGTTCCCGACCTCACCAATTTCTACGCGCAATATGCCTCGATCGAGCCGTGGCTGAAGACCACCACGCCGACGCCGCAGAAGGAATGGAAACAGAGCCACGAGGACCGCGAAAAGCTCGACGGGCTCTACGAATGCATCCTGTGCGCCTGCTGCTCGACCTCCTGCCCGAGCTATTGGTGGAACAGCGATCGCTTCCTCGGCCCCGCCGCGCTGTTGCAGGCAACACGCTGGGTCACGGACAGCCGTGACGAGGCCACCGGCGAGCGGCTCGACAATCTCGAGGATCCGTTCCGGCTTTATCGCTGCCACACCATCATGAACTGCGCCAAGGCATGCCCGAAGGGCCTCAACCCCTCGGAAGCCATCGCCGAGCTCAAAATGAAGATGGTCGAGCGGCAGGTTTAGGCCTCACTGTCGTTCCAGCCTCGAGCCGTGACCATAACTTCCGGACGAAGGCTGGAGCACCAGCCAACGCAATCACGAAGGCCTGTTGGTGTGGGCCCCGCTTTCGCGAGGGCTTGTCCCGGCCACGACGAACGATAGATTTCTCGCCAAGGGAACCCCAAGGGAACCTAGAGAAATCGGAATTCGTCGAAGTGGTCGCAGAGGATGGCGACCATGTTGGCAGGCTGTTTTCCATCGGACTCTTGATCCTGATCGTCGCCAATGTCGGCTTCCAGCAATGGCATCAATGTCTGGAACCGGGCTGGCGTTGGAGTCGCGGGCAAAACCGGCTAAGCAAGCGCCGCTTTGACTGAGGACAGCTGTTTGACCCCCGACAACGATCCATCGCCCGTGCCATTCGGCGGGTTCGCACCGAACGCTGCGCAGGCTGCGATTATTGCGCTGGCGCAGCGCTCGCGGCTGAAGCGCGGCGCGTTCCGGCCGATGCTGTCGCGGCTGGTCAATCTGCTGCGCGCGGGACCCGTCGACGTGACATATCAGGGGGCGTCGTTCCGCTTCTATCATCAGGCCAGCGCCACCGAACGCGGCGCGCTGTTCAATCCCGATTACAATATCGAGGAGCTCGATTTTCTGCGGGCGCATACGCCATCAAGCGGGGTGTTCGTCGATGTCGGCGCCAATGTCGGCACCTATGCGCTGGCGCTGGCCCGAAAAGTCGGGCCCGACGGCAAGGTCATCGCAATCGAGCCGCATCCCGTCACCCATGCACGGCTCAAATTCAACACTTCAGCATCCGGCTATACACAGGTGAAACTGATAGCCGCGGCCGCGGGCCCGTCCGACGGTGAACTGATGATCGCGACCGATGGCGACAATCTTGGCGCCAGCCATATCGTATCGGATGCCGCTTCCGGCGGCGCCTTCAGGGTGCCGTCATTACGGCTGCAGCGTATTCTCGAAGAGGCCGGCGCAGCCCGGGTCGACGCGCTGAAAATCGATGTCGAGGGTTTTGAGGACCGCGTTCTCACCGGATTCTTCAGGGAAGCGCCGCCATCGTCATGGCCGCGCGCAGTCGTGATCGAGCATCTTTCGAAGAATGAATGGCAGCAGGACTGCATAGCGGACATGATCGCGCGTGGTTACGTCGAGACCGCGAAGACGCGCAGCAACACATTCTTGCTGCGCGGTTGATCGCGTCGCTGATCGCCGTCCTCGGTAGCAGGAGATTTCGATGATCGATCACATCGGCTTTCCGGTCTCTGAGTCGGTGTGCCACAGGCCAGAGTGAGTTCCACCAGCGCCAACCAGGAACATCGCAGCACTGGACCCGTTATCGCTTCGAACGAAGTTGATGTGGCCAATGACAACGCACAAAACCCGCCCCGGGATCGGCGACAATCGCAAGGTCGCGACGTAGATGCCGATCGAGCCGCCCGAGATTCCTCCGGCAACGCCGGGCACGCCGACCATACCGCCGATGGAAAATCCTCCGGGCAATCCTCGCCCGGACATTCCTCCGCCGGTGCGCGAGCCCGGCGAGTCGCCATTGCCCGATGAACTGCCCGGCAAGCTGCCGGACGAACTTCCCGTGCGCGGGCCCAATGGCCCCCAGTCGCCGAACCCTGCGACGGATACATCGGAATAAGCGGCAACAGGAGATTGGATTTGCAACATTGTTCTGAATGCGCAATGAACAAGCACGCATGCAACCCTTTGTCGCAATGAAATAAAAAGCCTTTCTGGTTTGTCGCCTGCCACATTGCGGCCTAACGACTGGCCGTTGATCGACCAGCCGAACCCGTTCGGCTCACGCCTCACTCTGCTACCCAAGAACTTCTCCGGGAACCTCATCAACATGATAAACCTTCGTCTCGTGCTGCTTGCCACGACCGCTTTGACCGTGACGCAGCTCGCAACATCCGCCGCCTCGAATGCGCAAAGCGCACCGCTCGTCGTGGCGCAGGCCCGGGAAGAGCTCGGCCCCGACGGTAAGCCGAAGGCGCCGCCAAAGGGCGCGCCGCCGCCCGCTGCCGCCCCCGCACGTCCCACCGCGCCGCCGCCCGCCGCGGCTCCGCCGGCGCGTCCGACCGCGCCGCCTCCGCCGCCCGCTGCGGCACCACCTCCGCGTCCAACCCCGCCTCCGCCGCCCGCTGCGGCACCGCCTCCACGTCCGACGCCGCCGCCTCCGGTCGCTGCGCCGCCCACACGTCCCACGCCGCCGCCCCCTGCCGCGGCGCCAGCTCCGCATACGCCGCCACCGCCAACAGCGGCACCGCCTGCACGGACGCCCCCGCCGCCGCCGCCGAGCGCCGCTCCGCCGGTTCCTCCCGCTCCTCCGGCCGCAACGACGCCGCCGGCCGCGCCCAGGCAGCCCGCTGCACCGACCCCGCCACCCTCACTTCAGAAGGGCGCACCATCTCCGCTGCCGCCTCCGCCGAGCGGCGCCAAGCAACCGCCGGCGCCGACCACGACACCGGCGCCGACCACAACTCCCGCTCCAACTGCGACGCCTGCTCCGCAGACGCAGACAACGCCACCGTCCACAACTCCCCCAGGAGCCGGAAGCCCTGGAGCACCGCCGCCGCGTGCCGGCGCGCCGGGAACGCCGCCTCTGCGTCCGGGAGCACCGCAGCCTTCCGCCGCCGGAGCGCCGACAACTCCGCCGGCGACAGGTGTGCCTGCAACACCTTCGGCTGCGGGGGCACCGACCACGCCGCCTGCCGCCGGGGCGCCCACCGCGCCCCCGGCGCGTCCTGGAATCGGCGGCGCCGCGCCCGGCTCCGTGCCGGGCGGACCGAATTCCGCTGCGCCGCCCGACCGGGTGCAAAACGCGCCTCCGACGGTCGCGCCGGCTTTCCAGCGTGCACCGCAAGTCACCGCGCCGCTGCCCGCCGCACCTTCGCTGGCCCCCGCCGCGCTGCGGCCGATCGCGCCGGGTGCTGTGGCCCCCGGTCCGCGCCGTCTCGATGAATTCCGCGCCGAGCGACGCGAGGTGCAGGAAGGCGGCCGCACGATCATCACCGAGCCGGGCCGGATCATCATCCGCGATCCCAGCGGACAGTCCTATGTTCGCCATAGCGAGGTCGATCGATTCCGTTACGGCGCGCGTGATATCCAGACCCAGACCATCGGCGGCGAAACCCGCACCGTGGTGGTCAGGCCGGACGGCTCTCAGGTCATCACCGTGATGGGCCGCGACGGCCAGTTGCTGCGCCGCATCCGCCGCGACGAGCGGGGCCGCGAGATCATCATCATCGACAACAGCTATCGGGATCCCCGCGCGGTCGGCGGCTTCTATGTCGATCTCGCGCCGCCGGTAGTTCGCATTCCCTATAATCGCTACATCGTCGACTCCGAAGAGGCGCCGCCTGAGCTGATCTACGAGACCATGATGGCGCCGCCGGTTGAACGGATTGACCGGCGTTATTCTCTCGACGAGATCCGCTACAGCCCCATGGTGCGCCAGCGGATGCCGAGCATCGACGTCAACACCATCAGCTTCGAAACCGGATCGTGGGAAATCCCGCCCGATCAGGCGATGAAGCTGCAGGTGATCGCCGACGGGCTCAATCGCGCGATTCAGCAAAATCCACGCGAGGTGTTCCTGATCGAGGGCCACACCGACGCGGTTGGCAACGACGTCGACAATCTGTCGCTGTCGGACCGCCGCGCCGAATCCGCAGCCACCTTGCTGACCCAGCAGTTCGGCGTGCCCGCGGAAAATCTGACCTCGCAAGGCTATGGCGAGCAGTATCTGAAGGAGCAGACCGACGGACCGAGCCGTATCAACCGGCGCGTCACCATCCGCAACATCACGCCGCTGCTCAACGGCGGCGCGGCCTCGCTGCCGCCGCCCCCGCCCGGCATTGCGCCGCCGCGCTGAGGCGATGTTCAAATGAAAATGGCCGGGAGCGATCCCGGCCATTTTTTTGAGCGTTTTCGATGGTGGGCACGGCCCACGCGCACCTTCGCCCACCCAATACAATTGTTCCGGCGACCTGAACCAGGAAATTGAGCCGCGCGGTTCAGCTCTTGTCGCTGTCGAGCCTGAAGATGTCGGAGCCTTCCCCGCTCGATAGCAAGCCTGTCTTTGCGTAGAGATTCAGCTTGGCGCGGGTATCGGCGATGTCGAGGTTGCGCATGGTCAGCTGGCCGATACGGTCCGCTGGCGTGAACGCCGCATCGTCTACCTTCTCCATGCTCAGCCGCTCCGGCTGATAGGTCAGGTTGGGGCTCTCGGTATTCAAGATCGAATAGTCGTTGCCACGGCGCAGCTCGAGCGTCACCTCACCGGTGACGGCGCGAGCCACCCAACGCTGGGCGGTTTCACGCAACATCAGGGCTTGAGAATCGAACCACCGCCCCTGGTAGAGCAATCGGCCAAGGCGCATGCCGCTGATCCGGTACTGCTCGATGGTGTCTTCGTTGTGGATGCCGGTGACCAGGCGCTCGTAGGCGATGTGCAGCAGCGCCATGCCGGGAGCTTCGTAGATGCCGCGGCTCTTTGCCTCGATGATCCGGTTCTCGATCTGGTCGCTCATGCCAAGACCATGTCGACCGCCGATGGCGTTGGCCTCGAGGAACAGTGCGACCGGATCGGCGAACGTCTGGCCGTTCAGCGCGACGGGCTGGCCCTCCACAAAACGCACGGCGACCTTTTCGGCCTTGACGACACAGTCGTCGCGCCAGAACGGCACGCCCATGATGGGATTGACGATCTTGATGCCACTGTCCAGGTGCTCAAGATCCTTGGCCTCGTGGGTTGCACCGAGGATATTGCTGTCGGTCGAGTAAGCCTTTTCGGCGCTCATCTTGTAGGCGAATCCATTGGCGGTCATGAACGCCGACATTTCCGCGCGGCCGCCCAGGTCGTCGATGAACTGCTGGTCGAGCCAGGGCTTGTAGATCCGCAGGTTCGGATTGGTCAGCAGGCCGTAGCGATAGAACCGCTCGATATCGTTGCCTTTGAAGGTGGAGCCATCACCCCAGATGTTGACGCCGTCCTCCTTCATTGCCGATACCAGCATCGTGCCAGTCACAGCGCGACCGAGGGGCGTGGTGTTGAAGTACGTGGCGCCGCCGGTGCTGACGTGAAAGGCGCCAGATTGGATGGCGGCAATGCCTTCGTGAACCAATTGCGTACGGCAATCCACGAGCAGGGCTTTTTCAGCGCCGAACTCCAAGGCCTTGCGCGGAATCTCGTCGTAGTCGGCCTCGTCAGGTTGGCCGAGGTTCGCGGTATAGGCAAAGGTGCGGGCGCCTTTTTGCTTCATCCACAGAAGCGCCGCGCTGGTGTCGAGACCGCCTGAGAAAGCGATGCCGACTTTTTCCCCTTTGGGCAGGCTTTTCAAGATCGTACTCATAGAACTTCCAATCGGTCGAAATAGCTGATGTCGTTTTGCGGCTTGAGTGCGCGAATATCAAATTTAGCGCCGACCGGCACGCAATTAATAGCGGCTGGCGTGATGAAGTCGCTCAAATCGAGGGTTTCGGCCCCACTTCCCGGCCCCGCCAGCCCTGGATGATCCTGTAGCCCGGCCAGGCCAGCCGGGTCAGCGCGGCATCGATCCGCTCGTCGGTCAGCCGGGTCGACGACCAGCGGTAGATCCAGGCATAGGCGAACCAGATCACCAGGAATGTGACGAGCCCCGCGATCGCGACGTCGGTGAAGAAATGTCCGCCAAAGGCCATCCGCAGCACGCTGGTCGCGGTCCCGAACAACGTCGCCGCCGCATAGGCCAGCGGCCGCCATTGTGGCGGCGTCAGCGCCGCGGGTGCGAACGTCCAGAACGCGGTGGCGCCCTCGCCGGAGAAGAACGAGCAGTTACGCGCACAGCTTCCGCGCGGATCCCACCACGCCACGAATTCCTGCGGGCCGTTGAACTGCGTCACCACCACCGGCCGCGGTCGGCCCCAAAAGCTCTTGAAGGTGAGATTGGTGAGAATGCCGGCGGAAAGCAGCATCGTCACGAGCAGGAAGACGACCGTCCGGCCCCGAACCAGCAGCGGCCGATCCGGCCGCACGAACTTCACGATCAGCGCAACAATGGCAGGCAGTAGGAAAGCCCACGCGATCCACATCGCGGCATCGCGCGCGAACGCGGCGAGCGCGTCGAGTTTCAACGGAAATGATTTTGTCGCCGCGTCGTAGAACAGCGCCGCCAGTTTCAGATCGAGCTCGGGAAAAATCCCGAACAGGAGTCCGATGATGAGCGAAAGCGAAAGCGCGATGAAAAGCCCGGTCCGGTTCATGGCGCGCGGTTTAGCCGAGGCCGCTTGTGATGAAAACCCCGTCAGTCATTCCGGGCGAGGCAAGGCATCGAACCCGGAGTCTCGTGATTCGCCGATGCGCAATTGCGCATCTGAGGGTGGTGCTAACGCACCATCCCGGAATGACGGGATCGCGATCATGATTGCGGCCGGGAATGCGACGGCAGCGGCGGAGGCGGCCGCAGCGGGCGCGACGGTTCGCGCCAGGCGCCGGCAGTGCGGCCGGCGATCATCCAGTAGACCAGCCCTGCGACGATGCCGGCGCCGGTCATGATCTCCAGATGCCGGTGGACGATGCCATCGAAATGCAGCGTGTCGGGGTCGAACGGAACCAGGCCGAGATAGCAGGCGGCGCCGACGATCGCGCCGCCGACCGCATAGGTCAGCACGCCGCGCACAGAGAACGCCTCGGTGATCAAGACCACGATCATCGCCGGCAGCAGTGCGAAGCCGGAAATGAAGATGAAGCCGAAGCCGAGCACGATATTGAGCGCGCTCTGATCGATCGGGCCGGTGGCGAGATCGCTGAACTCCGGATACAGCACCGCGCCGACCACGATCATCCCCGCCACCAGACATGCGGCGAGAAAGGCGAAGAAGATGAGGAAGAGGCGGCCGATTAGCGCCATGACTGACAAACCATCCACGTCATTGCGAGGAGCGCAGCGACGAAGCAATCCATATCTCGGCAAGCGGGGAGATGGATTGCTTCGCTTCGCTCGCAATAACGAAATAAATGCGGTACGCCATAGGCTAGTCCGTCATCGCCATGGCGCGGAGCGCCTGGCGTTCGCGGGCGGAGAGCTTTTCCGTCTCCGATTTCAGCTGGCCGCAGGCGGCGAGGATATCGCGGCCGCGCGGGGTGCGCACCGGCGAGGAATAGCCGGCGTTGAAAACATATTCGGAGAATTTTTCGATCTGGTCCCAATCCGAGCATTCATAGCGCGTGCCGGGCCACGGATTGAACGGAATCAGATTGATCTTTGCGTGGATGCCCTTGAGCAATTTCACCAGGAGTTTTGCGTCATCGAGCGAATCGTTGACGCCTTTGAGCATCACATATTCGAAGGTGATGCGCCGCGCATTGGACGAGCCCGGATAGTCGCGGCAGGCCTGCAGCAGCTCCGCAATCGGATATTTGCGGTTGAGCGGCACCAGTTCGTTGCGCAACTCGTCACGCACCGCGTGCAGCGAGATCGCCAGCATCACGCCGATCTCTTCGCCGGTGCGGATGATGTTCGGCACCACGCCCGAGGTCGACAGCGTGATGCGGCGGCGGGAGATGCCGACGCCCTCATTGTCCGCGACGATCAGAAGCGCGTCGCGCACGGCGT
This sequence comes from uncultured Alphaproteobacteria bacterium, assembly GCA_963786115.1. Lineage (GTDB taxonomy): Bacteria > Pseudomonadota > Alphaproteobacteria > Rhizobiales > Xanthobacteraceae > Bradyrhizobium. Next base: position 109,891 of record CAWAYC010000041.1, read on the forward strand.
CAAAATTGTAGAGCGGCTCGCCCATGCCCATCATGACGATGTTGGTGACGAGGCGGCTGCCGGTCGGGGTCTCGCGATCGGCCCAGTCGTTGAGGCGATCGCGCGCCACCATGACCTGGCCGACGATCTCGCCCGCGGTCAGGTTGCGCACCAGCCGCTGTGTGCCGGTGTGGCAGAACGAGCAGTTCAGCGTGCAGCCGACCTGCGAGGAGACGCACAGCGTGCCGCGATCGGTTTCCGGAATATAGACGCACTCGACCTCATGCGCCTTCTGGAACTGGTCTCCGCTCGGCAGACGCAGCAGCCATTTGCGGGTGCCGTCATTGGAAATCTGCTCGGCCACCACTTCGGGACGGTCGACGGTGAAATGCTTCTCCAGTTCCGCGCGCATGTCCTTGGAGACGCTGGTCATCTCGTCGAAGTTCTTGGCGCCACGAAAATACATCCAGTGCCAGAGCTGCTGCGAGCGCATCTTGCGCTGCGCGGGCGCGACGCCGATCTCGCCAAGGCGGTCAGCGATTTCCGCGCGCGACAGCCCGATCAGCGACGGCTTTGCCGGCGGCACATAGGTTTCGAGCGGAACTTTCTCCAGGGGCGGATTGGCCCCGGGGCTCGAGGTGGTCAGGGTGTCGGTCATAGACATCAAATGGGCTTTCGAGCCGTAGGGTGGGCCAAGCGAAGCGTGCCCACCAAAAAACGAGTGGTGGGCACGGCGCGACGCGCCTTTGCCCACCCTACGATGCGCTATCAGATAGGCCTTCTGTGGCCCGCAAACAACGCCATTTTAGGTTCAAAAACCGCCTAGCGCTTGCAATCGTGCGCCAGCTTGTCGAGCGCCTGCGACAGTCCTTTTAGCGAAAAGGTATCTGTCGTCTCGGTGCCCTTGGCCGAGACGCCCTTCACGGTCACCTCGGCGGCCTTGCGCATGGCCTCGACCATTCGCTCTTCCTCCGCCGCGTTCTTGATCCAGAGCCCGTCGCCCTGCGTGTACATCGCGAACGAGGTGCCGCCGACCTCGAGCGTTGATTCGGAACCCGGCTTTAAGGCGTAGCCGATCATGACCGAGACTTCGTTGACGACCTTCTCGGCCGGACGGGTCGAGATAAAGGCGTAGGCCGGATCGCGCGGGCGATTCGGCGGATTGGTTTTTGATGACGCCGGCTTGGCCAATGCAAAGCAAACCTTCTTGCCGTTCGGCGTCGCCGAATAGGCGCCCCAGGTGCCGAACTGGCCGATCAGCGTCGGCTCCGCGCCACCTGCTGCGGCCGCCGCAGCCGCGGCTTCCGGTTTACCCGGCGCGGCGGGTTTTGCCGCAGGTGTTGCCTGCTTCGCGGCCGCGGGCTTGGCCGCGTCCTTCGCGTCCTTTGACGCCGCGGCTTGCGCCTGCGCAAGGGACGTACCCCCGCACAGCAACGCGCTCGCAATCAGAGATGTCAGTATTCGCCGCACGAACAACTGGTTCCCTTACGATTGTGACTGGAAGATGGCCCCGGGTGTTATAGTCCCCGGGCCGATGGATAACCGGGAAACACCTGTTTGGGAAGGCACTTAGAGCACCATCTGCCACTCAGCCCCTGGCGCGTGCCGCGCGCTGCTTCTCCCACTGCGCGTCGGTCCATTGCAGCAGATCCTCGGCACCGGAACTGCGCAAGTGAGCCCCGCCGTCCTGCACCACCATCTCGCCATTGATGTAGCCGGCCCGGTCGGAAATGAGAAAGCTCGCGAGATCGGCCAGTTCGCCATGCTCGCCGGCGCGACCGAGCGGATTTCGATGTGCCCACCCCTCGTCGCGGCCTTCGGGCCGCAGCTGGCCCGATGCGCCCGGGGTCGGGAACGCGCCGGGCGCGATCGCCACGGTGCGGACGCCCTTGGGTCCCCACTCCACCGCAAGGCTCCTGGTCATCGCCAGCACGGCGGATTTCGCCATCGCCGACGGCACGGTAAAGGCGCGGCCGGTGATGGTCGAGGTCGACAGAATCGAGAGCACCACGCCTTTGTGCTTGCCTTCGATCCAGCGCTTGCCCGCGGCAAGCGTGCAATACATCGTGCCGTGCAGAGTCGGCGCGAGGACGGCGTCCGCCGCGCGGAATGACAGATGTTCGGTTTGCGCTATGAAGGTTGCCGCCGCGTTGTTGACGAGGGTATCGATCGGCGCCTCGCGCCAGACCGCATCCATCATCGCATCGACCGCGGCGCCGTCGCGGATGTCGCATCTGACGGCGCTGACCTTGCCGCCGAGATCGCTGCGCATCCTTGCCGCGGTTCCCTCGAGCAATTCCAGCCGGCGCCCGCAGATGATCAGTTCGGCCCCGAGTTCGACGAAGCGCCGTCCCATCGCGGCGCCAAGCCCGGAGCCGCCGCCGGTGATCAAGATCCGCTTCCCCGACAAAAGGCCTTTTTCAAACATCGTTTGATTCCTCTGCATTGTATTGTCGCCCGGCCTCAAATCCGGCATGAAGCTAGAAGCCTTTGTGCGTCCGAAAATCAGGTGTGTCCATGAAAGCCATCCTCTGCTCGCAATATTGCCAACCCGACGATCTCGTGCTGACCGAGGTGCCCGATCCCGTCGCCGAACCGGGCCAGGCCGTGATCGCGATCAAGTCCGCGGCGCTGAATTTCTTCGACATCCTGATGATCCAGGGCAAGTACCAGATCAAGCCGCCGTTCCCGTTCTCGCCGGCAGCGGAAGTCGCTGGCGTAATCGAAAGCGTCGGCGCCGGCGTCACGGATCTGAAAGTCGGCGATCGCGTGGTCGCCTCCTGCGGCCACAACGGCGCGCGCGAAAAGATCGCGCTGCCGGCGAATTCGATCGTGAAAATTCCCGACAATCTGGATTTCGACCGGGCCGCCGGAATCATCATCATCTACGGCACGGCACTGCATGCGCTGGAAGATCGCGCGAGCCCGAAGCCCGGCGAGACGCTAGCCGTGCTCGGCGCCGCCGGGGGCACGGGGCTGGCGGCCTGCGAACTCGGCAAGCTGATGGGCTTGAAGGTGATCGCGTGCGCCTCCTCGGACGAGAAGCTCGAATTTGCGAAAGCGCACGGCGCCGAGCTGACGCTGAACTACGCCAAGGAAGATCTGAAGGAAGGATTGAAGCGGCTGACGGGGGGCAAGGGCGCCGACATCATTTTCGATCCCGTCGGCGGCAGCTATGCGGAGGCTGCGTTGCGCGCCATCGCCTGGGAAGGCCGCTTCCTGGTGATCGGCTTTGCGGCCGGCGACATCCCGAAGATGCCGCTCAATCTGGCGCTGTTGAAAGGCTGCGACATCCGCGGCGTGTTCTGGGGCGCATGGACGAAGCTCAATCCGGAGAAGAACCGCGCCAATCTTGAGAAGCTCGTCAAGTGGACCGCGGAAGGCAAGATCTCATCGCATGTCGACCGCACGTTCCCGCTCGCGCAGACCGCCGAGGCATTAAAAGTGCTCGCCGGCCGCAAGGCGATGGGCAAGGTGATTTTGCATCCGTGAGGACTTTGACGGAACCGCTGTCGTCCCCCGCTTTCGCGGAGGACGACAGCAGTGTTTGTTTGCGACCGGTGCGAACTAATCTTCGATTCCGCCTCGATCGATTCCGCGCTTCAACGCGGCGCGTGCGGCTTCACGGTGTTCCGGCGTGATGTGGCTTGCAACCATGCGGAGCGCGGTTGCCAATATCGCGGCGTCGTCGGTGAAGCCGAGGATCGGCAGCATGTCCGGGACGAAGTCGAACGGCAGGATGAAATAAGCGATGGCGCCAAGCAGCGACGCCTGCACGTGGCGCGGGGTCTGTTTGTCGAAGGCGCAATAATAGGCCGCGAGCAGATCCTCGGCGAAGGGCAGCTTTGCCACCACCTGCTTGAACTTGATCCAGAAGCGCCGCCGCACGCTTTCGCGATCCTGCGCCAGCCGGTCGGCCGGTTCGAAACCCACGGTATGTTCTGTCGATGCCATCGCAGCGGTTCCCTCGAGCCGGCGCGCCGTCTGCCGCTATCAGCTCGGCAAAGAAGTGGGAATCTGAGACCCTGTCCGCAAGATCGTCGGGCTGGTCTCAGCCGATCCCAAGCTGTTTGGCGATCGCGTTCATGGCCCTGGCGAGATCGACGTCGAGCGCGGTGACGCCGCCGGCGTCATGGGTCGCCAACACCACCTCCACCGTTTTATAGACGTTCTTCCATTCCGGGTGATGGTCGCGCTTTTCGGCGACCAGCGCTGCGCGGGACATGAAGCCAAACGCCTCGTTGAAATCCCTGAACGTGAAGGTGCGCGTGATCGCCTCGCGCCCCGGCACCTCGGACCAGCCGGGCAGCACCTTCAGCGCCGATTTCCTTGCTTCTGCCGATAACCGTTCCGCCATCGCAAACCCTCCGTTGCACCTCGACTTACCCTAACACCTGAGGCCGCTCATGGGATCCAGGCCGAAAATAAGGCCGAGACCGCGTCCTATGGCCGCTGGTAACCATGACGGAGATGTCAGCCCGGTTGGTGAGAAAATTTGCTACAATTGACAACGTAGACGCGTAGGCGTGATGAAACCGCACATCAAACGGCTGTTTGCGAGATCGATGACCGAGCCCGACTTCGTCAAGGGTCCGCCGCTGCGTTCGGCGAGACGGCGGCTGACATTCGTCATGCTGGCCGGCGTTCTCGCCATCGTCGGGGCGCTGGCCGCCGGCTATTACTTTGCGATGCGGCCGGTGACCTTGCGGATCGCGGTCGGACCGGCCAACAGCGACGACATCAAGGTCGTCCAGACGCTGGCCCAGGCGCTGAACAACCAGGCGAGCAGTCAGGTTCGCCTCCGCCCGCTGCAAACCGACGGCGCGAGCGCAAGCGCGCAGGCACTGGCCGAAGGCAAGGCGGATCTCGCCATCATCCGCGGCGATCTCGAAGTGCCGAAGAATGCGCAAGCGGTGGCGACGCTGCGCAAAAACGTCGCCGTGCTGTGGGTGCCGCCGGCCGCCAAGATCAAGGGCAAGAAGGCCGGGCCGAAGATCACCAAGATCGCGCAGCTCGCCGAACGCCGCATCGGCGTGGTGGGCCGCACCCCTGCGAACGTGAATCTGCTGAAGGTGATCCTCCAGCAATATGGCGTCGATCCGGCCAAGGTCGAAATCATCCAGTTCCCGGCGAACGAGGCGGGCGAGGCGATCCGCAGCCAGAAGGCCGACGCCTATCTCGCCGTTGGCCCCGTCAACAGCAAGATCACGACGGATGCGATCACCGCATCGACACGCGAGGGGGGCACGCCGACCTTCCTTGCCATCGATGCGGCGGAGGCGATCGCGCAGAACCATCCGGCTTATGAGGCGTCCGAAATCCCCGCCGGCTCGCTCGGCGGCGCCGACCGGCCGGAGGAAGAGGTCAAGACCATCAGCTTCTCGCACCACATCGTGGCGCGCCGGGGCATTTCGGAAGCAACGATTGCCGCCTTCACCCGGCAATTGTTCGCGGTCAGGCAGTCGCTGAAGAACGAATTCCCGCTCGCGGCGAAGATCGAAACGCCTGATACCGACAAGGATGCGACGATCCCGGTGCATCCCGGCGCGGCCGCCTTCGTCGATGGCGAGGAAAAGACCTTCCTCGATCGCTACAGCGATTTCATCTGGTGGGGGCTGATGGGGCTGTCCGCTATGGGATCGGCCGGCGCCTGGTTTGCGGGCTACCTGAAGAAGGACGAGCGCGACAGCAATACGTCCCAGCGCGAGCGTCTGCTGGACATGCTCGCCGCCGCGCGGCGCTGCGACTCCATCGACGAGCTCGACCAGATGCAGGCCGAAGCCGACGACATCCTGCGCGATACGCTGCACTGCTTCGAGCACGGCGCCATCGAGGATGGGTCGTTGACCGCCTTCAACATCGCGCTGGAGCAGTTCCACAATGCGGTCGCCGACCGCAAGGCGCTTCTGATGAGCGTGCCGCAAAACCTGCAGCGGGCAGGCGCGCAATTTCGCGCCAGCGGCACGCTATGAACATGCCATTCCTGTAATCCGGCCGTCATAGAGTTTGCGTATAGCGGGTTCCATCCCCGTCATCTGGTTCGATGCAAAACATCGGCCCTCAGTTACATTTCATGTCAGACTGAAACGAGGTCCCGCATGACCATCAGATTTCCGCGCAAAATTTCCCGGCGGCGTTTTCTGTCCTCCGCAGCCGCGACCGGTGTCGGCGTCATAGCGATGCCCTATCTTTCCCGCGCCGCCGACCGCCCGGTCGTTACCCACGGCGTGCAATCCGGCGACGTCGGCCCCGATGGCGGCGTAGTGTGGGCGCGCGCCGACCGGCCGTCGCAGATGATGGTCGAGGTTGCGACCACCGAATCGTTCGGCAATGCCCGTACGCTGCCGCCGATCAACGCGCTGCCTGAAAGCGACTTCACCGCCAAGATGCTGCTGGAAAGCCTGCCCTCGGGACAGGACATCTTCTACCGCGTCCGCTTCCGCGACCTCGCGCATCCCGACATCGTCGGCGAGCCGGTGGTCGGCCGCTTCCGCACCGCGCCCGGCGACCGCCGCGATGTCAGCTTCGTCTGGGGCGGCGACGTCGCTGGCCAGGGGTGGGGCATCAATCCCGATGATGGCGGCATGTTCACCTTCGCCACCATGCAAAAATATCGCCCGGATTTCCTGCTGCATTCCGGCGACACCATTTATGCCGATGGCGTCATCCCCGCCGAAGTGAAGCTCGCCGACGGCAAGATCTGGAAGAACGTCACCATTCCGGAGAAGGCAAAGGTCGCCGAGACGCTCGACGAATTCCGCGCCGCGCACAAGTATAATTTCCTCGACGACAATCTGCGCGCCTTCAACGCCGAGGTGCCGATCTTCGTGCAGTGGGACGATCACGAGGTCACCAACAACTGGTCGCTGTCAAAACAGCTGCCCGCCGCTTACAAGGAGCGCGACATCACGCTATTGGCCGCGCGTGCAGCGCGCGCCTTCCATGAAATGTATCCGATGCGCGAGAGCATCGTCGAGCCGGGCCGGGTCTATCGCACGCTCAATTACGGCCCTCATCTCGATGTGTTCATGCTGGACGAGCGCAGCTATCGTGGCCCCAACGGGCCGAACCAGCAGGAGAGCTATGGTCCCGACAGCTTTTTTCTCGGGCCGGACCAGATGGCGTGGCTGAAGCGCGCGCTGTTGAATTCGCGTGCTACGTGGAAGGTGATCGCTTCCGACATGCCGCTTAGCCTCATCGTCTATGATGACGCGACAAACAGAAAGGGCTCCGAAGCGTTTGCGCAGGGCGACGGTCCGCCGCGCGGGAGAGAGCTCGAAATCGCCCACCTGCTGCGCTTCATCAAGAGCGCCGGCATCGTCAACACGGTATGGCTGACCGCCGACGTGCACTATGCAGCCGCGCATTACTACAATCCCGACAAGGCGCAGTTCCAGGAGTTCGATCCGTTCTGGGAATTCGTCTCCGGCCCCCTGCACGCCGGCACGTTCGGGCCGAACGAGCTCGACAACACCTTTGGCCCCGAAGTGAAATTCATCAAGGCGCCGGGGCTCGACATACAAAATCTGCCGCCATCCGCCGGCATGCAGTTCTTCGGTCACGTCAAGATCGAAGGCGCGACCGGGCAGATGACGGTGACCTTGCGCGACCGCGCCGATGTCGCACTGTGGTCAACGACCCTGGACCCGAAGGTGGCGTGAGCTACCGCCTTGACGCGCCGCCGACGGGCCGGCGCGTCAGCGCCGCTTGCAGCGCCTCGCTCGAACAGGGCTTTGGCAGCCGCGGCTTGTTCGCCAGCGCTGGTGGGAGCCTGACATCGGCGCCATAGCCGGTGACGAACACGTAGGGAATCCCCAGCGCGTCCAGCCGTTCGGCCACTGCGAAGGTCTTTTCGGAAATCAAGCCGACGTCAAGCAGCGCAAAATCGGGCCGGCGGGCGGCGATCATGCCAAGCGCTTTCGCCACGCTTGCCGCGGTTCGCACCGTCTTCACGCCAAAGCCAATGATGGTGTCCTCGAAATCGAGCGCGATGATTGGATCGTCTTCGACGATCAGGACGTCGTCGGGCAGTCCTGTGAAAGGGACGGAGTCCATGGGGTGCCGGCTTAGATTTGAGGAGGAGGTCTACGTCCCGGCAGAAGCCCGAGCGGTCAGCCTTTGCCGGTGCCTCGAAATAAGCGCGCCGAAGGTTCCCGAATTGAAACCACCACAGGTCTGGCGCGTTGTCTGTTCAGTTGTGCACACAAGGATCGACTCGGGTCGAATATTATACCGGCGTCGAGGAGACGGGTGTTCCATGCTGAAGCGGCGGGAAGTGAACAACCAGGCAGGCGAGCGGCCTTACAATAATCTGTTACGGCGTCTCAACGATTCCGACTTCGCGTTGATCGCGCCAAACCTGTCCCAGGATGAGGGCAATGCCCACGACCTGCTATACAGGCCCGGCGACGACGTCGAGATTGTGCATTTTCCATGCGGCCCGAGTCTCGTCTCCTACATGGTGGCCAACGAGGACGGCCGCGACGTCGAAACCATTCTGGTCGGCCGCGAAGGCGCCGTCGGCGGCATCGTTAGCCAAGGTTACTTGCCGGCCTATACCAACATCGCGATCAAATTCGGCGGACCGTTCGTGCGGCTCCCGATCAGCAAACTCGAGGCGGCGAAAGCGAAGTCGCCCTCAATGCGCAATATTTTTGCGCGCTATGCCGATTGCATGCTGGCGCAGGTCTTCCAGTCGACCGCCTGCAACGCCATCCACTCCATCGAGCAGCGCACCGCGAAATGGATCATCTCGGCGATGGAACGCGCGGAAGGCGACAACACCGTGCCGCTGACGCATGAACAACTCGCCACGTTGCTCGGCGTCGGGCGAAGCTACACCAGCCGCGTGATCCAGGGTTTTAAGGCGGAAGGCATCCTGGAGACCCGCCGGGGCTCGATCCTGGTGCTAAATCCGGACGGGCTGCGCCGTCGCTCCTGCCTCTGCAATGAAGCGGTCAAGAACCATTTCGAGGAAGTGTTGCGCGGGGTGTACCCGGTGGAAGGTGACGATTCCGTCTAGCGGCCGCCCGCAGCCGGCCGATGGCTCGAAAATGACGGTCGGCACGTCAAATCAGCCTGTTTGGCCGAAAATCGATCAACCAAATCGCCAAGAAATCATTGTTTTTTCGCGTTTTCTGACTATATTGCGCTGCAACGCGTAAGGTCTGCCCGGTCCATTGGCCGGGCTTCCTTTTTCGGGCGATGCGCGCCCTTTTCAGATTTCTCGGTTTTAAGCGTGATCCGGACCCGTAGGGCCGCGTTAGCGAAAGGTCGTACCGGTTTGCCGGCGAGATCGCGCTAAAACCATTGCACGACCAGAAGAAGAGCCATGAACCTTCGTAACGTCGCCATCATCGCCCACGTCGACCACGGCAAGACCACGCTCGTCGACCGTCTCCTGCAGCACTCCGGCACCTTCCGCGAGAACCAGAAGGTCGCCGAACGCGCCATGGACTCCAACGACCTGGAGCGCGAGCGCGGTATCACCATCCTGGCCAAGGCGGCCTCGGTGCAGTGGAAGGATACCCGCATCAACATCGTCGACACCCCCGGCCACGCCGATTTCGGCGGCGAGGTCGAGCGCATCCTCAACATGGTGGATGGCGCGCTGGTGCTGGTCGACGCCGCCGAGGGCCCGTTGCCGCAAACCAAATTCGTGGTGTCGAAGGCGCTGAAGGTAGGCCTGAAGCCGATCGTCGTCATTAACAAGGTTGACCGCCCCGACGCGCGGCCGACCGAAGTCATCAACGAGGTGTTCGACCTGTTCGCGGCGCTCGATGCCAGCGAGGAGCAGCTCGATTTCCCGATCCTTTACGGGTCGGCCAAACAGGGCTGGATGGCCGATAGTCCGGACGGTTCGCACGACGCCGGCATGCAGCCGCTGTTCGACCTGATCCTGCGCCACGTCGCGCCGCCGAGCGTCGAGGAAGGGCCGTTCCGCATGATCGGCACCATCCTCGAGGCCAACCCCTATCTCGGCCGCATCATCACCGGCCGTATCACTTCCGGCAGCATCAAGCCGAATCAGGCGGTAAAAGTGCTCTCCGCCGACGGCAAGGTGATCGAGCAGGGCCGGCTGTCCAAGATTCTCGCCTTCCGCGGCATCGAGCGCACGCCGCTCGATGAAGCCGAGGCCGGCGACATCGTCGCCATCGCGGGGCTGACCAAGGGCACCGTCGCCGACACCTTCTGCGACCCCTCCGTCGAAACGCCGCTGCCGGCGCAACCGATCGATCCGCCGACGGTGTCGATGTCGTTCATCGTCAACAACTCCCCGCTCGCGGGCACCGAAGGCGACAAGGTCACGAGCCGCATGATCCGTGACCGCCTGCTGCGCGAGGCCGAAGGCAATGTCGCGTTGCGCGTCACCGAAGCCGCAGACAAGGATTCGATGGAAGTTTCCGGCCGCGGCGAATTGCAGCTTGCGATCCTGATCGAGACGATGCGCCGCGAAGGCTTTGAGCTTTCAGTGTCGCGTCCGCGCGTGGTCCTGAAGAAGGATGAGGCGACCGGCCAGTGGCAGGAGCCGATCGAGGAAGTCGTGATCGACGTCGACGAGGAGCATTCCGGCGTCGTCGTGCAGAAGTTGAGCGAGCGCAAGGCCGAGATGATCGAGATGCGGCCCTCCGGCGGCAACCGCCTGCGGCTGGTGTTCTACGCGCCGACGCGCGGCCTGATCGGCTACCAGGGCGAATTGCTGACCGATACCCGCGGCACCGCGATCATGAACCGCCTGTTTCACGGCTACGCGAACTACAAGGGCGACATCCAGGGCCGCCGCAACGGCGTCCTCATCTCCAACGATCAGGGCGAAGCGGTCGCTTACGCGATGTTCAAGCTGGAGGACCGCGGCCCGATGATGATCGAGCCGGGCTGGAAGGTCTACAAGGGTATGATCGTCGGCGAGCACACCCGCGACAACGACCTCGAGATCAACGTGCTGAAGGGCAAGCAGCTCACCAACATCCGCACCACGTCGAAGGACGAGGCGGTGCGTCTGACGCCGCCGATCCGGATGACCCTGGAAAAGGCGCTCGCCTATATCGAGGACGACGAGCTCGTCGAAGTGACGCCGAAATCGATCCGGCTCCGCAAGAAGTTCCTCGATCCGAACGAGCGCAAGCGCGCCGAAAAGGCCAAGGAAGCGGTGGCGTAGACCACCCCCTTTCTGTCATGCCCCGCCTTGTGCGCAATTGCGCACTGGGGCGGGGCATCCAGTACGCCGCAGCCTATCGATTCGATCACCAACGCCTCTGGAATACTGGATCACCCGCTTTCGCGGGTGATGACAGTTATGCTTTGGGTGGCTTCAGCCCCTAAGGCAAAAATGCTAGATGCAACAGCATGTCCTCCCTTCCCTCCTCAGTTGATGTCGCCATCATCGGCGCAGGCGCCGCGGGCCTCGGCGCCGCGAACGCGCTGAAGAACTCCGGACTCTCGACCATTGTGCTGGAAGCGCGCGACCGCATCGGCGGTCGCGGGCGCACGATCCAGGCGGCGCCCGACATTCGTTTCGACGTCGGCTGCGGCTGGGTGCATTCGGCGGACAAGAACTCCTTCGTTGAAATCGCCGAACAACTGAACTTCGAGATCGACAGAGCCCTGCCGCCCTGGCGCGAGCGGGCGTACGGGAAGGCATTTCCGCCAGCGGAGCGCGACGCCTACATGCGTGCGCTCGACGAATTCTACGAGCGCGCCGCGGAAGCCGCGATGAACGACGAGGACAGCCCCGCCGATCGCTATCTCGAGCCCGGCAACCGCTGGAATCCGATGATCGATGCGATCTCGACCTATGTGAACGGCTGCGAGCTCGACCAGGTCTCCATCCTCGACATGGACGCCTACGAAGACACCAACATCAACTGGCGGGTGCGGCGCGGCTACGGTGCGCTGATGACGGCCTACGGCGCGCATCTTGCGATCGCGTACAATTGCGAAGTGAAACTGATCGATCATTCCGGCAAACGCCTGCGGATCGAGACTTCGCAAGGCACGCTCGTGGCCGGCAAGGTGATCGTCACCGTGCCGACCAACCTGATCGCCGACGAGGCGATCCGGTTTTCTCCACCGTTGCCCGAAAAGGTCGACGCCGCGCGCGGCCTGCCGCTGGGGCTCGCCGACAAGGTGATGCTGGCACTGGATGAGCCCGAAGCGCTGCCGAAGGACGGCAATCTGCGCGGCGCCACCATGCGCACCGAAATGGGCACCTACCACTTGCGGCCGTTCGGCCAGCCATGCATCGAAGGCTTTTTCGGCGGCCGTTTTGCGCAAAAGCTGGAAGACGCCGGCGAGGGAGCGTTCGCGGCGCACGCGATCGACGAAATCGTGTCATTCCTCGGCAACGATTTTCGCCGCAAGTTAAAGCCGCTCGCGGAATCGCGCTGGTCCCACGACCCCTTCGCCCGCGGCTCCTATTCCCACGCCCTGCCCGGCCACGCGGGAGATCGGGCAGTGTTGGCCGCCCCGGTGGAGGGGCGGCTGTTTTTCGCTGGCGAGGCAACCTCGCCGAATTTTTTCACCACGGCGCATGGGGCGAGGGATTCGGGGGAGCGGGCGGCGCAAGAGGTGTTGGCTTCGCTAGCGAAGCGCTGACCTTCAACACCGTCATTGCGAGGAGCAAAGCGACGAAGCAATCCATCTCCCTCTCCGCCGGCGGCGACATGGATTGCTTCGCTTCGCTCGCAATGACGACGTTGAATGCTTCTACTCCATCACCCTCGCCCGCATGTCCGCGTCAGGCACGAAGCACTCGTCGTACTTCCCAAAGATCCGATAGCGGTTGCGGGCCACGAGGCTGTAGACCGCATTGCGCAGCGGTTTGGGCACGCCGAACAACACGCGCGTCCACCCCCATCTCGGCAGCATGCTCAGCACCGTCAGCGCGGCGTCCGATTTGAAAAACGCCTCGCCGCCGTGGATCACGGCGTTGGTATCGGGATCACTGGGATCAATGCCGAACGCATTTGCCAGCCGCGTGCCGTAGTCGGACTGGATTGCGGTGAAGCGGAAGCGGTGCGCGACGTCGCGCGTGGCCACGAAGCGGACCCAGCGCGAGCAGAAGATGCAGACGCCATCGTAGAGGATCACGTCATCGTCGGGCCACAGGCCTGTCATCGTTTCCTCGCCGCGGCGGGACGCAGCCCCTTCAGCGCGCGATCAAGCGCGGCCGCCGCGAGCTTCACGCCGTCATCGGTTTCCGGCAACCAGTGGCCCTCGCTGCCGTAGGCGGCCAACAGCTGAAAATCCACCTTTCCCCCGGCGCCCCGAAACGCGTCGGCGAGCTGCCGCGAGAACGCAGGCGAAAAATAGCTGTCATTGGCGGATACCAGCCAGATGACCGGCGCCCGCGCGGTTTTGCCGAATTCTGCTGCCGCGGCCATCAGCGTGTGCGGCGCGCAGACCTGATCTGGAAAGTCATTGGCGCGGCCGCCGCGGCCCGGCGCGAATGCAATCACGGCCGCAACACCTCGCAGCTGCTCGCGGCCCAGGGCCAGCGCACCCCATGCGCCGGCGGAGTGGCCGGCGATCACCGTACCGTCGCCCCGGATGAAGGGTTGCTGGCGCAGGTAACCCGCAGCGGCGGCGATTTGATCGGCGGTCGCAAGGCCGGCGCGCGAGTAGGCCGCCTCGTCGCAACCGCCTTGATCTTCCAGATATTTTCCGCCCGTGGCGCCATGCCCGAGCCGTTCCGGAACCAGCACCGCAAAGCCGCGCGCTACCAAAACGGCCGACAACGGGCGGTATTCGGGCTGCGGCATTTGCGCGCGACGCAGCACGTTCTGCGTGGAAGCATGCGCGATCAGCGCCAGCGGAAAGGGCCCGTCGCCGGGCGGGCGAAACAGTACCGCGTGGGCCGGCGTGGCTGAATTGGGCGTCGGCACCAGCCATTGCTGCAGCCGGTTCGGCTCGCCCTCGGCGCCTTGCGCGCCAAGCGCCGCTTGCGCCGACACGGTTCGCGGCATGAGGACCGCCAACACAACCAGCGCGAGATAGAGTTTATGCATGGTTTGGCCTGACGCCGCCGCGGAGGGAGAAGCGAATTCACCCGTAGAATACCGCTGACGAGTTAAATCTGGCGCATTTTTCCGTGACGCCGTCACGGTTGCGATGCACGCCGAGCGCAGCGATGACCGCCCGGACGTCGGCCGCCCGTCGTTCAGGGCAGCGCCCCTGTCCTCTTTCGGTACAGCCAACCAAAAAACTGATGCAAAAAATCCACAGGTTAACCGATAATTAATGATGGACCTTGAAGGCGGCGCGCCGACTTGCTTTGATTGAGATCATGAGCACAACCCTGATCGAGGTTCGGCCGGCCAAAGCTGCGGATGCAGCCGCGGTGGCGTCTACCCATGACGAAGCCTGGCGCTCGGCCTATCAGGGCATCATTCCTGGCGCCGAGCTGGAAAAGCTGATCAACCGCCGCGGCCCGCAATGGTGGGACAGCGCGATCCGCAAGGGCAGCCGCATCAGCGTGCTGGTGTTCGGCGACAAGATCGCGGGCTATGCCAATTACGGCCGCAACCGCGCCCGCAGCCTGCACTTCGAAGGCGAGATCTACGAGCTCTATCTGCGTCCGGAATTCCAGGGCCTGGGTTTCGGCCGCCGCCTGTTCACCGCCGCGCGGCGCGACCTCGTGCAGAGCGGGCTGAAGAGCATGGTGATCTGGGCGCTCTCCGACAACGATACGGCGACGGAGTTTTACCGCGCGCTCGGCGGCCGCATGGTCGCGCGCTCCTCGGAGAAATTCGGGCCGAAATCGCTCGACAAGGTCGCCTTCGCCTGGACCAACTGAGGCTGCACTTTTTTTCAGCCGGCGCCGCCCGCGGAAAGTGCGAAGCGCGTCTTCGTATGGCTTGACCCGGTAGTCCATCATTTTCTAAAGCGGCCTTTGAAAGTGCGATGAGTATGCGGGTTAAGTCCGCGTACGACGATTGTGCTGCCCCCCAACAGCGGAGTCCCTCCCATGCGCATCGACGCGATTTCGATCGGAAATAATCCGCCGCACGAGGTCAACGTCATCATCGAAGTGCCGGTCGGCGGCGAGCCGATCAAATACGAGATGGACAAGGAGGCGGGCACGCTGGTGGTCGACCGCTTCCTCTATACGGCGATGCGCTATCCCGGCAATTACGGCTTCATCCCGCACACGCTGTCGGGTGACGGCGACCCCTGCGACGTCCTGGTCGCCAACACCCGCGCGATCGTGCCGGGCGCCCTGATGAGCGTGCGTCCGGTCGGCGTGCTGTTGATGGAAGACGAGGCCGGCGGCGACGAGAAGATCATCGCGGTGCCGTCGTCAAAGCTCACCCAGCGCTATGACAAGGTGAAGAACTACAACGATCTCCCCGACATCACGCTGCAGCAGATCCAGCACTTCTTCGAGCACTACAAGGATCTCGAAAAGGGCAAGTGGGTGAAGGTGCTGCGCTGGGGCGATGCCGACGAAGCCTACAGGCTCATTCTCGAAGGCATCGAGCGGGCGAAGAAGAAGTAGGCCGATTCGCTCGCGATACCGTCATCGCGAGCAACGCGAAGCAATCCATTGGTGCCGCAGGCGAGAAAGAAGATGGATTGCTTCGTCGCTTTGCTCCTCGCGATGACGGGGCGTCGCTACACTACACCGCCGGCGCCGCCAACTCGTTGATCGCGCAGGCCGCGCGCAGCGTATTGACCAACAGGCATGCCACCGTCATCTGGCCGACGCCGCCCGGCACCGGCGTGATCGCTCCGGCGACTTCGAGCGCTTCCTGAAAGGCCACGTCGCCGACCAGCCGCGGCTTGCCGCCCGGCACCGGAATGCGGTTGATGCCGACATCGATCACGGTGGCGCCTGGCTTGATCCAGTCGCCGCGCACCATTTCCGGCTTGCCGACCGCGGCATAAACCAGGTCGGCGCGGGCACAGAGTTTTGCAAGATCGCGCGAACGCGAATGCGCGATCTTCACGGTGGCGTGCTCGTTGAGCAGCAATTGCACCAGCGGACGTCCGACCAGGTTGGAGCGGCCGATCACGATGGCGTTCATGCCCTCGAGCGAGGCATGCACGCTCTTGGTGAGGATGATGCAGCCGAGCGGCGTGCAGGGAGCCAGCGCGGCAAAGCCGCCGGCGAGCCGGCCGGCGTTGTTCGGATGCAGCCCGTCGACGTCTTTCGCCGGGTCGATGGCGTTGATGATGGTTTCCGTATGCAGCGATTTCGGCAGCGGCAATTGTACCAGGATGCCGTGCACCGAGGGATCGCGATTGAGTTTTGCGATCAGCGCCAGCAAGTCGGCCTGCGCGACATCGGCCGGCAACTTGTGCTCAAAGGAGGCCATGCCGGCGGCTTGCGTCTGGGTGTGCTTGCTGCGGACATAGACCTCGCTGGCGGGATCGGCGCCGACCAGCACGACGGCGAGCCCCGGCGTCAGGCCATGGTCGCGCTTGACCCGGGCAACTTCGGCTGCGACGCGGGAGCGAAGCTCCGTGGCAATGACTTTTCCATCGATGATGCGCGCGGTCATTTCAGTCCTTTGTCTTCCGGTTCGTCCGATTTGGCAGCCGTCAGCTTTCTCAAGGCTTCACCAAGCAGTTTTGGATCGCCGTCGACGGCGACCTGCTTGAGCCGCGACGTCGCCCCCGACAGGATCTTCACGTTTGCCTTGGGCACGCGAAGCGCCTTTGCCAGCAATTCCGTCACCGCGCGATTGGCCTCGCCGCCGTCGGCAATGGCGCGGACGCGCACCTTGACCACGCTGCGGCCGTTGGCGAGCGTCTCGATCCCGTCAATGTCGTCACGGCCGCCACGCGGCGTGACGCGCAAGGCAATGCTGACCCCCTCGGTGGAATAGCGCCAAGGATCCATCAGCCCGATCAGAACACGCTGGGATAGATGTAATAGGTGATCACCCGCTGGATGAACATGATGATCAGGATCACGATAATCGGCGAGATGTCGAGCCCGCCGAGGTTAGGCATGATCGAGCGAATCGGCGCCAGCACCGGTTCGGTGATTCGGTACAGGAACTCCACTACCGCGGCGACGAACTGATTGCGCGTGTTCACGACATTGAAGGCAATCAGCCAGGAAAGGATGGCGGAAGCGATCAACAGCCAGACATAGAGGTCAAGGATGATGAGGACGATGTCGAGGACGGCGCGCATGGGGAGGGGGCTCGCGGGTGGGATATCATGCTAGATATCGGTTCATCCACCCGCAAACAAGGGAAGTTCCCGGCAAATCATCCCGAAAACAGCGCCTTCAGCGTTCTTGACTTGACCTTGGGCCGGACGGTAAATGGCGCCGATTGTCGACCGGCTTCCTCAGCATACCGGTCGCGACGGGGCCATAGCTCAGCTGGGAGAGCGCGTCGTTCGCAATGACGAGGTCGGCGGTTCGATCCCGCCTGGCTCCACCAGCCTTCGCAGGCTGCGCCTGCTTCGGCTCGGCAAGCCCCTGTCGTAGCGAAGGCTGCCACGGCGAAGCCCGAAGGGCGAAGACGGGCTGGTTCAGCAAGCGTCTGTCTAACCGTCGCCCCCCCTCACCTCCCCGTAAACCTTGGCGGCCGCTTCTCCACGAAACTCGCCACGCCCTCGCGGAAATCGCTGCCCTTCAACGCGATCTGCATTTCGCGGTTGGCGTCGATGGTGGCTTCGGCAAGCGTCTGGAACGGCACGTCGTAAAGCTGACGCTTGATCACGGCGATCGCGCTCGGCGAGACGAAATCGGCGAGATCGCGCGCGTAGGCATAGGTCTGCTCGCGCAATTGGTCCGGGGCATAAAGCCGGTTGACGAGGCCGATCCGCAGCGCCTCCTCGCTTGAGACCCGCCGCGCGGACATCAGCAGATCGAGAGCATTGGCGTGACCGACGATGCGCGGCAGCATCCAGCTGATGCCGTGCTCGGCGATCAGGCCGCGCCGCGCGAAGGCGGTCGTGAACACGGTATTGTCGGCGGCAAAGCGCAGATCGCAATACAGCGCGTGCACCAGGCCGATACCGGCGGTGGCCCCGTTCAGCATGCCGATCACAGGCTTTGCGATCGACGGATAATAGGCGTAGCGCGTCTGCCAGTCCGGCCGCCGGTTCATGTCGAACGGCGGGACGTTCTCGCCGCGCCTGATCTCGTTGGGATCGATCCCCTTCAAGGCTTCCATATCGGCGCCGGCGCAGAACGCGCGTCCCGCGCCGGTGAGCACGATGACGCGCACATTGTCGTCGTCTCTCGCCGTCTCCATGGCGTATCGGACATCGCGCTCCATGATCTGCGTCCACGCGTTCATGCGGTCGGGACGATTGAGCGTGATGGTCGCGATTTTGTCGCTCACTTCGTAGAGAATGTGCTGATAGTCCATCGCGATCCTCCCTTGCGCTTTATTGTCGTTGGCGCTTCGCGCCAGACGTTCTGGCGCGTCAGCGACACTATCACATTCGACGATCCGGGAAGGCGTCGCGTGAGGGTGAGAATATTCCGCGAGGCGGCTATTCCGCGGCTTCCGACATGATCGATACCGGCATGCGTGCGAGCCAGCCGTCGATGAAATTCTTCAGCCAGGCGCGTTCGGCGAAATCATGCACCGCGCGATCCAGGAAATGCTGGTGACATTCACGGGCGCCCGGCGCATCCATCCGGTCGTGGCCGCGCGTGGTCCAGCAATGCATCATCGCGTAGGTCACGTCGGGATGAAACTGGAAGCCGAAGGCGTGGCCGGCCTGAAATGCCTGCATTGGGAAATCGTCGCCCTCGGCGAGCAGCTCGGCGCCACGCGGCAGCTCAAACCCCTCGCGGTGCCAATGGTAAACGCGCTGTGGCCAGTCCGGACAGAGCGCATGTCCGGCCGCGGTCGGACGGATCGGGTAGTAGCCGATCTCGGTGCGGCCCTGCGGATGCGGCGCGACCCTGGCGCCGAGCTGTTTGGCGAGCATCTGAGCGCCCAGGCAAATGCCGAGAAACGGCCGCTGCTCGCGCAACGGAATCTCGATCCAATCGATCTCCCGGCGCACATAATCGTCGCCGTCATTGGCGCTCATCGGGCCGCCGAAGATGACGGCACCGGCATGCTCATCCAGGGTTTCGGGCAAGGGGTCGCCGAATCTCGGCCGCCTGATGTCCAGCTCGTGCCCCAGCGCGCGCAGCGCATTGCCGACGCGGCCCGGCCGTGAGGTTTCCTGGTGCAGGACGACCAAAACCGGCAGCGGGGAAGCAGCGCCTGGCGGCATGACGGCTGGCGGCTTTCCACCGGGAAAGGGCAGCACGACGCTGGATTTGTCCGACCGGAACGACATTGCCTTCTGCTTAGGTAGGCGGCGCGTAAGTTGGCAGCATAGATAAGTGATCGTTAATTTCGGGTGAGTTCACTCACCCCCTCGTGTAAAATTTGCAAGCAAATCGCGGGCCAAAGCGGAGGCGCCCGCTGCGGTATCCAAATGCGTTGATCTCAGCGCTTGCGAAGCTGGAAGCCGCCGACCGCCGCCAAAATAAACGCGCGTGGAAACAGCCGGAGCAGGAACGGCACCATCTTGATGCCGAGCCCGGGCAGTACCGCGCGCTTGTTGGCCATCAGGCCGGAATAGGCCTGCTGGGCAACCTCGGCCGGGGACACGTTGAGAATCGCCGAATCAAAGCCGGGCGCGAATCCCGCACGGTCCTGAAATTCCGTCGGCACCGGGCCCGGGCAAACCACGGTGACGCGCACGCCGTGCGGCGCCAGCTCCTGGCGCAGCGCCTCGGTGAACGACAGCACATAGGCCTTGGATGCATAATAAACGGCCATGCCCGGCCCCGGCAGGAAGCCGGCGATCGAGCCGATATTGAGAATGCCGCCGCGGTTGCGGATCACTGAATCCGAAAATCGCAGCGACAGGTCGGTCAGCGCGCGGATGTTGACCGTGATGATATCGAGCTGCTCGGCGCGATCGCGTTCGACGGCGTGACCGAACACGCCGAAGCCCGCATTGTTGACGACATATTCGACCTCGGCCCCGGCCGCCGCGAGCGCCTCGGCAACCTTGTCGCAACCGTCCGGCTGCGTGAGATCGCAGGGAATCACGATCGGCGCGGCCCCGCCTGCGGTCGCGATCTCGTTCGCCAAGGAGGTCAGACGGTCGGCGCGACGCGCCACCAGGGCCACACGGTGGCCGCGTGATGCAAAAACGCGCGCCAGCTCGGTGCCTATGCCCGCCGATGCACCGGTTATCAGCGTCACACGCTCGGTCACTATGGAAACTCTTAAATCAATTGCACGATAGGCCGCGAACGCCCGGACGAGAGCATAGGCTTATGGTCGGGCGCAAGCCACCCCATGACATATCGGCATGCGAGCCGAGCGCGCCGAGCGTTGAAATGCGCTATTTTCAGGCTTATCGCGCCACGCGGCAGCCGTTGCCGGGCACATTAAAATTTCGTCATGCGGCGAAATGCCAGCCGGGCTGTCGAGCCCGCGATGTGTCACATCGCGGCGTCGGCGACATCCCAGGGGCCCTTGGGACGGCCTGGTTGCTTCTCGGCCACGCGATGCTTGAGATCGATCCGGTCGCGCGACGAGATGCCGAGCAGGTCCGCTGCGCGCCAGACGACGTTGTCCTCGAACTCGCTGACCTCGCCGTCGGCATAGACCAATTCCCACATCATCTCGACGATGCGCAGCCGCCCCTCTTCATCCACCGAGCGCATGATGACACTTGTGAAATGATAGAGATCGACCGCCTCGCCTTCGACCCGCGTGGCCGACGCGATCAATTTGTCCGCCATGCCAGGATCGAGGCCGAAACGGCTTTCGATCAGGCTGTGCAATTTGCGCTTCTCGATCTCGGTCGGCTCGCCGTCGAGCGAGACGACGTGGACCAGCAGCGCCGTGGCGGCGAGGCGATAGTCGGTCTCGTCAAATGCCCGGTCCGCGTTCACATCGGGCGAGACGATATCAGCAATGAATTGGCGAAGTCCGTCGAGCATCAAGGTCTCTGTGGAATGAGGTTCGATAGGGATCATATGGCGTGGATATGCAACCGGCGCAATCGGTGCGGGTTGGGCGGCAAGCATTACGTTTAGGCAATCTGCTCCGTCATGGCCGGGCTTGACGAATTACGTCCAGATGAATTTCCAGGGCACGCCCTAAGGTATTTCGTACACCACCATCTTGTCGGCGATGCCACGTAGCGCGGCCTCCTTCTGAATCGGCTTCAGCGCCTCTTTCCGAAGAATGGTGGCGACCGCGGGGGAATCGATCACCGGAGCGGTGATGTGGATCTCCTGCGACGTCGACAGGCTCTGCACGCGTGCCGCGATATTGACGGTCTGGCCGAAATAATCCTGCCGCTCGTTGAGCATCACAGCCAGGCACGGCCCTTCGTGGATGCCGATCTTGACGACCAGGTCCTCCTTGCCGCGCTCGGCATTGAGCACCTTCATCGCCGCGCGCATGCGCAGGCCGGCGGCGAGTGCGTGCTCGGGCCTGACGAACGTCGCCATCACGGCGTCGCCGATGGTCTTGACCACCGCGCCGCGTTCGGAGGCGATGATCTCGAGCAGCGCGCGGAAATGCGCGCGTACCAGATCGAAAGCGGCAAGATCGCCCACCCGCTCGTAGAGCGCGGTGGACCCCTTGAGATCTGTGAACAGGAACGTCAGCGACGTAATCTTCAGCCGCTGGTCGATATTGAGATTGTCGGCCTTGTAGACGTCGCGGAACGTCTGGTTGCTCAGCATCCGCTTCGCCGTGAGGAACGGCTTTCGCTTGCCGATCAGCTGGTGCAGCGCATCGGCGGCGACGAACACCGACGGCAACACCCGCACGCCGGCCTGGTTGTCGAGCGACAGCCGCAACGGCCCGGGCCGCAGTGTCATGTTTCCTGTCGGGGCATGCATCCTGTTGTACATCAGCGACAGTTGCTGGCGCTCCTTGGTCGGTTCGCCCTGCACGTTGATGAAGTGCGCCGAATGCGTCACCGGCTCGAACACGATGATGAACTCCTGCGGCAATTGCAGCGACAGCACCGCCTTCTCGCCGGCCGGCAATTCCAGCGCGTCCAGCACCACTTCGCCGGACAGCCGCTCGAACGACTCCTTGTTGAAGTCGACGCCCGAGCTCCAGAAGACTTGCTTGAAATATTCCCAGATCGGCAGCGTGTTCGGGTCATGCGCCGCGATGCGACGGACACGCGGGCTGACTGTAAACGCAACTTCGACCTGCTCGTCGACCGAGGCCTCATAGCCGCAGGCGCACAAGCCGCAATGGTAGTCGTCGTGACGCAGCGATTTCAGCGTGGAATGGGCATCGAGCACCCCGCCGCAGCCGGGACACAGCACGTTCCAGGTCAGTTCGAACAGGCCGAGCCGTGAGGCATGGAGGAAGCCGGAGATCACCCGCTCTTCGTCGAGCCCGGTGCGCCCAGCGAAATCCAGCACGTTGACCCGGTTGAGCTCGTGATCCTCACCCTTCTCGATCAGCTGCACAATAGCATCCGCGACCGCAGGATCGGCGGTTTGCCTCAGTACCGAGAATTGCGCCTGGATGTCGCTCATGCTGGAACCTTAGATGCGACCGCGAGGGCTCGTACGCAAGGGTGTCATTAACGAGGCGTGATCACGAACATCGGCGAGCGGTCGGGCTGCGTCGTCACTACTCCGACCGGCATCACCGGATCATCCTTGTCGACGAGACTGATCCTGAAGGCGCCGACGATCCTGGCCAGCGCCAGCGTCGCCTCCACCAGCGCAAAATGGGCGCCGATACAGACACGCGCGCCGACGCCGAACGGCAGATAGGCGAAGCGATCGGGCAGCGTCCCCGTCATGAAACGGGACGGCACGAAGGCGTTCGGATCGCGCCACAGCTTTTCGTGCCGGTGCAACAGCCACGGCGCGATCATGATGATGTCCTTTTTCCTCACCGGCATGCCGGCGATGTTGTCCGGTCCCAGCGCGGCCCGTGCGATCAGAAACGCCGGCGGATAGAGCCGCATCGCCTCGTCGATGACCGCGCGGGTGAACTTCAGCCGCTCGACCTCCGCCGCGCCGTTGATGGCAACGCCCCTCACCTCCGCGGCCAGTTCCTCCTGCGTGGCGGGATCGAGCGCGAGCAGATAGAGCGACCAGAACAGCGCGGTGGCGGTGGTCTCATGGCCGGCGAGGATCATGGTCGCGACCTCATCGCCGAGCTGTTCGTCGGTGAAGGCTTGACCGGTTTCGGGATCGCGCGCCGCGCCCATCAGGTCGAAGAGATCGCTCGGCGGCGCATTCTCATTCTTGCCGGCGGCGCGCCGCTCGGCCATCAGCATGGCAACGAACGCCGTCCAGCGCTTGCGGAAGCGCGCGCGGGCAAGATCCTGCGGGCTCGGCCATCCCAGCGGCAGCAGCAGATCGAGGAAATGCGGTCGCGCCAGCCGTTCGCCATATTCCATCACGAAGTCACGCAAGGCGGCGCCATGGCGATCCATCCCGAACGAGAACATGGTGCGTCCGGCGATCTCGAGCGTCATCCGCTGCATCACCTCGCGCAGGTCGACGGGCGCGTTGCTGGCGGCCCTGAGCTTTCCGACCGTCTCGTCGGTCACCGCGATCATGTGCGGCACCAGCGTCGTCACCGCACGCGGCGTAAAGGCCGGCGCCAGCGTCCGCCGCTGGTGCTTCCAGGCGCGGCCTTCCGCGATCAGGAGGCCCTTGCCGAGCATCGGACGCAGCACCCTGAAGACCGGCCGGCGTGCGCGTGTAATTCTCGAAATTGTCGACCAGCACATGCCGGATCGCGTCCGGCGTGTTGAGGATGAAGCTGGAGCGCCCGAGGAAGCGGCCGCGGACGATATCGTCCTCATAGGCCTGCTGGCCCCAGCTGCGAATCGGGCTTTCGCGGATCGCCTTCATCCGGCCGAAGGCGGTCATGTCGTCGGGCGCGCGCGGCGGGCTCGGCGGCACCAGTGGCCGCCGCGCCACCGGCATATCGTAGGCTTCGGCTATGCTCATGGGCGCCTCGCTGAACCCCATCAAAATCGCCGATCCGGGCGCCGTGAAGGCTCCCGGCAATACCGGAGAGCTAGTAAGTCAGCTCGACCACTGCAATCCGGTCTTCCAAAGTGGGCAGCGGTTTACCGAAAAGATCATGCTCGAATAAGACAGGGCGCGGCTGCAGCGGTAATCGTGGCGCAACTACTGGACAGGGCAGTGTTTTCACAGGCATCACTTTAAATCAAACGGGAATCAAGCAGGTGACAGAGGAACAACGGAACCGCCCATGACCGATTCGCCGAAACGCCCGCTTTTTGCCGCCGACAGCATCGGGGCGCCGCTACGGCATTCGGTGTTCCGGCGCATCTGGCTGGCGAGCCTGCTCTCCAATCTCGGGATCCTGGTCCAGGGTGTGGGCGCGGCCTGGGCGATGACGCAGATGACCTCATCCGCCGACAAGGTCGCGCTGGTGCAGACCGCGCTGATGCTGCCGATCATGCTGATCGCGATGCCGGCCGGCGCCATCGCCGACATGCACGACCGGCGCATTGTGGCGCTGGTCTCGCTGGTGATCGCGCTTGTCCGGCGCGACCGCGCTGACGGCGCTGGCATGGTTCAACCTGATCACGCCAAACATCCTGCTGGCGCTGTGCTTCGTCGTCGGCAGCGGCATGGCGCTGTTCGGCCCGGCCTGGCAATCCTCGGTCTCCGAGCAGGTGCCGACGGAGACGCTGCCGGCGGCGGTCGCGCTCAACGGCATCAGCTACAACATCGCCCGCAGTTTCGGCCCGGCGATCGGCGGTATCGTGGTCGCTACCGCCGGTGCCGTCGCCGCGTTTGCGACCAATGCGCTGCTGTATCTTCCCCTATTGGTCGTGCTGTTCATGTGGAACCGGGTCAGCGAACCCTCGCGACTGCCGCGCGAGCGGCTGAACCGCGCCATCGTCTCGGGCGTGCGCTACATCACCAATTCGCCCTCGATCAAGATCGTGCTGACACGTACGCTGGTCACCGGACTCATCGGCGGCTCGGTCTCGGCACTGATGCCGCTCGTCGCGCGCGACCTGCTGCATGGCGGCGCGCAGACCTACGGCATCATGCTGGGCGCCTTCGGCATGGGTGCGGTAATCGGCGCGCTTAACATCAGCCACGTGCGGCGCACCCTGAGCGGCGAGGCCGCGGTGCGCGCCTGCGCGTTGTCGATGGCAGGCGCCATCGCTGCGGTGGCGTTGAGCCGGCAGCCGGTGCTGACGGCGGCGGCGCTGGTGCTCGCTGGCGCGGTGTGGATGCTCTCGGTGGCACTGTTCAATATAGGCGTGCAGCTGTCGGCTCCGCGCTGGGTCGCCGGACGTTCGCTGGCGGCCTTCCAGGCCTCGATCGCCGGCGGCATCGCGATCGGAAGCTGGGGTTGGGGACATCTCACCGACCTTGCCGGCGTGGAAACGGCGCTGCTGGTATCCGCCGGCCTGATGTCGGTCTCGCCGCTGCTCGGAATATGGCTGCGGATGCCGCCGGTCGGCGCGCGCAACGAGGCCGCCTCCGAAGTGCTGGCCGATCCCGAGGTGCAGCTGTCGCTCACCGGGCGCAGCGGGCCCCTGGTGGTCGAGATCGAATACCGCGTCGCGCAGGACAATGCCCGTGCCTTCCATAGTGTGATGCAGGACGTTCAGCTCAGTCGCCAGCGCAACGGCGCCTATGGCTGGTCGATTGCGCGGGACATCGCCGATCCGGAATTGTGGACCGAGCGCTATCACTGCCCGACCTGGCTGGATTATTTACGCCAGCGCAGCCGCGCGACACTGTCGGAGCGCGAACTGCACCAGCAGGCAATCGCCTTCCATCTCGGCCCCGAACCGATCCGCGTGCGCCGCATGCTGGAGCGGCCGTTCGGATCGGTGCGCTGGAAGGAAGATACGCCGGACCGCGCCGCCAACGATCTGCTGCCAGTGGTCGCGACGGCTGCGGGGAGCAGCACCTAGTTGAGCGAAGATCCCGGCCTGTTCTTCCGCACGCGCGCCGGCTCCTCCCTGGGCGGCCCGGAACCCGGGCTGGACGCGGCCTACGCCCGCCAGCTTGCCGAGGCCACGCGCTGGCCCGCCGCCGCGGGCTGACTCCGCGAAAAGCTGGGCCGAAGGCCGCTGCGGGCTTCGCGGCGACGACCCTCTTTCACTCTTGGGCGCGGCCAAATATGGTTCTGCCCGAAATCGGGCCAGCAGGCCCGGAGAGACAGGCCGGCGCCGGAATTCGCGCCGGTTCCGACAGCGGGAAGCAAGAGAATGAGTTTGAAATTCGAAATCCAGCCTGCGACGAATCCGACGTCCGAGAAGGAGCGCGCGGCAAGGCTCGTGGACCCGGGCTTCGGCCGGATTTTCACCGATCACATGGCTGTGGTCCGTTACAATCAGGCGAAGGGCTGGCATGGCGCGCACGTCGAATCCCGCGCGAATTTCCCGCTCGATCCGGCCGCTGCCGTCCTGCACTACGCGCAGGAGATTTTCGAAGGCCTCAAGGCCTACAAGCGCGACGACGGCGGCGTGAACCTGTTCCGCCCCGACGCCAATGCCCAGCGCTTCTGGAACTCGGCTGAGCGCATGGCCATGGCGCCGCTGCCCGCGCCTGTGTTCATCGAAGCCGTCGAGCAGCTCGTGCGCATCGACCGCGCCTGGATCCCAGGCGGCGAGGGCAGTCTCTACCTGCGGCCCTTCATGATCGCGAGCGAGGTCTTCCTCGGCGTGAAGCCATCAGCGGAATATATATTCGCCGTCATCGCCTCGCCGGTCGGCTCCTATTTCAAGGGCGGACCTGCGCCCGTGTCGATCTGGGTCTCGGAAAACTACACGCGCGCCGCGATCGGCGGCACCGGCGCTGTCAAATGCGGCGGCAATTACGCCGCGAGCCTGCGCGCGCAGGCCGAGGCCATCGATCACGGCTGCGATCAGGTCGTTTTCCTCGATGCGGTCGAGCGCCGCTACATCGAGGAACTCGGCGGCATGAACATCTTCTTCGTGTTCGACGACGGTTCGCTGCTGACGCCGCCGCTCGGCACGATCCTGCCGGGCATCACCCGCGATTCGATCCTCGCGCTCGCGAAGGATTCCGGCACGCGCGTACGCGAGGAGGCCTACACGATCGACCAGTGGCGCGCCGACACCGCCAGCGGAAAGCTGAAAGAGGCCTTCGCCTGCGGCACGGCGGCCGTCATCTCGCCGATCGGCAAGGTGTGTTCCGCGAGCGGCGATTTTCTCATCAGCGGCGGCGCGGCCGGCCCCGTCGCCATGGGGCTGCGAAAGAAGCTGGTCGACATCCAGTACGGTCGCGCGGCCGACCCGCACAACTGGATCACAAAGGTCCTGTGACCGGCGGCGGAATTATTCCGCTGCTTCCGCGACAGGCGCGCGCTTCTTCCACTTGAGCACGCGGCTGCGCGCCGCGTGTCTCATCGAGCCGCGCGCGCAGGCTGAGGCGCGTTTTATTACTTCCCGTTCTCGGCCAGCACTCTCTGGCAGGCCTTGCTGATCCGCGCACGGTTTTGCTGCAGGCAGGCCAGCACGATCTGGTCGCCGTCATTCATATGGGCGCGGCAGAATCGCGAGACGTCGCGGGCGCAGGCATCGTGCCCCTGCTGCGCGAAAGCCGCGGATGCGATCAGAAACAGGGGAACGGCGAAAAGAAATCTGGTCATCTTCCTATGCCTTCACACCAATGGACGCGTTGGAGGCGTTCTATAGCGCCTTAAATCGCGGCAAAGAAGGCTGAAACGGCACGCCCACGGCGTATCCGCCCGGGCTGCTGGATGCGGAAAGCGCCTGCGTACCCGGCCGCGAGCGCTTGTCCGGCGATTGGAGCCTGACCGCGGGCTACTGCGCGGCGACCTTGCGGCCCTGGGCGGCCAGATCCCGGTCCATAACGGTGCGGCAGCCGCTGCTCAGGTCCGAGCGGTGCTTGATCATGCAGGCGGTGATCTTCGGGATGTTCGGAATTTCCGAGCTGCACAGGCGGAACGCGTCGCCGGTGCACATCTGCTGCGCTTCGGAACTGAAGGCAAAGCTGGACGACGACGACAGCGCGGAGAAGGACGCTGCGAAAGTGAGCGCCAACGCGATCTTGCGGGCGGTACCAGTGAAGAAGGCGGTCATTTGTGGCTCCTGCTGGACCGGTTCGGGGGAGCCGGTCTCTGATGGCCAGACCTTGCGCCCGCGGCGGCGCGCCGACTGTGATAGCTATCACACAGCAGCAAAGGACTAATTTTCTTCGCTCGGCAGAGCCGTGTTGGTGTCGCGTTAAGACCTCATTGGCATTAATCGCTCGTTACAGACGTGGTGTGTGTCCTTCGTTCCCGGGAAGTGTAGCGATGCGTAATCCGTTAGGCCTGATGCTGGCGAGTATTGTTGCGGCGGTCGTGATCGCCGGAGTTTGGTTCTGGACCTCTTCGCCGCGAGCCGACGCGGCGCCCCCTCAAACCGTTGCCGCCCGGCCGGCCGACCCACTGCCGGCTCAATCGGCCAAATTGGCCGCCAGGGACGATGTCGAGGTCACCGCGGGGCTCATGAAGCAGGCCGCCGCGCCCGCGCCGGTCCCCGCTCCTGCACCTGTCCCCGCGCAGCCGAAATCGGCCTGCGCCAATCCCGATGCGCTCGGCGTCAGCCGCACCGTCGTGATCGACACCACCGGCGGACCGGGCTTCGGCTTCCTGCAGTACAAGCAGTTCGACTTCCTGACCGACAAGGAGGTCGTGCTGACCTTCGACGACGGTCCGTGGCCGACCACACCGACGGTGCTCAAGGCGCTTGCGGACGAATGCACCAAGGCGGTGTTCTTCCCGATCGGCTTGCACACGACCTATCATCCGGAAATCCTGAAACAGGTCGCGGCGGCCGGGCACACCATCGGCTCCCATACCTGGTCGCATGCGCATCTCGACAGCAAGAAGCTGACGGAGCAGCAGGCCAAGGACGAGATCGAGAAGGGTTTTAGCGCGGTCAAGATGGCACTCGGCGCAGCGCCGTCGCCGTTCTTCCGCTTCCCGGCGCTGGCCCATACGCAGGCGACGTTGAGCTATCTCGGCGCCAGAAACATCGCGATGTTCTCCGTCGATGTCGATTCCCTCGACTTCAAGTCCAGCTCAGCCGATCAGGTCATCCAGACCGTGATGACCAAGCTCGACAAGCAGGGCAAGGGCATCATCCTGATGCATGACTTGCAAAAGCACACCGCGCAGGCCTTGCCGACGCTGCTGCGCCGCCTGAAGGCCGGTGGCTACAAGGTGGTGGAGATGAAGGCCAAGGAGCGGCTGGAGACGTTGCCCGAATATGACGCCCTGCTGGTCAAGAACTTGAAGGTGCCCACCGTCAGCGCGCGTCCGCTCTCAAGCGTGGTGCAGACGGTTTCGCAGTAGGCCTGCGAACGCGTCGAGGCGCGACGACTCCCGCTAAACTCGTCATGGCCGGGCTTGACCCGGCCATCCACGTCTTTCTTCGTCGCTACACATCAGACGTGGATGCCCGGAACAAGCCCGGGCATGACGATGAATGCTTGGCTAGCCGCGTCGCTTCACCAATAGATGCCGTGGCGATGCAGCTCGCTGATGATGCGTCCCTCGGTCCAATAGTGCCTATGGGAGCGGCGCTTTTCGGACCTCGGCGCTGACGCGGTTTTGTGGACGGCCGGCTTGGCCGATTGCGTGCTGGCCGGCTCCGCCTTGACCTCCGCCTTGGGCTGTTCCGTCTTCGGTTCGACCAGCGCCGGCCGTTCGACATATTTCGGGGTTTCGTTGGCGTTCGGCGTTTCGACCGCGGTCGTTGCCTCTACCGGCTTCGGGGTCTCGGCCACCCTGGACGTATCTGCGGCCCTGGCTGGCGCGGCAACGGGCGTATCGCTCCCCAAGGTCAGGCTTTTATCCGCCGCCTGTGCGGTCGTGAATGCCAAAACCATCGCTGTGATCAGAATGAATTTGCGCATTGTGGCGTCTCCCATTCGCTGCACGGGAAACTAAGCCACGTGGAGGGATCGTTATGCGACGTAAGTCACACAGCTTCCTTCTGGGAAAATTCTGATCGGGCCGGCATCATCGCGCGGCCGATTTTTGGGTCTCGATTTTCGCGGTTAGCGCGGCCCGCCGCGATTGCAGAGCGGAATTATCCGGCTCCTTGTTCGCTGCAGTCGCGATCGCCGCGAGGGCCGTTTGATAATACAGCAGCGCATCATGTCCGGTGCTGCTTGCCGGTTGATCGTCGGACGAGTCTGCTCCAGCGTCGCTTGCGAGAAAATCAGCCGCCTGCTCCAGCGCGACCGACAATTTGATCTGCCAATCGACCACGCGCCGGGCTGACGCAGCCTGCTCGGCGGTCTTTGACGCCAGCTGGTATGCGTCCAACGCGTCACGGTATTTGTGTTGCCGGACAAGAACATCTCCGATCTTGATCCGCACGTCGAACAGGTCGGCATATAGCGCAGGCTCAGTAGGGCTCGCTCCTTTCTCAAAAGTATCCGCCGCGGCCCGATAGCCCTGCACGGCGTCGTCGATCAGCCGCGAAGCCTGGTTTACGACCGGTTCGGGTCGAATCAGCATTTCATTGCTCCTGTGGACCAATGTGTCGGCGCGTTTGACATTGAGCACGGCGAGGGTTTTTTGCAGTCCGGAGTTTGAGGGATCCCTTAGAATGATCGTTCGCGCGATTTGAATCGCTGCGTTGTAGTTCTGCAACGCGCCTCCCCACTCCTCCTTCTGCACCAGCACGTCTCCGAGCAGACGGTAGTCGGTCATCAGGCCAGTTTGCCAGGTCCTGTTCCCCGGGTCGCTTTCGTAGAGCTTCTGGCGGCCCATGACCGCGGCTTCAATTTCGATCTGTGCCTCTTCCGGCTTGTTCCTCAACATCCCGCCAATGCGCCGATGCGCCAGCGCAATATTCGATATCAGCGTGCTGTCGTCCGGATCGCTATCCAACTGCCGTTGCAGGATTACGATTGCTTCGCGATAATTCGCCAGAGCCATCGCTTGATCACCGGGCTGATTTCTTTGGCTGAAGATCTGCGCTAGTCTGTTCTTTTGTGTTGCGACGCCCGTCGGATATGCGCCGGCAATTGCTTCCGCGATCTTCAGTGCCGCCTGGTATTGTTCTATCGCACCCTGCCAATCCTTTTTGGCTTGCTTGATATCGCCCACCTTGTTGAGAATGAAGGCAAGGTCGTTCTGAAATGCCTGATCCTGGGGATGGTTGGACGCCAGCTCTTTCGCGATGTCGAGCGCGACGAGATACTCTGCCTCGGCTTTTCGCGTGCTGTCTTCATTATGCGTATTGGCGCCGAAGTGATCGCCGATCCGGTATTTGCTGGCATAGAGAAGGTGCTTGAACTGCTCGTTGCCGGGATATTGCTCGACAAAGCGGCGCGATAGCCTTTCCGCGTTTTGAGCAAGATCGAACGCGGCCTGGCTGTCTCCCAAGGCGTCCTTCACGTCTGAAACCGCGAGGAGCAGCCCTATTTCGATTTCCGAAATCTCCGGCGAGCGGTGCTCGGCTCCCGCGCGGTCCAACGTCACCTTGGCGTCTTCCAGGAATTTTTGGGCACCGGCCGCGCGCAGCGTGCCGTCATTGAGAAATCCCGCCAGGCGTCCGATGGACGTTTGGGTCGCCCTCAGTGATTCACGACGGCGTGCA
The DNA here is from genome assembly GCA_963786115.1 of uncultured Alphaproteobacteria bacterium. Taxonomy (GTDB): domain Bacteria; phylum Pseudomonadota; class Alphaproteobacteria; order Rhizobiales; family Xanthobacteraceae; genus Bradyrhizobium. The sequence goes on from CAWAYC010000041.1 coordinate 141,442, forward strand.
TCGGCTTCGGCTTGCGCCTGGTTGGCCGCCACGTAGAGCCAGGCCATGACTGCGGCGAGCACAACGGCGGCGAGAAACACCGCCGCCGCCGTCCAGCGCTTGGCGCGCTGCCGTCGCTGCGACACCTGGAGCAATCGCTGAACTCGTGCGAATCCGCCGCCGTATCGCTCGGCCCAGGCTGCGGTTCGCGGCCGGGCTTTCCACCACGCCAGTCGCTCGTCGACCAGATGCGGAGGCAATGTCGCATTGTCACCATCGGCAATCGCCAGCAATCCGCGATAGCGTTCGCCGGCCTGCTGCTCGACGCGCAGCCAGCCAGGATCTGCACCCTGGCCGCTGACCTTCTCCCAACCCCGCAACAGCGCCTCATGCCCCACATCGATTCGCGTGGTGTCGCCGATCTCCTTCACCTCGGTGGTAGGCGGTGTCAGGAACGAGCAGTCCTCGGCTCGGAACCGGTCCAGCACCCGGCGCACCATCGTTTCGTCGACGCCGGTCTCGGCGGCAAGTTGCTGAAAACGCAATGCGCGACGGATGGCCCGGCCCTCCTTGTCGAGCTCGGACAGCGCGCGAAAGATTTGCTCGACGGCGAGCTGTAGCGTCGGCCCCGGAACATCCTTGAGAATCTCGTCGGCGTGACGCGATAGCGCGTCGGCAAATCCTCCGATGTTGCGGTAATGATCGAGCGAAAGTCGCCGACCCGACCTCTGGACAGTGCCGGCCTCTGGCGCGGCGGCACCTGCCGTCGTCGTCTTGCCCGCCTCCTCCCACAATCTCGACAGGCAATGCTGAAGGACAGGCAGTTGATCCATTTCCGTGCCGCAGTCGTTCAGCAGTCGTTCGACCAGTTCGGGATCGATCGACGCTCCCGCCTTTTCGATCGGCTTGCGGATGACCTCGTCCAGTTGATCGCGGGTCAGGGACGGAACGAGAAACTGCGCGGCGCAGACGGCTTCCGGAAGCCCGTGAAATCGCGCGCAATCGCCGATGAAATCCGAACGCATCGTCAGCACGATCCGGACATTGCTCGATTGGGCCCGGCTTGCCTCCAGCAGAAGCTGAACGAATTGTGTCGCCTCCTCGCGTGCCCGGGTATCGTCTGCGTTTGAGCCGGACGCGCCCAAACTCGCCGTAGCGTAGCGAAAGAGCTCCTCAAATTGGTCGATCACCATCAGAACTGATTGATCGGCCACCCCATTCGCGTCAGCCAGCGCTTCCAGTATGCCGAAGCTGGATCGCCGCAACTGCGCGGCAATCCGCTCGCGCCGGCCGGAGGCCACCATCGGGTCGTCGTCGGTCGAGAGGCTTGCGAGAAGTCGCGTCAGCCGTTGCAGCGGCTCGTCGCCAGGACGCATTTCGCGCCACAGCCAGTTGCGGCCACCCGCGCCCGCTGTCTCGGTATCGAGCAGCGGCAGGAGCCCGGCACGGACCAGCGAGGACTTTCCGCTGCCCGAACTGCCAACCACCGTGACAAAGCGGAAGCGGTCAATCAGCCGGTAGAGCGCGAAGACCTGGTCTTCGCGCCCGAAGAAGAATTCATAATCCTGATAGGCAAAGGGCCGAAGGCCGGGAAACGGATGCTCCGCCGAAACCGCCAGCAGCTTCGCCGCGGCGTTCATGAGACGCTTGCGCGCGCGGCCGGCACAAGTTGGTCAAGCAGGTCCGCTGTCGGAATGTTGTTGTCGGACAGGTCAACCACAAAATCGATATCGCCGCGCGGAAACAGAAACTTGCTGGCCTTCTTGCGTTGGCCGGGCGGCGGCGCCGCGATCACGGCACGATAGAAGAACTGCTGCTTTCGCCCAAGTTGATGCCAATCGCGCAATCCGCTGGCTTCGGCGCGAACCCACACCTCGGAGGCCTTCGCCCAGCAGAGCACCACGGCATCGCATTCCGCCAGCTGTTTGCCGTTGAAACTCTTGATGTCGGAGTCTGGACCATCGAACGCCGGAAGCAGCGCTTCGAGCTGCCGTTGCTGCAACGCCTGGGCGAGATTGAGCGCGTATTCGCTATCTGCCTCGCAATGATGCAGATAAAGGCGCACATCCCCGCCCTTGTCGAGCAACGCGTCGGGCGAGCGAGCTGGAGTGATCGCTACAAGATGCTGATTGATGTAGTCGACAAACTTGCTGAGCGTATCGCCTTCGACCTTGTCCGTCGGCAACTGCTGGTCAAACCGCGACAGCACCTCGACCGGATGCCGCATTGTCTCAGGCGCAGCCTGCCCGCCGTTTGCAGGAGCGGCCCAGAGGCTGGGCGCCCAGACGATTCTGTGAAACTTTGCACTGGCGTCGCTGGAAATTTTCGCGGCGGCGCGCGCCAATTGCAGTTTTACCATGGGTAACTGGTCTTCGGGAGCTTCGCCGGCCTTTTCGCCAAGCAGATGGATTGAAATCTCCGCGCCCGCAAGCGCCTCGTCGATGGCCGCGACCGCCGAGTTGAGCGGTATCTCCTGTGACGGAGGCGGTACGACGGTGTGACCCTTTCCCGCAAGCTCGGAGACGATGCGATCGTATCCCGAGCGCATATCGGAGGCTGGCTTGGCGACATAGATCGTCCGGCCGGTCGGGGGGTAAAGCGGCGGAGGCGGCGGAGCCGGCCGGCGCTTCAACAGATGGGCCGCGAGCGCCTTGAGCTGGTCCCAATAACGCTTGTCGCGGACCTCGCCGCGGTCGAAATAGTCAAAGTCGCCAGCGATGTCTTCGCGATCTGTATTGCGCTCGAAAAACGAAAACCCGAGTTGTCCCTGCAACAATGGTGGCCGCTGGTCGAGCTCGATGTAACGCTTGTTGACGAGGACGACGCGTTCGCGCAACCCGTCCGGCCCGTGCAGTTTCGCGAATGTATCAAGCTCTATTCTGCACCATTTGCTGGCCAGCCAGTTCGGTGAAAGAACGACGACGAGAAACGTCGTCTTCCTCAACGCTTCTTCGATTTCCGGCGTGAACTGTTCGCCGAGCGAAATGCGCTTTGTGTCCCGCCATACACTTGGACGATCCGGCCCAAGGTCTCTGAATTCGTAACGGATGGATTCGTCCAGAAATGTCACGAACCCTTTACGATCAAGCCTGTCCGGCGGCGGAACATCATCGTCCCGTGAATACGAGATAAATACATCTGTCACAGCCGTCTTCCCTCGGTTGCCGACTGCTGGAACGGCTACTTAAGTAGGTCCCACCATAGGGGTCAAGCAGATCACACTATACGGCTATTCGACGCGCTAAATCGTGAGGTATGTCACATCGAGCAATGCCGGGCCCCGCGAACCTTTCGCGACCTCGCAACCTCCCGTTCAAATTCCCGGGACACGCGGTTCCCGCTCGAGCGCCGCCGCGTGACGCTTGCCCTCGAAGGTCCGGAGGCATGATGAGCGGATTGCCGCTCCGGGCAGAAGGTCCTGCATCTCGCCCGGGGAATAGGTTCGGCACGAGGTCGTCACCTATGTCCTGGGTGCAACCTGTTACCTATGTGCGGACCAAGCGACGCCGGCGAAAGTCCAGCCGCAAGTCAGTTTCACCACGTATATCGCACACCAGCGGCTCCGCGGACGCCGTCGCGTTTGCCGCCGTCGGTGTTGCCGACGGCGAGCTGGTAGTCGGCATTGGCGTAGAAGCTGACATTGGTATTCACCTTCACGCTCAGGCCACCACCCAGTTGCAGGCGCGTGGCCTGTTCCAGCAGCGGCACCAGATCGACGCCGGAAAACGTCGTCGTCGCCTGCGCCCCCCAGTCACGCCACAGATTGGCGCGCACATAAGGCTGCCACACCTGCCCGCTGTCACTGACGATGGTCCATCGGCCGCGCAGGCCGATCCGCCCGCTCGTCCCTGACGTCGTGCCCAGCCCGACCTGACCCAAGCCGTCATTGGCGTCGTCGAACGACACACGTTGCCAGACGATCTGCGCCTCCGGCTCCAGCACGAAGCCCGGTCCGAAGATCGGCAGCCGGATCGGATAGCCCGTCTCCAGCGACGTGAGGAAGCCGAAGCCGGAGGTATCAAGCCTGGCGAATTGCGTGGACGCCGAGCCTTGATACTGCGTCGCCTGCGCCACCGCGTCGAGGTACCAGTCGCCCGGGCCGTAATGCGTCCAATAGGCCGCGCCCGACCAGGCATCGAGATTGAGGCCGCCGGTGTGGCGAAGCACATAGCCGGTTGCCGAATCGTTGGTGACGAGGCCGGTCACGTCGACATTGGCATTGGCATATCCGACATAAATGCCGGCCGCATCGCGATGGCCCGGCAACCATTCGCCGCGCCAGATATCGATGCCGCTCTGAAAGCCCAGCAACTGGCCGGAGGCGCGCGGATCGGCGAACGCCCCGTAATGGTTGTCGATCTGCTGGCCGAGGACCCGGCCCCAGACCGAGGGTCCCCAGCCGTTCAGGCAATCGGTCGATGCTTTTACCGGCGCCTTGCGGTAGATCCCGTCCCCCGTGTTGCCGTCGGCTGGGCATGGCGTTCCTGTAGTTGGGTATAGCGATGTATCGCCGACGCGCTCATGCAAGGTGCCGAGCGTCGTCATCCCCAATTGCCGGGCGATCGGCTGGACCACGCCGTAGGTCGCGATCTCCGGTCCGATGATCGGGAAGACACCCGGCGGCAGCACCGCCGGCGGCGGAATGGGTGGCAAGATTGGCGGCTCGGGCGGCACCACGATCGGTGGTCCAACGATGAAGTCCGAGCGCAGGAACCAGTCGCTGGTATTGTTGATGGGGCCACCCTGGAAGAGACGATAGTCGAAGGCGCCGGCGCGTAGCTCGGGACCGACGAGCGTGAAGGCGCCGGCTGCCGAACGGCCGGTGTCGAGCACCTGCACCACCAGGATGCCGTTGCCGACGGTCAGCGCACCTGCGCCGCCGGCGTTGCGGATTGACATGTTTGTCGCGCCGCCCGCGCCAACCGACGTGCCGTCCACAACCAACGTATCGGAGCGCGTGGCGGCGCCGCCCTCATTGAGCACCGTGTCGAGCTTCAGCGTGCCGCCGTTGGAGATAAAGGTGCCTCCGCCGTTCGTTCCGGGCGTATGGCCGCCCGAAATCAACAGGACATCACCGGGTACCGGGTTGGCCTGCAGATCGATGGTGCCCGAGTTGGTGAACGTCGTCGCGCCAAGAATCTGGCCCTGCAACGGCCCGCCGAGCGCCATTGCGTTGTTGGTGTTCCCGAGCGGGAGATACTGCCCCGTGCTGTCGAGCGTGGTGGCGCCCGTCACGGCGGGCAGCGCCAGCGTTCCGTTGTTGGTGAAGACGCCTGGGCCGAGATCCGCTATGGCTACTCGGACCGTATCGCGCACGCCGTCCCCATTGGTGTCGGCGAAGTGCCTCAGGTTGAACGTACCATCGTTGAGGATGCTGTTATTGCCGCCAACGAGCTGCACGAAGCCCGTGATGGTGCCGTCGACGTTGTTGATGATGTTGGTGTTGTTGCTGGGGAAGAGCGGAGTGTTGGCGACCGCGCGATCGGACAGGGCGCCGATGTTGCCATCATTGGTCAGGGTTGCGGTGCCAACGGACGAACCGAGGATAACGCCGGCCGCCGGCAGACCGTAGTCAGACCGACACTGCTAACGTCAGGCTGCCAGCCGCCCATTATCAATCCGCCGGACGGGATGTTGACCGTCACGTTGCCGCCCCCGGTTCCGTTGATCCCGGTGCTGACAGCATTGATCGCGGTGCTGAACTGACCGCTGGTGGACACATTTGTCGCGGTCACTTGCACCGGGCCGGTCGTCGAAGCGGCCCAGATGCCATGCGCTTCGGCGCCCTGAGTTGAGATCGCGCCCGACACCATTACCGTTATGGGCCCACCTGGCGTGAGTATTGGATTGTTTATGATCGTATTGTTGTTGTTGAGGATATTGCCGCTGTCGGCGAGGATGCCGAATGCGCCGGAATTGGTCGTCGTTATTGGCCCGGAGGAATTGACGGCGACGCTGCCGCCGACTGACGCAGCAGCGATGCCGATGCCGTTCCCGCCCTCGGTCGTAATGCTGCCTGGGCTCAATAATGATACGGAGATTGGCGCGTCGGCGAAGCTGAATGCCCGAATGCCGAGACCATCATTGCGAAGATTGGGATCGGCCGCGGCGGCACCGAGTATGTTGATCGCGGACTGCGCGACCACCGTTACAGAGTTATTAGCGGCCGCAGAACCAGATGTCTCAGCGGCGATCCCTGGTTTCAGTTTGTCCCCAGGGTTCACGATCTGAACGATGATGGTCGTGCCTGGATCGGTGATCACTGTGGCCGAGCCAACAGGACCACCTGCTGCGAAAATACCGTTGGCAAAAAATCCTTCCGCGGTGATTGTGCCACTGTGGAAGAGGACGGTCGCGTTCCTCCCAACCTCCGCTGTAGCGAACAAACCACTGATACCATTAGGGATGCCGGAGCCGACAACGTCGCCCCTGAGATCCCCTCGAGCTTCAATGAAAGCGTCGCCGGCCCCATTGTTTACAGCTTGGATCACAGTCGCACTAGATCCACTCGAGGTTACACCCGGACCATTATAAGTGACGCTCGCGAGGTCGCCGCGGGCGATTGCTACTATTCCGTTGCCGACCACTTGAATTGGGCCCGATGCCGTGATTATCGCATTACCCGAACCGTTGTCCGTAGTTGCAACCAGTCCGTTAACCCCGGGGACGTTGGCGGTAATAGCGGCGCCGTTCGCAGTCAGAATAGCTTGACCCCCTCTATTGTCGACAATTACCGCCCCTAGTTGTGCCCCCGAAAAGGTGACGTTGACGTCTGAATTGAGGTTGACGTGCAGGTCGGTCGCGGGCGTGGTCTGGAGGTAGGAGATGCCGCCGGAATAGGGGTTGCCAGCCGACGTGCAGGTAACGATGACCGCAAGCGGCCCGCATTCGTTCGCTGCCAGCGCTGGTCCCGATATGCCCAGCGATAAGGGCACCAAAGCAGAGGCCGTCATAAGCCAAAATTTTCGACGCTTCGCGGTGATGCTCGATAGCAGCCGATGCCGAAGCAAGTAAAATCGACCAGGACCATCCGGCAGTTCATGGCGCGTGACAGCAGGTGAATATTTTTCTTTTTCTGTATTGCAGGCGCAGCAATCCAACACGGCCGTATCGACGTCGACGTCCATGACTCGACCGCTGCCGGCACCACACTTCATCGCTGTCCCCCATCGAAGTCAGTTGCCATTCCAGCAATTAGCCAACGAAAGAGCGGTCGCGTCGGTTCGGTCGCGAAAAATGTACTCGCGTTACGCCGATCTATCCGAAAGGCGGCGCGCACAAATAATCAGGATGCAAGCTCAACTTGCAGATCAGCAGAACCACAATTGTGTCAGCAATTGCCGTAAGTGTGGCGAAGGCGAACGCGCTTCTATTTTTCCAATTGCTGATGTCCCCGGGGCACACAATGGACAGCAACACAGACCAATCGGTTGCGCACGGTCATTGCGGCGTGTTCGTCGTGGGGGACTTTCTCCGCAAGGACGACGTGCTGATGGTCACGCGCATCGACCGGCTCGCGCGCAACATCGGGACCTTCAAGACATCGTGCGGGCAGTGAGGACTCGCGGCGCATCCTTGAAGGCGACGGAACAGCTAATCGACACCGGCACCGCAGCCGGCAAATGTTTCCTCGACATGCTCGGCGTGTTTGCGGAATTCGAAACCAATCCGCGCAAGGAGCGCCAACTCAAAGGCGTGGCCAGCGCGAAAGCGCGTGGCGTCTACAAGGGCCGCAAGGCAAGCATCGACCCGGCGAAGGTCATGACAGCCGCGGGCACGGGGCCGTCCGCCATCGCGAAGGCTCTGAAAATTGGCCGCGCTTCCGTCTATCCGGCGCTTGCAGGCTGGCGCGAACATGATCGACAAGCGCCGATTGGCTTCGCCGTCCGTGGCTCGTCGCACGGCAAAGGATTCTTTCGCCACTCCTGGGGAAGGAAGAAATTCTGGCTCGGGACCCACTATTTTCTCCGGCGGGTCACAACACTCCGCCGGGCAGTGGCCCAGCACCGCACCTATGCCTCTGATGATCGTGGGATCAGCGATGCCCTAACACAGTTCTGTTAACACGGTGGGTAGGGATAGTATCCGCAGCGTGGCGCGTAATAGGCACCTGCGGCAGCAGCGCCGACGGCAGCAGCACCGACGCCTACCGCTACTCCACGGGCTACGGGTGCACCACGGTAAACGCCGCCGCGATAGACGCCACCGCGATAAACGCCTGCACGATGAACGCCGCCGTGATAACCACCAGCGCGATGAACGCCGCCGCGATAGCCGCCTCTATAAGCGAAGGCGTCAGTTGAAATCATCGCTATGCACCCGATGCCGATGACAACGGATGCAGCAAGGGAGATAATGCTTCGACGCGACATGACTGATCTCCTTTCCTCAGGTTGATCAAGTTGTCACCCTGCTCCTCTATCCGGAGCGCGCTTGTTGATGTGGATCAATGTCGGCAAGGGCGGCAGTGATCGCCGCGTTACACGCCGTCCATGCTTTCTGGCGGAACGTTCGGGTCTGACAATCAGTTAGCCGCCGAACCCAAAAGCGGAGATCCAGCGGACACATGCGCATGTCCGAAAATGTTTGCGGTTTCAGTTTGTTGTTGCCCCGCGACACACGGCCGGAAAGTCGGATCGGCTGGAAGTTCCAGTGCTGGTTCAGTTCGGCCACAATTGGCTCACTTGACTGCGGGTAGCGGTCAAGGGGGCGGTAGCGTGCTACTCACCATCGGTTGCTGGCATTGCCTCGAGTACGCGAGATGCCGCGGGCGTCGTCTGCGCTGAAGCGGGGCGCAGCACCTGGTGGTGCTGACTACTGGATTGCTTGCCCTCGCGTAGCCGTGCGCAGCTAGTGGCGCCGGTCTGGTTTGGTCACAGTTTTCTTGATTTCGGTGCCGCACTCCGAGCACTCGTAGATGAAGTCAATCTTCGCCATGCTCCAATGGGGTTCAATATCGCTGACGTACATAGCGAGACCTATGCAGTTGGGGCAGAGGATTGCGGCGGCCTCAACTTCGTGATGCTGGACGTAGGCTGGCATGTCGGCTCTCCCTCGCATCAACAGCGAAAGTGCCCTCGACCCAAAAGTGAGCTTATCGCGAAGAGAAGCAACCCTCTGATCAACACTTGAGAACATGATGAGAACAAAAGCGCATTCTCCGGGTGTGTGACTAAATATCCACAGCGCGCCCTCGCCCAAGGCTTAACAAGCTTAATTGGTCGCCGCTCACGATGCCGCGATGGAATGCTATCGGCGCGCCAGGATTTAGGACCAGACATTTCAACCCGCGCGGTCGTCCACGGGGTTTGCGGAACGCGGCGACCAAGGCGTGCGAGGCGCTGCTTGATGGCCAAGCGGAAGCCCTGACGCAGAAGGCCATCCAAATGGCATGATGGCGATCCGATCCTCAATTCCTAAGACTGCTGACATTCGCAATTCCCAGAAATGAACTTGGCTGCGTGAATGCAGCTTTGCTGTGGCGCATGCCTGGACGTGCGTGCGACGCAGCCGCGATTTTTCCTTCTGTCATATCGCTGGTTTTAGGGGATAGACTGCCCCTCGGAGTTAGCCTCTGGGGCAGGCGGCGATGCGCTTCTGGCCAGTTGTCATACTATTTCGAACGTTGTCCGCGCGGATCGTCGTTGCTTCGCTCGCGACTGCAATCTTGCTTGTTACACAGGCGTACGGGCAGGTAGAGGACGAGCCCAAGCGGGTCTTGATGCTGCATTCGTTTGGCCTACGCTTCAAGCCATGGGTTGATTACGCGCAAACCCTTCGATCTGAAATAAACCGACAATCGAAACGCGCCGTTCGATTTGATGACCACTCGCTTTTGAATGCCCGACTTAGTAACGACAAATCGGACGCTCCGTTTGTCGATTACCTTCACACCATATACGCGGAAAAGCCCCCTGATCTTATTATCGCTCTAGGAGCGCCCGCCGCGAACTTCGTGCAGCGATATCGATCTCAACTTTTTCCTGACACGCCTATGTTGTTTACGGCGGTGGAGGCGCGTCGGGTCCAATATGATAAGCTGACAGAGAACGACACTGTTGCGGCCGCCGCTCATGACTTTCCCGCCGCTTTCGAAGTTATCCTGCAGGTTTTGCCACACACAAAGACAATCGCAATTGTAAATGGGGCTTCTCCCAATGAAGCATTTTGGCAGGGAGTACTAAACCGGGAGCTTGAACCGCTAAGCGGAAGGGTCACGCTCAAATGGTACAACGAACTCACGTTCGAAGGCATGCTGAAGGATGCTGCAAATCTTCCACCTGATAGTGCCATTTTCTGGCACCTGTTGAGCGTCGATGCGGCAGGTGTTGCTCACGAGGGCAACGCTGCGCTGGACAAACTTTCTGCCGCAGCCAACGCACCGATTTTTTCGTACCTTGACGTCTGGTTCGGGGAGTCAATCCTCGGTGGCTCCATGCAATCGGCACTGGAAGGGAGCGTCGTCGCCGCTGCGGCTGCCATTCGCATCCTTGATGGGGAAAAGGCCGGAGACGTCAAAATTCCACCTACTAGGTTTACACCGCCGAGATTTGATTGGCGGCAAATGCAGCGGTTTGGGATCAGCGACAGCAGTCTACCTGCTGGCAGCACAGTGCACTTCCGTGAATCAACGGCATGGGAGCGCTATTCGTTGCCGATCGCGCTCGTCACCGCCCTTGTTCTGGTACAGGCCGGGCTTATCTCGGTCCTGCTACGTGAGCATCGCCGGCGTCAACTTGCCGAAGTGCAGTCGCGGCAGCGCATGTCGGAACTGGCCCGCGTCATCCGCTTCTCGACCGCTGGCGAACTGACCGCCTCAATCGCTCACGAAATTAACCAACCGCTTGGGTCCATTCTGACCAACGCCGAAACCGCACAGGCAATTCTAAAATCTCCGAGCCCTGACATCGTGGAACTGAACGAGATCGTTGGCGATATCGTACGGGATGACCGACGCGCCAGCGAAGTCATCCGGAGGATGAGGAGCCTCCTGACAAAGGCGCCCTTCGAACTGAAAAGTCTCGACCTCAACGACGTCGCGCGGGAAACCGTCGAATTTCTCTCGACGCTGGCTGCCGCACGAAAGGTCGAACTGACCAGTTTGATCACACCGAATGCGCTTCCGATCCTCGGCGACCGCATTCAACTTCAACAAGTCATTCTGAACCTTGTCGTGAACGGGATCGACGCGGTGAGGGACACGCCGAGCGATAACCGCATCATCAGCGTCCGGACTTCGCACGTCGATAATTTCGCCCAGCTATCCGTGTCGGATCGCGGACCGGGCATTCCCGAAAACAAATTAAAAGAGGTCTTCGAACCGTTTTTCACCAGCAAGGCGGAAGGCATGGGCATGGGGCTATCTATCGCGCGCACCATTATCGAGGCGCACAACGGGCTGATATGGGCAAAAAATCGGGATCACGGCGGCGCGACGTTCAGGATCAGACTTCCTCTTTGTACCGACGACGCTCGACCGTCATAGCGGCCCATCGGCGCGCCTTTACCCGAACCACAGAAATGCGACGCCACAGGCCAAGATAACCAGCCAGATCAGCGAGAGCCGGAAGTACAGAGTGGGGCGGTTCATCGGGCCAGCACTCCCAATGGATACGATCTGATGGAGCGTCAGGCGCACTTTCCGAATTGTCCGCCGTCCCCAATTACCTACTAATGGGGTTCAGCGGGATAGCTGGTGCCGCAAGAGGGATTCGAACCCCCGACCCCGTCATTACGAATGACGTGCTCTACCGACTGAGCTATTGCGGCGAACCAGAGTCCTTGGTTGACGCGTTCGGCCACGGCCTGGAAACGCGTGCCACCTGATATCGGGCAGAACCCCGATTGGCAAGGAAAACGCGGGCCTGCCGGCCAATCAGCTGCCCCAGCGGGACAAAAACCCGCGCCAGCCGCCCGCTTGCGCCTTTGGCGGGGCGATTTGTTCCGAAAATTCATCGCGCGCGCCCTCCTCGTCGATGCCGGGGTCGTCGGGGGCGCGGATGATAGGAATCACCGCCGGAATGCTCGCTGGCGCGGTCTTCGGGATGTCCTGGCGGGCGCGGAACAGGGGTGCCGGCGCAATCGGCGCCGATTCGGCCGGCGCCGAAGCCGGCACAGGCGTCGCCGCCGGGGCGGGCTCGGCATCCGCTTGTGGCGGAGCATTGTCCTGCGCGGCGGGGGGAACCGGCTCCGCCGGCTTCGCGACCGGCGCGCTGGAGGTCTCCTTCGACGGCTGGACCTGGCTTTCGCTGGCATCCGCGACGCGACGCGGCGGGGGCGCGGCGAGCATGGCTTCCTCGAACGGTGAGGATTCGATCGCGCTGCCCTTATCGGATGGCAGCGCCGCAACCGGCGTCTGCCACTGAAAGGCGTCAAGCCGCCCAGTGACTGGCGACACCGGCCGCCAGCGATCGCTGACATAGCCATCGGCGGTCCAGGCGGGATCGTGCAGCGCTCGCACCGCGCGAAGCGTCCAGGCCCGCGCCCGGCCGGCATCGCCATGCTCGGTGCGCTCGAGCTCGGCCATCAACAATGCCACCCGCTGCGTCGGCGAAGCGATGAACGGCGCCAGAGCCTCGCGCGCCTTCGTAAATTCGGAAGCATCGATCGCGGCGCGCGCGATCGCCAGCGCGCCCTCGATATGTCCCGGCGTCTTCGCCGCCAGCGTCTCGACCCGAACCAGCCGCTGCCGCGCCGAATCGCCCAGCTTCACATGTGCATAGGCGTCGGCAAGATCGGGATGCGGCTGCGCCAGCCACGCGGTTTCGACGATGCGCATCGAACGCCGCACCTGATGCGCTTCGCTTTCGAACTTGCTGGCAAGCACCGCGGCCGGCACCAGCGTCGGCGCCAGCTTGATCGCTTCCATCGCGCTCTCGCGCGACAGGTCGCGGTCGAATTTTTCCAGCTCCAGCGCGCGGGCCGTCAGCAGCACGCCGCGCTGCCGCCGGTAGGTCGGCTTGTCGATCAGCCCGGCGGCAAGATTGTTGTCGAGAATGGTCAGCGCGCCGCTCCAGTCACCCCTGGCGCAACAGAAGCCGAGCACGGCCTGCGAGGCCCACGGCGATGACGGCGCCAGTTTCAAGGCTTCTTCGGCGATCATGACCGCGGCGACCGGATCATCGGCGCGCTGCGCTTCGATGAACAGACCGCGCAGGCCCAACAGCCGTGTATCCTCACGCTCGGCCATGGCGCGGAACGCGCGCTGCGCGCCTTCGCGATCGCCCTCGAGCTGCGCCGATTGCGCGTGCAACAGCAGCGCCAACGGATCGTGCGCGGCATGGCGGCGCGCGACTTCGGCGTGGGTGCGGGCGGCGGAGGAATCGCCGTGGCCGATCGCGAGCAGGCCTTGCGTGATGGCATGACGGCCGCGGGCCTGACGCCGCTCGCGCCGCCTGTGGCGAATGCGCGCCGGCGTGCGCCACAGCGCGCGCAAAATCGCCCACGCCATCGTCGCCGCGACCACGATGATGCCGAGCGCCAGCGCGAACACCGGCAATGTGGTCTGAATGCGCCAGACGCCCCAGGACAGCGCGACATCGCCGCTCTGCTCGGCCACCCAGGCCGCGCCCGCCGCTGCGAGCGCGATCAACACCAGAAACAGAATGATCCGGATCATCGGCATCCTTATTGCGCTGGTTTGGCGAGCGCGGTCATGGCATCGGCCGCAAATTGCCGGGATGCGGCGAGCGCAGCATCACGCGCGTCGGCCTTGTCGAGCCAGGCTTGTGCAGCAGCGCGATCGGCGGGCGGCAACGTGTTCAACTCGCGCCTCGCTTCGGCGAGATCGTTGTGCAGCGCGGCTGCAGTGATCCGGGCGACCACGGCGCCGCGATCGCTGCCTGATGTATCGGTGCGCTCGATACGGACCAGCTTGGCGGCGCCCGCCTGCAGGCGCTCGACGATGCCCGAACCGGAGGTCACGCTGTCCTGCTGCACAGGTGGTGACAATTTCGGCACCAGCGTCAGCAATTCGCTCGAGAGCTTTGCGGCGCTCGGCACGCCCTTGGCCGCGAATTGGTCGAGCGGCTTCAAGGCGTCGGGATTGGGTGCCAGCGGTTTCGCGGCGTCCAGGGCCGAAGAAAAGGGATCGCCGATTCGAACCATGACATCGAGCAAGGCCGCCGCCACCAGACGACGGAGCGGAACGTCATCGGCAGGTTTCGCATCCGCCCCCTTGGCATCTGCGATCTTGCTGCCCTGTTTTACGATCTCGGCATTCTGCGCCTGTACGGCGCTTTCGATTTTCGCGAGGCGCGCATTGATCCCGGAGAGATCCGGCGCCGGCGCACCGTCGCGCGGCGCGACCTTGGCCTCGTTGACGGCGGCAGCGAGCTTTTCGCCTTGCGCACGCGTCGTGGTGAGTTCACCGCGCAGCACGCTCAGGGATTTCTCCAGCGCGTCCAACCGCGCCGCAGCCGCGGGATCAAGGGCGGGCGGCTTGCTGACCTTCGATTCGAGGCTGGCGACCCGCGTGCTGAGATCGTCGATCGCTGAGGCATTGAGTACCGGTCCCGCCGGCTGCACCGCGGGCCAGCCCAGCAGCCAGCCGACGCCGATCACGAGCGCGGCGGCGACAGCACCGGAGAACGGCGCTATCACCCAAGGTGAGATCGGCCGCGACATCGGACGGGCCGTCGGTTCGGCCTCGGAAACCTGCTCGGCCGACGCCGGTTCGGGCGTTGGCTCGGGGGCCGGCTCAGGCTCATGAGCCCCCTCGCCGCCTGCCTTGGGCGTCTCCGTGGACACTTCGGTCGCTTCGAGATCGATGGTCGGCGGCGTGCGCCTGGGCCGGTCGGGGTCAGGCAACGGTCCACGTTCTTCGGGCCTGTCGTCGGCCATCACAGAAGTTCCTTGAACAGTTAGGGCGCCAAAACTTAGCAGAGACGGAGACCTGACGGAATTGATGCGTCGTCTTACAGCATGAAGGGAGGAGCGGGCACCGGTTTTCGGAAAAGATCATGCTCAGACCGTGAAAACGAGCACAATCAGGCCCGCAAAGCACGGGTCAGTGTCTCGAATAAGGCATTTTCGTCCGGAGACGCCGCCGCCGTGACCTGGCTCGCACCGGCATCGTGAAGGATTGCGGCCACGTTTGCGGAAATGCAGCATTGCGGCAGCGCCAATGCCGATATTTCGACGCCGCCGGCCCGCGCCGCGTCGAGGAAGGCGCGGGCGCTGCGGCCCGAGTAGTGCAATACCGCCTCGATCCTGCCGGCGGCGAAGGCGTCACATACATCCCTGGGCAGGCTGGACGCCGGAACCATGCGATACGTCGTGTGGGTCACGACCGTAAGACCGTGCTCGCGCAATTCACCGGCGAGATCGTGCGCGAGATCGGTTCCGGCGAGATACAGAATCGTTGCGGCTTTCTTGAGCTGCTTGGTTTTCACGTTTCTCAGCACGAGATCAATCAAGGCCCGGGCATCGCCCTTGGCCGCGCTGACATGGTCAAACCCGGCATGGCGCGCGGCTTCGGCGGTATGCTCGCCGACCGCAAGCAGGGGCAATTTGAGTAGCCGATGGCCTGCGAGTTGGGCCTCGACGGCGCGCAGCGCATTGGCGCTGGTAACGATGACCGCGTCGTATTGCGCTTCGTCATCGTCGCGGAACGGCAACGCCTCGAAGCGCAGCATCGGCGCCCGCAACACCTCAAAACCGCTCGCCTGCAGGTTTTTGGCTGTTACCTCGTCGTCGGGACGCGCGCGCGTAACCAGGACGGCCATGCCTTCAGGCCTCCGCCGCCACGATTTCAGCCTTACCGAATGATTGCACTTTGCGACCTCACAATGCTACGCGAAGAGGGAAACGCTCCTTTGACCGGCAGCGCAAGGGCTTAAATTGGGTAACGACACGCCGATGCTGGTGTTAGGTATCGAGACCACCTGCGATGAAACCGCAGCCGCCGTGGTCGAGCGCCAGAGCGATGGGTCGGGGCGGATCCTGTCCAACATCGTGCACTCACAGACATCAGAGCATGCGCGCTTCGGCGGCGTGGTGCCGGAGATCGCCGCCCGTGCCCATGTCGACCTGCTCGACGGCATTGTCGGCAGCGCCATGAAGGAGGCGAGCACAGGCTTTGCGCAATTGTCGGCGGTGGCCGCCGCCGCCGGTCCCGGGCTGATCGGCGGCGTGATTGTCGGGCTTACCACCGCGAAGGCGATCGCGATGGTGCACGATACGCCGCTGATCGCGGTGAACCATCTCGAGGCCCACGCGCTGACACCGAGGCTGACTTGCGCGCTCGCCTTTCCCTATTGCCTGTTTCTGGCATCCGGCGGTCACACCCAGATCGTCGCCGTGGTCGGCGTCGGCAATTATGTGCGACTGGGCACTACGGTCGACGACGCAATGGGCGAGGCGTTCGACAAAGTCGCAAAAATGCTCGCGCTGCCCTATCCGGGCGGGCCCGAGGTCGAGCGCGCAGCCGAAGGCGGCGATGGCAAACGGTTTGCATTTCCGCGGCCGATGCTCGGGCGTCCCGACGCCAACTTCTCACTATCGGGGTTGAAGACCGCGGTGCGTAACGAAGCCAGCCGGCTCTTCCCGCTGGAACCGCAGGACATCAGCGATCTCTGCGCCAGCTTCCAGGCCGCGGTGCTGGAGTCGACCGCTGATCGGTTGAGCGTCGGACTAAAACTGTTTCGCGAGCAATTCGGACCACCCCGCGCGCTGGTAGCCGCCGGTGGCGTCGCCGCCAACCACGCGATCCGCGGCGCGCTGCAGGATGTCGCCTCCAAGGCCGAGACCACGCTGATCATCCCGCCGCCGGCGCTGTGCACCGACAATGGCGCGATGATTGCCTGGGCGGGCGCCGAGCGGATGGCGATTGGATTGACCGATACGATGGACGCGCCGCCGCGCGCCCGCTGGCTGCTCGACGCCAACGCGAAGGCGCCGGCCGGTTACGCCAATACCCGCGCCGCCTACTAGCGGAGAGCCGTGATGCCCTCGTACAAATCGGTAGGCGTGATCGGCGCCGGCGCCTGGGGAACGGCACTCGCGGGTGCCGCGGCGCGGGCAGGGCGGGATGTCGTGCTTTATGCGCGGAACGCCGAAAGCGCGGCAGCGATGAAAGCGACCCGTGCCAACCCAAAACTCTCCGGCGTGCTGCTCGACGCCAGTGTGGACGTGACTGATGACATCGCCGCCGCCGCGAGCGCGGACGTCATCCTGATCGCGACGCCGGCACAGCACCTGCGTGAAGCGGTTACAAAACTCGCGCCGCATCTCAGGAAGGCGACGCCCGTCGTCGCCACCGCCAAGGGCATCGAGCGCGGCACCCACAAATTCATGACCGAAGTGATCGCGGAAAGCGCTCCCGACGCGAGGCCCGCAATTCTGTCCGGGCCGGGCTTTGCCGATGACGTGGCGCGCGGGCTTCCGACCGCGGTGACGCTCGCCGCCAGGGACGAAACGCTCGCGCGCGCTTTGGTGCAGGCGCTGGGATCGTCCACGTTCCGCCCCTATCACACATCGGATGTGCGCGGCGTCGAGATCGGCGGCGCGGCCAAGAACGTGCTGGCGATCGCGGCGGGGATCGTGGCCGGGCGCAAGCTCGGCGCCTCCGCGCTGGCCGCGCTGACCACGCGCGGCTTCAGCGAACTCGCCCGCCTCGGCCGCGCGCTCGGCGCGCGCGCCGAAACGCTGTCGGGCCTGTCGGGGCTCGGCGATCTGATCCTGAGCTGCTCGAGCCCGCAGTCGCGCAATTTTGCACTCGGCATCGCGCTCGGCCGCGGCGAGCGGCCGGCGGCCGGCAAGCTCGCCGAAGGCGAGTTCACCGCACCCGTGCTGGTCGAGCTGGCGGCTTCGCAAAATGTCGATATGCCGGTATCAAGCGCGGTCGCGGCGATCCTTGGCGACGCGATGACAATCGATGCCGCGATCGAGAGCCTGCTGACGCGGCCGTTCAAGGCGGAGGAATAGCCACAGATCGAGCAGGGCCTACAGACCGATGAAGGAAACCAGATCGTTCAGGCCTGTGCCCGCGCCGTCCGGCGCAACACCAAGTTCTTCGACCGGCATGCCCGCACGGTTGATCCAGAAGGTCGGGTATCCGAACCATTTGGCGCCGGCTGCATCCCATCCCGCATATGCCGCAAAGACAATCTCTTCCTTCCTCATCTCGAAGGCATCGACACCCATCCGGTAGGCCCGCGGGTCAGGTTTGTACGCCTTGACCCGATCGGTGCTGAGATGATCTTCGAACATCCCTTGAAGTCCCGAATTCCGGATGGCGGCATCGAGCATTTCGGCCGTGAAGTTCGACAGGAAGGCCATGCGAATGCCGGCGTCTTTGAGCTTCTTCAGGGCCTGCGCTACGTCGGGCCACGCCTTCAACTCGAGATATGACTGCATCACTCGCTCGCGCTGCGCGCCTGACAAATCGACTTTGGCGAGTTTGGCCGCAAAGACCAACGCTTCTTCGGTGACCTGCCAGAAATCGGCATAACGGCCGCTCATGGTGCGCAGCCATGTGTACTCGAATTGCCTTGCCCGCCAGGCATTCCCCAATTCTGTACCCTTTCCGGGAAACATCTCCTCAAGCTTGGTGAATACCGCACGAGGATCGATGATCGGAAAGCCATCGAAAGCCACCGCTCTGATCTTGCTGCGATCCGTCGGCTGGGCGCGGACCGCGCCTCCCGCGACCGCTGCCGCAGCCACGCTTCCCACGGCCAAACTGAGAAAATCCCGGCGATGCGCTGACATGAAGTCGCCTCCAAGTGTTGGCGACGGATGTCATCGGCTGCGCGTTTGTTCAATACGACGCCGATAAAAACAATTTGTTCGAAGGTGGGGAATAATTCGGAGACGCCGCTTGCTGCCCGTTGCGCCCGTTGCGATCAGTTAGGTGGAACGATATTGTCAACGCGCTGAACTGGCGGATTCTTTCGTCGTGCCATAGGGGAAGGTGCAATGGCGTACTGGCTCGTGAAATCCGAACCGTCGACCTGGTCGTGGGATCAGCAGGTGGCAAAAGGCGCCAAGGGCGAGGCCTGGACCGGCGTGCGCAATTTCACCGCGCGGCAGAATCTCGTGAACATGAAGAAAGGCGACCGCGCCTTTTTCTATCATTCCAACGAGGGCAAGGAGATCGTCGGCATCGCGGAAGTCATCAAGGAGGCCTATCCCGATCCGACCGACAAGACCGGCAAATTCGTCTGCGTCGACATCAGGGCCGAGAAGCCCCTGAAGACACCGGTGACAATGGCCGCGGTCAAGGCGGACAAGAAACTGGCCGACATGGCGCTGGTGAAATATTCGCGGCTGTCGGTGCAGCCGGTGACGGCGGAGGAATGGAAGATCGTCTGCAAGATGGGCGGGCTTTGATTTCTCGCCCCTCTCCCGTTGCGGGAAATTGGGCGACGAGAAAAGCCTGGCAATATCAATCCACGATTCGTTACCTGCCCCGCCGCATTCTCAATAACCGCCGCCCCAACGATACTGCCACGCAATGGCAACGGTGCTAAATTCGCTGCCGGTGCGGGTTGAGAGGCCGGTACTGGCGGAAAGCTTCAGCGAGTTCTGGCGATCGATCGGCAAGGCGAGGGTGAAGCCGGCCCGCGTGTTCCGTTGCTCGTTGTCGCTCTTTACGCCATTCAGGGCGGTGTGGCCGCCTGCGAAATAAATCCCGTCCAGCGCCATCCACACACCGGACTGGAACGTGTAGAGGAGATGTGCCTGCACGGCATATATCGGTGCCTGCGCAAAAGTGTTGCCGCCGAAAAAGTCAGTGTTGTCGCTGAAGAATGTCACGCTGGGGGCGACCTCGAATGTCCATGGGCCCCAGGCCTTGGAAATTCCGAGCTCGGGCTTGAACGACCAGCGATTGTTGCCGAGGTTGAGCAGCTTGCTGTCGTCGTACTGCCCAAGTGGCGCAGAAACCTGAAAGCTCACGCCAACAATGAGATCCTGCTGGTAGCTCGCGAACTGCTTCGCCGACAGCGCTGGCGCTCCGAACAGATTGACCGAGACACGAAATCTGGGGTCACCCAGGCCAGCCATCTCGCGCTCTTGCGGCTGGCCGTTCACAAGACCATGCGCAGCGAACGACGAGGCCGGCACGATCACATCGAACTTGGCCGACTGCCCTGCGAAATCGAACGAGCGAACATAGGCCAGCAACTCGGTAGTGGAATGGAATTTGGCGTCGGCGATCGACAGGTTTGGGTCGAACGCCATTTTTCCATCCGAGTAAGCGGTGCCCGCGATCAGAAAATTCAACCCGACCGGGGTATTCGAATAGGATCGTGGCTCTGCTTCCTGAGCCTTCGCATTTGCGACCCCGAGCACCAACGCTATCGTTCCGAGCGCCAAAAAAAATGACAATAAGCTTGCGGCAGGTGCTCCAGGCGCATTGCAGATTCGATCAAACATGATGGGCGCGCCGCTAACGGTCAGGTTTGCGCAACAATTCTATCGGTTTGGCCAACCTTTGCTCCCGCAGGATCCTGTGACGCAGAGCTTCCCCTTCCGCTCGGTGCTCGGTCAAGAACCGCGGTCAACGGTAGTCGTTCTCTCAGGC
Source organism: uncultured Alphaproteobacteria bacterium (assembly GCA_963786115.1). Taxonomy (GTDB): domain Bacteria; phylum Pseudomonadota; class Alphaproteobacteria; order Rhizobiales; family Xanthobacteraceae; genus Bradyrhizobium. The sequence goes on from CAWAYC010000041.1 coordinate 161,948, forward strand.
CCGGCCAAGGAGCTTTGCGCAATTTCAAATCGGAAAGTATGCGTTGATATGGGTCAGCCCTGCTGACGATCTCCGCGCGGAATTGCGCGCTCGCACGTCGGGCGCGGCCGGTTTGATACGAGCGCTATAGTTACGAGATCCTCCTTAACGCCAATTCTTCTGCATTGCGCTCATCACGGTATCCGATTTGTGGCTCTTGCAATAATTGCCGACCACTTTTCGGTTTCGATCGACGTACCGGAAGTCGAGTATGTTGAGATTCTTCGTTGCACTGAAATAGCCGCTCATCCACGCACCGATCAGAGCTTGCCTCTCGGGATCCGAATCCAGAAGCTGCTTGCACGTGATCAGTGAAAGATCGAGCACGGTCTGAGCCTTTGCGGGCACGGTGAATGTGAGGCTGAGCACAAGAGCCGTCGCAACAGTACTGCGTTTCATGATGGTTTCCTTTGCCTTCATTGCTTGGCTGTGGCGCGTTGAAGGCCCGCCATAACGGTGTCAGCCGGATTTAAAGCGCACCAGGATTTCACATTCGCCACGTTTCTTGCGTAGGCGTTGAGGTCGACGAAGACATAGCCGTTCTTTTGGTTGAACCAGCCGCTCATCCACGCAGAAAAAGTTGCGGATTGCCCTGGAGGCATTGCGAGATACTCCGCGCAGGTGACGCGAGACATATCGATCGTCACTTGAGCATGGGAAACGGACGGTAACAGTGCGGCGCTAAGCGCGAGGCAGAAGGTCAGTTCTTTCATGGAGGGCTCCCTTTGCCGTTGAGCGGGCATTTGGCAGAGAACAATCGATGGCCTGCTTGAGATAGATCAATCCGCACTGCGGGTTGCGGCAAACCCATCTGCCGTTAAAACAGGAGCGAGCATGGGCGTTTCATGGCGCGTTTCTTGCTTGGTTGAAGTGCTTGAATGATGCAATCCGCAGCAGCCTGCCGACGGTTCAACTAAGGTCGGGTCGCCAGTCTGACGGATTTATCAGACCTGATCTCTCCAACAAAAAGGCCGGCATTTCTGCCGGCCCAGTTTGCTGGAGAAGTCGGTAGGAAGAGGTTAGTATTTCGCGATGTACGGGCTGCCGTAACCGCCGAAGCGGTAGTTGAAGCGCAAGGTGACCATATCCACGTCCTGGCTGACCCGATTGATCGCGCCGGCAACGATCGGGTTCACGACCGAGAACGAATTGTTCGCGTCACCCATGAACAGATGGTCGTATTCGACACCCACGGACCAATTCGGCGAGAAGCCATACTCGACTCCGACGCCCACGGTGCCACCCCAGCGGGTCGAGCTTGCCGAGGCAAAATCAAAGCCGGTAAGGGTGTCGAGGATGCTGAGCCGATTGCTGGTCACCGCCGCGCCGCCCTTCACGTAGAGCAGCGTCGCGTTCCAGGCGTAGCCGATCTGGCCGGTGAACAGGCCGATGCCATCGGTTTTGGTTTGGGTCGAGAACGCCGGGTTGATCAGGCTGATGCGCGTGTTGCTGAGATCCGCCCAATCGCCCTGAGCTTCCAGACCGAACACCCAGTAGCTGGACTGCCAGCGGTAGCCGACCTGGCCGCCGACGACGCCTCCGGATCGGTCGCGGCAACCGTCAGCGAAGTCCAAGCCAGTCACATCAAAGAAATTCACACAGTTGCGGCTCTGAGCCCAGCCGCCGTTGCCGCCGATATAGAAGCCGGTCCAGTCGTAAATCGGGGTCACCACCGGGGGCGGCGCCTTGTTGTACGGACGTGGCGCCAGATCAGCAGCCGACGCCGGCGCGGCCATGCCCAACAATGCTACTAAACCAACAGTCCCCAACAAAAACTTTTTCATCGTGCCTTCTCCATCCCATCGCTAGTTGCGATCGCCGAACTCAACTGGACTTCAAATTGCAACTTTATCCCTACACGATTTGCATCCAAAAATCCGTGACTTGGGTGCAACAGTCCGTTTTTCAAATGTGACACGAAGATGACAACCTGGGCGCGGTACAACCGAAACCCTCTACGCTGGCTGATGTCGACATTCTCAGGGGTCGGGCGGCATGGCGAAATTGAAAACGGTCGGCCTAACATACGGCGATCTTCGGAAAGAGTGCCTTGACGCTGTTAGGCAATGGCCCGGTTGTGAGTTGGTGGCCGGAATTCAAATTCTTCGAGGCAAGAGCTCCGGGAGTTTTTCCGTCAAGATAACACTTTACGGAAACGCGGAGGTGAAGATAGCCAACCGCGCCATGGCATTCGTTCAGCGCGAGAAGCAACGACAGTTTCATTTGACCGAATGATGCATGCGCCACCGCGTTGAGGCAGGTGGAGCGACCGAGCGCAACGCAAGGGCCTTGAAGCCACCGTGCGCGGCGAGGCGGTCCGGATCAGTAACGGTACCACCATCACCGGTCCGGTTGCCGGCGTCACGTCTTCGGCGCGGGCCGGATCGCCGGTCCATCATGAAGCACGGCCGCCACCAGATGCTCACCGCCACCGACCGTGCCGCGGCCGACTGCAGTTTTCGTGATCATGTCATCCAGCTGAGGAAGCGGCGCAGGCGTTGCAACTGTCAAGGCCGAAGACTGCAGCTTCCGCATCTGGCGGAAGTCGTCTTCCTTCGTTGACCTCTTTGCAGGCGCTTCAAAAGCGTGCTCGGCCCTGCGACCTGCGATGCAGACCGCGAGATTCTTGGTGTGATCGGTGATGTCGCTGCTCGCTGGCTCGCCGTTGCTGGGTTGTCCCTAACTTGGCAGCAGCAAACCAGGACGGTTGCACCGGGCTCGCGCGACGGCAGCCCGGCCTGCTCCGTGAACCCGCGAGAGGCTTTGATCTAACTCAATACTCACCGTGGGCGAAGTCGCACGCTTCGGGGGGTGAAGTTAGCCAGTAATGGAGAGAAAGCATGAAAATGACTTTTAGAATGGCGGCAATTGCGGCATCGACCGTCGCGTTTGCGGCGTTATTTTCCCCCGGCTGGTCTGAGCAGGGCGGCGTAACGCTGTCGATCGGGAAGGCCGACGCGGCGGCGCGGGTCTATATCAGGTCGCCTTACGCCTATAGTGGTGGGTATTCCAGGTATGAGGGTGTCCCCTGGTACGCCGTGAGGGCCTACTACGTGGGTGGCCCCTGGAGTGGTCCTGGGTATTACTGGAACGGCTGGGATGACTACGCGGCGCGCAACGGCATTGGCTGCCGGCCCGGCACAATCGTCCATGCCGACGATGGCATAGATTACCTCTGCCAATAGGCTTGCATTTTCATTGAGATGCCGGGCCAGGCTGCGGTTTTAGCCACTTGGCCCGGCCGCTCGGGTGCTCGCCAACCTATCCTCACACTCGCGAACCGGCCTGGCACCCGCCAGGGGGGTCAGGAAGTGCCAAAATTCTCCCCTTGCGGGAGAAGGCACGAGCTCAAACCGCCGCCGCGGTCACCACCTGCGCCAGAAGCTGCTCGCGCTTCGACTGCGAGCGGGTGCCCTTCATGGTCGCGGCGAAACGCTCGAGGATACCGTCCTCGAAGGCCGTAACGATGGTGTCGTGGACGTAGCTCTTGCGGCAGATCGCCGGCGTGTTCGACAGTTCATCGGCGGCGGCGCGTACGGCTTCCAGAACCTGCTTGCGGCGGCCCCGGGCGCTCGCCGCGGGCGTAATCCGCGACAGCGATTCCAGCGCCACGGCGGAAGCCATCAGGGTGCGGAAATCCTTCAGCGAAATCTTGATGCCGGCGATCTCGCGCAGGAACGCGTTCACGGTCGTGGTCGAGACCGCGCGAACGGTGCCGAAATTGTCGCGGTATTGGAACATGCGCTTGCCGGGGACAGTGCGCAGAATGCCTATCGCGCGCACGAGCTTGGCTGCGTCACATTCCTTGCGCACGGCCTTGCCGCCCTTGGCCTTGAAGGTCAGGACCAGGCTATCGTCTTCCAGCGTGACGTTGGATTTCAACAGCGTGGTAGCGCCGCGGGTGCCGTTGAGGCGGGCATAGGATTCGTTGCCGGGACGGATCGCGGTCCGCGCGATCAGTTCGATCACCGCCGAGAGCGCGAACTCGCGGGTAGGCTCGCCGCCGGACAGATATTTCGAAACGTTACGCCGGATTTTTGGCAGCGCCGCCACCAGCCGCGCCAGGCGATGCGCCTTGCGGTGCTCGCGGACCTTCTCCCAATCGGCGTGGTAGCGGTATTGCAGCCGGCCTGCGGCGTCTCGGCCAACGGCCTGCAGATGCGTGTTCGGGTCGGGCGAGTAGCGCACTTGCTGATAGGCCGGCGGCACCGCCATCCTGTGCAGCCGCTTAATGGTGCCGGCGTGGCGGATCTGCGTACCGTTGGCGCGAACGAACGAATAGCTTTTGCCCCGCTTGATGCGGCGAATGGTGAGCTTGTTCTGGTCACCGAGTTTCAGGCCGAGTTCCCGGGCCAGGGATTCGACCGAGCCCTTAGCGTACAACGCGGGGTTGGCGGGGGGCGCTTTCGGCCATTGGCCCAGCGTTTTGGCCAGAGCAACCGCGGGATCGGCGGAAACGGGCCGCGCAGCCTCGAAATTCTGCTGATCCATCATGATTCTAGACGCCTTGCTCCGCCTGTTGTTCGGTAATGCCGATTATTGTGGCTTGGTTCCGGCCGGGCCATCCGGCCCCGGGGAGGCCATTTAGGGTGTTCCCCCGCCCATTGCGAGTCACGAATCAGTTGGTGACGGTTCTCAGATACCGGTAATGGGTGCCATTCGCCCAACAACATTGATTTTTGAGGTGGGTCAAAACGCGATCGTGATCGGCGCGGTGAAGCAAAAAGTAAGGTTGGCGGGCAGAACCGACCAAGGTCCAAGATGCTTCCGCCTTGTCCCGGCATCGCCCGGCGACGCATAATCGTCGTAACAGGCATGACGGATTGCGGTGGCCGCGAGACGCGGCATTGCAGCGAACGGAGGGGACGATGTCCGAGAAAATCTATGACGTGTCGGCGGATTGGGCCAAGCACGCGCTGATCGACGACGCCAAATACCGCGAGATGTATGCCCGCTCGGTTTCGGACCCCAACGGCTTCTGGGGCGAGCAAGCGAAGCGCATCGGCTGGATGAAGCCCTTCACCAAGGTCGAGAACACCTCGTTCGCGCCCGGCAATATCTCGATCAAATGGTTCGAGGATGGCGTCCTGAACGTCGCATGGAATTGCGTCGATCGTCATCTCGACAAGCGCGGCGACCAGACCGCGATCATCTGGGAGGGCGACGACCCCTCGCAGTCGAAGCATATCACCTACCGCCAACTGCACGACGAAGTCTGCAAGATGGCAAATATCCTGCGCACCCGGAACGTCAGGAAGGGTGACCGCGTCACGATCTACCTGCCGATGATCCCGGAAGCCGCCTACGCCATGCTGGCCTGCGCCCGGATCGGCGCCATCCATTCGGTGGTGTTCGCCGGCTTCTCGCCCGACAGCCTCGCCCAGCGCATCACCGACTGCCAGTCCAAGGTAGTCATCACCGCCGACGAGGGATTGCGCGGCGGCCGGAAGGTGCCGCTGAAGGCCAATGTCGACGCGGCGATCGCCAAGAGCGGCGGCGTCGACTGGGTCGTCGTCGTCAAGCGCACCGGATCGCCCGTCGACATGAATCCCTCGCGCGATTTCTGGTACCACGAAGCGGCCGCGATGGTGACGACGGAATGCCCGGTCGAGCACATGCACGCCGAAGACCCGCTGTTCATCCTCTACACATCGGGCTCGACCGGCCAGCCGAAGGGCGTGCTGCACACCAGCGCCGGCTATCTCGTATTCGCGTCGATGACGCACCAATACGTGTTCGACTATCACGAGGGCGACATCTACTGGTGCACCGCCGATGTCGGCTGGGTCACCGGCCACAGCTACATCCTCTATGGGCCGCTGGCCAACGGCGCGACCACGCTGATGTTCGAAGGCGTGCCGAACTACCCCGACAATTCCAGATTCTGGAACGTCATCGACAAGCACAAGGTCAACACCTTCTACACCGCGCCGACCGCGATCCGCGCGCTGATGCAGGGCGGCGACGAGCCGGTGAAGAAGACCTCGCGCAAGAGCCTGCGGTTGCTCGGCTCGGTCGGCGAGCCGATCAATCCGGAAGCCTGGGAATGGTATTACCGCGTGGTCGGCGACGAACGATGCCCGATCGTCGATACCTGGTGGCAGACCGAGACCGGCGGCATTCTGATTACGCCGCTGCCCGGCGCGACCAAGCTCAAGCCGGGTTCGGCGACGCGGCCGTTCTTCGGCGTGGTGCCCGAGATCGTCGATGCCGACGGCACGGTGCTTGAAGGCGAGACGTCAGGCAATCTCTGCATCGCCAGATCCTGGCCGGGGCAGATGCGCACCGTCTACGGCGACCATGCCCGCTTCGAGCAGACCTACTTCTCGACCTACAAGGGCAAGTATTTCACCGGCGACGGCTGCCGCCGCGACGCCGACGGCTATTACTGGATCACCGGACGCGTCGACGACGTCATCAACGTATCGGGCCACCGCATGGGCACCGCCGAGGTCGAGAGCTCGCTGGTGGCGCATGAAGCGGTCTCGGAAGCCGCGGTCGTCGGCTATCCCCACGACATCAAGGGACAGGGCATCTACGCCTATGTCACGCTGATGAGCGGCATCGAACCGTCGGAGGCGCTGCGCAAGGAATTGGTGGCGTGGGTGCGCAAGGACATCGGCCCGATCGCGTCTCCCGACCAGATCCAGTTCGCGCCGGGCCTGCCGAAGACGCGCTCCGGCAAGATCATGCGCCGCATCCTGCGCAAGATCGCGGAGGACGAACCCGGCAGCCTCGGCGACACCTCAACGCTGGCCGATCCTGCCGTGGTCGACGATCTCGTGCAAAACCGGCAGAACAAGAAAGCCGCCATCTAGCGGATTTTCGCAACTGGAAGGCATGCAGCGCGCCGGGCGTCCGTTGCCGCGGACGGGGGGTGCCGTCCTGCGCACCCGAATTCCGGGCCGTCAGCCACGACGACGCGTGGCGGGCCTGAGAAATCACGTCAGGGGCGCGATCGAGCGGACGGCGAGCGGTGCCGAGTTCTGGCATAGAAAACGCGGTTCTGGCCGCAACGCTCACGCACGACAGCGCCTCCGACCCCGGACGGCAGCGATAAGGCCACGCATGACGGCAGACTCGATTGTTCTCAGCAATCCTGCGTCGTATCATGTGGCTGTTCTCCCCAAGGAGGATTGCCATGGCCGACCAACGCAAAGTTTTCGCGGACAGCGTTATTCCCCTCCCGGCCACGGAAGGACCCACTCCTCTCGGTCTCATGGTGGCGGCCGCCCATCCCGACACCAAAAAGGAACGGATGACGATTGTCTTTTCGCTCGCGATCCCCGACAGCGCGCAGGCTGAACTTCAAAAAATGGTCGCGGAAGGAAAAGTTGTTTCACCAACGCAGCTCAACAAAAAATACGCGGCTGACGCCGCCGACGCGAAGGCCCTCACATCATGGTTGAGATCGGAGGGCTTCAAGATCGAAAAGATCTCGGCAGACCGCACCAGCATTTATGCTGAAGGGACCGTCGAGCAAATTCAGAAGAGCCTGCACGTCAAGATGATGCGGGTCACCAAGGACGGCATCACGTACACGGCTGCGCAGGATGCGCCGAGCCTCCCCGCGAGCGTCGGAAAAAGCGTAAGCGCAATCGTCGGATTGCAGCCCTTTCGGCGCGCGCACAAGCAATTTCGGATCTGTATCCCGCAAAGCGGCGTAACCGCGCGCCCTCGCCTGGCGAGGCGCGCAGCAGCCAAACCTGCGGCGGCCGGCCGGCGCAAGAGGGCTCCGACCACCGCAGACGTTCGCAACGGATTTCTTGTGTCGCAAATTCTGAAGGCTTACAACGCCGACGGTCTTTCCGTGACCGGCAAGGGCCAGACGATCGCCATCCTGATAGATACGTTTCCAGCCGTTGACGACTTGAAGGCTTTTTGGAAGCTGAACGCGCTGGGGACCAAGATCGGACAGGTCGAGATGATCAACGTCAATGACGCCGATCTTCCTCCCCAGGAAGGCGAGGAGACGCTCGACGCGCAGTGGACCTCAGGCATCGCGCCAGGGGCGAAAATCCGGATCTACGCCAGCGGCACCCTGGCCTTTACCGATCTCGACCGCGCGCTCGATCGCATCATCTCCGATTTGCCGAGCCAGCCCGGAATGCGGCAGCTGTCCATCAGTCTCGGACTGGGCGAGACCTTCATGGCAAGCGACGAAATAGGGGCCCAATCGCAGAAATTCCTCCGGCTCGCCGCCGCCGGAGTCAATGTCTTCGTTTCGAGCGGTGATGCCGGGTCGAACCCCGATGTCACCGGGCACAATTCCGGCGGCCCCACCCAGGTCGAATACGAATCTTCCGATATCAACGTCATCGCAGTAGGCGGCACAACGTTGAACCTTGCGCCTGACGGCAGCGTGCAGGATGAACAAGCCTGGGTCGGCAGCGGTGGTGGACGCAGCGGTCACTTCCGCCGTCAAGCCTGGCAAGATGGTCCGGGTGTACCGGACGGCCTCGATCGACTGGTACCGGATGTCAGCCTCGCCGCAGATCCGAACACCGGGGCATGCGTGATCCTGCATGGTGTGCGACAGCAGATCGGTGGAACGAGCTGGAGCGCACCGGTTTGGGCGGGCTTTTGCGCCTTGATCAACGAGGCGCGCGCAAAAGCAGGAAAGCTATCGCTCAGCTTCCTGCCGCCGATGCTCTACCCGTTGCTGGGAAGCGACAGCTTCCGAGACATTACCGATGGAAACAACGGCGAGTTTAGCGCCGCCCCAGGCTACGACATGGTGACCGGCATCGGCGTGCCGAACATGGAGCAGTTAATAGCATCGCTAGCCTGACGGCTTGAGCGAGATGACTTTTCTTCGAATCGTCATCTCGCTCTATCTCTTCATATGAGCATGATCTCTCGGAACGGATGCCCGCCGTCCGGCTGGACTGTCGTGCGCGTTTCCCGACAAGTATAGTTTTCAAGTCATTTACCCTAATCCCAACATTTCGTTTCTTCCCCTCATCGTGACAGGTCCCGGCCCCGGCGTTGAAACCACCCGGTAAATCCGTGCGGCTTAGAATGCGGGCGAGAGACCGGCAGGCCGGTATTGCAGGGCTTGCGCGAGATTTAAGGGCCCCGAGGGGCGGTTGGGCAAGTGGAGGGATTGATGTCGATGAGGATTGCGGTGGCGCTTGTCGCCACCATCGGGGCTGCCGGGTTGATGTCGTCTGCGGCCGAGGCTCGGGGGGAAATAGTGGGAATTAGCGGCGAATACACCCCGGGCACCATCGTGGTGAAAACCAACGAGCGGCGGCTTTATCTCATTCTCGATTACGGCCATGCCATGCGTTACCCCGTCGGCGTCGGCAAGTCCGGCAGGCAGTGGGCCGGCACCACCCAGATCGACGGCAAGTACCGCAACCCGGCATGGTCTCCGCCGAGCGAAGTCAAGCGCGACAAGCCTTCGATCCCGGATGTGATTCCCGGCGGTTCGTCGCGCAATCCGATGGGCGTCGCAGCGTTGACCCTGGCCGGCGGCCAGTACGCCATCCACGGTACCAACGTGCCGGGCTCGGTCGGCGGCTTCGTGTCCTACGGCTGCATCCGCATGCTGAACGGCGACATCTCCGACCTCTATCAACGCGTCTCCATCGGCACGACCGTGACGGTCACGCACTGAGCGGCTTGGACGGGATTCGAATTCGAAAGCCGCGCGGCCTGCGCGGCTTTTTGTTTTGTGAATCAGCGACCGGCGGTCGCGCACCAGCCGCCACGATGGCCGCCGCTGTAGCTGCGCACGTGACCGGCCGCGAGCAACGCGGCCGACACATTGTCCGTGCGTTTGGTGGCGGCGTCGGCAACGACGCGTCCCTGATATTTGTCCGCGCCGATGTTGTAGATCGCGACCTCGCCCTGGGCGAGCAGGTCGCGCAACGCGCCGGTCGCCGCCTCGGCCATCTGCAGTTCCTGCGGACAGGCCGCTTTCAATTCCGGCGCATCGATGCCGCGCAGGCGAACCCGCGTCGTCATGTCGAGGCCGGGCGACAAATGCACTCGTGCCTCGAAGGTGTCGCCATCGATGGTCCTGATGACGTCGACGGGGTGCCGCACGTCAGGATTTCCGGCGTGGCGCCAGATCGCCTCGGAGTCCTGCGCGCCCCTGTCGAAGGAATGCGGGATCGGCCAATGCGTCCACTGCCTGATCGGCAGCATCGTCCCCGCTGCGACGCCGAGAACAAACACCCACGGCAACGCCGCCGAAAACCGGCGGCCCCAGCGCGAGCGGCCAAATGGCGAGCGCGGCGGCCGTCGATAAGTATTCATTCTCTCGTATCGGGACATGTTCAGCGTGATAACCGTGACAAGGCAGACCTAACTCGCCGATGAGCTGGCCAAGGGCATCGTCGGCAAGCGCCTGACCTATCGACGGCCTAACCCAAAAGACATTCCGTTTTAAGGCTAAGCGCTTCCTGCGCGGGAAGCGTAAGCAGCCCAAGCCTAAGCCGCAATTCGTCAAATATTGGCGAACAGAGTGATCGGCGCGACCCGCAAAGGGAATCACTCCCTGTGAACAGCGGGTGTAAGGCCTTCTTCCACAGGGACGAGGTATTTTTTTCACCCGCGAATCCGTGAGGACTCACTTATACTTGCGCCAATCACAGGCGCAGCGTCACCTCTGTATTCCTCCCTTTTCCCCCATATTTAGTATTTGATTCAGGAACTCGGACTAGTCCTTGACTGGCGGAACAAAGTTGTCAGACATTGTTCCCGACGCTGGAAAAGAAAAGCCACCAAGGACTCGCGATCCAAGGTGGCCTCTTTCCAATCCAGTCTCATGCTGCATGTGGGCAGGTATGAGTTAGGACGGCGCAAGCTTTAGGGCGTCAAATAGACTCCCGAGAGACGTTCTGGTCAAGCCCACTTCAAACTCAGAAGTGGAAAGGCCGCTTTATGATTGACAGTTCATAACCCAAGCATCGAGCGGATGCGGGTTGCTATTTTGAGAACCGGCGCACTCGTCGCCGATAGCTTCGCGAAAACTTCGCCCTTGTACTGAGCCCAACTGATCGCCTTCAGGCGCTCGCGGGCTTCTTCAGGGCTGGTTGCGATAACCTCAAATCCCCACTCCGCATCCTTGAAGCGATATTCGAACATATACCTACCATAAGTGACTTCGGTCATAAGGAGACCTCCTATGATACACTTTGTTCTCTATCGGGATATTGCAAACCAGTGGCGATGGACCCTGTACGCAGCCAACAACAAGAAGATCGCAAACTCCGGCGAGGGGTACTTGAACAAGGTTGACGCCCAGCATGGCATCAACCTTGTGAAAGGCGCGAACTCACGCAACGCCGGTTTACGAACGCTAGTTTCCCCTAGTTAACGAACGGTTGAAGCTCGGCCTACTTGCCGGGCTTCTTCTTTGCCTTCTGTCTGTGCCGTCTTTTTCTTCTTCGCTACCCGATGCTGCGGCGGGCTTTTCGCAACCACCCCGGCAGCGCGCTCAAAGCGCTGCCATGCGTCGGGGTGAAGTTCAACTTCTGTTTTTGGACTAGGCCTCTTCATGCCGCGTGCCCGCAAAAAACGTAGACCGTATGACGATCCTCATCTGAATAAACTCGCATTGATCATAGGCCATATCTGCATCCAGTGGTCCCGAATCGAAGACGTGCTGGACTTCGCAATAGGTAGACTGGCCTATCTTGAAGAGGGCAGCATCACCTACGCCATCACGTCAAACCTGGACATCAGGAACAAGATTCAAACCTTGAAAGCCCTGGCATTCGCCCGCAGAACGAGCGACGACTGGTTCAAAGAACTGTCCAGTCTTCTTGATGGAATCGACAACGTACTCAGGCCAGAACGCAACAAATATGTTCACAGCCATTGGAAACTTCCAGATGGAAAGCTGACCCGTATTTCTCGCCGCATACGATTCAAGAGGTCGCAGGCGTTTAAAGAACTTACGCTGACAACTGAAGAAGAGGTTCGGGTAAACCTAAGAGACGCGCAACGCCTCTGCGCCAAGCTCGAAAACGCCGTCATCGATCTGTTTTTCATTTGCATCGTTTCGGCCGAGCATGGCGGGCCCACATTGCCTCCCGGACCATCTCCAGTAGAGCGCCTTCGGAAATCACTCGAAACTCATCCGAAGTAGGACGATTGAGTTCTGCCACCCCAGCCTCAATCATTTCTGGGGTGGGTAACTCAGGCGCGCCACCCCTTGCGGGGCGGCCTTGGTACTGTAAGCTTGGGTTGCTTTGTCAAGGTTATAGCGCTGGAACATATTCCTAGGTTAGGGCTGAGTCGGGGTGGCCGGCAAGGGACTTTCTGGACTCAAAAATCCGACGCGATGCCCTTGGTCTCCCAGTCGCCATAGCGAGTCGGCTCCGGACCCTTCGGCCCCTGAAATTCTTTCTCGCGCGGCTTGGCGTTGGCTTCCGCTTCCTTTCGTCGCGCCTCGGCTTCGGCGAGCGCGCGTTGCGCCGCCGGCGTCAGCGGCTTGCGTTCCGGTGAAGGAGATTGGTCGGTCATCACACAACTTTCTCGCAGTACAATCCCGATGTCCCGGCTCGGAGCACATCGGAATCGTAAAATCGCTGGGCTGATTCTTACATTTGGCATATTCGCATGCCACAGCTGTTTTCCATCCAAGGCATGAGCCGAACTTCCCGCAGCACCTTTCCGAGATATTTCCGCTCCATGCCTCCTTCAAGATTTGCAGTTCCGTCCGAAGTACCTGGTCTCGCGGCGCGCCGGATCGCTGCCGACATCCTCGACGGCGTCCTGCACAAGCATCGCACGCTCGACGACCAGCTCGACGGCGCAGGCGCCCATCCGGGGCTGAAGGCGCTCGCCGATCGCGACCGCGCGTTGATGCGGCGCCTGGTGGCGACCATCCTGCGGCGGCTCGGCTCGCTCGGTCATTTGCTCTCGCGCCTGCTCGACCGAGGCGTTCCGACCGATGCGCCGCGCGCGCAAAGCGCGCTGCTGATCGGGGCCGCGCAGATCCTCTGGATGGACGTGCCCGATCACGCCGCCGTCGACCTGTCGGTGCGGCTGGTGCAATCGGACCGGCGCGCGGCGAAATATGCCGGCCTCGTCAACGCGGTGCTGCGCCGCTGCGCGCGCGAGGGACAGGGGCTGATCGACGAGGTCAAGTCGCAGACGCTGGATCTTCCGCCGTGGCTGGTGGCGCGCTGGACCGCGCATTACGGCGAAGCCACCGCGAAACAAATGGCAGATGCCATCAGCCATGAGCCGTCGCTCGACCTCACCGTGAAATCCGACGCGCCGCATTGGGCGACCCGCCTGCATGGCGAGACGCTGCCGACCGGGACCGTGCGCACGCTGTTGCAGGGCGCGGTGACGATGCTGCCGGGCTTTTCCGACGGACAATGGTGGGTGCAGGACGCGGCCGCAGCGCTCCCGGCGCGGCTGTTCGGCGACATCAAGGGCAAGGCGATCGCCGACCTCTGCGCCGCACCCGGCGGCAAAACGGCGCAGCTGGCGTACGCCGGCGCCGATGTCACCGCGCTCGATCGCTCGCCGTCGCGGATGGCGCGGCTGCGCGACAATCTCGCCCGGCTTTCGCTCAAGGCCAATGAGGTGGTAACCGATGCCGCCGAATGGCCGGGCCATGGAGCAGGCTTCGACGGAATCCTGGTGGACGCGCCCTGCACCTCGACCGGCACCATCCGCCGCCACCCGGATGTCGCCTGGCTGCGCCAGGAAGCCGACATCGCGGCGCTTTCAGCCTTGCAGAAGCGGTTGCTGCAGAGGGCGGTCACGCTGCTCAAGCCCCGCGGGACGCTGGTCTACTGCACCTGTTCGCTGGAACCGGAAGAAGGCGAGCAGGCGATATCCACACTCCTTTCGGACGAACCGGGTCTGCGCCGCGTGCCAATCGAGGCGGGCGAGGTCGCCGGCCTTTCCGAAATCATTACCCAGGAGGGGGATTTGCGCACCCTGCCCTGCCATTTGCCCCATGAGGACCCGCGCCTTGCCGGGCTGGACGGCTTTTACGCAGCGCGGCTGGTAAAATCCTGATTCCCGAGTTCGAATTTTGCGCGCATGAACTGATTCGCGGGCTTTCAAGATGGTGTCTTGGCGGCGTTTCCGGATTAAAAGGATTCGCCGGAAGATCCTCCTCCCCTCAAGGTTAAGCGTGTCGGTCGCTCAACGCAGACGCATCTCGACGCTGATCGTTACCCGCTTCACGCGGAGCACGATGGCGCGTGCCGTCGGCGGCACGGTCGCGCTGTCGCGGCTTTGGCCGGGGCGCAGCGACCGCCTGATCATCGCCCCGCACGATCTGCGCACCGCCGATGCCACCCGCGCCGCCGAAATCTACGCCGGCCGCTTCGTGTTCGCGGGCAAGATCGTGACCTGCCACGGTCGCTCGATCTTCGATCTCGAGCCGCCGTCGGAGGACTGGGAAGCGGCGTTGCTCGGCTTCGGCTGGTTGCGGCACCTGCGCGTCGCCGATACTGCGCTAACCCGCGCCAACGCCCGTTCGCTGATCGACGACTGGATTTCGAACCAGTCGCGCAGGCGGCCGCTCGAACGCCGCCCCGACGTGCTGGCGCGCCGCGTCATCTCGCTGTTGTCGCAGGCGCCCCTGGTGCTCGGCGATACCGACGGCAAATTCTACCGGAAATATCTACGCGGGCTGACGCGCGAGATCCGCTATTTGCGCTATGCGATGCTCGACACCGTCGATGGCGTGCCGCGGCTGCAGGTCCTGATCGCGCTATGCTACGCCTCGCTTTGCCTTGCGAACCAGGCGCGGCACGTCCGCTCGGCGACGCGGCGGCTGTCGGACGAATTGCAGCGCCAAATCCTGCCCGACGGCGGGCACATCTCGCGCAACCCCGGCGCGCTGGTCGATCTGCTCAGCGATCTCCTGCCGCTGCGGCAAACCTTTGCCGCGCGCAACATCGCGCCGCCGCCGGCACTGCTCAATTCGATCGACCGCATGATGCCGATGCTGCGCTTCTTCCGCCATGGCGACGGCAGCTTCGCGCTGTTCAACGGCATGAGCAGCGCGCCGTCCGACCTGGTGGCGACGCTGCTCGCCTATGACGACACCCACGGCGTGCCGATGGCGAACATGCCGTATACCGGCTTCCAGCGGCTCGACGCCGGCGCGATGACCGTCATCATCGATACCGGACCGCCGCCGCCGCCGAGCGTCAGCCACGATGCCCACGCCGGCTGCCTGTCGTTCGAACTGTCCTCCGGTCCGAGCCGGATCGTCATCAATTGCGGCATGCCCAGCACCGGCCGCGACAATTGGCGCCCGTTCGCGCGCTCGACCGCGGCGCATTCGACCTTGACCTATAACGACACCTCATCGTGCCAGTTCGTCGAGTTGTCGGCGGTGAAGCGATTGTTGCAGGGCGCGCCCATCATCAGCGGCCCGGCCAATGTCGAAAGCTATCGTGAGGCGGTGGCAGACGCCGACATCCTCACCACCTCGCATGACGGCTACCTCGCGCGCTTCGGTGTCCTGCATCGCAGGGTGCTGATGGCCGCCCTCGACGGCTCGCGGCTGGACGGCGAGGATACCCTGTCGCCGCCGCCCGGCGGGCGCATCAAGGGCCACGATACCGACTATGCGCTGCGGTTTCATCTGCACCCATCGGTGAAGGCGAGCCGCCTCTCCGACGCACGCGGCGTGATGCTGGTGCTGCCGAACCGCGACGTCTGGACCTTCGAGGCGCTCGACGACAAGGTCGATCTCGAGGACAGCGTGTTCCTGGCCGGCAATGACGGCCCGCGCCGCACCGCGCAGATCGTGATCCGGCAGGATGCCCGGCAGGTCTCCTCGATTCGCTGGAGCTTTGTGCGCTCGAGCCAGTCACCCGCCGCCACCACGGCGCGCCACAACGCGCGGCGAGAGCCGGAACTACCGTTGTAGGCAGGCTCCCGAGGCCGTTCCGACGCGGCATCTCTTGATTGGTGTAAGCTTATTGCTTACGTTGACTTGTGATCAGAACCTTCAAGAGCAAGGCCCTTGCGGAGCTTTGGGCCAAGGGCAAGAGTTCGAAGATCGATCCGAATAAGCGCATTTTCGCCGGGCTGGACCGGCTCGATGTTTCTGTTCGACCCGAGGAAATGAACGTTCCGGGCTTCGACTTTCATTCGCTGCACGGATTCAACCCGAGGCGCTATTCGGTTCACGTCAATGGACCCTGGTGCATCACCTTCGAATTCGAAGATGGCGAAGCCTGCCGCGTCGATCTCGAACAATATCATTAGAGGAGCGGACATGGCCTATGCAGCAAAGCGCGGCAAAACTCGCTGCCCCACTCACCCGGGCGCCCTGCTTCGCGATGACATCATTCCGGCCACCGGGCGAACGAAGTCCGAGATCGCGAATTTGCTCAGGATTTCGCGCCAGCATCTGTACGACATCCTGCAGGAAAAAAAGCCGATCTCGCCGGCGATCGCCGTGCGGCTTGGCAAGCTTTTTGGCGATGGCGCGGGAATCTGGACCCGCATGCAGGCCGCCTTCGATACCTGGCAGGCGGAACGAACCGAAGACGTTCGTCACATCCCAACCATTAAGGCCAAAGCGGCCTGAAGAGTTCGAGATTTTCCTGCCAAACCGGCCCCGAGTTCGGGTCCGCCCTTGGTTCCTGTGACCAATGTTTGTTTGGCCCGCCACCCGGCGGTTTCATACGACATAAAACCATGCTACCGGGCTGGCCTTAACAGCCAGGATATCCAGATATGACCGACCATCCGCGCCACGTAACGCGCGCCCTGTTGTCCGTTTCCGACAAGACCGGACTGATCGAGTTTGCGAAAGCGCTGGCCGGGCACGGCGTCGAACTGGTCTCCACCGGCGGCACCGCAAAGGCGATCGCCGCGGCGGGGCTGAAGGTCAGGGACGTCTCCGAGCTGACCGGTTTTCCGGAGATGATGGATGGCCGTGTAAAGACGCTGCATCCCAAGGTGCATGGCGGATTGCTCGCGATCCGCGACAACAAGGAACATGCCGAGTCCATGAAATCGCACGGCATCGCGCCGATCGATTTGCTCGTGGTCAATCTCTATCCGTTCGAGGCGACCGTCGACAAGGACGCCGGCTTCGAGGAGTGCATCGAGAACATCGACATCGGCGGCCCCGCGATGATCCGCGCGGCGGCGAAGAACCACGACGATGTCGCCGTCGTCGTCGAGGCGCAGGATTATCAGGCGGTGCTCGACGAGCTCGCCGCCAACCAGGGCGCGACAACGCTCACCCTGCGCCGCCGTCTCGCCGCAAAGGCCTATGCCCGCACCGCCTCCTATGACGCCGCGATCTCGAACTGGTTCGCGCTTCAGCTCAAGGACGACGCGCCGGATTATCGCGCCTTTGGTGGACGGCTGATTCAGGCGCTGCGCTATGGCGAGAATCCGCACCAGACGGCGGCGTTCTATGCCTCGCCGAACAAGCGCCCCGGGGTCGCCACCGCGCGGCAATTGCAGGGCCGCGAACTCTCCTACAACAACATCAACGATACCGACGCGGCCTATGAATGCGTCGGCGAGTTCGATCCCCAGCGCACCGCAGCCTGCGTTATCGTCAAGCACGCCAACCCCTGCGGCGTTGCCGAAGGCGAAGACCTCGTCAGCGCTTATCGCAAGGCGCTCGCCTGCGATTCGACATCGGCCTATGGCGGCATCATCGCCGTCAACCGCACGCTGGACGCGGAAGCCGCGCGCGCGATGATCGGAATCTTCACCGAAGTCATCATCGCACCCGATGCAACCGAGGAAGCCATCGCGATCATCGGTGGCCGTCGCAATCTGCGCCTGCTGCTGGCGGGCGGATTGTCCGATCCGCGGGCAACCGGCCTGACCGCCAAGACGGTGGCGGGCGGTCTTCTTGTGCAGAGCCGCGACAATGCCGTGGTTGACGACATGGCGCTGAAGGTCGCCACCAAGCGCGCCCCGACCGACGACGAACTGCGCGATCTCAAATTCGCGTTCCGGGTGGCCAAGCACGTCAAGTCCAACACCATCATCTATGCAAAGGATCTCGCCACCGTCGGCATTGGCGCCGGGCAGATGAGCCGGGTCAATTCCGCGCGCATCGCTGCGCGCAAGGCGCAGGACGCGGCCGCGGAGCTGAAGCTCGCCGAGCCCTTGACCAAGGGATCCGTCGTCGCATCGGACGCGTTCTTCCCGTTCGCCGACGGCATGCTGGCCTGCATCGAGGCGGGCGCTACCGCGGTGATCCAGCCCGGCGGCTCCATGCGCGACGACGAAGTCATCAAGGCCGCCGACAACCACGGCATCGCCATGGTGTTCACCGGCGTGCGGCATTTCAGGCATTGATTGATTCGTCATTCCGGGGCGCGCGTCAGCGCGAACCCGGAATCTCGCGCCGTATCATCTCGAGATTCCGGGTTCATCGCTGCGCGATGCCCCGGAACGACGGCGGCTAATCCCTCACCTGCGCCAGCAGCGCCAATCCCGCCGCAAAGAACACCACCAGCACCGACATGCCGGCCTTCTGGCTCGCGGTCACTGCGGTGATCGCGCCAATCAGCAGCGGACCTATGAAGGATGTGACTTTTCCGGTCAGCGCGAACAAGCCGAAATATTGCGCGATGCGATCCTTCGGCGCGAGGCGGATCAGCAGCGTCCGCGAGGCCGCCTGCAGCGGCCCGCCGGCGGCGCCGATCAGGCATCCGAGCACGAGATAGGCGCGTTCAGCCGCACCCGAAAACAAGGCTGCACCCGGCTCGGGCGGTGCGACCTTGATGAAGAAAATCGAATCCTTGTCGACCAGCAGGATCGCGGCGATCGACAACAAGAGGATCAGAATGCTGCCTGCGATGACACGCTTCGGCCCCAGTCTGTCATCGAGCTTGCCGCCAAGCCACGCTCCAAGGGTGCCGGCGATGGCGAGGATGATGCCGAAGGTGCCGATCTGGAGGGTCTGCCAACCGAACGTGCCGGCGGCATAAATGCCGCCGAACGCGAACAGCGACACCAGGCCATCGGTGTAGATCATGTTGGCAAGCAGGAATGCCGCGATCGATCTTTGCTTCGGCAGTTCGCCAAGCGTCTGCCTGAGCTCGGCCAGTCCCTCACGCAGCGCCGCGCGAACCGGGAGTTTCGCCGGATAGTCCGGCGTGAAGATGAACATCGGCATCACGAAAATGATAAACCAGATGGCGGTCAACGGGCCGGTGATGCGGTCGCCCTGATGCGCGACCGGATCCAGCCCGAACAGCGGCATGAAACCAAACAGCGTGCGCCCGGTGCCCGGGTCGGCGGCGAGAAAGCCGAGCACGAGGATCAGGCTCAAGATGCCGCCGATATAGCCGGTGGCCCAGCCGGTGCCGGACAACCGCCCGATCCTGTCGGGGGGCACCAGCGTCGGCATCATCGCGTTGTTGAAAACGGTGGCGAACTCGACGCCGACGCTTGCGATCGCATAGGCGAGCAGGAGCGGCGCAATGATGCTTTCATCGCCCGGCCTTCCGATCCACATCAGCGATGCACCGATCACCAGCAGCACGCCGAATGCAGCGATCCACGGTTTGCGGCGGCCGGACGCATCGGCGATGGCGCCCAACACCGGAGACATCAGCGCGATGGCAAAGCCGGCGGCAGCGGTGGCAAATCCCCACAACGCCTGCCCGCTCGCAGGACTGGGCGCCACGAAACTTGCGAAATAGGGCGCAAAAACAAAGGTCGTGATCAGCGTGAAATAGGGCTGTGCGGCCCAATCGAAGAAGATCCAGCTGACGACGGCGGCGCGGCCCGGATATTTTTTCGTCGAATCCGCGTTGCCCGCCCCCGCAATTGCTGCCGTCATGCCAAAATCATCTCCGCTCGATCACGAACAGGCGTTTTGCCTGTCGCGCCCCCAGGCCATATAGCCTGCGCCAGGGACGCGTCGCTTCTTAGGCAGATATCATACGCCTTAACCGCAGCGGAGATTAGATGACAGCCCGTTCAACGAATTGGCGCGGCATTTTTGCGGCTATCGTACTTGTTGTGTTCGGCATACAGGCGCACGCCCAGGAGCGCCGCGTTTATTCACCGCCGGAATCCCACACCATTCACGCCGTTCCTGCCGAACACGGCATGGTGGTGGCGCAGGAAAAGCTCGCAGCGCGGATCGGCGCCGATATTTTGCGGCAGGGCGGCAATGCGGTCGATGCTGCGGTCGCCACCGGCTTTGCGCTGGCCGTGACCTATCCGCGCGCCGGCAACATCGGCGGCGGCGGTTTCATGGTGATCCATCTGGCCGAACGGAACGAGGACGTCACCATCGACTATCGCGAAACCGCGCCGGCGGCGACGAAGAGCGATATTTTCCTGGGAAGCGACGGCAAGCCCGATATCGCGAAGTCGCGCGACTCCGCGCTCGGCATCGGCGTGCCCGGCACCGTCGCGGGCCTCGCCATCGCCCTCGATAAATACGGTTCGGGCAAATTCTCGCTTGCGGATGTGGTGAAGCCGGGCCTCGCGCTGGCGGCCGACGGCACCGAGATATCGGACGACATCGCCGACACCCTGCCCTATTTCCGCAAGCGGATCGAGCGCTGGCCGTCATCGACGAAGGTTTTCTCCCGCGCCGACGGCACGCCGTTGCGCGAAGGCGATGTCCTGATCCAGCGCGATCTCGCGGCAACGCTGACGGCAATCGTCGAACAGGGTCCGCGCGGCTTCTACGAAGGACCTGTCGCCGAGAAGCTGGTGAAAGCGATCGCCGACGCCGGCGGCATCATGACAACAGACGATCTCAAATCGTACCAGCCGGTGATCCGCCCGCCGGTGCGCGGCAATTATCGCGGCTATGACATCGTGTCGATGCCGCTGCCGTCGTCTGGCGGCACCGTGCTGCTGGAGACGCTGAATATCCTCGAAGGCTTTCCGATGGCCGACATGAAGCAGGGTTCCGCGGCCTCGCTGCATCTGATCATCGAGGCGATGAAGCGCGCCTACGCCGATCGCGCGCGCTATCTCGGCGATCCCGCCTTCGTCAAGGCGCCGATGGCGGCCCTGATTGCGAAGGACTACGCGGCCCGCCAGCGCGCCGGCATCGATCCCGATCGCGCCACACCGGCCGATGCCCTCGCCGCGACGCCGCCGCGCGAAGGCTCGAACACCACGCATTACTCGGTCGTCGACTCCAGCGGCAACGCCGTGAGCAATACCTACACCCTGAATTTCCCCTATGGCGTCGGCCTCGTCGCCGACGGAACCGGCGTGCTGCTCAACAACGAACTTGACGATTTCACCGCGGCCCCCGGCGCCTCCAACGCCTTCGGCCTGGTCGGGTTCGAGGCCAATTTGCCCGGTCCGGGCAAGCGGCCGCTGTCCTCGATGTCGCCGACCATCGTGCTCAAGGACGGCAAGCCGGTTTTGGTGACGGGCACGCCTGGCGGCAGCCGCATCATTTCGGCCGTGGTGCAGATCGTCGTCGATGTCCTGGACTACAGGATGGATGTCGCGGCCGCCGTGGCGGCGCCGCGCGTGCACCACCAATGGATGCCGGACGAGGTCCGCGTGGAGCGTGGCTTTCCGGAGGAGACGCTTGCCGCGTTGAAGGCCAAAGGCCACGCGGTGATCGAGCCGCTCGGCCAGACATCGGCGAATTCGATCGCGATCACGCCCAACGGCCTGCTCGGCGCCCCCGATCCGCGAACGCGGGGATCAGAGGCGGCGGGGCAATAGACGACAGATTGTGTGGTGGGCAACGACGCGCCGGCGTCGTGCCCACCATCTCCCAGCGGGCGCGATGCCGAACGGTGGGCACGGCGAAAGAGCGCCTTTGCTGACCCTGCCGCATGGGAGTAGATTGGCCCCCCGTGTAATCCGGCCGCGGGCTCCAAACAGAGCCGGAGCAATGCCCGTCCGAGGAAACACCTTCATGAGCACGGCCGAGCCATCCAAGGCGATTGACGTCGTCCCCATCGAAGACACCAGCCTGCTCGCCTTCTATCGCGACATGACTCTACCCGAGCGGCGCACGTTCTGGGCCTGCGCGTCGGGCTGGGCGCTCGATGGCATGGATTTCATGATCTATCCGCTGGTCATCGGCACCATCATCGCGCTGTGGAAAGTCGACGCCGGCACCGCGGGATTGGCTGGCACGGTGACGCTGTTGTCCTCGGCGATCGGCGGCTGGCTCGGCGGTTATCTGTCCGACCACATCGGCCGGGTGAAAACGCTGCAGTTCACGATTCTCTGGTTCTCGTTCTTCTCGCTGGTCTGCGCCGTCGTGCAGAATTTCGACCAGCTGTTGATTGCCCGCGCGCTGCTCGGCCTCGGCTTCGGCGGCGAATGGGCCGCCGGCGCCGTGCTGATGGGTGAAGCGATCCGGCCGCAATATCGGGGACGCGCAGTCGGCTCGGTGCAGTCCGGCTGGGCGGTCGGCTGGGGACTTGCGGTGCTGGCGCAGGCGATTCTGTTCTCCTACCTGCCGGCGGAAATCGCGTGGCGCTGGATGTTCGTGATCGGCGCGCTGCCCGCGCTCCTCGTGTTCTATCTGCGACGCTACGTCACCGAGCCGGAGATTTCGGCCGCGAGCCGGGCCAAGCGGGCCGCGGAGGGCAACCGGCCGGCACTGTGGGAGATCTTCTCCGGTCCGATCCTGAAGACCACGATCCTGGCGTCGCTGATGGCGACCGGATGCCAGGGCGGCTATTACGCCATCACCTTCTGGGTGCCGCGTTTCCTGACCGCGGAGCGAAAGCTCTCGATCGTGGACTCGACCGGCTATCTCGCCGCGCTGATCATCGGCTCGTTCATCGGCTACCTCGTCGGCGCCTGGCTCGCCGACCGCATCGGGCGGCGGAACCTGTTCCTGACCTTTTCGCTCGGCGCCATCGCCGTGGTGCTGGTCTATACCCAGGTGCAATTGACCAACGAGGTGCTGTGGCTGCTGGGCTTCCCGCTCGGCTTCTTCGCCTCCGGCTATTTCTCCGGCGTCGGCGCATTCCTCACGGAACTCTATCCGACGCGGCTGCGCGGATCGGGCCAGGGCTTCTGCTACAATTTCGGCCGCGGCATCGGCGCGCTGTTTCCGTTCCTGGTCGGAGCGCTCTCGACGACGACGACACTTGCCAACGCGATCGCGATCTTTGCCGTCGCCGCCTACGGCGTATTCTTCCTCGCCGCCTTCGCCCTGCCGGAGACGCGCGGCAAGGTGCTGCATGCGGATTCGTGAATAGAAGGCGTTTCGCGCAAGAGTTCCCTTCGAGGCACCTGGATTCTTGATTTAGGTCAATCGAAATCCTTGCTGCCACGCATGGATTGCGGTCCCAGCCCTGCTGTCAGGAGGACGAGCAACATGCGGCTCCTTAGAACGATCTGCTGGATGTGTGCTTTGCTTGGAATGCTGCACGTCAGCATTCCCGCACGAAGCCAGGGCGGCGATACGAATACCCAGGCGCCAGGCAGCGCGCCTGCTCAACCGCCAGGCGGCACACCCTCGCCGGCTCCGGACCAGCCGGCGCTGAAGCCGGCCGAGCTCGATGCACTGGTGGCGCCGATCGCGTTGTACCCGGATCCGCTGCTTGCGAACGTTCTGATGGCATCGACCTATCCGCTCGAGGTGGTGCGGGCCGAGCGCTGGCTGAATGAGAACAAGAGCCTGAAGGAAGACGCGCTCATGGCAGCCGCGGAGAAGCAGGCCTGGGATGCAAGCGTCAAGTCGCTGGTGGCAGCGCCCGCGGTTCTGCAGATGATGAGCGAGCGTCTCGATTGGACCCAGAAGCTCGGCGAGGCGTTCCTTGCGCAGGAGCAGGACGTCATGGACGCCGTGCAGCGGATGCGCGCGAGGGCTTACGACAGGAAGAAGCTCGTGACGACCAAGGAGCAGGTCGTGAGCGTGAAGCAGGAGCAGAACCGGCAGGTCATCTCGATCGAACCCGCCGTGCCGGACAGCCTCTACGTTCCCTATTACGAACCGCAGGTGGTGTACGGCGACTGGCCATACGCCGACTATCCGGCATACCCCTATTACTGGGGTTATCCTGGCTACATCGCCGCCGGCGTGATCGCGACCGGTCTCGCGTTCGGCGGCGCCTACGCGCTCGGACGGTGGGCGTCCGGCGGATACTGGGGCCGCGGCGGTTACTGGGGCGGCAGCCGTATCAACTGGGCCGGCGGAGCCATCAACGTCAATCGCGGCGCCCATGTCGAACACTGGCGGCACGATCCGGCGCATCGACAGGGCGCGCGGTACAACAATGCGAACCTGCAACAGCGGTTCGGCAATGCTGATCGAGGGGCCGGCCGGATCGGGGCAGGTGCGGTGCGGCTGCCGGCGCGGCCGCCGGCGCAGCCGCACAGCGGTTGGGGACCGGCGCCAACCGGGCTAACGTCGCCGATCGCGCCCAACGCGCGGATCGCGGCCGAGCGAACAGACAGGCGGGCGCAGGCAGGACGGCCGGCAACCGGCAAGTTGTCGGAAACCGGGCCGCTGCTGCAAGGAACGTGAGAGCGGGTCGCGCGGCGGGCCGGCCGTCGCACCGCGCAGCTTCGAGAGCCGGTAATTTCCGGCCGTCTGCGGGCATGCGCTATGGTGGTGGAGGCCGGTTAGCCGGCGGCGGGGCACGCTTCGCCGGCGGGGGACACCGAGCGGCCGCATTCCGCGGCGGCGGGGGCTTCCGGGGTGGTGGAGGATTTCGCGGCGGCGGCGGTCGCGGTGGTGGGCGCCGGTCGGATATCAGGCTGAAGCACGATGTCGTACTGCTGGGACGGCTCGACAACGGTCTCGGTTACTACCGCTTCGCGTACAACGGCAGCGAGAAGGCCTACGTCGGGGTGATTGCGCAGGAAGTCAGAGCCATACGACCTGATGCGGCCTTTGTCGGTCGCGACGGCTATCTTCGGGTATCCTACGAACGGCTCGGACTGGCGTTCCGATCCTATGACGATTGGGCCGCATCGGGAGGCCGGCTGCCAAAGCCAGCCGACCACTGAATCCGTTGACGTAGGTCAAACCCAAGTAGCCAGAAAGGCCCTCGCCTTCATTTGCCGCTTCTCGACCCAGCGACCAAGCGCCAAGGCTACGATGGGGATGTATGATGCGTAAGGCCCTGTTTATCGCGGCAATGACGATTTTTGTGTTCGGCTTTATTTGGCAGTTCGGACGATGGCTCTTGAGGTGGTCCGGGTACGGTCTTGGCTTGCGGAGCCTGCCGGGTGGCTACCATGACTTCGTCGAGAGCTTTGCAGAAAAGATCGCAGGCGGAGCCGGTATCGGGTGGATTGCCGGACCATGGCTGTTGATGAGCATCGGTTTGATGACCCTGATAATTCTTCGTTCACGGACGGCTGAAAAGAACGTGCGCGGCGAATAGAGTGTTCACCTCAGCGCTCACGCGTCCGTACTGCCGGACCATGCGTGCGCAAATACGCCCGCACTGAGCGCCAGGGACGTCTCACCATAGCGCGGGCCCCCTACTCGCTCGATCCCGGGCGTAACGCCGACTGCCCGAAAGGGCCGAGCGCGTGCTATAGAGCCATGCCGCTATCCATACCGCTTGATCCGAATTCTGCCCCCATGGTTGGGACAGTTTTTGGACACCGGGCGAGCGATGCATTGATATTGTCTAACTCGAGGTGCTCCCATGACATCCCTCAAAGGCAAGACGCTGTTTGTCTCCGGCGCGAGCCGCGGCATCGGGCTCGCGATCGCGCTGCGCGCCGCACGCGACGGCGCCAATGTCGCGATCGCCGCAAAGACCGCGGAGCCGCATCCGAAATTGAAGGGCACGATCTACACCGCCGCGGACGAAATCCGCGCCGCCGGCGGCAAGGCGTTGCCGGTGCTCTGCGACATCAGGGACGAGGCCCAGGTGATCGCAGCCATCGAAAAGACCGTCGCCGAATTCGGCGGCATCGATATCTGCGTCAACAACGCCAGCGCCATCAGCCTGACCAATTCCCAAATGACCGACATGAAGCGGTTCGACCTGATGATGGGTATCAACACGCGCGGCACCTTCATGGTGTCGAAATATTGCATCCCGCATCTGCTGAAAGCCGACAACCCGCACATCCTGATGCTGTCGCCCCCGCTCGACATGAAGACAAAATGGTTCGAGCACTCCACTGCCTACACCATGGCGAAATACGGCATGAGCATGTGCGTGCTCGGCCTTTCCGGCGAGTTGAAATCGGCCGGCATCGCGGTCAACGCGCTGTGGCCGCGCACGACCATCGCGACCGCCGCGGTCGGCAATCTGCTCGGCGGCGACGCCATGATGCGCGCAAGCCGCACGCCCGAGATCATGGCCGATGCGGCCTATGCCATCTTCACCAGCCCGTCTCGCGAGTTCACCGGGCGGTTCTGCATCGACGACAAGGTGCTGTATGCGAGCGGAGTGCGCGACTTCGAACGCTACCGCGTCGACCCGTCCGTCCCGCTGATGTCGGATTTCTTCGTGCCCGACGACGATGTGCCGCCGCCCGGCGTAACCGTGCAGCCGCTGCCCTCGGTAGGCGGAGCGCAGAAGCCGCGCTAGAAGTTGCCGCTCTCAGTCCGACCGGGAAAAATTTCGTGGCCTAGCAAGGCAGCCGTCCCGAGGGCCGGCGGATTACGGCGAGTCCGGCACTGCCGAAAGACGATGGGTTGAAATCATCCAACTAAAGAATAACGGGAGAATTTTAAGGACTGCGCGGTATCCCTATGCTCCTGAAAAGTCGCGCAGGAGAAAGTGATGCTGTTCGGGTTCCGGAATATCGCGATCATCGCCAAGATTGCGGTGCCAGCGACCATTGTCGCCGTCGTCTCGATCGGGATCGTGCTGTACGCCTCGCTGGCCGTGACGCAGCTGTCGGAAACCGCGGCCGCCCTGGTGGACGGCAACGCCACGCGCGTGCAGTTCGCGCTGCAGGCCGAGAGCGCCTTCAACAGCGCCGCCGTCAGCGAAAAGAACGTCATCCTCTCGACTGACGAGAAGACGGCAAGAGGCCATATCGCCAACTATGACAAGGCAACCGCCGCCACCCTGGATGCGATCACCCGTTTTGAAGCCATCACGCAAGCCGCGGATCAGCGCGCCCTGATCGAAACCTTCCGCACGGCCGTCGGCAACCGCCGGCAGGCGAGCGCGAAGGTGTTCGAACTCGCCCTCGCCGGCAAGGCCAAGGAGGCATTCGAGTATTCGGTCGGCGTGGCGGCCAAGTTTCGCCAGGTCGCGATGGAGGCCGTCGGCAAGCTGATCGTGATGAACGTGGCGCAAATGGGCGCCGCGCGTAACGCCAGCGTCGATATGGCCGCACACACAAGGGCATGGCTGGTGATCGGCGCGGCCGGCGGGCTGATCTGCGCCTTCGGCATTCTTGGCTGGATCGCGCTCTATCAGATTTCCCGGCCGCTCTCTTTCATGACCGCCGAGATGACGAAGCTCGCCAACGGCGATCTCGGCATCCAGATCGAGGGGGCTGACCGGTCCGACGAAGTCGGCGGCCTTGCCCGTTCGCTGCAGGTGTTCAAGGAGAACGCGATCACGGCGCGCCGTCTCGAGGAAGAGCAAGGGCAGGAGCAGATCCGGAAAGAGCAGCGTCAGCAGGTCATCGAAGGGCACATTTCAGTTTTCGATGCCCAGATCCGCGAAGCATTGGACACGCTGAGCGCGGCGTCGACCGAGATGCACGCGACCGCCGGAAGCATGTCGGCCACCGCGGAGGAAACCAGCATGCAGGCCAAGGCCGTGGCCGTGGCCTCGGACCAGGCTTCCGCCAATGGCCAGACGGTAGCGGCGGCGACGGAAGAATTGCATGCCTCGACCAACGAAATCTCCCGGCAGGTGGCGCAATCGGCCGGGTTCGCCAGCACCGCGGTTGTCGAGGCCGAGCGCACCAACACCACCATTCAGGGCCTCGCCGACACCGCGCAGAAGATCGGCGATGTGGTTTCGCTCATTCAGAGCATCGCCGCGCAAACCAACCTGCTGGCGCTCAACGCGACGATCGAGGCGGCGCGGGCCGGAGAGGCAGGCAGAGGCTTTGCGGTGGTGGCAAGCGAAGTGAAGGCGCTGGCGACGCAGACCGCGAAGGCAACCGAGGAAATCTCTGAGCAGATCTCGGCGATTCAGGGCGAGACCAACCTCGCGGTCGATGCCATCAAGGCGATCGGCGGCACGATCGGCAAGATGCACGAGATCGCCACGGCGATTGCCGCCGCCGTCGAGGAGCAGGGCGTAGCGACCAAGGATATCTCGCACAACATCCAGTTGGTGGCGCAGGGCACCAATGCGGTGGCGTCCAACATCGCCGGCGTGAACGAAGCGGCGCAGGAGACCGGGACGGCGGCGGCGCAGGTGCTCACCGCGGCCGACGATCTCAGCCGTCAGTCGGATACGCTGCGCTCCAACGTCAACGGCTTCCTCAACAAGATCCGGGCAGCCTGAGCGGGCTGCCTTATCGCCCAACGCTGTAGGGGCCGCCCTTCTCTAGCGCGCGGTTGTACGCCGGACGTGCATGGATGCGATCGAGGAACGTCATCGCCTTGGGGTGCCCCTGCTCCAGTCCGCCGCGTGCGGCGGCGGCCTCCAGCGGAAAACTCATCTGGATATCGGCAGCGGTGAATTCGTTGCCGGCGAACCATTCGCTTTTGCCAAGCTCGCCTTCCCAGAACGCCATGTGCTGCTTGAGCTGCGGATTGACCAGATTGGTCAGCGCCTGGTTGCACACCTTGCGCACCAAAGGCCGCAGCAGCGCCGGCGCGCGCTTCGGCATCAGCGTGAACAACAGTTTCAGCAACAGCGGCGGCATCGCCGAGCCCTCCGCATAGTGCAGCCAGTAGGTGTAGCGCAGCCGCGCTGGCGTGTTTGGCGGCGGGATCAGGCGGCCATTGCCGTAAGTGCCGATCAGGTATTCGACGATCGCGCCTGATTCCGCGATGGTGTTGCCGCTATCGGTGATGACGGGCGATTTGCCGAGCGGATGAATTTCCCGCAGCTCCTTCGGCGCGCGCATGTCCGGCTGACGCTGGTAGCGGACGATCTCGTAGGGAACGCCGAGCTCTTCGAGAAGCCAAAGCACGCGTTGGGAGCGTGAATTGTTGAGATGATGAACGGTGAGCATGGTCGTCGCCCTCCCCCGGATAGTGGCGTGACGATTGCTGCCAGTCGGGCGCGGGAAAGTCGAGATAGCCCTCTGGCTGATATTTACCCGGGTGATATTGACAGGATAAATTTATCCGGGTAATATCAGCGTCAAATTCGGAGATGACGATGAATTCCGGCCCCTACATCGCCTTTGATGGCGACCGCTGCATCGCGTCGGGCGATCTTCGCGAGGTCGCGCGCGCGGCGAAGCACGCTCTTGAGCGGCGCAAGGACGCATCGATCCTGGTGTTCGACGACAGTAGCGGCCCGGTCGAGATCGATTACCGCGGCACCGTCGAGGACGTGCTGGCGCGTTTGCCGGAGAGCGCCAGTGCGGCCGCGCCGGTCGAGGAAGACTTGCCGTCGACGCCGCGCGGGCCTGGCCGTCCAAAACTCGGCGTCGTGGCGCGCGAGGTGACGCTGCTGCCGCGACATTGGGAGTGGCTGGCGGCGCAACGCGGCGGCGCGTCGGTGGCACTGCGCCGATTGGTCGACGACGCAAGGCGTGCCAACAAGGACAAGGACCGCATCAGGCACGCCCAGGAAGCCGCCTATCGTTTCATCGCCGCCATGGGCGAGAACAAGCCGCATTACGAGGAAGTGTCACGCGCGCTGTTCGCAGGGGACGCCGAGCGGTTCGAGACCTGGACGGCGAACTGGCCCGCTGACGTGCGCGATCACGCGCGCCACCTCGCCCGGGCGGCATTCGACGACAGCGGCACGGGGTAGCGCCTGGCAGGTTGATCGTCCCACCGCGAACCGCTAGGCTATTTTGAATGATAGGGGTCATATAAGAAACGTCAGGAGAGACCGCCGTGAGTTCCAATCCGCAATTCCTGTTCGATTTCGGCAGTCCGAATGCGTTCCTCAGCCATGAGGCGATCCCCGCGATCGAGCGGCGCACCGGCGCAAAATTCGAATACGTCCCGATCCTGCTCGGCGGCATCTTCAAGGCCACCAACAACAAGTCGCCGGCCGAGACGCTCGCCGGCATCAGGAACAAGCCGGAATTCATGAAGCGCGAGACCGAGCGTTTCATCAAGCGCTTCAACGTCAAGCCCTACACCTGGAATCCGTTCTTCCCGGTCAACACGCTGAACCTGATGCGATCGGCGATTGCCGCGCAATTCGAGGGCGTATTCGCGGAATATGTCGAGGCGGCGTTCCATCACATGTGGGTCGAGCCCAAGAAGATGGACGATCCCGAAGTGGCGGCCAAGGCGCTGGCCTCGTCCGGCCTCGACGCGGCAAAACTGTTCGCCCGCGCGCAGGATGCCGACGTGAAGGCCAAGCTGATCGAGAACACCCAATCCGCGGTCGAGCGCGGCGCGTTCGGCTCGCCGACCTTCTTCGTCGGCAACGAGATGTTCTTCGGCAAGGAACAGCTGCGCGAAGTCGAGGAAATGATGAGGGGCGAGTAGGGGGCGAATGGCGAGTAGCAAATTGTTACTCGCCATTGGTCGTTTCTGCCCTATTCGCTACTCGCCATTCGCTCATCCAGCCAAACAACAGCAAGGAACAACCCCATGCGCGTTCTCGTGGTCGGCGCCGGTGCCATCGGCGGATATTTCGGCGGCCGGATGCTATCTGCCGGCCGCGACATCACCTTTCTGGTACGGCCGAAGCGCGCGGCCGAGCTCGCGGGCGCCGGGCTTGTCATCAAGAGCCCGAACGGCGATGTCACGCTGAAAAATCCGCCCACGGTGCAGGCCGACAAGCTGACCGAAAAATTCGACGTCGTGCTGCTGAGCTGCAAGGCGTTCGATCTCGAGGATGCGATCAAATCCTTCGCGCCCGCCGTCGGCCCGACAACCTCGATCATCCCGCTGCTCAACGGCATGAACCACCTCGACGCGCTCGATGCGAAATTCGGCACCGAGCGCGTGCTCGGCGGGCTCTGCGCGATCGCGGCGACGTTGAACGAGGCGCGCGAGGTAGTTCAGCTCGCGCCGATGCAGTCGATCAATTTCGGCGAACGCGACGGCCAGATGTCGGATCGCGTGCGCGCCATCCTCGAGGTGTTTGCCAGCGGCAATTTCGGCGCGGTTGCCAGCGAGCACATCATGCAGGACATGTGGGAGAAGTGGGTATTCCTGGCATCGCTGGCGGCGTCGACCTGCCTGATGCGGACCTCGGTCGGCAATATTCTGGCCGCGCCCGGCGGCAAGGACTTCCTGCTCGGCATGCTCGACGAAACCAGCGCGATCGCAAGCGCCGAGGGTTATGCGCCCGGCGGGCCGTTCTTCGAACGCGTCAAGGGCATACTCACCGCGGAAGGCTCGCCGATGACCGCCTCGATGTTCCGCGACATCCAGGCGGGGCTACCGGTCGAGGCCGATCACGTGATCGGCGATCTCGTCGCCCGCGCCGATGCGGCCAAAATCCCGGTGCCGAAGCTGCGCATCGCCTATACGCATCTCAAGGCTTACGAAAAGCAACGCGGATAGAGCATGATCCGGACTCGGAGGGCCGCGTTAGCGCAATGTGGGTAGGGTACCGGTTTTCCTCGCGACAAACGCAAGGCGTTTACGCGGAGATCACGCTCTAACGAGAGCGTTACGCGCCAAAACTCTTCGGCGAGCCGGCGACCGCCTGGCCGCCGCCGCTGGCGACGCGCATCACCGCAAGGCCGCGCTCGTTGGTGCCGTCGGAGCGGAAGCGGAACAGGCCATCGATGCCGGCAAAGCCGGACGAATTGGTGAGCGTCTCCGGCGCAAACCGCTGCGGGCCTTGCGTCCGCGCCAGCGCCGCGACCAGCGCGACCGCGTCATAGGCAAGCGTCGCGGTACGCACCGGTTCGCCGCCATATTTCGCCCGGTAGCGGCCGGCAAAATTGCGGAAGCCGGACGGATCCGGCGCGGCATAGAGGCCGCCCTGCAGGGCAGGGCTCGCGAGCACGCGCGGATTGTCCCACAGACCGGTGCCGAGCAACTGGATGTTGCGCAAATTCGCGCCCGCGGCCGTCAGCGCGTCCGCCGTCGCCACGACGGAATCGCCGTCATCGGCAAGCAAGAGCGCATCGGCCTGGGCGAGCGACTGCGCCACCGCGCGTGCCGGCGTGGCGCGATCGGCGCCATATTTCTCGAACGCCACGACGCGGCCCTTGCGGCCGGCCGCCTGCTTGAACGCGGCCTCGACCACATTGCCATAGGCGTTGTCGGGCACCAGCGCGGCGAAGGAGCGCTTTCCGGTCCCGGCGGCATAGTCGACGATGCGGTTGACGTCGGACTCCGGGAGGAAACTCAGGAGATAGACGCCGCGTCCGGCCACGCTGGAATCGGTCGAGAAGGCGATCACCGGGATGCCGCGCGCGCGCGTCAACTGCGCCGTCGCGGGCACCGAGGTGGCGAACAGCGGTCCCAAAATGATCTCCGCGCCCTCGCTGATCGCCTGTTGCGCGCTCTGGCCGGCGCCTTGCGGGTTGCCGCCATCGTCCTTGATCAGGAGCTGGATGTTCGGATTCTGGAATTCCGCCAGCGCCATTTCGGCGGCGTTCTTCATCGACAGCGCGGCCACGCCAGCGTTGCCGGCCGCCGACAGCGGCAGGATCAAGCCCACCTTGACCTGCCCGGCGCCGACCGCTTGCGGCTGCTGCTGCTGCGGCTGGCCGGCCGGCGCTTCCGGTGACGAGCTGAACGGATTGGAAAACTGGCTAATGCTTTGCTGCACGCTGGAGCAGGCGCCGAGCAGGGGCGCGCCGAGGATAAAACCGAGCGCCGTCCGCCGGGTCGCGCCTGACGGCTGCGAATCCGATGATCCAGGCTTGCGATTGAGCGGGTCTAGCATCGTATCTCTTCTCTTGACCGACCGCGATCGGCCAGACTCCAGCCGCCTTTAGATCAGGAAGCTGGATTCAGGCATATTGTCGGCGAATAGTTAACCAAACAAAATAGTTAGCCAAACACAAGGATTAAGGCTCCCCCGTCGCCGACGCCGGTTGCGACCGATCCTGTGTGCGCGGCCCCCACGCCGCTTCACGCCCATCCCGCGGTGGCCGGCCACCGCCACGGAACCTCTTTGTCTATATCGACGCGTTTTCTTCACGCGAACCGGTATCCACTTCGCGCCAAAACGCTCTAGATTGGCATTATGCGCGCAAAACCCACTTCCAGCTACGGAACCGATGCCGAGACGGCGTCTCGTATCAGAACATTTTCCATAGGTAGCCACGTCCTGACGGCGCCAAAGCCGGTTCCCGGCCTGTATCTGGTGGCGACCCCGATCGGCCATCTCGGCGACATCACGCTGCGCGCGCTGGAAACGCTGGCCGGTGTCGACATCATCGCCTGCGAGGACACCCGCATCACCCGCCGCCTGACCGAGCGTTACGCGATCGCGGCGGAACTCAAACCCTATCACGAGCACAACGCCGCGCTGGCGCGGCCGAAAATCCTGGAGCGGCTGGGGCAGGGCGCCTCGATCGCGCTGGTCTCGGACGCCGGCACGCCCCTGATCTCCGATCCCGGCTTCAAGCTGGTCCGCGAAGTCTGCGCCGCCGGCCATCCGGTGATCGCCGTGCCGGGACCGTCATCGGTGCTGACGGCGCTTTCGGTCGCGGCGCTGCCGACCGACCGGTTCTTCTTCGAGGGCTTTCTGCCCGCCAGGGAACATGCGCGTCGCACGCGACTCACCGAGCTCGCCAGGATCGACGCAACGCTGGTGATGTTCGAATCCGGCAATCGCGTGCAGGGCACGCTTGCGGATCTCGCTGAAATCATGGGCGGCCGCGACGCCGCGATCTGCCGCGAACTGACAAAAATGCATGAGGAGGTTAAGCGCGCGCCGATCTCGGAGCTGGCGGAAGCCGCCGGCTCGCTGGAAACACGCGGCGAATTCGTGCTGGTGATCGGCCCGCCGCCCGCAGATGCGCAAGTGATGGCCGAAGACAAGCTCGACGAGCTCTTGCGCGCATCGCTGCAACGCGACAGCGTCAAGGACGCGGTGGCGCATGCGGTCGAACTGTCGGGACGGCCACGGCGCGCGGTCTATGCACGCGCGCTGGAGCTCGCCAAGGAAATTCGGAGCGACGATGGCGAAGACTGACGGTGCCACGCCATCAGACGCGACCGCAAAACTCGCTTCGCCGGCGCGCGTCGCGGCGTTCCGCACGGGCCTCTCGGCGGAGACCCGCGCCGCCGCCTTCCTCATGGCCAAGGGCTATCGCATCCTGGCAAAGCGCTTCCGCACGCCCTATGGCGAGATCGACCTGGTGGCGCGCAAGCGAAATCTGCTTGCATTCGTCGAGGTGAAGGCCCGCGGCAGCCTCGATGAGGCCGCCTACGCCGTGACGCCGCGCCAGCAGCAGCGCATCATCAATGCGGCGCAAGCCTGGCTGATGGCGCATCCCGAACATGCCGAATTCGACATGCGTTTCGACGCCATGCTGATTGCGCCGCGGCGGCTGCCGCGCCATCTGTTGGCGGCCTTCGACGCCAGCGTTTGACGAAGTTTACCCTCCAGCGAGTCCGGACCTTACACATGAAATTGAACGTCGCCGTCCAGATGGACCCCATCGCGCGCATCAACATCCGCGGCGATTCCACTTTCGCGATGCTCCTGGAAGCCCAGAAGCGCGGCCACAGCCTTTCCTATTACACCCCCGACAAGCTCTCGCTGCTCGGCGAGGAGCTGGTGGCCCCGGTCCAGGTGCTGACCGTGCGCGACGAGGCCGGCGATCACTTCACGCTCGGCGAGCCGAAGCGCGAGCCGCTGACCAATTTCGACGTGATCCTGCTGCGGCAGGACCCGCCGTTCGACCTCGCCTACATCACCTCGACGCATTTCCTCGAACGCATCCACCCGAGGACGCTGGTCGTCAACAACCCGGCCAGCGTACGCGACGCGCCGGAAAAGCTGTTCGTGATGAATTTTCCGAAGCTGATGCCGCCGACGCTGATCTCGCGCGACCTCGATGAGATCAACGCGTTCCGCGACACGCACGGCGCCGTTGTCATGAAGCCGCTGCACGGCCATGGCGGCGCCGCGGTGTTCCGCGTGATGCCGCAGGACATGAACTTCGGTTCGCTGTTCGACATGTTTTCCGTGACGTTCAAGGAGCCCTGGGTGATCCAGCGCTTCCTTCCCGAGGTGAAGCACGGCGACAAGCGCATCATCCTGGTCGACGGCGAATTCGCCGGCGCGGTCAACCGCGTGCCGGCGCCGGATGATTTGCGCTCCAACATGGTTCGCGGCGGCGCCGCGCAATCGACCGACCTTTCCGAACGCGAGCGCGAAATCTGCGCGACGCTCGGCCCCGCATTGCGCGAGCGCGGCCTGTTGTTCGTCGGCATCGACGTGATCGACGGCAATCTGACCGAGATCAACGTGACCTCACCGACGGGTATTCGCGCGATCGCGCGGCTCGGCGGCCCGGATGTTGCGGCAATGATCTGGGA
>CAWAYC010000042.1:0-90640 GCA_963786115.1 uncultured Alphaproteobacteria bacterium
GAAGGATTCGTCACTCCTCGCGTAAGCGTCGCTGCGGGTTCGCGCCGTCGATCTTTCGACGGCTCGATGAAAGTGCGCTCGCAGGTTGGGGTCGTAAAGTCTGAAAGTTCGGGATGTGTTGTGGGTCGCCGCGTCGGCGACCGCGTCCGCATTGGTCGTGGCCGCAGGCCCCGTTCGCGCAGTCAGGCTCTTCGCCGCCGCAATCTGCAGCGCAATCATTGCCCCCGGTGGTCGTTGCAGCGCCCAGGCGCGGCGCCTGAGCGGCGTCGACGGCGCCACACCGGACGCAACGCGCGGCGCAGACCGCCTCGTCAGCCAAGCCGCAGCCGCAGCGCGATTTCGGCCTTGTCGAAAGCCCGCGCGGCGCCATCCAGGGCTATGTCGCGGGCCGTTCGATGGCGGGCACCAAGACCAACACGCCGATCATGGAGACGCCGCAAGCGATTTCGGTCATCGGACGTGAGCAGATTCGCGACCAGAAACCGAACAAGTTCGACGAGATCCTGCGTTACGCGCCCGGTGTTCTCGCCGGCACCTTCGGCGCCGATATCCGCAACGACTGGTTTCTGATCGTGGCTTCAGTTCGACGATATCGGCCTGTTCCTTGACGGATTGCAGCTTTTCTAGCACCTCGATGCAGCTGGAAAAGCTGCAGCCCTTCAATCTGAGCGGGTCGAAGTGTTGCGGGGGCCGTCGGCCGCGTCGCAATGGGGCTTTAGCCCCTCAGGCATCGTCAACGCCGTCGAGCAAGATGCCGCCGGCCGTAGCCGGTCGCTATCTTGAGACTGGCGTCAATAATTTCGGTAACGGTGATCTCGCGTTCGATTCGGCGGCTGGCCGCCATTCGAATCCGAGAATGGGGCAAGCCGTACTATCGACTGGTCGGGCAAGTGCAGGGGGCGGACCCAGGCCTCGATTTTACCGAGGACGACAACTTCTTCATCGCGCCATCGCTGACCTGGAAGCCCGATGCCGATACGACCTTCACCGTGCTCGGGTCGGCGTCGAAGAATGAAACGAGGGGCCTGAACTTCCTGCCTTATGTCGGCACGGTTGTTGCCGCGCCGTTCGGCCGCATACCGACCAGCCTTTTCGCCAGCGACCCCAGCGTCGACACCTTCAAGCGCGAGCAGGAAATGCTCGGCTATCAGTTTGAGCGTAATCTCTCCGACAGCGTAACGTTCCGGCAAAATGCGCGTTTCGCCCATGTCGACGTCACCTACGCGACGCTGTTTGGCCTCGGCTACGCCACCACGCCGGCAGCTGCCAATCTCGCGCGCGGCAACTTCCTCACCCGCGGCATCGCCAACCAGGGCGATCTCGACAGCCAGCTCGAGTACCGCTTCGACACGGGCCTGCTCCGGCACACCACGTTATTTGGTCTGGACCTCAAACATTACAGCATCGACGACTGGCAGGGTTTTGGCGCAGCCACCTCGCTCAATCTGGTGAATCCGGTCTATACGCCGACCGCTCGCTTCAACGGAGCGCCATACCAGGATGCGACGCTGACCCAGAAGCAACTCGGCACCTATCTGCAGGACCAAATCAAGCTCGACCGCTTCACGCTGGTGCTGAGCGGCCGCAACGACTGGGTTTCGACCAACAATGCCAATCACATCGGTCCCGGTCAGGACCGCGGCGACAGCCAGTTTTCCGGGCGCGCCGGCCTGATCTACAATTTCGACTTCGGCCTGGCGCCCTATGTCTCTTATGCGACGAGCTACAACCCGGTCATTGGCATCAATGCAGCGGGACAATTGCTGCAGCCCGAGACCGGCGAACAGGCCGAGGTCGGCTTGAAGTTTCAGCCGAACGGTTTCAACGGTCATTTCGGCATCGCCCTGTTCGACCTGAAACGGCAGAATGCGCTGACGACCGATCCGAACAACGTGCTGCTGCAGTCCCAGAACGGCGAGGTCACCTCGCGCGGGCTGGAATTGGAAGCCGTCGCCAACGTCGCACCGGGCTTCAAGGTTGTTGGCTCGTTCACGACCTATGATCTGTTCATCAGCAAGGACCTCAATCCGGCGCTGGTCGGCAAGGCGCCGACCAATACGCCGCAGCAGATGGCGTCGGCCTGGGCGGACTACACCTTCCAGGAGGGGCCGCTGAGCGGCTTCGGCTTTGGTGGCGGCGTCCGCTACGTCGGCTCGTCCTTTGCCGACACGGCAAACCTGCTGTCGGTTCCCTCCGTCGTGCTCGGCGATGCGGCGATCCATTACGAATGGCGGAACTGGCGCGCAGCCTTGAACGTCATCAATGTCACCGACGAGACCTATGTCGCGAACTGCTCGTCGCCCACCGCCTGCTTCTATGGCGATCGGCGGCGCGTCACGGCGAGCCTCGGCTACAAATGGTGATGGCGCGCACGAGGAAGGAAAGTTGAAGGCGCGAACCGTCAGGCTCTGGTCGGTCGTCCACACCTGGACCAGTCTGGTCTCGACGGTGTTTTTGCTGCTGCTCTGCCTGACCGGCCTGCCGCTAATCTTCCATCACGAGATCGACGAGGCACTGGGCTACGCTCCCCAACCGGAATCGCCCGCTGGAAGGCCGCCCGCGTCGGTGCAGCAGATCGTGCAAGCCGCGCTCGCGACCGATCCGGGGCGGGTGATGCAATACATCTCCTGGGAAAAGGACGAGCCGGGGATCGTGTTAGGCTTCACCAACAACGCGCCTGACGGCAAGCCCGACGATGCAACGGTGCGGGCATTCGATGGCGTGACGGCAAAGCCGCTCGGCAACGTCGGCATCGGCCCCATGCTCATTGTCCTGAAGCTTCACACCGACATGTTCGCGGGGCAGCCCGGAAAACTGTTCCTCGGTGCGATGGGACTCTTGTTCGCGGTCGCGATCGTCTCAGGCGTGGTGCTGTACTGGCCGTTCACCCGCCGCCTGCGCTTCGCGACGATTCGCAGTCACACCGCGCGCCGCGTGAGATGGCTCGACTGGCACAACCTGATCGGCGCGGTGACGATCGCCTGGGCGCTGGTGGTCGGCGTGACCGGCGTCGTCAATACCTGGGCGGAACTAATGCTGACCCAATGGAAATCCGCCGAGCTCACCGCGATGGTCGCGCCCTATGCCGGCAAGCCGCCGCCGACCCAATTGGCATCGCTGGATGACGTTGTCGCGCGGGCGACGCAGGCCGCGCCGGGTATGCAGGTCGCGTTCGTTGCGTTTCCGGGAACGCCATTCACGTCCTCGCATCACTTCGCAGCCTTCATGCGCGGTGATACGCCGCTGACGTCGCGTCTCTTGAAGCCGGTGCTGCTCGACGGCGAGACCGCCGAGGTGGCTGATAGCCGGGCGCTGCCGGTCTATCTGCAGGCACTCCTGGTCTCGCAGCCGCTGCACTTCGGCGACTATGGCGGCTTGCCGCTGAAGATCATCTGGGCGGCGCTGGATGTACTGACGATGATCGTGATTGGCAGTGGCCTCTATCTCTGGCTGGCGCGGCGCGGCAAAAGGGCCCGTGTGCGCGGCGTCACGCCAGACAATCGCGTTTTGCTATCGTCGCGATGAGTGCTCAATCGAAGCGACCGCGCCGCTGGATCCGCGTATTCGGTGCGCCTATCGTCATTGCCGTGCTGACGCTCGCAGGCCTGCTGGCGGCGCTGCTGTTGGGCGAAACCGGACGTTATCTATCGTGGATATCCGTTGCATCGCCAATTATGATCTGTGCGTGGGCGTGGTGGCGCGTCCGCATCGGCGACACCAACTCCAGTCGATAGGCGGCCAGTCGCATGGTTCGCCCACCGGCGTCATATTCCCTCGGCGCTCTCTTCGTCATAGAATCATTTGAAAAGGAAATTCGCGATCGGCAGACGCGCCATGAGAGAAAATTGTGATGACAAATCTACCGGAAGGTCGGGCGCCGCGATCAACCAGTGAGATCGCCAGCTATCACGCGCACGTCTATTACGATCCAGCGACCACGCGGCCCGAGGCCGAGCAGCTGCGCCAATGGATCGGCGAACGCTTTTCGGTCACACTCGGACGATGGCACGACGTCAAGGTCGGTCCCCACGACCAGGCCATGTTTCAGGTGGCGTTCGCGCGCGAGATATTTCCCGAGTTGGTGCCTTGGCTGATGCTCAACCATGGAAGCCTGAGCATCCTGGTCCATCCGAACACGACGAACCCGCGCCGGGACCATCTTGCCGACCCGCTCTGGATCGGACGACCGCTCGCCTTGCACGGGGAAAAGCTCCCTGAGCAGGCCAAAATGGAAGCGGCGCCCGTCCCAAATACCAGCCCGGTCCTCCGCTCCTGAAATTTTTTAGTGTAATTACAATTACTTATGTTGAAAGATGGGATGTGAGCCCTCTCGTCGCCCGTCTCGATTATGCCGTACTTCGGTCCCCATGATATAGAGGAGCTATTCGGTGAATCTCCTTGGGGAAATAAAGGGGTACCGAAGCGTCCAACTGGGGTCGGATGAGTTACATTGCGACGAGCACTGCCGGGCTTTCTGCAAGCCGCGGCGTTTCACGGTGGGGCAGGGCGACGATCGTCGTCGCCGCGTTCGCCTTGGCATTTGCGCTCGCCGCCTGGATCGTCGACTTCGACCTCGTTGCCTGGATCCGGGGTCCGACGCTTCCGAATGCGGCGGCGGCATTATCGTTCGATGACAGGTTCGGCTCGCGTTCGACGCTGAACGCAGCTTCGATCTATTACCCATCGCGCCGGGGCATGACCGTGGAGCGCGGAAATTTCAAGACCGAGTTCGATCAGATCGAAGGCCTGTTGGCGCAGCAATCGAGCGATGAGGATGATGCGGACCAGCCGGATCAGCCCGCGCCGCCAACCGTGGTTGCAGTCGTTCCGCTCCCGAGATCTCGCCCCGCTGAAGCCAATCTTCAGGCAAGGGCTAACGGCCCATTCATTCCACCCGTCCCGCTGGGCCAATCCGACAACCGCACGCTCTTCCAGAAACTGGTCGACATGGTGCCGGGGCGTATCAGGCTGGCGTCGCTGGAGCCGAACGGCGGGCTTGGCGGCAGCGCGCCTGACCTCGGCGCGCTCGGTTTTGACAATGTCACCGCGGTCTATGACATCTCGGCGCGCACCGTCTTCATGCCTGATGGTTCGAAGCTCGAGGCGCATTCAGGCATGGGCAGCCTGATGGACAATCCGGCTCACGTCGACAAGCCGATGGTCGGCGCGACGCCGCCGACAGTGTACGATCTCAAGCCGCGGGAGAAGCTGTTCCACGGGGTTGCGGCGCTGCGCATGACGCCGGTCGACAGCAACGCCACGCTCGGCCGCGTCGGATTGCTCGTGCACCCTTACATGCTGGGCCCGAACGGCGATTCCAACGGCTGCGTGTCCGTCAAGGACTACGATAAATTCCTGAGAGCCTACCAGAACGGTGAGATCAGGCGCCTCGTCGTCGTTCCCAGTCTGAACGACAAGCTCGCCTCGCAGCGTTCGGCGTCGCAATCGTAGCGCGACGGGTCGGCGCCTTGAGGATGCGCCATTGCTCGACGGGCACGCCTTCCTTGCCTAGCCTCGATTCAATAACGCGTCTGGAAAATCAGGAAGCGCGTTGTTCCGAAATTTCCGGCTGCGCTTTGGGCCCGGTCATCTGCCGGGGATCGTAGAAAAAGCGCTCTTCGATCAGCTTTTCGTCGCGCCAGATTTGCCAGGCGATTTCTTCCAGCGTGCGGACGCTGCCGTCGTTGCCCGTGAAGGTAAATTTCCAGCGCGCCGCCACGGTGTCGCCGTCGATCAGGCTCGGTCCGATGCGACACGCCTCGATGTTCCTGTACGCTGCCATTACGCCGCGCTCCTTCGCCATCAAGACCTCGCGGCCGACCACGGGATCGGCGGTGTTCTCCCGCGTTGAGGCTTCGGGCGCATAGAATTGCTCGATCGCGCCGACGTAGTCGCCGGCCTCGACCAGCGCGACAAAGGCTTCGATGGTTTGACGGTTCGGCATGGCTTTTCCCCGAGCTGTAGAAACCGACTGTAAGTCGGTAAATACCGACCAATGGTCGGAAAGTCAACTGGCCGTCGCTGGCAACTTGGATTAATGAGGGCCCATGGCGAAACAGGCAGAGCGGCGGGCCGCGACGACCGAGGCAATCCTGAGAGCGGGGCGCCGGCTGTTCGGCGAGCGCGGTTTCGCCGCCACCACCATGGACGATATCGCCGAAGCGGCTGATGTCGCGAAGGGCGCCGTCTATCATCACTTCAAGACGAAAGAGGCGGTGTTCGAAGCGGTCTTCGAGCAGGTCTCCGGCGATCTGGTGCAGGACATCGATCGCGCGGTGCGAAGCGAGAAGGATGTGCTGGCGGCCATCGTCGCGGGCACGCAGCATTATTTCGCAGCTTGCGCGAAAGGGCCAAGCGGCCAGATCATTCTGCGCGACGGCCCGGCCGTGCTGGGCTGGGAGCGGTGGCGCGAAATCGACGCGCGACATTTCGGCGGCAAATTTCCGCGCGCACTCACGGTGGCGATGGACGCCGGCCTGATCGCGCGGCAACCGGTCGAGCCGCTCGCGCGGTTGCTGCTCGGGGCCGTGACCGAAGCCGCCGTCGCCTGCGCGGGGCGATCCGATGTCCTGAAGGCCGGCAGTGAATACAGCCGCGCCTTCAAGTCGTTGGTCGAAGCGCTCCGGCTCCGGTGAGACAGCCTCGGCAAGGGCTGGCGGCGCAGTCGCGAACGTGGCTGAGTAGGTCGATCGTTGTGCGCGGCATCGATAACAAATCGATGCCACTGGTGGATTGCCGTGGGTTCGGCGGAGCCGGAATCCATGCCGCTCGAACCTGCGCACAGCGTCATAAGTCCCGGACAAGTACGCAGAATTGATAGTCTTTTCAAACGGCTGCTTTGTCTGTACCACCGGCGGCGTGACTGTCGGGGGAAACAAATGATTAACAACGATGCTTCCGAATACGACTACGTCATCGTCGGTGCCGGCTCAGCCGGCTGTGTGCTCGCCAATCGCCTGAGCGCCGACGGCAAGCATTCGGTGCTGCTGCTGGAGGCCGGTCCGAAGGACACCAACATCTGGATCCATGTGCCCATCGGCTACGGCAAGCTGTTCAAGGAAAAATCCGTCAACTGGATGTATCAGACCGAGCCGGAGCCGGGACTGAACGGCCGCCAGGTTTTTCAGCCGCGCGGAAAGGTTCTCGGCGGATCGAGCTCGATCAACGGCCTCCTGTATGTGCGCGGCCAGCATGAGGATTACGATCGCTGGCGTCAGCGCGGCAATGCCGGCTGGGGCTTTGAGGATGTCCTGCCTTACTTCAAGAAGGCGGAGAACCAGCAGCGCGGTCCCGACAAATATCACGGCGCCGGCGGCCCGTTGCCGGTCTCGGACTGGCGCCACGCCGATCCGCTGTCGGAAGCCTTCGTCCACGCCGCCGCGGAAGTCGGCATTCCCACCAATCCCGATTTCAATGGCGCTGCCCAGGAAGGCGCCGGGTTCTTCCAGACCACGACGCGGCGCGGCCGGCGTGCCAGTACAGCGTTCTCCTATCTCCGCCCGGCCATGAAGCGCGGCAACCTGCACGTCGAGACGTCAGCGCTGGCGCAGCGCATCCTGTTCGAGGGACGCCGCGCCAGGGCGGTCGAATACAGGCAGGAAGGCCGCCTGCGCACGGCCAAGGCGCGCAAGGAGATCCTGGTCTCCAGCGGCGCCTACAACTCGCCGCAACTGCTGCAGCTCTCCGGGGTCGGACCCGCGGACCTGCTCAAGAACCACAACATCGATATCGTGCTGGATGCGCGCGGCGTCGGCAACGATCTGCAGGACCACATGCAAGTTCGGGTGGTGACGCATTGCGCCCAGCGCGTCACGTTGAACGACATCGTCAATCACCCTCTCCGCCGGATCTGGGCGGGCGCGACATATGCGGCGCTTCGCAAGGGACCGCTGACCATCGCCGCGGGCACCTCGGGCGCGTTCTTCAAGACCAGTCCGCGGCTGGCGACGCCCGATATCCAGATCCACTTCCTTCCCTTTTCGACCGACAAGATGGGCGAAAAGCTGCATGCGCAATCAGGCTTCACCGCGTCGGTTTGTCAGCTTCGTCCCGAAAGCCGCGGCACGCTGCGCATCAAGAGCGCCGACCCTGCGGTGCCCCCGGAAATCCGCATCAACTATCTCGCGACCGAGACCGATCGCCAGGCCTTTATCGACGGCATCAGGATTTTGCGCAAGATTCTGGCCGCGCCGGCGCTGAAGTCCTATTGCGTCGAGGAGGTCGATCCCGGCGCGAAGGTCGTGAGCGACGAGGCCGTGCTGGCTTTCTGCCGCCGCACCGGCTCGACGGTCTATCATCCGACCTCGACCTGCCGGATGGGCAACGACCCGCTCGCGGTGGTCGATGAGCGGCTGCGGGTGCGCGGCATCGAGGGCCTGCGCGTGGTTGACGCCTCCATCATGCCGGATCTGATGTCGGGCAACACCAACGCGCCGACCATCATGATCGCCGAGAAAGCCTCCGACATGATCCTGGAGGATGGCCGGTAGTCGCCCGCGAGAGCGCGAGCGACGGAGTCTCCTCAGCCCCTATACGCCCGTACCCGCTTCAGCATCTGCTCGACATGCGCAATCGGGGTTTCCGGCTGGATACCGTGACCGAGATTGAAGACCAGCCGGCCCTTGGCGTAATTTTCCAGCACGTCGTCGACGGCACGATCAAGCGCCGCGCCGCCCGCAATCAGCACCAGCGGATCGAGATTGCCCTGCACGGCGACGCGGTTCTGCACGCGCTCGCGGATCAGTGACGGATCGGCCGCCCAGTCGATGCTGACCGCGTTGACACCCGTCGCTTCGACGTAGCGAGGTAGCATCGCGCCGGCGCCGCGCGGAAAGCCGATGATTTTGGCGTCCGGCACCTGTCGCCGCACGCCTTCAACGATGCGCTTTGTCGGCTCGATCGACCAGTGCTGAAATTCGCGCGGCGGCAACACG
The DNA here is from genome assembly GCA_963786115.1 of uncultured Alphaproteobacteria bacterium. Classification (GTDB taxonomy): domain Bacteria; phylum Pseudomonadota; class Alphaproteobacteria; order Rhizobiales; family Xanthobacteraceae; genus Bradyrhizobium. Next base: position 8,934 of record CAWAYC010000042.1, read on the forward strand.
CCGGCCCAGGTGTCAAATATCTGCAGGGCATCGGCGCCGGCCTTGAGCTGGCCGAGCAGATACTGGATGGAATTCTCCACCAGCACGTCGATGATTTTGGCAAACGCCTCGGGATGCCGATACGCCATCATTCGCGCCGGTGCCTGGTCTGGCGTGCCCTGTCCGGCCACCATGTAGGTCGCGACGGTCCACGGCGCGCCGCAGAAACCGATCAACGCGATTTTGGGATCGAGCTCGCGGCGAACGCGACGCAGCGCCTCGTACACCGGTTCGAGTTTGCCGAAATCAGCCTGCGCCGCAAGCGTCGCGACTTTCTCGGGCGTATCCAGCGGATCAAGCCGCGGACCTTCGCCGGCCTCGAAGCGTACCGACCGTCCCAGCGCGTAGGGAATGACGAGAATGTCAGAGAAGATGATCGCGGCATCGAAATTGAACCGGCGGATCGGCTGCAGCGTAACCTCGGCGGCGTATTCCGGCGTGAAGCAGAGATCGAGGAAACCTCCGGCCTTGGCGCGCAATTCGCGATATTCGGGCAAGTAACGGCCGGCCTGCCGCATCATCCAGATCGGGGGCACCTCCTGCCGGTGTCCGGAAAGCACGTCGATGAAGGGTTTGGGAGCGGAATTCTGGCTCAATGAATAGTTCCCGTTACAAGCGGATATTTGGCGCTTCCTGATACACGTCGCCCCCTGCTTGGCCAAGGCAAGAACTGGAACCCTGCCGATTCCGCGGCGTTGTCCTTGCGAACGGAGGCACCCCATGGCTGAGAAATTCAATCCTGCGGCGCATGACAAGCACGCCGAAGATCCCCGCAAGGCGCTGGCCGCCGACCGGGAGGTCCATGAGAAGCTGGAATCCGGCCTGATCGATACCTTTCCGGCGTCCGATCCGGTAAGCGCGGCGCAGCCCGCGCCGAGCAAGCATGACGCCGACAAGGAAAACGAGTCCCTCTGGGACAAGGTGCGCGCAGTCTTCCGCTAAAGCGCGCGCCTCGGGATTAGCCCATGCGCACCAAATTCAATCATGCCCCAAATGACTCGCCGCGCAGCGGCAGTTCGAAGCAGGTCGGACCTGTGGTTTGGGCTATCAACGTGATCGCGTTTATCGCGATCGCGATCCTGCTCAAGATGCACGCGTAATCAGTAGTGCGGCGGCGGTTCGTTGGCCGGCCCGGGCGCATTGCCCTCGGCGTCCTGCAGACGTTCCCGCAATTCCGCGATCTGCCGCGTCAGCGCGTCGATCTTGAGCCACTGCGCCGTGATGGTCTGGTTCAGTGTCTCGATGGTCTCATCCTGGTAGGTCAGACGTATTTCCAGCGCGTCGATACGCTCGCTCAGCGCCGTGATGTCACTCATGGGAGCTATTGCCGGTTTGCCGTTCGCGCAGGCCGTGGCCGAGGGCTATGCGTTCATCGAACACAAAGCATTCACCGCGCCAGCGGCTCTGTTCTTCCGGCACGCCTTCCAGGTATTTCAGGATTCCGCCCTTGAGGTGATAGACCTCGCCAAAACCGCGGTTCAAGAGAAACGCGCTGGCCTTTTCGCAGCGGATGCCGCCGGTGCAGAACATCGCAATTCTGCGATGTTTTGCAGGGTTGAGCTTTTGCGCGACAAATTCCTTGAATTGCCCAAAGCTCCGGATGCCAGGATCGACCGCGCCCTCAAAGGTTCCCATCGCAACCTCGAAGGCGTTCCGGGTATCAATGACGAGCGTATCCGGCTCCGAGATCAGCGTGTTCCAGTCTGCGGGATCGACATAAATGCCGACCTGCTGTGTCGGATCGGCCGCGGTATCGCCGAGCGTGACGATCTCCTTCTTCAACCGGACCTTCAAGCGCTGAAACGGCATCGCCTCGCTTTGCGAGAATTTCAGTTCGAGATTGTCGAGCCGGCCGCCGAACAGCGCGCCGCGCTGCAATTCCTCGACTAATGTATCGATGCTCTCGGCGTGGCCCGCGATGGTGCCGTTGATGCCCTCCTGCGCCAACAGCACGCTGCCTTTCAGCCCGAGGCCAGCGCAGATCGCGCGCAGCGGTTCGCGCAACTCCCGGTAATCCGGCAGCGCGGCGAATTGATAGAAGGCGGCGACCTTGTAGGACATGGGCGAGGGTTTATCAGGCTGATCGGGCAGGGGAAACCCTGGGGGCGCCCCGGCGAACGCCGGGGCCCATAACCACGAATGTTGGTGATGGCGAAGGCATCTGCCTTGGGTGTCCAAAGCAAACTGCGGTGTGTGGTGTCGGCGTTCGGGCGAGTTAATTCTCTGGCATGCCAGAGGTTGCTCTGCGGGGGATGAATATGCCAAGAACTTCCCGTGAAGGGCGCGCCCGATGCTGGCGGGACGCCGAAAACACCAGAGAAAGCTCTTATTATGAGGAATTTCCATTTCGCCGGCCGGTCGACGGTACATGCCCAGAACACTATGGTGGCGACGTCGCATCCGGCGGCGGCACTGACCGCGATCGAGGTGATGCAGGCCGGTGGCACCGCGGCGGACGCGGCCGTGGCGGCGTGTGCGCTGCTCGGGGTGATCGAACCGCAATCGACCGGCATCGGCGGCGATTGTTTTGCGCTGATTCAGCCGAAAGGCGACGGCAAGATCGTCGCCTATAATGGCTCCGGCCGGGCGCCGATGGCCGCGAAAGCCGAATGGTATCTCGAACGCAAGATCCATTCGGTGCCGCTGACTTCGGCACATGCCGTCAGCATTCCCGGCGCCATCGACGCCTGGGCAACGATCTTGCGCGATCACGGCAAGTTCGGCCTCGACCGGCTGCTGCAACCCGCGATCAACGCGGCGGAAGAGGGCTATGTGGTCGCGCCGCGCATCGCTTTCGACTGGAAGAACCAGTTCGAGAAATTGAAGAACGGCACCAACACCGAGCGGTATCTGCTGCCCCATGGCAAGCCCGCAGCCGTCGGCGATGTGATCCACCAGCCCGAACTAGGCAAGACGCTGCGCGCCATCGCCAAGGACGGCCGCGACGCGTTCTATCGCGGTGCCATCGCGGAGGACATGGTTGAGACCCTGCGCGGAATCGGCGGCCTCCACACGCTGGAAGACTTTGCGTCTCACTCGACCGAAACAACCTCGCCGATCGGTACCGCGTATAAGGGCCACGACGTCTGGCAATGCCCGCCGAACGGGCCGGGCATCACCATGCTGGTCATGCTCAACATCCTGTCCCGCTTCGATCTGACAAAATTTTCTGCGCTCAGCGTCGAGCGGTTCCATCTCGAGGCCGAGGCCGCGCGGATCGCCTATATGATGCGCGAGCAGCACATCGGCGATCCCAGCCACGTCCATGTCGACGTCGCCGGCATTCTCGCCAGGGAATTCGCCGACGAGCACATCAGAAACATCAAGATGGACCGCCTGCTGGATCTACCCAATGTCGCGCCGCCGATGAACCCCTCGACCGTCTATATCACGGTGGTCGACAAGGATCGGAACGTCTGCTCCTTCATCAATTCGATCGCGCATTCCTTCGGCTCGGCGATCGTTTCCAACAAGACGGGGGTCCTTCTGCAGAATCGCGCCGGCGGCTTCCGCATCCAGCCCGGCCATCCCAATTGCATCGCGCCGGGCAAGCGTCCCCTGCACACCATCATCCCGAGCCTTGCCACGAAGAACGGCCGCGCGATCATGCCGTTCGGCGTGATGGGCGGGCAGTATCAGCCGGTCGGCCAGACCCGCGTGCTGACCAACATTCTCGATTACGGCTGCGATGTGCAGGAAGCGATCGATATGCCGCGCGGCCTGCATTACGAGGGCGTCTATCAGCTCGAGGACAGCGTGCCGGCCGAGATCGTCGAGGGCCTGAAGAAGATCGGACACAAGACCACCAGCGTGGTCAGCCCGCTCGGCGGCGGCCAGGCGATCTGGATCGATTGGGACAAGGGTACGCTCGTCGGCGGTTCCGATCCGCGCAAGGACGGTTGCGCGCTCGGATATTGATTGCCGACCGTACCCTCTCTATCCCCACCGTTCGGATGAGGGGGGGCCGGCACCGCTCACGGCCTCATCGCCCCCGTTAGGGATGCGATGAGGCGCGGGTATGCGTCGCAATTTCGGGGCCGCCCATGGTTGTGGCGGCAACGGCATCACCTTCAGCTTTCTCGCCGCCGAATTGATCGGCGATCTTATCGCGGGTTCGACCTCGCCGCTGTTGCGGGATTTCGCGCTGGACCGCGACGGCGGCAGGGCGCTGCTCTGAAAAATGGCTAGGGAAATGGCTGCGCTTGCGCTAGAGACTTTCGTCTTCTGAAAGAGGTACTCAACGATGCGCTCTTCCCGCCGCACCATCGTCAAAACGCTCTTCGCGGGCCTTGCGGCTGCAATCGCTACGCCCGCGGCCATCTCACCCGTCTCGGCTCAGACCGCAGGAAAACCCATGACCACACCTTCAGGCCTGCAGATCATCGACAGCAAGGTCGGCACCGGCGCTTCGCCGAAACCGGGGCAAATCTGCGTCATGCATTACACCGGCTGGCTCTATGAGAACGGCCAGAAGGGCAAGAAATTCGATTCCTCCGTCGATCGCAACGAGCCGTTCGAATTTCCGATCGGCCAGCGCAAGGTGATCGCGGGCTGGGACGAAGGCGTCGGCACCATGAAGGTCGGCGGCAAGCGAACGCTGATTATTCCGCCCGCGCTCGGCTACGGCGCGCGCGGCGCCGGTGGCGCCATTCCGCCGAACGCGACGCTGATGTTCGACGTCGAATTGCTGGCGGTGAAATAGCCGGTCGTATCGGCAGGAGGAGCGCGTGAAGGTCTCCATCCTCGACGATTACTTCGATACGGTGCGGACCCTCGAATGCTTCCGCAAGCTCGACGCCTATGATGTCAAGATCTGGAAAGATCATGTCCAGGACGTCGACGTGCTGGCGGAGCGGCTGCGCGACACCGAGGTGCTGGTCCTGATCCGCGAGCGGACGCAAACCCGCACACCGCTACTGGAGCGTTTGCCGAAGCTGAAGTTGATCAGCCAGCGCAGCGTCTACCCCCATATCGATATCGATACCTGCACGCGGCTTGGCATCATCGTCTCCTCCGGCCAGCACGCCGATACGCCGTCTTATGCCACCGCCGAATTCACCTGGGGCCTGATCCTGGCGGCGATGCGCGCAATCCCGCAGCAGATGGCGGCGTTGAAGGCGGGCAGGTGGCAGATCGGCGTCGGTCACACCCTGCGCGGCAAGACGCTCGGCATCTACGGCTACGGCCGGATCGGTGCCGTCGTTGCCGGCTACGGCAAGGCCTTCGGCATGAAGGTGCTGGTCTGGGCGCGCGAGCAGGCGCTGGCGAAGGCACGCGCCGACGGATACGAGACTGCCTCAAGCAAGGCCGAATTCTTCGAACGATGCGACGTGCTCTCGCTGCACATGCGCCTGGTCGACGCCACGCGCGGCATCGTCACCGCTGAAGACCTCGCGCGCATGAAACCGACAGCGCTGCTGGTCAACACCAGCCGCGCGCCGCTGATCGAACCCAACGCGCTGGTGAATGCGCTGCGTGCCGGACGGCCAGGCATGGCGGCGGTCGACGTCTACGAGAAGGAGCCGTTGCGCGACACCAGCGATCCCTTGCTCAATATGGACAACGTGGTCTGCACGCCGCATCTCGGCTACGTCTCTCGCGACGAATACGAAATCCAGTTCACGGATATCTTTGATCAGATTCTGGCCTATGCCGCGGGGACGCCGACGAACGTGGTCAATCCGGATGTGATGGGTAAGGCAAGGGCCACACGATAGACCGCCGTCATGCCCGGCCATGACGAATGACGGAACACGAAAAAGACCGGCCCAACGGACCGGTCTTTTCCATTCAACAAACGAGCGTCGATCAAAGATTCTTGTTCGCCGCGTCGGCTGCCTTGTTGACCGCGTCCTTGGCCGCATCCTTGGCATCACCCATCGCCTTCTGGCCCTTGCCCTTCACTTCCTGGATGGCGCCTTCGCCCTGCAGGCGATCGGAGCCGGTGGCTTCGCCGATGCCCTGCTTGGCCTTGCCGATGGCTTCGTTGGCGGTGCCCTTGATCTTGTCTGCCGTGCTACCCATGACATTCTCCTTCCTGCGTTGAGCTTCGCAGGAACAAGCCTCCCATGCAGCGAAAGTTCCTTTTTCCCTCTCGCTTGCGATCACGGTTTTATGTAGCGTTCGCCGCAACTTTTTTCCGGAAAGCGACGCCATGACCAGTTCCCACGATCACACCCATTCGCATCACGACCACGACCATGATCACACGCATGACGAGCGCTGGAAGCACGACGGCGTCCGCGTCATTCCCGGCAATCAGCTCGATCCCAACGTGCCCTCGACCGCGGGCATGGACCGCAAGGCGGCGATCAATTTCGCCCGCGTCGGTGCGCAAAAATTGTGGGCGGGCACCGTCACCATCAGGCCCGACGCCAAGACCGGCGCGCACCATCACGGCCATCTCGAGAGCATCATCTATGTCGTGAAAGGCAAGGCGCGGATGCGCTGGGGCGAGCATCTGCAGTTCACCGCGGAGGCCGGCCCCGGGGATTTCATTTTCGTGCCGCCTTACGTGCCGCACCAGGAGATCAACGCCAGCCGTGAAGAGGTGCTGGAATGCGTGCTGGTGCGCTCCGACGGCGAGGCGGTCGCGATCAATCTCGATATCGAGCCGGTGGAAAAGCCGGAGACCGTGCTGTGGGTCGATCCCGTGCATCGGGATCCCTCGGAGAAAAAGTAAAGGATAGCGCTAGCTTCTCCATGATGTGGCCCTCGCGTGAGGAACCCCTTCCGGATTTTGAGCCCAATCGCGCGATAGTGTGATCGCGGTGCGACGTACAGTTGTTTTCAAGCCAGCATGCGCACTGTTAGACTTCGTTCAAGCAAGAACAGGCAAGAACATAGCGCGGGGATGAAGCCATGATCGATTCCGGATATTCGCTGGCGCGGCGTACGCTTCTCAAGGGAATCGGTGTGGGCGGCCTTGGCGTTGCGACGGCTGCCGCGATGCCGGCACAGGCCGCGACCGCGATTCCTTCGGAAGGCGGGGAGATCTGGAGCAGCGAATACTGGACCAGGAAGGGCGATATTCCGTTGTGGATGTATCGCAAGCGTATCGGTGCGCCGAAGGCCGGCGAGCCGGCGCGGCCGGTCGTGTTCTTCGTGCACGGTTCATCGGTCACATCGCGGGTGTTCGATCTCAACGTGCCTGGCAAGGGCGAATATTCTGTCATGAATGAATTCGCCCGCAACGGTTTCGACTGCTGGACCATGGACCACGAGAACTACGGCAAGTCCGGCCGCACTTCGGGCAATTCCGATATCGCGAGCGGGGTCGAGGATTTGAAAGTCGCGGTTGAGGTCATCGCCCGAGAAACCGGGCAGAAGAAATATCACTTCGTCGGCGAATCCTCCGGCGCATTGCGCGCCGGCGCCTATGCCATGGCGGCGCCCGAGCGGGTCGACCGCCTGGTGTTCGCCGCCTTCACCTATAAGGGCGAGGGATCGCCGACGCTGACCAAGCGCGCGGAGCAGGTGGACTATTATCGCTCGCACAACATGCGCAAGCGCGACCGTGACATGATCCGCTCGATCGCCACCCGCGACAAGCCCGGCACTTCCGATCCCGCCGCGGTCGAGGCGCTGGCGGACGCCGAGATGCCGTTCGGCGATCAAATCCCGACCGGTACCTATCTCGATATGACCGCCAATCTGCCGGTCGTGCATCCGGAAAAGGTGCTGGCGCCCGTGCTTTTGGTGCGCGGCGAATATGATGGCATCGCCACCGTCGCCGACCTCGAGGAATTCTACAACAAGCTGCCGAACGGCGACCGCCAGTTCATCATCCTGCCCGGCACCGCCCATTCCGTGGTCCTCGCCACCAACCGCCAATTGTTCTGGCACGTGACGCGGGCATTTCTCACCATGCCGGCTCCGATTGCGACGTGACGCAGGGCGTCATTCCGGGGCGATGCGAGGCATCGAACCCGGAATCTCGAGATTCCGGGTTCGCGTCTTCGACGCGCCCCGGAATGACGCTAAAAAAATCTTCTCCCCCATGTCGGACTCCCGTCCCCCCGTTCGTCCTCCGCGCGAGCCCCACCAAAAAGGAGCCTGTGATGGCCAAACTGATCTTCGTTAATCTGCCCGTTGCCGACCTCGCCCGCGCCACCGCCTTTTATCAGGCGATCGGCGCCGCCAAGAACGAGCAATTCTGTGACGACACCGCCTCCTGCATGGTGTTTTCCGAAACCATCCACGCCATGCTGCTGACCCACGACAAATTCCGGCAATTCACCCCGAAAAAGATCGTCGACGCGAAAACCTCGAGCGAAGTCCTGATCTGCATCTCCGCCGACAGCCGTGACGGCGTTGACGACATCGTCGGCAAGGCCAAGGCCGCCGGCGGCGCCGCCGATCCCTCGCCGAAGCAGGATTACGGATTCATGTACGGCCGCAGTTTTGAAGATCCCGATGGTCACATCTGGGAAGTGATGTGGATGGATGTCGAGGCGGCAGCCAAGGCGCAATCCGCGACGGCCGACGCCTGATCGAGTTGCCGCCGGCGCGCAGCGCGCGATGCAGGCGATGCTGGGCGTGGTCAAGCTCGATATCGAGGGCCTACGCCGCGCCTATGAAGGGAAGTCGGCGGCGTGATCGGACTGCACGCTTCCTCTCCTCAGGCTGAAGCGGACATCGCGGGCCTCATGGTCGAGACGGCCGCTTTCGCGCCGTCTCACGATGACGGGCCGCGTCAATAATTGACCCGCAGCCCTATGCCGCCGTGCAAGGTATTGCCGACCGGTTGTGGGCCGGCGGTGCCGTTGACGAAAAGATCGGCGACCCAGCCCTTGGTGATACGGAAGCCGAGCCGGCCGCCATATTCGAACCAGCTCTGGTTTCCAATCGTCGGCACGATGATGCCATCGCCGGTCACGGTGGCGACGATGCCGGAATGATTGGCAAAGGACTGAACGAAGCCGCCATTGATATTGGCTTCGACGCTATTGCCGAACAGATGCGTCCATTGTCCGCCGATCTTGACAAGATTAGTGCGGTCCGTGCCGTCGGCGATTGTGGCGTCGAACGGATTGAACGCGGCGACGGGATCGGAGTAGCCCGTCACGCGCTGCCATAGCTGCCAGACCTCGACCGAGGCGGCGACCTCGTCGCGCGGCGACAACCGGCTGATCCATCCCGCCCGGCCATAGACGCCATAGTTCGCGCTGGAGGTTCGGCCTTCGACCGATACCGGGCCCAGGCTCGTCATGTAGCTGCGCGTATAGCGTACCTTCTCGAACGGCGACAGGATGGCGCCGATGTCGAAGAACGGTCGCGACGATCCCCAGTCGGCGAAATCATAACGCAGCGCGAACGCGCCGATCGGCGCGCTGGTGACGTTGTATCCGCCTTCGCTGTACTGGGTGTAGGCGATGCCGGCGAGCAGCGACAGGTTCGGCGTCAGCTCCTTGCGGCCGTGAATGCCGGCCGAGAACGATCCGGCCGAGCCGAACGCGCTGATGCAATCACTGCAATTGACCTGTTCGTTGACGCCGAGCAGCACCGAGCCGAGCACGCGGTTGGTGATCATCTGGTTGAAGCGCTGCCTCGCCAGGTCGTTGATCGATCCGCCGCTGGAATCAGCGCCCGTCGGTGTGGGGGTGGGCGTGGGGCTTGGGGAAGGCGAGGGCGTCGGTGTGGGGCTCGGAGAATATGTTGGAGTAGGCGTTGATTGGGCGGCCGCCGAAATGCCCTGTACCTGAAGCAGCACAAGCGAAAGAGCCGCCGTGAGTGCGGCCGACATAATGAAAGGGCGAGTGCGCTTTGTCATGGTTAGCGCCCGCACAGCATGCCGGTGGGGTCGCTGCCGTCATCGACGGGGGGCGTCAGGACCGGCGAGGCATCCGCATAATGGGTGACCGAGCACAGTCCTGCCGCGGCCGCACAGGTCGCGGCGAACGTCCACGGCGAGTTGTTGGTCTTTTGGATCGTGGTCCGGCCGCCCGTCGAGGTGATGATCGCGGTGTCGCCGGGTTGCGTCAGCTGGATGCATTGCCCGCCTGTGGTACAGACCGAGGAGGCGCCTTCCTGCAGCACGACGATGGTCCTGCCGCGCTGCGACAGCACATCGAGGATGGTGCCGCGAACGCCGATGGTCGCCAGCGGCGTCGTGATCTTGTAGGCGGCTTTCTCCGAATTTCCCGTAACGAAGCGGAAGGCGCCCGAGGTCATGCGGATCGCGATCTCGCGATAGCTGTGCTCGTCGTTGAAAACAGTGCGGTCGAGCTTGATGGTCGCGCTCGGCCCCAGTGAAAGATTGGTGCTGTCGGCCATCACCAGCCGCGTCGCGCTGTCGAGCCCGGTGCGCACGACCTCGTCGCGCAGCAAGCCATCGCCGACATTGATCTGCGTGGTCGAAGATCCGGCGACGCGAACCACTTCATTCTTGACGACGGCCGCTTCGCCGACGCGGGTCTGCGCGTGAACGGGGTTTGTCGCCAGCGGGATTACCAGACCAAGTGCAAAGAGAGAAAGAAAAATATAACGCAATTTCATTTCATTACCGATCGACTTACCCCGTCACCGTACCGGATGGCGCACGCCTGCGATGTAGCGGAATTATCACAGTCGACGGCGCAGAAGCCCGTTGGTTAGTGCCGGGGAAATGGAAATACGTTCAATGCGATGGACATAAAAATCCTGTCCGCACACACTCCATTTTGTCGCAGTGTCATCCAGTCCGTGGGTATCGTGTCAAAACCACCTTCAGTCCTCGATCATTCGGTTGTACGCACAGCGTTCGTTGCAACCATTATGTTCTTCGCGGCGCATTTCGCATTTCTGGCCGGCGTCACCACGCCGGAGAAATTCTATTTCGACGAGGTGCATTACGTACCGGCGGCGCGCCAGATGCTGGAGCCCGTGCTGCCGACGCCAATGCTCAACCCGATGCACCCGCCGCTGGCAAAGCAGCTGATCGCGCTGTCGATCGAGGTGTTCGGCGACACCCCGCTGGGCTGGCGCTACGCCGGGGTGCTGTTTGGATCGCTTGCCGTCGTCGCGGTCTATCTGTGCGGGCTCGCGCTGTTTGCGGCGCAGGGCCCGGCGATCGCCGCGGCCCTGCTCGCGTTTTCCAACCAGATGCTGTTCGTGCAATCGCGAATCGCGATGCTGGATATTTTTTCGCTTAGCTTCAGCCTGTTCGCGATCGCGGCCTTCGTCCACGGCTTCAGAAGGCCGCAGCCGCATCTCTGGTTTGCGCTGACGGGTCTCGCGTGCGGCCTCGCGGCTGCCTGCAAATGGAGCGGGCTGTTCGTGCTCGCGGTCTGCATCGTGATTGTTGCAGCGATCCGCCTGTTGCAGGGCTGGCGCACCCGTTTTGCGGATGGCGCTGCCGATGACTGGTACCGGCCCGATCTCTGGCCGGGCTTCAAATATTATCATTTTGCCGGGTGCTTCGTCCTGATTCCGGCGATCGTCTATCTCGCAACCTTCATCCCGCTCTACGGCTTCTCGCTTTCCGCGATCCTGGAGGCACAGCGCCGCATCTTCGCGGATAACACCACGACCGCGATCGCGGGCCACACCTATATGAGCGCGTGGCCGTCCTGGCCGTTCCTGGTTCGCCCGGTCTGGTATCTGTTCGACAAGATCGGCGATAACAGGATCGCGGCGGTGGTCTTCCTCGGAAATCCCCTGATTCTCTGGCCGGCGCTGCTCGCGGTCGCCGTGTCCTTGCGCGACTTCATCGTGGCGCGGCGGGCGGATGCGTTTCTGATTGTGGCGTTCTATTTCGGGCCCTATCTCGCCTGGGCGCTGCTGCCGAGAACGCTCGGCTTCATCTATTATTATCTGCCGGCCGCGACGACGGCGAGTTTTGCGCTGGTTTATGCGCTCCGCCGCGGCAAGGCGCCGCGCTGGCTGCTCTGGGCCTTTGTCGCCATCGGCTTTGCGGGCTTCGTCCTCATGCTGCCGATCTCGGCCGCGTTCGTCGGGACGTCGATGGAGACGTTCAACCGGATGATGATCTTTCAGAACTGGATTTGAGGCCGAAACGCAATCCGCCCGCCGTTCGGCAGGCGGATCGATCGTTTAAGTGTCACTTCGACGTGGTCTTGGTGTCCATGTTGACGACCTGAACGCGGCGGTTGGTCGGGTCCATCGGCGCGTTGGGATCCTTCGGCTTGGTCTTGCCGTAGCCGACGGTGACGAGGTCGGTGCCTGCGATGCCGTATTTTTCGGTCAGGTACCTCTTGATCGTATCGGCGCGGCGCTCGCTGAGTTCCTGGTTATAGCTCTCGCCGCCGATCGCGTCGGTATGACCGGCAACCACGAAGGTCGAACCCTTCAGGCTCGCATCCGAGAGCGCCTTGCCGAGCTCCTGCACCGCCGAGTCCGAGGTCTTGCTGATATCGGCCGAGTTGTAGTCGAAGTGAATTTCCAGATCGATCTTCGGCTTGGTCGAGGCGATCTGTGCGATCTCCTCGCGCTCGCCGAGCGAGAGCGAGCGTGTCTGCCGGTTGCGCAGCGTGTCGACGAAGTGGGTTTCCTTCGCCTTGGCCGCCGGGTCTTCCTGCGCACCGGACGACAGGCCGCGGGTCAGCGGCTTGGTCAAGGCATTCACGATCTTGCTGGCCGAGACGGTGGTCTCGCCGGCCAGTGCCAGCCCCGCCGTCATCGACAGCGCGGCGCCGATCGTCACGATGGAAATTCCAGGGAAGCGGGTCATTGTCCTGATCCTCAACTGTTGACGCCTGCAATTGGCGCGCATGCTGTTTTGATGTTGCGAGGATAACGGGGGTTCAAAACGGGTATGTGATCCAGGTCACGTATCGGGCCGGATAACCTTGGGAAAATTCCCCAGCGGTGAAGGCAAGGGCAGAACCCAGGACTCCCCGCACCAGCGAATCCCGCTACATTGTCGCGCGATGCCCCGCGCGATTCCAACCCGTCCCCTGAGCAAGACCGAGGCCCGCAAAATCTGGCTGCGTTGCCAGCGGCTCGATACGCCGGCACCGTTCGGCGGCGGAGCCCAGGCGGTTGCGGCGGCGGTCGAGCATCTCGGCTACGTGCAGATCGACACCATCAACGTGATCGAGCGCGCGCACCATCATATTCTCTATAGCCGCATCCCCGATTACGCCCGCGCCGACCTGCGGCAGGCCCAGAGCGTCGACAAAAGCGTGTTCGAATACTGGACGCATGCGCTGTCCTACGTGCCGGCGAAGGATTTTCGCCTGTTCGTCCCCGCAATGAAGCTGCACAAGCGCGAAGGCCATAGATGGTTCAGCGCGGTCACTGCGGCGGATACGCGCAAGGTGATGCGGCTGTTGCGGCGTGACGGGGCGCTTACCATCCGCGACATCGAAGACGACGTACTGGTCGAAAAGGAACATCTGTGGCAAAGCCGAAAACCCTCGAAGCGGGCGCTGCAGCTCGCTTTCTATACCGGCGCGGTCACGATCTCCGAGCGCAACGGCATGCTCAAGACCTATGAATTGATGACGCGGCATTTCGGCTGGGACAGGCCGCCGAAGCCGGCCTCATCGCGCGAAGGCACCGCCTATCTGCTCGACCGCGCCTTGCGCGCGCAAGGCGTCGTGAGCCTGGATTCAATCTGCCATCTGGATGCGCCGAGCAAGGCGGCGGTGCGGCGGCTGATCGAGGCGCGCGTCCGCCGCGGAGAATTGACAGCGGTCGCACTCGAAGGCGGCGGCAAGCTGGAGCATTGGGCGCGACCGGACACGCTGGAATCGACGGACGAGGGCGATCCCGGCCTGGTGCACATCCTCTCGCCGTTCGATCCCTTGATCATCCAGCGCAAACGCACCGAATTGTTCTTCGGCTACGGTCATCGTTTCGAAGCCTATGTGCCGAAGGAAAAGCGCCTGTTCGGCTATTTCGCGCTGCCCGTTCTGGTCGGCGAGGACATCGTGGCCGCCATCGACCTGAAGACCGACCGCCAGAACAGGAAATTGCTGATGCAGAAATGGAGCTGGGTCGGCAAGGGCGAGAAGCGGGGCGCGCGCAAGGAATTCAAGCGCCGCATCGAGGAAGAATTGCACCGCTTCGAGCGATTTCAGTTCGCGGAGTGAGGTGCGTCCGGCGAGGGCGCTGCCTGCTCGAAGGCCGACTTCGCCAGACGATCGAGCATCACGGCCAGGCCAATTCCAAAAGCATAGGCGACCACATTCCAGGGCGAGAAGATGCGGCCGAGCAGCAGCGCGCCTGATGTCGTCAGCCGGAATGCGTCGAGCTCGGGCGTATGAACGAGCCGGAACAATTCCACGCCGACGGCGATCACCATTGCGATCAGCGCCACGTTGCGTCGCGACAGGCCGGCGGCGATGATCACCACCAGAAAGAAGACCATCGTGCCCCAAAGCGCCGAGCCGCCGTATTTTACGACAAACGCCGGCAGGCCGAGGTGAAGCCCAAAGCCGCGCAGTGCCAGGCCCGAAACGATGATCGACAGGCACAGGCAAAGGCGGATGATGGTCACGGCGGCAGCTCTCCTCTTCAACGCGCTGGACTATGCCCGGTGCTATCGGTCGCTTCGAGCGTTTTCGTCCTGGGCGGCGGGTTTCGGGGCGCATAGCGCTCCGCGCGCCGCAACGAAGCTTCCCCCACAAATCCAATTGACTCGCTGCGCCCAATGCTCAAAACCCGGGCAACAGCAATAACGAATCCTCGGGGAAATTATGAGCCAGACCGCTACCCTCGCTTCCGCCACAGCCGCGAAGAGCGAAATCGAAGCGTCCACCATCCGAACGATTTCCGTGCGGCTGATCCCGTTTCTGGTGCTGGCCTATTTCTTTTCCTATCTCGACCGCGTCAATCTCGGCTTCGCCGCGCTGACGATGAATGCCGAATTGAAATTCACCCCGCTGATCTTCTCCTGGGGCGCCGGCATCTTCTTCATTGGCTATTTCATCTTCGAGGTACCGAGCAACCTGGCGCTGGAAAAATTCGGCGCCAGCCGTTGGATCGCCCGCATCATGGTGACCTGGGGCATCATTTCGGCGCTGATGGCGACCGTCAGCGGCGAATGGAGCTTTTATATCCTGCGCTTTCTGCTCGGCGTCGCCGAGGCCGGGTTCTTTCCGGGCATCATCCTCTATCTGACCTACTGGTATCCGGCGGAATACCGCGCGCGCTTCCTCGCCGCCTTTGCGATCGCCGTTCCCGTTTCCACCGTGATCGGCGCGCCGATCTCGGGCCTGTTGCTCGGGCTCGACGGCGTGATGGGGCTGCGGGGCTGGCAGTGGCTGTTCATCATCGAGGGCATCCCCTCCGTGCTGCTCGGCATCGTCACCTGGTTCTATCTGACCGATCGGCCCGAGAAGGCCGACTGGCTGACCGCGGAGCAGAAGGCGTGGCTCGCCGCAAAACTGCAGGCCGAGACCGCGGCCAAGCAGGCTGCAAAACACCTGACGCTGGGCGAAGCGCTGTCATCGCCAAAGGTGCTCGCGCTGAGCGCGATCTATTTCGGCTTCGTCGGCGCGCTCTACGGCATGCAGTTCTGGCTGCCGCAGATCGTCAAGGCGTTCGGCCTCACCAACGCCCAGACCGGCTTCGTCACCGCGATCCCCTATCTGTTCGGCACCATCGCGATGATCCTGTGGGCGCGGCACTCGGATGCCACCCGCGAACGCGTCGCCCATGTCGGCGGCCCGTTGCTCTTGACGGCGCTTGCGCTCGGCGTCTCCAGCTTCATCACCGATCCCACCATCACGATGATCGTGCTGACGGTCGCGGCGATCGGCGTGTTCGGCACCTTTGCGGTGTTCTGGACGCTGCCGACCGCCTGGCTCTCCGGCGCGGCTGCCGCCGGCGCGATCGCGCTGATCAATTCGATCGGCAACCTCGCAGGCTTTGGCGGGCCCTATCTGATCGGCTGGGTCAAGGAAGCCACCGGCAACACGTCGACCGGTTTGCTGGTCCTGTCGATCTTGCCGCTCGCCGCCGGGCTGTTGGTTTTCCTCGGCGGCCACGAGACCAAGACGGAATTTGCGGCCGCGGAATGACGGGCTTCCAGTCCGTCATTCCGGGGGCGCGCGAAGCGCGACCCGGAATCTCGAGATCCCCCGATGCGCAATTGTGCATCTGAGGTCTGGTGCTTGCACACCATCCCGGAATGACGGGATTGCAGATCAGCCAACAGTTCCCCCGAAGTCGTCCCTGCGAAAGCGGTCACGAACACATGATCACTGACGATTATTGACATTCATCAGTGATCATTAAATAATCTTCATCGAGACCTGCGCCGCCGCTGGAGAGTCCGATGTTCGCTCGTTCCATTTTATCGAACTATTACAGGCTTTTAATCGGCGTATTGCTGGCGCTGGCGGTATTTCCGCTGGCCGGCTGCAACGACAAGGTGGCTGAAAAGGCCACCCCCGGTCGCCCCGTTCTGGTCGCCACCGTCCGTTATGAGGCGGAGACGCCGGAGCGCAGCTTCGTCGGTACGATCAAGCCCCGGATCGAGACCGACATGGGCTTCCGGGTCCCTGGCAAGGTGGCAAAGCGGCTGGTCGAGGTCGGGGAAACCGTCGACGTCGGCCAGCCGCTCGCCACCCTCGATGAAGTCGATCTGAAACTGCAGGCCGAGCAGGCGGAGGCCGAGTTCGGCGCCGCCACCGGCGTGCTGGCGCAGGCCGCCGCCGCCGAGCAACGCGCCAAGGACTTGCGCGCCAAGGGTTGGACAACCGACGCGCAGATGGACACCAGCCGCGCCGCCGCGGACGAAGCCCGCGCGCGGCTCAACCGTGCCGAGCGCTCGGTCGAACTGACCAAAAATTCCCTCTCTTATGCTTCGCTGGTCGCGGACACCCGCGGTGTCGTCACCGCGACCCTGATCGAGCCCGGACAGGTGGTCGCCTCCGGCCAGACCGCGATCCGGGTCGCGCGCTTCGCCGAGAAGGAAGCCGTCGTCGCGATTCCGGAGACGCTGGTCGGCCGCGCCAAATCAGGCGTTGCCACCGTCACGCTGTGGTCTGAGTCCGACAAGAAGTATGTCGCGAAGCTCCGCGAGATTGCGCCCGCGGCCGATCCCGCAACCCGCACCTACCTGGCGAAGTTTTCGTTGCCCGGCGCCGGCGACAGCGTCTCGCTCGGCATGACCGCGACGCTGACGCTGGCCGATGCCGCGACCGGGCGGGTAGCCAAGCTGCCGCTGTCGGCCCTGTACAACCAGGGCGGCGACCCCTCGCTCTATATCGTCGATGAAGCCGGCGCGGTCTCGCTGAGGCCCGTCACCGTGAAATCCTACGAGAGCAACTCGGTGATTATCGCCGGCGGCGTCGATGAGGGCGCCAAGGTGGTCGCTCTCGGCGTGCAGAAGATCGATCCGTCGCAAAAGGTGCGGGTCGTGTCGTCGTTGTCGTTCTAGTTCGCGTCATTGCGAGGAGCGAAGCGACGAAGCAATCCACTCTTCCTTTGCGGCACAATGGATTGCTTCGCTTCGCTCGCAATGACGGCCTCAGCAGCGGTTTCGAAACTTGGAGAGTGACATGAAGCGCTTCAATCTTTCGGGCTGGGCGGTCAGCCATCCGACGCTGATCCTGTTCCTGATGATCGCGCTGGGCGCGGCCGGCTTCGTCTCCTATCAGCGGCTCGGCCGCGCCGAGGATCCGTTCTTCACGGTGAAGGTGGTGAACGTCTCCGTGATCTGGCCGGGCGCCACCGCTGGCGAAATGCAGACGCAGGTCGCCGACCCCATCGAGAAGAAGCTGCAGGAATTGCCGTTCTTCGAGAAGGTGCAGACCTATTCGAAGCCGGCGTTCACGGCGATGCAGGTCACCTTCAAGGATTCGACCCCGCCGAAGGACGTGCCTTATCTTTTCTACCTGCTGCGCAAGAAGCTGGTCGACGTGCAGGGCCAGTTGCCTTCAGGGATCTTGGGCCCGGTCGTCAACGACGAATTCTCCGACGTCGATTCCATCCTCTACATGATGACCGGCGACGGCGCCGACTACGCGCAATTGAAGAAGGCCGCCGAAGGCTTTCGCCAGCGCCTGCTGAAAGTGCCCGGAGTGACCAAGGTCGACCTCTACGGCACCCAGGACGAGCGCATCTATGTCGAGTTCTCGCATGCCAAATTGGCCACCCTCGGCATCACGCCGCAGGCGCTGTTCGATTCGCTAGCCAAGCAGAACAATGTCACTCCGGCCGGCACCGTCGAAACCTCCTCGCAACGTGTGCCGCTGCGCGTCACCGGCGCGCTCGATGGCGTCAAGGCGGTTGCCGAGACGCCAGTCGAGAGCAATGGCCGCGTGTTCCGCCTCGGCGATATCGCGACCGTGACGCACGGCTTCGTCGATCCGCCGAGCTTTGTGGTGCGGCAGGAAGGCAAGCCCGCGCTCGGCATCGGCGTGGTCACCACCCAGGGCGCCAATATCCTCGAGCTCGGCAAGGACGTCGAGAAGGCGACGGACGAATTCATGAAGACGGTGCCGCAGGGCATCAATGTCGAGCAGATCGCCGACCAGCCGAAGGTGGTCGAGCATGCCGTCGGCGAGTTCGTGCACTCCTTCATCGAGGCCCTGGCGATCGTGCTGTTCGTCTCCTTCGTGGCGCTCGGCTGGCGTACCGGCATCGTGGTGGCGATGTCGGTGCCGCTGGTGCTCGCGATCGTCTTCATCGTCATGAATGCGATGTCGCTCGACCTGCACCGCATCACGCTCGGCGCCCTGATCATCGCGCTCGGCCTGCTTGTCGACGACGCCATCATCGCGGTCGAGATGATGGTGGTGAAGATGGAGCAAGGCTGGGACCGCGTCCGCGCGGCGTCCTTTGCCTGGGAATCAACTGCGTTTCCGATGCTCACGGGAACGCTGGTCACGGCCGCAGGCTTCCTCCCCATCGGCTTTGCCAATTCGGCGGTCGGCGAATATGCCGGCGGCATCTTCTGGATCGTGGCGATCTCGCTGGTCGCTTCCTGGTTCGTCGCGGTGATCTTCACGCCCTATATCGGCGTCAAGCTGCTGCCGAACATCGTGGTCCACCACAACCACGATCCGCACGCGGTCTATGAGACGCGTGTCTATCGGATCCTGCGCAGCATGATCCAGTGGTGCGTCAACCACCGCGTCAAGGTGGTGGTGGCGACCGTCGGCGTCTTCGTCGCCTCGATCCTGGCTTTCGGCCACGTCCAGCAGCAGTTCTTCCCGCTGTCGGAACGGCCCGAACTGTTCCTGCAGTTGCGCCTGCCGGAAGGCACTGCGTTCAACGTCACTGAAAAGGCCGTGAAAGAGGCCGAATCGCTGTTGAAGGACGACAAGGATATCGCGACCTTTACCTCTTATGTCGGCCAAGGCTCGCCGCGCTTCTGGCTCGGCCTCAACCCGCAACTGCCGAACGAGGCGTTTGCCGAGATCGTGATCGTGTCCAAGAACGTCGAGGCGCGTGAGCGGATCAAGGCCAGGATCGAGAAGGCGGTCGCCGAGGGCGAACTGTCGGAAGCCCGGGTGCGCGTCGACCGCTTCAATTTCGGCCCGCCGGTTGGTTTCCCCGTTCAGTTCCGCGTGATCGGCCCCGACGCCAACAAGGTGCGCGACATCGCCTACAAAGTGCGCGACATCATGCAACAAAATCCCAACATCAAGGAAGCCCAGCTCGACTGGAACGAGCAGTCGCCCTACCTCAAGCTGGTCGTCGATCAAGACCGTGCCCGTGCGCTCGGCCTGACCCCGCAGGACGTGTCGCAGGCGCTCGCCATGCTGATCTCGGGCGCGCCGGTGACGACCATCCGCGACGGCATCGAGAAGGTCGGCGTGGTCGCCCGCGCCGTGCCGTCCGAACGGCTCGATCTCGGCGGCGTTGGCGATCTCACCATCACCTCGCGCAACGGCGTCGCCGTGCCGCTGCAGCAGATTGCAAAGATCGAGTATGCCCATGAGGAGCCGATCATCTGGCGGCGCAACCGCGACATGGCGATCACCGTGCGTTCCGACGTCGTCGACGGCGTGCAGGCGCCCGACGTGACCAACCAGATCTCGCCAAAGCTGCAGGAGATCCGCGATCACCTCGATCCGGCCTACCGGATCGAGCCCGGCGGCGCGTTCGAGGAATCGGCCAAGGGCAATGCCTCGATCTTCGTGCTGTTTCCGCTGATGGTGATCGTGATGCTGACGCTCCTGATGATCCAGCTGCAGAGCTTTTCGCGCCTGTTCCTGGTCTTCCTCACGGCGCCGCTCGGCATCGTCGGCGCCTCGCTGGGCCTCAACATCGCCAACCAGCCGTTCGGCTTCGTCGCGCTGCTTGGCCTGATCGCGCTGGCCGGCATGATCATGCGCAACGCGGTGATCCTGGTCGATCAGATCGAGACCGATGTCGCCAGCGGCCTGACCCGCAAGGAGGCAATCGTGGAAGCCACCGTCCGCCGTGCCCGCCCGGTGGTGCTCACCGCGCTTGCCGCCATCCTGGCGATGATCCCGCTGTCGCGCTCCGCCTTCTGGGGCCCGATGGCAATCACCATCATGGGCGGTTTGTTTGTTGCAACCTTCCTGACCTTGCTGTACCTGCCGGGCCTCTACGCGCTCTGGTTCCGCAAGAGCCTGGAAGAAAGCGGCGTCGGCCAACAATCCGCTTCCGCACCGCAGCATGAAGGCGAGGCAAGACCCGCATTTCCGCTTGCTGAAGCCGCCGAATAAATGAACATTAAGCACTGCACATGGCGCTGATTTCGGACCATATCGAAACCGACACCCGGGAGAGGATCCTGGTGGTGGCGGAGCGCCTGTTCCGGCAGATCGGCTACCAGAAGACCACGGTCGCAGATATTGCCAAAGAGCTGCGGATGAGCCCAGCCAACGTCTATCGCTTCTTCGATTCCAAGAAGGCGATCCACGAAGGCGTGGCGCGGGCCCTGATGGGCGAGGTCGAGCTCGAGACCCAGCGGATCGCGCGCGCGCCCGGGCCGGCCGCTGCCCGCCTGCGCGACCAGATGAAGACCATCCATCGCATGAACTCGGAGCGCTATGTCGGCGATTCCAAGCTGCATGAGATGGTCGAGGTGGCGATGGAAGAGAGCTGGGAAGTCTGCGTCGCCCATATGGAGCTGATCACCACGACGCTCGGCGAAGTGATCGCGCAGGGCGCCGCCTCGGGTGAATTCGAGGTCGATGACCTGGAGGCGGCCGCAATGTGCACCTGCACGGCGATGATGCGCTTCTTCCATCCCCAGATGATCGCCCAATGCGCCGACAAGCCGGGGCCGACGATCGACCAGATGATCGATTTTGTCATCGCCGGGCTGTCACCCCGTGCCAAGGCGAACTGACGTACTCGTCATTTGATTCATTTGTCGTTCCGGGGCGATGCGAAGCAATTGCAGATATGAGGTCTGGTCCTTCGGGCTATCCGGAATGACGGCCGGGCTACGATTGTGTCTTGCATGACGAAAAATAAGGAAAACCCCAGCGTGACCGCAAAAGACCTGCACTATTACGAGCCCAAGAACGGCCACGGCCTCAAGCACGACCCCTTCAACGCCATCATCGCACCTCGCCCGATCGGCTGGATTTCGTCGCGGGACTCAAAGGGCAATATCAATCTGGCGCCCTATAGCTTCTTCAACGGCTTCAACTACCATCCGCCGATCATCGGCTTCTCCTCCACGTCCTGGAAGGACAGCGTCCAGAACATCCAGGAGACCGGGGAATTCGTCTGGAATCTCGCCACCATGGATCTGGCGAAGCAGATGAACGCAACGGCCGCCCACGTCGCCAACGATGTCAACGAATTCAAGGTCGCCGGGCTGACGGCGGTGCCCGGCAAGCTCGTCAATGTGCCCCGCGTCGCAGAAAGCCCGGTGTCATTCGAGTGTAAAGTGGCGCAAATCATCCAGCTGCAGGACAAGGACGGCCAGAAGGTGAGGGGCTGGCTGACGCTGGGCGAGGTGGTCGCCGTCCATATCGACAAGGCGATGATCCAGGATGGCGTCTACCAGACCGCCTGGGCGCGCCCGATCGTCCGCGCCGGACGCCGCGGCGATTATTTCGAGATCAGGCCGGAAAACATGTTCGAGATGATCCGGCCGGACTGATGCCCCTCCTTCTCCCCGCTTGCGGGGAGAAGGTCGGGATGAGGGGGATTCTCCACGAGTCGGATGCGCGGAGAGTCCCCCTCACCCGAAATTCGCGCTACGCGCAAATTTCGACCTCTCCCCGCAAGCGGGGCGAGGTAAGCGAGCCCGCGCTTCTGCCAATTAGAATTGCCCATTTCCTAAGTCCCTTGCAGGCCGCGTTCTCCGGAACTGACACCGGCGCCCGCCGTTAACAAACCGCGGCTCGCCCGGCGTCAATTTCGCTCTATTTTGCCAGCGAAGTGTTCACCCGTCTCAGCCACTTTCCGCTAAAATATGCTGCCGCGCAGCCGACCATGAGGAGATCGCCAATGACCTTCCGCCGCGACGTCATCACCAAGCCGATCTTCTCCTGGGCGCGTGGCGTCTTGCCCACCATGTCCGATACCGAGCGCGAGGCGCTGGAGGCCGGCGACGTCTGGTGGGACGCCGATCTCTTCACCGGCAATCCAGACTGGTCGAAGCTGCTCGCCACCGCGCCGGCGACACTAACGGATGAGGAAAAGGCCTTCCTCCACGGTCCCGTCGACGAGCTCTGCGCGATGCTCGACGAGTGGAGGATCAACTGGGAATGGCGTGACCTGCCGCGTGAGGCCTGGGACTTTATCAAGCGCCATAAATTCTTCGGCATGATCATCCCGAAGGAATTCGGCGGGCTCGGCTTCTCGCCTTATGCGCATTCCGAGGTGGTGCGAAAGCTGTCCTCGCGCTCGCTGACCGCCGCCGTCACCGTGATGGTGCCGAATTCGCTCGGGCCCGGCGAACTCTTGATGCGCTTCGGCACCAGGGAGCAGCAGCAGCGATGGCTGCCGCGGCTCGCGGAGGGGATCGACATTCCCTGCTTCGGCCTGACCAGCCCCGAAGCCGGCTCGGACGCCGCCTCGATGATCGATACCGGGATCATCTGCAAAGGCAATTTCGAGGGCCGTGAAACGCTCGGGCTGCGGCTGAACTGGCACAAGCGCTACATCACGCTGGGTCCGGTCGCCACGCTGCTCGGTCTCGCCTTCAAGGCCTATGATCCCGATCATCTCGTCGGCCAACAGGAAGATCTCGGCATCACGGTGGCGCTGATCCCGACGCATCTGCCCGGCGTCAGCATCGGCCATCGCCATCTGCCGGCGATGCAGGTGTTTCAGAACGGTCCGAACTGGGGCAAGGACGTCTTCATTCCGCTGGACTACATCATCGGCGGCGAGGCACGCCTCGGGCAGGGCTGGAAGATGCTGATGACGGCGCTCGCCGCCGGCCGCGGCATCTCGCTGCCGTCACTGTCGGCGGCCGGCGCGGCCTATGCGGCGCGCACCACCGGCGCCTATGCCCGCATCCGCGAGCAATTCGGGATTTCCATCAGCAAGTTCGAAGGCATCGAGGAGCCGCTCGCCCGCATCGCCGGCACTGCCTATCTGCTGGACGCCGCGCGGCGCCTCACTTGCGCGGCGCTCAACCAGGGACATCATCCTGCGGTCATTTCCGGCATCATGAAATTGCACGCCACCGAGCGGATGCGGATCGCGATCGACGACGCGATGGATATCCATGGCGGCAAGGCTGTCATCGATGGCCCCCAGAATTACCTCGGCAATCTCTATCGCTCGGTGCCGGTCGGTATCACCGTCGAAGGCGCCAATATCCTGACGCGCAACCTGATCGTGTTCGGGCAGGGCGCGATCCGCGCCCATCCCTATCTCCTCGACGAGATGAATGCGCTCGGCGAAAGCGATCGCGCCAAGGGTCTCGATGCCTTTGACGCCGCGTTCTGGAAGCACGTCGGCCACAGTTTTACGACCATGTTCCGCGCCTGGGGCCGCAGCTGGACCGGCGGCATGTTTGCGCCGGCGCCAGATGCCGGAGATGCCACGGGCTTCTATCGCCAGCTCTCGCGCTATTCCGCAGGCTTCGCGCTCTGCGCCGACATGGCGCTGTTGACGCTGGGCGGCGCGCTGAAGCGCAAGGAAATGCTCTCGGCGCGGTTCGGCGATATCCTCTCCGAGCTCTATCTACTCTCGGCCGCGCTGAAGCGCTGGCAGGACGAGGGGCGTCAACCGGCTGATTTCGCCGCGCTCGAATGGTGCATGGCGAGCGGGTTCAAGACCATCGAGAACCGCTTTGCGGAAATTCTGGCCAACCTGCCGAACCAATTCGTCGCGGTGATCCTGAAATTCCTGATCCAGCCGTTCGGCGCGCGCGTGCTCGGCCCGTCCGATCGCGTCGTTCACCAATGTGCGCAACTCGTGCTGGAGCCGTCGGCGGCGCGCGACCGGTTGACGCCGGATCTCGCCTTCGTCGAGGACGACGGCGGTGTCGCCCGGCTGGAAAAGGCGTTCCTGCTCGTCACCGGCGCCGAGGACATCGCGAAGCAGATGCGCGCCGCGCGGCTGCACGATCCGAAGGAAGCGGTAAAAAGGGGCGTTATCACGCAAAGTGAAGCCGACAAGCTCGCAGCAGCCCATGATGCCGTGGCAAAAGTGATCGAGGTCGACGATTTCGCGCCGGAAACCTTGTCGCCGATTTACAAGAAACCCGCCGACGTGCATCAGTTCTTCCAGGAATTGGGTGAGCAGAGGGCGGCAAGCTGATGGCGCGACCGGTCTTTATCGTCGACGGCAGCCGGACGCCGTTCCTGAAAGCGCGTTCCGGTCCGGGGCCGTTCACGCCGGTCGATCTCGCCGTGCAATGCGGCCGGCCGCTCTTGGCGCGGCAGCCGTTCGCGCCCTCCGCCTTCGATCAAGTGATTTTGGGCTGCGTCAACGTCATTGCCGACGAAATGAACCCGGCGCGGGTCGCGGCCCTTCGGCTCGGCATGGGCGAGAAGATGGTCGCCTTCACCGTGCAGATCAACTGCGGCTCCGGCATGCAGTCGATCGACACCGGCTATCGCTACATCCGTGAAGGCGTCTCCAACCTGATCCTCGCCGGCGGCGCCGAAGCGCTCAGCCACGCGCCTTTGGTCTGGCCGCAACAGGGCGTACGCTGGTTTGCCGGCCTCGCCGGCGCCAGGGGACTTGGCGCAAAAATCCTGGCGGCGCTGAAAGTGAAGCCGAGCTATTTGAAGCCGATCATCGGCCTCGAGCGCGGCCTCACCGATCCCATCACCGAGCTCAACATGGGGCAAACCGCGGAGGTGGTCGGCCATCTCTTCGGCATTACCCGCGCCCAGTCGGACGCTTATGCGGCTGAAAGCCACAAGCGGCTCGCCAACGCGCAATCGCAGGGTTTTCTCAAGGGCGAAGTCGAAACCGCGTTCTCGCGCGACGGCAAGTTTTTCGATCACGACGACGGCGTGCGCCCGGATTCATCGCCGGAGACGCTGGCAAAGCTGAAGCCGGTGTTCGAGCGTCCCTGGGGCCAGGTGACCGCCGGCAACTCCTCGCAGATCACCGATGGTGCCTCGTGGGTGATCCTCGCTTCCGAAGAGGCGGTGGCGAAATACGGTCTGACGCCGAAGGCCGTCATCCTCGACAGCCAATGGTCGGCGCTTGACCCGAGCATCATGGGTCTGGGGCCGGTGCTGTCGGCAACCGAACTCTTGAAGCGCAACGAATTGACGCTGCAGGACGTCGAGACCTGGGAATTGAACGAGGCCTTTGCCACGCAGGTGCTCGGCTGCCTCGCCGCGTGGAACGACGAGAAATTCTGCCGCGAGATTTTGGGCCTCGATGGCCCGGCCGGACAGATTGATCATACAAGACTGAATGTCGATGGCGGCGCGATCAGCCTCGGTCATCCCGTCGGCTGCAGCGGCAACCGCATCGTGCTGCATCTCGTCAACGCCATGAAGCGGCTCGGCACAAGGCGCGGCATCGCCACCGAATGCATCGGCGGCGGGCAGGGCGGCGCGATGTTGATAGAGACGGTGTGATCATGGATTCTGAGATCATGAACGTTCTCGGCGACCGCGTGCTTGAACTCGGGCCGACGCCCGACGCGAGCGGGACCCTCAGCAACTTCAGGCTCACCCGCGATGCCGACGGCATCGCCTGGCTGTTGTTCGACCGCGAGGGATCGAGCGCCAACACGCTGTCGGCCGATTTGATCGAGGAACTCGACAAGGTGCTCGCTGAGCTGGAAGCCCGGCGTCCGACCGGCCTCGTCATTCGTTCCGCGAAAAAGTCCGGCTTCATCGCCGGTGCCGACGTCAACGAATTCCGCGGTGTCGGCGACCCGCGTGCGGTGGAGACGGAGATCGGGCGGGCCCATGCGGTAATCGACCGCCTGGAATCGCTGCGCATTCCGACGGTAGCCGTGATCCACGGCTTCTGCCTCGGCGGCGGGCTGGAGGTCGCGCTGGCCTGCCAGATGCGGATTGCGATCGACGGCGCCCGCTTTGGCTTTCCCGAGGTGATGCTTGGCCTGCATCCCGGCCTCGGCGGCACCGTGCGTTTTACGCGGCTGGTCAATCCGATGCAGGCGATGCCGCTGATGCTGACCGGCAAGACCATCGACGCGCGCCGCGCCAAATCGCTCGGGCTGGTCGATGCCGTGACGCAGGAGCGGCACGTCCGCAATGCGGTCAAGGACGCGGTGTTCGGCAAGCTGAAGCGGGCCGCGCCGGGACCTCTCAGCACAGTTTTGAACCTCGGTCCGGTCCGCGGTCTCCTCGCCTCGCGCATGCGCGCGGAGGCCGCCAAGGCCGCGCCGCAGGAGCATTATCCCGCGCCCTACGCACTGATCGATCTCTGGGAGAAGCACGGCAGCGACAAGTCGGCGATGCTGAACGCAGAGAAGCGATCCTTCGCCGAACTGATGGTGACGCCGACCGCGCAAAACCTGATCCGGGTGTTCTTCCTGCGTGAGCAGATGAAGAAGCTCGCAGGGAGCGGCAACAAGGTCGAGCACGTCCATGTCATCGGCGCCGGCGCGATGGGCGGCGATATCGCGGCCTGGTGCGCCAGCCAGGGGCTACGGGTGACGCTGGCCGACATGAAGCCGGATCCGATTGCGGGCGCCATGAAGCGGGCCGCCGATCTCTACGGCAAGATCATGCGCAAGCGCACCGACGTCAGGGACGCGCTGGACAGGCTGATCCCCGATATGGACGGCGAAGGCGTCCGCAACGCCGATCTGATCATCGAGGCGGTGCCGGAAAAGCTGGAACTGAAGCAGAAGGTCTATGCCGGGCTCGAGCCGAAGATGAAGCCCGGCGCGATCCTCGCGACCAATACCTCGAGCATTCCGCTGCAGGATCTGCGCACCACGCTGCAGCGGCCGGAGCGGCTGCTCGGCCTGCACTTCTTCAATCCCGTGTCGCGGCTGCAACTCGTCGAGGTCGTCAGCCATGACGGCACCGATCCGCAACTGTTGAAGGAAGCGCTGGCCTTTGTCGGCGCCATCGACCGCCTGCCGCTGCCCGTCAAATCTTCGCCCGGCTTCCTCGTCAACCGCGCGCTGACGCCGTACATGCTGGAAGCGATGGTGATGCTCGACGAGAAGGTCGACAAGACCGTGATCGACGCGGCCGCCGAAAAATTCGGCATGCCGATGGGCCCGATCGAACTCGCCGATCAGGTCGGCCTCGATATCTGCCTGGATGTTGGTGACATGCTGCGCTCGAAGTTCGGCGACCTGCTGCCGCCCACGCCCGCCTGGTTGCGCGAAAAAGTCGCAAAAGGCGAACTCGGCCGCAAGAGCGGCAAAGGCTTTTACGTCTGGAAGGACGGCAAGGCGGACAAGTCGGCAGCGTCACCATCGACGGCGCAGCCGACGTCGGAAATGATCGACCGGCTGATCCTGCCGATGTCGAATGTCTGCGTCACCTGTTTGCGCGAAGGCATCGTCGATGACGCCGACGTGGTCGACGGCGCGATGATCTTCGGCACCGGCTACGCGCCGTTCCGCGGCGGCCCCCTGAATTACGCACGGTCCCGCGGGGTCGAGAACGTCGCTTCGACGTTGCGCGCGCTGGCCGATAAGTTCGGTGGTCGGTTTACGCCGGATGTGGGCTGGGAGAACTTCAAGTGACCGAGGTCGAAGCTTGACGCCTCCCTCGGCACGGAAACCGAGCCATGCGGCGATCTCTGCATCCGCACGCTGGCGATGCCGGCCGACACCAACGCCAACGGCGACATTTTTGGCGGCTGGCTCCTGAGCCAGATGGATCTCGGCGGCGGCGTGTTCGCCTCCAAGGTCGCAAAGTCGCGCACCGTGACGGTGGCGATCGAGGCGATGAATTTCCGCAAAAGCGTCTATGTCGGCGATCTCGTCTCGGTGCACGCCAATCTGGTGCGAATCGGCCGCACCTCGATCACGGTGCATCTCGAAGCCTGGGTTTTGCGCCGCAAGGAGATGCAATCGATCCTGGTCACCGACGGCAATTTCACCTACGTCTCGATCGACGATCAGGGCCATCCGCAGGCGATCGGCCAGGACGGAATCATCGCGACCTGATGCTGCGCGTCGCTCGGCCGCTTCATCAAGCTGTCATCACCCGCGAAAGGCGGTGACCCACTATTCCAGAGACGCCAGTGATGGAACCGAGAGATCGTGACGTAGTGGGTACCCCGCATTCGCTTTTGCCGGGTACGACGGCTCTCGCTTAGTCTAGCCTCACCTGAGGAACCTTTAAGCGCCTTTTTCGTTATCTGCCCGCACTGAATCAAGGGCTGGGTAAATGTCGGACACCTACATTATTGAAGTCAGCTCAAAGCCGGCGGGCATCGTCGTGCGCGACACCGGCGGCTATCGCTTCTTCGCAGCTTCCCATCAATTCAACCGGCTCGAAGGCCAGTTCTTCCGCAATGCGCGCGAGGCCGAGCGGGCGGCGCGGCGTCTCGCCGAAGGCGACCTGCAGATCGCGGCGTAAGGCATCGTTTCGCGAAGTGCGATTTCGCACGGTGCCGTTGCCGCCGGCGTTCTGCCGCGTACCGGGCGCTCGCGCTTATCAGAGCTTCGTCGCCGCCCGCGACAGCAGCTTCCAGTCGGCGCCCTGTTTCTGCCAGTTCATCAGGATGTGGAGATTGGTCGAGCTCTTCTTGCCATCGGCGACGGCCTCCTGTTCGCCGACCCAGTGGAAGCGCACGATCGCGGCGGGCCCGACGACGCGAATCCTGGGGTCCTGGTATTCCAGCGACAGGAATTTCGATTTTCCGTTGGTCGCGTTGGCGATGAACGTCGCCTTGTCCTCGACCCTGCCATCGGAGTGGCTGTAGCTCAGTTCGGCCGCGCAGAGGGAGGCGAGGGCTTCGGCGTTGGCGGCGATTTGCGCGGCGCGGAATGCCTCGACGTTCTTCGCCACCGCATCGTCATCGGCCGAAGCGGCGAAGGCCGGCAACACACTGACGGGCACCACGCTCAGCGCACCGAGCGCAACGGCTGCCAAAGCAAGCTGTCGACGATCGATATTCATGGTTTCCTCCATCTTCTGGTTGTAGATACAGTTTCGCAGTCGCGCCTCCGTTTGTCGAGCGCCGGCTCTTGACCGGAATTCGCGCTTGCCCTTCAAGCGGCTGTGAGGTCGATCTGCCGGCGTTGACCGCAACGCGGAACGGCCTCACCATACGAAACTGATCTGCCCAAAAGGTGCCGCCATGGCCGGACTGTCTCATCGTCAGACTGAAATCCTCAACATCGCCCGCGCCTTTGGCCGGGTGATGGTGGAGGATCTTGCAAAACGCTTCGAGGTTTCCGCGCAGACCATCCGTAAGGATCTCAACGACCTCTGCGACCAGCGCGCGCTGACGCGCATCCATGGCGGCGCCATCATCGCCTCAGGTGTCGAAAACCTCGCCTATGAGGCGCGCCGTTTCGTCGCGGCGGAGGAGAAGAAGGCGATCGGGGCTGCCGCCGCGGCGCGGATCCCGAACGGCTGCTCGCTGTTCATCAACATCGGCACCACGACGGAAGAAGTCGCGAGCGCGCTGACCTCGCATGAGGATCTGCTCGTCATCACCAACAACCTCAACGTCGCGATGCTGCTGTACCGCCATCCGCGCATCGAGGTGGTGGTGGCGGGCGGCGCGGTGCGCCGTGCCGACGGCGCCGTGGTCGGCTCGACCGCGACGCAACTGATCGGCCAGTTCAAGGTCGATTACGCCATCATCGGCGCGTCCGCGATCGACGAGGAGGGCGCGCTGCTGGATTTCGACTATCGCGAGGTGCAGGTGGCGCAGGCGATCATCGCCAATGCGCGCAACGTGATGCTGGTGGCCAACTCGACAAAACTGCGGCGTAGCGCGGCGGTCCGCATCGCCCATATCAGCCAGATCCAGACCTTTATCACCGACTCCCCGCTGCCGGCCGGGCTTGCCAATATCTGTCATAGCAGGGGTATCGAAGTCGTCGTGGCGATGGAGAAGCCGGCGGTCGATATGGACGACGCCAGCCCCGAACCCGCGCCGGTCACGCTGCGCAGCGTATAGAGCACGATCCAATTACAAACGCTTATACGGGGTGTGATCCAGGTCACATTTTGCCTGCCAAGAACGTGGTAAACGAGACAGTGCGATGGTCAAACGACGAGGTTCGATCATGCCCACCATATTCGACCTGCTCTACCGCGAATATTGCCGTGCCCGCCTCGCCGAAATGCGGAAACAGCTTCTCATCCGGCCCGAGGGCCATGAAGTCCTGGAAGCGAATTGTGATGCCAGCCGTCCTGACTGCGCGGCTGATCAGGATAGTAGCGGTTTAGGCGACTCGCAGCACGAAGACAGCGACCGCAGTCTGGCTTGAACGGATTTTTGTCCCGGCCGCGCAGCGGCGGCCAGGATCAAGGCGCTGATGCACCTGATTGTCCCGCTCGTTTGGGAAAGGAGCGGAGTCGCGGCACGCGATCGAGTCGGCAGTGTTGGCCCTGAGCCGGCCCAGCTAACCGAGCGGTGCTAACCCCAAAGCTATTTCGGGGCGGGTGGCATCGCGGACGAATGATGCTCCACAATGAGCCAGTTGTCGCCGCGCTTGACTTAAGTGAAGCTGTAGCGCGCCGGGAAAATCCTGGTTTCTCCGTCCTTGGTGTAAGAAAAGGTGTAATAGCCGGTATTTGCCGCGGCATCGCCGTAGAAACGGATCAGCTGATCGCCGAACGTAACCTTGAGGCCGGGGAGAACCTTGAAGGCGGTCACGAAATAATCCTGCAATGCCGCCGATCCGCACGCACGGTCCGCGACAGCGTCCCCCAGAGCACGGCGTCGTCGGAATAGAGCGGCAATACTTTGTCGGGATCGCCTTCGCCGAGCGCACCCGCCCATGACGTTGCTGCTGCCGCAACGTCCTCTCTTGGGTCCGGCCGACGCGACGGTGGCAAATGACCCAACCCGGAGTCCGCTTTCTGCGCTGTGGGCCGGTGAAATCTTGCATCGAGACGCTCAAACGACATTGTGAGCCCCCTCAAGGATTTTGAGACAAGAAATAAAAACTGGCAGCAACACCACCAAAGTCATCTACCAGCCAGAAGCATATATCAGCGCTCTCGTCCCGGACTTCGCGTGCGCCATCGAGAGGACGCACCTGTTCCATGTGCGGCCGCATGGTCGGGAACTCTTTACTCATGCTCTGGAAAACCTTATGGCAAAATCTCCTACGCTTACGACGGATAACGGCGCGCCGGTCGCCGACAACCAGAATTCGCTGACCGCGGGACCGTTCGGCCCGGTGCTGATCCAGGACTTCCATCTGCTGGAAAAGCTTGCGCATCAGAACCGCGAACGGATTCCTGAGCGCACAGTGCACGCCAAGGGCTCGGGTGCCTATGGGACGCTGACCGTCACCAACGACATCACGAAGTATACGCGTGCCGCCGCGCTCTCGAAGGTCGGCAAGAAGACGGAAGCCTTCCTGCGCTTCTCCACCGTCGCCGGCGAGCGTGGTGCGGCGGATGCCGAGCGCGACGTGCGCGGCTTTGCGCTGCGCTTCTACACCGAGGAGGGCAATTGGGACGTCGTCGGCAACAACACGCCGGTGTTCTTCGTCCGCGATCCGCTGAAATTTCCGGACTTCATCCATACCCAGAAGCGTCATCCGAAGACCAACCTGCGCTCGCCGACCGCGATGTGGGATTTCTGGTCGCTGTCGCCAGAAAGCCTGCACCAGGTCACCATTCTGATGTCCGATCGCGGGCTGCCGCAGAGCTATCGCAACGTCGACGGTTTTGGTTCGCACACCTATTCCTTCATCAATGCGCGCGGCGAACGGCATTGGGTGAAGTTTCACTTCAAGACCATGCAGGGCATCAAGAACTGGACCAATGCAGAGGCCGGCGAGAAGATCGCAGGTGACCGCGAGACGCATCAGCGCGACCTCCATGACGCAATCGCCCGCGGCGAGTTTCCGAAATGGAAGTTTTGCGTGCAGGTGATGCCGGAGAGCGATGTCGGCAAGCACTGGTACAACCCGTTCGATCTAACAAAAGTCTGGCCGCACAAGGACTATCCGCTGATCGAGGTCGGTATCCTCGAGCTCAACCGCAACCCGGAAAATTACTTTGCCGAGGTCGAGCAGGTCGCGCTGACGCCGGCCAACCTGGTGCCGGGTGTCGGCCACTCGCCGGACAAGATGCTGCAGGCGCGCATCTTCTCCTATGCGGACGCGCATCGCTATCGCGTCGGCGTCAACGCCGAGCAGCTGTCGGTCAACAAGCCGCGCTGCCCGGTGCACACCTACCACGCCGACGGCACCATGCGGCTCGCCGGCAATCCCAACCCGGACGCCTATTACGAGCCGAATTCGTTTGGCGGGCCGGCGCAGGACAAGAGCGTGAAGGAGCCGCCGCTGAAAATTTCCGGCAATGCCGACCGCTACAATCACCGCGATGGCAATGACGATTACCGCCAGGCCGGTGACCTGTTCCGCCTGATGAGCGCGAGCCAGAAGCAGCAGCTGTTCGACAACATCAAGGCTGCGATGGACGGTGTGCCGATGGAGATCGTCAAGCGCCAGGTCGCGCATTTCTATCGCGCCGACCGGGACTACGGCATCGGCGTCGCGACCCGCATGGGTATGTCGGCGAAGGACGTGGGCGCGGCGCAGGCCGCGGAGTAGGCGGCGCAGCTTCGATAGCCGGCGATGCTCTAGCATGCCACCGGCTGTCTCCCGTCCAACGTGGTTTGACCAGGCGCAACGCTGAGCGCGCCGAGCGATCAATCTCAGATATGGAGTCAGCAATGTCCAACCAAATTACAGCGAAGCTCGTGGCAGAGTTCATCGGCACGTTCTCATTCGTGTTCATCGGCGCCGGCACCGCGTCTGTGATCGGCGATGGTGTCGGCCTGCCCGGTATGGCCGCGATTGCTCTTGCCCATGGCCTGGCCATCATGGCCTTCGCGTTTGCATACGGCTCTGTGTCGGGCGGGCACATGAACCCGGCGGTTACAGTCGGCGTGCTCGCCGCTGGCGCCATGGATCCGATCGACGCCATTGGCTATGTGGCGAGCCAGCTCGTTGGCGGCATCGCTGGTGCGCTCTTGCTGCGAACCTTGCTCGGCGGCGTCGCCACCGGCCTCGGCACGCCAGAGCTCGCACACGACCTCGCTCTCGGCGGTGTGTCGCTCACAATCACGCCGGTTGCCGGCTTCGTCATCGAGGCCGTGCTCGCGTTCTTCCTGGTCACGGTCGTACTCAGCACAGCCGTTGCGGGGCGAGCCGGCAATCTCGCGCCGCTCGCGATCGGAATGACGCTGACCTTCAATATTCTGATGGGGGGCGCCCTTACGGGCGCAGCCTTTAATCCGGCGCGTGCGCTTGGCCCGATGGTGGCGACCGGAAAATTCGACGATGCCTGGCTGTACGTGGCAGCTCCAATCGTCGGCGCTGTCATCGCTGCCATCCTGCACACGGGCCTTTGTCGGCTCGCCCAACAGGGGATGGCATCGACGAGAATGGCCGAGACGCCAGCCGAATGACCGTATCGGAACCCACGCGATGTGAAGAGCGGCCTGGCTCCGACAAGCCAGGCCCGTGTTTCAAGGCATCGTGACCACCGCGCTTCAACTCAACGTGAGAGGAGCAGTTGCGCCGCCTTGACCGCGGTCATACCCCGGCCTACCTCGCTTTTCATCGGCCCAAACGATCGTGCTTGATAGGCTGAGCGAACGATCATCATGGACAATTCAGTCGAACGAAGGGTGCAGATGGTTTCTTTGCGAGCTGACGCGAAAATTGAGACGGGCTCGGTCATCGCTTATTCGCCAGCCGAAATCGTCAGACGCGATTTCAAGACGTGGCCTGGCCTCAAAGTCGAGACGGTCCAGGTGAAGCGGCGCACGTCTTTCGAATATCGCTTCAGAGCTCCCTGGCATCTCCTCATTGCGGCAGAGCTTTCGGAGCGAGAGCACGGAGAAACTCTGCTTGAGGGGCTGCCCCGGTCGAACCTACGCATCCTTACACATAAACTAACGTTCGTCCCAGCAGGACATGAGTTTTGCGGATCGCAGAAACCGCGTGCCTTGGCGCGTACAATCCACGTTTACATCGATCCGCAGGGCCCTCTTACCGATCCTGGACTGCGGTTCAGCGAGATCGAATTTAAGCCACGGCTGTTCTTCTATGACCGGAATCTGTGGGAGACTGCTCTCAAGCTCAAGGTCCAGGTTGAAAATCGCAACTTGATGCATCGGCAGTATGGGGAGGCATTGGGAGTTTTGTTGGCGCACGATCTCGTTCGCATCAATGGCAATGCCGATCCACTCAGCACACCGGCGGATCGAGGCGGTTTGGCGGGCTGGCAGCAAAGGCGGCTGGCCGAATACATTGAGGAGCATGTCTCTGATGACATCTCGCTCGCGGCCCTTGCGCAGTTGGTGCAGCTGAGCCCGTACCATCTCTGCAGATCTTTCAAGCGGTCCTTCGGCATGCCGCCGCTCAAATATCATGCAACGCGCCGCATCGAACGAGCGAAGCAGCTGTTGGCAGAGCGCGAACTGCCGATCACCACGATAGCGCTCGCGGTTGGATTCGGCGAAACCAGTACATTTACGGCAGCCTTTCATCGGCTGACCGGACAAGCGCCGAGCCGTTACCGCCGTGACCTCGATTGAAGGAAGATCGCTATGATAAAATCTGCCAAATACATTGGACTATTGGCCGCTGTGTTCTCATTCTCGGCGAGCGCACAGACTGTCCAGATCAGGACCCTCGACCAGGCCGGAGCCGAAAGCGTCCTGCAAACCGCGAAGGAGAGCGCACGAAAGCGCAATGCGCCTTCGGCGATTGCAGTGGTCGATTTCGCCGGAGACTTGCTGGCTTTCGAGCGAATGGACGGCGTGCGGCTCGCAAGCGCGGAACTCGCAATCGAGAAGGGACGAACGGCCGCGCGGCTGCAGCGCCCGACTCAGGAGGTCGAGGACAGCATCAATCACGGCCGGACGGCCTTCGTCACGGCGGGCATCATGTCCCTGCGCGGCGGCATGCCCATCGTCGTCAACGGCGGGGTGGTAGGCGCCGTTGGTGTCGCAGGCAGGACGACGCCGACATCGCGAAAGAAGCGGCGGACGTCGTTGGCCCCCGCACCGCAGCCAACGAACCGAAAGCTATTTCGGGGCGGGCGGCATCGCGGACGAATGATGGTCCACAATGAGCCAATTGTCGCCGCGCTTGACATAAGTGAAGCTGTAGCGCGCCGGGAAAATCCTGGTTTCTCCGTCCTTGATATAAGAAAAGGTGTAATAGCCGGTATTTACCGCGGTATCGCCGTACAATCGGATCAGCTGATCGCCGAACGTAACCTTGAGACCGGGCAGAACCTTGAAGGCGGTCACGAAATAATCCCGCAATGCCGCCCGGTCCGCACGCACGGTCGGCGACAGCGTCCCCCACAGCACGGCGTCGTCGGAATAGAGCGGCAAGACTTTGTCGGGATCGTCTTCACCGAGCGCACCCGCCCATGACGTTGCTGCCGCCGCAACGTCCTCTCTGGGTCCGGCCGACGCGACGGTGGCAAATGACAGCAGGACGAAGTTCAACGCAAACGCTGCGCCGATGGCTTTCAGAGAAGATGGCATGGCACTTTCTCCTATGGCTGATTGGACGGTGACATCCTGACAGCGGTACCCCACCGTTCAAGTATTCCGCTATCCACCGAAGGCCTTCATCGAACGTCCTGCTTCATCCCCAAGTAGGAGCGCCAAGTTCCCATTTTCGGTTTGCTTTCGTTTTCCGTTGTGATTAACTCAAATCCGAAAGCTAAATCGCCGAAGCGAAGAGGCGAGGGCCGGGGAAGCGTCTATTGGATCGGATTTTCGACCTCGCAATCATTGGAGGCGGCATTAACGGCTGCGGCATCGCGCGCGATGCGGCAGGCCGGGGCAATACTGTTTTCCTTTGTGAAATGAATGATTTGGCGAGCGGGACGTCGTCCTGGTCGACCAAGCTCGTACATGGCGGGCTGCGCTATCTCGAATATTACGAGTTCCGCCTGGTCCGCGAGGCCCTGATCGAGCGCGAAATCCTCTGGCAGATCGCCCCCCACATCATTCGCCCGCTTCGTTTCGTTTTGCCGCACCACGCAGGATTGCGTCCGGCCTGGCTGTTGCGCCTGGGGTTGTTCCTGTACGACCATATTGGCGGCCGTAAGCTGCTGCCGCCGACGCGTTCGGTCGATCTCGCGCATGACGAGGTCGGCAAGCCGCTGATCGCCAATCGCTTCGCCAAGGGCTTTGAATATTCCGACTGTTTCGTCGACGACGCGCGCCTCGTCGTGCTCACCGCACGCGATGCCGCCGACCGCGGCGCTGAAATCCACACCCGCTCGCGTGCGGTCGAGATCCGGCAGGCCGACGGCATCTGGCAGGTCACCGTCGAAGACACCGCCAGCGGCGCGCGTCAGACCATCAGGGCCCGCGCTCTGGTCAATGCCGGCGGTCCGTGGGTGGAAAACGTGCTGGCCTCCGGCGCCGGCGTCAACGCGCGCGCAAAAGTGCGGCTGGTGCAGGGCTCGCACATCGTGGTGCGCAAGCTCTACGAGCACGATCGCGCCTACATCTTCCAGAATGCCGACGGCCGCATCGTCTTTGTCATCCCCTATCAGGACGATTTCACGCTGATCGGCACCACCGATCGCGACTACGACGGCGACCCGGCGAAAGTGAAAGCCACGCCGGAAGAGATTCAGTATCTCTGCGCTTCCGTCAGCGAGTATCTGGCGCAGCCGGTGCAGCCGGAAGAAGTGGTCTGGACCTATTCCGGCGTCCGCCCGCTCTATGACGACGGCGCCAGCGAAGCCAGGGCGGCCACCCGCGATTACGTCTTCGAGCTGGATACTCCCGGCGGCACGCCGCTGTTGTCGATCTACGGCGGCAAGATCACGACCTATCGCCGGCTTGCCGAGGAAGCGCTGGAACGGCTGTCGCCGTACCTGCGCAGCGCCAAAGCCAGGGAAGGCTGGACCGGCAAATCGCCGCTGCCCGGCGGCGACATGGACGTCTCGGCCGTCGCGGCGTTGCAGGCGGAACTGGTCCGCAACTATCCATTCCTGCCGTCGGCCCATGCCGGCCGCCTCGCGCATGCCTACGGCACCCGCGCGGCAAAATTGCTCGGCAACGCAAAATCGATGACCGATCTCGGCCAGCCCTTTGGCGCCAGCTTGACGGAGCGCGAAGTCAGGTACCTGATGGCAAACGAATGGGCCCAAACCGCCGAAGACATCGTCTGGCGGCGCTCCAAGCTCGGATTGCGAATGTCGGCCGCCGAGATATCGGCGCTTGACGAATGGATCGCCGCCCACGGTGTTTCAGGCGAAGATTCCCTACGCGAAGCAGGAGGACGGACGTGAGCGTCGCGCTCGACAACGTCACGCGAACCGTGGACGGCATACCGCATATCCGCGACGTCTCGCTGACGCTTGAGCGCGGCACGCTCAGCGTGCTGCTCGGGCCGACCCTGTCGGGCAAGACCTCGATCATGCGGCTGCTCGCCGGCCTCGACAAGCCGACCACCGGCCGCGTGCTGGTCGATGGCAAGGACGTCACCGGGGCAGACGTGCGGCAACGCTCGGTGGCGATGGTCTACCAGCAGTTCATCAATTATCCCTCGCTGACAGTCTACGAGAACATTGCCTCGCCCTTGCGCGTGCAGGGCAAGCCGCGCGCTGAAATCGAAAAGCGGGTGCAGGAGGCGGCAAGACTGTTGAAGCTCGAGCCGTATCTGAAGCGCACGCCGTTGCAGCTTTCCGGCGGCCAGCAACAGCGTACCGCGATCGCGCGGGCGCTGGTCAAGGGCGCCGATCTCGTGCTGCTGGACGAGCCGCTCGCCAATCTCGACTACAAGCTGCGCGAGGAATTGCGCACCGAATTGCCGCGCATCTTTGAGGCGTCAGGCGCGATCTTCGTCTATGCGACGACGGAGCCGTCGGAAGCCCTGCTGCTCGGCGGCGACACCCTCTGCATGTGGGAAGGCGAGGTTCTGCAAGCCGGCGAGACCCCAAAAGTCTATCGACGCCCGGACACCTTGCGGGTGGCGCAGGTGTTCTCCGATCCGCCGCTCAACATCGTCGAGATCGAGAAGCAGAACGGCAGCGTGCAATATTTCGGCGGAATCCAGGCCCCGGCCACCGGGCTCTATGCGGCCTTGAGCGACGGGCCGTATCGCGTCGGCTTCCGCGCTCACCAGCTCGAAGTCGCCAGCGGCAAGGCCGGCCGCCACGCGTTTCAGGCGACCGTGACGGTGACGGAAATCACCGGATCGGAGAGCTTCGTCCATCTCACCCGTGACGGCTCGAACTGGGTCGCGGTGCTGCACGGCGTCCATGAATTCGAGCCCGGCTACGTGCTCGATGCGGTGCTCGATCCCGACAACCTCTTCGTGTTTGACCCGGCCGACCGCCTCGTCGCGGCGCCGGGCGCCGTCTGAGGGAGATGCCGCATGGCCCGCATTGACCTCGTCGATCTCGCCCACTCCTACAGCGGCAACCAAGCCGATCCGGAGACCTTTGCGCTGAAGCCCGTCACCATGACGTGGCGGCAGGGCGGCGCGTATGCGCTGCTCGGCCCGTCCGGCTGCGGCAAGACCACGCTGTTGAACCTGATTTCCGGCATCGTCACGCCGTCGCGCGGCAAGATCACCTTCGACGGCGTCGACATTACACCGCTGTCAACGCAGAAGCGCAATATCGCGCAAGTATTCCAGTTTCCCGTCATCTACGACACCATGACCGTCGGCCAGAATCTCGCATTCCCCCTGAAGAACCGTGGCGTGCCGAAGCCGGAAATCGACGTGCGGGTGAAGCAGATCGCCGATCTGCTCGACCTCACGCCCTATCTCAATCGCAAGGCGACCCGGCTCACGGCGGATGCCAAGCAGAAGATTTCGCTCGGCCGCGGCCTGGTGCGCTCCGACGTCGCCGCCGTGCTGTTCGACGAGCCGCTGACCGTGATCGATCCCGAACTGAAATGGCAGTTGCGCTCGAAGCTGAAAGCGCTGCACCGCGAGCTCGACCTGACGATGATCTACGTCACCCACGACCAGACGGAGGCGTTGACCTTTGCCGATCAGGTGGTCGTCATGCATGACGGCCGCGTGGTGCAAAGCGGTACGCCGGCCGAATTGTTCGACAAGCCGGCGCACACCTTTGTCGGCTACTTCATCGGCTCGCCCGGCATGAACATCGTGCCGGCCGAGGTGAGCGGACACGAGGCGCGGATTGAAGGCCACATCATCGGCCTGCGCCGGAATTACGGCGTGCTTCCGGCCGGTGCGAAGATCGAGATCGGCGTGCGACCCGAATTCGTCGATGTCGCCGCTCCCGCATCCGGCCTGTTGTCGGCCACTATCGAGCGCATCGACGACCTCGGACGTATTCGTTTCGCCCGCGTGCGCGTCGGCGATGCCAAGTTTGCCGCGCGCGTGCCGCCGGGATTCTCCGTGCCGGACAACGCGGTCGGGCTGGTGTTCGATCCCTCGCATGTTCACGTCTACGCCGACAGCCGCCTGGTCGAGGGGGTTGCCTGATGGACAAGACGATCAACCAGAAGGCCTGGTTCCTGGTGCTGCCGGTGTTCCTGGTGGTGGCGTTCTCGGCGATCCTGCCGCTGATGACAGTCGTGAACTATTCGATGCAGGACACCTTTGGAAACAACCAGTTCTTCTGGAACGGTGTCGGCTGGTTCAAGGAACTGCTGGATCCCTCGACCGATCTCGGCGAGCGCTTCCTCGCTTCGCTGGTGCGCAACCTGTTCTTCTCCGCGATAATCCTCGCCATCGAGGTGCCGCTCGGCATCGTGGTTGCGCTGTCGATGCCGCGCGAGGGCTGGACGGTCGCGGCCTGCCTCGTGATCCTCGCGCTGCCGCTGCTGATTCCGTGGAACGTGGTCGGTACCATCTGGCAGATATTCGGGCGCCCGGACATCGGCCTGCTCGGCTACACGCTCAACAGCCTCGGGATCAATTACAACTACGTCTCCAACGAATTCGACGCCTGGGCCACCGTCATCGCGATGGATGTCTGGCACTGGACCAGCCTCGTCGCGCTGCTCTGCTACGCCGGCCTGAAATCGATCCCCGACGCCTATTATCAGGCGGCGCAGATCGACGGCGCCTCGCGCTGGGCGGTGTTCACGGCGATCCAGTTGCCGAAGATGAACCGCGTGCTTCTGATCGCGGTGCTGCTGCGCTTCATGGACAGCTTCATGATCTACACCGAGCCGTTCGTGGTGACCGGCGGAGGTCCGGGCAATTCCACGACGTTCGTTTCGATCGAACTGGTCAAGATCGCGCTCGGGCAGTTCGATCTCGGCAAGGCGGCGGCGCTGTCGCTGGTCTACAACCTGATCATCCTGATCACGTGCTGGGTGTTCTACACCATCATGACCAACGCCGGCGCCGACCGCCCGCGCAAGGAGGGGGGCGCCTGATGCATTCGATCCCCGGCCGCCGCATCATCATGTCGGCCTTCCTCATCTTCCTGCTGGTGCCGATCTACTGGCTCGTCAATATGAGCTTCAAGACCAATGGCGAGATCGTCTCGACCATGACCTTGTGGCCGCATCAGCCGACCATCGCCAATTACATGCGCATCTTCACCGATGAGAGCTGGTATTCCGGCTACATTAATTCGCTCAAATACGTGGTCCTCAACACCTTGATCTCGATCTCGGTGGCGCTGCCGGCGGCCTACGCGTTCTCGCGCTATCGCTTCCTCGGCGACAAGCATCTGTTCTTCTGGCTGCTCTCCAATCGGATGGCGCCGGCCGCGGTCTACGCGCTGCCGTTCTTCAACCTCTATTCGGCGATCAATTTGTTCGATACGCCCTGGGCGGTGGCGCTCGCGCACTGCATCTTCAATGTGCCCTTGGCGGTCTGGATCCTGGAGGGGTTCGTGTCCGGCGTGCCGCGCGAGATCGACGAAACCGCTTTTCTGGACGGCTATTCGTTCCCGCGTTTCTTCATCAAGATCCTGGTGCCGCTGATCGCAAGCGGCATCGGCGTCGCCGCATTTTTCTGCTTCATGTTCTCCTGGGTCGAATTGCTGCTGGCGCGCACCCTGACGTCAGTGGCCGCCAAGCCGATCTCGGCGGTGATGACGCGCACTGTCTCGGCCGCCGGCATGGACTGGGGCCTGCTCGCCGCGGCCGGCGTGCTGACCATCATCCCCGGCGCGCTGGTGATCTGGTTCGTCCGCAACTACATCGCGCGCGGCTTCGCGCTCGGCCGGGTGTGAGGGGAGGCAGCCGATGGAAAACATCGCATGGATGGCCTGGACGCTCCCGACCGCGATCTTCTTCGTGCTGCTGGCGTCGACGCTCGGTGTGATGACCTGGCTTGCGGTCGCCTATCCCGAAGCCGAGCGCGTCGGCATCCTGCGCATTCCGACCACGCGCGGCGATCGCCTGTTCATTTCGCTGGTGCTGACCGCCGTGATCCATCTGGTGTGGATCGGGCTCGTCGGCACTGACTCGATTTTTACCTTGCCGATCGGAGAGGGCGTTGAAATATCGAGCCTGTGGCTCGCTAGCGTGATTTCGCTTGTTACGGCCGTTGCGGTTTTTCGTAACGTCTAGGAGAAGCGAAAAAGAGCAGATCCGGATCAACCCGGGCCTGGTTTTGTTTGTTGCTGCAACCGGAGGAAACAAACTATGCGACATTTGGAGAGAAGACGGCCTTTGACCCGTGTTTTGATGATGACAAGCGCAGTCGCGCTGATGACAGCGTCGGCTGCGGTCACTGCGCCGGCGTTCGCGGATGAAGCAGCCGCGAAAAAGTGGATCGACTCCGAATTCCAGCCGTCGACCTTGTCCAAGGACGACCAGATGAAGGAAATGCAATGGTTCATCAAGGCCGCCGCACCCTTCAAGGGCATGGACATCAACGTCACGTCCGAGACCTTGACGGTACACGAGTATGAATCGAAGACGCTTGCAAAGGCGTTCGAGGAAATAACCGGCATCAAGGTCAAGCACGACATCATCCAGGAAGGTGACGTCGTCGAGAAGATCCAGACCCAGATGCAATCGGGCAAGAATGTCTACGACGGCTGGATCAACGACTCTGACTTTATCGGAACGCACTTCCGCTACGGCCAGGCCGTCGATTTGACCGAGTGGATGGCGGGTGACGGAAAAGACGTCACCAATCCAGGGCTCGACGTCAACGACTTCATCGGCAGGTCCTTCACCACAGCACCGAACGGACATCTGTATCAGTTGCCCGACCAGCAGTTCGCGAACCTCTATTGGTTCCGTTACGACTGGTTCTCAAATCCCGACTACAAGGCCAAGTTCAAGGCCAAGTATGGCTACGATCTCGGCGTGCCCGTGAACTGGTCGGCCTATGAAGACATCGCCGAGTTCTTCACCAACGACATCAAGGAGATCAACGGCGTCAAGGTCTATGGTCACATGGACTACGGCAAGAAGGATCCCTCGCTCGGCTGGCGTTTCACCGACGCCTGGCTGTCGATGGCAGGCAACGGCGACAAGGGTATCCCGAACGGGCTCCCCGTCGACGAATGGGGCATCCGCATGGAGGGCTGCCGCCCGGTCGGCTCGAGTGTCGAGCGTGGCGGCGACGTCAACGGGCCGGCGTCGGTCTATTCGATCGTCAAATATCTCGACTGGATGAAGAAATATGCCCCGCCGCAGGCGCAAGGCATGACCTTCTCCGAATCGGGACCGGTGCCGTCGCAGGGCAATATCGCCCAGCAGATCTTCTGGTACACCGCCTTCACCGCCGACATGGTGAAGCCCGGTCTGCCGGTCATGAATGCGGACGGTACGCCGAAGTGGCGCATGGCTCCGTCCCCGCACGGGGCGTACTGGAAAGACGGCATGAAGCTGGGCTACCAGGACGTGGGTTCCGCGACTCTGCTCAAGTCGACCCCGGTCGACCGGCGCAAGGCGGCCTGGCTCTATCTGCAGTTCATCTCGTCCAAGACGGTGAGCCTGAAGAAGAGCCATGTCGGTCTCACCTTCATTCGTGAGTCCGATATCTGGGACAAGTCGTTCACCGAGCGTGCGCCGAAACTCGGCGGCCTGATCGAGTTCTACCGCTCGCCCGCGCGCGTGCAGTGGACCCCGACCGGCAACAACGTGCCCGACTATCCGAAGCTCGCGCAATTGTGGTGGCAGAACATCGGCGATGCGTCGTCCGGTGCGAAGACGCCGCAGGCGGCGATGGATTCCCTGGCCGCGGCCCAGGATTCGGTGATGGAACGTCTTGAGAAGTCCGGCGTGCAGGGCGCCTGCGGGCCGAAGCTGAACAAGAAGGAGAAGCCGGAGTACTGGTTCGCGAAGGCCGAGAAGGACGGCACCATCGCTCCGCAGCGCAAGCTCGCGAACGAGAAGCCGAAGGGCGAAACCGTCGACTACGACACGCTGATCAAGTCGTGGCCGGCATCGCCGCCGAAGCGGGCTGAAGCGAAGTAACGCTCGCTGTCATCGTCCGGCTTGACCGGACGATCCAGTACGCCGCGGCTTCTCGGTACTGTCGCTGACGGTAGTGGTTACTGGATGCCCCGCCTTCGCGGGGCATGACGAGAAGAGAAAAACGAAAGGCCGGGAGCGATCCCGGCCTTTTTCTATTTGCGCGGACGTCGACGCACCTCGCCGTCATTGCGAGGAACGAAGCGACCACGCAATCCAGAAGGTCTGTGCGGCTTTGGATTGCTTCGCTTCGCTCGCTATGACGATATAATCAGCACCACATCGCGCCGCCTCAGGAGCTTTGCCATGCGCATGATTTTTCGTTGCGATCCGGCACTGTCGGATCATCTGCCGCGGCCGGTTCTGGCGCGCAGCGCGATTCCCGACTGGCTTCGCGCCATGCCCGCGAAAGCGCGTTCGGAAATCCACGGACGGGAGATTCGCACCGTCAAGCAATGTCCGCCTTTCGTCGATGCAATGGCGTATGGCGTCATGATCCCGCTGCCGTGCGACGTCACCGTCGACCGCGGTTCGTTTTCGTGGGACTGGAATATCCCCGAGCCGTCTACGTCAGGACATCCGCGCGCTCCCTTGAGCTTTCATGTTGCGGCCCAGTTCCCGGATGCACCTTTTGCAAGGGATGGACGCGCGGCGATCAAGTTCAACAGTTTTTGGACCATCGAGCTCGAGCCGGGCTGGTCGCTGTTTGCCACCCATCCGGTGAATCGCGATGATCTGCCGTTTCGATTGATCTCCGGACTGGTGGATTCCGACCGCTTTCATGACGGTGGCATCAACTTTCCGGCGATCTGGATGCAGCGCGATTTTTCCGGCGTACTGCCGAAGGGCACGC
Source organism: uncultured Alphaproteobacteria bacterium (assembly GCA_963786115.1). GTDB lineage: Bacteria > Pseudomonadota > Alphaproteobacteria > Rhizobiales > Xanthobacteraceae > Bradyrhizobium. The sequence continues at coordinate 53,635 of CAWAYC010000042.1, forward strand.
CGGTGGCGCAGTGTTTCGCGGTGCCGCGCGCCGCCCCAAAGCTCGAATTCGAGTGCTTCGACGCGGATCACAAGGCGGCCTATGAGACGACGGTAGCCGAAGTGCTGGCGAGCCCCGGCGTCTATCGCAAGCGCTTTCGCGCGCGAAGGGGCCGGGCATGATCCCGAAAACCGAGCCCTATAGCGTTTTCGAGCGAGGAGGATACCGGTTCGCGTGAAGAAAACGCGTCAAAACAAAAATCTAAAGCTTCGGTTCTGATTCAATCAGAACCGATCATGCTTTAGCCGCCGAGTGAGCGGCGCAGCGCCGCCTCCTCAAGCCACAGGCGGCCGTGCGGCGCCGACGTCAACGCCATCGCAATCGTGCCGAAGGTTTGGGGGCGCAGGCGATAGGCTTCGGCATAGGCGCGCATGGCGCTGTCGAGATCGCCGGCCTCCTGAAGGACGACGCCGAGATTGAGCGCGGCCTCGGCATGATCAGGTTTGATCCCGAGCGCCTTGCGATACGCGGTGGCGGCGCTTTCGTAACTACGCAAATCCTGGCGGACGAGGCCGAGATCGAACCAGACGGATGCCGGGGCGTCGCTTGCTGCTGCGCATTCCAGGTATGTTACGGCGGCGGCGTAGTCGCCATCTTCCCACGCCAGTCGCCCCAGCCGCGCCGCGGCCTCCATATTCTTTGGAACGACCTGCAGAATGGCCCGCCACGCCTCGTGCGCCTGGGGCCGAAGACCTGCCTGATCAAGGGTTCGGGCCTTCTCGAGAAACGCTTCTCGCTGCGGTGCAAGCGCGATAACCCGATCCAGATGCGATAGTGCTGCGCCAAAATCCCTGGCTGCGCGCGCGACGCGCGCAGCCAGAAGCTGCGCGGCGGCATTCCCGGGCCGATTGGCAAGGCTGGTTTCGACATGCGTGCGCGCCGGTTGGATTTCTCCCTTGGAGAACAGTACGGCGGCAAGCAGATGATTGAGCATGGGATCGCCGGGCTGGCGGCTCAAACCCTCCTCACAGAGTTTGCGCGCCTCGCCAGGCTGACCCGAATTAAATGCTGCCGTCGCCCGACGAACGATGTCCTCGGCGGTGTGCTTGCTCATACCGGGCACATTAGAACAAAGGAATGCCCCTGCAAGGAAGGCCGATCGCGGACAGTCGTGAAAAAGGCCGGGAATGAATCCCGGCCTTTGTTCTTTTCGTCATTGCGAGCGAAGCGAAGCAATCCATCTCTCCCTTCTGGCGGAGGCATGGATTGCTTCGTCGCTTTCGCTCCTCGCAATGACGGTCTTGATGAGGCGTGCCCGCCTACTCCGCCGCTTCCGCCGCTGCCAGCGTCGGATAGTCCGTGTACCCCTTGGCGCCGCCGCCGTAGAAGGTCGCCTTGTCCCATTCGTTGAGCGGCGCGCCCTTCTTCAGGCGCTCGACCAGATCGGGGTTGGCGATGAACGGCTTTCCGAACGCGATCAGGTCCGCGGCTCCGGCATCGAGCACTTTTGTCGCCAGCTCGAAATCGTAGCCGTTGTTGGCCATATAGGCCTGCTTGAAGCGCTTGCGCAGGGAGCCGTAGTCGAACGGCGCGATGTCGCGTGGGCCGCCGGTCGCGCCCTCGATGACGTGGAGATAGACGAGTTTTAACGCGTTGAGGCCATCGACGATGTAATCGAACAGCGGCTGCGGGTTGGAATCGGAGACGTCGTTGGCTGGCGTCACCGGCGAGATGCGGATGCCGGTGCGGTCGGCGCCGGCTTCGGCTGCGACCACACTGGAAACCTCGAGCATCAGTTTGGCCCGGTTCTCGATCGATCCGCCATAGGCATCGGTGCGCTTGTTGGTGCCGTCTTTCGCGAACTGGTCGAGCAGATAGCCGTTGGCGCCATGGATTTCGACGCCGTCGAACCCGGCGGCGAGCGCATTCGCCGTGCCACGCTTGAAATCCTCGATGATCCCCGGGATTTCCGAAAGCTCCAGCGCGCGCGGCTCGGAGATATCGGTGAAGGTGCCGTTGACGAAGGTCTTGCCCTTGGCGCGGATCGCCGACGGCGCCACCGGCGCGCCGCCATTCGGCTGCAATGAAGTGTGCGAGACGCGGCCGACGTGCCAGAGCTGAATGAAGATGCGCCCGCCGCGCTCATGCACGCGGTCCGTGACCTTCTTCCAGCCCGCGACCTGCTCCTTGGAATAGATGCCGGGAGTGTCCTGGTAGCCCTGGCCCTGCTGCGAGACCTGGCTCGCCTCGCTGATGAGGAGGCCGGCGGAAGCGCGCTGGCCGTAATAGTCCACCGCGAGCGGGCTCGGCACCATGCCGGGCGGCACCGCACGGTTGCGGGTCAGTGGCGCCATCGCCAGGCGGTTCGGCAGCGTGATCGGGCCGAGCTTGTAAGGCTCGAAGAGTTTGGTCGGCGTGCTCATGTCTTCCTTCCGGGATGATTGCCCATGCTGAAACAATTGTGCATTGCAGCGGCGGGCGGCAATGCCCGCAGCCATTCGGCCCGCGCAGACTAGCTGCGCACGATCCCCGCCATATGACCCGCGTCAAGAAACAGTGTGTGGGCGTTGACGTAGGACGATTCATTCGAAATCAGGAACAACGCAGCGTAGGCGACCTCCCAGCCGGTGCCTTGACGGCCGAATGGCACTGTCACCGCGCGGTCGGCGCGCCGGCGGCTGGCATCGCGGCCCATCGGGGTATCGATGAATCCCGGCGCGATCACATTGCAGCGAACACCCTTTTCCTCGCCCGCCCGGGCGATCGCCCGTGCCAGCGCGATCTGCGCGGCCTTGGAGGACTCGTAGGCCGGATTGCGGCCATTGGCGCGCTGGCTCGCCATCGACGAGGTCAGGATGATCGCGCCGCCCGGCGACATCGTCTCCAGCGCCTTCTGCGCGAACAGCATGTGGCTGCGCACGTTGACGGCATAATCCCTGTCCCAGGCTTCCGCCGTCATCTTTGGCAGCGGCAGGCTGCAGGAGATGCCGACATTCAGCGCCAGCCCGTCGAGCCCGCCGAGCTTTTTCGCGCAACGCTCCACGCTGGGCGCGATCGCCGAGACATCGGAGACATCGACAACGTCGGTAAATGCCTTACCACCTTCGGCCGTGATCTGCCCGACGGTATCGTCGGCCGCCTCCTTGCTGACATCGATGCAGGCGACCGACGCGCCCTCGCGCGCGAACAACACCGACATGGCGCGGCCGTTTCCGATCGGCGGATTCTCGTCGATGACGTTACGCTGGCCCGCGCCGACCACGATGATGCGGCGGCCGGTGAGCCGGCCATGGCTTTTTGCTAACCCGAGCGACTCCGCATGCAGCGAAGCGGACGGGTCGATCTGCTTCGGCGCGTGGGTGGTGACAGACATCGCGAGCGTGCTCCCTGATTTTTGTTGTTGGAGGGAGCATTACCACGCCATTGCGGGCGATGCGAAGCAATCCAAATTCCGCCGCAGGGAAAGTATGGATTGCTTCGTCGCTTCCGCTCCTCGCAACGACGGGACTCTCTCACGCCGTCATTCCGGGCTCTCGCTTCGCGAGCCCCGGAATGACCTTACGTTATTTCACCCCGAGAAAATCCCGCTTGCCGATTTCGACGCCGTTGTGGCGCAGGATGCCGTGGGCGGTCACGGCATGGAAGTAGAAATTCGGGAGGGCGAAGTTGGAGAGATATTGCTGGCCCTTCAGCGTCGTCGTCTTGCCCGGGCCCGAGGGGAAGGTGATGTCCTTTGCTTCGGCGCCCTCAAACTGTGCGGGCTTGAATGCCTTCACGTAGTCGACGGTTTTGGCGATCCGCTGCTGCAATTCCTCGAACGTCTTCTCGGTGTCGGGCACCGACGGCACCTCGCTGCCGGTCAGCCGCGCGCAGGTTTTTGCTGCGAAATCGCTGGCGGTCTGGATCTGCCGCGTCAATGGAAACATGTCCGGATAGAGCCGTGCCGAAAGCAGCACCTCGGGCTGAATGTTCTTCGCCTTGCAATGCGCCTCGGCCTTGCCCAGGAGGCTTTCGAGGCTGCCGAGGATCTGCAGAAAGGCCGGAACGGTGGCGTCATGGAAGGACATGGTGATGCTCTTTTCGTGGGAAGGAATGGTGGAGGCAGTGAAGTGCTGCTGGAAATGGGGCGGAACAGCGCGAATTACAACCGCTCAAGCGGGTCGCAATAGTCAATTGTTGCAGCGAACTTGGTCCACCTCGCCCCGCCTGCGGGGAGAGGTCGGATTTTACGCGCAGCGAAAAATCCGGGTGAGGGGGACTCTCCGCGAGCGAGTATGTCGTGAGTCCCCCTCACCCGAAATTCGCGCTTCGCGCAAATTTCCACCTCTCCCCGCAAGCGGGGCGAGGTGAAGAATACGTGGCATCTCAGTTCATCGCGCCTTGCCGCGGCGTCCCCCGCATGCGCGCCAACAGCTCCGCCGTCGGCCAGGAATCCGCCGGCAGGCCGTGCTTGATCTGCATCGCCTTGATCGCGGTGCGGCTCTGCTGGCCGAGCACGCCGTCGACCTTGCCGACGTTGAAGCCGGCGCGCACCAGGAGTTGCTGCAGCTCCTTGATCTCGTTGAACGGCAATTGCACGACCGGCACCGCCGGCCGCAGCATCGGCGGGCTGCCTGCGATGCGGCTGGCGAGATAGCCGGCCGTGGTCGAATAGATCAGCGAATTATTCCACTCGGTGTAGGCGGCGAAATTGGCGTAAGCCAGGAACGCCGGTCCCATCCGGCCCATCGGCAACAACAGGGATGCCGGCATGTCGTCATTGGGCAGCGGCCTGCCATCGGGATAGGTCACGCCGAACTGCGCCCATTTCGAGCGCGGCAGCTTGATGGCGAGGTCGGCCTGATCCCATGGAATTGTTTGCGGCACGCGCACTTCCTGCAGCCACGGCTCGCCGCGCCGCCACTTCAAGCCGTTGGCGATATAGTTCGCGGTCGAACCGATCACGTCCGGCGGAGAGCGCAGCAGGTTGCGGTGGCCGTCGCCGTCATAGTCGACGGCGTAGTTGAAATAATGCGTCGGCAGGAATTGGGTCTGCCCGAGCTCGCCGGCCCAGGAGCCGACCATTTCGGACGGCGAGAGATCGCCGCGCTCGACGATCTTCAGCGCCGCGATGGTTTCGTTCGCAAACATTTCCGAGCGGCGGCAGTCATAGGCCAGCGACACCAGCGAGGGCAGCGTCGGCAGATGGCCCATGTTGGCGCCGAAATCGCTCTCCAGTCCCCAGAACGCCGCGATCACCGCCGGCGGCACGCCATACTCCTTCTCGGCGCGCGCGAACGCCGCGGCGTAGGTCTTGATCCGCTGCTGTCCCTGCTGCATGCGGTAAGGCGCCGCCATGCGGCCGGCGAACTCGGTGAAGATTTGCCCGAACACGCGCTGCCCGCGGTCGCGGTTGACGATGCCCTGCTCGTAGACGAGATAGGGCGAGGCTTCCGCGATCGCCTCCTGCGAAACGCCGGCGGCAACCGCCTGCTGTTTCAGGTCGGCGAGGAAACGGTCGAAGTTCGCGCCGTTATGGCACGACGCAGCGCGCGGGGAGGGAGCCGCCGGCGGTCTCGTCGCAGCGGCGGCCGGCCGTCCCGGAGCCGGAATGAACTGTTGGGCTGATGCTGCGGATGAAAGTGCTGTCATGATCGTGACGGCCGCGATCGCAAATCGTGTCTTGAACATTAGCTCACCGGCGGGAAGGGGCTGGGCCTTGAATATCAGGGTTTGTCGCGTGCAAATCGATAAATTGCAAGGTAACGCGCTAAGCCGAACTTTACGGGATGCGTTTCTACTTGCTGCTCCAGGGAATATTCTTGAAGCGGCCAAAATTTTTGAATTGGCCGGATCGGCCGCGAAGCCGGTCAACAATACCATGGACGACGATCATGACGGTGGAAGAGCCGAGGGTTAAGGTCCAGCGCGAACCGCGGCGCCAACTGAACCACCATGCAGCCTGGGTCACCGTCGACGATGGCATCACCCGGCGCGAGTGCACCGTATTGGATGTCTCGCCGGGCGGCGCGCGGATCGTGATGGACGTGCCGATCGATATCAGGGACAGGTTCGTCCTGGCGCTCGTGCCCAGCCATCCCAAGCGCCAGCAATGCGAAGTCGTCTGGCGCCGCGGCAAGACCTACGGCGTCAAATTCTTGGCGTGACATTTCGCGCGCCGGCTCGTCGCGGGCGCATTACCTCCCGGCAGGTTTGCTGTTCTCCCAGGATGCGGCGCATCGCGATGCGTGGCTAATCAGCCACGGTAGCCAGCAATCCGGTGTTTGAGGCCTCATTCAGCCCCAATTCAGCCCCCGAGGCCCCCCGCATTCGACGGTTTGTGGCCCTTGAGCAACAACCTCCCGGGCGGGAACCCGGTAGATCTACGGGGTGTTCGCAAATCATTTGCCTTTGGAGATCGCCTTGAAAAAGTTCGTTGCAGCATTGTTCACGGTTGCCTTGAGTGCCGCCAGCGCGTCGGCGGCCGATATGGCGGCCCGCTATACCAAGGCGCCCCCCGTGGTGGCCCCGGTCTATAACTGGACCGGGTTTTACGTCGGCCTGAACGCCGGCGGCGCCTGGAATGAGTCCAACGTGACCACTTCGACCGTGCCCGCGTCGATCGGCTATTTTGCCGACAGCAGCGTCCCCGCGATCGGGACCCTCGGCAACCAGAACATCAACCGCTCCGGTTTCACGGGTGGTGTGACCGCTGGCTATAACTGGCAGATCAACAATGCCGTGCTCGGCGTCGAGACCGATTTCAACTATTTCGGCATCAAGGGATCGTCCACCGGTACCGCCGTCTATCCGTGTTGCGTGGCGAACACTTTCACGGTCAGCTCGTCGGAATCCACCGATTGGCTCTGGACCCTTCGCGGTCGTGTCGGCTTCCTCGTGACGCCGGCCCTGCTGCTCTACGGCACCGGCGGCCTGGCTGTTGCCGATCTCAAGGCGAGCTATCTCTTCACCGATACGTTCGACGCGGCCAGAGAATCCGCTTCGATCTCGTCCACGCGTTATGGCTGGACGGCGGGTGTCGGCGGCGAATACGCGCTGCTGAACGGCTGGTCGATCAAGGCTGAATATCTCTACGTCGATCTCGGCCGCGCCAGCACGACCAGCACCAACCTGACCACCGGTGCCGGGCCATACCCGGTCCACGTGTTCACCCATACGGTCGACCTGCGTTCGAACATCGGCCGGGTCGGCATCAACTACAAGTTCGGCGGCCCGGTCGTCGCCAAGTACTGATCATCAAGTACTGATCATCAAGTACTGAACACGGCTCGCCCGATTGCGACTGATAAGCTTGAGCCCCGGGCATCGCCCGGGGCTTTGTTGTGTCGGGTGATCGCCTGCGAGGCAAGCCCGCATCTTGATCGCTGTTGGGCTAATGCCCCGTAAGCCGCGGCTCCGCGACGCAGCGCCGTATCTTGAAGTGCCGCCGGGTTAATCCCTACCTGACTAGCGTCCGCCGCGCCGGCTCGGCCGCGGCAGCAGGGAGACCGGCGATGAACTATCTTAAAACCGCAATTCTGCTGGCCGGCCTCACTGGCCTGTTCATGGGCGTCGGCTATTTGATCGGCGGCGCCGGAGGCGCGGTTGTCGCGCTCGTGATCGCGGCGGCGACCAACCTGATCGCCTACTGGAACTCGGACCGCATGGTGCTGTCGATGTACGGCGCCCATGAGGTCGACCGCCATACCGCGCCCGAGCTTGTCGGTCTCGTCGGCGAACTCGCGGGGCGCGCCGGCCTGCCGATGCCGCGCGTCTTCCTGATGGATGATCCGCAGCCGAACGCCTTTGCCACCGGACGCAATCCGCAAAACGCGGCGGTTGCGGTGACGTCAGGTCTCATCCAGTCGCTCTCGCGCGAGGAGCTCGCCGGCGTGATCGCCCACGAACTCGCACATATCAAAAATCACGACACGTTATTGATGACGATTACCGCGACCATTGCCGGCGCGGTCTCGATGCTGGCGCAGTTCGGCATGTTCTTCGGCGGCAATCGCGGCAACAACGGGCCCGGCCTGGTCGGATCGATCGCGATGATGGTCCTGGCTCCATTCGGCGCAATGCTGGTGCAGATGGCGATCAGCCGCACGCGCGAATACGCCGCCGACAATCTCGGCGGGCGCATCGTCGGCCAGCCGATGTGGCTCGCCTCCGCGCTTGCCAAGATCGACAACGCGGCCCACCAGATCCCGAACATGGAGGCCGAGCGCAATCCGGCGACAGCGCACATGTTCATCATCAACCCGCTGTCGGGACACGGCGTCGATAATTTGTTTACGACCCACCCCTCGACCGCGAACCGCATCGCTGCCTTGCAGCAGCTCGCCGCAGAGCTGGGCGCGGGCGGCGCGGCGTCTTCCGCCGGTACCAACACTCCGCGCGGCGGCCCTTGGAGCCGGCCCCCGGCCCCGCGCGGGCCATGGGGGTGAGGGGGCAGGATGGGTATCGCTTCGCTCCACCCATCCGACGCAGGCCGCACATAGGTATAGAGGTGCCGTATGTCACGCACCTTGATCATTCTCGGACTGATCCTCGTCGCCGCAGGACTGATGTGGCCGATGATCGGAAAGCTTGGGCTCGGCCGGCTGCCGGGCGACATCCATATCGAGGGATCGAATTATTCCTTCTATTTTCCGCTCATGACCTCGCTCCTGGTCAGCGTCGTGCTCAGCGTCATCCTGTGGATCGCCAATCGATAAATCGCGTATGATGGGTGAGTTCTTCGCGCCGTTGATGAACGCGGCCTCTCATCCTTAGGAGCTGCCATGATGGTAGCTGTGACGATCAGCGATGAAGATCTCGAATGCGAGCTCCACAGGGTGCGCGCGGCAGCGGCCGGACCTGCGGCAGGTATATTCGGGCCGGACTCGCTGACGTGGCGGGTCGATCGAGAGGCGCTGATCTTTCTCGGCGCCGGCCGCGCCCTCCTGCTTCAATTGGCGCATCCATGGGTATCCGCCGCCATCGCCGAACACTCGCAGACTTTCGCCGATCCGATCGGGCGTTTTCATCGCACCTTCAACGTGATGTTCACGATGGTGTTCGGCACGCTCGATCAGGCGCTGGCTGCCGCCCGCCGTTTGCACCGTCGGCATGCCGCGATTAGCGGCACGATGCCGGCAGCTATGGGGCCATTCGCGCAAGGCTCGTCATATTCTGCCAATGAAGCTTCCGCCCTTTGCTGGGTGCACGCCACCCTGATCGATAGCGCGCTGGCCGCGCGCGCTCTGGTCCTGCCGGCGCTGACGGCCGGCGAGCGTGAGCGGTACTACGCCGAGTGTCGGACATTTGCGGCATTGTTCGGAATTCCTCAATCTTCCCTCCCGGCGACGTGGGACGCGTTCGCCGCCTGCAGCGAGGCGATGTGGGAATCCGAGGTTCTCTGCGTCAGCGACCAAGCCCGTGCGATAGCCGGACAGATTATGCAGGGAAACAAAATCTGGCTTCGCCCACCCGGATGGTATCGCGCCATCACCGCACGAATGCTGCCGGCCAGGTTGCGAGACGCTTTTGGCCTTCACTACGGACCAGCGGAACAGCAGGCGGCCGAAACCGCGATCAAGTGGATTCGACGCGTGTATCCTGCCTTGCCGGAGCGGTTGCGCCATGTCGGTCCATACCTGGAGGCCAGGGCGCGGCTCTCGGGAAGCGCACGGCCCGATCTCTTCACCCAGGTTTCAAACAAGATCTGGATCGGCAAATCCTTCCTGAGCTGAAGGCAGATCCGTGGGGTGGGTAAGCGGAGCATAACCCACCATCCACAGGCGACGGCGATAGACCCTACTAACCCGGGCCACGAAGTCCCAGTCGTTGCGACGGAACGTACTCGACGTCGATGCTGATGCCGTCCCCGCTCAGCGGGCTCGCCGTGTAGACCGCGGAGACGGACAGCTCGAACTGGCTCACGATCGTCAGGATGGCGATGGTGAGCCCGGTTTCTCCGCTCGGGGGCGCGCCCAGCAGCAGCTCCGCGATGCGGCAACAATCGTCCATCGTCGCCCCCAGCGGGGGAAGCTTGATGAGCTCGACCTGGCGTGCAGGAAGCGTAGCGGGGTCGCCGACGTTGGGCTCACGCGCAACGACGGCGCCCGAGTTGATCAAGGGTTGGACGAACTTTATAACCGGCGCGGTCACGAGATTGAGATTTTGAGTGTTGACCTCGGTCGCGTACACGCTTGGCCGGACGCCTGCGACACAACAACAGTTTGTCTCGGTCTGTTTCCCGCACACGATCTTCACGCTGTACGCGAAGAGACCCTCGGCTGCAGCCGGTATGGCGCCGAGCCTCTCGAGAAGCGGATGCGTTAGCCGGTCAGCGCCTGGATTCTTAGCCATCTCGACCTCCACGAAGGGTTGGTGGGATGATGAGCGGCACGCTTTGCGTGTCGCCACGCCGGCACAGCGAAGCCTGCCTCCTCTGTCGAAGTCAAGACACTTACGGAAGCCGCCGAACTCCTTCCTCAGACAGGACGCAACGACGCGCCGCGGAAGAAAGCCACTTTGACGTAGTTCGTAAAGCAAATGGATGCCGAGGAACCAGCCCGCCCCGGCCCTCAACTCCGTCAAGCGGCGCGTTCCATTTGACTGACTTAAGCACGCCGGGGACGGTGCGCAAAATGTGCGCGTCGAGGCGGACGCCCCGGCGCGCCTTTTGAGTGCGTAGTGCTATTTCGTTGCGACGATTGCGCGTGTGTAGGTTGCCAGATCGAAGTAGTCGCGCCAGATCCTGATCTTGCCATTTGTCAACTCGAACACGCCACAGCAAGGCAGATCGACACTCATTGCGCCGAGACTGGTTCTGTCGAGACGCTCAGCCATGACGATGTCGCCGCGGGACACGATGTTCAGGATATCCCATCTCGTCTGCGTCCATTCCTTGATAAATCCGCCGATAAATTTGCGTAGATTGTCATGACCGCTGACCGGCTTGTTCATCATGTTGTGATACACGCCATCGGGCGCGAAGAATGCGACGATCTCGTCGACATCGAGGCGCGACCACGTGGCTATGAAGTCTCTCACGATCTCTTCGTTGCTTATCAAGGCTATATTCTCCAGCTGTGTTTGTCCTTGACCATAGCCGGCTCTTCAAGCGCCGGGCTGTCGCCATCATACGCGGCGAATGACTCAATAGAGCCATTTTGGATCCATCGCACAAGATTACTTCCGCGACGCTAAATTTCGTGGCCACGGGCCAATTGTCAGTGGTCGATGGTATGAGCCAAGGCCGGAGTGTGACCGCAGGCGCCGTCGAACATTTCGCAGTTATAGGGAAAATGGCACGGCTTGGGACTATAAACCGGGCCATGGTCGAACCCATAGCAGCCGATCGTCACCGGGGCGACGCGCACGATCAATTGACGCCTATGTTGCCAAGCATCAATGTCTTTGGCCCGAGTTGTTGGCACTCCTGCGCAGGCTATACCGTCTCGATTGCGGCGAGCTGACGCCTCATTTGCGCTCGCACCTAACACCGCGATGATGATTGCAGGGATGTAGATTGCGATCCTGAATGACACCGTGCGCCTCGTGCAATTTAGCCCATTGTTGGAGCGCGTCTTGGGAAAACAGGTTCGATTTCCGTTTCCGTCCGAGTTTGGAAAAAGCCTATTTCGTCAACAGATGCTTGGTGGGCGTCACTGCGGTAGGTGCGCTCGGGGAAATGGCGAATGTCAGCCACGTGTTCCATCCCGGCGCGTGGTTGGCCGCATCGAACTCGCCATATGCCCTCACGCCCAAAAAGCCCTGCATGTTTCCTACCGGGAAGATATATCCGATTTGCGGACCGACACCGAGAACGCGTGACCTGAAGCCACCCAGGATGGGGTTCTGTCCCGAATCGTCAGTGATTTGCTGATAGGCATATCCGGCAACGCCAACAAAAAGCTGCTTGGTGAGGAAGCGCGACGCGCCCCAGTCGAAGTGGAAATCGATGCCGCTCCGGTATTGCGTGTCGGGATTCTTCCAATTGTAGGTAAAGCCGGCAACGCCCGAGAATTCGTTCCCTGTCGCTGAGTTGAGATAGGTATAGGCGCCGCCAGCATCGATTGCACCGTGTCCGAGCCCGATATTGGAAAGCCGCATCGGATCGTAGTCGCCGACGGGAATATTGCCTGTGAGATAAGCCATATAGTTGTTCGGGCCATGATTCCAGACTAGCGCCGCGTTCGGTACGAGGTCTCCATAGGAGGTCAACGAGTCTTCCAGCATTCCAGTGCGGGTACTCACAATCGGCCCGGCCAGTGCTGTCAGTGTTCCGGCGATACTGCCGGCGGCTCGCCCGTACTGGCTGGACATGCTTACGGACAACTGCCCGCCGAGAACCGGCGTCGCGAAAGTATACGATGGTGCGAGGGTGACCAGATCGGCTTGCCCATGCAGGCTCAGATTCAGATTGACGTTCGCGGTCGCAGGAATTCTTCCGGTCAGGATTTCTCTCGCCGCGGCAACGCTTCCGGCTGCGGCGACGCTGGAATGGTAATAGATCACACTGAGCGCCCAGCCTGGTGTCTGCTGCACGGCGGCGCCACTCGCATACTGACCGGGAAACCAGAATGAAATGCCGCTCTGGTCGGCACGTGAGACTTCGGGGAAAAGCAGGAGAATTGCAGCCGTTACCACACAGCCAATTCGTCGGATTTTTGAAGCGATTGGTCCCATTGCAAACCTCTACGCGGTATTTGCAAGCAGCGAGCGGGCTCCGGCTCGTTCGCGGGTATCCCTTTGAAGACGCGGCAAACGCCGAGATTGTGGCAGTCGGCTTGTTGCGGCGAATGGTCTAGCCACAGTTGAAAGTCGAGCGGAGCCGTCAGACCAAAGCAATGGAGCTGGGGCGTTCGAACACTGACAGCGATCCTTACTCTTTGCCACGCCCATCGGTGAGAGATAGGCTGTCAACTCGTCTGAGGGTCACCCTCCTGTAGGCGGGGACGTGCCGAAATCCCCGTTCATTGCGCTGGGCAGGGTTGCTGCCGTCGGCAGGCACGATCTCCCGGGAGACTGCCGTCTCTTTTTGGCTCTCCACTCAGGTTCATCTTTCCCCGTTTACGTGCCGCCTTCCAGGCGGCCCGCAATTTCTTTTGAGCAGCTGGGAAGCCCACAAGCGGAGAATGCCATGTCAATCCTGGTCAATTCATCTTCGGAAATCCCGTGGTGGAAGGAGCCCACCAAGGATCAATGGACCGCGTGGATAGCCGCTTGGCTAGGTTGGACGCTCGACGCGTTCGACTTCACGATCTTCCTGCTGATCATGGTGCCGATCGCGGAATCGTTCAACGTTCCGCTGATCGAAGTGACAGCGGTGTTCACCCTGACGCTGTGGCTGCGGCTGGTGGGTGCCGTCGGCTCCGGATGGCTCGCCGATCGCGTCGGACGCAAGACGCCGTTGATGATCTCGATCCTGTGGTACTCGATCTGCAACTTCGCCGCCGGTCTGTCGCCGAGCTTCGCGCTGCTCTTCCTGTTCCGCGCGCTGCTCGGCATCGGCATGGGTGCGGAGTGGCCCGCCGGCGCCGCGCTCGCCATGGAATCGTGGCCGACCCGTTCGCGCGGGCTCATGAGCGGGGTGCTCCAGGGCTCGTGGAGCATCGGATTCCTGCTGTCCAGCCTCGCCTACGGACTGCTTTACGACAAGATCGGCTGGCGTGGCCTGCTGATGCTCGGCATTCTGCCGGCGCTTGCCGTCGTCTGGATCCGCATCTACGTCAAGGAACCGAAGGTGTGGGTGGAGAACCGCCGGATTCAGCGCGAACAGAAGAAGGAGTTTCGCGCTCCGCTGCTCGACATCTTCCGCCGGCGCCTCCTTGGCAATACGCTGATGGCGTGCCTGTGGATGGCGAGCGGCTTCATCATCTACTACGCGGTCTACGGCATGTTCGCCACGCACCTGCAGAAGGATCTCCATCTGAGCGCCGCGATGGTCGCCATGCCGATCGCGCTCGCCAACCTGGTGGCGTTCCTGGCGAGCGGCTTCTGGGGCCACGTGGCGGACGTGTTGGGCCGGCGATGGGCGATGATCATTCCGGCCACGATCGGCGCGTTCGTGACGCCGCTCTATCTGTTCGCGGATTCCTACGCCACGGTGGCCGGCGCCTTTATCGTGCAGGGAGCCTTCCTCGGCGCCATCTACGGGCAGAACCCGGCCTATCTGTCGGAACGGTTTCCGACCGAGGTGCGGGCGACCGCATCAGGCTTCTGCTACCACCAGGGGGCAATCTGGGCGGGCTTCACCGGCCCGGTGCTGACCTACTTCGCCGCCGGTCAGCCGCTCGGCTTCACCGTCCCGATGCTGATCGCGACGACCGGCGCCGTGGTCGTGTTTGTCGTCACGCTGCTGTTCAGCCCGGAGACGAGGGGCAAGGAACTCACTCCGGAGCTCACCTTGGTCGCGGAGTTGTCCGCCGCGTGACACGAAGCCCGCTTGCGCCTCGGCTGTCATGCCGGGTTCGGGGACGGGGGAGGGCCACGATCCTGCCGAACCGGCGTGCCCGCTCTTCGCCGTTCGCGCGGCGCTTACAGCGATTAGGAATGCCGGCAGATGCGCGATGGAGCGGGCGGCCGTTCGGGCGGGCAGGGCGATTTTAACGCCTGGCTCGCGGGCTATCCGCCTCCAGCGTCGCCAGATCGGCCCTGTAGCGGCCAAGGGAATCGTTCCGTCCATAGGACAGGATGGCACGGAGCTTAGCGAGCGAGAGACGCATACCAGTATTCGCCGCCGCAACGGCTGCGTTGGTCGTGTCGGCTTGTCCTTTGGATGGGCGGAAACTAAAATCTGAAATGGAATCGCTCAAAAGAGCAGGCCAACCAGTATGTCCACATCTAGCCAGCGAATATTGGGTTTTTCACTTACTGTTGCTGGGATGGCGCTTGTCGGAGTCCTCTCCTACAAGGCATGGGGATACCGAAGCGCCGCGATAGCCGCTCAGCAGCAGATTCTTGCGCTCTCAGTGCAGCCCAGGGAGAACCGAGAGTTCTTGGACAAGATTGTGAGACGAGACGCGGGCCTCCATCTCACCGGCGCATTGGACAAGCGGGCCGCGCTACTCGCAATCCGCGACTACGTATATCGTAGCTTCGATAACGAGCCTGAAGAATTGGCCAGCGTGACTCCTGACATTGTTTACGCTGCACTTGGCTCTGACGAAAACAACATGTATTGCGGCGGTGCCGCGCTTGCATACACTTGGGCTCTCAACGCCATTGGCATTCCTGCCCGTTTCATCCAGCTTGGCGGCCAAGATTTTCTTGCCGGAAAAGACCTCTATCAGACCCACGCTACGGTCGAGGCTATGATCGATGGCAAATGGGAAATATCCGACCCTACCTTTAACGTCTCAGTCCGTTGCACAGACAACGATATTGAGAACCTATCCGTTCATGGCGTCCGCACCTGCTTGGCGCTTGGCGGGACCCTGAAGTACTTGCCGGGCAGGACCCAGTTCAAAGACCGTCTGGTTGAGCCAGACAAATATCCCGCCTACTTCGCTGCTTTCACTCGGCGGGCCGTCTCGTCCAGCGATGTAAAGGAGACTGAAGAGTCCTATCCATCCAACGGTTGGATCGAGAAGGCGATGAAGGCCTACCATTAGCTGTTGGTGCGAGAGCCGTTGCACCGCACGGGCATGGAAAAGTCTAGTAGTCGGACTGGCTGTTGCCGTCGGGCTGTTAATAGGGGCTACACCACCATAAGGCAGTTTGTCTCGCGACGCTGGCCGCTGATCGGCGTCATGATGCCGCGTGTGTTGAGATCGAGCGCGATGGCATTCGATGATGTGAGGCCACGATCCATCGCTCCTTGATGTGCGGCCGAAGGGCCGGCGCGCGCCTGTGCTTCGTTCCGGAGCCCACCTTGGTGGCGGAGTCGTTCGCAGCGTGACACGAAGTCCGCTTGCGCCTCGGCCGTCATTCCGGGTTCGAGGACGGGGAGGGGTTTCATCTTCCCCGTCTCCGAACAGCACGATCGGGTTTCCCGCATAAGCGAGCGGACTCTGGCGAGCCGTCCGCGCGGCAGCAACCCTACGATGCTGCTCTCAGTGATCGTGGCCGGGGCCCGGATAATACTGCCTGTTGCACGCCCTGCGGCCGCGGTCGTAGGCGGCAGCGTCGCCGTGAGCCAGCGACCTCATATATTTGAGGCAGCGCACGTAGTTGTCATTGCTGAGCCAGTCCAGGCCCAGGCTCCCTGCAGCAGCCGGGGAGAGTTGTGCCGAACCAGCGAGCGAACCAATGGCGGCGAAGACGAGGAGAGCGATGCGAAGGTTTTTCATGTCCGTTATCCATGCGGCCGCGGGATGCAGCGCGTGCAACGGAGAATGCGCGAGAGCATTCGGCTCGTATGTGCGCGGCGTCACAAAGGCCACCAGGCGCTTCATATGTCCGATGGGCTGAGCCCATCGCGAAATTCATCGCCTTTGGCCCGCCGCCGTCGATGGGTATCGCCGTCAGACCGGCGAAGAGAGAACGCCGCAACCACTTGATGCCGAGTTTTTTGGCGCGACAAATTGACCCGACGGGCAAATCAGCGCTCGCAACAAAAACCCGTCCAGCCCTCGTGCAAAAAATATTTTCCTTTCTCCGTCGGGCAAATCAGTTCTACCAGCTCGCGCCATCTCATCCCCCAAGAGGGGCGGATCGCGAGTCGTCACGAACGCGGGATGGGATGCGGTGGACGCGGCAGCGTCGGCGCGCAGTGGTGATGCAGGGCGGATCGTTGATCCGTGAGCGGTTCACGGCGCGCAGGACGAACGGCGCTGGTTGCGTACGGCAAAACCGTGTGGTCCCGACACCCGTTGCTGGTGCCAAGCTGCCGGTGGCGAATTTGATCCAACCGGATCGATCAGCCATCAAGCCGGCAGCGACGGTGACAAGACGAATTCGTCGCCGGGGAGAGCAGGGCATAAGCCGTAAAACCATTGCGCAGGGAATGCCGGACTGCCTCCGCTGAACCTGTATGCTCGTGTGCGCTTTTCTTTGTGCAACCTTGCACACGAGACCGCGGGTGCAGCGCGCACCCGGCATTCCCTGCTCCCTCTGTTCGAGAGAGGGACAAACGAAATGCAAAACTTCGGGCAAGACCATGCCGCGAGATCGAGAACGTGCGTACTCCGCCGTCGTCCTGGCGAAAGCCAGGACCCATTTCCGTGAATGCTTGTTGTCGTGCCACGCTATGGCCGCGCTCCCGTTCACGACCGACATCGGTGGTTATAGATCCCGGCGTTCGCCGGGATGACGCGAGGGGAGAATGCCGAATGCAAATGGACAGACAATTCCATCCGCGTCGTCCCGGACAAGCGAAGCGCTATCCGGGACCCATACGCTGCGGCGGAAATTGTTTTGCGCAACTGTCTGACGGCTTTGCTTCGACGACCCCAGCCCGGTGGCCATGCTACCCGCCTTGCCGGGACGGTGTGATGGAGCGTAGCGCCTTGGCTCCGAACGCTGCCCCCTCACAACTCCCGCGCATTCGAGAACGCAAACGACGACACCCGCCGCGTGTTCTCGTCCAGGATCAATGTCCGCGTGATCGGCGGCTCGGCGCGTTGGGCGCAGTTTTCGCGTTCGCAGAGCCGGCAGTTGACGCCGATCGGCGTGCCCTCGGTTTTCTCCAGATCCATCCCGGCGGCATAGACCAGCCGGGGCGCGTGGCGGATTTCGCAGCCCAGGCCGATCGCAAAGCGAGGCTGCGGTTGCGGATGCGGCGCGACCGGCCGGCGCACCATCTGCGCGATCGAGAAATAGCGCGTGCCGTCGGGCAATTCGATGACCTGCTTGAGCAGGCGGTCCGGCGTGTCGAAGGTCGAATGTACGTTCCACAGCGGGCAGGTGCCGCCGAATTTCGAGAACGGAAACGTGCCCGAGGAAAATCGCTTGGAGACGTTGCCGGCATTGTCGACGCGCAGCATGAAGAAGGGAACGCCCCGTGCGTTCGGCCGCTGCAGCGTGGTCAACCGATGACAGACCTGCTCGAAGCCGGCGTTGAAGCGCTGCGCCAGCACATGCACGTCGTAGCCCAGCGCTTCGGCCGCGCCATGGAAGGCCTGATAGGGCATCATGGCGGCGGCCGCGAAATAATTGGCCAGCGTGATCCGGTAGAGCCTTCGCGGTGTGTCGTCGAGCGGACCGGCGCGATTGACGATCGTCTCGATGATGGTGCCGCATTCGGCCAACCCGATCTGCAGCGCGAGCTGGAAGTTGCGCCCTGCGCCATCCACCAGCTCGGAGATCAGGAGCTGCCGGCGATGCCGGTCGAAGCGCCGCAGCGTCTCGCGCATCACTTCGACCGGCATGATGCGGGTGACGGTCGAATGCTTTTCGCGGAGCCGCGTCGAAAGCGAGGCGAACAATCCCTCCGCAGGCACGTTCAATTCGTCGCGGAGATTTTCAGCCGCGGTTTCGAGCTCGGGGAAATAGTTGCGGTTGGCCTCGATCAGGTCGCGCACGCGCTCGATCGGGTTGGCCTCGAAGCGGGCGCCCTCGTTGCGGTCGGCCATTTGCGCCGCCGCCAGCGTCTCGCCGCGGCGGGCCTCGGTATAGGCGGCGTAGAGCCGCTGCAGCGAATGCGTCACCCCGGGGCACAATTCGGCGAGGTCGCGCAGCTCTTGCTTGGGAACGTCGATCTGGCGGAACAGCGGATCGGAGAAGATTTCGTTCAGCTCGGCGAAGAAGCGGTCCTCGTCGGCGGTGGCGAGATCGCGCAGATCGAGGTCGTAGGTTTCCGCGAGGCGGAGCAGGATCTGCGCCGTCACCGGGCGCTGGTTGCGCTCTATCAGGTTGATATAGCTCGGAGAAATCCCGAGGCCTTCCGCGATCTGGGTCTGCGACAGGCCCAGTTGCTGGCGGATGCGGCGGAATCTCGGGCCGACAAACAGCTTTTTATTACCGTCACCAGCCATGGCAGCCTCGCTGACCTATTTTATTACAAGATTTACAAAATGACATATCACACAATCACGAATGTTACATAACATCACGATTAGAAAGCAAGGTAACTGTACTATTTTCGGCTTTTGGCGTTTAGCTGATGTACGCATTTCGCAATGCACTGTCACGAATGTCGATTGGAGAAGGGCAATGGCGAAGACTTTTGAGCAGCTCGTTCCCAACGCGCCCGAGGGCCGTTTCGATGGCATCAGCCGTCCTTACACCCCGGCCCAAGTGGAGAAGCTGCGTGGCTCCGTGCCGATTGCCTACACGCTCGCCGAGAAGGGCGCCAATCGCCTGTGGGAATCGCTGAAGTCCATGCCCTACGTCAATTCGCTCGGCGCCGTCACCGGTAACCAGGCGATGCAGCAGGCGCGCGCGGGCCTTCCCGCGATTTACCTGTCGGGCTGGCAGGTCGCTGCCGACGCCAACACCGCAGGTGCGATGTATCCCGACCAGAGCCTCTATCCCGCCAACGCCGGCCCGGAGCTCTGCCGCCGTATCAACCGCACCTTCCAGCGTGCCGACCAGATTGAGCACTCAGAAGGCGGCGCCAAGATCGACTGGTTCGTGCCGATCGTCGCCGACGCGGAAGCAGGCTTTGGTGGCCCGCTCAACTCGTTCGAGATCATGAAGGCCTATATCGAGGCGGGCGCGGCGGGCGTTCACTTTGAGGATCAGCTCGCTTCCGAAAAGAAGTGCGGCCACATGGGCGGCAAGGTGCTAATCCCGACTGCGGCCCATGAGCGCAACCTGATCGCGGCGCGTCTTGCGGCCGACGTTTGCGGCACCTCGACCTTCGTGCTCGCGCGCACCGACGCGGAATCGGCCAAGCTGATTACCGCCGACGTCGACGAGCGCGATCGCGAGTTCATCACCGGCGAGCGCACCGCGGAAGGTTTCTATCGCCTGAAGCCCGGCACGGGCCTTGCCCACTGCATCAAGCGCGGCATCGCGTTCGCGAAGCATGCCGACCTGATCTGGTGGGAGACGTCGACGCCGAACCTGGACGAAGCGCGTGAATTCGCCGAGGCCATGCACAAGGTCTACCCGAACAAGATGCTGGCCTATAACTGCTCGCCCTCGTTCAACTGGGAAGCCAACATCGACAAGGCGACGATTGCCAAGTTCCAGCGCGAGATCGGCGCAATGGGCTACAAGTTCCAGTTCGTGACGCTGGCGGGCTTCCACTCGCTCAACCACAGCATGTTCGAACTGGCGCACGGCTACAAGGCCGAGGGCATGGCGGCGTATTCCCGCCTGCAGCAGGCCGAGTTCGCCTCGGAGAAGAACGGCTATTCGGCGACGCGCCACCAGCGCGAAGTCGGCACCGGCTACTTCGATCTGGTCTCGACCACCATCACCGGCGGTCAGTCCTCGACCACGGCGCTCCACGACTCGACCGAAACCGCACAGTTCAAGTCGGGTTCGGACATCAAGGTTCAAGCGGCTGAGTAACATCGGCTGACAACAACAGGAGACTACCATGACCACAGGCAGCAATTTCTGGGTGATCGGCGGCGAGTTCGGCTCGATGAACTTCCACAAGCTCGTCGAAGGCTCGGCCCAGGTCAAAGGTCCGTTCAAGACGCGCAAGGAAGCCGAGGATTGCTGGCGCGAAGTCTCGGAAGAGAACCGCCACAAGGCCGGCGTACGCTTCTCCATCGTGGAAGAGCCCTCGCGGGTGATGGCCTGACCGGCTACCGACACCTTAAGAAGACGTCCAAGGGACGGGCGGCCTCATCCGGAGCTTCCGGGTGAGGCCGTTCGGTTTTCCCGTCCTATTTTGGGAAGCTAAGCCCTTGGGAACATACAGCCTTTGCGGAAAACGCGGTTACTGGTAGGTTAATCGGGTCGGTTACCCCCCTCAGGACAAGGGCCGCTCAGGGATGTCAGACGCGTCAAACACCGCCAATGAGGCCCGCGACATGCGTCCGGCGCGGCTGCGCGACGCCCTGCGCAAGGCGCGGATCGAGGCTGCCGATCGCACCGGCGTCGTCGTCGAATTGCGGGATGCCGAGGTCGCCCGTCTGGAGATCCTGAACGAGGCGCTCGATCCGTTGTTTGCGCAGGTGCCTGAAAGGGTCGACCTGTTCGATCGCGGCATCAGCCAGGGCGAAACGCCGCGGCTGTGGATCGACGTCGTCGCGCATATCCTGATGGGGCGCGACAAGCGGATCTACCGCTTCGTGCAGGACACCCGCTTCGGCCGCATCGTGCTCGCCGAATCCCACGACGTGCCCGTGATGGTCGATGCCGTTACCGACTATGTCGCGCGCCGCATGATCGAGCGCGAACATGCCATGATCGCAACGCCGGTGGTCGAGCCGCCGCCTGCCGAAGTGCCGCGGCGCCGCGGCCGGTTCTGGACGTTCGTGCTCGGCTTCGTCGTCGGCGCGCTGGCGCTGTTCGGCCTCGCGCTGTTTGCGAGCCTGCGCAATCTCTAACCTTGGGCCGCGGCGGCGTTACGATAATTTGCTGTGACCCAGATCCTGAATGGCTCCGTCATTGCCAAGCCCCCGCACGATCTGCTCGCAGCGCCATTTGCCGCCGTCGCGCTCGATCGAAAACAGATTGTAGGCGGCGCCAGGATAATGGCGTCGCGGCAGCGCCGAGGCGGAGGGTACGCCGATCGCGGGGATTCTGCCGCTCGGCCCCTCGAACCACATCGTCGAATGGATATGGTCGTGGCCGTGCAGCACCAGCTCGACACCATATTTGTGCAGCAGCGCGCGCAATTTTAGGGAATCCGTCAGCCGCTTGGCGCGCGAGCCCGAGTGCAGGGGATGATGCACCAGCAATACGCGAAAGGCATCTTCCGCCGACAGTTGCGCAAGGATCCGTTCCAGCGCGTCGAGTTGGGCGCGGCCGAGCCGTCCGGTCGCCATCAGGGGCGGCGTCGGCACCGCCGAGGACACGCCGATCAGCGCCAGCGGCCCCCGCCGGCGCAGAAAGGGAAAGGACGCATTTTCACCGCCTGCATCGCCGCGCATATAATCGCCGAACGTTTTCGTGAAGTGGTACCGCGTGGCGCGCACATAGGCGTCGTGATTGCCGGGAATGACCGTCACCTGGTCCGGCGGGCCGACGCTTTCGAGCCAGGCCTGCGCCGGCGAGAACTCCGCCTCGAGCGCCAGATTGACGAGATCGCCGGTGATCGCGATGTGATCCGGCCGCCGATCCTGCATGTCCGAAACCAGCGCGTCCAGCACGTCGCGGCGATGATATTTGTGGCGGTTGCGCGTCCAATTGAGATAGCCGAGCGCGCGTTTTCCCGCGAGATCGCGCAGCCGCGCCGCGGGCAGCGGCGGCAGATGCGGATCGGACAGATGCGCCAGCGTATATGCCGCCATCACTTAAAGCCTTGTTGGATCGCCTGTGATATACCGCGTCCGCCCGGTCATTTCGCGTCTATCCCGATCAATCCTGCAATCTATTGGCAAGCGGACCGCATCCGCGCAAGGATCAAACGACATGTCCCGCC
The DNA here is from genome assembly GCA_963786115.1 of uncultured Alphaproteobacteria bacterium. GTDB lineage: Bacteria > Pseudomonadota > Alphaproteobacteria > Rhizobiales > Xanthobacteraceae > Bradyrhizobium. The sequence continues at coordinate 76,013 of CAWAYC010000042.1, forward strand.
GCATGAGGTGTCGGTGACCGCCCTGCAAGACCTGAGAAAGAGATTTGAACCGCAGCTCAGACGGGTGTTCCATCTCTATTGGCGGCTGGTCCGCAGCATGACCCTGGGGGTCCGCGCCGTAGTGCTCGACGCCGACAACAAGGTGTTTCTGGTCAAGCACAGCTATGTCACCGGCTGGTACCTGCCGGGCGGAGGGGTCGAGGTCGGCGAGACGCTGCTCGACGCGCTGCATCGGGAGTTGATGGAGGAGGGGCGGATCGAAGTGGTGGACGCGCCGGTGCTGCATGGCATTTTCCACAACGGCCACGTTTCCCCGCGCGACCACGTCGCGGTCTATGTCATCAGGCATTTCCGGCAGGACCGCCTGCCGGAGCCAAATCGCGAGATCGTGGATTGCGGCTTCTTCGATCCGGCGGCACTGCCCGATGAGACCACCAAAGGCACCCGCCTTCGGATTGCCGAGGTGCTCGAGGGGCGGGCGCCGACCGCGACCTGGCGTTGAGCTGTCGGGCGAGCGGCCTGGTTGCGCCCGGACATCGCAGCGCCTAGAAGCGACGACATTTGTGGCGGCCGGTTCGAGATGCGTACAATGAAATTGATCAAATTGCTCTGCGGCTTCGGTTTCCTGCTGCTGCTCGCGAGCAACGTCTGGACGATATCGCGGTGGAGCGAAAGTCGCGGCGTCTATGACGACATCTGCTATTTGCGACAGGCCCATCTGTTCCAGAAATTCGGTGTGCGTGGGCTCGATACCAACATCACCTTCGACAACGATCGCTATCTCGCCGGCAAGCTGAAGGAGATCGGCTTCCCGACCTGGAATGACGTGAAGACTGCCCCGTGTCACACCTTCGTTCAGGCAGCGGATAAATGGGTCATGCAATATCCGCCGGGCACCGGACTTGTGCTCGCGATGTTTCCCTCGGGCTTCCAGGTGAAACCGCTCTACGTCCTGGCCAACGTCATCATCTCCTGCTTTGCGCTGCTCGGGCTGTTTTATGCGCGCCGGCCGGCCTCGGTGGCGCTCGCCGCCGTGTTTGGTTTCGCCGCGATCTATCTGATGATCAATCCCGCGAAGGCGAGCTATTCGATGCCGCCGACCATGGCGGTCTGCGCACTCGCGGGTTTCCTGACCGCAAGGCTGTTTTCGGGTGAGCAGCGACGTCGATTGATGCTGGCCGCGGCGATCGGCCTCTTGATCGGCCTCTCCGTCAATTTCCGCTTGCCGAACCTGTTGCTGTCGGCTGGCTACGCGCTGTTCTTCCTCTGCGCGTTCCTGAGGACGCGGAACGCCGATACGTTCCTGCAAGGCGCAGCATTCGGCATCGCATTTCTCGTCGGGCTGGCGCCGACCTTGATCGCGAACGCGATCAACGCGGGAAGCGCGCTTGCGACGACCTACGGCGGCGTCGACGTCGCGCCGCCCGAGCTTAATTCGAGCGTGCTTTGGCAGTATGTCCGGGATGTGCAGTTCACGTTGCTGGTGATCGCAGTCGCGTGGACAGCCTGGCTGTGGCGTTTCGATCCGCAGGGCGGGAGACCGCAGGTCGCGCTTGTGGTCGGGGCGAATCTCGCGGTCAATCTGATTTTCTTCATGACCCATCCGATCTTCACGCCCTATTACACGATCCCCGTGGCCATGCTGTCGCTGTGGACCCTTTTGTTCGCGACTCTCGACTGGCCCGGCGAGCTGGCGGCCGGAAAGTCGACCTTGCCGCAGCCGGTCAATACCTGAATACGGTATAATCGACCCATGGAAAGCATTGATTCGGCACACCCCGCGACGACGACAGCGGAATTACGGATTGCGGTTCTGGTGCCTTGCTTCAACGAGGAAGCCGCCATCGCCACGGTGGTTGCCGATTTTCGCAAGGCGCTGCCGGCGGCGAAAATCTTCGTCTATGACAACAACTCGCGGGATCGCACCGCTGAAGTCGCGCGCGCTGCCGGCGCCGAGGTGCGTCGAGAGCGCCGCCAGGGCAAGGGGCATGTGGTGCGGCGGATGTTCGCCGACGTCGACGCCGACGTCTATGTGCTTGTCGACGGCGATGCGACCTACGACGCGCCCAGCGCCCCGCGTATGATCGACAGGCTGGTCAACGACCACCTCGACATGGTGGTGGGCTTTCGGGTCGACCAATCGACCGCCGCTTACCGGCCCGGCCACCGCACCGGCAATCGCATGCTGACGTCCTTTCTCTCCGCGGTGTTCGGCGAGGCATTCAAGGACATCCTGTCCGGCTACAGGGTGTTCTCGCGCCGCTTCGTCAAATCCTTTCCGGTGCTGTCGGATGGTTTCGAGATCGAGACCGAGCTCAGCGTGCATGCGCTGGAGCTGGCGCTGCCGGTCGCGGAGATCGAGACCCCTTATTATGCCCGACCCGAAGGCTCGTTCAGCAAACTCAACACCTGGCGTGATGGTTTTCGGATCCTCGGCACGATCCTGAAACTCTATCGATCGGAGAAGCCGCTGCGGTTCTTCACCACGATCGGCGTCGTTCTCGCGCTGGTTTCGATCGGGTTGTCGATTCCCGTGATCATCACCTTCCTCGAAGAGGGCATTGTCCCGCGGCTGCCGACCGCTGTGCTGTCGATGGGCCTGATGATCGTGGCGATATTATCGGTATCGTCAGGCCTGGTGCTGGATACGGTGACACGCGGACGGCGCGAGATGAAGCTATTGGCCTATCTGTCCCAGCCCGCCATTAACAAGAATTGATGCAAAACGAGATTTGACGCAACCGGTCGATAGACCAGCCCTCAGCCAGATGCTATTCCGCGCTTCATCATGAGCGATCTCTCTCTGACCATCTTGCCTGAAACCCCGAACGACGCGCAGGCGATCGAACGCCTGCTTGAGCGCACTTTCGGGCCCGGCCGCTTCGTGCTCAGCGCCTATCGATTGCGTGAGCATGTCGATCATCTGCTCGATCTCTCCTTCACGGCACGGATCGGAACGCTTTTGGTTGGCTCAGTGCGGCAATTGCCGGTCTGCATCGGCGATACGCCGGCCTTGATGCTCGGGCCTTTGACGGTCGAACCGCCGTTCCGGAAGCGCGGCGTCGGCCGCGTGCTGCTCGATCGCGCGCTGAGCGATGCCAAGGCGAAGGGGCATCGCCTCGTCATCCTGGTTGGCGACGAGCCCTATTACAGCCGCGTCGGTTTCAAGCCGATTCCGAAGGGCAGGGCGACGATGCCGGGCCCTGTCGATTACAGCCGCCTGCTGGTCGCCGAACTGGTCGACGGCGCCTTCAATGACGTATCCGGCGCGATCCGGCCGGATTGGAGCAAGGCGCGGTAGCGCCGCATCGCCTGCATCTAGGGTGAATGATCCCCGGGGGCGTGAGTTGCGGTCGTAACACGCCGTGCGTATCCTGCAGCCAGCTGTAGATACCGCCATAGAGCGGTCCAACGTCGGCAGCGCAAGTCAAGGAGACATTGGAACTCGTCTGAGGTGGTCAGGCGGATCAATGAGAAGCCTGCACGGGCGGTTTTCTACTATCTTCGTTCTGAGGGAAGTAAAATCATCAAATTCGTGCGTTGAGATCAACGAGGCTTTGCGCCTGCTATCGCATGTCTCCAGCACCCATTTGGTTGGCATGACCGCCTCCCTGCCGAGGCAGGCTTTACAGCTTTTGCGAAACGCCGACAAAGAAACCGCGGCGTGGCCCGAATTGCGGCGCGAACACGCCGATGCCCGAACCGTCCCGGATCTCGTAGATCTTGTCGAACAGGTTTACGACGTCGAACCTCACTGTGGTCGGCTTGTTCGGTGCGACAATGTTGAAATCGTGCGATAGCCCGACATTTACCTGGGTGTACGACGGTACGTGATCGGTGTTCGCGAAGCCGGAGCGAAGCCCGCTACCGTAGATCATCGACGCGCTGAACCGCGTGCCGTTCCACAAATAGGAGGCGCCGGCGGACGCGGTCAGGTTTTGGGCATGGTCGGTGTAGATATAGTGGGTGGCGATGTAGGCCAGTTCGTCGGCGCCGAACAGGAACTGGTTCGATACGATGTTGGTGGCGATCTGTTTGGCCCAGGCGACGTTCCCATAGGCGCGGAAATTGCCGTTCGTGTAATTCGCCTTGAGTTCGAGGCCGATATTCTCTCCGCGCTCGTAATTGAATCCGTTCAGCACATAGGCCGCGCCGAACTGGCCGTCGTCGAGCAGGTCGCGCGCGATCTTGTAGTAGCCGTCAACGCCGACTTCGAGGCCGGGCACGGGATAGATCTTCTGAACCACGCCGACATCGAACACGTGAGACCGTTCCGGCTGCACCGGACTATTGAGCGGCACCTCGGGAGTTTGCGTATTTGCGGGGGCAGTGGGAGGTGTAACAAGGGCGAGATTGGTCGGTGCAGCGATCACCTGCTGCGGCGGCGTGAAGTTTCGCGCATAGCCCGCGTGGAACGTCGTGCCATCGTACGGCTTCCAGGTCAGGCTGACGCGCGGGCTGAGTTGGTTGGCGTCGACATATTGATACATCTGGTCGAACCGCAATCCGGCGTTCAGGGTCAGCTGGTTGGTGATCCTCCATTCGTCCTGAAGATAGGTACCCATCAGCCAGCCGGTCTTGGCGCTTGAATCAAATACGGTGAATGGCGGACCGAACGGATTGCCGGTCATGGGGTCGACCTGATTGCCGGTTGCCGGATCGACTGGCAGCACGGTGGATATGTTGTTGACCAGAGAGCGCTCAGCGCTCACGGAGAATCCAAAGCGCAACGTATGGGCAAAGCCGACGCGCCAGGCGGTATCTTCCTGAATGCCGTTGACGAAGCTCTGACGGTAGACGTCCGACGACACGCCGTTGAAGACCAGATCTCCGATCGGATCAGGGTAGAAGTGCAGCTGGCTGTAGCGGTTGAAATAGGAGACCTGGAAGTCTACGTCGTCGATCGATTTCTGGTAGGTAAGAACGTTGAACTGGTTGAACTCGTTCTGGTGTTCGTTGAGCTGCGTCGAATTGAAGCTGGTCACCCCATTGACGTTAAAGTTCGGCGTCTGCCCGGGGTTGTTGGGAATCTGGTATGTAGCGTTCGAAACGCCGCTCATGAATGTCAGGCGGCTGGTGGGGTCGAGCACTGTCGAAAGATACAGAAATCCCTTTTCCTGCGACGTGCGGTCGTGAATGGCGTCGTTCGACGGTGTAGGATTCTCTATTCCCAGATTATTCTGGAGAAAACGTCCGGACACGAAGTACTGGGTCTGCCCCACCGTGCCGCCATATTCGAAACTCGGCGTGATCGTCCCATGGCTGCCGCCGTAGACGCCGACGCTGCCGGAGTTGTTGAAGGCGTCCGCCTTGGTCTGGATATCCAGCACGCCTGCGGTGCGCAGGCCATACTGCGCCGGCAGCGCGCCGGTCAATAGCGCAAGACTGCCGACGATGCCGGTGTCGAGGATCTGCCCGAAAGCGCCGACGCCGTCGGGGAGCATGATGCCGTTGATCCGGTACTGCAAATTGGCGTGCTCGTTGCGTACATGCAACTGGCCGCTCGCGGCCGAGTCCTGCGTTACGCCGGGAAACTGCAACATCACCTTGTCCAGTGGCGCATTGGTGCCCTGCGGCAGCGCTTCGATGTTCTGATGGTTGATCTGATACGAGGTGGCGCCGGTCGGCGCATCGATGTTCCGGCTGGCCTCGTCGAATTTCTCATTCTTGCCCGCAACTATCTGCGCTTCGGTCTGCGGCGGTGCGGCAGGCACCTCACGACGTTGTACGGTGGTCACACGCGTCCTTGGACGCCGCACCGTCTGCACGCGACGCGGCGCAACGACCTCGATGCCGGGTAGCTTGGTGGTGCCGGCCTCGCCTGCTGCGCCCTGTGCCATTGCGGTGTTGCCCAGGCCGAGCAGCAGCGACGCTGAACTGGAGAGGAGAAGAGTGGTTCTAAACGATAGCGTCATTGTCCCGATCCTGAGGGGCTGCGACCGGAATTCGTTTGCTAAACGAATCTGGAGGCGCCTTGCCGTCGATATGCGACGGACCGATTTCGATTTGCCCCCTTGGGATCGCGTCGCTTACGCGAGCAACCGTCGGGGTCGCATCAATCAATCGATGTCAGGAAGCCGGAGGCGCACGGGACTGAAACGCGAGACGAGCCGACTTCAGATGGACGAATTCGGCGTCCGTCGTGCGGTAGAGGAGTTCGACGGCCTGCGGCAGCTCAAGCAGCGGCGGCGTCGCGAACAGAACATTGCCCGCGAGCGAGATGACGGCGCAGATCGCGCAGGCATCGGCAGGTTGCTGGTCGCCGTCGTGGTCGGCAGGCTTCTGCTTTTGCGCAGCCTCATTGGCCGCGAGGCTCTTGGCCAACGCCAGATCAGGCGTCACGCCAGTGTGTAAGGCCGGCGCCGCCAGCGCGTGAAAGTGCCCGAACGACAACGCAAACTGAATCGCGAACGCAAACAGCGCAAGCCGCGACCCGGTCTTGATGTGCTTTCGGAACCAATTCATGCCGGATGACACCACCCCAAGGGACGATCCAGGCATCCCTGCCGCCCCGATGTTATATTATAACATCGGAAGCGAATGGCGATGTCAACCGTAGCGCAGCGCGTCCGCTGTGTGATTGGAGCAACGCTGCGGAGTCAGCGCCCCTCGCGCAGCCAGGTCGCCGCGAATGCGCCGAGAAGAAGCAGCAGGCCGATCAGTCCAGCGAACATCGGCAGCACCCCGACGCCCTTGACGACGCTGGCGTCGCGCATCTTGACGCCCATCCAGCCGTCGCCGCGGAACACGCTGGAGGTCCGCACCGGCACGACGCGGGGCATGTCGAGGCTCGTGCCATCGACGATGCGGCGAGAATCGCCGCCGGTCGCCTGCGACAGCGGTTTCAGCATGTCGGTCGTCGAGGTGACTTCGGAAAATTCCTTCGGATTGGTCGGGCCGACATTGATCAGCGCCTTCAGTGTGCCGTCGGTGGCTTGCCACAGGCCCATTTCGTTCGCTGGCAAGGTCGCTCGCCATTCGCCGGGCTCGCCTGCGCTCAAGGTCAGTTCGCGGGTGGCGCCGCTCGGCGAGGTCACGGTCACCGGCGTGACGCTGTCCGCCATGGTCTGACGCACCACCACGAGGTCCTTGCCCTGGATCTGCAGGCGCAACGCTTCCTCGTCGAGATCAGGCTGCTTCATCAGCCAGTGCGACATCCGCCGCAACAGATCGAGGTGCGGGCCGCCGCCTTCATAGCCGCGCGCCCACAGCCAGATGTGATCCGACAGCAGCAGCGCCACACGGCCTTCGCCGAAGCGCGACAACAGCAACAGCGGCTTGCCGTCGGCGCCCGTCATGACCGGAGGGGTCGTGCTGTTGCGCGTATCGACGGTGCGGAAGAAGCGGGCCCAGTGCGGCGGCTCTGATGCGGAGCCTTCCAGCCCGCGCGTCACTGGATGGCGTTTTCCGGCATCGCTCAAACGCGCGTAAAACGGTTTCTCGGTGACACCGACAGGCTCCGCCGGCAACACCGAATCCAGGGGCGTGCGCCAGATGCTGGTGGTCGAGGCGTAGTCGGGACCGGCCGAGACCAGTACCGCCCCGCCGGCGCGGACATAGCGCGCGATGTTGTCAAAATAGGCGATCGGCAGCACACCCTGGCGGGCGTAGCGATCGAAGATGATCAACTGGAATTCGTTGATCTTCTGCTGGAACAGCTCGCGGGTCGGAAACGCGATCAGCGACAATTCATTGATCGGCGTGCCGTCCTGCTTCTCCGGCGGCCTAAGAATGGTGAAGTGCACGAGATCGACGCTGGGGTCCGACTTCAACAGGTTGCGCCAGGTGCGCTCGCCTGAATGCGGCTCGCCGGAGACGAGCAGCACGCGCAGCTTGTCGCGCACGCCGTCGATCGCGACCACGGCGCGGTTGTTGACCGGGGTCAATTCGTTCTCGAGCGGCGAGGCCTCGATCTCGACGATGTTCGGGCCGGCATGCTTGATATCGATGTCGACGCTGGAGGTCTGGCCGCTCGTGAGCATGCGCTCGCCGATCACCTCGCCGTCGCGGCGGATCGTGACCTTGGCGCGCTCGCCGGTGACGCCCTGGTCGTCCAGCCGATAGGTGATGGTCTGCGTTTGTCCGACGATGCCGAAGCGCGGCGCCGCAGAGATCGCAATGCGCCGGTCGCGCTCGTCCTTGCGGCCGGTGATCAAGGCATGCACCGGCGCCTGGAAGCCCAGCGCGGCGGCGTTGGCCGGAATGTCGTGCACGCGGCCGTCGGTGATCAGGAAGGCGCCGGCGACGCGATCGACGGGAACGTCCGACAGCGCCGAGGACAGCGCGCCGAACAATTTAGTGCCGTCGGTCTCACCGTCGGCCTGGCCGGCCTCGACGACGCGCACTTCCAATCCCTTGATCTTCTTCAGGCTGTCGACCAGCGCCTCTTGCGCCTTCGCGGTCTCCTGGTTGCGGGTGCCGAAATTTTGGCTTGGGCTCTTGTCGATCACGACCGCGGCGACCGAGGACAGCGGTTCGCGTTCCTCGTGGGTGAAGGAAGGATTGACAAGCGCGAGCAGGATCAGCGCCAGCGCCGCCACGCGCACCGCAGCGCCACGCGAACGGCCGAGCAGCAGCAAGGTGGCGATGACGACGATGGCGCCGAGCGCCAGCCAAAGCACGATCGTGGGAACGAGGGGCGTAAACGCGATGCCGTAATTCATGCTACAGACCTATCAGCGACGCCGTCCTTCGGACGGCTATGCCCGGCCATGACGACGACGGCGGTGGTGGGGAGAGAGGGCGTCTGCTCATGACGGCCATCATTGTCCCAGCCGTTCGATCAGCGCAGGTGCGTGTACCTGGTCGGCCTTGTAGTTGCCGGTCAGTGTGTACATCACGATGTTGACGCCGGCACGGAAGGCGAATTCGCGCTGCCGGGGCTCGCCGGGCGTCAGCGGCAGCATCGGTTGTCCGTCCGGGCGGATCGCCCAGGCGCCGGCGAGATCGTTTGAGGTGATGATGATCGGCGAGACACCGTCACCGCCGCGCGCCGGGCGGGATGCCGCCTCGTCGTCGTCCTCGCGGGGCAAGGTTTCGACCCAGGTCTGGCCGGAGTTGAAGCGGCCGGGGAAATCCCGGAGCAGATAAAACGTTTTCGTCAGCACGTGCTCGCGCGGCACCGGCTCGAGTTCGGGAACGTCGAGCGAGGAGAGAATTTCGCGCAAGCTCTGCATGCCCGGCGTCTGCGCGCCGCCATTCTCGCCGGGTGGCGCTTCGATGGCGTCGCGGGTGTCGAAGATCACCGTGCCGCCCTGCTTCATGTAGGCGTCGATCCGGTTGATGGCGTCCTGAGGCGGCTTTGGCGCGCCCGGCACCACCGGCCAGTAGATCAGCGGAAAAAACGCCAGTTCGTCATGCGCGGGATCGATGCCGACGGGATCGCCGGCCTCCAGCGCGGTGCGCTGGGCCAGGAACAGGGTCAATCCGGACATGCCGGCCTTGACGATGGAATCCACGTCGGCGTTCCCGGTGACGACGTAAGCAAGGCGCGTTTGCGAGACCGATTGGATGGCGAAATCGTCGTTGCTGGCGGCACGCATGGGCGAGGGGCCCATCGCGGCCAGCATGAACGCAAACGCCAGCACCGCCGGCGCTGTACGCCGCCGCCGCAGCAGCGCGGCCAGGCCGGCGCCGAGCATCGCCACGACGATCGCGTCGATCAGGAACAACGCGAGCGCCGTCGCAAGCAGCATGCCGCGGAGATCGCGCGGTTCGGCGTTGGTGTAGCTGGCGCGCCGAGCGCGCAAGCTTGAGGTGTCGAGCGGCGCGATGCGGTCGGCGGGGGCCAGCGTGTTGACTGCGATCGGACCTTCCGCCGGACCATAGAAGCCGGGCGGATGGTCTGCGGTGGCGCGGTCGCGATAATCCGACGGCATCGGTTTGGCGGTCGAGGGCGGCGGCCCGAACGCGCCGAAGCCATCGAGAGTGCGCAGCGGCGCCACTGTTTCCGTGTTCGGCTCGCCCGCGACGCCCGCGCCGGGCGTGGAGGTGTAGCCGGACATGTCGACGAGCCGCCGCAGCATTTCGACGAAGCCGCCGGACATCGGCAGATCCGACCAGCGCGAGTTTGCGCCGACATGGAACAGACTAACGACGCCCTTGCCGCGATGCTCGCCGGTCACCAGCGGGGTGCCGTCTTCGAGCGACGCCCAGCTCTTGGTGGCCAGCACCGCATCCGGTTCAGCCAACACCTGCCGGTTCACCGTGATGTCTTTCGGGACCTGCAGACCGGCGAAAGGCCCGTCGGCGGCGAAGGCAGCGAGGTGCTGCGGTTTCTCCCAGGTAAGGCTGCCGCCGAGCGAACGGCCACCACGGCGCAACTTGACCGGCACCAGGTCGTCATCGGCCTGCGCCAGACGGGGGCCTGCGAACCGCACCAGCACGCCGCCCTGGTCGATCCAGGCGTTGAGGCGCTCGCGGATTTCCGGCGACAGCGTGCCGACATCCGCCAGCACGATCATCGGCAGCCGCTGATCGAGGAATTGCGCAATCACCTGCTGCGGCGCGCCCCGATCTCCGAGACGCACGTCGGCGAACGGCGACAGCGCGCGGGTAAGATAGAAGGTCGATGCCAACAGCGGCTGCGCGGTATCGGTGCTCGCGCCGGAGACCACGCCGATCGCCCGCCGCCGCCATCGCTTGTCGAGCAGTTGCACCGCACCGGCCGACCGCTCGCCGGCGATTTCCAGCCGCGCGATATCGTTGCGGAGTTCGACCGGCAGATCGAACGACGCTTCGGTCTCGCGGTCCTGGATGCCGAAGCTGTAACGGGCTTCCCCGATCGGCGAACCCTTGGCGTCGACCGCACGGACCGTTCCGGAAGCGATGCCGCCCTGCGTGCGCAGCACTTTCACGGTCATTTTGGCCGCGGCGTTCTCTGCGGCAGCCAGCGCCTGCGCCGAGGGCGCGCCGCCTTCGAAAACCGTCAGGGTGCGCTCGCCGATCGTCTTGCCCAATCCTTCCAGGAATTCGGTGCCGCGCCCGGTATCGATACCGTCGGACAGCCATGCGATTTCGCAGTCGCCGGTTGCTTTCAGGAATTGTTCGAGGCTCGCCAGGGTTTCAACGCGCTCGATCGAATATGGTTTGGGCGCCAGCTGGCGCAGCGCGACGCGCGCGGTCCCGGCGGGCATCAGCGTGATGTCGCGCGCTGGCTCGGACAGCGGCACCAGGGCAACGCCACGGCGGTCATTGTCGGCATTGGCGATCAGTTCGTCGGCGGCCCTGATCCGCGCATCCCAGCTCGCCGCCGCGCTCCAGCCGTCGTCGAGCAGGATCACCAACGGCGCCTTGCTGCCGGCAAGCCCGGTTTGCGGATTCCAGATCGGCCCGGCAGCGGCGAGAATGACCAGCGCCGCGGCGGCGAGCCGCAGCGCGGTGAGCCACCATGGCGTGCGCGAGGGGGTCTCTTCTTTCGGCGCGATATCGAACAACAGCCGCGTCGGCGGAAACTCGATGCGCTTCGGCCGCGGCGGCATCACACGCAGCAGCCACCACAGCACCGGCAGGCTCAACAGGCCCAACAGCAACATCGGTTCGGCGAACGAGAGCGGGAGGCCTGCGATCATGCGCTGCGTCCCACCTTGACGATCGACCGGGCGTCACCCTTGCTCACTTGCATGCCGGAGTGCAGGAACAGCAGCAGTTCGGCAGCGGAGCGGCTGGTGGTGTGGGTCGAGAACAGCCAGTCGAGCCTGTTGGTCTCTGCCCGGATCTGGTCGCGATGCAGCGCGACACGCGCCACGTAATCGGCCGCCCAGCTCTCGGCGCGGCCAGTGGTGATGACGCTGCCGTCCTCCGGCTCGACGAATTCGACGCGGCCGGCATAGGGAAAGCTTTCCTCCGCGGGATCGACGATCTGGATCAGCGCGCCGTGGGCGCCGGAGGACGACAGCCCGGCGAGCATGTTCCTGATCTCAGGCATCGGCGACCAGAAGTCCGACAGCACCACGATTTCGGCGAGCGCGGACGGCACGAAGGACGGCGGCAGGCTCGCGCGCGTCGCTTCGTCATGCAGCATCGCCTGGGCCATCTTGTCGATCACGTTGCGGCTCGCAGTCGGGTTCATCAGGCCGGGAACGCCGACGCGTTCGCCGCCCGCGACCAGGAGCTCGGCCAGCGCAAAGGTCACGATCAGTCCACGCTCCAGCTTGGAGTCGCGCGCCTGTTTGGAGGCAAAGGCCATCGACAGCGAGCGGTCGGGCCAAAGCCATACGGTGTGCGCGGCCTCCCATTCCTGCTCACGGACATAGAGATGATCGTCGCGCGCGCTTCGCCGCCAATCGACGTTCTGCGACGGCTCGCCGGACACGAAGCGGCGGTACTGCCAAAAACTTTCTCCGGCGCCGGCGCGGCGCCGTCCGTGCAGACCGTGGATGACGTTATTGGCGATGCGGCGGGCTTCAAGCACCAGACGCGGCAGCGATGCGGCGAGCGAGCGGCTTTCGCCATCGGCACGTCGGACTGCTGTGATCTCCTCGGCCCGGTGCTTGATTTCTTCGGCCATCAACCGATCCGCGTCTTCAATTGCCTGATCACATCAGGAATGGTGCGGCCTTCGGCGCGGGCGGTAAATGTCAGCGCCATGCGGTGCTTGAGCACGGGCTCGGCGAGGTCAAGCACGTCGTCAATCGACGGCGCCAGACGGCCGTCGAGCAAGGCGCGGGCGCGCACCGCGAGCATCAGCGACTGGCTGGCGCGGGGACCCGGTCCCCAGGCGATCAGCTTGTCGCTGTCACCTTCCGGATCGGGACGCGCGGCGCGCACCAGCGACAGGATCGCCTCGACGACGCTGTCGCCGACCGGCAGCCGCCGTACCAGCCGCTGCGCGGTGACCAGCGTTTCCGCGCTCATTGCGGCTTTCGCCAGCGTCTCGTCCGCGCCGGTGGTTTCGAAAAGGATGCGCCGCTCGGCCTCGCGGTCGGGATAATCGACGTCGATCTCCATCAGGAAGCGATCGAGCTGCGCTTCGGGAGCGGGTAGGTACCTTCCTGCTCCAGCGGGTTTTGCGTCGCCAGCACGTGGAACGGCTTCGGCAGATCGTGCCGCGCGCCGGCAACGGTGATGTGCTGTTCCTGCATGGCCTGCAGCAGCGCCGATTGGGTGCGCGGGCTGGCGCGGTTGATTTCGTCGGCCATAAGAAGCTGCGCGAACACCGGACCAGATGAACGGAACGACCGCCTGCCGGAACTGCTCTCGTCGAGCACTTCGGCGCCGAGAATGTCCGACGGCATCAGGTCCGGCGTGAACTGGATACGCTTGGTATCGAGACCGAGCGTGATGCCCAGCGTTTCGACCGAGCCTGCGTTCTGGCGAGACCGGGAACGCCGATCAGAAGCGCATGACCGCCGGACAGGATCGTCACCAAGGTGTTTTCGATCACTCGGTCCTGGCCGGAAATGACGGTGGAACCGCTTCCTGGCGGCGCGAATCTGGCCGGCGACCTGCTCGGCCGAACGGACGATCACGTCCTCGAGTTTCTCGACACCGTCTGCGCCTGCCATGTCTCAGCTCCAAGACGCTGCTCATGTCCAGCGTCGTCATGCCATGAACCTCATGCAAACTATGCGGAGGCCATGTATCTCGTTCAATTAACTATCCCCACATTATCGGCATTTTGGTATGAACGGCATCACGATACGGCGACTGATCCGGAGTGTTATGGGCCGGACCTCGTCGGCGGACACATATCGGAAGCGTGCACCAGATCGTGCCAGATCGAGGCGAGCAGACTCGGCAAACAATGGCGAAGCAAGGCAGAGCCCAATCAGGGCCTTTAACGCGAAGGTTCTGGAATCCGAACGGTCTTGAAGGCCTCACCGCTGCTGCCAGCGACGCTGCGAACAGCAAGCTCCGCGGGCGCAAGGGCCTGCCGCCGGTGCACTGTGCAATTCGCCGTTCTGCGGCGACCTCGATATGCGAATCGCCGGCGATGGGACGTGGTTCTACATGGAACACCGATCGGGCGCCCGGCGCTGCGTGCGGCTGTTTTCGACGATCTCAAGCGTGAGAACGGCAAGCACTTCTCGTGACCCCGGTGGAAAGGTCGGCATCCGGGTCGACGATGCGCCGATTCCTGGCTGTCGAGATGCAAAGGAGGAGAGCGACCGCGGCCGGCTGTCGCGGTTCCGCACCAACGTCGACGACTGGGTGCCTGGCGACGCCGGACATAGCCTGCGGTTCAGACAGCCGGCGACGGCGGGCTGACGCCATATCTGCACGTCCGCGCCGATTTGTGGCCAAGGTCACCCGCGCGCTCTATTACGATCTGGTCGACATGGGCGAGGCGGATGGTCGATGGTCAACTGATGTTCGGGATCGAGTTCGGCGGCGAATTCTTCGCAATGGCTGACGCGAAGCAGGTCGAGGGACGCGCTTTGAATCGAGCCGATGCTGAACACTGAGCCGGCGGCAGCAGCTCGGCGGAATTTTTCGCGCGACAGGGCGCGGCTCGAATTCGAGTACCGCGGGGCCTGATCGATCCCAACATCATTCCGAGGACCGGGAATCCGGCAACGACCGCATGCTGGAGATCGTCGCGCGCGAGCAGCCGGTGAGGCCCGCGGCGGTTTTGATCCCCGTCGTCGATCATCCGCAGCCGTTCGTTCTGATGACGCAGCGCTCGGA
>CAWAYC010000043.1:0-68368 GCA_963786115.1 uncultured Alphaproteobacteria bacterium
GCACTATCTCCAGATCGTCATTGCGAGCGAAGCGAAGCAATCCATAGCGCCTCGCGTACGCGGAGAGATGGATTGCTTCGTCGCTGTCGCTCCTCGCAATGACGGTTTGCCCGGAGGGGCAAACTTGCCCTGCCTCGTCGAGTAGTCACACCCATCGAAACCCGTCATGCCCGGGCTTGTCCCGGGCATCCACGCCTTGCTTCTGGCGGCGGACAAAGGACGTGGATGGCCGGGTCATCTAGCGCGAAGACGCGCTTCGCGCTTTTGCCCGGCCATGACGAAAAACCAATCCCTACACCTCTTCCTGCGTCGTTGGCGCGACCGGCGCCTCCGGCATCGGCACGGTCTGGAACTGCGCCGGCAGGTTGACCGGCCGATAGCCGGGCAGCGCATCCATTCGCTTCACCACGGATTCGTGGATGAACGCGCCCTCCGGAATCGGCCGCGGCTCGGCGTTCGGAATGTAGAAGCCGAATTGCGATTTTCGCGCCGGCCATTCCTTGTATTTCGCCGACTTCGGCAGGAATTCGAGCAGCCACCAGAGCGCCCTTCAGCGACGTGTGCAATTCGCCGCACACATCGGGCGCGACATAGGAGAACGGGCTGCCCTTGCGCTGCCGGCCCCACGCCAGTTGATTGACGTTGCGCGGATCGACGGCAAGCCCGCATTTCACCGCCTCCCCGATCATCCAGATCAGCGGGTATTTGGAAAGCCCGCTTTGCACTTCCGGATAGCCGCCGCCGATATCGGCATGCACGCCCGAAAACCACACCTGCAAAATATCCTGCGGCTCGGAATGCGCGTCGTTGAAGCGGTTATGCGCAAAGGTCTGCGGCTCGTCCCACTTCTTCAGCCGGAACATGCAGCGCCGCTCGTCGATCGAGACGGCCTGCCGGAACGTCTTCACGCTCGGGTTCTGCAGGGTGAACGCGAGCTCCTCCAGGCTCGGCCAATAGAACCGGTCGGGCCGCGGCACGAGCACGCTCGCGACCGTATCCCATATGCCGACGAAGCGGATGGTCGGCCAGCGTGTCGAGGTGATGCGCGAGAACTGCGCGGCGTTGTCGAACGGCGTCGCGGCCAGCGGCCCGTCCTCGTCGCCGGCGTCGGTGAGCGCGTTCAGGTTCAGCCCGAATTTCGGGGCTACGTCGCTGGAAAACTGCTTGTAGGCGGTCAGGCCCGCGCCTGCGAGATTGACCTGCTGCGGCGACACCAGCCCCACCTTGTGGATCAGCCCCGCCAGCACCCGCACCGTATAGGCGCCGCGGGAAAAGCCGAACAGATAGATCTGGTCGCCGTCCGCGTAATTGTTGACCAGGAATTCGTAGGCCGCGAGCACGTGGTCATCGAGCCCATAGCCGGTGGCGAGCCCCAGGATGGCGTTGAAATCCTGCCGCAGCTTGTGCCACGCGTCCGGCCGCGCCAGCGTGCCGACGCCGGGATCATAGAACACGAGCTGCCGCGGCTGCGTCTTCTCCGTCTTCCGCACGCAGCGATAGAGCTTCAGGACGTTGGAGATGTTCTGGCTGATCTCGTTGCCGGTGCCGTCGCAGCAAATGACGATGTTGCGCATGGTGGTGTCTCCCCCGGTGCTACCTGGGCGAGTATAGCGGAAAATGGGGAAGATGGCGTCTAAAGCGCTAATGGGTTGCAGGGCCGAAGCGGCGTCGCTCCCTAGGGGAAACGACGGACGCGCACATAAACACCGATAAAACGGGCACAAGTCAGCTTATCTGCTCCGCAAGTGCTACCACACTAGAAGCTACCACCCGCAACAAGTAGACCGCTTTTCCTAACCTTCCGGCACCCCGGCGATGCGCATACCCTCATAGATGCGCTCGCGACCGGCGAGGTAAATCGCGTTGTCACTGGATGCGCCAACGCGAAAGCGGCGCATTGTGAAAGTCGGGTCGAGCGCAAGTCCCGCCTGCGCGGCAGCCCGCGCCTCCGCTACTTCACCGACCAGTGCAAGAATAGCGGCGTAGCCGATGTGCCCCATCGGCTGATTTCGATTGACCTCAAGGCTTCTGCGGAACCAGACGACTGCTTCTTCATCGGCATTTAGTTGCGCCTTCGCGAAGCCGACAAACAACATCCACCGCGAGACGAAGGTATCGCGGGGAGAGAGGCGGAGCGCCTCTCGGATGTGAGGCTCGGTCTCAGCGCCCCGACCGATGAAATACTTGGCGACACCAATCCAACCATGAGCTGCGGCCAAATTGCGATCCAGCGCTAAAGCCTGCTCAAATTCAGCAATACCTTGAGCACAGCGGTTCGTCGAAATCTGGACGGCCCCCAGGTATAAGTGAGCCTGCGCGTGCTCAGGTGCAATGGAAAGAGCCTTGATCGTGGCAGCCTCGGCCGCCGCGAGATGCGCGGTCCGATCGTCGGTGATGAAGGAAGCGGCAATGTCAGCATCGGCGCCCGCCAGTCCAACCAATGCTTCGATATTTCCAGGGTCAAGCGCCAGGGCGCGTTCGAAGAAGCCCCGCGCTTGCGTCTGATATTCGGGCGCTATCCCTTTGTTCGCAAAGGCTCTGCCCTGGAAATACAAGTCCATCGAATTGGGATGCAACGAACCCTCCGCCCGCCGCGCTTCGGCCGCAATGAGTTGAGCATCCAGAGTGTTGGCGAGCCGTGAGACGATTTCGTCCTGCATATCGAAGAGATCGGCGACGGGCTTGTCGAAACGCTCGGCCCACAAATGATTGCCGGTTTCGACGTCTATCAGCTGCGCGTTGATCCGAAGCCGGTTGCCGCCGCGCTGCACCGAGCCTTCGAGCACATAGCGGACGTTCAACTCGCGCCCGATTTGCTTCACGTCGATAGCTTTGCCCTTGAAGGTGAACGCGGTGTTTCGCGCGATGACAAACGAGCCACTGATACGCGACAAGTCAGTCGTCAAGCTCTCGGTCACGCCATCGACAAAGTAGTCTTGCTCGGGGTCACCGCCGATATTTGCGAACGGCAGCACTACAATAGAAAGGCGCGGAGCCGAGCCCGGTCCGTGTATCGCACTGCCCGCTCGTGTAGCTCGATTAAGTGGCTCTCGAACGACGGAATAGGCGCGAACCGGAAGGGCGATGTTCTTGAGGCTTTGTTCACCTAGATCAGTGAACTCGAGCGCGACCTTGCCGCGAACTTGATCGTAAGCCGACGAAGAGATACAGATACCGCCCGGTTCGGCGATGCCCTCAAGCCGTGCTGCGATATTCACGCCATCACCAAGAATGTCGTCGCCTTGGATGAGGATATCGCCAAGGTTGATCCCCATCCGGAACAGCATCCGCCGATCTTCTGGGACGCCGTCATTGCGCTCGGCCATTACCGCCTGCACCGCTACAGCGCATTCGACCGCATCGACCACCGAGGAAAACTCAAGCAGCACGCCATCGCCTGTGGTCTTTACGATACGCCCGCCATACTTCGCGACGAGCGCATCCGAAACGGCGCGGTGTCCCCGTAGAATATTGGCGGTGCCAACCTCGTCGCGGCCCATAAGTCGCGAATAACCGGCCACATCAGCGGCCACTATCGCCGACAACCTGCGCCCGATCCGAACTGGTTGCTCTTGCACCATGGGCACGCAATCCCTTCGCGCGCCACTTTTGTACGATGAAACTCCCTACCGCGCTATCACGTGAGGGTCTTTTCAGCCGCAATGCGACTTGATCGGGCTTTATCTGTACCGATGAGCTTGGCGAGGAAGTACAGTTGGGTGGGAACGGCGTATGAACCCACTAAGCATTGAAAATACTGGACTATTTTCTCGCGACTGATCTGTATTTGTAGCACGTTTTGTATGGCATGGGAGCGCGGAACAGGGCGACCATTACTGCTGAATTGTTCGACGCTAAAGCCAAGAGGCGTGAGCTCTGCCTGCGGGCCCCGCTACGACTCGTGTCAACAACCTTTCAGCGTCCTAATTCACGACCCGAAGCCGTGGTGGAGGCAGTCTCTCGCGTGAGAGCACGTTTCCAAAGACCGCCTTGCAAATTTGCAATGATTGGATGAGGTCCGCCGTTTCTATTTGCCTGCCCACATGCACGACCCGGCCGCGCTTGTGATATAGCTCGCGTATAACATTGTAGGCTCGGTCTCGATCCGCCCGGTCGTACCCTATCCATTCGGATGCTAATTCGGAGATTGCGCGGGTTTTATTCTGTTCGCCACTCGCTTCGAACAGGATCTCAAGTGCTGTCCATATCAGGACCGTCACGAGCTCTTTTCGAGGTGCCCACAACGCCTCATCGTAGATGGAGAAGGCGCGCTGAAATCGCTCATCTTGATATAGGCGAGCGGCTACCGGCAGGCATCTGCGGAGCCATAGCAAATCCTCAAGTTTCGCTTGCACAGATTCAGCATGGAAAACACCCCATTGCTTCGTTCCCGTCTCGAACGCCATCGCCTCGACCTTTTGCCAATTCTCGGCCATCGATTCGAACGGAATATTTGCGAGCACGGCGATGCGTACCGGCGTACTGATCTGAAGCCGCAAGAGCGACGCGACGAGCCATGCCGTGGCAGTCGGCAGGGAGAAACCCTCAAGTGAAGTCTGCGTGATCGCGAGCTCGACGCGCGCTTGAAGCATAGAGCTGCTCTTGCCGTTCACAGGCGCCCACGGCGCAGGGTGCGGCGTCTCAGGCGCTCCTGGAGCGACGAAACCCATGGACCACCCACCGAACGTGTCCACGAATGTTTTGCGCAACAGCAGCCCCGGACCAATTTCGAAATTTTCGACAGGCAGCGTGAACCCTGTCAGGCAACCATAGAGAGGTAATTGATCGAAATCCCGCAACTGCATCTCCATTGACTGTCAACATTGCATCACGTGCCTACCTAGCCCTCACGGTTGACCATGAAGCTTTTAGGGGAGCACCGCAAAACTTTGCGTTGTACAAACGCGGGGCGATCTCAGAGGCGGTCAGCTTAGCCCTAAACAAAACGGCCGGGTCTTTCGACCCGGCCGTTCAAAACTTTCAAATCCGCTAAGCTAGCCCGACTTTCTGAGCCAGTTCGCCGCCGCTCAGCTCGCTTGCTTCTCCGGCGCCGCTGCGCCCACCTTCTTCTGGATCGCGCGCTTCAGCTCCAGCGCCCTCGGCGAGAGCACTTCGGCGCGGGACTTCAGCAGGAAGGCGTCGAGGCCGCCATTGTGGTCGACGCTCTTCAGCGCATGGGTGGAGACGCGCAGGCGCACGTTGCGGCCCAGCGCTTCCGAGATGAAGGTGATGTTGGCAAGGTTCGGCAGGAAGCGCCGCTTGGTCTTGATATTCGAGTGGCTTACCTTGTGGCCCACCTGGGGGCCCTTGGCCGTCAGTTCGCAGCGCCGGGACATCGCAAAATCCTCTTCCATCCCCGCCTCTGAGCAAGCGCGTTTTCGCGGCCCGCGGGGGTCCAAAATCTCGTCCATTTTCAGGAACCGCGGACGTATAGGGCGGGATGCCCGAACCGTCAAGGTTTTAGGCGGCAGGGCCTCGTCCCGAGGTTTTGATTTCTCTTATTTTGACGCGTTTTCTTCGCGCGAACCGGCTCCCCCTGAAAACGCTGCCGGGAGGGTCGGATTTGGCCGGTTCATAACGGGTTCCGGCCGCTCAAGGCACCATATAAAGGGCGTATTCGACGCCGAAATCAGGGTTTCGCAACCATTATGCGGGTTCCGGCCGGCCAGACGAGCCCGCCGTGTTTGTTTGCCGGATATTTCTGCTTAAATAGCAGATAGCTCGCGCCGACCGCAGGACCGACTTTTAGTGCCCCTTACCTCTGCCCTCTGCTCCCGCCTGTGGCTTGCGACCTTAGCTGGCGCCGGCGCGCTGTTTTCGCTCTCGCCGCGAGAGGCTGCGGCCCAGGGGCGGCTCGATGCGCATTATGAGGCGACGCTGTCGGGCATTCCGGTCGGCAAGGGTTCCTGGACCATCGAAATCGGCGACGACGTGTTTTCCGCTACCGCCCAGGGCGGCACCGCGGGGTTGCTGAAGGCGTTTTCCGGCGGCAACGGTTCGGGCGCCAGCCAGGGCCGCGTCGTGGGCGGCGCGCTGGT
The DNA here is from genome assembly GCA_963786115.1 of uncultured Alphaproteobacteria bacterium. Classification (GTDB taxonomy): domain Bacteria; phylum Pseudomonadota; class Alphaproteobacteria; order Rhizobiales; family Xanthobacteraceae; genus Bradyrhizobium. The sequence goes on from CAWAYC010000043.1 coordinate 6,039, forward strand.
CGCCTCGAACTATACCGCCACCACCAACATGTCGAAGAAGTCCGAAACCATCCGGATTTCGCTTCTGAACGGCAACATCAAGGAATTTGCGATCGAGCCGGAACCGCCGGTCGATCCCGACCGCATTCCCGTCACCGACGCGCAGAAGAAGGGCATCTTCGATCCGATGACCGGCTCGATGCTACGCGTGCCGGGCACCGCTGAATTGATGAGCCCGGATAGTTGCCGCACCGGCGCCGGCATCTTCGACGGCCGCATGCGCTACGACCTCAAGCTCGATTTCAAGCGCATGGAAACGGTGAAGGCCGACAGGGGCTATCACGGGCCGGCGCTGGTCTGCGCGATCTATTTTACGCCGCTCGCGGGCTATATCCCCGATCGTCCGGTGGTGAAATATCTCGCCAAGGAGCGCAACATGGAGATCGCGTTCGTGCCGATCGCGGGCACCCGCATCCTGGTGCCGTTCCGCCTGACCATCCCGACGCCGTTCGGGCCGGCGATGCTGGAGGCGACCTCGTTCGTGACGACAGCGACACCGCCGAAGGTGGCGAAGACGCAGTGAGGGAATAGGACGTCATTCCGGGGCGATGCGAAGCATCGAACCCGGAATCTCGAGATTCCGAGTTTGGTGCTGCGCACCATCCCGGAATGACCGGAGCATTGGAATCCTGTTGACTCCTGACCACTTCTGATTCGACTCCGGGTTGTCAGCCATCTTAAGGAATTCGACCAAAAGCCGCCGCTTGTGAGAGGCCCCAAGACTTGATCTAGTGCCGCCACTCGGGTTCCACGCGAGATGTTGCGGTGAACGTAACAGGAGTGGCAAGGAGTCACCGATTCGGGCGCGATTCGTTCTCAGAGTCGTTCCAGAGCTTAAGCCGCGACCGCCAAGGCGTCGCAAAGTGAAACAGAATCGGCGGAAACCGGTGAAAACAACGAGTTCATGGTTTTCTCGTCATTGCGAGGAGCGAAGCGACGAAGCAATCCATCCTTCTTCGTTGCGCGATGGATTGCTTCGCAGAGCCTGTCATCGGGCGGCGCGTTGCGCCGACCCGTTGGCTCGCAATGACGATTGAGCGCGAGCACAGATAGAAACACCTGCAAAACATGGCTTTCTCTTCCTCCACGTTCGCATCCGAACGGGCCCCCGGCTCAGGCGTCACCGCAGTGCTCGGGCCGACCAACACCGGCAAGACGCATCTCGCGATCGAGAGGATGCTCGCGCATTCGAGCGGCGTGATCGGCCTGCCGCTGCGGCTGTTGGCGCGCGAGGTCTACAACAAGGTCGCCGATCGCGCCGGAAGCGAGAGCGTCGCGCTGATCACCGGCGAAGAGAAGATCAAGCCGAAGAACCCGCGCTTCTGGGTTTCGACCGTCGAAGCGATGCCCAGGGATCTCGACGTGTCGTTTCTCGCCGTCGATGAAATCCAGATCGCCGCCGATTTGGAGCGCGGGCATGTCTTCACCGATCGCATCCTCCATCGCCGCGGCCGCGACGAGACGCTGCTGTTGGGGGCTGCGACAATGCGTCCGATCATCGAGCGGCTGTTGCCGGGCGCTTCCATCGTGACGCGTCCCAGATTGTCGCAGCTCGAATTCGCCGGCGACCGCAAGATCACGCGGCAGCCGCGCAGAACCGCGATCGTCGCGTTCTCGGCGGATGAAGTCTACGCGATCGCCGAATTGATCCGCCGCCAGCATGGCGGCGCCGCCGTCGTGCTCGGCTCGCTGTCGCCGCGCACAAGGAATGCGCAAGTCGAGATGTTCCAGAACGGCGATGTCGATTATCTCGTCGCCACCGACGCCGTCGGCATGGGGCTCAATCTCGACGTCGATCACGTCGCCTTCGCGTCCGACCGCAAATATGACGGCTATCAGTTCCGAAGGCTGACGCCTGCCGAATTCGCGCAGATCGCCGGCCGCGCCGGCCGCGCCACGCGGAATGGCACATTCGGCACCACGGGGCGCTGCGCGCCGTTCGAGCCGGAACTGGTGAACGCGCTGCAGAACCACACCTTCGAGTCCGTGAAGATGCTGCAATGGCGCAATTCGAAACTGGATTTCTCCTCGCTCGGCGCATTGCAGGTATCCCTGGCGCTGGCCCCTCAGCATGAGGCGCTGACCCGCGCCCCGATCGCGGAAGACATGCGCGTGCTCGATCACGCCGCGCGCGATGCCGATGTCCGCGACATGGCGCATGGCAAGGCGGCGGTGGAACGCCTCTGGGACGCCTGCCAGATCCCGGATTACCGCAAGATCGCGCCGGCCGCGCATGCCGAACTCGTGACCACGCTGTACGGCTTTTTGATGCAAAAAGGCCGGATTCCCGACGCCTGGTTCGGCGCCCAGGTCGACCAGGCCGACAACGTCACCGGCGATATCGACACGCTGTCGGGCCGGATCGCGCAGATCCGCACCTGGACCTTCGTCGCCAACCGGCCGGACTGGCTGTCAGACCCCGAGCACTGGCAGGGAATGACGAGGGAAATTGAAAATAAATTGTCCGATGCGCTCCACGAACGGCTAACGGAGCGTTTCGTTGACCGTCGTACCAGTGTATTGATGCGCCGCCTGCGGGAGAACTCTGTTTTGAATACTGAAATCGGCAAGACCGGCGAAGTGATCGTCGAGGGCCATGTCATCGGTCGTCTCGACGGCTTTACCTTCGCGCCAGATGCGGCGGAAGCCGGCAGCGACGCCAAGGCGCTGCAAGCGGCTGCGCAGCAGGTGCTGGCGCGCGAGATCGATACGCGTGCCGAGAAACTGGCCGGCGCCCCGGACGAGCAGCTCGTGCTGACGTCGGACGGCACCATCCGCTGGACCGGCGATGCGGTCGCAAAGCTCATGGCCGCCGACGACGCGCTGCATCCGCGATTGCGCATCATCTCCGACGAGCGGCTGAACGGCGCGTCGCGCGAGGCCGTGCAGACGCGGCTCGATCTGTGGCTGAAGACGCATGTCGAAAAGCTGCTGGGCCCGCTGTTCGGTTTGGCCAAGGCCGAAGACATCACGGGCATCGCGCGCGGCATCGCGTTCCAGCTGGTCGAGGCGCAGGGCGTGCTGGAGCGCACGAAAATCTCCGCCGAGATGAAGGATCTCGATCAGGCTTCGCGCGCGACCTTGCGCAAATACGGCGTGCGGTTCGGCGCCTATCACATCTATTTTCCGCAGCTCCTGAAGCCCGCGGCACGCGCGCTGGCCTTGCTGCTGTGGGCGGAGAAGCAGGACAATGTCGACATGTCGGCGCTGTCGAACGCGCAGCATATGGCGAGTTCCGGGCGCACGTCGTTTCCGGTCGACAAGGCTCTGCCGCGCGACGCCTATCGCGTGCTCGGCTACAAGCAATGCGGTGAGCGCGCGGTGCGCGTCGACATCCTGGAGCGGCTCGCCGACCTGATCCGCCCGGCGCTGGCCTGGCGCGAGAACTCAGCCGGCGAAAAGCCCGCCGGCGCGTTCGATGGCCGCAGCTTTGTTGTGACCCAGGCGATGACCTCGCTGACGGGATCTGCCGGCGAAGATTTCGCCTCGGTGCTGCGCGCGCTCGGCTATCGCATGGACCGCCGCCCGCCATTGCCGCCGAAGCCGGCGCCGGTGGAGGTAGTGGAAACGGTATCCGCCGAGACGCCGCCGGTCGAAGCTACCGCGGAAGCCACGTCTGAAACGCCGGCGGAAGAAATCGTCGCCGAATTGCCTGATACCGGCGATGCCACGCCGTCGGTGGAACTGTTGCCCGAAGTCTCGCTGGCGCCCGCTGCCGAAGCGCCGCCTGCTGCCGCTGAAGCTGAGGGCGAGTCGGATGCCGTCACGGCGCCGGCGGAGCCTGCTGCCGAGGTGCCGGTCGAAGCCGCGCCGCAAATCGAGCCTGTCGTCGAGGCGGTGGCAGACACCGCCGTCGGCGGCGAAAGTCCATCGGCGGAGGCCGTTCCCGGCAGCGAAGCCGTGGCGGCCGATGGTGCGGCCGCGCCGGAAACGCCGGCCGAGCCGGAGCTGATCGAAGTCTGGCGTCCCGGTGGCCGTTCCGAGGAGCGTCGCCCGCCGCGGCATGATCGCAACCGCCATCGTCAGGGCCAGCATGCCCGGGCGCAGGATGGCGCGCAGCCTGCCGCCGCGGGTGAAGGCGGCGAGGCCGCGCCACGCCAGCAGCATCGCCGCGGCCGCCGCCATCAGGATTTCCGAAAACCCCGCGAGGGCGCGCCGGCTGACGCCGCGGCGGCGCCGTCCGCCGAGGGCGCACCGGCACACCAGGCGCGCCAAGATCAGGGCCGTCCGCCGCGCGAGCGCTTCGAAGGCAAGGGCAGGGACGAGCGGCGGGATAAATTCCCGAACGACCGGAACAAGGGCGATCGCAACAAGGGCGGGCGCGACAAAGGCGGCCGGGGACAAGGGCGGGGGAAGGCGGCGCGACAGCGGGCCGTCGCACCGCCAGTGGGCCACCAGCGCAGCCCCGCGCGAGCGCGATCGGCCCATTGATCCGAATTCGCCGTTTGCAAAACTGGCGGCGCTGAAGGAGCAGCTCGCCAGCCGCAAGGAATAATCCAGCGAGGCTATTTGGATCGCCAGCGTCTCGATAAATGGCTGTGGCATGCGCGGGTGGTAAAGGCGCGCACCAGCGCCGCCGCGCTGGTCGAGGCCGGCCACGTCCGCATCAACGGCGTGCGCGAGAAGGCTCCAGGCCATGCGCTGAAGCTCGGCGACGTCGTCACGATCGGGCTTGATCGCAGCGTGCGCGTGCTAAAGGTGACCGGATTTTCCGAGCGGCGGGGCGACGCGACCGCGGCGCGCGTGCTGTACGAGGATTTGCAGGACGAGGCAGGGTGATTATTTGCAATTAAGCGAAGGCGCGCGCAAAAACGCGGGTCGAGGACGCTTTGCTTCCCTTGCGGCGTAGGTATTCCTGCGCTACGCAACGCCTGAAAAAGCTGACCCGTTTCGGAGCCTTGGATGACTTACGTCGTCACTGAAGCCTGCATCAAATGCAAATATACCGACTGCGTTGAGGTTTGCCCCGTCGACTGCTTCTACGAGGGCGAGAACATGCTGGTCATCCATCCGGACGAATGCATCGATTGCGGCGTGTGCGAGCCGGAATGCCCCGCCGACGCCATCAAGCCGGACACCGAACCGGGCCTGGAGAAGTGGCTCGAGGTGAATACCGAGTACGCCAAGAGCTGGCCGAACATCACCCAGAAGAAGGAATCCCCGCCCGACGCCAAGGAGTGGGAGGGCAAGGAAGGCAAGTTCGAGAAATATTTTTCTCCGAATCCGGGCGCCGGCGACTGATTCGCTACCGGCCTTTTGCCCCGATTTTGGCCGCTTCCTAGCCTGATAAAGCCTGCCGACTTAACCCTAACGACGGTCTTATGACCGAATGTTCCCCCGAAAGGGTCGGAATCGGGCGTAAATCATTGATTTTTGCGGAAAATGTGCTATATTGGGCACATTACGAGCCGAACCCCGGCCATGCGTATCTTGTGGCCCCACAGGTTCCCGCAACCATCGAACAGGGGCGTGGCAGTTTCCGCGCGCAGGCTGTGTCACAGAAAACGCGTAAAAAGAGTGCTTCCAAGTCTTCGAAGAAAGCCGCTGCAGTTTCCCGCAGCGCAACCAAAGGCCGTACCAAGCCTTCTGCAAAGGAAGTCCGCAAGGTTGCTGCCACAAAGTCCTCAAAAAACAAAAGAAGCGTGATGCCAGACAAGACTGCAAAGACTGCCGCGAAAGCGACAGCTCCGAAGACCGTGGCTTCGAAGCCTGCCGCCAAGCCTGCCCTTAATAAGGCTCCTGCCCCGAAAGCCGCCGTCAAGCCGGCCACCAAGCCTGCGGCAGCTGCTCCGCGCGTCGAGGAACCAAAGAAGGTCGTGACGCAGCGCCAGGGCTTCAAGGCCAACGAATTCGTGGTTTATCCCGCTCACGGCGTCGGCCAAATCCTGGCGATCGAGGAGCAGGAGATCGCGGGCGCCAAGCTCGAGTTGTTCGTGATCAATTTCATGAAGGACAAGATGACGCTGCGGGTGCCGACCGCCAAGGTCGCCAATGTCGGCATGCGCAAGCTGTCCGACGCCGGGCTGATCAAGAAGGCTCTCGAGACGCTCAAGGGCCGTGCGCGCGTCAAGCGCACGATGTGGTCGCGCCGGGCGCAGGAATACGAAGCAAAGATCAATTCGGGCGATATCGTCGCGATCGCGGAAGTGGTGCGCGACCTCTATCGTTCGGAATCGCAGCCCGAGCAGTCCTACAGCGAACGTCAGCTTTATGAAGCGGCGCTCGACCGTCTGTCGCGCGAAATCGCCGTCGTGCAGCATTCGACCGAGACCGAAGCGGTCAAGGAAATCGAAGGCCAGCTCGCCAAGAGCCCGCGCCGCGGCGCCAAGGCCGAAGCCGCTGAAGGTGAGGGCGAAGACGTCGACGCAGACGGTGACGACGCAGCCGTCGCCGACGAAGCCGCGTAAGCGGTTCTCACAGATTTGCGGTGAAAGGCCCGGTCGAGAGACCGGGCTTTTTGCTTTTCGGCTTCCGCTTGTGCGTTCCGCCGCGAACTTTCCAGTACACTCTGTTGAGGCGCGTGTCTGAGTAGCCGGACGACGCGCGGCGCGCGAAACGCATCTCGCACAGGGCCTATCGAACGAAAGACTTTGCAATCTTCTATTCCCGTGAAGCGGTGACATCTGCTCAAACGCAGACCTCAATTAGGTTCGGTATAAGGTGAAGTGCGGGCTGCGCTCCGAACCTCAATCTTCTCGCCCACTTCGAGAACCATCAGAGAAACTTCTGTCCACCCGCCTCCATCAGGGCCTTGTCAAGCTAGCCCGATCGAGCGCAGATTGGAAACGCACCGGCAAAAAAAGAGCTGGTTAGCGTCAATAACAATATCAGGGGCGGGAACATGAATAGATTTTCTATTGTATGCGCCACGTCGTTCGGCCTGGCATGCTTCCTCACAGGGCCAAGCATCGCGCAGGAGGTTAAACAGGAAGCCAAGTCGGTGATGGGCCAGGCGCCGGCTTCTCCGGTTACTCAGCAGCAGCTCAACACGGCAGACAAGAACGCAACCAATTTTCTGCTGACCAACGGCAATTATGCGCAGACGCGCTTTCATCCCGCCCGACAGATCGATCGCGCCAACGTCAAGAACCTGCACGTCGCCTGGATTTTCCAGACCGACGTCAAGGAATCGCTGGAGACTTCACCCATCGTCGTTGACGGCGTCATGTATGTGACGACCTCGTTCAGCCATGTCTATGCGCTCGACGCGAGAACTGGCGCACAGCTCTGGCACTACAATCACAAGATGGGACTGGTGACGACGTATTGCTGCGGTCCCAACAATCGCGGCGTCCAGGTTCTCGGCGACCTCGTCTACGTTGCCACGCTTGACTCCAAGCTTGTGGCTCTGAAGGCAAAGACCGGCGAGGTTGCCTGGCAGACCGACATCGCGGATCCTGAGCTCGGCTATAGCGAGACGATGGCGCCGACGGTGATCAACGACAAGGTTCTGATTGGAACGAATGGCGGCGAATACGGCATCCGCGGGTTCGTGAAAGCCTATGATGCGAAGACGGGCAAGCTGCTCTGGACGTTCGATACGATACCGGAAAAGTCGGTCGGCGTCTGGGCGACGAAAGACGCCACGGGCCGTGACCTGCACCGCGATATCCAGGCCGAAAAGGACCAGCTTGCTAAAACCGGCGACCCCTTCGCGAAGCTCGGCGGCGGCGTGTGGCAGAATCCTGCGGTCGACCTCGCCACCAAGCGAATCTATTTTGTGGTCGGAAATCCTTCGCCCGATCTCGATGGGTCGCTGCGTCCCGGCGACAATCTCTATACGAACTCGCTGGTGTCGCTCGATCTCGAGACCGGCAAATATGCCTGCCACTTTCAGTACATCCCCCACGACGTGTGGGATCTCGATGCGGTAAGCCCGCCGGTGCTGGTGGACGTGAAGGGAAAGGACGGCAGGACCATCCCGGGCGTGATCCATGCCGGCAAGACGGGTCACATCTATGTCCACGACCGCAAGGATTGCAGTCTGATCCGTTTCTCCGAGGCGATGGTGCCGCAGGAGAACATGTGGGTTCTTCCCACCAAGGAAGGCGTCCGGATGCTGCCTGGCGCCAATGGTGGAGTCGAATGGTCCCCGGTCGCCACCGACCCCGGGCAGGGGCTGGCCTATGCCATCAACCTGCATCAGCCGATGACCTACCGAGTTCGAGAGCTCGCCATATCCGAATGGCAAGCTGTGGCTGGGTGGCGCCTTCACGGCGATCCCAGGCGAGGCGCAGTCGGGTAACATCACCGCTGTTGATTACAACACCGGCAAGATCAAATGGCAGGTCAAGACGCCGGAGCCAATGATCGGAGGCATTCTCGCCACCGCGGGCGGTCTTGTTTTCACGGGTGAGGGCAACGGCAAGTTCGCGGCCTACGATTCCTCCAACGGCAAGGAACTGTGGAACTTCCGCGCCGGTGCGGGCGTCAATGCGCCGCCTTCCACCTACATGATCGGCCGCAAGCAATATATCGTCGTCGGTGCGGGCGGGAATACCCAGATCGACTTCCGTCGCGGCAACAACATCATCGCATTCTCGCTCGATTGAAGGCATCGGCGATCATCGAACAGCGAAGCGGGACCCGTTGCGGTCCCGCTTCGTTTGGCGATCGCTAAACTTTAACTGGCCTCGCTGGAGCGAGATAAATGAGCGGCAGACCAAATTCGCACATTTTTGGCGTTGCCGCCCTCGCGGCATTACTGTGCGTCTGCACGACACCGCTGCTTGCACAAAGCATTGAAGAAAAGGCCCAGCTTTGCGCCGGCTGCCATGGTGCAGACGGCAAACCGATCGACAAGACGATTCCCGCCATTTGGGGGCAACAGGCAGGCTACATCTATATCGAACTGCGGGATTTCAAGCGGGGCGACCGCAAGAGCGACATCATGCAGCCGATCGCTTCGTCGATGCAGCGAGACGAGATGCAGGCGTTCGCGGAATACTTCTCGAAGAAGCCATGGCCCGATCTGGGCCAGCCGCGCGCGCCAAAGGAGGTCGTGGACAAGGCTTCGAGCGCCAACCGCTCCGTGGGCTGCACGGCCTGCCATCTCGATCATTTTCAGGGCGACGGCACGATTCCGCGCCTGGCCGGCCTGAGCCGGGAGTACCTGACAAAAACAATGACTGACTTCCGCTCCCGCGCGCGCGGCAATAATCCCGGCATGTCCGACCTGATGCTTGCCATCACGCCTGACGACATCGCCGCGCTTGGGCAATATCTGTCGGGCCTCTAGAGCATGATCGGTTCTGATTGAATCAGAACCGAAGCTCTAGATTCTTGCTTTGACGCGTTTTCCTCACGCGAACCGGTATCCACTTCGCTCGAAAACGCTATAGGCCGCGTCACGGCGGCGTCAGCCGTTCCCGCAGCGAAGACAACACTGTGAGATCGGCGGCACGTTTTCCGGTTTTGTCCTTGAGCGATGAATCTGCTCCCCGCCTAAGCAACAAATCGACGATTCCCGCATGGCCGCCTTCGGCCGCAATCATGAGAGCCGAGCGCCCGCGATCATCCCGATCATCGATATGTGCGCCTGCGTCCAGTAGATACGAAACAACCTCGATCGCCTGGGCTTCCGGAGTCTTTTCATCTGGTCCCGAGGCCCACATCAGCAAGGTGAGTTCATTGGGGTAACGGGTATTGATATCGATATTCCGCGCCAGCAGCCGCTTTACGATATCGAGTCGCCCCCTAGCTGCTGCATAGATAAGGGGCAGCTTGCCGGTTTGGTCGGGCGCTCGCTCATCGGCTCCATGAGCGAGCAGCGCTTCGACAATCGCGTCGCTGCCGGCATAGGCAGCGGCGGCAACCGGAGTTATTCCGCTGCGTCCGGCAAGATTGACATCGGCGCCTCGTTCAATCAGCTGCTGCGCGACAGCAGTATTGCCCCGTTCAGCAGCAAAATAGAGCGCGGTGGCGCCGGCGAGATTACGCGCATCGATCGACGCGCCACGCGCGAGCATAAGTTCGACCATGTCGCGATGGCCGGATCTCGCGGCGTGGCTGAGCGGCCGGGCACCAAGCCGGTCACGTGAGTCAAGCGATGCGCCGCCGTCGAGAAGTGCGGTCGTCAGAGAGATACAATCGCCGTCTACCGCCGTGAACAGCGTCAGCGATAATTCCATGGCAGTGATCTGCGGTTTGGCCGCTTCGAACCGGCGAGTTAGCTCCTCACATCGCTGGGACTCGGCCCCGCAAGCTGCCGAAGCGGCGCCCAGCATAGCGATCGTGATCGAGCCTAGAAGAACGAAGCGGCTGTGCAAGGCATCCCTCCCGCCACATGTTGATTGTTGCAGCCAGGTTGTTGCTCCCCTGAGTCGGCATGACGCCAAAGCTGCGCCACGAGGAGAGAAACATTAGGATCACTTTTCCGCCGGGAGCTCAAGCAGTGACAGGCGCGCTACTGGCCTTCTCGGGAGCGCTTTGTCAGCCTGCCGAATCTGACATCTAATTTAATGGGTGTCGGCGGGCAGCGAACCTACGTCAACACCATGCGCTTTCGACGTGGAGCAAATGCGATGCGTTCTTTTTTGGCCGTAGGCCTATTGATCACCCTGTGTGCGTCTGCCAGTGCGGCAACGGCGCGGCACTCTGGACATGTCATCGTTCGTCCCAGTCAAGACTACGCCGCTCCCGGCTGGGCCTACACAGCGGTTCCGCCGCCGGTCCACTACGACGACCCGCCGAGCTACGACGATCCGTCGAAGTTTGGCGGCGGCACGGCGCTATAAAGGGCTGTCGGTCTGCATGAACGCCGTGAGGTATGGGCGACGCGCGACATTCAGATGTCGAATTCCGGAATCGTAAAGTCTTGCCGCCCCGATGAGATTTGCGATTAGTCCCGGGCCCGGTTCGCTATCGCTTCCGGCTGAGCCATCGTCATGTCTTTCCGTTCGCCAGCATCCTGGCACGGATCTCGGATTTCAGCACCTTGCCGACCTTGGAGCGCGGAAGGTCATCCCAGACTTCAATCTGCTTGGGCGTTTTGACGCTCCCGACCCGCTGCTTCACGAAGGCCGATACCGCCGAAACATCGACGGTGCGTCCTGCTCTCGGCTGCACCACAGCGACAACGCGTTCGCCCCACTTCTCGTCGGGCAAACCGATGACGGCACAATCCTGAATGGTTTCGTGGGCCTGAAGGGCGTTCTCAACCTCGACGGAATAGACGTTGAAGCCGCCAGTAATGATCATGTCTTTTGCACGATCGACGATGTAAAGGAAATTGTCCGAATCCAGGTATCCGATATCACCCGTATGATGCCAGCCATGCACGGAGGCCTCCGCCGTTGCTTCGGCGTTCTTGTAGTACCCATCCATCACCAGCGATCCACGAACGACGATTTCTCCGCGTTCTCCGGCCGGCATCAGATTGCCGTTGCCATCCATGATGCCGACCCGAACCAGCGGCCCGACACGCCCCGCCGACGACAGACGTCCAGTCGCGATCGAGCCGTCGGGATTGTAATGGTCCTCAGGCGGCATCATCGAGATCATCATCGGTGCTTCGGTCTGCCCAAAGAGCTGCGCCATCGGCCCGATCTTTTCGAGCGCCTCGGTGAGGCGCGCCACCGAAATCGGGGCAGCGCCGTACCAGAAGCATTGCAGCGAGCTGAGATCAGTACTTTCGAGCTTCGGATGATCCAGCAGCATGTAGATCACGGTTGGCGGAAGGAATGTGTGCGTGACGCGGTAGCGTGCGATCAGATCGAGGAATTCGCCGATGTCCGGATGATGCATGATCACGACCCTGCCTCCGAGCGTCATGATGGGAAAACACAGCACACCGGCAGCATGCGTCAGCGGCGCGAGCGCAAGATAGGTCGGGCGCCCCTTGAACGGATAGCCCATCAGGGTCAACGCGCTCATCGTTTCGATGTTGCGTCCCGAGAGCATCACGCCTTTGGGTTTCCCGGTCGTGCCGCCGGTGCCAGGTATGAGCGCAAGATCATCAACGGGATCGCGTTGAAAGGGTTGGCCGTCGATATCGGCAAGCCAATGCTCGAACGACGGCGCGAAAGACATATCGGTGTCGAGACATACGAGATTGCGCAGCTTCGGCAGATGAGGCCCTATTTTGTCGACCATCGGCGCGAAGCTGCTGTGAAACAGCAACAGGCTGCAATCGAACGCATCGAGGATGAACTGGTTTTCCGCCGCCTCGTTGCGTGGATTGATCGGGCACCAGACGGCTCCGGCGCGCGAAATGCCGAATACGCAGGCAAAGGCGATCGGATCGTTACCCGACAGGATCGCGACTTTCTCCCCGGGGGTAACGCCGGAATTGGCGAGCCCGCGTGCGATCCGATAGCTAAGGCGCTGCACGTCACCATAGCTCAGGTCCCTTCCGTCCATCGTCAGGCATGGAACATCGGCACCAAGCGAGGCACCCTTATCCAGATAATCGACAAGCCGCATGGACTACCTCCCGGAAAGAAGGCGGGGTGGCGCGGTCGTACGCGCCACCAGGTTGCATCAATTGTGAACCGTCAGAATTGGGTTCATCACCAGTCCGAAGCTTCGCAACTGCCCTAACAGTTCCCGATGCCCGAACGCCTGACAAGCGGAGGCAAAGCCAACCTTCCTGGGAGCAGTCTGCAGCAGCGAGAACGCGGCGTAGGCCTGCAGCATTCCGGTCTGCTTGTAATTGCAGTTCCCGTGGATCACGCAATGGGCGCGACCGAGCGGTCCCGATGCATAGACGGAGTTGATCGAAGTATTGATGCGCGGATTTTCGCGCGGCGGCATGGTTGCCTGCATCGTTCCCGCGATGTCGGCCAGCGCCTTCTCCTGTTGGTCGGGCGGAAGCGGCTTGATTTTCTCCTTCACCATCTCCTGGGTCTGGACCACGCCCAACATGACGTCGCGCTGCATGACGCCGCCGAGCACCCTGCAGTTGGACACGCGCGGATCATTCTTGAACCAGACCGGATGCGCAGTGCCGCCCCACGGCACGGCGATGGCGCCCTCATGCTGACCGGGAACGTTGACCTCGAAATTGGCAGTCACATCCCATTCAACAAATTTATTCTGGACGAGATAGTACCAGTTCGCCTTGAGGATCGTGAAAATCGTCTGCGTCGAGGCATAGGTCGGGAACCCCTTCCACAGCACCAGGATGTCGAGCGTATCGAGGCCGGGCGTTTCGAGGCATATGTTTGCTGCGATTTCTCCCGTTGTGTACATCTGCGCGACGTTCGGCGCGAGCAGCAATCCTTTTGCCGCGAATTTTGTCCCCCAACGCTCCTGCGTCAGTAGCACCCAGTCCTGTTCGCCGGTCGTATCGGTGTAATGACAGCCGGCCGCAAGACAGGCTTCGACGACTTCCGGGCCATATTTGATAAACGGGCCGACCATATTGCTGACGACTTGCGCACCCCTGAACAGCTTGGTCAGCGCTTCGACGGTGTGCTCAACCTCGGCAACTTCGTAGTCCGCGGTTTCGATGCCGGGAATTTTCTCGACAACGGCCTTCACTTTGGCTGCGTCGCGGCCGGCGGCAATAAAGGGAATGTTGTATTCCCGCAGATATTCACAAACCAGACGCCCCGTGTAGCCAGAGACGCCGTAGACGACGACAGGTTTTTTCTCGCTCATGTTCATGTCCTCCCGAATTTCCGTTCTTTGCGTTTGGCGACTTACATGCCCATGCCGCCGTCGACCGGCAGGCCGGCCCCGGTGATGAAGCGCGCCTCGTTGGAGCAAAGGAACACAGCGGCGTCGGCCATGTCGCCGACCTCGCCCAACCGCCCAAGCGGCGTCTGCTCGACGACCGAGGTGACGGCGGCGCCGGCGTCCGGTGCGAGTCCTGCGGCGACGATGTCGTTAGCCAGCTGCATGCCCATATCGGTGGGCACGAGCCCGGGATAGAGACAGTTGACCCGTACGCCGTAACCAAGCTTGCCGGCTTCCATCGCCGCGACCCGCGTCATGCGATCAACGGCCGATTTGGTGCCGGAGTATCCGGCAATGGCCGGGAATGCGATCGTGGCCGCGACCGACGCGATATTGACGATGGCGCCGCCTGCACCTGCACCTCCGCCAGGCCGCATCGCACGAAACGCGTGTTTCATGCCGAGACCGGTGCCGACGATGTTGACGTCACACATCCGGCGCAGATCCTCAGCCTTGAGATCGACGACGAGCGAGGTAATCTCGATGCCTGCATTGTTGATCAGGATGTCGTAGCCACCGAGCGCGGCGATGGTGGCTGCGACAGCCTTTTCCCATTGCGCGTCGTCGGTGACGTTCAGTTCCACAAAGCCGGTCTTGGCGCCTGATTTTGCAAGACGGCCGGCGGTTTCCCTGCCGAGATCGGCGAGAATGTCGCCGATCATCACCGAAGCGCCGGCCTTCGTAAGCGCCTCCGCGATCGCAGCGCCGATGCCCCGCGCGCCGCCGGTGACCAGAGCCTTGCGGCCTGCCAGACTTTTCTCACTCATCGCATACTCCTCCCTTTGTGATTTCATTGTTGTGACGCGCCGCGGTCTGCCGGGCGCGCGCGCCTACTGGCTCCCCGTCCGCTGAGAAAAGGACTTTCGGCTGACCGGAATGAACGGATGGATGGCGCGGGTGTGCGGCCTCTTGTTCCTCCCGTGCGCAGCTTCTTCGGGCTGCGATGCCTTGGAAAATTTGACACTCGTCCAAGAATATCTTGACGATCGTCCAAAATCTATACACTTGTCAAGTAACCCTTGACCCCCATGGGTGGACGATGATTTCCCAGACCGCTTCAGGGCACCATTGCTGCTGAGGTGACGCGGTGATTTGGAGTTAGGCGTGCGCAAAGCGGTTGGAGTGACGCAGCGGAAAATCGAAGCGACGCGACGGCCGAACAGGCCCTCGGATCGAATCGAGCGTGCGCGTGTCGACAAATTCAGTGCACGGCGAATCGAACTTGCCGAGGCTGCGTTGGAAACTTTGGCCGAGCTCGGCTATGCAAGGACCAGCCTGCGCGAGATCGCGCAGAAGTCCGAGTTTACGCACGGCGTGCTGCACTATTATTTCAGCGACAAGGTCGACCTGATCTGCTGTTGCGTTCGTCACTACAAGGCAAAGTGCGTCACGCGGTACGACCAGGTCACGTCGGCGGCGCAAAGCCGCGACGAACTGATGAAGGGCTTTCTCGAAAAGCTCGGCGAGACGGTTCGCGACGAAGCTCGGATGCATCGCCTCTGGTACGACCTTCGCTCGCAGTCCTTGTTTGAAGAGGCCTTTCGCGACGACGTCGCCGAGATCGACAAGAGCCTTGAAGATATGGTGTGGCGCGTCGCATCCCGCTTTGCCTCACTTGGTGGCCGACAGCTGGCCATCTCGCGGGGTGCCCTCTATGCGCTGTTTGACGGGCTCTTCCAGCGATGCTTGCTGCGGCATCTCTCTGGCGATCGCAAGGCGATAGCGGACCTGCGGGAAGAAGTGGAGCGTCTCCTCCCGACCGTCGCATAGCGGCTGGCGCTCGTTCACACCAGCACATTGAAACCGGAGGGAACGAAAGCATGCATCGCCGCGCGGCTGTCGTCCGGATCTGGGGCGCAAAGCGGACATTCATAAATCTGCCCACGTCAGCTAAGTGCCCATAAGGCGACATCACAAAACTATTTCCGCAACTCTCAGCTCTACCGCGGAGATAACCGGAAAGCAGAATACCAATCTTCCCCACCTTAATATGTAGCGCGTAAGGGTCTTGCTTCAAGACCCGGGTCATCCGTAGAAGCGCCGGCTCCGGCCATACGGAGCGACAAATGCGTACATCCGAGCATGCGGTGGTTATCGTCGGCGGAGGTCCGACAGGACTGATGTTGGCAGGCGAGTTGGCGTTGGCGGGTGTCGACGTTGTCATTGTCGAACGGCGCGCCAGCCAGGAACTCGCCGGCTCGCGCGCGGGCGGTCTGCACTCACGCACCATCGAGATTCTCGATCAGCGCGGAATTGCCGATCGGTTCATCTCGCAGGGACAGGTGTTTCAGGTCGTCCACTTCCACGTTCCTCTGGACGTCAGCGACTTTCCCACCCGGCACAACTACGTCCTCGGGCTGTGGCAGAACCACATCGAGCGCATCCTGGCCGAGTGGGTCGGCGAGCTGGCGGTGCCGATCTATCGCGGACGTGAGGTGACGGGTTTCGCGCAGGACGACACCGGCGTCGATGTCGCGCTATCCGACGGTGCGTCGCTGCGCGCGGAGTATCTCGTCGGGTGCGATGGCGGCCGCAGCCTGATTCGCAAGGCAGCCGGCATCGAGTTCCCCGGGTGGGATCCGACGGCGAGCTGGCTGATCGCCGACGAGCCGAAGTGGGAGTTTGACCAAGACGCCGTCGGCATCCATGCGATCAGCAAGGTGGAGAATGGCGGGGTGGCCCGCGTCGTGCTGACCGAACCGCAGCTGCGACTCGACAGTGAACCCACCCTGCGCGATGTCAGCGAGGCGCTCGTCGCCGTCTACGGGACCGATTACGGGATCCACAGTCCCACCTGGATCTCGAGATTCACCGACGTGACGCGGCAGGCGGCGGCGTATCGCGACCGGCGGGTGTTGCTCGCCGGCGACGCCGCGCACGTGCATCCCCCGGTGGGTGGACAGGGCCTTAACATCGGTGTGCAGGATGCGGTGAATCTGGGATGGAAGCTGGCCCAAGTGGTCAAGCGGACATCACCGGAAATCCTCCTCGATACCTATCACGCCGAGCGCCACCCGGTCGCTGCCCGCGTATTGCGCAACACGATGGCGCAGGTTGCGCTTCGTCGCACGGACGACCGCACCAAGGCCTTGGGCGACACCGTTTCCGAACTCCTCGGCATGGACGAGCCCCGCAGACGGCTCGCCGCGGAGATGTCCGGTCTGGGCATTCATTACGACCTCGGCGAGGGGCACAAGCTGCTCGGACGCCGCATGCCCGACCTCGACTTGGTCAGCGTGAACGACCCGCTGCGGGTCTTCACCCTGCTGCACGATGCCCGGCCGGTGCTCCTCAACCTCGGTGAGCCCGGCGGCCTCGACATCACGCCATGGGCAGATCGGGTTCAGGTTGTCGACGCCAAATACGTTGGCACGTGGGAGCTTCCAGTACTCGGCGCGGTCACTGCTCCCGCCGCCGTGTTGATTCGGCCCGACGGATATGTGGCTTGGGTGGGCGAGCCGAACGATCTGGGGCTCGCTGACGCGCTAACCGCTTGGTTCGGGCCGCCTGCCGCAGCGTAGCCGCACAGGTTGTCCCGCCGCCTCTCGCTCATTCAGCGGGCCTGCCCGGACGTCTCTCGGGAATGTCGGTTATTGGCGCGCAATGCGGACCCGCTCTTGGATGGTCGCCGGTCTGCCCAACGACGATTGCAGGCTGAGGTGGTAAGTTTCCCGCGCGGGCGCATTGGGAAAATCTTTCGATCATTAAAATCGTCGTGTCACAAGCTTTCGTGTGTTGTTGGAGTTGGCTGTGATGCCAGCTTTGTTCAACAATTGACATCGGGTTCCGGGTCGCGCTTTGCTTGCCCGGGACGACTGAGTTTGCGGCCGAAGTTTGCGCCTCGCGCTGCGCCCGCATCTGACATACGCTAACCCTTCGCATTCGGATGAAACGTCATGACCGACCACGACCGCCAACCGCACTGGCAGGGCGTTTACACCAGCAAGGGCGAAGCCGAGGTCAGCTGGTTTCAGGAGAGCCCGACGACTTCGCTTGAAATGATCGGGCTCGCCGGCGTGTCGCCTGCCGCTGCTATCATCGATATCGGCGGAGGTGCGTCGCGCCTGGCCGATGCGCTGCTCGATCGCGGTTTTCAGGCGGTCTCGGTGCTGGATCTGTCGGCAGCGGCGCTGCAAACCGCGAAGGCGCGGCTCGGCGCGCGCGGCAACCAGGTCGAATGGATCGTCGCCGACGTGACCACCTGGCAGCCGATAAGATCGTACGACCTCTGGCACGATCGCGCCGCGTTTCACTTCCTGACCGACGCGCGCGATCGCGCGGCCTATGTGTCATGCCTGACGAAGGCGGTAAAAACGGGCGGGCGCGCCATCATCGCTACCTTCGCACCTGACGGGCCGGAGCGTTGCAGCGGGCTGCCGGTCATGCGCTACGATGCGGAAAGTCTCGCCGCGGTGCTGGGTGGCGCCTTCACGCTGGTGAACTCACGCCGCCATGAACACACGACGCCCTGGGGAGCCACGCAGCGCTTCCAGTTCAGCCTGTTCAGGCGCATGGCCTGAGAAGTCTCACTGCTCGACAGAGAACATGGTGAAGTCCCGCAAGCTCCTGGACGCCGTTCCCATCATTCTTGGTGCGAAGTGAAGTGAGCGCAGCCCGGGTGTAACCGCACCGTCTGATCTTATCGGGACAGACCGGCGTCGTTCCACTTGCTCCAACTGACCCTGGCGAGACTCTGAAGGTCGGTTGCGAGGGGCCGCTTGGTCCGTCGCTCATAGGCGGCGATGCACCGCTCGGATTCCGCGATCTTTCGCTTCAGGTCGGTTATCGCCTGGCTTTGCGCCTGGCCGGTCGGGCCAGTCATTTCGCCAATCCTGAACCGGGCAATTTCCATGGCCTTCAGGGCGTCGCGGTTCTTCTTGAGCTGAACCCTGTGCCAGGCGATGTTGCTATTGCTGTCAGCGATCATGTCGGTGCCGTGGTTGGAACGAAGGAACGATAAACGCAGGATAAGATCGGCCTCGCAGGCGAACCAGTTGATGGACTGGCTGCGCCTCTCGTCCACGCCGGGGCGGAGCACGGTCTCTCCTGGACGGATCAAGGATCGGTCGCCTTGGTTAATAGTTGGTTAATGGAGCCGGTTTGAGGGCGTTAAATGACGTTTCTCGGGTTTGTCGACGGGAACCTCGGATTTCGCTTGCAAATTGGCGGTAACAGGCCCATCTGTTATTTATCGAGTTTCGGCCGAACGACTTGGCCTCGCCGCGATTAGCGCGCCTGACTGACGACCCTCCCTCCAGACCTCGACAACAGCTAACTGCGTTTGCGCGCGGTTCAACTATCCACGTACCTAAAGGACGATCTCCCATGACGACGGGAACTGTGAAGTGGTTTAACAACCAAAAAGGTTTTGGTTTCATTCAGCCGGACCAGGGCAGCCAGGATGTCTTCGTTCATATCAGCGCCGTCGAACGCGCCGGCCTGAGCACGCTCAACGAGGGGCAGAAGGTTTCCTTCGAAGTTGTCGCCGACCGCCGGACCGGCAAGTCGGCCGCGGACAATCTGCGCGTCGAGTAGACGATCGCAAACACGCCATATGCTTTGACCACGGATGTACTGGCAAAGCTCTGGTTCAAGACCCCGCGGTATACCGCGGGGTTTTTCGCATGTAGCAGCCTTGCGCTCTGCTGAGCGAAATCCTCCACGCACCTATCATCGCTCAGGATCATGTCAGGAAACATTTCGCCCAATATTGCCGCCGCCGATGAACACGACGACATCATGTATCCGTCTGTCGTGCCGTTCCTCGCCGTCCATCTCGGCTGCGTCGCGGCGATCTGGACCGGCGTGACGTGGCAGGCCATCGCCATATGCGCGTCGCTTTACGCGTTGCGGATGTTTGCGATCGGGGCCGGATACCATCGATATTTCTCGCATCGCGCCTATGCGACCAGCCGGGCCTTTCAATTCGTTCTCGCCTTTCTCGCGCAAAGCACCGCGCAAAAGAGCGTTCTGTGGTGGGCCGCCAAACATCGGCACCACCATCTGCATTCGGACACCGAACACGACGTCCATTCGCCGCGCCATAAGGGCTTCGTCTACAGCCATGTCGGCTGGATTTTCGCTCGGAAGCACGATGCGACCGATCTGGTGAAAGTCGGCGATCTCGCCTCATATCCCGAGCTGATGTGGCTGCATCGGCTGGAAATCCTGCCGGCCACGGTGGTCGCGGTTCTCTGCTTTCTGCTTGCCGGATGGTCCGGCCTGGTCGTCGGATTCCTGTGGAGCACGGTGCTGCTCTATCACGCGACCTTCTGCATCAACTCTCTCGCCCACGTCCATGGCCGCAAGCGGTACGTCACCGGCGACGATTCCCGCAATAACTGGCTGCTGGCGTTCTTTACGATGGGGGAGGGCTGGCACAACAACCACCACGCCTACCAGAGCAGCGTTCGCCAGGGTTTTCGCTGGTGGGAAATCGACGTCACCTATTATCTCCTGAAAGGACTGTCCTTTCTCGGGATCGTCTGGGATTTGAAGGCGCCGCCTGAACAGGTGCTGCGGAACGAGCAGCCGCTCGGATCGCGGGTGATCAATCGGGCCGCCCGCGAACTTGCCGGCCGGTTCGATTCGCAGCGAATTGCACGAGCCATCTCATCGGCGCTGTCGCGAGCCGACCTGGCTGCCCTGCAACTGTCTTCGCTGGGTGAGATACTGGATCGATCGCGTGACGGCAGCCATGATGCCCTGTCCGGCCTGCATCTGCCGAAGCTGCCGACCCGCGACGAGTTCCTGGCGGAGGCCAAAGCCATCTTCGCGCGAACGCGTTCGCTCAATGAAATCGTCGACCACGCCTACGAGCATTTTCTCGCCTCGGTGCGCTCGCAACTGGTCGCCGCCACCTGAGAGCGCGTTCCGGAGAGGACGCGCTTTCGCATCATTCCACCACGATCTTGACGCGGTCGCGCGTCTTCACCTGGGCGTGGGCGTCGAGCCCGTTCAGCACGCGGAAGCGCTCGGTGGGGTGGTCGACGCCGGCCATGCGGTGCGACAGCGATTCCACGGTGTCGCCGGGCTGCACGGTGATCACCTTGATGCGCAGGGGGCGGGCAGCCTGGATTTCTTCCAGCGTCAGGCGACGGAACGAGTTGACGGTCTCCCGCGCGTTGCGGTCGCTCTCGGTGGTCTTTTGCTTCGCAGCGAAGATGAAGCGGTAGACGTCGCTGCCGAAGCGGAGCGCATAGACCTTGAACTGCCACTGGTCGCCACGGGCGGTGGCGGACGCCGCCGGGAAACCGTTGATGGTGATATCCTCGGTGGAAGCCTTCTCGACGCCTTCCATCCAGCCGGAATTGAGATAGTCGCCGAGCGACTGCTCCGCCGGCACCCGCACCACGTCAAACCGCATCGCCTGGGTGCCGCCCTCGCGGACGCCGATCACGGCCTGCGCGGTGTTGTCGAGCGTGAAGGTTTCAGGCGCTGCGAAGGTGAAGCCGAGTTTCGGATGCAGGAAACGCCGTCCGCGCACAAAGCCTTCGCTCGGATCTTCGCCGTAGACGATGTTGTCGATCGCCCCGAGATAGGTTTCGCGGTCGCGGTCGCCGCCTTCCGGCGAGGTATATTGCCTCGCGGCGGCCTGCGCGTTCTGGACGCGCTCGGGCGTCGCCGGATGCGAGGAGAGGAAATCCTGCGCGCGCGGATCGAGCGGGGTCTTGCCGACCTTCAGCGCCGCGTTGCGCTCCATTGAGGTGAGGAAGCGCGCCGCGCCGTAGGGATCGAAATGCGCGCGCGCCGCGAGGCCGACGCCGATGCCGTCGGCCTCGAACTCCTGCTGGCGCGAAAAGCTCGCCATCGTCAATTTGGTTTTTGCCAGGGCCAGCGCGGTCAAATCGGGATCGTTGCTCATGTCGGTGACGACGCGCGTCACTACCGCCGCCTGCCGCGCCTGGTCTTCCCGGATCGAGGCGTGCTTGGCCAACACATGCGCCATCTCGTGGCTGAGCACCGAGGACAACTCGGAAGTGTCGCTGGCGAGCGCGATCAGGCCGCGCGTGACGTAGAGCTGGCCGGTCGGCAGCGCGAAGGCATTCACCGCGCCGGAATTGAGGATCGTCACCTTGTAGGGCTGGTCGGGACGATCGGACGCCGCGACCAGGCGGTCGACGGTCTTGCCGATCAACGCCTCCAGCTTCGGATCGTCGTAGGCGCCGCCATAGGAAGACAGGATGCGCTCATGCTCGCGCTCGCTCGCCGGCGTCTGCGCCACCGTCCGGTTCGGCTTTGCCGGCGCCGTCGATGACGACGGCGATGCGGTATCGAGGCGGGCCATGTTGCCGCAGGCGGAAAGCGTCAGGCCGACGCACAGCAAGGCGGGCGCAGCCCAAAGGCGGCGGATCCTTCCCTCTCGCGGTCCCACGCGCTCAGTCACGTCCGCTACTCTCGGTTGTGCAGCGAGAGCATAAGTCCGATTGGATTGAATCGGCTCCCTGATCTCACTGCTTTCCCTGAGCCCCGATCTTTCGCGAAAAATCGGTCCCCAATTTTTCGGATCCTGCTCTAGTCCCCGCCGAGCACTTCGATCTGCCCAACCCGGAGCAACTCGATTCGCGGCCCACGACGCGCTTCCACCCAGCCGCGGACACGAATCCGTCGATTTTCGAGGGACTTGGGCGCGAGCCCAGCCGCCTCGAACGCGGGGACTATGCGCCTTGAAATAGTCACGGCAAAGTCCCGTGTCCAGTTCCGGCCGAAATTGACATAGGTCGTTGCCCCTGCCTGCCGCACGGACAAGACCTTGCCCTCGACCACCGTAAAGCGCCCAATCCCGGCCAAAATATCGCCCGGACTTTCCGCGTTTTTTATGGCCGTAGGTTCGGCCCAGATGCCATTTTTTCCCTGTCGCGCCTCGGCCTCCGCGGCGGTCAACGCCGACGCGCAGTCCTTGTTGGCCACTTCAGCCGAAACCAGGGCCAGGCCCTGCCTCAAAAGCTCGCTTTGCACCGGTGCCTGGGTGCCGGCGATAAAGGCGAAAGCAGGCTGGCGGCCGTACCGATCGGGCGTGTCGTCCTCGCCGTGCAGGGACACATCGCGGCCGATAAGCACCGCCGACAGCATGGCGGCGCCTTTTGCCTTGTCCGCGGGCTCGATGCCCGCGAGCCGCACCTCACGGCCGTCGTCCAGGCGAAAGCTGCGCGCGTCGATGACCGCGCTGACGCGGCCCTCGCCCTGGACATCGAAAGCACATCCCGAAGCCCGGGCCGAATTCATCGCGGCAACCAAGCCAATAAAGATGAGGCTGAACGGCAACATTCGCGCAAAAAAATCGGCCGAATACACGCTCATTTTGAGACTGCTGCCATGACGCTGCTTTGTGGCCATGATTGTCGGCTGGATTACGGCGTGATTCCGGTCGCTGCGATGTTTCTCCGGCCGAGTACCAGGGGACATCGCCATGGCCCGTTTTGACTTGAGCCTTCGTCCAAGTTCTAGTAGCACCCTGCCTCCGGCGGGGGCCAGCGATGAACCAGGAGCGTCCGGTTTGACTGGAACCAGTTTTGCCGGGTTTCCTGACGCAACAGGGGCAATGAGCGCCGCATGAACTCATATTTTCGGCGGCAACTGGCGGATTACGTCGAATATCATCGTGATCCCTGGAATTGCGCGATGCATGTATTCGGCATTCTGTTCCTGTTCCTGGCAGCCGTTCTCCCGCTCAGCCTCTGGTCCGTTACCCTGTTCGGAATTGAAACCAGCGCAGCGACCATCGCTGTGATCCCGGTGGTGCTTTATTGGTTCCTGCTCGATGTTGCGCTTGGCGCAGGGATCCTCGCTGCGGCGGTCGCCTTGCTTTCGGCGGCCGCCCTGATCGTTGGCCAAGTGACCCCTCTCGCCATGTGGTCGCTGACGGCGGTACTCATTGTCGTCGGAGTAGCATCGCAAATCATCGGGCACCGGGTGTTCGAAGGTCGGCAACCCGCGTTGGTCGATAACCCCACTCACTTGCTGCTCGGACCGATGTTCGTGATGGCGAAACTTTTTATCGCGCTGGGCTTTCGGCGCGACCTTGCGAGCATTATCGAGCAGCGTCCGCAAAACTCATTGTCGTATTCTCAATAATTTCAGTGCGAACTGCATCCCCACGCATGACACGAATACTGGTTACGGGCGGCAACGGCTTCATCGGGAAGCACCTCGTTTCGGCGCTCGTTGCGCAGGAGCGAGAGGTGAGGGTTCTCGATCTTCAGCCGCCGTCCCATGTCTTGCCGAAGGTCGAGCATGTCAGGGGCTCGGTGCTCGATCGCGACCTGGTGCGACGGGCTATGGACGGCGTCGACGAGGTCTATCACCTTGCCGGCCTGCCCGGGATGTGGCTGCCGCGGAAAGACGATTTCCATGCCGTCAACTACGGTGGAACCGAAACCGTTATCGAGACGGCGCGCCAGCGCGGCGTGAGACGCTTCCTGCATTGCTCGACGGAATCCATCCTGTTCCGTGCCTCGCGATCGAACGATCCGCCCGCGGAGGAAGCGTTGCGGCCCGACGACATGCCGGGGCCATACACGCGCTCGAAAATGCTCGCCGAGCGCTACGCGATGCAGGCGGCGGCATCGGGATATCCGGTCGTGATCGGCTGTCCCACCATGCCGATCGGGCCTCATGACCATAATGTGACGCCGCCGACGGCGATGCTCCGGCATTTCCTCAGCCCGCGACTGCAATTGTATCTCGATTTCGTCGTGAACCTCGTCGATGTGCGCGATGTTGCCGCCGGGTTGATCCTTGCCATGGAGCGCGGACAAGCCGGACATCGCTACATTCTCGGCGGCGAAGGCATCGCGCTGAAGCAGGTGCTGCGGATCATGGCGGATATCAGCGGCCGCCGGGCGCCGCGCCTGCCAATCAACGGCCGCCTTGCCGAAATCGCGGCTACCCTCATGGAATTCTTTGCCGATCGAGTGACCCGCCGGCCTCCGGCCGGTACCGCCGAAGGGGTCCGGATCGCATTGCGGGCGGAGGCGCTGTCGATCGAAAAGGCGCAACGCGAGCTTGGCTACGCCCCAAGCCCGGTCGAGCCCGTCCTGCGCGAAACCATTGCGCATCTGCTTGGCGGCGTTCACAATCTGCCTGAACGGGCCCCAGCGCCGGGCCCGGGCGCGCGCTCGTTCAACACCACGCGCCGGATCGGCGTTTGATCCAACCGCGCATTCTGATTTAACCGCGCAATAAAGTCCTCAACATGCTGCAAGATCCCGGTCAATTGTTGGCGTTCGTCTGGAGTGGTTGGACCGCCACCTGGCCCACCCAGTTGCTTGCGATCATCTGGATCGTATGGATCATCAGTTGGGTTGTGGCGTCTTTCTGGTCGGGCCGGACGCAGAAGCAGGTGATGACGTGGGACTCGCGGCGATACCGCATCCCTATTCTGCTGGGAGCTGTCCTTTTCACGCCATGGACCGGCAAGGTTTTGGGAGAAAAGCCGCTCTGGCAGTTCGGCAGCACTGGCATCTACGTGATGGCCGGCCTGACGCTCGCCGGGATCGCGTTCACATGGTGGGCGAGAATCCATCTCGGACGTTTCTGGTCGAACGCGATCACGCACAAGGAAGGTCATCGGGTCATTGACACGGGCCCGTACGGCCTCGTGCGCCACCCGATCTACACCGGGCTGATCGCGGGAATGCTGGTGACGGGTGTCGCGGTCGGAACCGTGACGGCGATGCTCGGGGCCGTGCTGATCTCGCTCGGCATGTGGCAGAAGGCCCGCATGGAGGAAGGATTCCTCACCGCCGAGCTCGGCGCGAAAGCCTACGGATCGTATTGCCGGCGCGTCCCGATGCTGATCCCGTTCCTGCCGCCCCGCTGACGCGTGACGCCTGTCATTCACCGTTTCGCCGGCGCTGCCGCCACCGCCGGCGGCGGGACCGGCGGCACGAGTGGGCGCGGAATGATGACGCGCTGGCCAACGGTCAGCGGTGCATCGTCCGGTAATTGATTGGCCTGGGTGAGCGACCACAGCGGCACGCGGTTGAGCGTCGCAAGCCGCTGCAGCGTGTCGCCCGAACGGGCGAATTGCTGGGTGCCGCTGTCCCAGAGTTCAATTGGAGCATCTGGCGGAACGACGTAGCGCAGCGGCACGGTTTCGCGCTGGCTCTGCACCGGCGTCGCCGCAAGCTGGACAATAGCGGTCACCAATTGCTCGTGGATGGAATCCATTTTGTCGATGTTGATGTGGGTGACTTCGTCGTGCTCCTTCATGTCGAAGCTTGCGTAGTGGCCCTGAAAGCCCGGCTCCGCCACCACGTCGCCGCCGCCCAGGACGTTGGTGGACAGGAAGATGTTGATGTACCGCTCGACATTGAGCGGCACCTTCGGGCTCGCCTGCGCCGGATCGATGGTGACCACCAGGCTCACCGGGATGTTTTCGGATCGCAGGATGTCCGCGAAGATCAAGGCGCAAAGGCCGCCCATCGAATGCCCGATCAGGGTGATCGGAACGGGATCGTCACGGTAATCGCGGATGGCCCGAGCGGCGATCAGCCGGCAAATGGTGAACTCGTAGACATCGGCCCGGACACCGGCCTCTTCGAGGCGGCTGGTCAGCTGATCCATGCCGCGCGAAAAGATCGGACCCAGCGCACCTCGGAACACATAGACGCGCGCCCGCGGCCGGGTTGCGGGCAGCGCTACGGCGGGCGCGGACGCTGCAGGCGCATCGGCCGGCCGGGCGGGCGGTCCGGCAAGGGCCGGATTGCAATTGCCCGACAATACGTTGGCGGCGAACAGCGCCCCGATCACAAACGCAGCAAGCTGTCTCGGATTGGTCATGTGCTGTAGGGCTCGCGGTCTCGACGCTCAGAAACGCCGCACCTCGGCGCCGGCGGGGGCCGGCGCTCCAACATGATCTATCGCGGACGAATTGGCAGAATTTGCGGCGCGATCCACGCGCCGCCGCAACCAACGGAAGAACGGATCAGTTGCCTGCCGCCGCGTTCGCGGTGCCGCGTCTCACTGCACTGGCTTCACCGGGCCGCGGCCTCTGTGCGCCCGGTGCCGATCGCCCGAACACGACGGCATCGATTTCGCCGATCACCTTCTGCTGCATGATCTGGTTCTTCTCGATCGACATGTGGCCGACGCCAGGCACGTTCTCGACGTTGACGTTCTCCAGCGTGCCCTGGAATCCCTTGCGCTTCTCGACCGGCGTGCCGGCGCCATTGGCGATGTAGAAGTTTACGTAACGTCCGACGCGCCCGCTAAGACCGGTGCGAAACACAGAATCCAGGCCGATCGCGAGTTTTACAGGAACGCCGTACTGATCCAGCCTCGCGACCATGTCGGGCAGCGAGGTCGCGCCCGAGGAGTGCCCGACCAGAACGATGGTCTTGAGCCTGCCGCTTCTGTATTCGGCCGCCGCTTCGTCGGCGAGCGACGCCCAGGAGACGTAATTGGCAACGGTTACCGGGATGCCCTGTGCCCGCAGCTTTGCCGCGATGTCATCCAGCCCCAGCGAGAAAATATTCAGTACGCCGCGAAGCAGATAGACGTGCGCGGTCGAGGCTCCCGATGCCGGATCAGTGGCGGCGCGCGCGGGGCTGGCGCCGACCGCAACCAGCAGCAGCAGCGCGATCGCCAATCGCGGCAGCCGACCCCATGACGACCGGATGGGAAACAAGGATCGGCCGATAAATCCGGTGTCGCCGCGATATGCCGTCATAGCTCGTCCTCGAAGGGCTGCCCGTGTTGCGGATGACCGTAGCCCCCGCCTACTCGCAACCGCAATAACAGCGGCGTGAGGAGAGTGCTTTATCGATGCGACGTGTCTCCGGCGCAACACTGGCTTTGAAATTCGTCAATGTCTTTCGTGGGCTACGGGTTGGAACTTCTTCCGGACCGAGGAGATGCCGCGTTGCGGAAGCCTGCCGCTGAACACCCGTTTCCCTTGCCAAGGCGGAATCATCCCTGTCTCCTACCGGAAACGGCGACCGAGGGGGAGACGATGGAGATCAATGGTATCGCGCACGTGTTCTTGACCGCTTCCAACTTCGAGCGGTCCCGCGAATTCTATCGCAAGCTGCTGCCGTTTCTCGGGTTGAAGCCGGTGATCGACACCGATGCCACCTATTACTGTGTCGGCGGACGCACCGCGGTCGCGATCCGCGCGCCATCGGCCGAGCACGAAGGCGCCGCATTCGAGCAAGGCCGTGTCGGGCTGCACCATCTGTGCTTCCGCGCCCGCGAGCGCGCCGATGTCGACGAACTGCACGGCTTTCTCACCTCGATCGGCGCCACCATCGTTCGCGCGCCGCGCGAGGACCAATGGGCGCCGGGATACTACTCGCTGCTGTTCGAAGACCCTGATGGCATCAGGCTCGAGCTCAATCATGTGCCCGGCAAGGGGCTGTTGGGCTGACGACGCTGAACGTCATTCCGCTTAGCGGAAAAAACGCGACGGTTCGCGCGTTGCCGCAGCTTGCTGCAGTCAATGCCATGCGGCATGATCGCCGCCGACAAAGTTTCTGAAGCCGCAGGCAATGTGGCGTGACGATACGGGAGGCCTTTTCATGAAACGGATTTTTGCGGGCATATTCGCCTGCGCGTTGGCGATATCGGCGACATCAGCGCTCGCGCAAAGCAAGCCGCCGCTGAAGCTGGGCGGCATTCTCGATATGTCGAGCCTCTATGCCGACATCACCGGTGCCGGCAGCGAGACCGCGGCCAAAATGGCGGTGGAGGATTTCGGCGGCGAGGTGCTGGGTCGCAAGGTCGAGATCGTCGTCGCCGACCATCTCAACAAGGCCGACCTTGCCGCCAACATTGCGCGCGACATGTTCGACAACCAGGGCGTCGAGATGATTTTCGACGTCGCCGCCTCCGCCACCGCGCTCGCCGCCGGCGAGATCGCGAAAGCGCGGGGCAAGATCATCATGTTCAACGGCCCGGGCTCGATCCGGCTGTCCAATGAAGCCTGCGGTCCCTACACCGTCCACTACGTGTTCGACACCTTCGCGCAGGCGAACGTGACGGGGCTTGCCGCCGTCAAGCAGGGGCTCGACACCTGGTTCTTCCTGACCGCGGACTACGCTTTCGGCCAGGATCTGGAAAAGGACACCGCCAATGTGGTGCAGAAGTCCGGAGGCAAGGTGCTGGGCAGCGTGCGGCATCCGATCAATACGTCGGATTTCTCCTCGTTCCTGCTGCAGGCACAGGCCTCGAAGGCCAAGGTGGTCGGGCTTGCCAACGCCGGCGGCGACACCATCAATGCGATCAAGCAGGCCGCCGAATTCGGATTGACCAAGGGCGATCAGAAGGCTGTCGCCCTTGCTGGCGTTCGTGACCGACATCGACAGCGTCGGACTCGATACCGCGCAAGGGCTGTTGCTCGCCGAAGCCTTCTACTGGGATCTCAACGACGACACCCGCGCGTTCTCGAAACGCTTCATGGAGCGCACGAAGCGCGTGCCGACCTCGGCGCAAGCCGGCGTCTATTCCTCGGTGACGCATTACCTGAAAGCCGTGAAGGCTGCCGGGACCACGGACGCTGCCGCGGTGATGAAGGTCATGAAGGAGACCCCGATCAACGACATGTTCGCCAAGAACGGCAAGATCCGTGAGGACGGCCGCATGGTGCACGACATGTATCTGTTCGAAGTGAAGAAGCCGTCCGAGTCCAAGGCGCGCTGGGACGATTACAAGCTGCTGGCGACGGTTCCCGGCAATGAGGCCTTTCAGTCGCTGGAAGCCTCGCGCTGCCCGCTGGTGAAGAAGTAGACACTGATGTCCCGTCATTGTGAGGAAGGAATGGATTGCTTCGTCGCCAGTGCTCCTCGCAATGACGGTGCAAAATCGGAAATCCACCACAACCAATAACAACGAAGGCAACCGCCCATGAGTGACAACGAAATGGTTCTCCAGAAGCTCGACGCCGGGCTCCTCACCATCACCATGAACCGTCCCGACCGCCGCAATGCGCTCAATCCCGATATGACGCGCGGCCTCGTTGAAGCGGCGCGGCGCGCGGCGGATGATCACGAGGTGCGGGCGGTGCTGCTCAAGGGCGCCGGCGGCACGTTCTGCGTCGGCGGCGACGTGAAATCGATGGCGGAGGGGCGGGCGCCTCTCGCCTTCGAAGCCAAGATGGCCAATCTGCGCCGCGGCATGGAAGTCTCGCGCATCCTGCACCAGATGCCGAAGCCGGTGGTGGCGCAGGTCGACGGCGCGGCGGCCGGCGCTGGCCTGTCGATTGCACTGGCCTGCGACCTGCGCGTCGCCAGTGCGTCCTGCAAGATCACCACCGCATTCGCCAAGGTCGGATTGTCCGGCGACTACGGCGGGACGTTTTTCCTCACGCAATTGCTCGGCAGTGCCAAAGCGCGCGAGCTCTATCTGACGTCGCCGGTGCTGTCGGCGCAGGAAGCCTACAACCTCGGCATGGTGACGAAAGTCGTTCCGGACGCGGAAGTCGAAGCCGCGGCGCGTGAGCTGGCGATGTCGCTGGCGCAGGGGCCGTCGGTCACGCTCGGTTATATCAAGCGCAACATCAACAACGCCGAAACCATGACGCTGGAAGCCTGTTTCGACGCCGAGGCGATCCATCACTCGCGATGCGGCGAGACCGCCGACCACAAGGAAGCGGCGAAAGCGTTTGTCGAAAAGCGCAAGCCCGCGTTCTCGGGCCATTAGTATGACCGGGGTCACTGGCGAGGCCAGCTATATGAGGCTGCGGCAGATCTGCCTGGTGGCGCCGCAGCTCGAGCCCGTGATCTCGGATATCGCCGAGATCATGGGGCTCAGCGTGTGCTACCGCGACGGCAACGTCGCCAAATACGGGCTGGAGAACGCGCTGCTGCCGGTCGATACCATTTTGCTGGAAGTGGTCGCGCCGTTCCAGCCGGGCACCGCGGCGGGGCGCTTCCTCGACAAGACCGGCGGCCGCGGCGGCTATATGGCGATCTTCTGCTGCGAGGATCCCGATGCCCGCGGCAGGCACGCCAATGCCATGGGCGTGCGTACCGCCAATCTGATCACGCATGCGCCCTATCATGGCGTGCAACTGCACCCACGCGATTGCCGCGCCGCCTTCATCGAGTTCAACCACACCGACGGCAGCGACGACATTCTGGGACCCTATCCGCCGGCCGGGCCCGACTGGCAGAAATCGATCCGCAAGGATGTGACGCAGGCGCTGACCGGCGTCGAGATGCAAAGCCCCGATCCAAAGGGCCTCGCGGAGCATTGGGGTAAGATCATCGGGGTGCCCGTGAGCAGGAATGCCCGCGGCGAGTCTGAACTGAAATTGCCGAATTGCAGTTTTCGTTTCGTGAAGGGCGAAGTCGATCTGATGACCGGGCTGACCTTCAAGGTCGCGGATGTCGCGAGAGTGCGGGACGCGGCAAAGGCCAAAGGCTGCACCGTATCGGGCGACGGATTTGATCTCTGCGGCGTGACGTTCAGCCTCGCGGCGTGATCCGGGCTGCGCGCTAACAGCGAGTCGTTCCCGCGAACGCCGTGGTCCGCCGGGGGCCTATTCTCGTTCGATCCATTTGGATGAACGTAGAGATTGGCATAAGCACGGCCATTCTTTACCCGACAATTCGCCGTTTGAAGAACCCCGGCGACCCCAGCGAGCAACAGGCTATGAGGATGTTTGCAAAGAAACACCAGAAACGACGCGACTATCAGGCAGCGGAAATACAGGAACGATTTGAAAGGAACGAGCGCACGGGCAAGGATCTTTACGCGCGGATCGGCGAGTTGAAGAACGTTGCGCGAGATGACTTGGTGCATGAGGTTTTCATGCTCTTTAGGGAGGCCAAGCACCAAAGCCAGCTCATTCGGCAATCTATCAAGGACTGCACTCAGCGAGACTTTGATATTGGCGGTATGAGCGAGGGTGACCTCGCGACGTTTCGCGCCGAAGAAGCGGCGTATGCGCTCCGGGATCACGTAACCAACCCGCAGACGTTCTTTCAGGCAATGTCAGAGCAGTTGCCCGACGTGCACTTCACGATCCAGCAGCAGGATGCGGTTTCGATGGTAGCCGCGATGATACGCGAGCAGCGCCTCGAAGGAATTCTAGAGGGCCTCAGGCTTGCGGGCGTCTTGAACGCACCAAGCAAGCGTCCTAGCAGCCCGAATACAGACGGCCATGAACCGGGATAGCTCCGAAACCCGCGAGCCGATGATGACACTATAGGGACGCCAGCGCCCTACGTGTTTGAATTTCGTGCGTAAACTCCGCGGCGCCCTCTCCGGCAAGGGGAGAGGGAAGAGGGAGCGCCGTCCCTTGAAATTCGCGACGCGGCGTTCGGCGGTGGCTTTGACGCCTTCCTTGAAGTCTTCGGTGGCGCGCAGCTTGGTCTGCTCGACATGTTCAACGTTGGTGGCGGCCAGCACGCGGTCGGCGAGGCCGGCGCGCATGGTGGCACGGGTGGAGATCAGGCCGAGCGGCGAGCACTCGGCGATTTCCTGCGCGAGTTTCATCGCCTCGGCACGCACCTGATCCTGCGGCACGCAGACATTGGCAAGGCACATCAGTTGGCTATGGCTCCGGCTGGATCACGAATGCCTTTCCTTACTGCAACGCCGCCGAGCGGGAACAGTTGCTTGCGCTCGGACGCGCTGGTCTGCGCCACGTCGCGCATGGGGGTAGCCGCGTCGCCTACTTCAACTACATCATCCGCCTTCTCGATATCCAGCGCACGATCATCGTCCTGACCAATCATCCAGGCGTTCCCAACCCACGCATCCGGGCGCGGAAATCCTCTTCGATTGAGAATGAATCGCCCGTCAGCATTTCTGATGCCGTCGTCGCTGCTCGCTCGCGCTGCCGAGGTGATCGGGCAGCCGCCTCGTGGGAGCGAGGCGTCGTCTCCATTCCGGTGCTGCCGCGGCCACAAATGTGGGGCCGACCGATGCTCGAAGCAGAATTTGGCGGAGTGTAAGTCAGCTCACAAATCTTTCGTCCGAGTGGTAGCAATTTAGTTGGGGGCGTAAACAAGGAGGAAGGACGATGACAACAAAGCTTGCGTTCCGGACGCCAGTCGGTGCGGTTAGCGTTCCTGTCGGCCAGTCGAAATCATTGGGCGCAGTGGACGTGCACGAATTCGAGCGCATCAGGGTCGTGGCTGATGAACGGGCCGGTTCTGCCGGCCCGGTGGTGATCCGCCTGACGATCACCGAAGGTAACGAGTTGGTGGCACAGCTTGACACGCTGACCTTGCAGCCTCGCTCGCAGACAACGCGCGTATACGAGGTACCATGCACAAAATTGTCCGTCTTCGCCGATGCGATCAGCGGTGGGGCAGGAAATTCATCTGTCGATGTCCTGATCTATGGCTCAGCAGACTGAATTGCCTTTGTCGCGACAAGGGTGCCGCTCTATCGCTCGCCACGGCGGAGACGGCGGCGGCTCCGGCCACAAACGAGTCCTCCACGTGGGAGCCGTCGCATTCAACTTCATTACGGACGGGACCTCCAACACGATCAGCTTCAGCGGCACGTTGGTGTGGAAATGCCAAGGCACTTCCTGAGTCGGCCCAATCCGAAGTTCCGAGATTCGAAATTCACTGCACGCGCGCTGCCGCTACAGCCAAACCACCGCGACCGCGCTGTTGA
Source organism: uncultured Alphaproteobacteria bacterium (assembly GCA_963786115.1). GTDB lineage: Bacteria > Pseudomonadota > Alphaproteobacteria > Rhizobiales > Xanthobacteraceae > Bradyrhizobium. The sequence continues at coordinate 39,330 of CAWAYC010000043.1, forward strand.
TCGCGGGGCGTCATCCGGTGCTCGTAGCAGAGCGCGGCAAGTTACGCCTTAGCCGCTTGTCGTGAACCGTCCGATGTTGCGATCGCCGGCATCGGAGATCGTCGTCTGATTCCCGGTCGTCGGCTCGCGGCTGATAACCCGGCCAAGGCTATCGTAGTTCATGGTCGTCCCGGCGCTGTCCGTCGGTCGTCGCGCTGCCTATCATCCAAGAAAAAGCCGCCGCTCAAAGTTGGTCAGCGACGGCTAATTCTCGTTGCGGGCTTACTTTAGCTTATACGTGCCGGTCTGATGATTGCAGTCCTGAAACGTCCCCTCTTTCACGGTCGGAAACGGCCCCAAGGGGTGGACTGTGCCGGTTGCCTTCATGCCCTCGTATTTTCCGGTGCCTGCAACATTTTCTCGGGTGAGACTTCCATCACTTCCGAGCGAAAAATATGCCAGACGTTTATCGCCATCCACATCTATCGTCTCGCATACGGTGGACCCTGTGAACTTCCCGTCAAGCGAGGCGTTCATGCCCACGCAGCGGAAAGTGTTCTTGTCAAACATGCCTTCGGGAGGATTGCTGCGGGTAGTACCCGTCATTTCATAACTAGATGCGGTGAGGGCCTTGGAGAACGTGATCACGTTGTTAACGCCGGACCAGCAGGCAGTGTAGTCGTAGCTGCCCTCCTTTGGCAGCTCGGTCGCGAATGCAGAAGGCGCAGAAGTAAAGATAAGGAAGGCGAATAGATACCTTTGCATGGCACTCCCCTCCTAAAATCGTTTCAATATCTGCCCAGCTTAAGCGGGACAGCGAAGTAGTAGCACAGCGCTCCAATGCATGCCGGGATATGCTGCTAGGCTGGTTGCCCCGAACTCCGGGGAAGGGAGGCGTGTAGCCGCTCATGGCGATGAGGGCCGCGAGTTGGCTGGTGATAGCAAGCGGAAGGGCTTAGCCGCGCCACCACCGCGACCATCCACGGGGAACAGATCGGGGGAAGAACCGCCAACAGGCGAAATAATCCAGCGATTTCAAAGCCGTTTCCCGGGTGCAGCGAAGCGAATTCGGGACCACTCGAACGGATGACTCGATCCCGGATTGCGCCAAGATTCATCCGGGCTATGAACTGCACCTAACAACGAGGCGTCCCCGCGAATGTGGGGACCCATAACCGCAACTATTCGTAGTGAAGGAAGCCGTCTCCCCGTGTGCTTCCTTCGTGGGCCGCGGCGTATGGGTCCCGGCTCAAGGCCGGGACGACGTGTTGAGAGAACAATGCGAAACTAGCGTCCCTTGAAATTCGCGACGCGGCGTTCGGCAGTGGCTTTGACGCCTTCCTTGAAGTCTTCGGTGGCGCGCAGCTTGGTCTGCTCGGCAAGTTCAACGTTGGTGGCGGCCAGCACGCGGTCGGCGAGGCCGGCGCGCATGGTGGCGCGGGTGGAGACCAGTCCAAGCGGCGAGCACTCCGCGATTTCCTGCGCGAGCTTCATCGCCTCGGCGCGCACCTGATCCTGCGGCACGCAGACATTGGCAAGGCCCATCCGCGTCGCCTCTTCGCCGGTGACGCGACGGCTGGTGTAGAAAATCAATTCCGCGTTGTTCTTGCCGACCAGCTCGGGCAGCGTGGTGGTGAGCCCGAAACCGGGGTGGAAGCCGAGTTTCGTGAAGTTGGCGGCAAAGCGCGCCTCGGGGCAGGTGACGCGGAAATCCGCCGATACCGCAAGGCCGAGCCCGCCGCCGATGGCGGCGCCATGGACCGCCGCGACGATCGGCTTCTTGTTGCGGAAGATGCGCACTGCCTGGACATAGAGATGGTTGATCGGCAGGTTCGCGGCCGGATCGCCTTCCGCCTTGGATTCCTGTTCCTGCCGTTTCGGATCGGAGAAATCGGCGCCGGCGCAGAACGCCTTGCCCTGCGCGGCGAGCACCGAGGCGCGGATTTCAATATCCTTGTCGAATTCTTCCAGCGCGTCGGCGATCTGGTTGATCAGTGCGACGTCAAAGAAATTCAGCGGCGGTTTGCGGATTTCGATCAGGCCGACGTGACCGTGTTTCTCGACGCCGATATCCGTATACTTGCTCATAAAGTTTTCCTCTTTGGATTAGCGCAGGCCGAGCCCGCGCGCGATGATGCCGCGCAGCACCTCGGTGGTGCCGCCCTGGATCGTCAGTTTCGGTGCGGTCTTGATGGCGAAGGAGAGTTGATTTTCCAGCGTCTCGCGATTGGTGGCATTTTCCTCGACGAAGGCGGCGAGATCGCGCACGCGATGCGGCAGTTGCTGCTCCCAGATCGTGCCGATGTCCTTGACGATGGAGGCTTCCACCACCGGCTCCTTGCCGGCCTGCAGCATGCCGGCGACCGAGACCGACATCCGCCGCATGGTGTGCAACTGCGCAACCAGCCGGCCGATGCCCTCGGCGCTGCGGGTATCCGGGTTCTTGCCGACCGCGCGCACCAGCTCGGTCAGCACGTAATAGGTTTCCAGGAATCGCTCCGGACCCGAACGCTCGTAGGCCAGCTCCGAAGTCGCCTGCTTCCAGGCACCGTCGATTTCGCCCAACATGTGATCGTCGGGAACGAAGTAGTCGGTAAACACCACCTCGTTGAATTCATATTGCCCGGTGATCTGGCCGATCGGATTCACCTGGATTCCCGGCTGCTTCATCTTGACCAGAAACTGGGTCAGGCCGTGACGGCGGTTTTCTTTCGTGGGCGGTGACGTCCGGAAGATCGCGATCATGTAGTCGGCGATATGCGCCGACGACGTCCAGATTTTTGTGCCGTTGATCAGATAGCCGCCGTCGGTCTTGGTGGCGCGCGTCTTGGCCGCGAACAGGTCGGAGCCGGAGTTCGGCTCGCTCATGCCGATCGCAAAGCAGACCTCGCCGCGGCAGATGCGCGGCAGGATGTCCATCTTGATGTGCTCGGGCGCGTATTTCAAAAGCACCGGGCCGCTCTGGCGGTCGGCGACGAAGAAACGCCGCGTCGGCGCGTTGGCGACGCGCATTTCTTCCGTCACCACATAACGCTCCAGGAACGAGCGCTCATGGCCGCCATATTTCTTCGGCCAGGTCATGCCAAGCCAGCCCTTGGCGCCGACCCGGCGGGAAAATTCCGGCGCGTCGGCGTCTTCGCGGTTGGGCTTGTGCGGATCGAAGGTGCCGGCGGCGATTTCGTCGGCCAGGAACGCGCGCACTTCCTTGCGCAGTTTTTCGCATTCGGGCGGCAGGCGGATCGGATCGAAACGGAGGGCTGCGGTCATGATAGGTCTCGACTTCTAATGCAGGCGAACGGGGTCAGCGCGAGGCAACGAGCGGCCACAATTCATCGGCGCCTCTGGCGGCGACGAGCTTGCCGAGCTCGACGGCCCAGTAGCTCTCCGAGCCGAAATCGTCGCGCCACGCCAGCGCGCGCAGCGAATAGCGATGCAGGATGTGCTCGATGGTGAAGCCGATCGCGCCATGCACCTGATGGGCGATCGCGCCGCCCTTCTCGGCGGCTTCCGAACAGCGGATTTTTGCCGAGGCGGCTTCGAGGAACACTTCGTCGTTGAACGACGTCGCGTTGGCGATGGCATCGGCGGCCGAAGTCGCCGCCGCCAGGGCCGCTGCCGACTCGCCGGCGAGTTTTGCCAGATTGTGCTGCACCGCCTGGAATTTCGAAATCTTCTTCTCGAAGGCGACGCGCTCGTTGGAATAACGCACGGAAATTTCCAGCATGGATTCCAGCGCGCCGGCGATCTGCAGGCTGCGCACCACGCCGCCCATCAGCATCAGCGCATTCTGGTCAAAGCCTTTCGGCGCCGGCTTGATCGCGACGGGCTGCACCTTGTCCAGCGTCACGGTATCGGAATTGTCGCCGCCGAGACCGAGACCCGCCTCGATGCGGCATTTGCCGGCCTCGACCAGCGCAATCGACAGGCCGCCGCTGCCGCTCGCAAGCACCGCAAAATGTTTGGCGGCCTTGGCAAACGGCACGCCGCGGGCGCGGCCGGAAAGGCCGCCGTCGGCGTTCAGCGTGATCTTGTCCTTCGGGCTTGCGGGGGCCACGGTCATCTCGCCCTCGGGCGAGGAGACTTTGGCCTGCGCCAACAGCCATCCCGCCAGCATGGTCTCGGCCAGCGGCACGGCGATGGCAAAACGCCCCGCGGCGCTCAACACGCCAAAGCCTTCAGCGAGGCTCGCGCCGGATCCGCCGCAATCTTCCGGGACCCATGCCAGCGGCAGGCCGGCTTCGCTCAGCGCCTGCCACAGCGGCGCTCTCCACTCGGCCTTCTTGTCGTTGTTGATGGTCTGGGCGTCGGCTAGATCGGCGAAGATTTTCTCCGCGGTCTCGGCAACGATGTTCTCACTCTCTGCCACAGCGTTCCTCTTAAGAATGGGCACGGATCAAGGCCGGGCAGTTCCGCCCGAACCTCAAGTGCGATCTTTTCTTGCGCTTTATGATGCGGAAAAGCCATAGCCCTGACAAGCGCTGCCCGCAGGGCCGCTTGCGGGGATGGCATGAGGCCACCGCAGGTCCGCCACGCAAAACCTGAATTCCGCTTAACGGAGTTTGGACGACACGCCGTCCGTCTCCCGCGCAATATACCAGACCGGTTCGGAACATCGGCAGTTCAATCCGCGAGATGATAGCTGATCGCCTTCGCCATCAGTTCGGCGAGCTCGGTCTCTTGAGCAATCAACGCGTCGGTCAGTCCGGCCACGCAGAGCACCAGCGGTTCCTTCGACCCGGCGATCGGAGGCAGGTTCATGGCCACGACGCCGGCTCCCGGCGTGACAAGGTTGACCGAGAAGGCATGACCCTGGCTCCGCACCTTCCGCAACTCCAGCAACAATGCCTTGATATCGACCGGCCGATCGGGCCGCGTCTGGTTGGCATTGATCAGGCGAACCAGACGACGGACCTCCCGGTCCGGATAGGTCGACAGCAGCGCGTAGCCTGACCCCGATCTCGCCAAAGGCCGTAGCGTCCCGGCCTTGACATACAGGCGCATGGGGAGCTTCGCCTGGATGACGTGAATGTATTGCGCGCTGAGACCGTTGCGCACCGCAACCATGATGGTCTCTCCCGTCCTTGCGGAGAGGTCCTCCATCAGGTTGACCAACCGTCCTCTGGTGAACAGGGCCGGGCTGATCCAGTGTCCCAGCATCGACACCCGCGGGGTCGGAATGTAGGTCCGCCGGCTGGAGTCGTAGTGGAGATAACCGAAGGCCGTCATGGTCCGCATCAGAGCCGATGTGCTGGACTGCGGAAATTTGAGGGCGTTTGCAACCTCGATAGCCGAAGCGGACCGTTGGTGCTCCTCAAAGAATTCCAGCACATCGAACACGCGCTTCGCCGACTTGACCGAGGCTTCCACCTTCGGAAGGTCGCGGGACGTATCGCCGGGGCCATCAGGGCTGTCGAAAGAACGCAAACCGGCTGTCGCGCCTGCATTCGCAAGATCTTTCTTCGCCGCCGGCATCGCTATTTTCCCTGTTGCGCCACGCGCCGCTTCAGCCACCAGCCATATTGCTCCGGCCAGTGCGACCACTCGGGATCGCATCCGAGCTCAAGCGCCGTCTGAGCGGGCCAATTCGGATTCCACAGCAGTTCTCGGCCGAGCGCAATAAGCGTGGCCTTGCCATCCCTCAGAATGGCTTCCGCATATTCGGGTTCGCGAATCAATCCGACGGCAACGGTCGGTATGCCTGCCTGCTGCTGAATGCGTTCGGCGAAGGGAACCTGGAAGCCCGGGGTTCGCGATACCAGCGAGTTGCCGCGGGGCAGTTTCATGCCGCCCGACGAACAGTCGACGACGTCGATCCCGAGCGCCCTGAGCTCCGTTGCGAACGCGATTGAATCCTCGATCGACCAGCCGATATCGACGCCGTCGACCGACGAGATGCGGACGAACACCGGCAGATGGTCGGGCCACTCTTCGCGCATGATCGCGGCGATGCGGAGCGGCAGGCGCATCCGGTTCTCGCGCGAACCGCCATACTCATCGTTCCGGTTGTTCGCCAATGGCGAGAGAAAGGAGTGCATCAGATAGCCGTGCGCGCAGTGCAATTCGACGACGTCGTAGCCGGCCGCCTTCGCGCGCTGGAATGCGCGACGGAAGTCCTCCACCACGCCTTCGATCTCCTCGCTGGTCAGCATGTGGGGAGCCGGCCAGCCGTCGTCGAACGGAATGCTGCTGGCGGCGGCAATCTCCCACGGTCCTTCTCCGCGGGCGTCGATATCGGCCTTCCCGAGCGGCCCGCCGCCTTCCCATGGACGCTGGGAAGAACCTTTCCTGCCGCTGTGCGCGATCTGTATCGCGGCCTTCGCATTGAACTGGTGGATCAGCGCGGCGAGCCGGGCGTGGCCCTCCGTCTGCGCATCGTTCCAGATGCCCAGACACCCGTAGGTGATGCGCCCCTGGACGCTCACCGAGCTCTGCTCGACGAACACCAGCCCGGCTCCGCCCGCCGCCAGCTTGCCGATATGCGCGGAATGCCAGTCGGTCGCGAACCCGTCGCGCGCCGAGTAGGTCGCCATCGGCGAGACCACGATCCTGTTCTTCAATTCGAGATCACGAAGTTGAAGTGGGGTGAACAGCAGGGGGAGTTCAGTCATGTGATGTCCGGCCTTGCGTCGAGGTTGCGGGTTCGCTGGAAAGATCGCCTCTCATTTCTCGAGAAGCGGGCACGCGCTTTCCTCTGGCGTAGCGAAGGCTTCCTTGCCCGGGACGACCTGAACGAGCTTCTCATAATCCCAGGCCCCCTTGGATTCCGCTGGCGACTTGACCTGCACGAGATACATGTCGTGGATAAGCTGGCCGTCTTCGCGCAGGTAGGCGTTGCGGGCAAAGAAATCGTCGATCGGCATGTTCTTCATCTGGGCAATGACCTTGAGGCCATCGTCGGTACCCGACTTCTCGACCGCCTTGAGATAGTTCGTCACGGCCGAATAGAGTCCAGCCTGAACCATCGTCGGCCGCTTCTTGGTCTTGGCCATGAAGCGCTCCGCAAAATCGCGGGTCTTGTCGTCGAGGTCCCAATAATAAGCGGTGGTGAGCTGCAGTCCCTGGGCCGCGGACAGGCCGATCGCATGAATGTCGCTGGTTTGCATCAGGAATGCCGCGAGCTTCTGCTTGCTTGCCAGCCCGAATTCCTGGGCTTGCCGGATCGAACTGGCGAGATCGCCGCCGGTATTGGCGAACGCCACGACGTCGGCATTCGAGCCCTGGGCCTGAAGCAGATAGGATGAGAAATCCATGCTGTTGAGGGGATGGCGTACTTCGCCCTTGACCGTGCCGCCGAGCTTTTCGACGGTCTTCGCCGCGTCGTTGCGCAGCGCATGGCCGAACGCGTAGTCGACGGTGACGAAGTACCAGCTCTTCGCGCCTTCCTTGACCAGCGCACGCGCGGTGCTGTTGGCCAGGGCATAGGTGTTGTAGGTCCATTGCACAGAATTCGGCGAACAGGCCTTTCCGGTCAGATCCGAGGAGCCGGCCGACGAAACCAGCATTGCCTTGTTCTTCTGCTTGCTGAGTTCGAGGACGGCGAACGCCACGGCCGAATTGGCAAAATCGACGACGACGTCGACATTTTCCTGCTCATACCAGCGACGTGCGATGGCTGCGCCGACATCCGCCTTGTTCTGATGATCGGCATCGACCATTGCGATGGGCTTGCCCGCGACTTTTCCGCCGAAATCCGCGATCGCCATCCGCACCGCTTCAACCGATCCCGGTCCGGTCGCATCGGCGTAAAGTCCGGTTTGATCGGTCAGGACGCCAATCTTCACCGTATCGTCGGATATTTGCGCGTGGGAGGGAGCAGTTGCGAATGCGACCGACAAGGTTGCCGCGCACGCAGCGATCCGTCCAAGATTCGATTTCATTTCCTCGTTTTCCTTTTAGTTGACCTGCCTTATGGCGTTGGTTTTCTCTTGCCGCAGGTCGATCATTCCCGGGAATGACTGCGGGTCTCCGTCGGCACCCAGAAGCGAGTGCTTTTGAATCTTGTTGGTCGAGGTCAGCGGCAATTCGCCGACGAAGGCGATCCACGCCGGCAGCTTGAACGGCGCCAGGCGTTCACCGCAGAAACGGAATATCTCCCGCGCCAGGTCGTGCGATGCGTGGGCTCCGTCGCGCGCTACGATAAATGCCACGACCTCTTCCTCGCGGATGGGATCGCGTGCTGCAACGACCGCGGCTTGCCTGACCAGCGCAGATGTCGTCAGGACGCCTTCGATCTCGGCCGCCGAGATGTTCTCACCGGCCCGCCGGACCAAATGCTTCAACCGGTCGACGAACACGAACGCGCCGTCGTCGTGTTGCCAGACGCTGTCGCCGGTGTGAAACCAGCCGCCGCGCCAGGCGTGCTCGGTGGCTTCGGAATCCTTCAGGTATCCGGAGAAGAAACCCTTTCTGGGCGTTGCGGCCGAGTGGCGAACGCAGAGTTCGCCGACCGATCCCGCAGGCGGTTCATTGTCGTCAGTGTCCTTGACGATCATCTCGAAGCCGGGCTCGCTGCGGCCGATCGTGTTGGTTTCCGGATGACGCGGCTCGACCGTGTTGAACGGACTGCGCCCCGTCTCGGTCATGCCCCAGCCCTCGACGAAGGGGATGCCGAACCGTTCGGCTGCCCTCGATCGCTGTTCCGGATTGGCGCCGACGCCCATCGAAAAGCGCAGCGCATGGCTTTTTTCGTCCGGCGACTCGGGCTGGGCAAGCAATGCCGCCACGATCACGCCGAGATAGTGCAGAACGCTTGCCCGGCAGGAGACGATGTCGCGCCACGCAAATCTGGCGTTGAACCTTTCCGGCAGGATCAGGCAGCCGCCGGTCAGCATCATCGCCATCGTCGTCAGTGTCAGGCCGGCCATATGGAAAAGAGGCAACGGGCTATAAAGGCGATCGGTCCCGGAATGATAGGTCGCCTCGCCGCCGCGGCTCGCATACCAGCGGCCGGTCGTGACCACGTACTCGTTGGTCAGAATGCAGCCCTTCGGACGCGCTGTCGTACCGGAGGTGTAGAGCAGCGCGGCCTCGCTGTCGCTTCCGGGGTTACCCGGGAGCGGCGGCGAACGTCTCGCGGGCGGAATCCGCAGCACGCTCGCTCCCAGATCGTCCCCCGATACCGCAAGCAGGGGGACGGCTTCCGTCAGCGCCTTCAGCAATTCCTTCTGATTGTGGAGCGTGACGATCAGGTCGGGTTCGGCGTGAGCGATCAGATATTCGATCTCGGCCGCGCGATAGGCCGGATTAATCGGAACGATCGAGACGCCGATGGAATTGAGCGCCAGCCAGTGAACGATGAAATCGGGCCGGTTTTCCAGCAGCAGGCATGCGCGATGCCCATGCCCGAATCCCGATGCACGGTATCGATCGCGCAAGGTGCAGACTTGCCGGCCGATTTCGCCATAGGACAACTCGATACCGTCGGGGAAATAGGCGCGATCGTGACGCTCGGGAACGCACAGAAAGGGCCTGAACGGCGCGGCGTCCGCGGTCGCCGCAAACATGCTGAACACGGTGTACATCGTGGTGGAGGCTTCCCTCGGATGGTCGCTGGCCCATGTCAACGATGCCGATCCGCTGGAAGTGCGTCGTTGAGCGCGTTGCCGCGCCACGGCGGCAAGTCATTGCGCGGAAGCTATAAGCCCGGATAATGTGATGTCAAATCTATTATGAGTTTCCATAAAACTCATATGTAGTTTGAGACCAGAAAGGAAAAGCAAGGCGATGAAGATGCATATGTTGTCGGGCGGACGTCTCCGAATGAACAAGCGGACCTATTATCCGGACGCGGAGCGCGGCGAGATGTTCGAGCTTCCGGTATCGTGCGTCCTGTTGCGCCACCCGCAAGGCAACGTTCTGTTCGACACCGGATGCCATCCGGATGTCGCGGCTGATCCTGAATCGCGACTCGGGTCGATGGCCAAATACATGAATCCGATCATGCCGGCGGACGACCATGTGTTGACGAGCCTGAAGGCAGTTGGTCTTGGTCCTGACGATATCGACGTGGTGGTTTGCTCTCACCTGCATACGGATCATTGCGGCTGCAACGAATTCTTCAAGAAGGCGACGATCTTCGTTCATGCCCTGGAGATCGAGGCCGCGAATGCACCCAATGCCTTCGATCGCGGATACATCAGGGCGGACTGGGATCATCCGATTCCGTTGCAGATCATCGACCGCCAGACGGATGTGTTCGGCGACGGAAAAATAACGCTGATACCGTTGCCGGGACATTCGAAGGGAACGACCGGCGCTCTCGTCAAGCTGGACCGGAGCGGTGAATTCCTGCTCGCGTCCGATGCACTGAGCGTCCGTGCCAATCTCGACCGGAGAACCGTACCCAAAAATACCCTGGACGCCGACCTGTTCCTGAAATCTCTCGACGAGATCGCGAAGCTGGAAGCGGCCGGCGCGCAGATCATTTGCGGCCATGACGACGCGCAGTGGGCAAGTTTGCAAAAAGGTCCAGCCGCCTACTCATGAAACTCCGCCGGGGCGGCGTCTCGTCGGGACCTCCGAGTGCTCCAATTCCGCAGAGCGGACTTCACGGATTTTTGGGGGGAAGCTGCCGCGCGATATGATATGCCACGCCGGGAGCTGCTCAGCTCAAAACAACAAGAGGAAATGCGGATGTCGAAGGATGGTTTGTGCGCAATCGTAACGGGCTCTGCCTCCGGTCTCGGAGCAGCCACCGCGGCCATTCTGGCAACAGGCGGCGCGCGCATCGTCGTCAATTATTCCAACAGCAAGACAGAAGCGGAAGCGACCGCGGATCTGTGCCGGAAGGCCGGCGCTGAAGTCGTGGTCGTGCAGGGCGACGTGTCGCGCGACGAGGATTGCAGGAAGATCGCCGCGGCCGCCGCGCCGTGGGGCCGGCTCGATGTCCTGGTCAACAATGCCGGCACCACCAAGCATGTGCCGCACGACAATCTCGACGGTTTGTCGGCAGAAGATTTCCAGCGCATCTATGCCGTGAACACCATCGGCCCGTTCCAGATGATCCGTGCCGCGCGCGCCCAGCTGGAAGCTGGCGCGAAAGCGTCCGGGCGGTCGTCGGCGGTGGTCAACGTGTCCTCGGTCGCCGGAATCTCCGGCGGCGGATCTTCGGTGGCCTATGCCGCGAGCAAGGGCGCGCTCAACACGATGACGCAATCGTTGGCGCGCGCGCTGGCGCCACTGATCCGGGTCAACACGGTATGCCCGGGCTATATCGATACGCCCTGGTTCACCAAGGGCCGCGGCGAGGCGGGCGCCAAGGCGGTGCGCGATGCGGTGGTGGCGAAGGTGCCGCTGAATGTGGCCTCAACGGCGGAGGATATCGCGCAGCTCGTATGCTTCCTGGCGTCGCCGGCGTCGAGCAGCATGACCGGCGAATACGTGCGCATGGATGCCGGCATGCATCTGATTTTGTGAGGTCTTGCATCCGTCATTGCGAGGAGCAAAGCGACGAAGCAATCCATACTTGCCTGGTGGTTCTATGGATTGCTTCGCGGAGCCTGTCATCCGGCGGCGCTTTGCGCCGACCGGGTGGTTCGCAATGACGGAGGGGAGGGTGGTTACGCCGTCACCTATTTCCCGGATCGGAAATCACCCGGCTTGCCACCAGTCGGTTCCAGATGAACAGCACCACCAGCGCGCCGAGGGTGGCGGTGATGAAGCCGGCGCCCTGTTCGGGCCCGTAATGGCCGATCGCCTGGCCGAGGAAGGTCGCCAGGAACGCGCCGGCGATGCCGAGCACCGTGGTGAGGATGAACCCGCTCGGATTGTTCGGACCCGGCGAAAGCAGCCGCGCGATGATTCCGGCGACGAAGCCGACGATGATGACCCAGATGATGCCGCTCATGACAGTCGTCCTCTATTGAAGATGAGTACTTGGGAAGCGCTGTCAGATCCGGCCCGACAATTCATCCTCGTTCGGCAGCCGTCCATCCGGTGTCAGATGGTTGACGGCGTCGGGCAGAAACCGGCTGAGCCCCGACAGCAATTCGTCGCGCGACAATCCGCTTTGCGCGGATAGATGCTCGATCTGGTCCGCACCGAGCGCATTGGCGAGATCGCCGGGCGCCACCGCCTTGTTGGGGCCGTTGCTGACCCAGGAATTGGCCTGATCGCCAAGCCCCTTCTGCTGGAATTGGTTGAGGAGGTCGCCAAGCCCGCCGCTCAAGATGCTGCCGGCCGCGCCGCCGGCGAGCAATCCGCCCAATCCGCCCTTCATGAGATCGCTGAGGCCGCCGCCGATGCCGCCACCGGGCATGCTGGCGCTCACCTGGCCGGGCGCGGGCGCGGGGGCCGGTGCCGGTTGGGGGGCGGAGCCCGTCTGGTTGCCGGTAAAATGCTTGATGCCTTTCCAGGCGAGCAGCGCCAGGATCGCCATGGTCATCGGCGACATGCCGCCGCCTTCCGATTGCGAGCTTGGCGTGCTCGGGCCGCGCGGGCCATTCTGCATGCCGTTCAGTACGTCGAGTAAACCCATAGTTTCCTCCCGCGTGCCAGCCCCAGCGCCGAAACATAAACGCGGCCCGTGACCGTTACAAGTCGGCGACGTCCCTTGCGCCGTCGATAGGCGCCTGACGCCAACTCTGCTATCGGTGTCCGCATGAGGTTGAACGGCAGATGAACGGCGGCGAGCGACCGGTTGGTGTGGCGGGGGCCGGCAGCATCGGCTGCTTCGTCGGCGGCGCCCTGGCCGCCGGCGGCCGCCGCGTCGCGCTGTTGGCGCGCCAGCGCGTGATCGGGGAAATCCGCGACAACGGCCTGCGGCTGACCAATTTCGACGGCTCCGAGCAGCGGCTTCCGGCAAATCAGTTCACGCTGTCGGACGATCCCTCGATCCTTGACGAAGCCGGCGTCGTGCTGGTCACGGTCAAGAGCGCCGATACCGCCGAGATCGCCGATATCCTTGCGAGACATGCGCCGCGGGACGCCGTGATCGTCAGCCTGCAGAACGGCGTCGGCAATGTCGCCGTGTTGCGCGAGCGGTTGCCTGGACGAAAGGTGCTCGGCGGCATGGTGCCGTTCAACGTGATTTCTCCCGGCGACGGACGGTTTCATCGCTCGACCTCGGGCGACATCGTGGTCGAACAGGACGACGGCGCGACCGCCGCAAGCCTTTCGGTGCCCGGTCTCAGCATTCGCCCCACCGACAACATCGAAGGCGTGCAGTGGGGCAAGCTGATCGTCAATCTCAATAACGCGCTCAATGCGCTCGCCGACATCCCGTTGCGGCGGCAGCTGGCGCAGCGGCAATGGCGAAGATTGTTCGCCGACCAGATGGCGGAGGGCCTGGCGGCGATCAGGGCGGACGGCATCAAGCCGGTTTCGCCGACGCCGATACCGTCCGGCTGGATGCCGCCTCTGCTGCGCCTGCCCGACGCAATCTTCGAGGTCTTGCTGGGGCGGACCATGAAGATCGATCCGGAGGCGCGTTCGTCGATGTGGGAGGATCTGCAGCGCGGCCGCCGCACGGAGATCGACTACCTGCAAGGGGTCGTCACCGAGATTGCCGACCGCCACGGGCTGGCGGCGCCGTTGTCGCGCCGCATCGTCGTGCTGGTCAGAAGGGCCGAGGCCGACGGGAATGGTTCGCCCGGGCTGACGCCGGAACAGATCCGGGGCGATTGAGCCTTGTTTGCCTTGAAATGGCGACGATCGCCCGCGAGTTTCGCCGGCGACGCGCCAGGGAGGAGTTGATGAGACGGATTTGCGCGACGCTGTTGGCGATTGCCCTCGGCGGGTTGTCGCTGACGTTCTCCCACGCAGCGCCGCCGACGGTTACGCCGTCACCCGGCTACGACGCGCGGCTGCAGGAGCAGCGGGCGGCATCGTCGGCAACGGTCCGTGAACCGGTTGCGCCGGCGGCCAGGCCGGTCTCGCGGCACCGCAAGCGGACCCACGCGCACTGATTATTCTTGATTGCCGCGCAATCCGGCCTCTCCCGCAAGCGGGGCGAGATGACTCAAAGCTCAGCTCCGATTTGCCTTGTTGGGCGTTGGCGCCGAGTTGAACAGCTTCTTCAATTCATCGATACTCTGCGAAAGCCGCGGCCATTCGCAGGAGAACGAATCCTTGGCGCAGTTGGCGGCCTTGATGCGCGCGGCCTGCTTGACCGGGCTTGCCACCGGCACCGGCACTTTTTCGGTATTGGCTCGTAACGACACCGGCTGCACGCGCTGCTGCTCCGGCTCTTGTTGCTGCCGCGGTTGCGGCTGCTGCCGCTGCTGCTGCTTCGCCATCAGCGCCGCGGCAATGTCGCTGCGCCGCTGGTTTTCGAGATAGACGGTATATTGCTCGTCGATCTTCTTCTGTTCTTCCGGCGTCAGATTGGGACCGGCGATATCGAAACTGCGGTCCTGCATGAAGTCATAGTAGGTGTAGCCGCCGCCTGCCTTGCGTCGGCCGGCGAACTTTGCGTTGCATTCGGCGAGCGCCGAGGTCTTTTCTTCCTTGCTCTTCGCCTTCTCGGCGAGATCGGCGCATGCCTCAAAATCCTTCGGCGTGCTGCGCCACCACTGCGCCTCCGCGCGCATCGGCACGAGCGCGATGCAAGCGATCGCGGCAATAATCAACACCGATGCTCGTGATGAAATCACGGACGACAATTCTCCAAGCGACTCATATGACGCAGATATACCCGATTGTCGCCATTTTGGTCACCCTGGAACCATATGCTATCCAGCGTGCATTGCTGCAATGAACGCGAGCGACAGATTTGCCATTCGGCTAAAATTTTCAATGATTTGCTTTGGAAATGGCGCCATGGCTGCGACCGCGAGTCGATCGACGGGCGTCGTTCCCGCAAGAAGAATGCCCGACGCAACGCATGCGCGTATTGATGGCATCCGCGGCTGATCGATAGGAACGGGCGGAGGTGACACTTAGCTTATTTGAAATCCGAGCCTACGGCTGCACTAACGCAGAACGAGCGATTGCTAACGGGCGGGAAGAAAAAGCTGTTCGAAAGGTTGGAGCGACCCCATCGCAAATATGCCGAGAAGATCTCCGCGTACCGTCGCGGGCTTTCCGTGCGGGCATAAATCGCGCGGGGCGATTACGTACCGGTGCGACGAACTGAAGCGGTGGCAATCGTGGGGTGCAAGTTGGAGCAAGCTTTCGCGAAGATTGACTCGGAGAGGTTATCGTGCCAAAATTTTCAAAACCATATTCTGTCTGGCAATCTTTGAGGAAACAAAAGGCAAAGCGCATCGATTTTGCAATCGATGATCGCGCTGTTGTCGCTCATCCGAAGCGGGCTCTGGCCGGGCTGAAAGCCGCGCGACAGCGCGGAATGGGGTCCGCCAGGAGAACGCAGCAATGGGACGGTTCACCGCGGACTTGGTAGGATGCTCTGCTATGGAGAATCACGGCATGCCCGCCATCTCAGCGTGGGATTCGGTCCCTATGGTAGCAGCGAATAGAGCGAGTTTTCTAAACAGTAGGATTCTGCATGTTTGAGTCATGCGAAGGATCGCTCAACGCTCTATGTTGCGCTGCGCAATAAAATCGGACTTTCTTGTCCGTCCTCAATTTGTTCGTAGAATTCGCGTTGCATCACTGAAATCGTATGCTCCGCTGGCTCCGTGTAATAGGGCTTACGCAGTGTCCGTCTGCTCCATGCGACACTGATGCAACACGCAGCCGAACCCATTTGTTCGATCCTCAAAGCTTGGCCCTGTTGCTCAGTAGCGCCCGGAAGCTTCCGCCAGAGATGGACCGAAGACGACAATGCCACAAGGCAGAAGAGTTAAGAGAGTACGGTTGGCTCGAGTCGAGTGCAAGGTATTTGCGCTCCAGCTTGCAGATCGGACGTGCGTATTAATCGCACGTTCCAATAGTATCTGCGTTCATAGTTCTCTGCGCTGCAGAGCGTGCGATTGGAGTGGCGCAGCATGGCATCGTGATAGCCTTCTGACGAAATCGAGATCAATGTGTTTCGCATGGTCGCGATCGAGTTCGAACGTTGCGCTGTGTCCGCAGCAGGTGAGCCTTCTAGGTTCGAATAATCGCGTCTGAGAACGGCAGTTGTCTTGTAGCTGGCGCAACGAAGTCTGAGGGGAATTGATCTCGATCTCGGAGACCAGGACATTCAGTATTTGCGTCGAATGCACAGATCGTGGACTGTAGATGGTGGAAGCAGCGAATCCTCGCCTTCGAAATGTCGGCCACTCCTGACGTTGAGTTTCTGAAGGTCATACGCGCCAGGCGGCGAAGGTGAGGCCGCTACGGTTCTTGATGACGTGTATGGCCTGGGGGCGCTGCTATATTTCGTGGCAACATCGGCGGAGCCCTCGTGGGCAACTGCGACGATGAACTCACGCGCCGTACGATTATCCTTCTTAACCCAGGCATCAGTCCGTCTCTGGCTTCGATCATGAACCGCTGTTTGGCACCGCGCGCGAAATCTCGTTTCCCGACATGACAGCGGTAGCCGAGGCGCTTGCGCGGCTTCAAGTTCCCGCTGATTTGAAGGCGGCGCCACGGAGGAGCGGTCAGAGCAAGTCCGAGGCGAATGCTCCACGAGACCGCTTGCCATCGCTCGACGTCGCGGCGACTCGCTGTGTGAATCGGCGCGTCGCGATCATTAGGAATCTTTTGGAATCGCCTATGAGGAGGAAGGCGCTTCGGAACAGCGTTACCTTGCAGGAGGCAGCGCGGGGTTCTTCTGGCGATTGCGGAACTGGTCGGCGAGTTCGGCGAAGGCAGACACCAGGAGGCTTTGACAGAGGGAATAGAATGGCTGCGAGCTTCTCGGCGGTCGGGGATATCTGCATGGATTGTACATCGGGAGTTAGGTGTGGCGGCGGCACTGGTGCGAGCAGGGCAGGTTCTGAGCTGTTGCGACCTGATAGATCACGCCGCGTCCATCATGCGCACAATCGCGGCGCTTCCTACACGTCGCCTGACATCTTCCACGGTACAGCGGGCAGGCTGCGATTCAATCTACTGCTATGGCAGGAGACCGGGATTCGGAGCATCTGGCTCATGCTGTTGAGGCCTGAGAGTTCCTGCTAACTCAATGTGAACGAGTTGGAAATGGACTTGCGCGGTGGACGATCTCCACGGCTTTGAGGACTTAAGTGGGATGCGTATTTGGGGTATGCTCATAGAGCGGGGCATCGGGAGCGCTGCTAGATCTGTTTCTCGCACAGGGATGAACGATTTCTCGAGGCCTCACAATCTGCCGTCGTTGGTTACTGACAAAGGCTACCCGTCGTTCGATGGCGGATTGAACTGGCCTACGCTCGATGCTCCTGCCGACCACATGCAGGCGCATTATAGTGCCACGGGGCTGCAGGCATCGGACGATTATTTCTTAACCTGGCTGCAGCTGAAGTGTTTCAGATGCGTTCGAAGCAAGGCAGGCGGGAAACGTAGCGGAGTCAGTGTGTGTAGGGAACTTAATGTCATGGAATCGATAGCAACATCGAGTTTTTGCTTGATATGCACCAATTGTCTTGCGTTGGCGAGTTTCTGAATGACGCACGACTTCTCGATCGAATTCTGGATGCCTTTTCACGGGAGCGAGATGGACGGCTTGTGTGGCTTTCCGATAGTCCGCGGCTCATCGACGCCTGACGTTCATCGTCGGGTACGCTGGTATAGCCATCTGCCTTCTGCGCCTCGGCAACGCGGACGACCGTCCATATCAATTGAGTCTGCGAGGATTTCGCTGGCCTTGCCGATCGAGCAGCTCCTGGGCCGATTGTACAATGAACTTCGCCAGTCGTCATTGAGCAGCTCGACCGTGCGTAACCTCGGCGATCCCGTCGATCGTTCCGGCCACCTCTGTACGGAAAGAACCTCGTCGCTGTTGCGGCGAGGCCCGTTGACGCATATCGCGTGATCGTCTCGGCCGGTCCTATTGAGCGTTTGCGCGAGAGAATCGTAAGCCAGCCTATTTCTGCATACCGTAGCGGCGGCTTCACCGCGGACTGGTGATTCCAGGATGGCTCTGCTATGGAATCACGGCATGCCCGCCATCTCAGCGGGGCATTCGGTCCCGTAGCTCAGCCGGATAGAGCGACGGTTTCCTAAACCGTAGGTCGCATGTTCGAGTCATGCCGGGATCGCCAACGCTCATGTTGCGCTTTGCGCAATAAAATCAGGACTTTCTTGTCCGTCCTCAATTTGTTCGTAGCCGAAAATTCGCGTTGCATCACTGAATCCGTATGCTCCGCTGGCTCCGTGTAATTACAAGGGCTTACGCAGTGTACCGTCTGCTCCATGCGACACTGATGCAACACGCGCCGACCCATTTGTTCGATCCTCAAAGCCCTTGGCCCTGTTGCTCACCGTAGCGCCCGCCTGCACAGCTTCCGCCCAGAGATGGACCGAAGACGACATGCCACAGGCGAAGACGAGACGGACTACGGTCCGGCTCGGCTCCAGAATCCGGAGTGCCAAGGTTTTGCGCTCCGCGCAGCGGACGGCGTATTAACGCCGTTCCCATAGTTGCTTGACCAGAATGCCCGCCCTGTTCTCGACTGCCTCGGCCGCATCGAGGCAGAGGTCCTCGCGATAGCGGGATCCAACGATCTGCACGCCGACGGGCAGGCCGTTGTGGAGGCCGACTGGCACGACGGCCGCCGGCAATCCGAGCACATTCATGGACGCGATGAAGCGGAGGTCGTTCCAGAACAATTCTTTCACCCGCGCGGCTCCGCCCAGATCGGCGTTGACCTCCGGTGTCGGCTTGACCGTGGTCGGCGTGAGGAGCAGCGGGTATTCCTCAAGGAACATCATCCAGTTCCGGATATGGCGCGATCGTTCGCTGATCGCCTTCGTGTAGCCGGCTTGATCAAGCGGGGTTGAGAGCCCGATAAAGCCATCGAACGCGTTCTGAAAGTCGACGCTTGTCGTAGACAGCATTTGCTCCTGCTGCAGGACGCGGACCTCGTTCATGATCAGGTCGCACCAGAGCTGCCAGACCTTGTTGAGGTCGGGGACCTCAACCTCGGTCACCGCATAGCCGGCATCGGCGAGATGGTCGGCCGCCTTCCGCAGCAGCGAGATCACGTCACGGTCGGTGTCGATGTCGTCGGGGATTCTTGCGAGCGCGACCTTGATCGGCCCCTTGGGCTTCGGTCCCGTCAGCGGCGCCGGGACCCACCAGGGATCGCGAGGATCGCGCTGGGCCATCACCTCGAGACCAAGCCGGACGTCGGCGACCGCGCGCGCCATCGGTCCTTGCGACGACATGAACTGTGCCATTAGCGGCCGTTCCGCGGTGGCGCTCGGATTGAAGGCGGGGATGCGGCCCTGGGTCGGCTTGATGGTGGCGACGCCGTTGCAGTGCGCCGGCCAGCGCAGCGAGCCGCCGATGTCGTTGCCGTGGGCGATGGCGCCGATGCCGGCGGCAATCGACGCGCCGGCACCACCCGAGGACCCGCCGCACGTCACCGCCGGATTCCACGGATTGCGCGTCAGCCCGTGCAGCGGATTGTCGGTGAAGCCGCGCAGCGAGAATTCGGGTGTATTGGTCAGGCCGATGACGATCGCTCCGGCCTTCCTGAGATTAGCCGTCACCGGGGAATTGCCCGGGGCGATATTGTCCTTGAGGGCCGTGACCCCGTTCGAATTGGCCTGGCCCTCGACATCGACATTGATCTTGATCGTGACCGGCACGCCGTGCAGCGGTCCGACGTCGTTGCCCTGACCCTTGCTCTTCGCCAGCGCCACGTCCGCGGCCTCTGCCGCCCTCAGCGCGTCGTCGCCGAGGTCGACGACAACCGCATTGAGTGCGGGATTGACCTTGTGCATATGGTCAATGTGGGCGTGGATTACCTCCTTCGAGGTGACCTCGCCCTTTCTGATCGCTGCAGCCGTCTCCACGGCGGACCACTGCCAGATCGGTGTTTTCGTCACGTTTCTTCTCCCGTCTACTTTGATGATCGTCAGTTATCGTTTTCCTGCGATGGCCGGCTTCGTAGCTGCTGCGGAAAGCAACCGCTTGCCGTGACCGATCATTTTCATTTCCTCCAACGCGCAATGCAGCCGGCGCTGCCATTTCATAAATTGGCCGATCTTGTTGTCAATGGAGTTGCCGCCCAGCAATCCCTATGACGGTCACGCCCTCAAATGCTTGACTTATCGAATATGAAAACGGTTTCCTAAACCGTAGAGGAGTGAGCATGAACCCGTCGATCAGCGTTCTCTTCCGTGCGATCCCGCTGGCGATGGGGGCTGTGTGCCTCGCGTTCGGGCTCTACGTCCTGTCCGGGGGTGACGACGCCGACCACTTCGTGGCCGGCCACGTCAACGTGGCGCTGACCGCGATCTGCATCGCGCTGTTCACGACCGCCGCGACGATCATCCGTCAGCTCGTCCACCGGTACGGCAAGGAGTGGGCGGTCGCGCTCCCTGTGCTCGGGTACACGGTCGCGCTGGCCACGATGATTTGGGGCATCACGATCATCGCGCGGGGCGACGAGCCGCAGTTCGTCGTGGCGGGGCACGTGGTGCTCGGGATCGGTTTCATCACGGCGTGCGTGAGCACGGTTGCCACGGCGTCGACCAAGTTTGTGCTCATCCAGAAGAGCGCTGCGCGCCCGGCCGGGGGCGGGGCGCCGGACGGCGCCTATTCGAAGGGCGTGGGAATCGTGCTCATCGCGATCCCTGCGCTGTTCGCGATGGCCGGGCTCGTTCTCGCGGTGACGCTCTACGCGAAGGCTGGCAACGCCGCACTGGTCGCAGGCAACGTGATGGTCGGGCTCTCGCTGATCTGCTCCGCGTGGCGCCAGGTCTTCGCGCTCGCCAACCGCATCCCAATCATCCCGGTGGGCACGGCACTCGCCTGCCTGTTCTTCGCGGCCTTCCTCTTCGAGGCGACGATCACGCAGATGTTTTCGTCGGAGCGCACGTCCTGGTGGGCCTCGGTGCGTCTGCAGGCTTTGCGAACGGAGGTGTTGACTACCTCACGAGATCATCGGATCTGCGGCGCAAGAGTTGTGCGAATGAGTTGGTCCAGCGTGTTGATGAAACGTTGCTTCATGTCGAGGGGATCGCTCGCGCCGCGCAAGCGCATGAAGGTTGGGAGCGAGACGTGGAAATTGGTGACCGCACCGATGATGAGCATGAGCATCATCTCGGCATCGACCTTGCTCGCGGATCGCGACGCGGTGGCCTGCTCCGACAGTTCCAGTGCCTTCTTCATGAAATCGGCTAGCAACCACTGGTGCGCCTCGCTGAGGCGATCGGGAATTTCCATCATTTCGCGGACGACGATCTGAACATATTCCGGGTTCTGGTCCGACCAGGTCATCATCCGCTCGGCGAACTCGCGCATCATATCCGCACCTTCGCGAGCCTGGATATTACTGGCCGCGCCGGACAGGCTGTCGGAAATTCTGCTCAGCACCAGGGCGTAGAGCTTGCGCTTGGATCCGACGTGATGGAGCACGGACGAACTGGCGACGCCGAGCGCCGAGCCGAGATCCCGAATAGATGTGCCGGCATAGCCGTGCTGTGCGAAGAGCCGCTGTGCCACAGCGAGCAAGCGCTCGCGCGTTTCCTGGCTTTCGGCGACGGAACGCCGGCCTGGCCGTCGCTTTACGGCTTTCGCTCGTTTCATGGGATCTCCCCGAGGCGCAATTGATCGAGACGTGTCGAAGACGCCGGTCAGGCGCATCGGAAAGCCGCAGTTTGGCCGACTAACATCCCCTTGCCGGATAATTCAAGTCGCCCCTTGCTGTCGTCTGGCTCCGGTTATATTGAACGATCGTTCGATAAAATATCCGAGCTTCCTTTGGGCATCTCAGAAAGCCCCGGTCGGCGACAGGGGCCCGCAAATGTTGGCACATCGGAAAGCACGATACAGGGAGAAGAAGGCATGCACTCCGGACGTTTAGTCCTTGTTACGGGCGCGGCGAGCGGCATCGGCCGCGCCACGGCGCTGCGGTTCGCGCGGGAAGGCGCGCAAATCGCCTTGTTCGATCGGTCGCCGACGGTTGAGCAGACCGCGGCGACTGTTGTCCAGGCTGGCGGCGACGCGAGATCGTGGATTGTTGACATTGCCGATGCCGGCGCCGTCGACGCGGCCGTCGCTGAAGTTTCCTCGTCGTTCGGCGCAATCGCCTGCCTCGTCAACAGTGCCGCTATCGTCGATAATATCGCGCCGCTGCAGCTGATGAAACCGGAGGCGTGGAGCCGGGAGATCGGCGTCAATCTCGGTGGACCCTTCAACCTGATCCGTGCCGTGGCGCCGGGCATGGCCGAGCGGCGTTGGGGTCGTATCGTCAACATCTCATCGGCCGCGGCGCGTGGCGGTCTGGCATTGCAGGCCGGCTATTCGGCGAGCAAGGCAGGCCTGCTCGGCCTGACCCGCAATGTCGCGCTGGAGTTCGGCCCTCATGGAGTGACCTGCAACGCCGTGCTTCCCGGCCTTGTGGGAACGGAAAAGGTGCTGGCGATGCCGGCACGAATCCTCGAGGCCGGCATGGCAGCCACGCCGGCGCGGCGCATCGGCACGCCTGATGAAGTTGCCGCGTTGGTCTCGTTCCTGTGCGGTCAAGACGCCGGCTATATCAACGGTGCCGATATCGACATTTCCGGCGGTTCGCATCTGAACACGCTCGTCCTCGGCAGCCAGAAGGCCAATCGCGCCACCAACTGAAATGACCGCCGGGCCCCGCTCGTCTCCCGTCCGCGGGCGCGAGGCGGGTCCCGCTTGACACGAGCGTCAGTTCGATTTTATAGATCGATCGTTCGATATAATTTCTTGCGATACGTCGCCAGAAGATGAAGGGGGAAGCGGGTGAGTGAGAGAAGCCGTTCGGGCCTCCCGCTGAAGTCGTTCTACTCGGCGTCCGATCATACGGACAAAGGAACGGAGGACGTTCCCGGCGCCTATCCCTTCACGCGCGGGCGGCTTCGGCCGGCATCGGCGGACCACGGATGGATTCACCGGGAACTGTCGGGCGAGGGCGATGCGAACCGCTCCAACGAACAGCTGAAATACCTGCTCGGCATCGGGCAGACCGGGATCGACGTCATAGGCGACAGCCCGACCCAGTCCATGGTCGATCCGGACCATCCACTGGTGCGACATTCGGTGGGCACGCAGGGCGTCTCGCTCTGCTGCCAGGCCGATTATCTGGACCTGTTTCGCGATATTCCGCTGGACCGGATTTCGATTTCGAGTTCGGTCCCCGCCATCTTCGCTCTGACCGGGTTGCTCGGCGCTGGTCGATGCTTTCGGTTTTGCCAGCGACAAAGTGCGCGGTTCGGTGTTGCAGCCGCCGCTCTATTGCTCCGATGCATCCTATTCATGCGGTATGCCGGTGAGCCTGCTGAGCCGTCTTTCGGTCGACACCATCGAATACAGCGCAGTGAATCTCCCGCGCTTTCACGCCTATGTCGAGGACACTTATTTCTTCAGCGAAAGCGGCCTGGATGCCATCGAGGAGATGGCGCTTGGCTTCGTCCAGATCCGCCATCTGGTGCGCGCTGTCCGCGCGCGGGGCATAGCCGTCGATCGGTTCGCGCCGCGGATTGCGATCCTTGTCAACTGCTCGATGGATTTCTTCGAGGAGATCGCGAAGATCCGCGCCACGCGTCGGCTCTACGCGAAGATGATGAAGAAGGAGTTTGGCGCCGAAGATCCGCGCTCGCTGTCGGTTGTCATCACCAGCCATACATCGGGGCTGACCCTTTCGGCGCAGCAGCCGATCAACAATGTCATTCGCGGTACGACGCAGGGCCTGGCGCTGGCGCTGGCCGGTGTCCAGGCGATGGAGATTTCCGCCTTCGACGAGGGGTTCCGCACGCCGAGCGCGGAAGCTCATCTGACGGCGATCCGAACCCAGCAGATCCTTTCGATCGAGACCGGGATCGCGAAGGTCGCTGACCCGCTCGGCGGCTCCTATTTCATCGAATCGCTGACAGACGAGATCGAAGCGCGCATCAGCACCATGGTCGGCGAAATTGAAGCCGCCGGCGATCCGATCGAATTGGCCGAGCGCGGCTACTTCCGGGCGATTTTCAATCGCGCCTCCGAGCGTCACGCGCGCGCGCTCGCATCGGGCGAGCATCAAATCGTCGGCGTGAACCGCTATGAAATGAGTCGGTCTGAAGACACGCTGCTGCGCGACATCGCCGAACGCAAGATCGCGCCGTACCGCGAGCAGATCGAGAAGGTCAGCCGTTTCCGGGCCGAGCGGGACCAGGAGCCGGTCCGTCGAGCTCTTCGGCATGTCCATGCCCAGGCGAAGATTCGGGACGCCAACCTCGTGCCCGCCGTTTAAGCGGGACTGCAGGCTGGCGCTACGATGGGCGAACTGGCCGGGGCCATGCGCCTTGCCTACGACACGCCGTACGACCCTCTTGGGGTCTTGCAACCAGACTTCTGACACGTAGGAGCCACAGGCCTGCATGACCCATCGCGCAAAGATAATCGTTGGTCTTCTCGGGATCGACCAGCACGAGGTCGGCGCCATTGCGATCAGCAGTCTGCTGCGCGACGCCGGGGTGGAAGTGATCTACCTGGGGCGGTTCAACACTCCGGCATCGTTGATCCGTGTCGCGCTGCACGAGGATGCAGATGTCATCGGCGTCAGCTGTCACTCCTGGGAGTATCTCGAATATATCCCGGAGTTGATGACGATGCTGCGCAGCGAGGCAATCGATGTCGACGTCGTCCTCGGCGGATCCGTCATCACCGCGGGCGATGCCGAGACCATGCGCCAGGCGGGAGTCGCCGCGACGTTCGGCGCCGACTCCAAGCCCGATCAAGTCGTCGCCGACATCCAGGCGCTCGCCGCGGCTCGACAGCAACGCCTGCGCGGCGATCCACGCATCTGAGCCATCAGCAACAAGACCGGGCGCGATCGCCCATTCATGGAGAGAGATATGACATATACGACCATCACTTACGAGAAGAAGAAGGAGCGTGTCGCGGTCATCACGCTGAATCGGCCGGACAAGTTCAATACCATCAAGCCGCCGATGCCCGACGAGATCGAAGCGGCCATGAGCGAGGCCAATCGGGACAAGGACGTTCGCGTGATCTTGCTGCAAGGGGCCGGTAAGTCCTTCTGTGGCGGCTTCGACTTCTCCGATGGTCTCGAGCATTTCGATGGTTTCGGGCTGTCGATGAAGCCCGGCGAATACGACATCGGCAAGGATATGATGATGTCGCTCAATCCCTGGACGGCACCCACCCAGAAATTCATGTCGATCTGGCGGAGCCCCAAGCCGGTGGTCGTCAAGGTTCACGGCTGGTGCGTCGGCGGCGGTTCGGAATATGCGCTGCTCGGCGATATCGTGATTGCATCGGAGGACGCGCGCTTCGGCACGCCCTATTCGCGGGTTTGGGGCTGTAACCTGACCAATATGTGGGTCTATCGGCTCGGGTTGACGCGGGCCAAGCACTACGCGCTCACTGGACGTTCGCTCTCTGGCAAGGAAGCGGTCGATATTGGCCTGATCAACTTCGCCTATCCGCAGGACCAGCTCGAGGACAAGGTCTGGGAATATGTCGACCAACTGGCGCAAATTCCGGTAACCCAACTCGCCGCGATGAAATTCATCACCAACCAGGTCTTCGATCGCCAGGGCGTCGAGCATTCCGCGCTGCTTGGCCCGATCATCGACGGCATCATGCGCAACACGCTTGAATCCGAGGAATTTGTTCGGACGGCGAAAGAGCAGGGGGTCGGCGCCGCCGTAGCCCTCCGCGACGGTCCGTTTGGCGACTACAGCCAGGGCCCGGCCAGCGGCAAGCCGAACATCTACGGGTCGAAACAGCGGGCCTGACGCCCGGCCACGCCAACCCGGCATGGTCGCCTCATCACCGAGGCGGCGACCGTGCCGGGGTACGTCCAAGACCGGTCCAACGGTCGCCCCGAAGCGCCAGGCGCTCCGGGCTCAAAACATTCAGGGAGGAAAACAAACCATGGGTCTTGATACTCTAGATGAGAACCTGCTGCGCCGCGCCGTCGTCGGCGACCTGATCACCCGCTCGGCGGAACGCTTTGGCGACAGCATCGCGCTCGTCTGCCGAGAGCAGCGGATATCGTTCAAGGAGGTGAACGAAAGGAGCTGCCAGGCGGCCAACGCGTTTCTGGAGATGGGCATTCGCCGGGGCGATCGCGTCGTCTTCATGACGCACAACTGCCTTGAGTACATCTATTGCCGCTACGGTCTTTCGAAGATCGGCGCCATCATGGTGCCGATCAACTTCATGCTGAAGGGCGACGAGATTGCTTACATCCTCAACGATTGCCAGCCGAAGGCCGTATTCGTCGAGGACGTGCTGGTCGATGTGGTCCGGTCCGCCGGAGCCGTATTGCAGAAGATTGAGCATTTCGGCTGGTTCGGTCTTGGCGGCAACAGTGCTTGCCCGGATGGCTGGCGGGATGCCGCCACGTTGTTTGGCGGCGCCTTTTCGTCCGAGGAACCGCGCGTGATCGTCGAGTCCGACGACATCGCAACGATCATGTACACGACCGGCACCGAGAGCTTCCCCAAGGGGGTGATGAGCACCAACCTCAACTACTTCATGAGTTTGCTGCACTTCGCCTGCGACTGCGATTTCCGGCGCGAGGACGTTCTTATCATCGACATCCCGCTGTTCCACATTGCCGGCTCGGTGATTCTGACTGCCGCACTGGCGATCGGTAGTAGATGCTTGATCGAATACGCTCCCGACCCGATCAATATTCTGCGGAAGACCGAGGAGGAACGGGTCACCTACTGGATCTACCCGGCGACGCTCTATCTTGCTTTACCGTCGGTTCCTGGATTTGACCGCTACGACCTGTCGTCGCTCAAGAAGTGCGTGTCGTTCGGCTCGGTTATGCCCAAGGCGGCGCTGGAGAAATGGCAGGGCATCAAACCGGATCTGCAGTGGCGCGACTATTGGGGCCAGACCGAAAGCACGCCGGCGGGAACGACGTCACGGCCAGAGGATCCGGCCTCGACGATGGGATCCATCGGGATCGCGGACACGGGGATCAGCGTCAAGGTGTTCGATCCCGATGATCGCGAGGTCCCGCCCGGGGTCCTTGGTGAACTGGTCATCCGGGGACCGGTGGTCATGAAGGGTTACTGGAACAAGCCCGAGCAAACCGACAGGACGCTCGCCAACGGTTGGCTCCATACCGGCGATCTTGGTTATCGTGACGAGCGCGGGGTATTCCACTTCGTCGATCGCAAGAAAGACATGATCAAAACTGGCGGCGAGAATGTCGCGTCCCAGGAGGTGGAAGGCGCGTTGGTGCGCCATCCGAAGATCGCGCTGGCTGCGGTCGTCGGTATGCCGCACGCGCACTGGGTCGAGGCGGTCACCGCGGTGGTCGTGCTCAAGCCGGGTCAGCAGGCCGATGAAGGGGAGATCCTGGCGTTCTGCAAGGATCATCTGGCGGGTTACAAGGTACCCAAGCAGGTGATCTTTGCGCCGCAACTGCCGATGACGCCCAACGGAAAGATTCTCAAGCGGAAGCTTCGAGAGCAACTTCTCGCGGCGGAATAGCGGGGTCGAGGCGCATGGAGCGGGAATGGGGGAGGCTGGTCGAGGCGGTTTTGCACCGGGACCTCCATGCGCTTGCCCGACTCGCCTCGCGCGTGGAAGACCGGACCCCCGGTTGGCGGCAAGCGATGCGCGCGCTGATGCCGCACACGGGCAAGGCGCGCGTCATAGGCATCACTGGCCCGCCGGGGTCGGGCAAGAGCACCCTGACGGGGCATCTTGCGGCCTGTTTCGCTGCACGCGGATGGGACGTGGCGGTGATCGCGGTCGATCCATCGAGCGTGCACTCGGGTGGCGCTCTACTCGGAGATCGCCTCCGCATGACTGGACTCGATTGTAGCAACGTCTTTGTCCGGTCGCTGGCATCGCGCGGAGCGGTCGGTGGCCTCAGCCAGGCGGCTCGGGACCTGGTGCGCATCCTGGACGCCTTCGGCAAGACGCTGATCCTCCTGGAAACGGTTGGCGCTGGCCAGGACGACGTGGACGTCGCCGATGTGGCCGATATCGTCGCGGTGCTTTGTGTTCCGGGGCTTGGTGACCATGTCCAGGCGGTGAAATCGGGGATCATGGAAATCGGCGATGTCTTCGTCGTCAACAAGATGGATGTTGGGGGCGCCGATCAAGTCGCCGCCGATATCTTGCAGGCCATCCGCCTGCGGCAGAACGGCGGCACAGCAGTGCCTGGCCTGATGCGGACCACGGCTTCGCGGGGCCTCGGCGTCACGGAGTTGGCCGATGTGCTGATCGAGCGCCTGCACCGGCGTGATCCGGAGAGAGCGGCGCGGCGCATGGATTGCTTCGAAAAGGAGGTCGCGGGTCTGGTCACGCAGGAGTTGCGGGACCTGATACGAAAGCATCCGGCCTGCAGCAGGTTGCGCGAACGGTTCGCCTCCGACGAGACGATCCCGCTCGATCCCTATGAATTCTACGACGTGCTTTTCAGCGGCGGCCCGTGGATGGACTTGCAGAACAAAGAGCCTGACTCGAAGGTAGGTGGCCCATTCCCGGCAAGCGGAGCTGTAGCCTCGTTGCCGCGGCATCATGACGGCTGAGGGCGAATCGAGTATGGCGAGCCTGCGTGCGTCGATCGGTCATGGTTGGTCGATCCGGCAAATGCCCGACGCATAACCACGCGACGTGAAGGAATACACCGTGACGGTATCACCCGAGACATTAGCTCATCATCCGTTCGCCGAGACAATGAAGCTCCGCATTGACGAACGAAGCCCGGGGCGCAGTATCTGTTCGATCGAGGTCGCCCCGGATATTCACCACAATCCACATCGTGTCGCCCACGGTGCCGTGCTTTACGCTCTCGCCGACACGGGCATGGGTACGGCTCTCTACCCAACCCTCGGCGATGGTGAGTTATGTGTCACCATCGAGATCAAGATCACCTATTTCCGTCCGGCTCCCGCGGGCATCATCCGGTGCGAGACAATTCTGGTCAACCGCGGACGGACGATCGCAAATCTCAATTCCCGGCTCTATCTCGATGACAAGCTGATCGCGCAGGCCAACGGCAACTTCGCGATCCTCAAGCCGAAGGGACAGGTTGTCGCCGCTTCATGAAGCATGCGGAACACGGCGATCCGAC
>CAWAYC010000044.1:0-59289 GCA_963786115.1 uncultured Alphaproteobacteria bacterium
CAGCGAAAGCGAAATATTTTTGCTGAAAGGGCTGGACAGATCTTTGCTGATTTGCCCGACGACGGGTCCCTTTTGCGAAGCGAGGTGGCGGGCCGCAGCTTGTTAGGGTCCGCTATGCCCCGATAGCGGACCAAATTCCGCATCCCAGCGAACTGACGCTTTGTGCCAAAAGGCGACTTCACCAAATCGGCCGCCTACGGCGCAAAGCCGACTTTTTGGCTCGATGACGAGATCGGCTAAGGTCCAAAGTACAACGTCAGCCGGGGGAGGCCTGCCGCTATTCTGGCTGAGGTGCCTTCTTGAAACCGGCTATTTCGCCAACGCTCGATTCCAGCCGCTGCCAAGAGCGCCTGTTGCAGCCGGTTTGCTAATACCCCATCTCACCTAATGGTTCGCAGCCTAATCCGAAATAGGTAGGTGGATTTCTTCATAAGAGGCATAGGATCGCGCGTAGGCGAATGCATAATTCTGCAGGCGACGTCGAGCGATACATAGGAGTCGCCCAATCTGCGGGAACTGATTTGCGACCTCATCAACGAGGTGCAGATCCCGGTAGCCCGTGTCGGCGATCCGAAACCCGGCGTCGCGTTCGAAGGCGACGTTGTTCGCATACTCTTGATGGAATGATCTGGCTCGGGTGGAGATGGCCGCGGGATGCAAGGCCACATGCCGTCGCGAAGCGACGGACAATTTGATGGTCTCTGACAAGATTGTGCGAAGGAGAAACACGATGAGCATGTTTCAGCAAATTGCGAAGGCAGCGACGATGGGAGTAATCGCGGTCCTGCTTACCGCGCCAGTCGCCGTGGCGGAGCAAGGCGGACGATACTGGGTGCCGAAGACGACGAGCCCCGGCCCGTACTGGAGACCGTCAACGGCCAACCCCGCCCAATATTCCGAGCCAACAACAACGACCCCATACGCGGAATCGACTGGATCGATCAAGACGGATCGCGCCCGGCATGGGCGATGGCTTGTGAGAAACTCGACGAAACGGTTCGCCACCACGCAGGTGCGGAAGCGATCCCCTCTCGCTGCGATGGCCCGGGCTGCCCCCGTTTCCAAAACGCACCGTTTGATCCTGCAGGTCAACACGAATGACCCTGCCGCGATGAATCTCACGCTGAACAACGCAACGAACGTTACGCAACATTATAAGGAGCTCGGGGAGAAGGTGAAAATCGAGGTGGTCACGTTCGGGCCTGGGCTGCATATGCTTCGCGATGACACGTCGCCGGTGAAGGCTCGAATCGAGCAAATGGCACTGAGTACGCCGGAGGTATCGTTCAAGGCTTGCGGCAACACCCAAGAAAAAATGCACCAAGCCGAGCACAAGGACATACCGCTTGTCTCTCAGGCGCAGGTGGTAAAGTCAGGCGTGGTGCGCGTGATGGAACTGCAGGAGATGGGTTGGACCTACGTAAAACCGTGACCGAGGCAAGTCGTCATACCGGAGTTGGTTTGTCCCGAACGGGTTGACGCAGGATGGGCTAACAGGCTTCCGCCATGGGTCTTCGCGACGGTGTGGAGTCGCCGGCAAGTCCGCCCATGTCGGCTATGCCGCCGAAAGCGGAAGTAAATTCAGAGAATTAGCGATACAGCGACGGGCCATTGGCGGGTTGTTGGCGCTGCCCGAGACGTGATTCAAGCTCCGAAGACCGGAGCCTCGAATCATGTGCTACGGATTCAGCGACTTTGAATGGACTGCCATCAAGCCGATGCTGCCGAACAAGCCGCGCGGTGTTGGGGTGTAAATGACCGTCGCGTGCTCAATGGCATCTTTTGTATTCTGCGTTCAGGAGCGCCATGGCGCGATCTGCCAGAGACATATGGTCCCCGCAGCACTTGTTACAATCGCTTCGTTCGTTGGCGGCGGGCTGGCGTCTGGGACCAGATCATGAAGCGCAGGCCATGATGCGGCGGTGCAGATGATCGATATCTCCGTCGTGCGCGTGCATCCACACGGGGCTTGCATCGCGGACAGCGGTCACCAGGATATGGGTCGCTCACGAGGGGGCCTGACGAGCAAGCTTCGCTCGGCGATGAACAGCGATGGCCTGCCGGTCCATCTCGCGCTCACGCCCGGTGAAGCACACGACAATCGCGGTTGTATTCGGTTCTCCTCAGCGCCTTGCTCCCACAAACGATGTTACTCGCGGATCGAGGATACGACGCGGACTGGATCAGGGAGCTTGCGCCAGCAAGGAGCATGGGCGAACATTCCGCCGAACCGGAATCGCAAAGACCGATCTGCTCCAGCCCGCATCTGTATCGTGCGCGAAATCTCGTCGAACGGTTGTTCGACAAGATCAAGCAGTGTCGGCGTGTCGCGACCCAAAACGACAAACTCTCAGCCAACTATCTGGCGTTCATCAATCCGCATTCGGCTGCGCGCTAATGAGTCCACGCCCCAGGTCGCGCCCTACCCCGCCGTGGTCATGACCGTTTCGGTATGCTCGACCTCCGGCGGGGCCGCAAAATACTGTCCGACGAGGCCGCGCCAGGCGCCGAAATCCTCCGAACCGCGGAAGTCGACCGTGTGGTTTTCCAGAGTCTCCCACTTCACCATCAACCGGTAACGCTGCGGCTTTTCGATCGACTTGTGCAGTTCAAAGCCCCTGCCGCCCTTGGCGCGCAGGAACAGCGGACGCGCTTTTGCTACTGCTGCTTCAAAATCCTTTTCGGTACCGGGCTTGACGTCGATTTGTGCGATTTCGGTGATCATGGAATTTCGAACCTCTCCTTGCGACGTCCGTCTCTAACCCAGCCGGCAAAAAAGAAAAAGCCGCGTCGCCTCTGCAAAACTCTTGATTTACGGTGTGAGGGTGGACGCCTGCGGCCGAGCTGCCGAAATATCCGCCGAACCTGCCGCAAGATTCCGGCTGATCGCCGGATTGTAGCCAAGCAAGAACACGATCACCATTCCGACGAAGGCGCAGCCGGCGAGG
Organism: uncultured Alphaproteobacteria bacterium; assembly: GCA_963786115.1. Classification (GTDB taxonomy): domain Bacteria; phylum Pseudomonadota; class Alphaproteobacteria; order Rhizobiales; family Xanthobacteraceae; genus Bradyrhizobium. Next base: position 2,949 of record CAWAYC010000044.1, read on the forward strand.
AAGAGCAAACCGGCGAAATCGCTGCCGGTATAGTCCCGCAGCAGGCCGAACACCTGCGGGCCGAAATAGCCGCCGAGATTGCCGATCGAGTTCACGGCGGCGATGCCGGCTGCGGCTCCCGCGCCGCTCAGGAATGCGGTCGGGAAGGTCCAGAACACCGGCAGCACCGCAAAGAAACCAAAACCTGCGATGCAGAGACAGAGCATCTTGAGCGTGGGATCATTGACCACGGAAGCGAGGCCGAGGCCGACGATGATAAAGAGGAAGGCGATGACCGCGTGCCATTTGCGCTCGCCGGTGCGATCCGAATGCGTCCCCCATACGATCATGCCCACCGCACCCACGAGGTACGGCACCGCCGTAATGAAACCGGCGGTCAGGTTCGACACGCCGAACGCCTTGACGATTTGCGGCAGGAAGAAGCTCAGGCCGTATTGTGGAATATTGCAGCCCATATAGACGAGGCCGAGCGCGAAGACGCGCCAATCCAGCATCGAACGAAACCAGGACAGCTCCAGGATGCGCTCGCGTTCGGTGCGCTCGCGATCGAGCCTGCCCTGCAGCCATTCGCGCTCCTGCGGCGCGAGCCAGCCCGCCTCCATCGGCCGATCCGTCAGATAATAGAGCACGAAGAATGTCATCAGCAGGGCCGGGATGGCTTCGAGAATGAACATCCACTGCCAACCGTGCAGCCCACCGACGCCTTCAAGGCCGAGCGTCAGGCCGGAGATCGGCGCCCCGATAACGGTCGAGATCGGTATCGCGAACATGAACCAGCCGACGATGCGGGCGCGATAGGCGGTCGGAAACCAGAGCGTCAGATAGAAGATGATCCCCGGGAAGAAGCCGGCTTCGGCGACGCCGAGCAGCAAACGGATGCCGTAAAAGCTCCACTCCCCGGTGATGAAGGCCTGCAGGCCGGAAATGATGCCCCAGGTGAACATGATGCGCGCGATCCAGCGCCGCGCGCCGAAGGCGTTGAGCGCAAGATTGCTCGGCACCTCGAAGAAGAAATACGCGATAAAGAAGATGCCGGCGGCGCCGCCAAACGCCGTTGCCGAAAGATCGAGATCGGTGCGCATGGTCGCGCCGCCAAAGCCGACATTTACCCGGTCCAGATAGGCAATGAAGTAGCAGAGCATGAGAAAGGGCACCAACCGCCAGGTGACCTTGCTCATCGTCCGGGTTTCGAGATCGCCGGGCGCGGCGGCGTGACCGGCCATGTGCGTTTTCCTCGGGCTTCTTGCGGCGCGGCACGGCAAGGGGCAACCGGCCGCGGCGGCATTACTTATAAACGATGCTTCCCGTTATTGTTCCAACACGTCCATCGTAACGCATCGAAAGTCCCCCCGTATAGCGCGTGTGAACAAGCAAGTCCCGCCTCGGTTGACGGCTTCTTTTCGGACAGCACCGTTGGCCTGTTCTATCCCCTGTGGCCCGATTTGATCTGATCCTGGCGCGTCCCTAAGCATGGTCGCCGTTCTCGCCGTGCAAGTTCGGAAACAAGAATATCAATGGAAGCGCGAGCGGCCCGATCATCACGGCAATCCACGCCCATATTTTGAAGCGCCGTCCTCGACGCTCAGCAATTCGACCGGAAAAATAAATCGATCCGATCGAAGCGACCGCCAGCAATGTGAAGAGAATATAGGCGTCGAAGGTAACGTTGGCGCTCATTGGTGCAAGCTCCAATGCTGCTTTGCACTAAGCATAGCATGGAGTTGGTCGCGCGGCGACAGGCCGTCAAGACCTCTCGATTCAAACCTGAGACACTGCAAACCCTTTGCGTTCGTGGGCGCAGGGTTCCGAGGCCCGCCTAACCTGGCGGCCATTTCATTTCGCTAATGTGCCTGTTAGCGCCTTTGAGACGTGGCGACGATCACTGAGAAAGTCCGCTGATCGGGGAAGACCGGAAGTGATCGGCGGACGGTCAAATCGACGCGAATGACACACTAAACGGACGTCTGGTCTGAATGGAGTTGCCAGCGTCTCAGGACCAGAACCCGTCCTCCCGGAGCTCGTCGCCTTGATATTCGCGAAAGTCGGTCGCCTTTCCGTTTTTCATCCGCCAGACGTGAACCTCCGGAAACGACGCGGCAAGCCCGTTTCGTTCTGCATTCACAGTGACCAAGGCGACAACGAGATCACCTTCAGCCAGCACGTTGTGCACATCAATGCTAAACGCGCCTCCGGAAAGCTCCATCGTGCGTTGAAAGAAGCCTCCGATCTGATTGTGGCCGGCATAGTCGCCTGATAGCGGGCTATGACCGGGAACGTGCCACGTGATGCCCGCGTCGAAGACTGCAAATACCGAAGGGATGTTTCCCTTTGCAAAGTCATCGTAGGTCTTGCGGATAATCACCGAATTCGAATCGCTCATTGTTATCTCCTTCGTGAGAGCTAACACCCCTTGCTCGCGGCTTGTTGGCCAGCTTCGGCTTGATCGCGGCCCATTCATAGTCGGCGAGGTCATAGCGCTTGACTGGAAGCTCCCAGTTTGGGGGTTTTAATCACAGGCGTCCGGCCAAACACAACGCTCCTGGCCGGGCCCCGGCATGGGTTCCTTTTGGGGCAAAGCGGACATCAAATGGCAGGCAAAGCCCACAGACTCGGTCAAAAGTGACCCCAAGCGGTCACGAGCCAACGATCGTCAAAGTTGTGCGGACCGCGTCATGTTGCCCCAAAGGGCAATGGCGTCCGAGCCAATCCGGCGTGAGGATTAACCGTTGGACCATGCGTAGTTCAAATGGAGGCAAAAACCATGAACATAGGTATGGATCGCCTATACCACCGCAGGGAGATTTCCCTGTTAGCATTGGCAGTGCTGGGTTCGCTGGTTTTCGCGTCCGAGCCGGCCATGGCGCAGCAAAAGCCGAACGTCGTCATGCTCATGACCGACGACACGGGCTGGAACGATTTTGGTGCCTATTCGGGTGGCGGCGCGGCCCTCGGCCACCCGACACCGAACATCGACCGGATCGCCAAGGAAGGCGCGGTGTTCACGAACTGGTACGGTCAAGCTAGCTGTACGGCGGGTCGCTCCTCATTCATAACCGGGCGCGTCCCGATCCGCTCGGCCCTTTCAATCGTGGTCGCTCCGGGCGATGAGAACGCGCTGAAAAAAGAAACGCCGACCATCGCGGAGTTCTTTCAGAAGGGCGGCTATTCGACTTACTTTTCCGGCAAATGGCATCTCGGTGACAAGCCCTCATCCTATCCGATCGAGCACGGCTTCGATGAGATGAAGGCTTTTGCCGCCTATTATCCGGGCGTCTACACCTATGCTGACACCTCAAAATGGTTCCACCCGTGGTTTCCTTCATACAATCCTCAGTTCTCGAAGGAATACTTCGAGGTTGTGAACATGTACGAATGGGAGGGCGTGGCTGGTCAGCCAGCGAAGCGCGGCGAGTACATCACCTATGACCGCCTTGCCGAGTTCGACGTTCGCCAAACCGACTACGCGGTCGACTACATCAAGAAGCACGCCAAAGATTCCAAGCCGTTCTTCATGGACGTCAACTTCATGAAGATGCACAACCCGACCAACGCCTCAGCGAAGTTCGCTGGCAAGTCGCATCTCGGCGACTACTCAGATTCGCTGCTCGAACTCGACGACGACGTTGGCCGTATCATGGATACGATCCGCGCAGAGGCGCCCAACACAATCGTCGTCCTGACGGCGGATAACGGTGCATGGCAGGACGCTTACCCTGACGCGGGCACCTCGCCTTTCCGCGGCGAGAAGGGTTCAGCGTTTGAAGGTGGTTGGCGCGTGCCCGGCTTGATGTGGTGGCCTCAGCACATCCCAGCCGGGGCGAACTACCATGAAATGATGTCGCACATCGACTGCTGGGCAACGCTTGCCAAGATGGTCGGGCTGACCCCTCCGCCGCAGGGCGGGTGGGTCGACAACAACGGCAAGCCAATTTACTTCGACAGCATCGATAACAGCGACTATATCCTCGGGAACGCGAAGCACTCGGCGCGGAGATCGTGGATCTACATCGATGGCGAGAACTTTATGGGAGCACGGGCTGATGTCGCCGGTGATCCGAGTAACCCTGATGTCAGCATTGCTTGGAAGTACCTTTGGACCGCCAAGGACACGTGGCTCGGCCCAGAGCAGAACCTTGGCGGGATCGGCTCCATCTACAATCTCACCATGGACCCCTTCGAGAAATACGACATGGCGTTCAACGGCGCAGTGTCGTCTCGCATGCCCACGCAGTCGCCGGGCAAGTACGCCGGGCAAGACAACGGCTGGGTTTTGGCGCTGATTTACCCGACTGTGATGGAGTTCAACAAGTCGATCTTTGACTATCCCAGCATCAAGCGGGTCCCCGGAGGCGCCTCAACCGACTGGCGGCCTGACCTTCAACGCCCGGATAACCCCGTACCGTTGCTGGATATGAAGAACCCGCCACGAGTCAAGGCTGGTGGCGGCTAGGCCCGCGGACGGTCTGTTCATAGGCGACACCACGTTGCCGTGGTGGCATCAAGTTGGCTGGCGAGCGGTCTTACAAAGCCGCTCGCCGCGTTGCTTTTCATGAAATGGATTGTCCGCCATTTGCCCATCGCGTCATTTCGCTGCTGCGCAGCAACCGCGTCGCTTTAGGAGCAAAGCGGCCTTCAACGTCGATGCGTCACCCCCACTAGGTTAATGAGTACACGTCCCAACTAAATCGTAGCGCGCCCATACGCGACCTGACTTGGGCCGCATGGATTGCGTGCGCCTCCTGCCGACTAAATGGAACCGAAGAGAAGAGCCGCCGCACCGTTCGGCTGCGCCGCCAGCAGTGACCCGCCGGATTCCAGAACCTATCGCCATGTGATCCCATATTCTTCGTAAGGCCATTCTCTCCATCATACGGCCATTCTTTGGACAAGACTGCACGAGTGTTGGCGGCTCGCTGACCTGACGAATAGTCGACCGCCTCCTTCGGATGACATTGGACGGAAAAGGGAAACGCCAGTGAACTCCACGCCCACTCCGAAAGCAGATGAACCCCATAATGCCCTAATCGCGCGCGCCGATGAACAACTCGCGCACGCCCACGAACAGATCGCGCGCGCAGATGAACAGCTCGCGCGTGTGACTGAACAGCTTGCAAAAATGGAGCGCGATACCGCGCGCCCACCTTCGGCCGGACGTCCGGCACTCCGGGCCCTCGTCGGCTTGACGCTGGCTGCGTGCATCGTTGTCGCTGCCCTGGTTTTGCAGTCGTCCTATGGCGGCGGGGCCAAGCTGGTTGTCGCCCGTTGGGCGCCGCAGCTCGTTTCAACTCCATCATTGCCGCCGGAAAATCCGTCGTTTCCCGCGCAGCCCGCTCCATCTACCGTTCAAGTGGCCGCGGCGGAGGCAACACCAGCGCAAGCAACGCCCTCGGCTCAGACCGCACCGCAAGACGCCGCGCCGACAGCTACCGCAGCGCTTCCCGATCAGACACGGTTGCTGCAAACGATGGCGCGAGATCTCGCGAATCTGGAGCGAAACATCGAACAGCTCAAGGCAATTCAGCAACAACTAGCCAGCGACAATTCAAAAGCTATCGAGGAGCTCAAGGCGAACCAGGAAGAGACAAAACGTGTGCTCGCGAAGGTTTTCGAGCAGACCCTGCCCAGGACGTCACCGCCTCCGACGCAGCCGGCTCCGACCTTGCGCAAGCCCGAGCGGACGCTTCAGTCGCCGCACGCGAGAGCGCGGCCTCGAATCCCAAGGGAGTGGCTCTACGAGGATTGGTAGCCGTCAGAGGGAGATTGAGATGGATGATCGAACCGTGCGGGCGGCGCTGGAGCGCCATTGGGATGCTTCGGACGCGAGCGATTTCAAGGTCGAACACGAAATCTACCGCGAGGATGCTGTGCTTGATTATCCGCAATCGCGCGAGCGGATCCGCGGCCGCCACAACATTCAAGAGAGCCGCTTCGTCCAGCCAAACAAGAAGCGCTTTACGGTCCGGCGAATTATCGGCAGCGGCGATCTGTGGGTCACTGAATTCGTACTTACCTATGACGGCATACCATCCTACGCGGTGAGCATCATGGAGTTCCGCGAAGGACTGGTGGCCAACGAAACGCAATATTTCGCCGATCGGTTTGACCCTGCCCCCTCGCGTGCGCATCTTGTCGTGCTAGTAGCCGCCGAGGATGCCCCGGATCGGCGTTGATGTCTGAGATTTCATCAGGACTTGTCCCCGTGTCTTCGATGGCACCTTCGAGAGGTGCCGGCGGTCACTGAGAACGTCCGCTGATCGGGGAAGACCGGAAGTGATCGGCAGACGGTCAAATCGACGCTAGCGATCCCTTGCAGACCCTCCAGGCCGCAAATTGATGCATTGCGACAAGCTCACCGGGCTCGCAGCCCGCTGATGTCGTGGCGGCAATCAGTGCCTCTTCTTGTCGGAAGACGTCAATCCAACCGCATCTGTCACAGTTGCCCTCGGGACGGCCGCATAAAGGGAGCTTTCGTAATATCGTTGTAACGCGAAGCGCGTCACCACGCCGATGGCGGACGCAAGCGGCACGGCAATCAATAGGCCGACGAACCCGAACAGGTAGCCGAAGGCGAACAGCGCAAACATTATCCAGACCGGGTTCAGGTTGACGCGCCGGCCGACGAAATAGGGCGACAGCAAATAGTCTGACAGCGTCTGGCCGACGAAGAAGATCGCCGGAACGATCCAGATGACGGCCCAATGCGGCCAGAACTGTGCAATCGCAACGCACGTCGATATAACGAGCCCGCTCAGCGAGCCGAGATACGGCACGAAGCTTATCAGGCCTGCCGCAATGCCAATCAGGAGCCCGTGCTTGAGCCCGAGCAAGGACAGCGCTGCCGCGTAAAATACCGCGAGGATCAGGCACAGCGTGCCCTGACCGATCAAAAAGCCGCTGAGCGTGTCGTCGATCTCGCGAGCGAGAGCCCGGACCGTATCGCGCTGCACCGGCGGTATCCAGTGATCGATAACAGCCACCATCTTCTTCCAATCATAGGTGAGATAGCAGGCAACGATCGGGGTCACCACCAGGAGCGAGAAGACCGAGATCAGCGCCCGGCCCCCGGTCCAGACCGAACGCAGAAAATCGCTGAGCCAGGCGGTCGCCAATGTTGTTAGGTCCCCGACCGACTGCCCGGCATAGGCCAGGCCTTCTCCGACAAGCTTGCTCAACCACGGCCGATCTGGATCGGTCGCGATCCCCTGCACCCTTTTGATGTAGCGCGGAAAATTATCGATGAAATAGGCAAGCTCACCGACAACGACCGGGGCGGTCAGAATGACAAGCGCGGTCACGCCGACAACGAGCAACCCGACGATGGTTAGCGTCGCAATGAGGCGGTTCATTCCGAGCCGTTCCAGCCGGGTGGCCAGAGGATCAAGTAGATACGCCAGTAGCATGCCGCCGACGAAAGGCAGCAGGACTTCGCGCAACAGAACGACGGCGACGACGACCGCCGCCAATACCATAATCCAGAACGCGACGGGCCGAGTGAGGTTCATGGTTGATGCTTACATCAAGCCGGCCGGGGCGATATCCTGCGCACGCGTATGACCGGCAGTCGGATATCTTCGACCGGTCTCGCAGGGAGATCATACTTTGGCACAGAAGTATTACTTTGTCAGTGACCTGCACATGGGTGGCGACGGTCAATTGCAGCATTGCGATTACGCCGCCGAGTTCATCGAATTCCTGAAGGAGTTGGAAAAGGAAGACCCCGACACCGAGCTTCTGATCGTGGGCGACACGTTTGGCTTCTGGGAGCTCACGCTTGTGCGCGGGGTCGAAAGGCTTGCGCACATCATAGAGGCGCACCAGGCGATTTTCGATCAACTGAGGGCCACCGGCGCGCGTATCAAGGTGACCATGATGGTCGGGAATCACGATTATGATCTCGCTTGCGATCCGGCCTTTGTGGAGAAACTGCAGGCATACAACATCCATCTGGACCCGAGCCTGGTCCTGATCCGCCCGGTGGGCGGCAAGAGGATTTGGATCGAACACGGACAGCAGCGCGATCCGTTCAACAGCTTCCCCGAATATGGCAACGCTCACGCTCTCCCGGTGGGCTACTTCATCACGGAAACCTTCGTCAGCGGAGCCAGCCGGTATTCGGACTTCGGCCGGGGCGACTGGCTCAAGGACATCCGCTCCGTGGGCACAATGCAGATCCCCGACTGGATGCTGTCGAACTACTTCTACCGCGAGATGAGTATGGCGCTACGCTGGGTGCTGCTGCCCTTCCTGCTGCTGGCCGGCGTCACGGTGATAGCGATTCTCGGGGAAATCCTTCGGGTCGCGGGCATCTTTGATTACAATATAATATTTCACAACCCGCTGATGAGCAGGCTGGGAATCATCGACAACGTCCTTCAGGTCGTGATCACGATCAATTCCCTATTCTTGATTTTGTTCGGTATCCCCGCGCTGGTCGTCGAACGTGACCTCATGCGAACGTTGCATCGCTTTCGTCGACAGACGAGCCACGGAGTGACCCCGAACCTCGATTCGGAGGCGCCCTACCTGAAAGGGGCTCAGGAGGTTTTCCAGGCGGATGACAAGGTAGCGGTGTTCATCTTCGGACACACGCATTCGGCGTTCCTGCGGCGACTGGGTCCCGCCGGTCAAGTTGTCATCAATACCGGTACATGGCTGAAGCTATTGTCCCGTGTTCCCGTGCGCTTTGGCTTGTTGCCCGCGGTCTACCATCCTTCGTATCGCCTGAATTACTTCCGGATCGAGAAGGAAAACGACCAACTTGTGATCGACTATGTCGAAATTCCAAAGACGCCTGAGCGCGAACTGACCTGGCTGCAGCGTCTCGTGATCCTGGGGAATGTGCCCAAGTCACCGGAAGCAATCCCCGCAAGGACGATTATCGATCTGTAATGCGTTGCTTGGCGATCGTGCCTATAAAACGCAGTGCCCCTACGACCATCGCACGCGCCTCATCGATTAACGCAGTTTGGCTTCTGCGGGGCTGTGCGTCTTGGCTTTGACCCGTCAGGCAATGGTGGGACTCTCGGACAGGGCTTCACGCTTTCACCCATGGCACGTCGTACTCAGGCCGACACAAGCTGACGAGTTTGAAATGCCCGTAAGGTGCGACTGGATAAGCCACCGGCCCCCTTCCCGACCGGCATGTCGGGTTTTCTTTTGTCGTTGGCGGTGGTGGGCGTTTGTTGCAGGTGCTCACGGCGGCTTTGCGAAGTGCCGGCGATCACTGAGAAAGTCCGCTAGTCGGGCCCATTCAAGACATTTCGTCGCTTGGCCCTGTGCGGAAAAGCTTCTTACGCTTTGGCGGAAATATAGCGCGGGTCTGTGAGCAGCAATCCGCGGGCAGTGTTACTGCGTCAGAAATCTATATGCGACAATCAGAGCCACCATGCTCGTGAAAATCAACAGTACCGAGAAGGATTTTCGGATCATTGGCCTCGTCGAATGGCGCGTAGCCGATGGACGGGGCTGAGATTTAGGCTGTCTCTGGAACCGCACGACCTTGCCCTCTGTCGTTGGTGTGCGAGCCTTTCGTTCCGGCGCCGCGCCAACGCCTCCCATCTCGCTGTAATAAGCGACGTAGACCTCGCGAACGGCCAGGGCCGTGGATTCGGCCTCGCTCATCGTCTCAAGTCGGGTTCGATAGTTAGTCAGAAAGCTTCGCGCGTTTGACGGAAGATCATCGAAACCACCGAGCTTGGCCATCATGAGCCAAGTGGCGAAGTCCGCCTCGGCCTTGGTGCGAGCTTTCCTGGCGATGCTGGCGTTGGAGCTAGAGGACATGGTGATCCAATTGGTTCGCCCGCCCAAACTCGCCGGCGTTCATGGCGATCGTTGGACGGTTCGCTTGGGATATCTCGGTTGACGTCAAGTGTCCCGCTTGGCCTCTGGCCTGCCGCGCGAGGATTTGCCCCTGCCGCCGACGCAGCCAAGCGGCGCTGGACCAAATTGAAGGGGTTTGCCGGCCGGAATCGTCGATCCGACCAATCTGTTCCGTTGCGGAAGTCGTGTATCGTGGGCCAGCCGAGAAGCTCGCTCTTAATACAACCATTGAAAGGCTCGTGGCCGTGGTCCGTAGCAAGAATGCCTCCCCAACTTGGAGCGACGTTAGGACCGCTCTCCTAGACTTCGATCGCGCGGGCCTTCGGGGACTGGTGCAGCACCTCTACACTGCGAGCAAAGACAACCAGGCATTCTTGCACGCACGCTTGGGATTGGGTCATGATCAACTCCAGCCCTTCAAGGCCTGTATTTCAAACTGGATATGCCCGGACATAATGAAAAACCAACCCGTATCGGTTTCAAAAGCAAAGAAGGCGATTGCGGACTATAGGAAAGCGATTGGGCGCCCGGAGGGGATGGCGGAACTGTCGATATTTTATTGTGAGGAGGCGTTCGGCTTTCTAGAGTCCTGCAGCATGGAAGATGAAAGCTACTTTGCTGCTCTGATCCGCATGTATGGACGGTCACTCGAATTCGTATCAAGCCTACCTCCTCCCAAGCGCACCATCTACCTCGAGCGTCTCGACAACCTTAGATCACGCGGGAGGAACGTCGGCTGGGGGGTCGAGGAAGAACTCAATAGCCTTTGGTACGCTGCCGCTCTGGACGAGCAACAGAGTGAATGACGGCTCCTTCTGTCGGGACGAGATAATCGAATGACGCGGCGCGAGTTCATTTCATTGAATGGAGGAGCAGCGGCTGTGTTGCCGGTGGTGGAGCGGGCGCAGCAGCTCCGGCTGGAGTTAGGAGTAACGTGCTTTAAGCTTCGTGTCCAACTGCAAACAGCTCTCGGAAAAATGCTTCGGACTGGCGCAGGCCTTCGTCAGTGAATACGACGGATTTCGCTTTGCCGGCTGGGTCGGAGATTAATCCCTTCGTATGGAGCCGCTCCATCGCGGCCCAGTCGAAGGAATTCCAGGTGCGCATCCCATGCGTGACGCCCGAGAAATACCAACGCAGGAATCATCGCGTCAGGGCCATCGACCCATTATCTGCGGCGGCAGGGATCTATTTTATTTTTGTCTCGGCCACTATCAGCTCCTTGCCTTCCGTGGTCCTGATCGTCAGCTGCACCTGCTCGCCGCTGCCGCCGGCAGGAATCGGCGCGAAAATGCGATTTCCGTTTTTCGGGTCGGCTGTCACGGCGTCGTCGAACAATACCGTGTCGCCGCGTTTCAACGTTACGCGCAACGGCGTGGCCGGTTCGATACTGAAGAACTCAAGATTCACGCCGGACGCCCCGGCCGAGAAATTGATCAGGATGTTCTCGTTCGCATGCGTCACGTTGCTCAGGCCGACGGTCGGGCTGTAGGTTTCCGGAATCGACACCTCGCCCAACGCGGGAAAATTCGCGCTGTGGAAAAACTGATCCGACACCCCCGCCCACAGTTCGATGTAAGGTCGCTGTTCGCTCGGGTCTTTGCGTGCGTCGGTTTCGTTCGTAAACGACGGAAATCCCCACGTCCACATTTTTAAACCCGGCGTGACCGTATTGTCGGCGATGCGGATGATCCCCTCTTCGTTGTCGTGGTTGATCACGCCCCAGAAATTTCCGCCCTGCATATCGGGCGCCGCGTACGCGATGCCCATGGTCGGCCAGTTCCTGAAGTAGCGCAGTTTTTCGAAACGGCTCCTGCCCGCACCCAAGCTCTTGTCGCCTTCGGCCAGGCTGGCCGACCAATGGGGCGTGCTGTAGGCCTGGATCGGCGCGATGATTTCGGCGTTACCGGTCGTTTTGGGATTTTTCGGGTCCGATCCCGGCGCGAGCGTCGTGCACGTCCAGTACTCGTATGTGATTGTCCTGTCGTGCGGATTTTTCAGCACCATCCGCGCATCGAGCGCGGCGCGATCGGCTTTCAACGTGACATAGTAAGTCGCTTCGATGTCCGTCGAGCCCGACCTGAACCTCTCCGGCGCCGCGCTATATGCGAAATCGTCTTTCAGCGACATCGCTACCGTCACTTCGCCGGCACTTTCCCTCACCACCTTGAAATCCCACGGCTTCAGCCACGTCTTGCCGTGCTCGGCATCCGGGAACGTGGGGAAGATGCCGCCATACACCATCAGCCAGTCGTAATAGAAAATGCCGCCCTTGATCCCGTAAGGCACGCCTACTTCCGTGCGATAAAGTTGTTCGTGGCCCGTCGGCTTGTAAATGATGGAAAGAATGCGCCCGCCAAATCCCGGCACGAGCGTTACCTTCAGATAGCGATTCTCGAGCACGTGGGCCCTGAAAGTGCGATCGACGATGCTCTTCTTGTCGAGCGACCCGCTGACGAATCCGTTCTCCGCATTGGTCGCATACTTGACGGTGCTCCACGTCATCGTCGACTCGCTGAGAGACACTCTGTCGGGCACCGGCGACGCCGCATGCACAACGGCGTGAAACGCACAGGCCGCCGAAAGTACTGCAACCGCAAAACGGACACGGATGCGTCTCGCCAACTCCGCCATCACGAAGCAAGTGCACCGCAAAACATTGGACAGCCTTACTGTCACAACAGACCACCGTCGGTATCAAGCCACGTCATGCTTCATCTCAGTCAATCCCTTCGCAAGCGCACTGCCTTCAGTTGATCTAGACGCGCGGGTGTCTTGCATGAACTCTTGTTCGGTAGGAAGATCGGCCATCCTCGAAAAACCAAAGCGGGAGGTACGACATGCAAAGCAAGGTTCGGACCGGCCAGGCGTTGTCGCGGCCTCCACAGCCTGGCGCCGGCGGGCCCTGCCAACACTAAACTAGATCCACCCCTCGCCCGGAATTTTTGGTGTCATCCTGATGCAAATGCCGCCGGTCGCGGCTTTGCGACGTGGCGTCCAGGCCGTGCTCGTGCGTCATGGCTGCAGGTTTCTTCCGTCCATGAAGGACCGATCTTCTCTGTCGTCCGTTCAAATAACAATACTGGAGAGAGAAATGGCCACTGCAACTCAACACGTTGACGCTGTCGTCATCGGTGCAGGCTTTTCCGGCCTGCACATGCTGAAATCACTACGCGACAAATTGGGATTGAAGGTGCGAGTTTATGAAACCGGCGGGACCGTGGGCGGCACCTGGTACTGGAACCGCTACCCCGGAGCGCGCTGCGATTCTGACGCCTACATTTATTGCTTCACCTGGGACAAGCAGCTCCTGCAAGAGTGGGAATGGTCCGAACGCTATCCCGAGCAGCCCGAAATCCTCAATTACCTGGAGCATGTTGCCAAACGCCACGACCTGAAACGCGACATTCAATTCAATACGAGCGTGACCGGCGCCGAATTCGACGAGAGAACCAACCTCTGGAGGGTGCGTACCGACACAGGGGAAGAGGTTACGGCGCGCTATCTCATCCCGGCCGTAGGCACTTTGTCGACCACGAACATGCCTCAGTTCAAGGGCCTGGAGAAATTCAAGGGCAAGTGGTGCCACACCAGCCGCTACCCTCACATCGGCATTGACTTCACCAACAAGCGCGTGGGCGTGGTCGGCACCGGCGCCACGGCGGTGCAGGCGATTCCCGAAATTGCGCAGCAGGCCAAACAGCTCGTCGTATTCCAGCGCACCGCCAACTACTGCGTGCCGGCGCGCAACGGCAAGGTGGACCCCGAATTGGCCAGGGCGCGAAAGGCGGACTACGACGGCATCGCCAAGCGTATCAGGGAATCGTTCTTCGGCCAGGAGCATTACTTCATTCCGAAGTCGGTGCTGGAGGCAACACCCGAGGAGCGGGAGCGTGAGTTCGACAGGATGTGGGACGCCGGCGGGTTCGCCTTTTGGCTGGCCAACTATCAGGACATGTTCTTCTCGCAGGAGGCCAATGACATCTGCGCCGACTACCTCAAGAGCAAGATACGCAAGACTGTGAAAGACCCGGTCGTCGCCGAAAAGCTGATACCCAAGGGCTACGCCTACGGCACCAAGCGCCAGCCGCTGGACACCAACTACTACGAGACCTTCAACAAGGACAACGTGCTGCTGGTCGATGCGAAAACCGACGGCGGGATCGAAGAAATCACCGAAACGGGCATCCGCGCAGGTGGCAAGGAATATCCTCTCGACATCATCGTTTTCGCCACCGGTTTCGACGCCATGACCGGCCCGCTGAAGGCGTTGAACCTGAAAGGCCGCGGCGGCCGCACCCTGGATCAGGAGTGGCGTGACGGCCCGCACACCTATCTTGGCGTCTCGGTCGCCGGCTTTCCCAACTTGTTCACCATCACCGGCCCGCAAAGCCCCTCGGTGCTGTCGAATATGCCGGTGTCGATTGAGCAGCATGTGGAGTGGATCACCGACTGCATTGAAACCATGCGCAAGACCGGCAAGACCACCATCGAGGCGACGCCTGCGGCGCAGGATCAATGGGGCGCCCATGTCAACGAAATCGTCAACGCGACGCTGATGACCAGCGCTAACTCCTGGTACATGAGCGCCAACATCCCCGGCAAGCCGCGCGCCTTCTTGCCGTATCTCGGGCCGGAAGGCGTCGGCGGCTACAGGAAGAAGTGCGACGAGGTCGCGGCCAAGGGCTACGAGGGATTTGAATTGGCGTAACCAGACTTGGACAACAGAAACAGGGCGGGAAGGCATCAGCCTTGCCGCCCCGCAAACACTGTCGGGAGGAAATAATGATCGAGAACAGCTACTACTCGCAGGACGTGCACGGTCCCTACGAGCTTCACGACATCGGCAATCTCGATCTGGAAGAAGGCGGCACGATTCGTGGCTGCAAACTCGCCTACGCAACTTTCGGCAAGCTCAATGCTGCGAAAGATAACGCCATTCTCATCCCCACCTGGTACTCCGGCACAAGCAAAATCATGGAGCAGGTGTATATCGGTCAGGGCCGCGCCCTCGATCCCGACAAGTATTTCATCGTTGTCGTCAATCAGATTGGCAGTGGTCTTTCCACCTCGCCGCACAATACGCCGGCGCCAGCCGGGATGGGAAATTTTCCCCGTGTGAGCATCGGAGATGATGTGCGCGCGCAACACAAGCTTCTCACGGAAAAGTTCGACTTGAAACGTCTCGCGCTCGTTGTGGGCGGCTCCATGGGCGCGCAACAGACCTACGAATGGGCGGTACGCTACCCCGACATGGTGAAGCGTGCCGCGCCTATCGCCGGGACCGCCAGGAACACCATCCACGATTCTCTTTTCACGCAAACGCTGGTCGAGGCGATCACGTCCGACCCGGGCTTCAACAAGGGCTTTTACGCCTCGTCGGCCGACGTGAGGGAAGGCCTGCTGCGCCACGCCAAAATGTGGGCCGTGATGGGTTGGAGCACGGAATTCTTCCAGCAAGACCGGCACAAGGCGTTGGGCTTTTCGTCGATGGACGATTTCATCATAAACTTCATGTACGGCTATTTCAGCGTCATGGATCCCAACGATTTGCTGTGCATGGCATGGAAATGGCAGCGCGGCGACGTGAGCCGCCACACCGGCGGCGACTTGCGGGCCGCGTTGGGCCGCATCAAAGCCAAGACCTTTGTCATGCCGATGTCTTCAGACATGTTCTTCCCACCGTCCGATTGCCAGGCCGAGTGGCGGCTGATTCCCGATGCCGAGTTCCGGCCGATCCAAACCGTCGATGGCCATCTTGCACTTTTCGGTGCCGATCCCGGCGCGATCGGTCAGCTCGATAAGCACTTAAGTGAATTGCTCGCGACAGAAATTTAGCTCGCGAACTGCTGCCGGCAGCGTGAGCTTTGATGTTTGCACCTCGCAGACATTTTGTTTCCGCGAATGGTCGATGAGCGCCGCTGGCCGATGTCATGCGCGCAGGCACAGGTGAGCCGGCATTAGCAAAAGGGCAGTATCGCGCTCATGTCTCTCGGAGAGCGCAGCATCAAGGGTTACGACCAGGCAACGCAGGTATTTGCCGTGCCACGCAGCTACGCGACGCGCTCTTCGAGTCCGAGGGCTTGGCCGCGGGCCTGCTGCGAGCAGCCTGCCCGCCCGTTGCGTCAGTCATTCATTTGAATGACGACGGCGGCGCGCGAACGGTGGATAGCAGGTCCCCGGAAAATAGCGGCAAGAACGATATTGCCAGCACTGCCGCATTCTCCGAGGCGATACCAATCCATACAACGGGGAGGCTGGCGAAACGCCCGCGAACGAGGAAGGGTCTCTGTCCACAGGAGCGGACGCCAGCGGCGACGCTCGCGATGACGATGCGGAACAACGATTGCTACGGGAAGCGCTGGCGGCCATCCGCAATAGCCCCAAAAGCCGACATCTCTCGTTTTATGAATACACGCCCTAGTTGAACAGCAGCACCGTACCCACAATCATCAGCGTGCAGCCGACCAGCATGGCCGTGGGCCAGCTTCTGTGCGGCCGGTCGTAGCGGCCCTGCGCGCGGCGCTGTGCGATCAGGGCGGCCTCGTATTCGTCAGCGGTGGAGAACATGCAGGCAAAGCCACCGCGCGCGGAAGCGGCGAGCGCTTCGAGCGACATCAGGGCAGTCTGGGCGTTGTGTCGGCGGGTCGAGTCCATACCGGAAGAGTATGGCCCGCATGGTAAACGAAAAGTTAGCGTGGTGGATTCGTCGCGCCCGGCCTTCCGTGTCCGGCCATTACGTAGTCAGGCGCTCAGGCGGCCACCGCCCGCTCGCGTCCCGGCGCCCTCCCAGCGGTCTTGCGCCGCCAGTTTTCGAGCGACAGCGGCAATTCCTCGGCGGCCTCGACGCGATTGCGGCCGCCGCGCTTGGCTTGATAGAGCGCGGTGTCGGCCGCCGCGAGCAGCACTTCAAGCTCGGTCCCGGCCGGCCCGCCGGCGACGCCGATGCTGACGGTAGTGTCGACGGCGCCGTCCTCACACTCGATGCCGGATGCCTCAAAGCATTCGCGAACGCGCTCGGCGGCAATCACGCCCTCCTCCAGCGAGCACGGCAACAGTGCCGCGAATTCCTCACCGCCGATCCGGCCCGAGAGATCGCTGAGGCGCAGGTTGTTCATCACGATCGTCGAGAACAGTTTGAGTATCTCGTCGCCCGCGGGATGACCGAAGCGGTCGTTGATCGACTTGAAATGGTCGATGTCGAAGATCATCACCGTCACCGGACGCCCGGCGCCGGCCTCGCGCTCGATCACGCGCGCGCTCGCCTCGGCAAAGCCGCGGCGGTTGAACATGCCGGTCAACGGATCCATCGAGGCGGCCGTCTTGTGCGCGGTCACCGCGCGGTCCGACACCAGCATGAAGATGACGAAGACGGTGCCAATCGCATAAAGCACGAGCTCGACGGAGAACACCGTCACCCAGATGCTGCTGGAAAACGCCTCATCATGCTGGCGCAGGAAGGCGCCGAGCAGGATCGGCAGCATCAGCACGCATCCGTGCATCACCGGCACGACGATCGCCGGCCAGCTCCTTTGCGTCGCGCGGCGGCGCTCCGACCACAACTCGGCCGCCGTGAGGCCTGCGTAGATCGCGATGATCGCGGCGCCGATAGTGAGCCGCAGTACGGAATCCGCGGGCGGCAGCATCAGGACAGTGCCGACCCAGACAACCGCGCCGAGCATCAGGCCGGGAAGATTGGGGTTGCGGCCGTGGAAGACCCGCGAGGCGTTCCAGACCATGCCGCAGGCAACGAAGCCCGCCGCATTCAGCGCCAGGGAAAGCATTGGGTCGAGCCTCGCGCCACCGACGGTCCAGATCGCAATCGAACCGGCGCCCAGCAGATAGGCACTGCCCCACCACTTCAACGCAGGAATTTTCTCCTGGCTGCCGAAGAACATCAGCATGGCGCCGAGCATGCCGGCAACCATGGTGGCGAATACATAAAGCGTTGACGTATCGAACGACATGAGCCCCAGCCCTACCGTGTGATGCAACGTTCTCTGGCGCGATCAAAAGTGTCGTGCGCGCCGGCGCGAAGTCGCACGCTAGCGCCCGCCGGGTTCCATTTGAGTTTGCGCGCGTACCAAAGTTTTCGCGAAAAACTGCGTTAATTCATCTCTAAAACGACTAAAGCCCGGTTTTGACCGGGCTCTAGTTTCATGATCTTGACGCGTTTTCTTGACGCGAACCGGTGCCCACTTCGCTTGAAAACGCTTTAGAAAAAAAGGGCGCCTCTCGGCGCGCGCCTCTCGGCGCCCTTTTCCAATTTCATATGTCCAGCAATCGCTGAAGATTTTAGCGAACCAATTAGCGCTTCGAGAACTGGAACGACTTGCGCGCCTTGGCCTTGCCGTACTTCTTGCGCTCGACGGTGCGGCTGTCGCGGGTCAGGAAGCCGCCCTTCTTCAGCACGCCGCGGAGCTCCGGCTCGAAAGCGGTCAGCGCCTTGGAGATGCCGTGACGCACGGCGCCCGCCTGGCCTGAAAGGCCACCGCCAGCGACGGTGCAGATCACGTCATACTGGCCGTTGCGGGCTGCTGCGACCAGCGGCTGCTGGATCATCATGCGCAGCACGGGACGCGCGAAGTAGACTTCGACGTCGCGGGTATTGACGGAGATCTTGCCGGCGCCCGGCTTGATCCAGACGCGGGCGACCGCGTCCTTGCGCTTGCCGGTGGCATAGGCGCGGCCGTACTTGTCGACCTTCTTGACGTATTTCGGCGCGTCCGGAGCCGCCGGCTTCAGCTGCGAGAGCTGATCGAGAGACTGCATGGTATCGGACATCTTATGCGGCCCTCATGTTCTTGCGGTTCATCGAAGCGATATCGACCTTCTCGGGATTCTGGGCTTCATGCGGATGCTCGGCGCCGGGATAGACGCGCAGATTGCCCATCTGCACACGGCCAAGCGGCCCGCGCGGGACCATGCGCTCGATGGCCTTCTCGACCACGCGCTCGGGGAAGCGCCCCTCGAGGATCGACTTCGCGGTGCGTTCCTTGATGCCGCCGATGAAGCCGGTGTGCTTGTAATAGACCTTTTGGTCGCGCTTGCGACCGGTCAGCACGACGTGGGCGGCGTTGATGATGATGACGTTGTCGCCGCAATCGACATGCGGCGTGTAGGTGGGCAGGTGTTTGCCGCGCAAGCGCATCGCGACCAAGGTGGCGAGCCGGCCGACCACCAGACCCTTGGCGTCGATCACAACCCACTTCTTGTTCACCTCGGCGGGTTTTGCCGAAAAGGTTTTCATGTGAGGAATCCGTGAAAGGGGAAACCGGCGCGCGATACGCGCCGGACTGCGCGGTTTTCTAGATAAGCGGCCCGCTTCCGTCAATGCCCGAAGGACTAAAATAGCTCAATAAATACAGATAGTTAGAAATATGGTGCCATAGTACCGTGAAAAAACCTATGTATTTGGAATGAAATAGGTCGCCGTGACATGGGCAATGGGGTCGGGCGATGTCCCTGACAGCAGGTTGACCTCGCCGACCGCGAGCCGCTTGCCGAGCTTCATCAGTTTCGCGGCGGCCAGCACGTCCTGCCCGGGCTTGCCCTTGCGCAGGAAATTGATGTTGAGATTGGTGGTCACCGCGAGGCCCACGGGGCCGATCGCCGACAACAGCACCACATACATCGCGAAATCGGCCATCGCCATCAGCGTCGGCCCCGACACCGTGCCGCCGGGCCGCAGCATCTGGTCGCTGTAGCGCTGGCGCAGCAGGGCGGTCTCACCGTCGGCACTCTCGATCGTGATGTCACCACCTTTGAAAGCCTGAGGAAATTCATCGTGGAGGAACTTCTCCAACTCAGCCACGCTCATTTTCGCAATCGTCATGCCGTCCCTGCCCTCGCTTCAGGCTGCCTGTTACATTAAGTTGTCATGAAAGCCCAAGGGAAAACCCAAGGCAAATCCAAAGGCGAAAGCCTTTCCAGTGGAAGTTCGTACGATGTCTGCCCAGACCGCCCGCGCCTCGATGCCGCAACCGCCGATCCTCCTGCGGGAGAACGTCGGCAGCATCCAGGTACTGACGCTGAACCGCCCGGGAGCGCGCAACAGCCTGTCGGAAGGCTTGATCGCCGAACTGCACGAAGCGCTGAGAGACATCCGTGACGATGGAAGCGTGCGCGCCGTGGTGATCGCGGCCAACGGTCCGGCGTTCTCCGCCGGCCACGACATGAAGGAGCTCACCGCGCGCCGCAGCGATGCCGATCGCGGCCGCGCCTATTTCGCGCAAATCATGAACGCCTGCTCCGCAATGATGCAGGCCGTCGTGCATCTGCCAAAGCCGGTGGTCGCCGCGGTACAGGGCATTGCGACCGCGGCCGGCTGCCAACTGGTGGCAAGCTGCGACCTGGCGGTCGCTTCCGAAGCGGCCGGCTTTGCCACCCCCGGCGTCGATATCGGATTGTTCTGCTCGACACCGATGGTGGCGCTGTCGCGCAACGTCCCGCGCAAGCAGGCGATGGAGATGCTGCTCACCGGCGAGCCGATCGGGGCGGAAACCGCACGCGACATCGGCCTCATCAACCGCGTCGTCGCCGCCGGCACCGAACGGGAGGCTGCGATCGCGCTGGCCGGGAAAGTCGCGCTGAAGTCCGCCTACACGGTGAAGCTCGGCAAGGAAGCGTTTTACCGCCAGGCCGAAATGAGCCTGGCGGACGCCTATCGCTACGCAGCCGAGGTGATGACGGAAAACATGATGGCGCGCGACGCTGAGGAAGGCATCGGCGCCTTCATCGAAAAACGTGAGCCGAAATGGCAGGATAAGTAATTCTCGTCATTGCGAGGAGCGCTTGCGACGAAGCAATCCATTCTTTCTTCACACGGCGAGATGGATTGCTTCGCTTCGCTCGCAATGACGCAAGAGGATAAAATGAACCACGACACCTACCCCGACAATTACATCCGCGGCATCCTCAACGGCGTGAAATCGATCGCGATGGTCGGGGCATCGCCGGTCAATGTGCGGCCGAGCTATTTCGCGTTCAAATATCTGGCGCAGCGCGGCTATGACATGATCCCGGTCAATCCCGGCCATGTCGGCAAGAACCTGATGGACAAACCCTTCGTGGCCTCGCTCGCCGATATCGGCCGCCCCATCGACATGATCGACATCTTTCGCAATTCCAGCCACATCATGCCGGTGGTGGAGGAAGCGCTCAAACTCTCGCCGCTGCCAAAGGTGATCTGGATGCAGCTCGGTGCGCGCGACGATACGGCCGCCGAAAGGTGCGAAGCCGCCGGGATCAAGGTCGTGATGAACCGCTGTCCGAAGATCGAATATGGCAGGCTATCCTCGGAGATTTCCTGGATGGGCGTCAATTCGAGGACGCTGAGTTCGAAACGCGCGCCGATGCCGACCCAGGGCATGCGGTTGTCGCTGAATCGCATGAGCGTCGGCGGCGGCGAGACCACGGCCTCCGACCGCGCCGCGAAAAACAAAACCGAGACTTCCTGACGCAATTGCGAAACAATCGTTTCGAGAACGCGGCCAATCGAAGCATGGCCGTTTCGAACACCCGACTGGCTGTCAGCCTGCCTTGACGGCGGGCAGGCAGCGAAGCAATGGTCCTCCAAACGGGGGACGCCAGCCGCCGTCGCCCCGAATACAAGACCACCCCTTGTTGCACATCCGCGCCGCACGGCCACCCCTGGATGATGCCGTCACAGAGGAAACAGAATGACCGATCGTCTCCCGGGATTTTCAACGCTAGCCGTGCATGCCGGTGCGCAGCCCGATCCGACCACCGGCGCGCGCGCGACGCCGATCTACCAGACCACTTCGTTCGTGTTCAACGACGCCGACCATGCCGCCTCGCTGTTCGGCCTGCAGGCGTTCGGCAACATCTATACGCGGATCGGCAATCCGACCAACGCAGTGCTGGAAGAGCGCGTCGCGGCGCTGGAAGGCGGCACCGCGGCGCTCGCGGTCGCCTCCGGTCACGCCGCGCAGGTCGTGGTGCTGCAGCAACTAATGATGCCGGGCGACGAACTCATCGCCGCGCGAAAACTCTATGGCGGCTCGATCAACCAGTTCACCCACGCCTTCAAGAGCTTTGGCTGGAACGTGGCCTGGGCCGATCCTGATGATATCGCAAGCTTCGAGCGGGCGGTGACGCCGCGCACCAAGGCGATCTTCATCGAATCGATCGCCAATCCCTCCGGCAGCATCACCGATATCGAGGCGATCGCCGCCGTCGCCCGCAAGGCCGGCGTGCCGTTGATCGTCGACAACACGCTGGCGACGCCCTATCTGATCCGCCCGATCGATCACGGCGCCGACATCGTCGTGCATTCGCTGACGAAATTCCTGGGCGGTCACGGCAATTCGCTCGGCGGCATCATCGTCGACGCCGGCACCTTCGACTGGTCGAAGGACAACAAATATCCGATGCTGAGCGAGCCGCGTCCTGAATATCACGGCATCAAGATCCAGGAGACCTTTGGCAATTTTGCCTTTGCGATCGCCTGCCGGGTGCTGGGCCTGCGCGATCTCGGGCCGGCGCTGTCGCCGTTCAACGCCTTCATGATCCTGACCGGCATCGAGACGCTGCCGCTGCGCATGCAGAAGCATTGCGAGAATGCGAAAGCGGTCGCGGAGTTCTTGTCGGGCCATCCGGCTGTGGCCGCGGTGAATTACGCCGGCCTGCCGAGCGACAGGTACAACAGCCTCGCTCGCAAATATGCGCCGAAGGGCGCCGGCGCCGTCTTCACCTTCAGCCTCAAGGGCGGCTACGATTCCGGCGTCAGCCTGGTGTCGAACCTGAAGCTGTTCTCGCATCTCGCCAATGTCGGCGACACCCGCTCGCTGGTGATCCACCCGGCCTCGACCACCCACAGCCAGCTCGACGACGCCGCGAAGACCAAGGCGGGCGCGGCCCCGGACGTGGTGCGGCTGTCGATCGGCATCGAGGATAAGGAAGACCTGATCGCCGATCTGGAGCAGGCGCTCAGCGCGTAGCTCCCATACCGGCAAACCAACAGACACGTCATTCCGGGATGGTCCGAAAGGACCAGACCTCAGGTGCGCGATTGCGCACCGGGGAATCTCGAGATTCCGGGTTCGATGCTTTGCATCGCCCCGGAATGACGAACCTCGTTAACGCTCATTCCGCTATAATGTGGCATTCTGTCATCCCCTTCGGATTCGGAGCTGACAATGCTGCGCTGGATACTGCCGCTGGTCGCCGCTTTCGCGATCGGACCCGCTGCCGCCGCTGACGCCCCTGTAGTCACCAAGCGCGCTTACCGCGCCGCCCACCAATTACCGCCCGGCCTGCCCCGCGCGCATTACAGATACCGGACCACCATAGCAGCCCCGACGTACTCCCGCGATATCGTGGTCGTGGAAGAGCCGGAGCTGCTGTTCACGCCGTCAAGCAACGTTGTCCCCTACATCCCGCCCCTGGCCGGCACGCCTCTATTGCCCGGTTCCTCGACGCTGCCAGGCTATTACGGGCGCGCGTTCGACTACGATTATCAAGGCCCGTACTACGGCGGCCCCCAAGTCCCCTACTGGAACCGCCTGCCCTACGCCTGCGGCGTCTACGGCTATTGCTAGCGCGGTAGCGGATCAATCGACTTGGCAACGACATCGCGAAAGACCAAACCGGCCGGCACAGCGGATGCGATCACCGCCGAGCTCGTCGCCGTGCTGGTCGCGGTGACCGACGGCCAACCAAAGATCATGACGATCGCGAATGCGGGCGCCTTGCCGAGCGGCCCGTTCGAGTTTGCCCACCGCTCGCTGCAATCGGGCTTGCGGGCATGGGTCGAAAAGCAGACCGGACATCCGCTCGGCTATGTGGAGCAGCTTTACACCTTTGCCGATCCCGGACGGACCGGAGACGCCGAAGCGGCTCATAGCATCTCCATCAGCTATCTCGGCCTCACGCGGGAGGATCAGGTCGGTGAGGGCTTTGAGGCGCACTGGTCCGGCTGGTACGACTATTTCCCCTGGGAGGATCACCGCGACGGTGCGCCCGCGATGATCGCCAAAATGCTGGCACCGCGCTTGCGCAGCTGGGCGAAATCCGCACCTTCCGCCGCGTTGCAGCGCGAACGCTGGCAGCGCGCGGCCATTACGTTTGGATGGGACGGCCGCGACTGGAACGAGGAATTGGTGCTGCAGCGCTATGAGCTGCTGTACGAGGCCGCGCTGATCCCGGAGGCCGTTCGCGACACGAGAGGCGCGGCGGCCGCGCTGGTTCCCGGCCGTGCGATGACCGCCGATCACCGCCGCATTCTCGCCACCGGGATCGCCAGGCTCCGCGCCAAGATCAAGTACCGCCCGGTGGTGTTCGAGCTGATGCCCGCCGAATTCACCCTGCTGCAATTGCAACGCAGTGTTGAAGCGCTCGCAGGCCGGCTGGTCCACAAGCAGAACTTTCGCCGCTTGATGGAGCAGCAGGAACTCGTTGAAGAGACTGGCGCAATCGCCTCCGACACGGTCGGGCGGCCGGCCAAGCTGTTCCGCTTCCGCCACGGCGTCCTGGCCGAACGGGCCGTCGCCGGCACCAAGCTCCCGCTTTCGCGCGCTTGACTTCGATTATGCTCAGGATAAGTATAAGCCATCTTATGCTCATGGAGAGTATAAATGGCCGCAACGACTTCTAGCGCGCTCGCGCGCACCTCGCCGCTCTATGACCGGGTCAGCCGGGTCATTCCGCCGATCGAATGGCCCGCGTTCGCCGACGACATCGACGCCATCCTCGAACTCAAGCGCCAGCGCAACGCCGTGGTGCTGGCGCACAATTACCAGACGCCGGAGATTTTTCACTGCGTGGCCGACATCGTCGGCGACAGCCTCCTGCTGGCGCGTGAAGCGACCAAGGTCGATGCCGATATCATCGTGCTCGCCGGCGTGCACTTCATGGCCGAGACGGCGAAACTGCTGAACCCGGAAAAGAAGGTTCTGATCCCCGACCTGGCGGCTGGCTGTTCGCTGGCGGATTCCATTACCGCAGCCGATGTGCGGCTGATGCGCCAGCGCTATCCCGGCGCGCCGGTTGTCGCCTACGTCAACACGTCGACTGCGGTGAAAGCGGAATCCGACATCTGCTGTACCTCGGGCAACGCGCTCGCCGTCGTCGAGGCGCTCGGCGCCGAGCGCGTCATCATGCTGCCTGATGAATATCTGGCGCAGAACATCGCCAAACAGACCAGCGTGAAGATCATCGCCTGGAAGGGCCATTGCGAAGTCCACGAGCTCTTCACCGCTTCCGACGTTCGGCAGATTCGCGAAAATCACCCCGGCGTCACCGTTCTCGCGCATCCGGAGTGCCCGCCGGAGGTCGTCGCGGAAGCGGACTTCTCCGGATCGACCGCGGCGATGTCGGGCTTCGTGGCGAAGCAGCGACCGCCCCGGGTGGTGCTGCTGACGGAGTGCTCGATGAGCGACAACGTCGCGGTGCTGCATCCCGATGTCGAGTTCATCCGACCCTGCAATCTCTGTCCGCACATGAAGCGGATCACGCTGAAGAACATCCGCCACGCGCTGGAGACCGACCAGCACCAGGTCGAGATCGATCCCGAGATCGCGGGTCGCGCGCGGCGCAGCGTCGAAAGGATGCTGGCAATATGACCGCGGATACTTCAACGCTGGCCGGCAGCGCCGTCATCATCGGCGGCGGCGCCGCCGGGCTGATGACGGCGCTGCATCTGGCGCCCGAGCCGGTCGTGCTGCTGTCGAAAGCGCCGCTCGGCGCGGAAGCCTCCAGCCTGTGGGCGCAAGGCGGGCTTGCGGCGGCGATGGGCGAGGACGACGACCCTGCCCTACACGTGGCCGATACCATCGCGGCCGGCGCCGGCCTTTGCGACGAGAAGGTCGCGAGCCGGATCGTCCACGCAGCGCCGGCCGCGGTCGAACATCTCGCGCGGCTCGGCGTCGGCTTCGACCGGCGGCCGGACGGTGGCTGGCGGCTCGGGCTTGAGGCCGCGCACAACAGGAACCGGATCGTGCATGCGACCGGCGACGGCACCGGGCGTGAGATCATGCGCGCGCTGATCGCGGCGGTACGCGCATGTCCATCGATCACGCTGCTCGAAGGTATCGAGGCGCGCAGGCTCATCGTCGAGGACAATGCGATCGCGGGCGTGCTCGCGGCCGGCGAGCGCGGCGCACTGGTCATCGAGACCGGCCGCGTCGTGATCGCAACCGGCGGCATCGGCGGATTGTTTCTCGACAGCACCAACCCGGCCGGTTGCTTCGGCCAGGGCCTCGCGCTCGCGGCGCATGCCGGCGCAAAGCTGTCCGATCTCGAATTCGTCCAGTTTCATCCGACAGCCTTCGACGGTCCGTCCCGGCCGATGCCGCTTCTCACCGAAGCCATTCGCGGCGACGGCGCGATCCTGATCGACGAAACCGGCGAGCGTTTCATGGCCGACCAGCCAGGTGCCGAGCTCGCGCCGCGCGACATCGTGGCGCGCGCGGTATGGCGCCGCCGCGCGCAAGGACATCGCGTTTTCCTCGACGCGCGAAAACATCCGGGAAAGGATTTTGCGCAGCGCTACCCCGTCATCAGCGCCTTCTGCAAGATGGCCGGGATCGATCCCGCGACCGATCCGATTCCGGTACGGCCCGCGGCGCACTATCACATGGGCGGCATCACCGTGGATAGCGAAGGCCGCAGCACGGTGAGCGGCCTGTGGGCCTGCGGTGAAGCGAGCCGTACCGGGCTGCATGGCGCGAACCGGCTCGCCAGCAATTCGCTGATGGAAGCCGTGGTTTGCGCGCGATGGGTCGCGGAGAGTGTCGCGGGCGCAAACGCCGACCGTGTGCAAGCGCACGGGACCGAGCCGCTGCCCCCCGCATCCGATCCATCGGTCGTGCGTCCGACGGTGTCGCAAGGCCTCGGCGTGCTGCGCGACCGGGACGCGATAGGCCGCACGATTAAAAATCTCTATCCGATCGCGATGGGCCGCGGTGCGGCCTCCGATCCGGCGCTGGTCGGATTGATGATGGCCATTTCGGCTTACCGGCGCGAGGAAAGCCGTGGCGGCCACTGCCGGACCGATTTCCCGGACAGCCAGCCTTCGGCCGTGCCTTCGACGATTTGTCTGCCGGATGCACTAACCGCTGCGCGCGAGATCATGGAAACCGAAACTGTGCAGGTCAGGAGCGCACGATGCTGACGCTGAATCCCCTTCTCCCGATCATGTATGAACCGCTGGTGCGCACTGCCCTGCTCGAGGATCTCGGGCGCGCCGGCGACATCACGGCGGACGCGATCGTTCCCGCCGACCAACGGTCAGCCCTGGTCTTGAGGGCACGCCAGCCTGGCGTTGTCGCCGGGCTCGACATCGCGCGCTGCGCGTTTCAGACGATCTCACCCGACATCGCGCTCAGGGCTGAGCGGCCGGACGGCAGCACGGTCGCGCCCGGAGATATCATCGCTGAAATCGATGGGCCCGCGCGCGGCCTGCTCACCGGCGAGCGAACGGCGCTTAATTTTCTCTGCCATCTGAGCGGCGTTGCGACGGCAACAGCCTCGCTGGTATCGGCCGTGAGGGGGACGAGCGCGCAAATCGTCTGCACCCGCAAGACCACGCCCGGACTGCGCGCGTTGGAAAAATACGCGGTCCGCGCCGGCGGCGGCGGCAATCACCGCTTCGGGCTCGATGATGCGGTCCTGATCAAGGACAACCACATCGCGCTTGCCGGCGGCATCCGCAACGCCATCGAACGCGCGAAAACCCATGCCGGCCACCTCGTCAAGATCGAGGTCGAGGTCGACACGCTGGCTCAACTCGAACAGGCGCTTTCGCTTGGGGTCGACGCGGTCCTGCTCGACAACATGACGGTCGACGACCTCAAGAAGGCCGTCGCCATGGCCCGCGGAAAGGTAATCACGGAAGCGTCCGGCCGCATCACGGCCGCCACCGCGCCGGCGATTGCGGCCACCGGCGTCGATCTGATCTCGGTCGGTTGGGTCACGCATAGCGCCGCGGCGCTCGACATCGGCCTGGATTACCTCGAGCTCGATGTCCGGAAAGCCAGAGGAAAGGTCGCCTAGCCTTACGGCTTGGCCGCGCCAACGGCCGCCTTGTCCTCGCGCGCCAGGCGGTTGTTGCGCCGGACCACCGAATAGGTCGCGAGCGCAAACAGGATCACGATCAGCTGCAGCGACAATGCCTCCATCGTCGGGTTCAGTCCGAGATTGCCGAGCCACGAAACGCCCTTCAACTCGGTGTATGGCAGGATCGTCTGCTCCTGGAATTCCTGTACGGCCTCGCCGATGAACTTGATCGCCATCGCGAACAGGAATGCCGACGTGATGATGAACAAGGGCCGCAGCGGGATTTTTTGCGCGATCAGATTGATGAAATAGAACAGCACCACGAGACCCAGCGTGGCGACGCCGAGTCCTGCGAACAGACCTCCGCTCCAGCCGCCTTCGGTGGTCGCCAGCGCGTTGATGAACAGCACCGTCTCGGCGCCCTCGCGGAACACCGCGAGGAAGGCGAGCGCGCCGACCGCCCACACCGTATCCTGCGCCAGCGCAGTATCCGCCTTGTGCGCTAGATAATCCTGCCAGCCCTTAGGATCCTGCTTCACCATCAGCCAGCCGCTGACGTAGAGCATGAGCCCCGCGGCCACCAGAATGATGATACCTTCGAGGACGTCGCTGTGCTCGCCGGAATTGAGTA
The DNA here is from genome assembly GCA_963786115.1 of uncultured Alphaproteobacteria bacterium. GTDB lineage: Bacteria > Pseudomonadota > Alphaproteobacteria > Rhizobiales > Xanthobacteraceae > Bradyrhizobium. The sequence goes on from CAWAYC010000044.1 coordinate 31,417, forward strand.
CCGCAAACAGCCAGGCCGCGATGATGCTCGCACCGACCGCCGCGAGCGCGCCGCCATAGAGCGCCTGGATGCGATGCCCGGCGCCAACCTTGTTCAGATAGCCGGCGAGCGCGGCGATCACCAACATGGCCTCCAACCCCTCGCGGAGCAGGATGACGGCGGCCTGAATGAATGCAGTGGACATGAACGAACCCGTGTTTCAGTCCGTTCTAGCGCTCAAACGCTTCAAGTAAACCAGCGGCTCCCCACACAACTTCGTCAATCGGTGCGGGTAGTGAAAAAAGCCCCGTCAATCCTGCACTTCCCGTCAACGACGACAGATTAGAATCGTTAAAATGGACGTTAGAATCGTTCAACTCAACCGGGCTGCCCGACCGGCAGAACGAGCTTCTGCTGATTGGCTTCCGTTCGGCGCGCGGCCAGCCGTTCGCCAGCGAATGAAGCGGTTCTGGCAGGGTCGTGTAGGGTTCGACTCTAACCGGACTTTCGTATTGTGCCCCTATCCGGGATCGGCGTGAAAATTCCGTGCGGCCCGCCGCACCAGGCTCACAAAGTTGCGAACCACCGGCGATGGTTCGCCGCGGCGCGATGCGAGGTTCAGGACGGCTTTCGGTTGAGAGGGCCCATTGAGTCGTCGGTACGCGATGCCGTTCATCGTCATTCCCTGCATGCAAGCCGGCACCAGCGAAATGCCGAGCCCGACAGCGACGAGGCTCAGCGCCGATGTGATGCGGGGCGCTTCCTGGCCGAGGCGAGGACTGAACCCTGCCTTGAGGCATGCCGCCATCGTCGCCTCATAAAACGCGGGTCCGAGCTGGCGCGCGTAGACGATGAATGTTTCGCTGGCAAGGTCCTTCAATGAGAGAGCCCCGCCGCCGTGATCGTGCTGCGCCAACGCGTGATCGCTCGGCAACGCGACGACCATCGATTCCACCAGCAATGGATTGACGACAAGGTTCTGCGGTTCGGCAAGGGGGGCGCGGAGAAAAGCGACGTCCATCTGTTCGTTTTGCAGGCGTTCGATGGCCTCCTTTCGGAGACACTCGTCCAGCGTCAGCAACACCAGCGGAAAAGCTGCTCGAAACGCGCGAACGACGAACGGCACGAAGGGATGAAACGGAGTGGTCGGCATGACGCCCACGCAGAGGCGGCCTTGCTCGCCCCGCGCGGCGCGGCGTGTGGCTTCGAGCGCGCCGTCGTACTGCGAGAGAGTCGCGCGGGCACGATCGAGGAAAACCCGCCCCGCTTCGGTCAGTTCGACCCCGCGCGCCTTGCGGCGAAAGAGCTGGACGTCGAGCTCGGTCTCGATCGCCTTGATCCGCTGGCTGAGCGGCGGCTGTTGCATGCCGAGCCGCTCCGCGGCGCGCGTGATGTGTCCTTCTTCGGCGACGGCGACGAAGTGCCGAAGATGACGCAGCTCCATTGCCATATCCAATTCAATATGAATTTTGCCTGATCCATATAATACCTCGGCTCCCTCGCAAATGATATCCCGGCCTTGTTCGATAAGGAGGTGATCAATGACGCTGTTGCGCCGGCAATTTCTGCATCTGACGGCGGGCTCGCTGTTCGCACCCGCGCTGTCGTCCTTCGCGCTTGGGCAGACCTACCCGGGGCGGCCGGTGCGCGTACTGGTGCCTTACGCCCCCGCCGGCCCGGCCGACATCTGGCGCGGCTCGCAGCGCAGAAGCTCTCCGATCAGTTGGGGAAACAGTTCTATGTCGAGAACGTCGGCGGCGCCGGCGGCAATGTCGGCATGGGCCAGGGCGCCAGAGCGCCCGCCGACGGCTATACCGTGCTGGTCGTTCCGCCGAACGTCGTCGTTAATCCGGCGATGTACGAAACGGTGCCCTACGATCCCTATAAGGACTTCGACCCGGTCACGATCGCCGTCAGTGCGCCCACGGTGCTGACGGTGCATCCATCGCTAGCGGTCCAGACGGTCAAGGACCTTGTTACACTGATCAGGTCCGGCGGCGCCAAGTACAGCTTCGCGTCGCCCGGCACCGGCACTCCGCCGCATCTGATCGGCGAGCATTTTCGCCTGTCGCTTGGGCTCGACCTCGTGCACGTGCCGTTCAACAGCGCGGGCCAAGCCGTCGCCTCGGCGATCGCCGGGCACACGCCGATTGCATTCAGCTCGCTTCCTCCCGCCGTGCCACAGATCAAGGAGGGCAAGCTGCGCGGGCTGGCAGTGACCAGCAAGACGCGCTCGCCGGCGCTTGCCGACGTGCCGAGCATGGTGGAGGCCGGCTATCCCGATATCGAGGGTGAGGGATGGTTCGCCTTCATTGTACCGGCCGGAACGCCAAGGGAGATCACCACACTCCTGAACCGCGAGATCGTCAAACTGATCGCGCTGCCCGATACCAAGGAGAAATTGGCGGCGCTCGGGTTTACGGCGGTCAGCACGACGCCCGAGCAGGCGGCCGCGCTGTTCCGGACGGAGAGCGCCAAATGGGCAAAGGTCATCCGCGAGGCCGGCATCAAGGCCGATTGATGCGGCGCGCGGTTCGCGCCGAGTCAGGACCAACAGGGCGTCGCGCGATCACGGCATGCAAATACGGATTTTTGGTTCAACCGGGTTGCCCGAGCGGCAGAACGAGCTTTTGCCGATCGGTTTTGGTTCGGTGCGCGGCCAGCCGTTCGGCCTGCAGGATCGCCAGAGTCAGCACCACGATCGCTACCGCTTGATGGGTCAAGGCAAGATCGATCGGCACCTGGTTGAGCAGCGTGAGGATGCCAAGCGTCGCCTGCAGCGCGATCGCTGCCACCAGCCACAAGGCGCCGCTGATCGCGGCGCTGCCGGCGCGGGAACGCACAGCGTCGATCGCATGCAGGATCGCCAGCCCAAACAGCGCATAGGCCGTCATCCGATGCTCGAACTGCACGGTCAGCGCATTGTCGAACAGGTTGCGCCACCAGGGCGTCTCGAACAGCAATCGCTCGGTGGATGGAATGAAGGCGCCGTCAATGTCGGGCCAGGTATTGTAGACCCTGCCTGCCCGCAGGCCCGCCACCAGCGCGCCGAAATAAAGCTGCACGAAGGTCAGAACCAGCAGGGCCATGCCTGTTATCTTCAGGCGCGGCGGCGCCGGCATTTGCGGCCGGTCCGCAAGCCGCCGCAGCGTCCAAACGATCGCCGCGAATATCAAAAGCGCAAGCACGAGATGAGTCGCCAGGCGATATTGCGAAACTTCGACGCGCCCTGATAATCCCGAGGCCACCATCCACCAGCCGACCGCGCCCTGCAGCGCGCCGAGACCGAAGATCAGCCACAGCCGCCGCTTCAGCTCCGGGCTCAGGCCACCTCGCCACAGGAAGAACAGGAACGGCAGCAAATAGGCGGCGCCGATCACGCGCCCGAGCAGGCGGTGGCTCCATTCCCACCAGAAGATGGTCTTGAACTCGGACAAGCTCATGCCGGCGTTGAGCTCGCGATACTGTGGGATAGCCTTGTAGCCTTCGAAGGCCTGCGTCCACTGCGCCTCCGACAGCGGCGGCAGCGTGCCGGTGACCGGCTTCCATTCCACGATCGACAGACCGGATTCCGTGAGTCGCGTTGCGCCGCCGACCAGCACCATGATCGCGATCAGGCCCGCGACCACGAGCAGCCATGCGCGAACGGCGCGGTTTTGGGACATCTGAGTGGCGGAAATACCGGTCATCGGGACAAGCTTGATTGGATTTTCGCGCCCCTTATAGTCCGCCCCTTCCCGCGTGCAAGCCGCGCCCCCTGACGAGTTCCCCAAATTGACCATGCCGATACGCACCCGCAAGCTCCTGGGAACCATCGCCCTCCTGGTGTTGGTCGTGATCTGGTCGTTACTCGGAATGACGGTGGCGCAGACGCCCTGGCTGGCCAATTCCGGCCTGCTGCAGGCGATCTTCTACGTCGTGGCCGGGCTCGGCTGGGTACTCCCGGCGATGCCGATCGTGGCCTGGATGTCGCGGCCCGACGCTTAGGAGTCCGCGCTCGGTGTCGGCAGCACCGGCGCAAAGGTAATTCCGGATATCATTATGCGCATCATGCGGAGCGAGCGCTGGCGCCCGTCCCTGGCGTCCTTGATCGCGAATGACAGATCCGGCGACGCCAGCATCCGCCGCTTCAGGAACCTGGTATCCATTACTACCACCGCCTTGCCCTCAAATGCGGTGGTCCCCGCCCATTGATATTACTCTTTGTTGACATTTCCCTGCGAAGGTCGGCCCGCGTCAAAAATTCAAAACAATTTTCAATAATACAGGTTCTGCAATGACCATGGCTGCCGCGATCGGAAGCCGAACGGCGGAAACATCGGCATGGTCGAAGCCGAGCCGCATCGCCGGCGTCGATATCGTTCACGATCTTGCCGCGGCCGAGGCCGTCTGGCGCGGCCTCGAACAGCAAACCCAATCCTGCACGCCCTATCAGCGCCTCGACTTCCTCGGCCCATGGCAGCGCGAGGTTGGCAAGCACGAGGGTCATTTACCCTTCATCGTGACCGCACATGACAGCGAACGGCGGCCGCTGCTGTTGCTCCCGCTCGCGCTCAAGCAAACTCTTGGCGTGCGCTGCGCCGTTTTCATGGGCGGCAAGCACGCGACCTTCAACATGGCGCTGTGGGACAGGGAATTTGCCGCCGATGCCACGCCGACCGATCTCAAGGCCCTGATCTCGGCGATCTCGGCACGCGACGAAGCCGACGTGCTGGCGCTGTGCCAACAACCTTTGCGCTGGCGCGATCTGACAAACCCGATGGCGCTGTTGCCGCACCAGGCGTCGGTCAACGATTGCCCGTTGCTGCCCATGCAGCCCGGCGCCGCGCCGACGGCACTGATCAGCAACTCGTTTCGTCGTCGCCTGAAGAGCAAGGAACGCAAGCTGCAGCCCCTTCCCGGCTATCGGTATCACGTCGCGACCTCGGACGCCGAGATCACCCGCCTGCTCGACTGGTTCTTCCGCGTCAAACCGCTGCGGATGGTCGAACAGAAGCTGCCGAACGTGTTCGCCGAATCCGGTGTCGAGGACTTCATCCGCGCGGCCTGCATGACGCCGCTCGCGGCTGGCGGGCGCGCGATCGATATCCACGCATTGGAGTGCGACGAGGAAGTGATCGCGATTTACGCGGGCGTTGCCGACGGCAACCGCTTTTCGATGATGTTCAATACCTACACGATGTCGGCGAACTCGAAATACAGCCCGGGCCTGATCCTGATGCGCAACATCATCGATCATTATGCGGCGCAAAATTATCGCGCCTTCGACCTCGGCATCGGATCGGACGAATACAAGCGGCTGTTCTGCAAGGGCGATGAACCGATCTTCGACAGCTTTATTCCGCTCAGCCTGCGCGGCAAGGTGGCCGCGGGCGCGATGTCGGCCGTCAACCGCGCCAAGCGGACGGTGAAGCACAATCCGGCGATGCTCGAGATCGCACAGAACATGCGCAGCGTGTTCCGCTAGACGGAACGCTTTACACGTCATTTCGAGCCACCCGGTCGGCGCAAAGCGCCGCCGGATGACAGGCTCCGCGAAACAATCCATAGCTCCGCAAGAGAAGTATGGATCGCTTCGTCGCTTCGCTCCTCGCAATGACGGCGCTTGCGGGTCCGAGCTTACTTCAAAAGACCAAACGAATGAGACTCAGGCCGCCACCACGCGCGGGCTGACTTCGATGGCATCGGAAGCCTGGCACGGCCCGCTCAGCATCGCCACTTCGGAGAAACCGACCGCGTTAAGCTGCTCGCACATCAGGGTGCGGGCGTCTTCCGGCATCGACGCGTCGGGCACGACCACCGCACGAGCCTGCGCCGTCAGCAGTTCGGCCGGCAGGTCGGAAGCTCCGCCCGCATCCAGCAGCACGTGGTCATAGACCCGCAACAGCGCATCGATCGCCAGCGTCAGCCGCGGCGACTGCAAATGCGCGCGGTCGAAGCCCGGACGTCCGGCGGCAACCAGATGGACGCGCGACAGGCGATCCCTGGTGATGATCTCCGAGAACGACGCCTCGCCCTGCATCAGTTCGGCCAGCCCGGGCGCGTTCGGATCGACCGAGACTGCCGCAATCGTCGGCGAGAATGCGGCGAGATCGACCACCACGATCTTCCCCTGGCGCGCCATCCGCCGTGCCAGCGTCAGCGCCGTTAGCGTAATTCCCTCGCCCGGGGCCGTGCCCAACACCGTGACCTTGTGGGCTCCCGCACCTGCTCTGCAGAGATCATCCGCCAATTGCTCGACTTCGCTGACAGCCGTCACCGCATCTGCCGTGCCTTCGCTGAACACCGGCTCGGGCTGAGGTTCTGGCACCGGTTCTGGCTCCACTTCCGGCTCGGCCTCGGCGACGGCCTCGACGATCGGCGCACGGGCCGGCGTCCGCGCGGGTGCCGGCGACCGAACCGCCGCGACCGCGCGCGGCGCCGTCATACGCAGCAACTCGCCGGTCACGATCGCGCCGCTCGTGAGCAGAAGCGTCGCCAATGTCGCGATCAGCACGATCGGCAGCTTCTTCGGATAGGCCGGCGTGTTGGACACCGTGGCGCGCGAGATGATGCGGCCATCCGCCGGCGCCGCGTCGATATTCTCGCGCGCGCTCGCCTCGCGAAACTTCGCGAGATAGGATTCCAGGAGATCGCGCTGCGCCTTGGCTTCGCGCTCGAGCGCGCGAAGCTGCACGTCCTGGCCGTTGGTCGAGGATGCCTGCTTCTTCAATTGCTCGAGGCTCGCGCTCAGGCCTTCGACCCGGCCGCCGGCGATCCGCGCGTCATTGTCCAGCGAGCGGGAAACCTTGCTCGCCTCCTCGCGCAACTGGCGATCGAGATCGGCAAGCTGGGCCTTCAATTCCTTGATGCGCGGATGGCCGTCAAGCAGCGTCGACGACTGCTCGGCGAGCTGTGCGCGCAACGTCACCCGCTGCTCCGACAGGCGGCGGATCAGTTCCGAATTGAGCACTTCGGACGCCTCGATCGGCTTGCCGCTCTGGAGCATTTCCTTGATCAGCCGCGCCCGGGTTTCGGCGTCGGACTTCAGCGCGCGCGCATTGTTCAGTTGCGTGTTGATCTCGCCCATCTGCTGATTGGACAGTGAGGTGTTGTTGGTACCGATGAACAGGCTCGACTTCGAGCGGAAGTCCTCGACGCGGGATTCGGCTTCCGCGACCTTCTTGCGCAGACTTTCGATCTCGCCCGACAGCCATTGGCCCGCGGCCTTGGCCTGATCCTGTCGCGCATTCTGCTGCAGCACCAGATAGCCTTCCGCGATCGAGTTGGCGACGCGCGCGGCAAGTTCGGGATCGCGCGACTGGAATTCGATGACGATGACGCGCGATTTGTCCACCGCATACGCGGTATAGCGCTCGAAATACGCTTCCAGCACGCGTTCTTCCGGCGTCAACGAGAACGGATCGCGGCCGATCCCGAACAACGCCAGCAGCGATCTCAGCGGAGAAAATCCCTTCAGCACCGGATCGAATTCGGGCCGTTCGGCAAGCTTGTTCTTCTTGATGATCTCCCGCGCCAGATCGCGTGACAACAGCAGCTGCACCTGGCTCGTCACCGCTTCCGCATCGAGCGCGCTGCGCTCCTCGTTGCGGTCGCCGTTCGGCCGCAGGAACACGTTCTCGCGCCCGTCGATCAGGATGCGCGCTTCGGATTTGTAGCGCGGGGTGACCATATTCACCGCGGCGAGCGACAACACGAGTGCCAGCACCGTCGGGACGATGATCCAGCTGCGCTTGCGCATCAGGGCATGGCCCAGCGCGTGCAGATCCAGATCGCCGGAGGACGGCGTAACGGCGGGCCCGGCCACGGCGGCGGCAGGCCTTGCGAGCGCCCGCTGCACCACCGCCATGTCCCTGCCTGCACGCCAGAACGCTAAACGCATTGCATACTCCCGCGGACGCAACTGCGCCACTCGAACCCGCCCGATTACACTCCATTAAGGTTGCTGCTGGGTTAATCCGCCCGATTGGCGGGCGAGAACATCGCCGCGGGACCACCGCAGTCATTTTTTGTTAACCATGAATGCCGTTAATCGGGGGCGATACTTCCTGGGATTCTCAGATGCGCAGCATGCGCGCCGCTATTTGCTGTCTGTTCGCTGCGCTTGCATTGGCGGGCTGCATAGGCCTGATCGCGCCGGTCGCGGTCGCCTATGCCGAGCCCGCCCCTGTCAGACTTGATGCCGCCTATCATCTCGACGCCGGCGACAAGCTCCGCGTCCTGGTCTACGGCCAGGAAGGTCTCACCAACACCTACGCGATCGACGCCGCCGGCGCGATCACCATGCCGCTGATCGGCAGCGTACCCGCGCGCGGCCGCACGCCGGCCGGGCTCGCAAGCGAGATCGCCGCAAAGCTGCGCCGCGGCTACATCCGCGACCCTTCGGTGGCGGTCGAGGTCGAGGCCTATCGTCCCTTCTTCATCCTCGGCGAAGTCGCGGCTCCCGGGCAATATCCCTACGTGCCGAACATGACGGTCGAGAGCGCGGTCGCCATTGCCGGCGGCTTCTCGCCGCGCGCGCGGCGCGATTCCGTCACCCTCACCCACACCGACGCGTCAGGTTCGGGCCGTGTCGTGGTGCCGCTCGGCACCCCGCTCGGCCCGGGCGATACTGTCTTCGTCGGCGAACGCTGGTTCTGACCCATGGCGCCCGACCAGCCGCTTCGCATCCTGCACGCGGTGCGCGCCCCGGTCGGCGGCATTTTCCGCCATATCCTGGATCTCGCCAACGGCCAGGTCGAACGCGGCCACCATGTCGGCATCATCGCGGACAGCCTCACCGGCGGCGAGCGCGCCGAGGCGGCGCTGGCGGAAATCGCCCCGCGCCTCAAACTCGGCGTTCGACGTGTTCCGATCCGCCGCGAACCCCGGGTTGCCGACCTCATGGTCTGGGTCGATCTGGTGCGCGTGATCCGGCAGCTCACTCCCGACGTGTTGCACGGCCACGGCGCCAAGGCCGGCGCCTATGTGCGGTTGCGGCCGCGTTCAAACCACACCATTCGCGTCTATACGCCGCATGGCGGTTCGCTGCATTACCCGCTGGACACCTGGAAGGGCAATTTCTACAGCCGGCTCGAGCGCGCGCTGATGAACAGCACGGACCTGTTCCTGTTCGAAAGCGCGTTCGCCCGCGACACCTATCAACGTACCGTCGGTACCCCCCAAGGCCTGGCGCGCTGCGTGTTCAACGGCGTCACCGCGGAAGAATTCGAGCCGGTCCCCAAGGCCGACGACGCCACCGACGTGGTCTATGTCGGCGAGTTCAGGCATATCAAGGGCGCCGATCTGTTGATCGACGCCGTGGCGCGGCTGCGTGCCGACGGCAGGCCGGTGACGCTGACGCTGGGCGGCGACGGCGAAGAACTCGAAACGCTGAAGGCGCAGGTACAGCGGCTCGGGGTCGGCGAAGCGGTTCGCTTCATCGGTCACGTCAAGGCGCGCTACGGTTTCTCCAAAGGCAGCCTGCTGGTCGTTCCCTCGCGCGGCAATTCCATGCCCTATGTCGTGATCGAGGCGGCCGCCGCCGGCGTTCCGATGATCGCCGCCAATGTCGGCGGCATCCCCGAGATTTTCGATACCCACACCAGCGCGCTGTTCGCGCCCGGCGATGTCGGCGCGATGGCGGACGCGATCAAGCAGGCGCTCGACGATCCCGCAGCGACGCTGGAGCGCGCAAAATCGCTGCGCGAGCGCATCGCCACGCATTTCTCCCAGCAGGCAATGGTCGAGGGCGTATTGGCCGGCTACCGCGACGCGTTTTCCAGGCGTTAACCGCTCTTTACCAACGTAACCGTTTGTTCCGATTTGTCGCTTAATCCGTGAGCCGGGGAATTCCGCCCTGGGGTACGCACGCCTATGTGCTTGCGTGAGACACGGACGTAGACACTTGGAACCGATGAACGCTCGCTCGATGCTAGATGCCGCGGCGACCGCCAGCACCGGCCAGCCGGCGGTAGAACGGCGCCGGAGGCTGTCGCCGGCCGCGCTTGCCGTCACCAACCAGAAAGTACGCGGCGCCTATTCGCCGGTCGTGATCGCCGGCGCGGTCCGCGTGATCGATTTCGTTCTGTTGAGCCTGGTCGGCGTCGCGCTTTATCTCTGGTATGTGGTGCCGCTGTCCGGCTTCCGCTGGGAATATGTCGCGGCGATCATCGGCATGACCTTCGCCGCGGTGGTCTGCTTCCAGGCGGCCGACATGTATCAGGTCCAGGTGTTTCGCGGCCAGTTGCGCCAGATGACGCGGATGATCTCGTCCTGGACGTTCGTCTTCCTGCTGTTCATCGGCGTGTCGTTCGCCCTCAAGCTCGGCAGCGAAGTTTCGCGGCTGTGGCTGTCGTCGTTTTTCTTCGTCGGTCTGGCGGTGCTTGTCGCCGGGCGCCTGGTGCTGCGCGGGCTGGTGCGCAACTGGGCGCGTCAGGGCCGGCTCGACCGCCGCACCATCGTCGTCGGCGCCGACGAGAACGGCGAGCAGCTGGTCGAGGCGCTCAACGAACAATCGGACTCCGACATCCATGTGCTCGGCGTGTTCGACGACCGCAACGACGATCGCGCGCTGGAGACCTGCGCCGGCAGCCCAAAGCTCGGCAAGGTCGACGACATCGTCGAATTCGCCCGCCGCACCCGCGTCGACCTCGTGCTGTTCGCGCTGCCGATCTCGGCGGAGACGCGCATTCTCGAAATGCTGAAGAAATTGTGGGTGCTGCCGGTCGACATCCACCTGTCGGCCCACACCAACAAGCTGCGCTTCCGTCCCCGCTCCTATTCCTATCTCGGCGAGGTACCCACCCTCCACGTGTTCGAGGCGCCGATCACCGACTGGGACCTGGTGATGAAGTGGCTGTTCGACCACATCGTCGGTTCGCTGGTGCTGCTCGCGGCGCTGCCGGTGATGGGACTGGTCGCGCTCGCAATCAAGCTCGACAGTCCGGGTCCGGTGCTGTTCCGGCAAAAGCGGTTCGGGTTCAACAACGAACGCATCGACGTCTTCAAGTTCCGCTCGCTCTACCATCATCAGGCCGACCCGACCGCCTCGAAGGTCGTGACCAAGGACGATCCCCGCGTCACCCGCGTCGGACGCTTCATCCGCAAGACGAGCCTCGACGAACTGCCGCAGCTCTTCAACGTCGTGTTCAAGAGCAACCTGGCGCTGGTCGGCCCTCGTCCGCATGCGGTGCAGGGCAAATTGCAGAACCGGCTGTTCGACGAGGCCGTCGACGGCTATTTCGCGCGCCATCGCGTCAAGCCCGGCATCACCGGCTGGGCGCAGGTCAACGGCTGGCGCGGCGAGGTCGACACCGACGAGAAGATTCAGAAGCGCGTCGAATTCGATCTGTACTACATCGAGAACTGGTCGGTGCTTTTCGACCTCTATATTCTCCTCAAGACGCCGTTTTCGCTGCTGACGAAGAACGAAAACGCGTACTGATCCGGGAGAAGCCGACAAACGTCATTGCGAGCGAAGCGAAGCATTCCATGCTGAAGCTCGAACGATAGATGGATTGCTTCGTCGCTGTCGCTCCTCGCAATGACGGGAGTGATGGCGCCGCTATTTTGTAGAGTTGCGTGAGTATGTGATGGCGTATGCGGCGACAGCCGAGGCTTCCTTTTCAGCGTCAACCGCGGCACCAGGCGTGCTGGCGCTGCAGCGGGCGCTGGTATGGCTGGCCGGCGCATCCGGCGCCATCGTCTTCATCGAGCCTAGCCCGTATGAGCTCGTCACGCTGACCGCCAGCGTGATCTTCTTCGCCACCGGCTTGCGGCTGCGGCTGGTGTTCATGCCGATGCTGTTGCTGCTGGTCGCCCTCAATATCGGCTACACGATCGGCGCCGTTCCGGTGATGGACACGCCCAACGTCGGCAACTGGATCGCGACCTCCTGGTACATGGCGGTCACCGTGATGTTCTTCGCCATGGTGATCTCGGAGGATACCGAGGCCCGGCTCGACATGCTCCGGCGCGGGTTGATCATGGGCGGGATGATCGCGGCGCTGGCCGGCGTCGCCGGCTATTTCAACCTCGTCCCCGGCGGACGCGATCTGCTGACGCTGTATGACCGCGCGCGCGGCACCTTCAAGGACCCGAACGTGCTCGGCGCGTTCCTGATCCTGCCCGCGCTGTTCGTGCTGCAAAGCGTCGTTTCCGACCGGCTGGCAAAATCCTGCCGCAGCGCGATCGCATTCGGCATCATCTCGCTGGCGGTCCTGCTGGCGTTTTCGCGCGCGGCCTGGGGTCAGCTCATCATCACCGCGGCTTTCATGCTGGCGCTGATGATCCTGACCAGCCGCTCGCAGGCGCAACGCTCGCGCATCGTCGTGATGGCGCTCGTCGCCGGCATCCTCGCCGTCGCGCTGGTCGCGGTACTGTTGTCGTTCGATTCCATCGCCGACATGTTCAAGCAGCGCGCGAGCTTCGACCAGAGCTACGACGAAGGCCGTTTCGGCCGGTTCGGGCGGCACATACTCGGCGCCGAGATGGCGCTGGACCTGCCGTTCGGCATCGGCCCGCTGCAGTTCCACAATTACTTTCCCGAAGACACCCACAACTCCTATCTGAACGCCTTCATGTCGGGCGGCTGGATGTCCGGCGTATGCTATCCGGCGCTGGTCTTCGTCACCGTCATGATGGGCTTCCGCTATGTGTTCGTTCGCGCACCCTGGCAGCGGACTTATCTGGCGATCTTCGCGGCCTTCCTCGGCACGGTCGGCGAGAGTTTTATCATCGACACCGACCACTGGCGGCATTTCTGGATGATGCTGGGCACGATGTGGGGCATGTTCGTCGCCGCAGAGCGTTACCGGGCGACCGCCAATCCGGCGCTCAACGACGAGGCGGCGGCTTCCTGACCGCGGTGCGCTTTTCCGCCGGCGTTTCGACAGCCGCCTTGAGCGCTTCCGTCGCCTCCAGCATTGTCCTGTAACCCTCGTCAGCGAAGCGAAGCAGCAAGCGCAGTTCCGCGTCCGAATAGGTGCTCCACAGCTTGAGCATCGCCTGCTGCATCGGCACGTAGAACCGTCCGATCGCCGCTACGTTCTCCGGAACGATTGCTATGAAGACCTTGCGCCGATCGGCCTCGTCCCGCTCGCGGCGCACCAGCCCCGCTTTCTCCAGCCGGTCGACAACGCCGGTGATCGCGCCGGTCGTCAACCCCGTGAGTTCGGCGAGCCGGCCGGCGGTCACCCGTCCCTCCAGATTGAGAAAGTCGAGACATTCGAGGTCGGAGCCGGAAATGCCGGCCACGTTGGCCACGGTCTGCCCGAAAATCACGCCCTGGGCGGACGACCGCCGCACCGCATGTTCGAGTTCCTGCAACAGCACCGCCCGCGCCTTCGGTCTTGACAAAGCCGGCTCCATCTCTTAGATAATTAATATCTTAGCTAATAAGATAATTAGCCAGTAACCTTTCCTATCACCGCGCGGACACATGGAGCAAGCCATGACGAGAAGCCCCCGCAAAGCCCTGATCATCGGCGCCGGCATCGCCGGCCCGGTCGCTGCGATCTTCCTCCGGAAAGCCGGCATCGACGCCGCGGTATACGAGGCGTGGCCGTACGCGAAGGGAGTGGGCGGTGGTCTGCAGATCGCGCCGAACGGCATGCACGTGCTGGACGAGCTTGGCCTTGCCGAGGCCACGATCAGCCGCGGCTCGATCGCGGAATCTTTTGATTTCTATTCGCAGTCGGGGAGCCTGCTCGGCTCGATCAACCGCAACATGAAGGCGCGTTTCGGCCAGCCCGCGGTGAACATGTGCCGCGCCACGCTGAATGAGATCATCGTGGACAAGGCCTGGTGCGCCAACGTCGAGCTGCATTTCGAGAAGCGCCTTGCGAGCATCGAGGACCGCGCCGACCAGCCTGTCGTCGCGCATTTTAGCGACGGCACCAGCGCCGAAGGTGATTTCCTGATCGGTGCCGACGGCGTGCATTCGGCGGTGCGGACCCATGTGATCCCCGACGGGCCAAAACCGTTCGACACCGGGTTGATCGGCTTCGGCGGCTTCGTGCCGCGCTCGCTGCTCGATGGCACGTCGGTCGGGCAGCGCGTCGCGACGACGTTCGGGCAAAGCGGATTTTTCGGCTACGGCTTTTGCAGCCCCGGTGCCCAGGACGGCGCGATGTGGTGGAGCACGCAGCCCTCGCATGGCGTCGATGCCGCGACGTTCCGCGCCATGGATCAGCAATCCCTGAAGCAGCACTTGCACGATTTCCACGCCGGCTGGCACGATCCGGTTCCAGCGATCATCGAAGCCGCTGAGAACATCGTGGTCACCGATACGCTCGATGTCGCTGAATTGCTGACCTGGTCGCGCAAGCGCACGCTTCTGATCGGCGACGCCGCGCACGCCACCAGTCCGCATGCCGGCCAGGGCGCTTCGCTGGCACTGGAGGATGCAATGCGGCTCGGCCGCCTGATGCTGGACGGACAGGAACTTGGCCTGACCTTCCAGAATTTTGAAGCCGAGCGCCGCCCGCGCGCCGAGAAGATCGTGGCGGTGGCCCGCCGCAACGGCAACAGCAAGCGCGAGTTCAGCCCAACCGGCGCCTGGATCCGCGACCGGATGATCAAGCTGCTGCTGCCGGTCAGCGCGCGAGGGATGGACTGGATGTACGCCTACGATCCGCGCGCGGCTGCGTAGCGCACTTGCCCGGTCAGTTCTGCCCCCTCGCCCCGTTCTTACGGGGAGAGGGCCGGGGTGAGGGGCTCTCTCCACAGAGGGATTCGCGGAGAGTCCCCCTCACCCGGATTGCTTCGCAATCCGACCTCTCCCCGCACGCGGGGCGAGGTGAAGCAAGATTACTTCTCCACCGCGAACGTCAGGCCTGCATGGTCGACCAGGCGCTTGATCAGCTTGTGTCCCATTGCTGCTCCCGGCGTCCAGATTCCGGCTGGAACGTCCGGCGTGTCCCGCAGCAGGCAAATCGCGCACTCCGAGATCATCTTTGAGGTCGAGCCGTAGCCGGGATCGCGATCGCCCTTCACCGACGCGCGGACTTGGCGCCCGTCGGGAGCAATCGCGACGAACAGCAGATCGTAGTAGCCGTTTTCGCGTTCCTCTTTGGAAGGCCCCTCGCCCGGCTTGGGGGCGTTGGGACCGGTCTTTTCGGTGTTTGCGGCCATGACGCGCTTGGCGTTGGCCTCACCTTTTTCGCCGGGGCCCGTCAGCACCATCTCGTCGTAGACGAATTCCCTACCGTAGGAAAAACCCATCAGCATGTTGGAACGATGCACGTTGCGGGTGTTAATCAGCGCCATCATGAAAGGCGCGGTCCAGGATTGCAGGTCTTCCTCGAACGCCGGCTTGTTGCCGGATGGCTGTTTCGGGCCTTTGAACCCGGGCGTCAGCGCAAATGGGTCCTTGAGCAAGGCAACGAGGCTGAGATCCTTTGCCACCGCCTCGAATGTTGCTCTTGCGCTCGCCGCCGTGCCGCCGGAAAGGGTGCCGCTCATGCCGCGGACACGGCCCTTGACGCGCGCAGCCGGCGCGCCGAACGCCCCCTTGGCTTCATCCTGCACGTAGAACACGCCGAGTTCGAACGGCACCGAATCGAAGCCGCAGGAGAACACGATGCGCGCGCCGCTGTTCTTCGCCGCCGCCTCATGCGCATCGATCATCTGCCGCATCCAGACCGGCTCGCCACAGAGATCGAAATAGTCGACGCCATTAGCTGCACAGGCCGCCAGCAGGTCTGCGCCAAAGAGCTGATACGGGCCGACCGTGGTGATCACCGATTTGGTCTGATCAACCATCGCCTTCAGGGAAGCGGGATCGCCGGCATCGGCAACGATCAGAGGCGTGTCGGCCGGCGCGCCGATCGCATCGCGGACGGTCGCGAGCTTTTCCTTGCCGCGTCCGGCCAACGCCCATTTCAGATCGCGGTCGCCCTTGTAGTGCGCGGCGAGATATTCGGCGACGAGCTGGCCGGTAAAGCCGGTGGCGCCGTAGACGACGATGTCGAATTTCGACGAAGACATATTTTTCTGTTTCCTGGATGAACTTCCTGCGGTTCTGTCATTGCGAGCGAAGCGAAGCAATCCAGAAGTCCCTCCGCGGTCGCAACGTGGATTGTTTCATCGCCTCGCTCCTCGCAATGACGGTGCGGGTTGCTATTTCTTCGCGTAGGAAACACCCATGCCTGCGCGTACGTCAGCCTGAATACCATACGGCGCGATCGGATAGCGCAAACCGTTCCTGGCCAGCTGCTTCATGCCGGCGATCGCCTTTGCCAGATGCGCCGGCGGCAGCGCCATCAGCATCTCCTCGTCCGGCACGCCGCCATAGCGCCGCTCGGCAAAGCATGGCAGCGACAGTGAGGGTTCGCCGGTTTTCAGTGCCCGCCCCCATGAATCCGCGCAAGCGGTTTCACCGACCACGCCCCATTCGAACTTCTTGTAGCCGGTATATTGCAGGCCGTTGATCAGGATGATCATCTGGCCCGGCGTCGCGTAGACGAGGCAAATATCCGGCGGGTTGAGCCGGCCGCTGGTCAGTGGGCTTGCCACCATCGCCTGATAGCGGCCGAACGGAACCACATCCAGCGCCTCCTGGCGCTTGCGTGCGTCCTCCGCCGTGCCATGCCAGACACCGACATAGCTCTCACCGGCGAGCCATTTCTCGTCCTGCGGGGCGAGCCCGATCACCGCGCGGCATTGCGCGCCGACGAGGTCGTCGCCGGTAATGCCGACTGTCCAACCCAATCGCGAGGCCATGCTGACGATCTGGTCGGTGGTGTGAACCGCGCTGGGACGCCGGATCTTCGGGATCGCCATCATGTCTTCGACGGCGGCGAACATCTTGATGCCGATCACGGTGGTCTTCAGCCGCAGCAGGCTGTTGAGATCGGCTGCCATGCCGGCCAAATCGAACTGTTCCGGCGGCGTCTGCTGTTGCATGGCGTAACTCCCAGTTCGGCGAGCCGAGCGCGCGCCATTTGCGTCAATTCTAGCCCGACTGATTGTCGGTTGCGACGACGTTCTTGGGCGCTTCGGGCCCCGGAAGCAACTCGTCGATTCTGCCGGTCATTCTATAGGCGATCAGCCCCATCCATTCGCGCATCGCGATGTCGGTCTTCCCCAGCCCGTCAGCGGCGACGGCGGCGAACCCGAAAAGGCGCCCCTCGGCCCGCCAATCGACGGGAAAGGGTTCTACAGCGAATCCCGCTTTCCGAAAAAGGCCGACCGAGCGGGGCATATGAAAGGCCGACGTTACCAGCAGCCAGCGTTCGCCAGGCTTCGGCACCACCAGTGCCTTGGTGAATTGGGCGTTCTCGCTCGTGTTGCGCGACCGCCGTTCCATGATCAGCCGCGATTTCTCGATACCGAGGCCCTCAAAGATCGCAGCGGCGTAGTCGGCCTCCCTGGCATCGTTCGAGATCAGGTACGGATTGCCGCCGGTAAAGACGACGCGCGCGTTCGGGTATTTGCGGGCCAGCGCCGCGGCCGCGATGATGCGGTCAGCCGCGGCTTGAACAACGGGCGTGCCATGCGCGACCGAGAGATCCGGATCTATTGATCCGCCGAGCACGATGATCCCATCCGGCGCACCTCGTGCGGCGTCCCACGGCGGAAAGCGGGACTCCAGGGAATAAAGCAGCAGGTTCCCAAGCGGCGAAAAGCCAATCAGCGCGAACAGCACGACGGTGGTGATCAGAAGTCTGCGGCCGAGTGCAGAAAACCGTGTCGCCAGCAGAACGGCGCCCAGCAAACCAACACCGATCAGGAAATTGATCGGCAACAGCATGATGCCGAGCGTTTTCGTCAACAGGAAGAACAAGGGAGATCTCTTTTCGAACAGCCGAGGTGGCAGACCGCAGATTTTACTGTCATACGCGGGCTTGAGCCGCGTATCCATCCACCTTCACAACAGGACTGGTTCGTGAACGATGCATTGCCGGGTCAAACTCGGCAGTGCACATCAGACGACATCGACATGTTGCTCTGTAGACGGCACACTCGCAGCCCCCGCCCTCGCTATAAAGAATTCTCATGCCACACCACCACCTGCATTCCAGCCCGGAGACCTGCCACTGGGGCTTCTTTGAAGCAAAATTAAAGCCCGTCCTCACCGTCGCAAGTGGCGATGAAGTCACGGTTGATACGGTGAGCGGCGGGCCCGACGTGGTGCCGGACAAAGACAAGTTTCACGTTCCGCCGGAGCTTGCCGATATCCACGCCAGGTCCGAGCGCATGGTGCCGGGCCATATCCTGACCGGACCGATTGCGGTTGCGGGCGCCGAACCCGGCGATGTCCTGGAAGTCGACATCCTCGACGTCAAGCTTCGGCAGGACTGGGGCTATAACCTTATCCGCCCACTGGCCGGCACCCTGCCCGACGACTTTCACGAGACACGTCTGCTGAACATTCCGCTCGACCGCGAGCGGATGGTCGGCCGCTTGCCTTGGGGACTCGATCTGCCGCTCAAGCCGTTCTTCGGCGTGATGGGCGTAGCACCGCCGCCCGCCTGGGGCCGCATCACCTCGCTGATCCCGCGCGCGATCGGCGGCAATCTCGACAACAAGGAGCTGGGTGCCGGCGCCAAGCTCTACCTGCCGGTCTTCGTGCCGGGCGCGCTGTTTTCCTGCGGCGACGGCCATGGCGTACAGGGCGACGGCGAAGTCTGCGTCACTGCGATCGAGACCGCGTTGCAGGGCCGCTTCCGCCTGACGCTGCGCAAGGATTTGCGGCTCGACTATCCCCGCGCCGAGACATCTGATCATTACATCACGATGGCGATGGACCCCGACCTCGATCAATGCGTGGTGCGCGCGCTGCGCGATATGATCGCCCTGCTCGGCGAAAAGCGAAATCTGTCGCGCGAGGATGCCTATACGCTCTGCAGCCTGGCTGCGGATTTGCGGGTGACGCAGACCGTGAACGGCTCGAAGGGCATTCATTGCATGATCGCGAAAACGGTCGTGCACGGCTAGAGCTTCGGTTCTGATTAAATCAGAACCGAAACTCTGGATTCTTGTTTTGACGCGTTTTCTTCACGCGAACCGGTATCCACCCCGGATCAAATCCGGGACAGGCTTTCGCTCGAAAACGCTATAGCCAGCGGACTTCATTCCCCTATCCCCGCCCAACGCGGCTTCGCCCCGGCGAAGGCCGATCGCCGCCGTGTACGAATTTTGCAAGCAATTCCAAGGACTCAGGGAATTGACCGAGAAGTCTGTTGACTCACCGGCCAATACCTAAATAAACTCTTAATAGATACTTTTCAGTACCTGCGTAAGAGGCTAGCTTTTTGGCATGGCCACCGAAAAAGCCGAAACTGACCGCGTTCCCGTGACTTTGGCGCTCTCGACCATCACTTACCTCGAAAAACTGGTGAGACAGGGCACCCACGGTACCAGCGTCCCCGGTGTCGCAAAGACATTGATCGAGGAAGGCATTCGTCTCGCCATCAAGGACGGGCTGCTTTCGATCCGCGACAATGGGAAGACGTAAGGAAGCGCCGTCGCGGGACGCGGACAGTTCGGCAAGTGGTCGACGAGGTCAGGACATCGTCTGTAACCTGGGACCATCAACATGCCCGCTGTCGAATCCACCTGGACCGCCGAGCGCCTCGCACTCTTGAAGAACGCCTTTGAAGCCGGGCTATCCTGCCGGGAAATCGCCGCCGACATCGGCGTCAGCCGCAACGCCGTCATCGGCAAGCTTTCCCGCCTCAACCTGACACGCGACGAAGGCCGGTCACGGCGTCGGGCGAGAAAGCGCGCCGCGAAAACAGATCGGCTGAATACGACGCCCCGACTCCAGCAGGAGATGCTCACGGCGCTATACGGCGAACCTCAGCCGGATATTCCTGACGAGCCGATCGACGACGCGCACCACTGCTCCCTGTTCGAACTCAGCGAAGAGCGTTGCCGTTGGCCGATCAGCAGCCCGGGCTCCGCGGACTTTTGTTTCTGCGGCAGCAGGCCTCTCGAAGGCCTGCCCTATTGCCCGGGCCATCACCGCCTGGCCTACCGCCCCGGGTCCCGCCACCGCATCGCGCGCGGTTGAGTTTGACGATCGTCTCGCCCGATCGTTAGCGCCAAAACGCAATCGGTCAGGCCAGGACCCGTCTACCCTCCGCGACGATGGCGCTTCTGTACGCGGACGGCGTCGGTCGATACTATCGACCCAACCACAACAAAACGACGGGAAGAGACATGCTCAAGGACAGGCTATCGCCGGCCGAGGAAGCGCTGCGCGACAAGGAGATGCAGGAAGCGCTCGCCGCCTGCCCGCGCATCCTCGATCTCATCGCACGCGGACCGCTCGCCGATCCGAATGCGGACGCGGTGATCTATTTGCGTGCCCCGCTCGATCCCAATCCGGTCGTCGTCTCCAACGATCATCTGATGGGTTGCATCAAAGCCGCCGAGAATTATTTCCGCGCGCGGGGCATCGGCAAGGATGACGCGGTCGCGATCCTGCTGCCGATCTGCCCGGCGGCGATCGCCGCGATCTGGGGCGCGGCGGCCTGCGGTGTCGCCGAACCGCTCAATCTCCTGTTCACGCGCGAGGCCATCATCGCACAGCTCAATGCGGTCAAGGCAAAACTGCTGCTGGCACCGCCGCCGGGCATGCCGGGCGGGCTCTACGAGAAGATCGACGGCCTGCAGAGAGACGTTCCGTCGCTCAAGCGTATCGTGATCGCGCCGCTCGACGGCACCATTGCGTTCGACGGCGAAGTGCTGAAGCCCGACTCCGCGTGGCGCGAGGATTACGGCAAGGCTCGCGACGCTTCCGAAGCCGATCGCGTCGCGGTGATGCTGCCGACCGGCGGTACGACCGGACATCCGAAGGTGGCGTGCCTCACCAATCGCGCGATGGTCGCCTCCTCGGTCTCCTCGCGGATGGCGCTGGACTACCGGAAGGGCGATCGCGCCATGATCTCGCTGCCGCTTTTCCATGTCGGCGGCCTGTTCGTCGGCGTCGGCGGCTGCCTGTCGGCCGGCACCACGATCGTGATCCCCGGCCCTGCCGGCGCGCGCGACCCGGCGCTGGTCACGAACTTCTGGCGCATCATCGAAAAATACCGCCTCAGCCATGCCGGCAACGTGCCGACGACGCTCGGCGCACTCGCCGATATCGCGGTCGGGGATTGCGACATCTCCAGCTTGCGCGTCACGCCGACAGGCGCCTCGATCTGCCCGCCGGAGATCGAGCGGCGCTATCTTGCTAGATGGGGCGGCGCCTGCGTCCAGCAGGTTTACGGCATGACCGAACTCTCCGGCGCCATCACCCACGACGTCGCCGGCGTCAAGCCGCGGCCGGAAGGTGCAGGCACCAGGAATCCAATGGTCGAACTCGCCATCCTCGCAGGCGGCCAATTACATACAGGGCCATGGCCCTCGCCGGTCGGCGAATTGCTCACCCGCGGTCCGCAGGTGTTTCCCGGCTATGTCGACAAGAAGCAGACCGAGGAAGCCTTCCATCAGGACTGGCTCCGCACCGGCGATATCTGCCGGATCGATGCCGACGGATTCGTCTACATCATGGGCCGCGCCAAGGATGTTATCATTCGTGGCGGGCACAATATCGACCCGCGCGCGATCGAGGATGCCGCGCTGGAATTTCCAGGCGTCGCGCTCGCCGCCGCCGTGGGCCGCCCCGACGCCTACGCCGGCGAGGTGCCGATGCTGTTCGTCTCCGCCCAACCCGGCGTCAGCATCGATGCGCAGGCGCTCGCAGCCTTCGTCCTGGAGAGGATACTTGAGCCGCCGGCGCGGCCCAAGACCGTTGCAATCATTGCCGAGATGCCGGTCACAGCGATCGGCAAGATATTCAAGCCGAAGCTGCGCGAGATCGCCGCCGGGGAAGCCGCGCGCGATCTCCTGATGGCGGAGGGCCTGACGAAAGGGGTCAGCGTCGAAGCGATCACCGACCCCTCGCGCGGACTCTATCTGCGGGTCAAAGCGTCAGCGGACAAGGATAAGGCGGTGGCCGCTGGACGCTTGCTGCAGAAATTCCCCGTCAAGGTGGAGGTCGAGGCCTGAGGCCTATCCCAATCGCCAGTCCACTTCGGCGGCGAAGCTCTGAAAGAACTCGGCCGTATAGGCATCGTCCGGCGCCCGCCGCACGCGCTCGTCGAGCAAGTGGGCGTCGTCGCCGACCAGAATTCGCCAGCGATCGGCCTTGACGCCGTCGAGGATGATTTTTGCCGCGGCCGCAGCTGTGGTCGGAGCCTCGTCGCGGAAGGTGCGCGCGCGATCGAGCGCGATGTTTTGGATATCCTCGTCCGACATTGGGCCGGTATCGACGCCCATGCCCTTGAAGCGCTGACGTGCCTGCAGGAGTTCGTCCGGCGTCAGCTGCTCAGCCCCGTTTTGCACCTTTCGCGAATTGGAGACGATCGAGGTGCCGATGTGGCCGGGCATCACCACCGAGCACTTGATATGCGGCGCGTTGAGCCGGAGATCGTTGATCAGGGCTTCGGTAAATCCCTTCACCGCGAATTTGGCGGCGCTGTAGGCGGTGTGTGACACGCCCATGCCGACCGTGGCCCAGAAGCCGTTGACGCTCGAAGTGTTGACGATGTGGCCCTGGTCGGCCTTCAACAGCAGCGGCAGAAAGGTGCGGACGCCGAGATAGACGCCGCCCCAGCTGATATTGAAGGTGCGCTCCCATTGCTCGCGGGTATTCGTGAACAGACTGCCGCCGCCGGCGATGCCGGCATTGTTGAACAACAAATGGATTTTGTCGGTTGCCTGCTGCTCGATCAGTTCGTCGCGAAAGCGCCTGAGCTGTTCCTCGATGGAGACGTCGGCGATGTGCGTAGTGACGCGCAGACCTTGCGGCAGTTTTTCCACTTCGCAGAGCGCCTTGGTCTCCGCCATCGCTTCCGCCGAGATGTCGCACATCGCGACATTGCATCCCTCGGCAACGAGCTGGCGCGCCAGTTCGCGTCCCATGCCCGTCCCGCCCCCGGTGATGACGGCGATCTTTCCGGCAAAATCCTTCATGAGTTACGTCTGCCTTCCCGTGTTGTTCCGTTGTCAATTTTTAGGGCCCACACATGCGATGCGTGGACCCGCGCGCCCACAGTAACAGCTTTGCACCACCGGTAAAGCCAGTGCGATCGATCGCAACGACGTTCGATGTGCGTCAGCGAATACCGGCTATGCGCCGGCTCGAAGAGTGGACATATCCCCAGCTATTATGCTGAGATCAAAAAACGCCTTGAGACCGACGAAGTTGGCGTCCGGTTTGACGATGACGTGGATGGGAATGTCCCGAAGATAGGTCTCGAATTTGCCCTTGTCTTCAAAGCGCTTGCGAAAATCCGATTGCGCCAGATGATCGACAAAGCGCGGCACGATGCCGCCACCGACATAGACGCCGCCACGCGCGCCGAAGGTAAGGGCAAGATTTCCACAGACCGCGCCCAACAGCGCGCAAAACATGTCGAGCGCGGCGCGGCTTAGAGCGCAGCTTCCATCGCGCGCGGCCTGCGTGATCGAAGCCGCGTCGCGTTTCGGCGCCTGAACGCCGTCGAGCGCAGCCAACCCCTCGTAGAGGTTTTCAAGGCCGGAGCCGGACAGCGCCCGCTCGATCGAGACGTGGCCAAATCGCCGGCGCAGATGGTCGATGACGCGCGCTTCGCGCTCGGACCCGGCCGGTAACGTCGCGTGGCCGGCTTCGGTGATGATCGCAAATGACGCCGCGTCGCGCGGCACCAGACAGGAAGCGCCAAAGCCGGTGCCCGGACCGACTACCAGCATGGGCGCGCCAGCCTCTGGACGCTGCGTGCCGATCGAGACCAGATCCGATGAAGCCAGCGCCGGCAACCCCCAGGCCAAGGCTTCGAAGTCGTTGAGAAGATGCACGGCCTTGAAGCCGAATATCTTCCTGATGTCACCGGCGTCGATGGTCCAGGAGCTGTTGGTGAGCGCGGCGCGATTGTTCTCGACCGGCCCGGCGAAGTCGAGGATGGCAGCGACGGTCGTATCGCCTGCCGCGTGCCGGGCCAGAAAAGCCGCAATGGCATCGGCCACCGTGGCATAATCAGCAACCTTGGTATGCTCGACGGGACCGATCTCCCCCTCGTTGAGGAGCGCAAAACGTGCGTTGGTGCCGCCGATATCGGAGAGCAAGACTCGTTCAATCCGGGTCACTGTCTGTCAGCCATCCTGTCTGTCGATGGACCGGCAATATAGCCGCCGAAGCATGCGCTGTGCGGGAGAATTCGTGACATCGCCCATGGAACTTTTCCTCGATATCATGCGCACCGACCGCGGCGCTCGTGCTTGATCCCCGTTCCGAGGCTGGATGCACGCCGGCAATTTTCGGAGTAGGGTCGGAGCAGAAAACGGTTCCGCGAAATTGAGAAGAGGCAGGACTGCAAATGCCGCCAAAGAACCCGGTCAACTGGATGTTATCCGAGGCGATTGAATCGCTCTCCCGTGCCGAGCGGCTGCACCAGCGGCTATTCAGCCTGCAACCGTCGACCGAACGTCGTGAGCCGCGCTGGGAGCCCCCCATCGACGTCCTCGAGACCGAAGACGAACTTTTGATTTTCGTGGCGCTACCCGGGGTCGATCCCGAACAGGTGGAAGCCGTCATCGAGAGCGGGATACTGGTCATCAGCGGCCACCGAATATTGCCGGCGGAGCTGCGCGATGCCCGCATCCACCGTCTTGAGCTTCCGCAGGGCCGGTTCGAACGCCGCATTGCATTACCCACGGGGCGGTACGGCGTCAGCCGCTTCGCCACCAATGGATGCGTCGTGTTTCGGCTGTCGAAGTCCGTGTGAGAATGGCCATGCCCCCTGACAATCAAGAACCCGCTTCGGCTGCCGCCGCCTCGAATACGCAATCGGTTACGATCCCGTCGGACGCCCTGATCATCATCCCCGTCCGCAACGTCGTGCTGTTTCCATCGGTCATCGCGCCGATCACGATTGCACGGCCGAAATCGATCGCCGCCGCGCAACAGGCATTGCGCGAGCAGCGGCCGGTCGGAATCCTGCTGCAGCGGAATGCCGAGGTGGACGATCCTGGCCCCGACGACCTTTATCGCGTCTGCACGGTCGCCAATATCGTCAGGTATCTCACCGGACCGGACGAGAGCCACCACATCGTCTGCCAGGGTGTGCAGCGCGCCCGCATTCTTGATTACCTTCCCGGCACGCCCTTCCCCGCGGCGCGGGTGCTTCATATTCCGGAGCCGACGACAAGTTCGCCGGAGATCGAGGCGCATTTCCTGAACTTGCAGCGGCAGGCGGTCGAAGCGGTTCAGCTGCTGCCGCAGGCGCCGCCGGAACTGGTCGCGGCGCTGCAGGCGACGGCGTCCCCGGGCGCGCTTGCCGATCTCACGACCTCCTACATGGACATCAAGCCGCAGGAGAAGCAGGAGATCCTGGAGACGATTGATCTCTCGACCAGGATGGACAAGGTCTCGCGCTACCTCTCCGAGCGTCTTGAGGTGCTGAGGCTGAGCAACGAAATCGGCCAACAGACAAAAGCCGCCTTCGACGAACGCCAGCGCGAGGCGATCCTCCGCGAGCAGATGGCGACGATCCAGCGCCAGCTCGGCGAAGGCGACGGCAAGGCTCAGGAAGTCACCGAATTGAACGCGGCCATCGCCAACGCGAAGATGCCGCCCGAGGCGGAAAGCCAGGCGCGCAAGGAATTGCGCCGCTACGAGCGGATGCCGGAAGCCGCCGCCGAAGCCGGCATGGTACGCAATTATCTCGACTGGCTGATCGATCTGCCCTGGGCGCTGCCGGAGCAAAAGACCATCGATATCGCGCAGGCCCGGCGCATACTCGATGAGGATCATTTCGGCCTGGAAAAGATCAAGGCGCGGATCATCGAATATCTTGCCGTGCGCAAGCTGGCGCCCAACGGCAAGGCGCCGATCCTCTGCTTCGTTGGCCCGCCCGGCGTCGGCAAGACCTCGCTCGGACAATCGATCGCACGCGCGATGGACCGGCCGTTCGTCCGCGTCAGCCTCGGCGGCGTTCATGACGAGGCGGAGATCCGCGGCCACCGGCGCACCTATATCGGCGCCCTGCCCGGCAACATCATCCAGGGCATCAAGAAAGCCGGCTCTCGTGCCTGCGTGATGATGCTCGACGAGATCGACAAGATGGGACGCGGCGTTCAGGGCGATCCGTCGGCGGCGATGCTCGAGGTGCTCGATCCCGAGCAAAACAGCACATTTCGCGACAATTACCTCGGCGTGCCCTTCGATCTTTCGCGCGTCGCGTTCATCGCGACCGCCAACATGCTCGAAACGGTTCCGGGCCCGTTGCTGGACCGGATGGAGATCATCAGCCTCGCGGGATACACCGAGGATGAGAAGCTCGAGATCGCGCGGCGCTATCTGCTTCGCCGCCAGTTGGAGGCGAATGGCCTGAAGCCGGACCAGGCCGGGATCGAGGATGAAGCGCTCAGGCTCATCATCAAGGGCTACACGCGCGAGGCCGGCGTCCGTTCGCTCGAGCGGGAAATCGGCAGGGTGCTGCGGCATGCCGCGGTGCAGATCGCCGAAGGCTCCGCACAAAAGGTGACGATCGGCACGAACGATCTCACTGCCGTGCTCGGCCAGCCCCGCTTCGAGGGCGAGATCGCGTTGCGCACCAGCGTTCCCGGTGTCGCGACTGGCCTCGCATGGACGCCGGTAGGCGGCGACATTCTTTTCATCGAAGCAACCCGCGTGCCCGGCAGGGGCAGCTTGATCCTGACCGGACAGCTCGGCGACGTCATGCGCGAAAGTGCGCAGGCGGCCCTGACACTCGTCAAGAGTCGCGCGTCGCAACTCGGCATCGATCCGTCGACTTTCGAGAAGAGCGACATCCACGTCCATGTGCCGGCGGGCGCCACACCGAAGGACGGACCGAGCGCCGGTGTCGCGATGTACACCGCGCTGGCTTCGCTACTCACGGGCCGCACGGTCAGGAACGACACGGCGATGACGGGAGAGATATCGCTGCGCGGTATGGTGCTGCCGGTCGGCGGCATCAAGGAGAAGGTGGTCGCGGCGGCCGCCGCCGGCCTGACCAGGGTGATGCTGCCGGCACGCAACCGGCGCGATTTTGACGACATTCCGCAAGGCGCACGCAACAAGCTGGAATTCGTCTGGCTGGAGCGCGTCGACGATGCGGTCGCCCAGGCGCTCGGCGAGGCGACACAGCCCGCCGAGGCGGCGCAGTAGCATTTGCGCGTTGATCGCCCGCCGGTAGAGCCGCCGGCGAGGCTATTTGGCCGAAGTATCCGCCATCAGGTCGCGGGTGATGAAGCGCTCCGCGCGCTGCCAGGACTTGTCGGTGTCGCCGCGAAACGTGACCAGCCGGTCGAACATCAGCTTGTTGTCCTCGATGTCGACCATCTGCACTTTTGCGTTCTGGACCAGCGTGCTCATCTTCTGAATGCCGCCATACAGCAGGCGTTTTGCGCCGGCGGCGCTCGCGCTTGCAAGCAATTCCGCCGGCGGCAAATTCGCCGCCGTGCAGGGAGGCTGGCGACAGGCGAGCGTGACCACCCGGTAACGCCCATCCTGTTCGAGAGCGGCACGGATCGCGCCGACAAAGGCCTGCAGTCTCGCCTGATGCTCGGCCTGCTGATCGATCGGCTCGCCCGATGTGTCAGTGTAGTCAAAATCGGCGATGGCGATCGGGATTCCCTTCGGCTCTTCGCCAAGCGCTGAGATCGGCGCGCCAAGGACGGCGCACAGAAGACCGACAACAAGACAAGCCGCGACACGGGGCATGCTTCACCCTCCTCTTCGCACCAATGCGCAACCGCAAAGACACGTTCCGTCGCCCATGAAAAAGGCCGCTGGAAATATGTCGAGCGGCCTTTCGGGCTCAAAATTCATTGGACAATGAAAACCGACCCGGCCCCCAGACGGCCCTGAGACTACTGCCGAACGGGCGCGGGCGTGGAGTCAAAAGTGCGCTCCGGAGT
>CAWAYC010000045.1:0-90008 GCA_963786115.1 uncultured Alphaproteobacteria bacterium
GGGATTCGAACCCTTGATACAACTTTCGCCGTATGGTGCTTTAGCAAAGCACTGCCTTCAGCCACTCGGCCACCTCTCCGGTGCCGACCTTATGACTCGAATCTACGGGCAGGGTCAAACCCGAAGGCGTGTCCCACGCGTGACATGGCGCGTTCCACACAGTGGAAACAGATTGAAACCGCATCTGACTGATTTTGCTGAGGTAATTGCCTGACCCGTGGCTGAGCCGCTTGAGATAGCGGTTCGCTAAACCGAACCTGGGTTGTAAAGCCCTACCGAGGGTTCAAATCCCTCTGTCTCCGCCAGCTGCATCGTATGTCCAGCCCGGAGACATCGGTAACAGGTTGGACCTAATAACGCCGCCGGATTGGCAATGCCCTTCGCGACAGCCGTTCCGGATCAGTGCGAGGTCATCCAGGTCCGCGCTTCGCGCTGCGCGTCGGCGATCTCGGCTTCCGACATCAGTTCGGCAACCTCACGGCGCATGGCGATGGCGTCGGCCCGGCCCTTCAGCGCGGCGAGGTTGAACCATTTATGCGCGGCGACGAGATTGACCACGCCTGAGCGGCCGCTCGCCCAGTAGAGACCGCGCTCGAACAGCACGTCGGGGATGGCGGTTGCCTCCACCGGAATTGCGCTATCCAGATCAATGTGTCCCTGAAACATCGTTGCACCCCTTCTTGTTATTGGCCGCCCTCCCCGAGCGCGGCTCCTGTCCACGGTCAAAAACGCCCTGTTATTCCCACCGCCGTTTGCCGGCTTGTTGGGATGATCATGACCGATCAGGTTTGAAGAGCAGTTTAAGTATCGCGATGAACGGGATGTAAACGCGCAAGCCGAGCCGTCGCCGGCAAAATCTCAGAAGTGCCTGCGGCACAGGCCTTGGCGCGAGATTGTAAAGTTCGGTTTACCTTGCGATTTCGTACAACGATAACCATCGCGCGAACCTACGGGTGATCATCCTTTGGCCGGTCGGGGGCGACGCCCGCGCGATGACAGGCAGAGTCGCGATAATCCGGCATTCCAAATGCGCCGGCGACGGATGGAAAGTTCCCGTGGCCGCGGATGCCGCGGCTATCTGCCGGCATAGGCGCCAAGTAGCGATCAGGCTGCTTAACGCGATCGCACGTGTCGAACCGCCTGGTCCACGTCAGCGGACGGTCAGAAATGAATTTGGGAAAATCGAACACCGGCGCCAATGGCGCGGTAACTGGAACGAGGGCGTCGGCGAACACGTCAGGACCAGATTTCACCTGGGGCTTGGGCCCGGTGAAACTGCGAAGCTCTCCATGAGATCCGCACCGAACGAAGAAAAACCTGTTTCTTCTGCCGGACCGGTTCTTGAAAGAGCGAACCCTTTCCAAAATACGATCCAGCCGTTTGACCTGATGTCTCGCCGACACCCTCTTTCGTCGACCAGAGCCGCCCGATCGGACTTGCAAGAAGCAAATCGTTCCTAAGGGCTCTCGTGACGTGCCGGCATCAAGCCGCCGGCAATCCTCTCAAGGCGAGAGGCTTACTTCTTCTTTGCGACCTTGCGGGTCTTCTTCGCAGTCTTCTTCACTGCGCTCTTCGCCTTCTTCGCCTTCTTAGCCTTCTTAGCTTTCTTCGCCATGTTGCCCTCCAATGTTAAGTGAGATGGCTTCGTTCGCTGCGTGCACTCGGGAATCGAGATGCACTACATCCCGAATACACCAACACATCGAAAAAAACAGCGTCCCGCTTAAGGAAGTGTTGACGACGCAACGTCAACGCGCGCAAGGCGCGGTGATCGCAAGCACCGCAACACGTTCGCACGCGATGCAAAAAGTGCAGCTGCAATCGACATCGGAATTTGTCAGCATTGCAGGAAATGCCTGCGGCGCAGCTATTTTCTTGATTCACGTTTTTAATGCGCAACGCGCTTGCGACGTCATCACGCCTCACCCGCGCTGCCGGAAAGCGCGTTGCGCGACCCCTGAGTCGGGAGTTTTGGCAATGAAAAAATTTTCGTGGATTGCGCGCAAACGTCTCATCGGCGCCCGCCAAAACCGAACTTTCGGACGAATCGCAGTGACCAATTCGCAAGGCCATGTTGTGGTGGGGACGATCGATCGCCTTCGCGATGCATGTCCGAGGCGCACTTGCGCGCATCGAACGTGACGCCGGTGACGCGCTTCCGTCCCGTTACGGGACGGGATTTCAGATGCCGAGCTTGCTCTTGAGCAGGTCGTTGACGGCTTGCGGATTGGCCTTGCCGCCGGACGACTTCATCACCTGGCCGACGAACCAGCCGACCATCTGCGGCTTGGCTTTCGCCTGCGCGACCTTGTCCGGATTGGCTGATATGATGTCGTCGACCACCTTTTCGATCGCGCCGAGATCGGTGACCTGCTTCATGCCGCGCGTTTCGACCAGCGCACGCGGGTCGCCGCCCTCCTGCCAGACGATCTCGAAGAGGTCCTTGGCGATCTTGCCGGAGATGATGCCCTCGCCGATCAGGTCGACGATCGCAGCAAGCTGCACGGCCGACACCGGTGAGCCGGAAATATCGCGGCCTTCCTTGTTGAGGCGCCCGAACAGCTCGTTGATCACCCAGTTTGCCGCAAGCTTGCCGTCGCGAGCCTTGTCGGCGAGCCCCACCAGCACGGTTTCATAGAAATCCGCGCTCTCGCGCTCCGCCACCAGCACGCCGGCGTCATAGGGCGACAGCCCGAAGCCCTCGACGAAGCGGACCTTCTTCTGATCCGGCAACTCCGGCAGCTTGGTCTTCAACTCGTCGACGAAGCTCTGCGTGAATTCGAGCGGCAGCAGGTCGGGATCGGGAAAATAACGGTAGTCGTGCGCCTCTTCCTTGGAACGCATCGAGCGCGTTTCGCCCTTGTTGGGGTCGAACAGCCTGGTTTCCTGGTCGATGGTGCCGCCGTCCTCGATGATCTCGATCTGGCGCCGCGCCTCGTATTCGATCGCCAGTCCGATGAAGTTGATCGAGTTCATGTTCTTGATTTCGCAGCGGGTGCCGAGCGGCCCGCCGGGCTTGCGCACGGAAACGTTCACATCGGCGCGTAGGCTGCCCTTCTCCATGTCGCCGTCGCAGGTCCCGAGATAACGCAGGATCGAGCGCAGCTTGGTCACATAGGCCTTGGCCTGCTCGGCGTCGCGGATGTCGGGCTTGGAGACGATCTCCATCAGCGCCACACCGGACCGGTTGAGATCGACATAGGACATCGTCGGGTTCTGGTCGTGCAGCGACTTTCCGGCGTCCTGCTCCAGATGCAGCCGCTCGATCCCGACCGTGACACTTCTGCCGCCGTCGAGTTCGACCAGCACCTCGCCCTCGCCGACGATCGGGGACTTGTACTGGCTGATCTGATAGCCCTGCGGCAAATCCGGATAGAAATAGTTCTTGCGATCGAACACCGAGCGCAGGTTGATCTGCGCGTTCAGGCCGAGGCCGGTGCGCACCGCCTGCCGGACGCATTCCTCGTTGATCACGGGCAGCATGCCCGGCATCGCCGCGTCGACCAGCGAGACGTGGCTGTTCGGCTCACCGCCGAATTCGGTCGACGCCCCCGAAAAGAGTTTTGAGTTCGAGGTGACCTGGGCATGGATTTCCATGCCGATGACGACTTCCCAATCGCCGGTGGCACCCCTGATGAGCTTCGCTGGTTTGACCGATACGTTCATAAGCGGCTTTTATCCCGACCCGGAGCGCCGGAAAACCCCCGAAACACCCTCGCGAGATGCAAATTCTGGAGAACTTATCGGTTCTGATCGAACAGAACAGAGGTTCCGATGTAACTTACGCTTCATTCCGGGGCCGTCTTCGCGCCGACGAAACAGGCATCCCGACGTTCAAAGCCCGCGGCGAAATGCCTGATAGGTCTTGTTCTGGCGCAGCGCGTCGGCGCCGCCTTCAATCAAGAGATCGACCTGCTCCGCCGGCAGCGCGAACCGCGTCGGCACCGCGTTGAGGATGCCCGCGCGCGCCGGCCCAAGCTGCTCGAAATTCACCCGGTCGATGAAGAAGCTGACGTCGCCGCAACGCCAGTTCGGGCCGACGCCGAGGCGTGAACGTTCGGCTGCCGACAGGCCGCATCGCCAGCTCTTTACCCTGCTGGTCCAGTCGGCAACCAGCGCCGAGAACGCCGCGTAGCTCGATCGTACGCTGGCGTCGATGGCGGTATCGGCGGCGGCCGATACCAGTTCGACGCCGCTGGGTCCCTCGATCCGCTGCGCGAAGTCGCCGGAGATACTCCGGCCGGCATCGACGACGAGGATCATGATCCGCCGCACCTTTACCGCCTGCCGTTCGGTCATCGGCTGGAACGGACGCTGCGCCGCGAGCAGCGCGATACTGAAACCGGACAGGCCGAAATTGTCGACGAGGCCGCCATCGAGCAGCTTCACAAAACGCATCGAGCCGTCGTGATAGCGCGCGGTGGCTTCCGCGAACGAGCGCAACAAGGGTTGGGCGTTCGGATCGCGCCGGGCGCGCTCGATCCAGGCAGGCAATTGCGTGGCGCAACCGCCGGGAAACGTCTCCAGCACGATCGGCGCGAAGGCGAGCGGTACCGCCGCCGAAGCCGCTACCGCTTCAGCGACGCGATAGGTGCTGATATCGCTGCACAGCGCGTCGAAGGAAGTCTTTCCGAACACAAACGGAGTGCGGTTGTAGATATCGGACGCGTTGATCCAGACCCGCGGCCCCCGGTCTTCGCGGAAGGCGTCGAACCGCGCACCATCGAAAAGGTTGTGATCGAGCCAATTGGTGAACTGGCTGTCGTTGACGCCGCCGCCCAGCGCACGGCCGATATTGCCGAGCGACACCTGGGTATTGAGGCCTTCCTCGGCATTTCGCAGCAGGAAACGTTCGCGGAAATCATCGAGAGCCGCACGCTTCTTGAGGCCGAAATACGCCGCCGTCACCGAGCCACCGGACACGCCAGATATGAAGTCCACGCGGTCGAGAAGCGATTTTGCATGATCGGACCCGACGCGAGAACGATCCAGTTCGGTCAACACCCCGAAGGAAAAGGCCGCGGCGCGCATCCCGCCGCCGGAGAACGACAGCCCCACCAGCACGTCGTCTTCATGCCCTCGAAGTTCTCGTCCAATCTCGTTCTCGGCCATCGCTGCGCCGAGCGGAAGGTTGCCGGGCAAATTATATACGGTTGCGCATCCCGAAAGGATCGCCGCAAACGCGATCGCCAACACAGGTAAGGCCCACGCCCGCTTATCTAACGCTTGCACGCGAATTGCCCACCGCAGACCTACCCCCGTTGCCATTAACCTATCATGGTCAAAGGTGGCGGCGGCGTGACCGCGCTTGCGGCACGCCAACAGGGTTAATACCGCGGCGTCGGCACCGAACAGCTGACGTGAAGCTCGATTATCCGAGCAACGCCGAGACGATCCGCTCCCATTCGGATTCCAGAGGATCCGTCGCCACCGTCGGCCGGCCTCCCGGTACCAATAACCGGCATTGCCGAGATCGCCTTCGACGCGATGCAGATAGGCGTGGACCCAGGCCGCATCCGCCGTCTCTTCATCCTGAACGATCTTGTGCGCCTCGTCCCATTCGCCTTTGGCCGCCCACCACAGCGCGGCGAGCGGCGCCACAAAACCCGGCGCCGGCGCTGCGCCCGAAAGGCTGGCTTTGAAATCCGCCGGGCTCACCACCATCTCTCGGGCGTGAACCGCCCGGCCGCCTGCTCGACCACTTCCCCGAGCGAGAACAGCGTCTCTTCGTCGAACGGACGCCCGATCAGTTGCAGGCCGAGCGGGAGACCCTGACTGTCCTTGCCGGCCGGAACCGCGATGCCCGGCAGCCCAGCCATGTTCACGGTCACCGTAAAAATGTCGTTGAGATACATCTCGACGGGATCGGCGCCGCCCTTCTCGCCGACACCGAACGCCGCCGACGGCGTCGCGGGGGTGAGGATCGCGTTGATGCCCTTGGCAAAGCAATCCTCAAAGTCCTTCTTGATCAGCGTCCGTACTTTTTGCGCGCGCAAATAATAGGCGTCGTAATAGCCGGCAGACAGCACGTAGGTGCCGATCATGACGCGCCGGCGCACTTCGTCGCCAAAGCCCTCGGCGCGGGTACTCTCGTACATCTCGCCAATGCTGCGGCCCGGCACGCGCAGCCCGTATCGTACGCCGTCATAGCGCGCGAGGTTGGACGAGGCTTCCGCCGGCGCCACGATGTAATAGGCCGGCAGCGCGTATTTGGTGTGCGGCAGCGACACTTCGACCAACTCGGCTCCGGCGGACTTCAACCAGTTGGCGCCCTCGCTCCAGAGCTTTTCGATTTCGGCCGGCATGCCGTCGAGGCGGTACTCCTTCGGAATACCGATCTTCATGCCCTTGACGGATTTTCCGATCGCGGCCTCGTAATCCGGTACTGCGCGATCGACCGAGGTCGTATCCTTGGGATCGTGGCCCAGCCATCGAGCGCATCAGGACTGCGGAATCGCGCACGGTACGCGCGATGGGGCCGGCCTGATCGAGCGAGGACGCGAAGGCCACGATGCCCCAGCGCGAGCAGCGGCCATAGGTCGGCTTGACGCCGACGGTTGCCGTGAACGCCGCCGGCTGGCGGATCGAACCGCCGGTATCGGTTGCCGTCGCGCCCATACACAAGAGCGCCGCCACCGCCGAGGCCGAGCCGCCGGACGAGCCGCCCGGCACCAGCGTCGTGTTGGAGCCCTCGCGCCGCCACGGATTGACCACGGGACCGAAGCACGAGGTCTCGTTCGACGAGCCCATCGCAAACTCGTCATTGTTGAGCTTGCCCAGCATCACCGCGCCGTCGCGCCAGAGCTGCGAGGTCACGGTGGACTCGTAAGGCGGCACGAAATTGCCCAGGATCTTTGAGCACGCGGTGGTGCGGACATCCTTCGTCGCGAACAGATCCTTGATGCCCAACGGGATGCCGGCGAGTGGACCGCCCTCCCCCCTGGCGATCTTGTCATCAACCGCGCGCGCCATCGCGCGAGCCTGATCCGGCGTTTCCAGGACGAATGCATTGAGCGAACGCGCGGCTTCGATCGCGGCGAGATGCGCGTCCGTCAGTTCAAGCGCGGTAAAAGACTTGTTCGCGAGGCCAGTTCTGGCCTCGGCGATCGTCATCGATGTCAACAGGGTCATTTATTGATCGGGCTGCAGAAGAACGGAGAAAGAGTCTTGTCGTTGGCGGGGTCGTTGGCGCGCGCCTTGTCAGCCGCTTCGAGCTGATCGAGGACCGCATCCATCGCCTTGTCGGGATCGGCGGCCTTGCCCTGCCGCTCCATCGCGTCGAGATAGTTCATGTAGGCCTGATAGGCCTTTTCATCGTCGCAGAGCAGACACATCGGACTTCCCGCCTCGAAAGTAGATTTAAGCTTACTCGACCACCTTCGGCACCAGAAAGAAGTGGTTCATGGTATCGGGTGCATTCCTGACGATATCATCGGCGATCTCGCCGTCATTGACCACGTCGGGCCGCTTCTTCATTTCCATCGGGGTCACCGACGTCATTGGCTCGACGCCGTCGACATTGACTTCCGACAACTGCTCCACAAAGGCCAGCATCGCGTTCAGCTCGCCCTGCAGATGGGGAACTTCGGCCTCGGTAACCGCGATCCGCGCAAGATGCGCGATGCGGCGAACGGTCGTGGCGTCAACGGACATTATATATGGCCTCTCGGCGGGAATTCAGCCCGCCGTATAGCAGAGGCCGCTTTTGCGCCGCAACCGCTGCGGCGCGCCTTTAGCGCGCCATCTGGCCCATTCGCGCCAGCGCGGCGCCCGCAAGCGCCCGGGTCAGCTCCGCGGCCGGCATTTCGCGCCCCATCCGCACCGCCTGCCCGGCCCAGAGGTTGGTGAAAGTCGACCTTGCCGAGCTTTTCCGCCGCGGCTTTGAGCGGCGCCAGCGCGGTCGCCGAATGGGGGAATGCTGGCGCGTCGGACGAAATCGGCCCGACCTCGCGCATCACCCGGTTGGCGACGCCGCGCGCGGGGCGTCCGGTCATCACATTGGTAATCACGGTGGAATCGTCGCGCGCCTGGGCCAGGGCCGTGCGCGCCTGGGGGATCACCTTGGACTCCGGGCACCGCAGATAGGCGGTCCCGATCTGCACGCCGGAGGCGCCAAGCGCAAACGCGGCCGCGATGCCGCGTCCATCGGCGATTCCGCCCGCCGCGATCACGGGCACCCTGACCGCATCCACCACCTGCGGCACCAGCGCGAAGGTACCGGGCTGCTCGGCGATATTGTCGGTCAGGAACATGCCGCGATGGCCGCCGGCTTCGGCGCCTTGCGCGATGATGACATCGGCGCCATTCTCCTCCAGCCAGATCGCTTCCTTCACGATCGTTGCGGACGCCATCACGATGCAGCCGGCCGCCTTGACGCGCTTGAGCAGCGCCTGGTCCGGAAGACCGAAATGGAAGCTGATCACTTCCGGCTTCAACTCTTCCACCAGCGCGCACATCGCGGCATCGAACGGCGCGCGGTTGGCGACATTGACCGGTGCGGCGGGATCGAGCCCGAGTTCCTTGTAGTATGGCGCAAGCCGGGCCTTCCATCCGGCTTCGCGCTGCGCATCCGCCTCGACCGGCTTGTGACAGAAGAAGTTCATGTTGATCGCTGACGAGACGCGCTGGCGGATGATGTTGACCTGCTCGCGCGCCTTCTCGGCGGACAGCAGCGCACAGGGCAACGAGCCCAGCGCGCCGCCCTGTGCCGCCGCGATGACGAGCTCAGCGTCCATCGCACCCGCCATCGGCGCGAGGACAATGGGAAATTCGGTCTTGAAGAGATCGATAATTCGGCGGTCCGGCCACATGGTTCTACTCGTTCGCTGGCGTTTGGATCGGTGCATTGGATCAGATTGACAAGGCTATCGCGGAATTTCGCCGTCCAAGCAGGATCTGCTCCGCTTCGGTGACGATCCTGTCGACGATCTCCGCGGCCGGTGGAATATCATGGATCAGGCCGACGGCCTCCCCGGCAATCACGGCCGCGATGTCGAAATTGCCGGCGGCCTTGGCTGCCGCATATTCGGTGGCGACATTGTTCACGTTCTGCAACAGCTCGACCTCGCGGCCGATCCAGCGGCGAGCGTGATCGTTGACGAGGCAGCGCCCTGTAAACGGCGCCGGCCAGACATTGTTTCGCGAGAGGTCGAAGATGATGCCCCGTACCGTGCTGCCGCTTTTCGCCGAACAGATCCGGCGCTTCGCCTCGTCGGCGCCGTCGGATTCCTGGCTGGCATAAAACCGCGTGCCGAGCAGCACGCCGGAAGCGCCAAGCATCATCATTGCCGCCAGCCCGCGCCCGTCGGCAATACCGCCCGCGGCAACGACCGGCACGCGGCCGGCGGCGAGATCGACAATCGCCGGCACGATATCGATGGTGGTGCGCGAGGCGCCGTGCCCTCCCGCTTCGCTCCCCTGCGCGACGAGAATATCGGCGCCCGCATCAAGTGCCTGCCGCGCCATCTCCTCGCTTTGCACCTGGCAGATCAACAAGGCGCCCGCCGCCTTGACGCGTGTGGCGAAGGGCTTCGGATCGCCGAACGAGAGCATGATCGCGCGCGGGCCGGCTTGAAGCGCGATGTCGAGCAATTCCGGCCGCTTCGCAAGGCTCCAGGTGATGAAGCCGATGCCGAACGGCGCGGCGCAATGTCTGAGCCTGGCGGTCTCCTGCTCCAGCCACGCGCTGTCGCCGTAACCGCCGCCCAGAATGCCGAACCCGCCGGCTTCGCTGACCGCGGTCACAAGGCGCGCGCCGGCGACAACGTCCATCGGCGCCAGCAGGATCGGGTGCCGGATGCCCAAAAGCGCAGTCAATGGCGTGCTGATCAACATCATCTCCTCCCGGATTCTGGACAACCAGCGTAAGCTGAACTATCATTCTCTAAAAATGAATACTTTCGAATGCAGCCATCTCCAAAATGAAACGGAGTTTTGCGCGTGGAATTATCCGACCTCTTGACGTTTTCGACCGTGGCGCGGCTGGGCGGCATCACCCGCGCCGCGGATGAACTCAACACCGTGCAATCCAATGTCACGCAGCGGGTAAAGGCGCTGGAGGCCGAGATCGGCACCGCCCTGTTCGAGCGGCACAGCCGTGGCATGACGTTGACCGGCGCCGGCCGCCGCCTCTTGCCCTACGCGCAACGCATGACCGCACTATCGCGCGAAGCGGTGCTGGCGGCGCGCGACGATGGCGAGCCGAAGGGACCGCTTTCGATCGGCTCGATGGAAACGACTGCCGCGGTGCGGTTACCGATGCTGCTCGCCGAATTCCACCGGCGCTTTCCGGCCGTGCGGCTCAGCTTGCGGACGGCGACGACGGCCGATCTCGTCGCCGCCGTGCTCGAGGGAACGCTGGACGGGGCTTTCGTCGCCGGCCCGATCGAGCACGCCGAACTCGCTTCCACAGTCGCTTTCAAGGAAGAACTGGTGCTGGTCACCGCACGGCGGTGGACGAGCCTTGCCGCCCTGCGGGCGGGCACGCCGGAATCCGGACCCACCGCGCTGGTGTTTCGCACCGGCTGCACCTATCGCCAACGGCTCGAGCAGGTGTTTACCGAATTCGGCTGGCCATCCGCGTCGCGGTTCGAACTCGGCACGCTCGACGGCATGATCGGCTGCGTCGCCGCGGACATCGGCGTGACGCTGTTGCCGCGCGCGGTCGTGGAGCGGGACCATCTGCGCCAGGAAATCAGCATCCACACGCTCGGCACGTCGCAATCGCGAGTCGATACGCTCTTCATCCAGCGCCGCAGCGCGCATCAATACAGTGCGCTGCAAGGTTTTGTCGCCTGCCTGGACAAACGCGAAGCATTCATCGCCGCCTGAATGCGCGGTGCTATTTCCGCGGCACAAAAAGCGCAGCCATGAAACCCAACAGATCGCCGTGATCGCATTCGCATTTGCGAATGCGACTTTCCGGCGCAACTGGATGCTTCCGTCCAAAAACTTGGACGTCACGCTCTACTACGTTAGTATGCGCCGCTAGCTACCAACAACCATAACGTCAACATCCGGGAGGAACTGCGATGCGCAACGCATTCGTGTTGTGCTGTTCTGCCGCCCTGTTGGGTACGGTCGGAACGGCAAGCGCTCAAGACTGGACCAAATCAAAGTGGGGACCGAACGACGAGATCGGCGCGGCCAATTACATGACGCCGGAGCTCGTCGTCAAAGCGGCATCGCTGGTGAAGACTGGCAAGACCTACGCACTCGGCATGCCCGTCGATTCCAAGACGCCGGCCTATCCACCGCGCACCTTCAAGATCACCATCGTCCAACCCGGACAGGCGGGCAATTCGGGTATTGGACCGAATAAGGCGACCTACAACGACGACATTCTCGACACCTGGGTGGGCATCGGCAGCCAGATCGACGGCTTGGGGCATCTCGGCATCGAACACGTCTACTATAACGGCAACAAGCTTGCCGATTTCGCCGATCCCACCGGCTTGAAGAAGCTCGGGATCGAAAAAATCCCGCCGATGGTGACGCGCGGTGTGCTGCTTGACATGGCGGCCTATTACAACACCGACGTGGTCAAGGAAGGCACCGCCTTCAACGTCAAGGAGATCGAGGAAGTTGCGAAGAAGCAAGGCGTCGAGATCCGCCAGGGCGACGTCGTGATCTTCCACACCGGTTGGCTCAGCCTGATCGGCAGGGACGACAAGCGCTACTCCACCGCCGAACCCGGCCTCGGCGTCGAAGGCGCCAAATATCTCACCGGCAAGGGCGTGGTCGCCGTCGGCGCAGATACGTGGGCAGTGGAAGTTCTTCCCTTCGAATCCAAGAACGTGTTCGAGGTGCACCAGATCCTGCTGGCGATGAACGGCACCTACATCCTGGAGAATATGGACACCGCGGAACTCGCAAGGGACAAGGGGTATGAATTCCTGTTTGTTCTCGGGCAGCCGCGGTGGCGTGGTGGCGTGCAAAGCATGATCAACCCGATTGCGATCAGGTAAGACCCATCCGGGGGTGGCGTGGCGTTCTCCCATGGACGCCGCGCCGCGATCGGGCTTTGCACGACCGACGGAGCGCGTGTAAAGCGGGGCCATGCCCGCTCCCATCCTCCCCCTGATCGAAGCTGCCTCCCGTTGGCCCGACCGTGGTGCACTTGTCGGCCTCGATCTCGGAACAAAAACCATTGGTGTTGCCGTCTCCGATCCGGATCGGCGGCTGGCGACAGGCGTCGAAACCATCAAGCGCAAGGCTTTCAAGGCCGATGCGGCGCGATTGCTGGCGATATCGGGCGAGCGCAACGCGGTCGGCTTCGTGCTCGGGCTTCCCATCAATATGGACGGTAGCGAAGGCCCGCGCGCGCAATCGACCCGTGCCTTCGCGCGCAATTTCTCCAACCTTACCGGTCTAGCGATCGCTCTCTGGGACGAGCGGCTCTCCACCGCCGCCGTCGAGCGTGAGTTGATCGGAATGGACGTCAGCCGCGCGCGCCGCGCCGAGGTGATCGACGAGCACGCCGCGATGTTCATCCTGCAAGGCGCGCTCGATCGATTGGCAAAGTTGCGCGGGGACCGCTGATGGCGGTTGTGATCGCGGCGCTAATGCCGGTGTTCCTGCTGATTGTGCTGGGGTTCGTCCTGAAGCGCAGCCTGATGCGGCCGGAAACGCAGTGGCACGGGCTGGAACGCCTGACCTACTACGTCCTGTTTCCGCTGCTCCTGGTCCAGACGCTGGTGAAGGCTGACCTCACAACAGTGCCGGTCGCCGGCGTCGGCGGCGCGCTGCTGCTCGCGGCGCTGCTGATGTCGTTATTGTGCCTGGCGCTGCGCCCCTTCCTCGCGCGCTGCGCGGTCGACGGCCCGGCTTTCACCTCGATCTTCCAGGGTGCGACGCGCTGGCAAACCTATGTGGCGCTTGCCGTCTCCGGCAATCTCTATGGCGACACCGGGCTGGCGCTGGCTTCGGTGGCCATGGTCGCGATCATCCCTCTGGTCAATGTGTTCAGCGTCTCCGTGCTCGCGCATTACGCCTCGCCCAAAAAGCAGTCGGTCCGCGCAATCGTGATGACGGTGGTGCGCAATCCCCTGATCTGGGCCTGCGCGATCGGGCTTGCGCTGAACGTCACGCACATTCCGCTTCCAAAAATCTGGCACGAGGTCGCCGACGCGCTCGGCCGCTCCTCGCTCGCCATCGGCCTGCTGGTGACCGGTGCCGGCTTGCACCTCGAAGGCATGTTTCGCCCGAGCCTGGCGGCGTCAGTCTCGTTGTTCCTCAAGCTGGTCCTGATGCCCCTGATCGGAGTGACGCTCGCGCTCTGGTTCGGGCTATCCGGCCCCAATCTCGCGATCGTCGCCGCCTGCTCGGCGGTACCAACCTCCTCCTCGGCCTATGTGCTGGCCCGCCAGATGGGCGGCGACGCGCCGCTATTGGCGCAGATCATCACGCTGCAGACGATTTTGGCGGCGATCACGATGCCCATTGCAATCGCGATCACTACAAACGGGTCTTAGAGTTATAGGGCCGCCGCGAGAAAGACGAAGATGTTCATGGCTGAATGAACCATCACCGTCAGCCAGGTCGAATTGCTGCGCCAGCGAAAATAGCCGAGAGCAAGACCTGCGGCGAAGAGATAAGGCGGCCCAACCAATCGTACTGGGTATGAATCATTCCCCACACTACCGAGGTCAGCACGATGCATCCAACCGGACCGAGGAAAGACTGTGACCAGCCGCGAAACATGAAACCGCGGAAGACAAACTCCTCCACGACC
Organism: uncultured Alphaproteobacteria bacterium; assembly: GCA_963786115.1. Classification (GTDB taxonomy): domain Bacteria; phylum Pseudomonadota; class Alphaproteobacteria; order Rhizobiales; family Xanthobacteraceae; genus Bradyrhizobium. The sequence continues at coordinate 13,733 of CAWAYC010000045.1, forward strand.
GGCGCCGCAACACAGGCCCCAATCAAGAAGATTAAGAGGCCGCCTGCTTGCTCGGCGTTGACATATAGATAAGGCGAAACCCCCTTTGCACCAACGGCATATCCGGCCAAGGCCTCGGCCAACAGAAGGATCGCCATGATTGCCAGCGCTCGCATCAACTCGCCCGGGCTTGGCCAGTTCAACGCAAGATATTCGGCGAAGTCTCTGCGCGCCATTTGGATTGCTATCCAAAGCACGGCAATCGTGAGCGGACTTGCTACAATGTTGGCGGCGCCTCGCGTTCCAATTGATCAGGAGACCACGTCTTCGGCCCATCGGGCATTGACAGAATGATAACGATAACAATCCACGCCATCAGAGTATGAGTGGCGTAAGCAATGAGGCTGACGAACGTCGTTTCCATGAAGTCCCAGGTCTGGAGCGGCGGCACCGGGAGCGAAGAATTGCCGTCATCGAGTTTCGACATAGCGATTTTCTGCAATAACTTCCCCGCGAGGCGGGTATATCATTTAGATAACACGCGGGCCGATTATCCCGCCAGATAGATGCTCTGGATCGTGGCGGCGAGATTGTTGAGGCCGTGCAGGACTATCGTCAGCCAGGTTGAGTTGGTGCGGTAGCGCAAGTATCCAAACAACAGGCCGATGGAAAATATCTCGGTAAAAGAGAACCAGTCATATTGCATGTGCGGCGCCGTCCAAGCCAGCGACGACAGCACGATCGCACCGACGGGCCGCAAGGACGATTCCGACCAGCCGCGGTAGAGGAAACCGCGGGCCAGAAATTCTTCCGAAATCGGGGCGGCAACGCCGAAGGCAACGACCAGCAGCCACACCATACCGTCGGCCTGCGCGGACTTCAGCACGTCACCCATGAATCCCGGCTGAACCTCGCGCCCGAGCGCGCGCGAAACCAGGTCCCATCCCCCGACCAATGCGATCAGCGCAGCGAGGCCAACAAGGAAGTTGCGCCACGAGGTCCAGCGCAGCGCGAGATAATCGGCAAAGGGCACCCGCGTCGGGCGGATCGCAATCCACAGCGCCAGCACGACGGCAGGCAATCCCATGATCACGGAGAGCGCGAGCGTGCGCCCGCCGCCGACGACGTGGATGGCGGCAGCAACATTGATCGGCCCATCCTGCCGCAGCACGAAATAGGCGACCACCGCGAGCTGGCCGAGCGCCATCGCGCCGAACGCGAACAGGCCCCACAGCGTCGTACCCCAGAATTTCCAGATGCGCGGCGAGCGCAGCGCCGCCGCCACCGGCGCGACGGCTGCCGCATTGTCAGGATTGAGTGCGTCCATCAGATCTCTTTCATGGCAATGCGCGCTCAAGCAGGCCCCTGACGTCGTTGGCGTCGATGTCAATGGCGCCGTACATGCTCGCGTGCGTGGCAGCAAGGCGCGTGGCTGCGAATAACTCCGCAGAACGCGGCGACACTTTGTTTAGAGCTGCCGTAGCCGCAAGCAGTGCCAGTTTTTCGACCGCGAGCCGCGCCACGCGCTCGCCGTCGGGCCGGCGGAACGCCTTGCCGATGAAGGTGACGGCTTCCCCCGCGCCGGGTAGGTTCTGCGTTTGCCCGGCGAGCTCACGCAACACGGCCTCTGCCGCGCCGGCTTCGCGCGACAGCGCGCGCAGCACGTCGAGGCACATCACGTTGCCCGAGCCTTCCCAGATCGCATTGACCGGCGATTCCCGGTAGTGCCGTGCCAGGATTCCCTCCTCGACATAGCCATTGCCGCCGAGGCACTCCATCGCCTCATAAAGGAAACCCGGCGCGCTCTTGCAGACCCAGTATTTGATCGCCGGCGTCAACAGCCGCATATAGGCGGCCTCGCCCGCTTCATCGGGCGCGCGGTCGAACGCACGGCATAGCCGCATGACCAGCGCGACCGACGCCTCGACTTGTAGCGCCATATCAGACAATACCGCCTGCATCAGCGGTTGGTCGGCAAGATGTTTCTGGAACACGCTGCGATGCCTCGCATGATGCAGCGCGTGCGCCAGCCCTGAGCGCATCAGCCCGGCGGAGGCGATCGCGCAATCCTGCCGCGTCAACTGCACCATCTGGATGATGGTGCGGATGCCCTTGCCCTCCTCGCCGACGCGCTCCGCGTAGGCGCCGTGAAACTCCACTTCGGACGAGGCATTGGAGCGGTTACCGAGCTTGTCCTTGAGCCGCTGGAACGCAATCGCGTTGATCGATCCGTCCGGCTTGAAGCGCGGCATGAAGAAACAGCTCAGGCCCTCGTCGGCCTGCGCCAGCACCAGGAAGGCGTCGCACATCGGCGCCGACATGAACCATTTGTGCCCGGTGATGCGATAGGCATTTCCGTCGCGCACAGCGCGCGTCATGTTGGAACGCACGTCGGTACCGCCCTGCTTCTCGGTCATCCCCATGCCGAGCGTCATGCCGCGTTTGGTCGGCCACGGCGCAAAGCTCGGATCGTAGGAGCGTGTCGCGATGACCGGCATGGTCCGCGCCAGAAGGTCCGGCTGCCCCGCCAGCGCCGCCACGGAGGCGCGCGTCATGGTGATCGGGCAGAGATGCCCGGTCTCGACCTGGGCTGCCATATAGAACTTTGCGGCACGCACGACTTCCGCCGCGCCGCCGGCGGGCCTCCCCTCGGCGGTCCAGGTCGAATTATGCACCCCGGCATGCGCGCTGTGCGCCATCAATTCATGATAGGCTGGATGAAACTCGACCTCGTCGCGCCGGTTGCCGCGCGCGTCAAAAGTCCGCAGCTTCGGCGTGTTCTCGTTGGCGATGCGGCCACGCGCCGCCATCGCCGCCGAACCCCAATGCTTGCCGAATTGCGATAATTCGTGCTGCGCCGTTGCGCCGCCATTGCCTGCGACCGCATCGACCAGCGGCCGGTCGAGGCTGAACAGATCGACATCCTCGAACGGCTGCGACTGATTGAAGACCTCGTGAGTGGCGAACATTGCCTGCGTCATGGCCGGTTCCGGATGGGTTGGGATTGGGGACGCTGTCACGGCCGGAGCGCAGCAACCAGGTCGGCAGCGTCGCGGCGGAACGTCTCGTGTGCAATATTGTGCTTCTGGTACAAGACCAGGTCGCGGATGTTTTCCGGAAGCTGGTCTGCCGGCGGCAGCGGTGGCATATTTGCCTCCCGGCCGATCATCACGGGAATGACGACAATGTCGCGCTTCAGCGCGGCCGCGATCTCCTCGCGAACGTAGTCGCGCCTGCCGCTCCGCGCGCAGTCCGTCAGCAACTCCGTCCACCGCGACCCGATGACAGCGATCAGCGCATCGCATCTGGCAAGCGCCTTATCCAGTTCCCGTTCGAAACGCTGCCCGGCCAGAAGCTTGTCGACATCCATGAAGACGTTCGCAGCGCCAAAACTGCGGCCGAGCCGATCGCAGATACCCCGGGCATCCCCCGGCGCATCTTCGCGGCGGTAGCTTATGAATATTTTTCCATGCGCGCCCAAGCCAGGATGTCCTCGCCTTTGGGTTGCAAGCTTATCTTACTGCTCCGATTTCGTCATCGACGAATCTGTCCGCCCGCGGCCAATTGACCGGCGGGCGTGAATGGGAAAATCATAGGCCTGCCGGCCCGCCCCCGGCAGCGAAAAGTGCCACCACTCCTTCGAATAGTTCACAAACCCTTGCCGCGCCATCACGCTCACGAGCAGATTCCGCCACTTTCGCTGCGCCGGCGTGATCGAACTTGCCCTGGTATGCGCCTTCACGTCGGAACAATCGTAGCCGGTTCCCATATCGAGGCTGCCCTCCGGCGCGCGGGACTCCGCAGGCGCGGTGCAGGCAGCGTAGGGTTTCGAGGGATCGAACCTGGTCGAATTGTCCGCGGTCAGATCCACCAAAGTGAGATCGAGAGCGCTGCCAGTCGAATGGCCTGAATGCGTAGCGATATAGCCGAGCCCGAACAGATCGACTTTGGCGAAAGCCGGATTATAGCGCTTGCCGGCCGCCGTCTCCTTGCCGTCTCTCGACCACGCCACCATGTCGGCGACGGCGCGGGTCGGCCGGTAGCAGTCGAACATTTTTAGCGACAGTTTTTGTTTCGCCAGTTCCAGCTGGACCTTTTTCAGCGCCAGCCCGACTTCCTCCTTCACCACGCATTCGGCGGCGCCGTAACCGGCAAGCGGCCGGCCGACAAAATTGTTCGCCCCGGCGTAGCGGATGTCCTGGATGATGGTTGGGTCGATATCGCGCAGGTACACGAAGCCGCCGGGCAAGGCTTGCGCGCCGGCCTGCGAAACTGACGCCGCGACCAAAGCCGCGATCGTAATTGTCTTCATGAGCCGCCTCCGCACCGCCATGGCCGGACGTGTTCCGGGCATCCAAGTGCTTTTTGGGGTAAACCTTAAGGGAAGACGTGGCTGGCCGGGCAAGCCCGGGCATGACGAGAACAGGACAGATCGGGGGATAACTCCGGCACACCCTATTCGAGCTTGCCCTGCTATCCATCCCCCCCTATAGCTCTCGCTTTAATGACCCCTGCATTGAAATCGACCTTCGTCCTCGGTCACCGGCATCTGCTGGGCATCGAGGGACTTTCCGCCGCCGATATCACCGGCCTGCTCGACCTTTCCGAGGAGTATGTCGAACTCAACCGCCAAGTCGACAAGAAGCGCGCCTCCTTGCGCGGCCGCACCCAGATCAACCTGTTCTTCGAGGCATCGACCCGCACCCAATCCTCGTTCGAGCTGGCCGGCAAACGGCTTGGCGCCGACGTCATGAACATGTCGGTGTCCTCGTCCTCGATCCGCAAGGGCGAGACGCTGATGGATACGGCGGTGACGCTGAACGCCATGCATCCTGATATCTTGGTGGTGCGGCACCACGCTTCCGGCGCGGTGGAACTTTTGGCACGCAAGGTTGACGGTTCCGTAATCAACGCCGGCGACGGCGCGCATGAGCATCCGACGCAAGCGCTGCTCGATGCCTTGACCATCCGCCGCAACAAGGGCCGGATCGAGGGACTCGTCATCGCGATCTGCGGCGACGTGATGCATTCGCGGGTGGCGCGCTCCAACATCTTCTTGCTCAACACCATGGGCGCCCGCGTCCGCGTGGTGGCGCCCTCCACGCTTTTGCCGCGCGGCATCGAGCGAATGGGCGTTGAAGTCGCGCGCGACATGCGCGAAGGTCTCGCCGGCGCCGATATCGTGATGATGCTGCGGCTGCAGCGCGAGCGCATGAACGGCTCCTTCGTGCCCTCGAGCCAGGAATACTTCCATTATTTCGGCCTCGACCAGAAAAAACTCGCCTACGCCAAGCCTGACGCGCTGGTGATGCATCCAGGCCCAATGAACCGCGGGGTGGAGATCGATTCGATCGTCGCCGACGGCGCGCAGTCGCTGATCCGCGAACAGGTGGAAATGGGAGTGGCGGTGCGCATGGCGGTGCTCGAAGCACTCGCCCGCAACCTGCCGAACGCGTGAAGCCATGCTGACCGACCGCCGCCCCATCCTGCTTGCCAACGCCCGCGTCATCGATCCGTCGCGCGATTTCGACGGCCCCGGCGACGTGCTGATCGCCGACGGCATGATCCGCGATTCCAAGCGCGGCATCGGCGCCGCCGGCGTACCCGAAGGCACGGACATCATCAATTGCGCCGGCAAGATCGTGGCGCCCGGGCTGATCGACATGCGCGCCTTTGTCGGCGAGCCCGGCGCCAGCCACCGCGAGACCTTTGCTTCCGCAAGCCAGGCGGCGGCCGCCGGCGGCATCACCACCATCATCTGCCAGCCGGATACTTCGCCGGTCATCGACAATTCGGCGACGGTGGACTTCGTGATGCGCCGCGCCCGCGACACCGCGATCGTCAACATCCATCCGATGGCGGCGCTGACAAAGGGCCTCGCGGGCCACGAGATGACCGAGATCGGCCTGTTGAAGGCAGCCGGTGCGGTAGCCTTCACCGATGGCGACAAGAGCGTCACCAACGCGCAGGTGATGCGCCGCGCGCTGACCTATGCGCGGGATTTCGACGCGCTGATCGTGCACCACACCGAGGACCCCGACCTCATCGGCGAGGGCGTGATGAACGAAGGCGAGTTCGCGACAAGGCTGGGTCTCGCCGGCATCCCCAATGCCGCTGAAACCATCATGCTGGAGCGCGACCTGCGGCTCGTGGCGCTGACTGGCGGGCGCTATCACGCGGCGTCGCTGACCACGATGGAGTCCCTGGAAATCCTCAAGCGCGCCCGCGATGCCGGCTTGTACGTCAGCGCCTCGGTCTCGATCAATCACGTCACGCTGAACGAAAACGACATCGGCCCGTACCGCACGTTCCTGAAGCTGTCGCCGCCGCTGCGAACCGAGGAAGACCGGCAGGCGCTGGTGGCGGCTGTCGCCTCTGGATTGATCGACGTCGTGATGTCCGATCACAATCCGCAGGACGTCGAGGTGAAGCGGCTGCCGTTCGCCGAAGCCGCCTCCGGCGCGATCGGCCTGCAGACCATGCTGCCGGCCGGCTTGAGGCTGATCCACAATGGCGAGATGGACTTCAAGACGCTGATCCGCGCGATGTCGACGCGGCCGGCGGAGCTATTGGGCCTTCCGTCCGGCTCGCTGCGCGCGGGCTCGCCGGCCGACGTAATCGTGATCGATGCGGACACGCCCTGGGTGCTCGATCCCGCCGACCTCAAATCGCAGTGCAAGAATACCCCATTCGACGAAGCCCGCTTCTCCGGGCGCGTAGTGCGGACTATTGTCGGCGGGCGGACGGTCTATGAGCATGTCTAATGCGCGCCAAATTTGCCGCGACGGGAGCAACCGCCATGTCACCTGAAACATGGCTGCCGGTGGCGCTTATCCTCGGCTATCTGCTCGGCTCGATTCCGTTCGGGCTCATTTTGACGAAGCTCGCCGGCACGCAGGATTTGCGCTCGATCGGATCCGGCAATATCGGCGCCACCAACGTGCTGCGCACCGGCCGCAAAGGTCTCGCCGCGGCGACGCTGATCTGCGATGCCCTGAAGGGCACCATCGCCGTGGTGATCGCAGGCAATTTCGGCGGCCCGAACGCGGCTATGCTCGCCGCGCTCGGCGCCTTCCTCGGCCATCTCTTTCCTGTCTGGCTGAAATTCAAAGGCGGCAAAGGCGTCGCGGTCTATATCGGCGTGCTGATCGGTCTGTTCTGGCCGGCGGCCGTGATGTTCTGCGTGATGTGGCTCGCGACCGCCTTCACCTCGCGCTACTCATCGCTCTCAGCGCTGGTCGCGAGTTTCCTCACTCCGATTTTCCTGTGGTGGTTCGGGCATGCCGCCCTCGCCTCCCTGTTCGCCGTGCTGACCATGCTGCTGTTCTACATGCACCGCGAGAACATCAAGCGGTTGCAGGCCGGCACCGAAGGGCGGATCGGGGAGAAGTAAAGGCGATGCAGGCGGATTGACGAAGCCTGATCCGCCGTTTCGACCGAGTTGCGCCTATTTGAGCGCCGCCTCGACAAAGCTCGCAGCCGCCAGTGCCTGGGCATCATGGCCGAACCGCGCGATCACCTGCACGCCGACCGGCAGGCCGCCATCGGCGACATGTGCGGGAACATTGACGCAGGGCACGCCCATCAGCGTCCACAGCCGGTTGAAACGGGGATCGCCGGTAGACGCAAGGCCCTTGGGCGCCACACCCGGTGCGGAGAAGGTCAGCAGCACATCGACGTCACTGAATATCTCAGCCAGCGCGCCCCTTGCGCGGCGCGCGATCCTGCGGGCGTCATCGTAGTCGGCCGGCGTCGTTCCCTTGCTTTCGTCGAGCCTAGCCCGCAACAGCGGCGCCATCGCGTCGTAGTTTTCGCGGTATTCCCAGGCGAAGGCCTGATGCGCCTCGAATTCCTGGACGACGGGGTGAATTCGCCATGCTTCTGCGACGATCTCGGGCATCGCAAGAGCGCGCACCGAGGCCCCGGCGCGCGCGGCAGCCTTCACCGCGACCTGCAACGCCTCCGCACCTGAGGCCTCCGGCGCGCCAGCAAAGTCCTGTGCGACGATGCCGATGCGCGGCGCCGGCAAGCTTGCCTGCGGCGATAGTTCGGGCCGGCCGGTCAGCGCCGACAGACCGTGCGCGAGGTCGCGCACGCCAGCCGCGAACAGCCCGACGGTGTCCAGCGTCCACGAGAAGCACTTCACGCCGACCGTCGGCAACATCCGGTACGACGGTTTGATCGCGGCTACGCCGCAAAATGAGGCCGGCCGGATCACCGAGCCGCCGGTCTGCGTCCCCAGCGCCAGCGGGACCATGCCGGCTCCAACGGCCGCCGCCGAGCCGGACGACGATCCGCCCGGCGTATGGCCCTGATTGTGCGGATTGAGCGTCGCGGTCGGATCGTTGGCGGCAAAGGCCGTGGTCGTGGTCTTGCCGATGATGGTCGCGCCCGCCTGCTTCAGCGCGGCCACGACAGGTGCGTCGGCGCGCGGTCGAAATCCCCTGTAGATCGGCGAGCCCATTTCGGTCGGAAAATCCGCGGTGTCGATGATATCCTTGATGCCGACCGCGATGCCGCGCAGCGGCCCGGCGTTCTGCGCACGGGGTTTCTCGTCCCTGCAGACGAAGGCGCCGATGGTTTTTTCGTGCGTACCGATCGCGTCGAGCGACAGCGCGATGGCGGCATCGGGGGAGAGATCGCCGGAATCGATGCGGCGCTGAAGTTCGGCGAGGGAGAGCATGGGCATCGCATCCTGTGGCGGGCATATCGCTTTTACGGACCGGATCTGGATCGGACAAGCGGATGCCCGCCCCGCGTGTTCGTCATGGCGGGGCTCGTCCCGGCCATGCCGGCTTTGGGCATGGTACACATTCAAACAAGTTGATCGCAATCTCAGGTTGGGCAAAGCTGATCAGATGCACGACCGAACGCCCAATGTAGGCCATCTCACTGAGGCCGACCGGATCGACCGGCTGCGGCTGATCCGCTCCGATAATGTCGGGCCGCGGACCTTTCGCTCGCTGCTCCAGCATTTTGGCGATGCGAAGACGGCGCTGAAGCGGCTGCCCGATCTGGCGCGACGCGGCGGCGCGGCAAACGGCGGCCGTATCTGCACGATTGATGATGCCAGGGCCGAGCTCGCGGCGTGCCGAAAGATCGGCCTATCTCTCGTCGCGCCGGGCGAAGCCTCCTATCCGCCCCGGCTGGCGACGCTGGACGACGCGCCTCCCCTGCTCGGCGTGCGCGGCGCGCCCGACCTGCTGATGCGGCCGATGATCGCGATCGTCGGCTCGCGCAACGCCTCGGGCGCGGGGCTGAAATTCGCCGGCCAACTGGCGCGCGACCTTGGCGACGCCGGTTTCGTGGTCATCTCCGGCCTCGCCCGCGGCATCGATCAGGCCGCGCATCGCGCCACCATCCAGAGCGGCACCGTCGCGGTGCTCGCCGGCGGTCACGACAGGATCTATCCGCCCGAGCACCAGGATTTGCTCGCGGCATTGCTTGAGCATGGCGGCGCGATCTCGGAAATGCCGCTCGGCCATGTGCCGCGCGCCCGGGATTTTCCACGGCGCAACCGGCTGATCTCGGGCGCAGCCATTGGCGTCGTCGTGGTGGAAGCCGCGCACCGCTCGGGATCGCTGATCACCGCGCGCATGGCCGCCGAACAGGGTCGCGAAGTATTCGCCGTGCCGGGCTCCCCGCTCGATCCGCGCGCCGCCGGCACCAACGACCTGATCAAGCAGGGCGCGACGCTCGTCACGCAAGCCTCCGACATCATCAACGCGGTCGAACCGATCATGGAGCGGCCGGTCACGCTCGGCGTGCGGGAGGACGATAGCGAGCCGCTCGACTTCGAAGCGGATGCGACCGATCGCGCGCGCATTGTCGATCTACTCGGGCCAAGCCCAATCACGCTCGACGACCTGATCCGGATGTCGGGCACCTCGCCGACCGTGGTGCGCACGGTACTACTCGAGCTCGAGCTTGCCGGACGCCTGGAGCGCCACGGCGGCGGCCTAGTGTCGCTGCTTTAGTCTTTTGCCTCGACGCCTTTTCTTGGCGCGAACCGGCAGCCGCTTCGCTTGAAAACGCTATGCGCATTCACGAGCGATCGTTACGCCCATCGAAATTCAGTCGTGCCTTTTCAATCTGCGCCTGATGCTCCACCGCCCACTTGCCGAGTGCGCTCACCGACTTGGACAAGCCATGGCCCAAATCCGTCAACTCGTAATCGACTCGCGGCGGAATGGTCGGAAAGACGGTTCGCGTCACCAGCCCATCCCGTTCAAGTCCGCGTAACGTGAGCGTCAGCATCCGCTGCGAGATGCCGCCGATCATGCGCTTGATCTCGTTGAAGCGCCGTGGACCGTCGCTCAACATCATGATGACGAAGACGCTCCACTTGTCGCCTACCCGCGCCAGGATCGAGGCCACGCCGCGACAGTCGCTCTCGAGGTGAGCGAATGGCGGTGGCACGGTTACATCGTTGTGCTCGGGTTTCATGGATGTGCTCGGGTTTCAAAAATGTGCGTTCTTGCGAGATTTTCTGACAGTCACTCATATAGCGCCAGTTACAAACTGATACCAAGGGTGACCATCCATGAAACTCCTGCATCTCGATTCCAGCGTCCTCGGCCCCCACTCCGTCAGCCGCCAGGTGTCCGCCGCCATCGTCGACCGACTGCGGCAGGGCCATCCAGGTCTCGAAGTCAGCTATCGCGACCTCACGGCGATCCCGCTCGCGCATCTGTCCGGTCCGCACCTGGCCGCCGGTCGGGGCGCCACACCTGAAGCTTCGCTGCAGCCGGACATCGCGGCGGGACAATCGGTGCTCGACGAATTTCTGGCGGCCGACATCGTCGTGCTCGGTGCGCCCATGTACAATTTTACGATCCCGAGCCAGCTCAAGGCCTGGATCGACCGCATCCTGGTCGCGGGCAAGACGTTCAGATACAGCGCCGAGGGTATCGAAGGGTTGGCCGGCAACAAACGCGTCATCGTCGCGATCTCGCGCGGCGGCTTCTACGGCGCCGGCGCACCGGCCGCGGCGGGCGAGCATCTCGAAACCTATTTGCGCTGGGTGTTCAGCTTTATCGGCGTGAATCCCGAATTCATTTCGGCCGATGGCGTCCAGATCGGGCCGGAGCATCGCGAAAAAGCCCTGGCAGGCGCGCTGCAAGCGGCCGGGAAGCTCGACGCCGCATAGCATGACTGCAGCTATCGTCTGCCGCCGTACGCGGCGGTGGCTGCATTTCGTGATCGCAGAATACGAGGCGTCAGTACCAGGCGCCCTGCACGCCCAGGATAACCGCAATCAGCGAGATCAACAGACCGATACCGGAAAACAATGCGACTGAAACAAACTGGGCGCTTGAACTCTCTGACGCCGAAGACGCGCTTGAATTCTCTGAAGCCGAAGATGCTGGAACCAATGGAGAAATGCGCACGGCTTTGGGCATGACTGTTCTCCAATTCATAGGTGTCAAAAATCCCGGCCCTTCAGGGAAGTCTTGGCAGCTACGACGAAGGTTCAATGCGTGGGGGCCGGCGCATCAAATATGTCTCTCCAGAACGAAACGACCGGCCAGCGAACCGATGAAGGGTGTTTGTCGGGAGCCGCTGGCCGGATTCGATCATCTCAGGCTGATTATCCCCGATAGATCGGCGCGCCCGCCGGGGAAGCCGTCGCACCGCCGTCGACGAATAGTTCCTGCCCCTGGATGTGGGCGGAATCGTCCGAGGCGAGGAACAACACCGTCTTCGAAATGTGATCGGGTTCACCAATGCGGCCGAGCGGCGTCGACAGGCCGATCCGTTTTTCGAATGCCTTCTCGGCTTCGGGCGTTGCGATGGCAGGCCCCCAGATCGGAGTGCGGATTGCACCAGGCGCAACGACGTTGACGCGGATGCCGCGCGGCGACAGCTCCGATGCCATGGTCCGCGCCATCGACCGGACTCCGGCCTTCGCCGCGCCATAGGCCGAGTAGCCGGGAATACCGAGCACCGAAATCACCGAACCGTTGAGGATGATTGACGCGTTGTCATTGAGATAGGGCAACGCGGATTGCACCGTGAAAAAGACGCTGACGAGGTTGGTGCTGATGACTTTCTGGAATGCCTCCACGGTTGAGGAACCAAGCGGCGTGCCTCCGGCGATACCGGCATTGGCGAATACGATGTCGAACTTGCCGAACTTTTCGGCCCCTTGTTTGATCGCCGCTTCCGTCGCAGCGATGTCAGTGGCGTCAGCGACAACCGCAAGCGTGTTCGGCCCGAGTTCCTTCGCGGCCGCTTCCAGCGTTGCCTGATTCCGTCCGGTGATGACGACGCGGGCGCCCTCCTTCACGAACAAGCGCGCAGTCGCCAGACCGATGCCGCTGTTGCCCCCGGTAATCAACGCCGTTTTGTTCGCGAGCCTCATGATCATCTCCTTTTGAATGGTTGCATTATTAAACTACATTGCCTAGCTAGGGCATGTGGTTTTATAATGCAACTACACAAGACCGTGATTCTTCCCCAATCGCCGGGAGACCGCCATGGTGAAACGAACGAGCCTTGAAGGCGACGAATGCCCGATTGCGCGCGCGCTCGACGTGATCGGCGACTGGTGGTCGCTTTTGATCATTCGCAACGCATTTTTCGGCGTTCGCCGCTTCGGCGAGTTTCAGAAGGAGCTGGGTCTTGCAAAGAACATCCTCACGGTGCGGCTGCGGACCCTGGTCGATCAAGGCATCCTTGCAACCGCGCCGGCCTCCGACGGCAGCGCCTATCAGGAATATGTGCTGACGCCCAAGGGACGCGGCATCTTCCCGATCCTGGTGGCGCTGCGGCAATGGAGCGAGGAATTCGACGACCGCCCGGAGGAAATTGCCACTGTTTTGGTGGATCGCGAGAAAGGCCGGCCGGTGCGAAAGCTGGAGCTCTATTCCCAGGATGGCCGGCTGCTCACCGCGGCGGATACCGCCCTGAAGCCGCGCCCCGCCAAGCAAAGCAAGCGCGTTCCGGCATAGCGTTACGAGGACGGCTCAAGAAAGTTTGCGCTTGCTCCGCAGCCGCATCCGCTCCTCGGCTTCGAGGTGCGCCATTCCAAGCAGATGGCCGAGAACGTCGAGCCGATGGCGCCGGGCCAGTTTGGTCAGTTCGGCAACGGTCTCCGCGATGAAGGCCACGGCCTCGTCCGGGCCGCCCTCCTCACCTGGTTCCTCGGGTTTCGTTCTCCGAACCCTGCCTGAAGCGCTACGCTTCGGACGGCCCCCAGCCTTGGTCAATAACCTGCATCCAAAATCTACCAATATCGCCGAAGAATACGCGCTTTAACGGCGCAACTCTAGGACGCATTTCTCAACTACTTAGATACAAAGTCGTACCCCACGGGCAGCCTTCAATATCTGGCGATTTGACAGGGGACGCCTCACCACCCATGTTCGCTCCGACACGGCTGGCCGCGAGTCTCGCGGAACCCGCCTTCATCCTTTCCCATAAGCCATTGGAATGACATGAATATCGTCATTGTGGAGTCGCCGGCGAAAGCCAAGACGATCAACAAATATTTGGGGTCGTCCTACGAGGTTCTGGCCTCGTTCGGCCATGTTCGCGACTTGCCCGCAAAAAACGGATCGGTCGATCCGGACGCTAATTTCCAGATGATCTGGGAGATCGACCCCAAGGCTGCCGGCCGGCTCAATGATATCGCCAAGGCGCTCAAAGGTGCCGACCGCCTCATCCTCGCAACCGACCCCGATCGCGAAGGCGAAGCAATCTCCTGGCACGTGCTGGAAGTCCTGAAGGAGAAGCGAGCGCTGAAGGATCACAAAATCGAGCGCGTCGTGTTCAACGCCATCACCAAGCAGGCGGTCTCGGAAGCCATGAAGACGCCGCGCCAGATCGACGGCGCTTTGGTCGACGCCTACATGGCGCGCCGCGCGCTGGATTATCTGGTTGGCTTCACGCTTTCGCCGGTGCTGTGGCGGAAACTGCCGGGCGCGCGCTCGGCCGGCCGGGTGCAATCGGTCGCGCTCCGGCTGGTCTGCGACCGCGAGCTCGATATCGAAAAATTCGTTCCGCGTGAATACTGGTCGCTGGTCGCGACGCTGTTGACGCCGCGCGGCGACGCGTTCGAGGCTCGCCTCGTCGGCGCCGATGGCAAGAAGATCCAGCGGCTCGACATCGGTTCCGGCGCGGAAGCCGAGGAACTCAAGAAAGCGATCGAAGCCGCGAACTTCAACGTCAGGACGGTCGAGGCAAAACCAGCGCGGCGCAATCCGCAGGCCCCCTTCACCACTTCGACGCTGCAGCAGGAAGCCAGCCGCAAGCTCGGTTTTGCGCCGGCGCATACCATGCGGATCGCGCAGCGGCTCTATGAGGGCATCGATATCGGCGGCGAAACCACCGGCCTCATTACCTATATGCGAACCGACGGCGTGCAGATCGACCCGTCCGCGATCACCCAGGCCCGCAAGGTGATCGGCGAGGATTACGGCAACGCCTACGTGCCGGATGCTCCGCGCCAGTACCAGACCAAGGCGAAGAATGCGCAGGAAGCCCACGAGGCGATCCGCCCGACCGACCTGTCTCGCCGGCCCGCCGAAATGCGCAGCCGTCTCGATTCCGACCAGGCGCGGCTTTATGAACTGATCTGGACCCGTACCATCGCAAGCCAGATGGAATTGGCCGAACTCGAGCGCACTACCGTCGACATCGACGCCAAGGCAGGCTCGCGCGTGCTGGAGCTGCGTGCCAGCGGCCAGGTCGTGAAGTTCGACGGCTTCCTCGCGCTCTACCAGGAAGGCCGCGACGACGACGGCGAGGATGAGGATTCGCGCCGCCTGCCCGCGATGAGCGAGGGCGACCCGCTGAAGCGGCAGGATCTCGCCGTCACCCAGCACTTCACCGAACCGCCGCCGCGCTTCTCCGAGGCTTCGCTGGTCAAGCGCATGGAAGAACTCGGCATCGGCCGCCCTTCGACCTATGCATCGATCCTGCAGGTCTTGAAGGACCGCGGCTACGTCAAGCTCGAGAAGAAGCGACTGCATGGCGAGGACAAGGGCCGCGTTGTGGTCGCGTTTCTGGAGAATTTTTTCGCACGCTACGTGGAGTATGACTTCACCGCCGACCTGGAGGAGCAGCTCGACCGCATCTCGAACAATGAGATCTCCTGGCAGCAGGTGCTGAAGAATTTCTGGACCGGCTTCATCGGGGCGGTCAACGAGATCAAGGATCTGCGCGTCGCCGAGGTCCTGGATGCGCTCGACGACATGCTCGGGCCCCATATCTATCCTCCGCGCGCGGATGGCGGCGATATCAGGCAGTGCCCGACCTGCGGCACCGGCCGGCTCAATCTGAAAGCCGGCAAGTTCGGCGCCTTTGTCGGCTGCTCGAACTATCCGGAATGCCGCTACACGCGCCCACTCGCCGCCGATAGCGAAGCGAGCGCTGATCGCATCCTGGGCAAAGATCCAGCGACCGATCTCAACGTGATCGTGAAAGCCGGCCGCTTCGGGCCCTACATCCAGCTCGGTGAACAGAAGGATTACGCCGAGGGCGAAAAGCCGAAACGCGCCGGTATTCCAAAGAACATGTCCCCCGGTGACATGGAACTCGAGCTTGCGCTAAAACTGCTTTCGCTGCCGCGCGAAATTGGAAAACATCCGGAAACCGGCGAGCCGATCACCGCCGGCATCGGTCGCTTCGGCCCGTTCGTAAAACATGAAAAGACCTATGCCAGCCTTGAGGCCGGCGACGAGGTGTTCGACATCGGGCTCAACCGCGCGGTGACGCTCATTGCCGAGAAGGTCGCGAAAGGCCCGAGCGGCCGCCGCTTCGGCGCCGATCCGGGCAAGCCGCTCGGCGATCATCCAACGCTTGGCGCGGTCGCGCTGAAGAATGGCCGCTATGGCGCCTATGTCACTGCCGGCGGCATCAACGCCACTATCCCGAGCGACAAGACGCCGGATACCATCACGTTGCCCGAGGCGATCACCCTGATCGACGAGCGCGCCGCCAAGGGCGGCGGCAAGCCGAAGCGCGGCGCCAAGAAAGCTACCAAGAAGAAATCCGCAGCCAAGTCCGACGCCGACGCGCCCAAGCCCGCGAAGAAGGCGGCGGTGAAGAAGGCAAAACCGAAATCGGAAGCTGTCAGCAAGGCGCGCGCCCCCGTCTCCTCGGCCGCCAAGACATCAGCGGCAAAGCCGGCATCGGCGGCCAAGACACCCGCGAAGAAAAGCGCGGGCAAGGCGCGCGGATAAGTGAAACGAAAACACGACCATGGTTTTCCGGCCAGGGACGCCATCGTCGCCTTCATCCGTGCGCATCCCGGCAAGGTCGGCATCCGCGAGATCGCCCGTGAATTCGGACTGAAGAACGCCGACCGCGTCGAGCTGAAGCGCATCCTGCGCGAACTCGCCGACGACGGCACGATTGCCAAGCGCGGCCGGAAAATCCAGGAGCCGGCCGGCCTTCCCCCGACGGTAATGGCCGACATCACCGGCCGCGACACCGACGGCGAATTGCTCGCAACGCCGACCGAATGGGACGCCGAAGAGAACGGCCCCGCGCCAAAAATCCGCATTCACGTGCCGCGCCGGCCGCAGCCGGGCACCGCCGCCGGCGTCGGAGACCGCGCGCTACTGCGCATCGAGACCGCCGATGAGACCAGGGAACCGCCCTATCACGGCCGGGTCATCAAGATTGTCGATCGGGCGAGGACGCGCCTGCTCGGAATTTTCCGCGCGTTGCCCGATGGCGGTGGGCGGCTGGTGCCGGTCGACAAGAAACAGGCCGGCCGCGAGCTGAACATCGCGAAAGCTGACGCCAACGGCGCCGAGGACGGCGATCTCGTCAGCGTCGACCTGATCCGCACGCGCGGTTACGGACTGGCCTCCGGCAAGGTGAAGGAGCGGCTCGGCTCGCTCGCGAGTGAAAAAGCGATCAGCCTGATCGCCATCCATGCCCACGAAATCCCGCAGGCCTTTTCGCCGTCGGCGCTGCGCGAGGCGGAGGACGCAAAACCCGCGACGCTCAGGGGACGCGAGGACTGGCGCGAGGTGCCGCTCGTCACCATCGACCCGCCCGATGCCAAGGATCACGACGACGCGGTGCATGCCGAGCCCGATGCCGATCCGAACAACAAGGGCGGCTACATCGTCAATGTCGCGATCGCCGACGTCGCCTTCTACGTACGGCCGGGCTCGGCGCTCGATCGCGACGCGCTGACACGCGGCAATTCGGTGTATTTCCCCGATCGCGTGGTCCCGATGCTGCCCGAGCGCATCTCCAACGACCTCTGCTCGCTGGTGCCGGGCGAGCCGCGCGGCGCGCTCGCGGTGCGCATGGTGATCGGCAATGACGGCCGCAAGCGCTCGCACACCTTTCATCGCGTGCTGATGCGCTCGGCGGCGAAGCTCAACTATGCGCAGGCGCAGGCGGCGATCGACGGCAGACCCGATGACACCACGGGCCCCCTGCTCGAGCCGATCCTCACCCCCCTGTACGCGGCTTATGCGCTGGTGAAACTGGCGCGCGACGAGCGCGATCCGCTCGATCTGGATCTGCCCGAGCGCAAGATCCTGCTGAAGCCCGATGGAACTGTGGATCGCGTCATCGTGCCGGAGCGCCTCGACGCGCACCGGCTGATCGAGGAATTCATGATCCTCGCCAACGTCGCGGCGGCCGAAACGCTTGAAAAGAAAGGCTTGCCGCTTATCTATCGGGTGCATGATGAACCGACGCAGGAGAAGGTTCATAACCTCCAGGAATTCCTGAAGACGCTCGATCTTCCCTTCACGAAGAGCGGAGCGCTGCGGCCGGCGCTGTTCAATCGCGTCCTGGCGCAGGTGGAAGGTCAGGATTACGAGCCGCTGGTGAACGAAGTGGTGTTGCGCTCGCAGGCACAGGCGGAATATTCCGCTGAAAATTACGGCCACTTCGGCCTGAACCTGCGACGCTACGCGCATTTTACCTCGCCGATCAGGCGATACGCAGACCTGATCGTGCACCGCGCGCTGATCCGCGCCCTGGGGCTCGGCGAAGGCGCGCTGCCGGAATCCGAGACACTCGAAACGTTGAGCGAGGTCGCGGCGCAGATATCCGTCACCGAACGCCGCGCCATGAAGGCCGAGCGCGAGACCGCCGACCGTCTGATCGCGCATTTTCTCGCCGATCGCATCGGTGCAACGTTCCAGGGCCGGATATCGGGCGTCACCCGCGCCGGACTATTCGTGAAGCTCGAGGATACCGGCGCCGACGGGCTGATCCCGATCCGCACGCTCGGCACGGAATATTACAACTACGACGAGACGCGCCATGCGCTGGTCGGCTCGCGCAGCGGTGCCATGCACCGGCTGGGTGACGTCGTCGACGTGCGTCTGGTAGAAGCAGCGCCAGTGGCCGGCGCGCTGCGGTTCGAACTCCTGTCGGAAGGTCGGGTTATTCCGCGCGGCAGAAGGCGGGACGGCGCGATAACGCAGGCCAAGCAGACGAAGCCGCATCCGGGCCGCAGCCCGCGCAAGAAAGACCGCACGCCGGGCAAGCAGAAGTCCGGCAAACCGAAGAAAGGCAAGTCATGGAAACGGTGAGCCCCGCGACGATAGTCTGGACGAACGAAGTCGCCGCAGGTGAAAAGCGAGATGTCTGGACCGCGATGAAGCGCGGCTTTCGCTGCCGCTGTCCGCGCTGCGGCGAAGGCAAACTGTTCCGCGCCTTCCTGAAGGTCGACGACCATTGCTCGGTTTGCGGGCTCGATTTCACACCGCACCGCGCCGACGACCTGCCCGCCTACCTCGTCATCGTCATCGTCGGCCACATTGTGGTGCCCTTGGCGCTGTCGATCGAGACCAACTATTCGCCGCCGGTGTGGCTGCAACTCGCGATTTACCTGCCGCTCACGCTGGTCGCATCGCTGGCGCTGCTGCAACCGGTCAAGGGCGCTGTCGTCGGTTTCCAATGGGCGCTGCGCATGCACGGCTTTGACGAAAATGCCCCTAGCGACATTGCTCCCGGGTAGCTAAACGAAAAACAGAAAAATCAGTGGGGATGGAATGACCGAAGTTGCAAGCGCCGTTCAGGAAGGAAAAGAAGCCGATCACCATCCTTACTTTCGGCCCAAGGATGCGGCGACGCTGATCCTGATCGATCGCTCCGGCGTCAAGCCGAGGGTTCTGGTCGGCAAGCGTCACGACAAGGTTGTGTTCATGCCGGGCAAATATGTTTTCCCCGGCGGCCGTGTCGACAAATCAGACAACCGCGTTCCCGTCGCGGCCTCGATCAGCAAAGAGCTCGAGGCCAATCTTCTAAAAGGTAGTCCGAAGATCACCGCGGGCCGCGCGCGGGCGCTCGCCAACGCCGCAATCCGCGAAGCGTGCGAGGAAACCGGGCTCTGCCTCGGCCGCAAGGTCGAAAAGCCGGTCCAGCTCGACGGCCCCTGGAAGCCGTTCGCCGATGCCGGCCTGTTGCCTGATCCCTCCAGCCTGTTCCTGATCGCGCGCGCGATCACACCGCCCGGCCGCGTCAGACGTTTTGATACCCGCTTCTTCACCGCGGACGCATCCGCCATTGCCCACAAGGTTGAAGGCGTGATCCACGCCGATGCGGAACTGGTCGAGTTGGTCTGGGTCGAGATCGGTTCGCAGCCGCTCGCCGACGCGCACGCGATGACCAAGAACGTGCTCGCCGAACTCGATCGCCGCCTCGCCACCGGCCCCCTGCACCACGACGCGCCGGTGCCGTTCTTCCACTTCTACGGCGGCAAGATGCAAAAGGACGTGCTGGGAGCGTAGTGCTCTTTTTACCCCGTCATTGCGAGCGAAGCGAAGAAATCCATCTCTCCTCTTGGGAAAAGAACGGATTGCTTCGTCGCTCCGCTCTACAGCAATGAGCGTCATGCGAAATATCCTCCCGGCTATCCTTAAATTGCAAAATTCTTCTCGATACCGCCTGGTGGCATTGCCCTGACGGGTTCCTATGTCTTCCCCAACGATAACCACTACGGATCGGGGCGATGGCACAACGGCAACTCAAGCTCGGCGCGTTCATGCGGCCGGTCTCCATTCACACCGGCGCGTGGCGTTATCCCGGCGCCTGGCCGGACGCCAACTTCAATTTCCCGCACATCAAGCAGCTGATCCGAAAGCTCGAGGCCGGCAAGTTCGACGCCTTCTTCATGGCCGATCATCTGGCCGTGCTGAACATGCCGATCAACGCGCTCAAGCGCAGCCACACTGTGACGTCGTTCGAGCCCTTCACGTTGCTGTCGGCGTTGTCGGCCGTCACCGAACATATCGGGTTGATCGCGACCGGTTCGACCACCTTTGACGAGCCCTATCACGTCGCGCGCCGCTTCGCTTCGCTCGATCACATCAGCGGCGGCCGTGCAGGCTGGAATATCGTCACCACCTCCAATCCGGATGCTGCACTGAATTTCGGGCTCGACGACCACATGGAGCACGCCGAGCGCTATCGCCGCGCGCGCGAATTCTATGACGTGGTCACCGGTCTCTGGGATTCCTTCGCTGATGATGCCTTCGTGCGCGACGTCGAGACGGGTCTCTATTTCGATCCCGACAAGATGCATGTGCTCAATCACAAGGGCAAATATCTCAGCGTGCGCGGTCCCCTGAACATCTCCCGCCCGGTGCAGGGCTGGCCGGTTATCGTGCAGGCCGGCGCCTCCGAGGACGGCAGGCAGCTCGCCGCCGAAACCGCCGAGGCCGTGTTCACCGGCGGCGGCAGCCTCGCCGACGGACAAAAGCTCTACGCGGATATCAAGGGCCGCATGGACAAGCTCGGACGCGACCGCGAGCACCTGAAGATTCTGCCCGGCGCCTTCGTCGTGGTGGGCGACAGCGTGGAGGAAGCCAAGGAGAAGCGGGAAAAGCTCGACAGCATGGTGCATTACGACAGCGCCATCGCCTCGCTCTCGGTGATCCTCGGCACCGACGCGTCGGGCTTCGATCCCGATGGCCAGTTGCCGCCGATCCCGGAGACCAACGCGAGCAAGAGCGGCCGCCAGCGGCTGGTCGATGTCGCCGCCCGCGACAAGCTCACCGTGCGCCAGCTCGCGCAGCGGGTCGGCGGCTATGGCGGGCTGTCCTTTGTCGGCACACCCGTGACGATCGCCGACCAGATGGAGGAATGGCTGACGAGCGATGGCTCTGACGGCTTCAACATCATGTTCCCGTTCTTGCCCGCCGGGCTCGACGATTTCGTCGACAAGGTGGTCCCGGAACTGCAGAAGCGCGGGATTTTTCGCAAGGAGTATGAGGGACGGACGTTGAGAGAGAATCTGGGCCTGCCGAGGCCGAAAAATCGCTTCTTCGAGGCCTAAGGCGCGTATTTCGCAAAAGTGGATACCGGTTTTGCGGCCGGAATACCCGCAAAAACATGGTTTCCAGCTGGAATTAGGCCGGTTTTGGCTTGGAAAACCTTGACTTTGGGCGATCAGAGGCTAGGTTGCGCGGCAAACGCGGGCCGATTTGGCCGGCTCCCGATATCCCCTACATCTGAGGTCCTGAACATGGCCAAAGCGGTCACCATCAAGGTCAAGCTCGTTTCCTCCGCGGACACCGGCTACTACTACGTCGCCAAGAAAAATTCGCGCACCATGACCGACAAGATCGTCAAGAAAAAGTACGATCCGGTCGCGCGCAAGCACGTCGAATTCCGTGAAGCCAAGATCAAGTAAGATCGCGGATAGCTACTGACTGGAACGGGGCCTTCGAGCCCCGTTTTTATTTTGCAGTCGCCACCCCCGCAGGATAGCGTTGAGCGCGATATGCCGGGACCTGCGTACCGTTACCTTTGGTCAGGGAACCAGGTTCCCGACACCGTGTTGAGCCATACCGTGTTGAGCCATGCCGTGTTGAGCTACGCGATCGCGTAGCACCGACTTGCGCCTCCCTGACGGGTCCTCGCCTCAGGTTCACATGAGCGCACCCCTGGATGAACGAAATGTCGGAGGCTACTCGGTCGCCTACGAGCGCGATGAAACCTACTTTCCTGTCTATGTTACTGCTGCGTTGGCCGCGATATTCTTCACGGCCGCCTGGATCACCGGCGCCATCTATTGGTTGCCGCTAGCCGTGGCGGCGGCCGGTTTTACCTATTACAATATTCCCCTGCTGGAGACCGGGCGGCCGACCATCGGCGCCAATCAATATGGCATCTTTATCCAGGCTTTCGGTTTGATCCGGTGGCGCGCCGTCGAACGCATCGATCTCGTTCAGATTGCCGAGCGCGCGATGACCGTCCATGAGCTGCAGATTGTCCTCAACGCACCACTCGGCAGCGCTCTCGTTGCCGACTGGCGCAAGCAGCCGACCTATCGCTTGCTGATGCGCTTGCCGTGGCGCATGGATCAAAACGGCGCGGTACGGGTCAATCTGGAGCCGTTTGATCAGCCGCCAGACGCGATCCATCGAACCTTCCTCAGGATGTGGCGCTATTATCGCAGCTAGCGCCGCGGGGGATGCAAAGTTTGCTGCGACCCGATCCGTTCGATGGCGTAGACTTCATTCAGCCGCCGAATGCTTCATCGCGCAAATGCCCATCCGCGATCTGCGCGTCAGGATTGTGCGTGATGGTCATGAACCAAACGAGGCTGAAGAACAGCGACCATGCTGTGTTCCAATAGAACCAGTTCATGTGGTGTCCTCGCCGAAAGACCGCCGAAAGCAGAGAGGTTGTCAGTATTCAGCTTCGGCCGGTCAAAATGACTGGGGTGACTTCGCGGGCGTCGATCCGCCATTTTTCCAGCGCTCGGTCATCATGTACCTCCTTGCGTTCGAGCACCTCGAGGCCTTGGTGCCTGGATTGCTTCCATCCCTGTTCTGAGCAGCTTTTTCACCGCGGGCGCCGGCGACGATCGCCGGCGCTGCGGGCCGCTGCCTTGACTTGCACTATTGTACGACTTCTCCGTGCAACGCGAGGTCGAGACCTTCGCGCTCGATGTCTGTCGTCACCCGGAGGCCAACGAACATCTTGACCACGAAAAGGATGATCAAGCTGACGACGGCATCATAAATGATGACGGTGGCGACGCCGATGCACTGGTTGAAGAACTGACCGACATTTCCTTCAAGAACGCCCGCCGTCCCGCCGTACTGCTCGACCGCGAACACCCCGGTGAGCAGCGCCCCGACGATGCCGCCAACCGCATGTACGCCGAAGCAATCCAGCGCATCGTCGTAGCTGAACATGCGCTTCAAGCCGGTGCACCCCCAATAGCACAAGACACCAGCAGCAACTCCGATCGCAAAGGCACCGATCGGCCCGACGAAACCGGAAGCCGGCGTAATGGCCACCAGGCCGGCGACCGCGCCCGAGCAGATGCCGACGACGGTCGGCTTGCCCTTCAGCGACCATTCCACCAGCATCCAGGTGAAGGCGGCCACGGCGGTGGCAATCTGGGTCACCAGCATCGCCATTCCGGCCTGCATGCCCGCGGCAACGGCGGAGCCGGCGTTGAATCCGAACCAGCCAACCCACAGCAGGGCGGCGCCGATAAACGTAAGCACCATATTGTGCGCCGGCCCGGTCTCCTTGCGCTTGCCGAGCATGATCGCGCACATAAGCCCGGCGACGCCAGCGTTGATGTGCACGACGGTGCCACCGGCGAAATCGAGCACTTTCACCCATGCGGCGTCGTTGCCGGACGCGAAGATGCCGTCGGGTCCCCAGACCCAGTGGGCAATCGGCGCGTAGACGAAAATCGCCCACAGGCCGATGAACCAGAGCATGGCGGAGAACTTCATGCGCTCGGCAAATGCGCCGGCAATCAGCGCCGGCGTAATGATGGCGAACGTCATCTGGAAGCAGATGTACACGCTTTCAGGGATGGTCGGGGCGAGCGGATTGGGGTTACCGATGCCTCCCTTGCCGATGTCGCTGAGGATGTCCCTCAGGAACATGCGATCCAGGCCCCCGATAAAGGGCGTGCCGGCGCGAAACGCCATGCTGTAGGTGATGAGCGCGAAGAGAATCGTGACGAGGCAGGTGACCGCAAAGCTGGTCATCACGGTGTCGCCGACGTTCTTCTTGCGCACCATGCCGCCATAGAACAGTCCGAGGCCGGGAATTGTCATCATCAATACGAGCGCGACCGAGGTCAGCATCCAGGCGGTGTCGCCGGAATTGGGCGTGCACTTTTCGAGGATCTTGCCGCCGCAGGCCGGCGGTCCCGCGTCTTCCGCGAGAGCGATGTCACCGAACAGCACAAAGAGAAGCGCGATCCCCAAGAGAGCAACCATGAACGGTACGAGTCTTTGGCGCGCATATGCCCAGGATTCCATCGTTTCCTCCCAGTCAAGAGATGTCGATGCAGGTTACCCAGCCCCCTTGTCGATCTATCCAGTGCGAATGCGAACGGCTCGCTCGGTCGGCGAGACAACGATATTGCCGTCGCCGTCCTATCCGTTCTCTCGCTGCGTCTGAATTCTCGCCATGACCTATGCGTTGCGCCCTGGAGGCGGCAACAAGATCAATTCTGAACTTTGGCACAATACTCGGGATGCTCGACGTCGCAGTAACGTCGTCGAGTTTAAGTGGCTGGAGATTGGCGGCGACCAGCCTCATGATCTACCTGCCTGCCCCCTGACATTCCATCCAGGGTCGGACAATCCCAATGACGTTTCCCGAAGCCAATTCCTGGCCTTGAGTAGTCAAGATTCGTGCCATCCAGGGTGTTCAACTAACCCGATGAATCGTCATCGATTTCGGCTCGCAGCGTGGAAACGTAGCTGATCCTTGCTGCTTCTGACGGCACCCGTGCCGAAAAGATAGGCAGTATTCACTACTGCCTCGTTTGAGCGCGCCTTTCGGATCAGGCCCTAAGCAGTCCGCAGCACCGGCGGCGGCTGCGACGGCCGGATCAGCGCGAACGCCACCTGGATGATGCCGCCGGCCAGCCCCAAGGCGACGCCGATCCGCCACGCCATGGTGTAGGAGCCGAGCGCGTCGTAGATCAGCCCTCCCCCATAGGCGCCGAGGAAGCTGCCGAACTGATGGCTCATGAAGGCAAGCCCCTGGATCATCGCCTGCCATTTCAGCCCGAACATCTCGGCGACCGCGCCCGCAACCAGCGGGCCGACGCCCATCCAGAGGAAACCCATGATCGCACCGAACAGCAGCGTCGTCGCCGGTGTGGCAGGAAGCGTGAAGTACCAGGCGAGCGCGATCGACCGGAAAATGTAGATGCCGCCGAGCAGCGCCAGCTTGTTCCAGCGTCCGCCGGCCCAGCCGAAGAACAGGCTGCCGAGTACGTTGAAGCCGCCGATCATGCCGAGCGTCTGCGCGCTCAGCATCGGATCGAGCCCGCAGATCGCGAGATAGGACGGCAGATGCGTGGTGAGGAAGACGAGCTGCATGCCGCAGACGAAATAGGCGCAGGTCATGACCACGAACGAGGCGTTGCCGAAGGCGACCTTGACCGCGACGCCCGCCGACGTATTGCCGATGTCATCCGCCGACGGTTTCGGCAGCGGAATTTTGTCGACCCGCCCGGCGTACCAGGCGGCTGGGATCATCACGAGTGACAGCACGACAAAACCGGCGAGGCCGAACCGCCAGCCATAGCCCTCATTGAGCATCTGCCCGATCGGCGCCGACAACAGCGCTCCCAGCGATCCCGCCGCCGAGACGATGCCGAGCACGGTGGAGCGCACCGTCTGCGGCACCGCGCGCGCCGCAACCGACATCGCGATTGCCGACGCGGTGCAGGCGAGCGACGTGCCGATCAGGATCCCGCCGCCGATCATGATGCTGAGAAAGCCGTGTGCGGTAGCCATCAGTGTCAGGCCGGCGATGTAGAGCAGCGCGCCCCCCACCATGATGGTACGAAAGCCGTAACGCACCGTGAGCGCACCCGCGAGCGGCTGCAGAAATCCCCAGGCGAGGTTTTGCGCGGCGATGGCGAGCGTAAAATCGGAGACCGATATTCCGACGTCGCGGGTCAGCGGCTGCAGGAAGATGCCAAGACTTTGCCGCAAGCCCATACTCAGCGTGAGCATCAAGGATGCCCCGATCAAAATGGGGAGCGTGGGACGCAGGATCTGCAGCAGCGGCATTATTTTTGTTCTCCTTTTTTGCCGCGGAGCAGAAGCCGCAAGCTGCGATTCGCATAATATTTGGGTACACAGACCTGTGTAATTAGCCTATGAACAGGCTGAGCTGTCAAGGCGAAGCGACACCGATCTGTGTAATGGCTCCTATGCCCGAAAAACCAACCATGAAAGAGCGGATCCTGGAAACCGCCGACAAGCTGTTCTATTCGCGCGGCATCCGGGCTGTGGGCGTCGACACCATCGCCGCCGAAATCGGCATCAGCAAACGCACGCTGTACAATCACTTTCCCTCAAAGGACGAATTGATCTCGGCCTATCTTGCGGGCCGTTTTGTGCAGTCGCCGCCGTCGGACAAGCCACCTATCGAGCAAATCCTCGGTACGTTCGACCGGCTCGAGCGCGGATTCGCCAGCAAAGGCTTTCGCGGCTGCCCCTTCGTCAATGCGGTCGCCGAACTCGGCGCGGAAGACCAGTCAGTGAGAAAGATTGCGATCGCCTTCAAGGAAAGCCGTCGCCTCTGGTTTCGCGATCTGCTGATTCAGCTCGGTGTCGCCGATCCGGAAGCGCTCGCGACGCAGCTTGCGTTGTTGGTCGACGGATCGATCGCGCAGGACCTCGTGCGCAATGATCCCGCAATGGCGCGCGCGGCAAAAGAAGCCGCGACCGTGCTGCTGGCAAATGCCGGCGCGAGGGTTGACCGGAGTGGTGCCGCGGACAATCCGCGACGCGCAACGAAGAAGCGAGCAACCTGAGACCACTGCCGCTCGGCAACGGAGGCTATCGGCGGATGGTCCCGATGGATGAATCCGGCTCTTTCCTGACGTCGTGTTTAGCTGTTAGCGTTGGTTGTCAGGGGGCGCAAATCCAAAACCAGATAATTCCGTCCGGCGAGATTCCGGTCAATAAGCTACGGCTGCGGCAAAGGGAGCGACAATGGAGGACTTGAAAATAACTGCCGGCGGCTACGACTTCGGACCGGCGCACGCCGCCATGCAGCGCTACGTCGATGGCAACATCCTCTCCGGCGTTTCGTCCGCGGTCCTTGTTGGCAGGGATCTCGTCGATGTGAGCTGCGTCGGATGGGTCGACAAGGAAGCGCAGATTCCGCTGCGGATCGACCACATCTTCCGCGTCTTTTCCAATACCAAGCTGGTCACATCCTGCGCAGCGCTGCTGCTGTTCGATGAAGGCCGATTCCAACTGGACGATCCGATCGAGAAATTCATTCCGCAATTGGCGAACCGGAAGGTTCTGCGTCCCGGCGCCGCCTCATTGGACGACACCGAGCCGGCCAAGCGATCGATCACCATTCGTCATCTCTTGAGCCACAGTTCCGGCTTGAGCTACGGCTTCTTCGATCCCGGCACGGTGATCTTCAAGGCTTACGACGAGCGCGGCGTGCATAACCCGGCGACGACGCTGGCGGATATGGTCGGCGTACTGGCCGATCTGCCGCTCATCTATCATCCGGGAACGTCATGGGAATACTCGCTCGCCATTGATGTCGTCGCGCGGCTGGTTGAGATCATCAGCGGTCAGCCGTTCGATCAATTCGTCCAGGCGCGAATTCTGGGGCCGCTTGGCATGGTCGACACCGGCTTCGTCGTGCCGGAGAAGGACCAAAGCCGGTTCGCGGCATATTACGTCGGGGCAGACCCTGATGGATTCGATGAAGCCAGGGCTCACCCGAACGGACAACTACCCCTATCCGGGTGCTTATCTGCGCCCCACTCCAAGGTTCAACGGCGGGGGCGGCCTGGTTTCGACCTTGCCCGACATGGTGGCGCTGATCCGCAGCCTTCTTCCCGGTGGGCCAAGCCTGCTCAAGCCCGAGACCATTGCGTTGATGATGACCAACCAATTGCCCGACGGCCAGTGGATACGCTTTGCCTTTCTGGGAGAACAGCCCGGCAAGGTGCATGGGCTGGCCGGCGGGCTGATCCTGCAGCCCTCGCCGATCGACCACCCGGATTCGGCCGGCGAGTTCTATTGGGGCGGCGTGGCGGGCACACAATGGTGGATATCGCCGAAAAGAAACGTGGCCGGCGTGATGATGACGCAGCGCCAGATGGCGTTCGTCCACCCGTTCTCGTTCGAGTTCAAGCGGCTGGCGTATGAGGCGGTGAAACGCGGAGGTTGAGAAGCCAGCGGCCAAACAGCGGAGCGTTTGTGACTAGCCGGGGAGCCGCTGCGCTTTCGCGGGTATGACGACCAAATGATGTGGCGCGCGTTACGCCACTCACGCCGCCGCTGATACCACCCTGTTGCGGCCGTCATGCTTGGCGCGATACAGCGCGGTGTCGGCGCGCTTCAGCACGTCGGCAACCGCCTCGCCCTTGCGTTCCAGCGTCGACAAGCCGATCGAGATCGTGACGTCGATGCGTTTTGTCGCCTTGTTGACGGCAAAGGGTTCGCCGGCGATCGAGCGGCGCAGCCGCTCGGCCACCATGCCCGCGACGTGCAGGTCGGTCTCGGGCATCACGATGACGAATTCCTCGCCGCCATAGCGGCAGGCGAGATCGATGCCGCGGATCGATTTGCGGATCCGCACCGCGAATTCGCGCAACACGTCGTCGCCGGCATCGTGGCCGTAGCTATCGTTGATGGCCTTGAAGTAGTCGATGTCGAGGATCATCAGCGCCAGCGGCTTGCCGCGGCTCGAGGCCTGCTCGGCGAGCGTCGCCAGATGGCTTTCCATGTAGCGGCGGTTGTGCAGGCCGGTCAGCGCGTCCGTGATCGCCATCTCGATCGAGTTCTGCACATTGTCGCGCAGATGATCGGTATAACGCCGCCTGCGGATCTGGGTGCGCGCGCGCGCCAAAAGTTCGTTCTTGTCGACGGGGCGCAGCAGATAATCGTTGACGCCGATTTCGAGCCCGCGCAGCAGACGGGCGTTGTTGTCGGCGTCGGAGATCGCCAGGATCGGCACCTGGCGGGTGCGCTCCAGCGAGCGCGCCTGGCTGCACAGCCGTAGGCCATCGTAATTGTCGAGGCTGAGCGAGACAATCAGCAAATCATAGTTGCCCTCGGCGGCGTGGAACAGCGCGTCCGCCGGATTGGTCTCGACGTCAACCGTATGCTCGGTGGCGAGGATCGGCGCCAGCCGCTCGTAGGAGGACGGCCGGTCGTCGACCAGGAGGATGCGGCCGCCCATGCCATTGTCGGCGATCGCACTGCGCTCCGGCGCCTGCATGCCGATTTCGAGCGAGGTGATGGCGCGCATGCGCAACTCGTCCGTCATCATCTTCAGCCGCGTCAGCGACCGCACTCGCGCGATCAGCACGACGTCGGACACCGGCTTGGTCAGGAAGTCGTCGGCGCCGGCGTCAAGCCCGCGCACGCGATCGGCAGGACTATCAAGAGCGGTAACGATCACAACAGGGATGAAATGCGTCGCCGGATTGGTTTTCAGGCGGCGGCATACCTCAAAACCGTCCATGTCGGGCATCATCACGTCGAGCAGGATCAGGTCGCATTCGGCGCGCGCGCAGATCGCCAGGGCCTCGGCGCCATTGGAAGCGGTCAACACATCGAAATATTCGGCTGACAGACGGGCTTCCAGGAGCTTGACGTTAGCGGGAACGTCATCGACCACAAGGATACGCGCGGACATTTCAAACTCACTCCTACCCGATAAAACGTCTTACCGTTTCAATAAATTTGCCGACCGAAATGGGTTTGGACAAATACGCTTCGCAGCCGCCCTCTCGGATGCGTTCTTCGTCACCCTTCATCGCAAAGGCTGTGACCGCGACCACCGGGATCGCGCGCAGTTCCGGATCGTCCTTGATCCAGCGCGTGACTTCGAGACCGGAGACCTGCGGTAGCTGGATGTCCATCAGGATCAGGTCGGGACGCAGCTTGCGGACAAGATCGAGCGCTTCGAAGCCGTTGCTCGTGCCGGAGGTCTGATAGCCATGCGCCTCCAACAGGTCGCGAAAGAGCTTCATATTGAGCTCGTTGTCCTCCACGATGAGGACGGTTTTTGCCATCCCGTCCCTCCCAAACCTTCAGGAGACAGGCGATTGCGGGGCACCGGCCACCACTCTCGGCATGTCAAAATGTGAATTCAAACTAGCGCCAAATTCGCTCTAACCCGTTAAACCCGGTCCCGTCTTTTTGCGGTGTGGTTTCCACTCGCTTGAACACGTTCGGAAGACTCGGGCATGATGAACTCCTGAATAGAGACCATAAGTTAACGGAAAGGCAAACCGGTCAGTTGAAAAAGCCTGTTCAAAACCCCCGCGAAGTAGCTGAAATCGTTGCAGTTCAGGCGTTGACCTTCGTTGCCGGCGATCCCGAGCGGTTAGGCGCATTCCTGGCGGAGACGGGAATCGGCCCGGAGACGCTGCGAACGGCGGCGGCCGACCCACAATTCCTGGCTTCCGTGCTCGATTTCGTGATCCGGGATGACGCGACCGTGAAGGCATTTGCGGATGCCTCGCAATTGCACCCGACCAATATCGCCGCCGCGCGGCAGGTGCTGGGCGATCCGCATTGGGAGCGCGATGTCCCGTGAGCGCGGAGGCGCAGCCAGGCGACGGCCCCCGTTGCTTCTGCCGGGATTGCCTCGGCGACCTCGATCTTCAGGCCAGAAGATGCAGCCACTGCGGCTCGCCCCGGATGGTGCGCCACCACGCCCTGCCCTCGCTGACGCTCGCGCACATCGATTGCGACGCGTTCTACGCGACGGTGGAGAAGCGCGACAATCCGGAACTTGCCGACAGGCCGGTCATCATCGGCGGCGGCAAGCGCGGTGTGGTGTCGGCGGCCTGCTACATCTCTCGGACCTTTGGCGTTCGCTCGGCCATGCCGATGTTCAAGGCCCTGGCGCTCTGCCCGTCCGCGGCCGTGATCCGGCCCGACATGGCGAAATATGTCCGGGTCGGCCGCGAGGTGCGGCAGGCCATGCAGGCACTGACGCCGCTTGTCGAACCGCTGTCGATCGACGAGGCATTCCTCGATCTTTCCGGCACCCAGCGCGTGCACGGCATGATCCCCGCAAAGGTGCTGGCGCGGTTTGCCCGCGAGGTTGAGCGCGATATCGGCATCACGGTTTCCGTCGGGCTGTCCTGCAACAAGTTCCTGGCCAAGATCGCCTCCGACCTCGACAAGCCGCGCGGCTTTGCGGCACTCGACCAGGAAGAGGCGCGCGAGATGCTGGCGGACAAGCCGGTCGGTTTCATCTTCGGCGTCGGCCCCGCGACCCAGGAACGGCTGATCCAGCGCGGCTTCCGCACCATCGCCGACCTGCAGCGCGCCGACGAGGTCGAATTGATGAAGCAATTCTCGACCGAGGGCCGCCGGCTGTGGCGCCTCGCCCGCGGCATCGACGACCGCCGCGTGGTGCCTGACCGCGGCGCCAAGACGATTTCCAGCGAGACCACCTTCGAAAAGGACATCCGCGATTTCGCGACGTTGGAAAAGCTGTTGTGGAAGCTCTCGGAGAAAGTCTCGGCGCGGCTGAAGAATGGGGATCTCTCGGGCCTCACCATCACGCTGAAACTGAAGACCGCCGACTTCCGCCAGCGCACCCGCTCGCAATCGATCCAGTCGCCGACGCAACTGGCGGCGAAGATTTTTGCGGTGTCCCGCGAGATGCTGGCAAGGGAGACCGACGGCACCGCCTTCCGACTGATGGGCACTGGCGTCAGCGCGCTACGCCCGGGCTCGCAGGCCGATGATACCGACATGCTCGACCGCCGCTCGGCCGACGCCGAACGGGCGATGGACGGTATCCGGAAGAAATTCGGGAATGCCGCCGTGATCCGCGGGATTGCGTATGAGGGGCCGGAGAAGCCGTAGTGAACGCTCCCGGCAAAGAAAAAGCCATCCGGTCTTGAACCGGCAAGGAATGACTAGATTTCTATATCAGTCTCCCGCCGGGATGGGGCTCACAGGTCTGGATCCCTGTGCGAACCCAGCGCAAGAGGAGCGGAAGATGGCGCTTTTAAAACGGGAGTTACATCGGCAGGTGACGTGATGGACATCGCGGAATGTCTGACGCAAGGCGGCTAAAGCGCGGGCCATCGTGAGCTATGGCGGTTGCTGCGAACGATATTCAAGGACCAGGTCGATGCTGAGGAGTATGATTACGACGTACCGCTTTCGGGTAGCTACCTAAGGCCCGCGTCCGCTGCTCTAAGAACGGCGAAAGCGTTGAAAGGTGGAAAGATGAACGATCGAGCTACCGAGTTCGTGAGATTATTGGGCCGGGCCGCCTTCAAGCTCTGGGCGGACTTGCCGCGAGATGTACAGGAAACGCTGTTTGAGACTGCGGTGCCGGACGACGATGCCGTCCGGTATAGCCTCGCAGTATTCCTTCACGAACATCATCCACGAACCGCACACCCTCCCAAGCCCACTCTGATGGCATAACGGGAACGGCCATCCAGGTCTCGGCTTGAGGGGATGGTCCAGCCGCGCAACGGCTATCAGAGCATCTTGCCGACAATCGTCGTCATGTCCGCCGCCGAGAAAGCTAGCAACGACTCCGTGTGCACATTGCCCGAGCCACCAAGGTTAAACTCACGTTGCCTCGCTCCGCCGCGCGGTCAGATGGCCGAGCAAATCCATCGGCAGCGGAAAGACCACCGTCGAGGATCTCTCGCCCGCGATATCCTGCAGCGCTGCGAAATAACGTAACTGCATCGCCTGCGGCTGCTGCGAGAGAATTCGACCGGCCTCTACAAGCTTCTCGGCGGCTTGCTGCTCACCCATCGCGTTGATAACTTTGGCGCGCCGCAAACGCTCCGCCTCGGCCTGCTTGGCGATGGCGCGCACCATGGTTTCATTGAGATCGATATCCTTGATCTCGACGGTGGTGACCTTGATGCCCCAGACGTCGGTCTGCTGGTCAAGAATCTCCTGGATGTCGGAGTTGAGCCGGTCCCGTTCTGCGAGCATCTCGTCCAGCTCGTGCTTGCCGAGCACCGAGCGCAGCGTGGTCTGTGCCAACTGGCTGGTCGCAGCCATGTAATCGCCGACCTTGATGATCGCGCGCTCGGGATCGACGATGCGGAAGTAGAGCACGGCATTGACTTTGACCGAGACGTTGTCGCGTGAAATCACGTCCTGGGGCGGGACCACCTGTACCATCACCCTGAGATCGACCTTCACCATCTGCTGCACGACAGGAATCAGGATGATGAGCCCCGGCCCCTTCACGCCCGTGAAGCGACCGAGCGTGAAGATGACGCCGCGCTCGTATTCCCGCAGGATACGAATGGCAGTGGAGAGAAATATGATGACGAGTACCGCGAGCGCCGCGTAGGGCAAATAATCAAGTATCATGACGCACCTCCTTCGCCGGTCAGCTCCGGCCGGCGCCGTACCACCAACGTCAGGTCTACGATGTTGGCCACCTCCACCATCTCTCCGGGCCTGAAGGCTTCGGTGCCCTTCGCTTGCCAGCGTTCACCGTGCGTGAAGACGTGGCCTTCGCGCTCCGACCAGTCGAGGATTTTGGCTGACAAGCCCCGCATGGCTTGCGCGCCGACACGTGCGGGAGCTTTTCGCGCGCGCCAAAGCGAGCCAAGGACGGCGAGAATCAGGCCGATGAACATCGCCGCCGCGATGCCGATCGTCCACCATGACAGCCGGTATCCGGGCGCATCGACCCTGAACAGCATCACTGCTCCGAGCACAAAGGCGATGATTCCGCCGAGGCCGACAACGATGGTTGGATTGAAGGCTTCGATGATCAGAAGCGTGATGCCCAACAGCACCAGCCCGAGGCCGGCATAGTTGATCGGCAGCATGTTGAGGGCGTAAAGGCCCAACAGCAGACAGATCGTGCCCACCACCCCAGGCGCCACCATACCGGGCGAGATAAACTCGAAAATCACCCCGTAGACACCGATCAGCAAGAGAATGAAGGCAACGTTGGGATCGGTGATCACGCTCAGAAATCGCAGTATCCATCCGGGATCGATTGCTTCGAGCATGGCGTCCTTGGTCGCCAGATGGCGCGTTTCGCCACCAACTTCCACCACGCGATCATCGACTTGCCTGAGCAATTCGGCCGGATTGCGCGCGACGAGGTCGATGACATTTGCCTGCAATGCCGCGTTCGCGGAAAGGCTGGCGGCCTCACGGACCGCCTTCTCCGCCCAATCGGCATTGCGGCCCCGCAGTTCTGCAAGACTGCGGATCAAGGCGACGGCGTCGTTCGTTACCTTCGCCGTCATGGCATCCTTCGGCTGGCCGTCGCCGTCTTTCTTGTCGTCCTTGTCAGGGGTAACGCCCGGCAGACCCGGCAACGGACTGCCAATCTGTACCGGCGTCGCGGCACCAAGATTGGTGCCCGGCGCCATCGCCGCGATATGCGTTGCGTAGAGGATATAGGTCCCGGCGCTGGCCGCATGGGCTCCGGAAGGCGCGACGTAACCGATGACGGGAACGGGCGACGCGAGCACATCCGCGATGATCTCCCGCATGCTGGTGACGAGACCGCCTGGCGTATTCAGACGCAGAACGACAACCTCGGCGTGTCGTTCGCTTGCCTTGGTCAGGGCGTCCTTCACGTAACCGGCGGTCGCCGGTCCGATCGCTCCGTCGATCGAGACGGTCAGCGCAAGCTTGCCGTGGTTCTCCCCCGCTGAGGCGGCAAGGGGAGAGACAACCAGCGTTACGGCTGCAACCGCCGCAACAAGAGTTGCCTGTACGTTCTGCACAGCAAGGACTCCCTTATCGAAACGATATGGGGATATCCCCGTCGAATCTCAATATGTCCGGGATCGCCAATTCACCGCATCCGCCGGTTCAAGTCCGCGGGCATGTATTGCTTGAAACCGTTGAGATCTCAACCAACGTCAAATTTGACGCCCTGGGCGAGCGGAAGATCGTTGCCGAAATTGACGGTGCTGGTGACCCGGCGCATGTACGCCTTCCAGGCGTCGGAGCCCGCCTCGCGGCCGCCACCGGTTTCCTTCTCGCCGCCGAATGCACCGCCGATCTCGGCGCCGGATGGTCCTATGTTCACGTTTGCGATGCCGCAATCCGAGCCGGCCACGGAAAGGAATTTCTCGACCTCGCGCATGTCTGTCGAGAAAATCGACGAGGAAAGGCCCTGCCGCACGCCGTTGTGCAGCGCGAGTGCCTCATCGAAGTCGGAATACTTCATGACGTAGAGGATCGGCGCGAAGGTTTCCTGCAGTACCGGACCTATCTGTGCCGGCATCTCCGCCAGTGCTGGCCTGACATAATAGGCGCCGGGATATGACGGCATCTCGATCCGGTCGCCACCGACCACCTGCCCGCCAAGCTTGCGCGCCTCAGCCAGGGCTTGTTGCATTCGGTGAAAGGCCGCCGCGTCGATCAGCGGGCCGACGAGCACAGCGTTGCTCGTGAGCGGGTTGCCGATCTCCACCGTGGCGTAGACCTGTTTCAATCTGGCGACGAGAGAATCATAGGCGCTGCGATGGACGAACAGCCGGCGTAACGACGTGCAGCGTTGGCCTGCGGTGCCAACGGCGGCGAAGGCTATCGCGCGAAGCGCGAGGTCGAGATCGGCCGACGGACACACAATCGAGGCGTTATTGCCCCCCAACTCCAGGATGGCTCGTGCAAAGCGCCGGGCCAGTCGCGGACCCACGATCTGGCCCATGGCGGTCGAACCGGTTGCCGAGACCAGCGGCACCCTCACATCATTAACCAGCATCTCGCCAATCTCCCGTCCGCCGATCAGCACCGTCGACAGGGCGGCCGGTGCACCGTCGAATTTCTCCACGGCGCGGCGGACCAGCGCTTCCACGGCGAGGGCCGTCAGCGGTGTCTTCTCCGAGGGCTTCCAGATCACTGGGTCGCCGCACACGAGCGCGAGAGCGGCGTTCCATGACCAGACTGCAACGGGAAAATTGAATGCGGTGATGATGCCCACCGGACCGATTGGATGCCATTGCTCCATCATCCGATGCTGAGGCCGTTCGCTGGCGATGGTCAGGCCATACAGCTGACGGGAGAGGCCGACCGCAAAGTCGCAGATGTCGATCATCTCCTGGACTTCGCCGTGTCCCTCTGACAGGATTTTTCCGGTTTCGATGGTAACGAGGCGGCCGAGCTCGGTCTTGCTGGCGCGCAACTCTTCGCCAAGAACTCGGACGAATTCGCCACGCCGGGGCGACGGAAGCAATCGCCACGTGCCGAACGCTTTTTCCGACCGCGCGATTGCATCGGCGACGCCGTCAGGGGTCGTGTTCTCGACCTCGGCAATGGTCTCTCCGGTCAACGGCGAGCGCACAACGCACTCACCATGCCGCCACCGGTCGCCGTGAACGCCGAGGCGCCGGAGAATGGAATCAACATCGTTCGAGAGAGTCATATGGTGCCCCTGCGCAAAGCTGCGATTACGAAACTCGTTCAAGATCCGACTTGAGCGCTACCAGGAAACGAGCGGCTTCGCCGCCCGTCACCACGCGGTGGTCAAAGGTGAGCGACAACGGCAGCACGCGCCTCACCGCCGGCTGGCCTGCGTGCGCCACCACCCTTTGGGCAATCCGGCCGGCGCCGATGATCGCCACTTGCGGCGGTACAACGATCAGGTTGGCAAACCGACCGCCGATCATCCCGAAATTGGACAGCGTAATGGTCGCGCCGCGCAGTTCTCCAGGAGGTATTGAGCGCGCGATTGCGTCAGCCCGCATCCGGTCAAGTCCAGTTCGCAAATCCGATGCATCCCGCTCCGCAATATTGCGCAAGACCGGAACGATCAGACCACCCTCGGTATCAACTGCGATGCCAAGGTCGACGCGCTGGATCAGACGCCGTTCGCCCGCGCCGGCATTGTACCAGGCGTTGAGCGCGGGCTCGGCCTTGCACGCCGCAGCGATCGCGCGCACCAGACGGATAGTCGCGTCTTCTCCCTTTCGCCAATCATCGATATCGGCGTCATCGGTCACACTGGCAGGGACGACTGCGGCATGGGCCGCCGTCATGCGTTGGGCCATCGCGCGCCGCAGGCCGCGCAGCGGTTCGGCGGGTCCGGTGTGGGACAAACTCCTGGCAGCCCGTTCCACATCTGCACGCGTCATCGTGCCGTCGGGGCCTGTAGCTTCGACGAGATCGAGATCAACGTCGAGCTTGCGTGCAAGCGCACGTACCGCCGGAAACACCTGCGCTTTCTGTCCAGTCGCTCGTGCGGCAGGTGTTGCTGCGGCGGGTGGCCGCTCGCTGGTACCGAGTTCACCGACAATTGTACCCGTGTCTTGCGCGACGCCTTCGTCAAACTCGACGAGCGGCGCGCCAACCTTCACTACATCTCCCTTGGCGCCAAACAGGTGCAGGATGCGTCCACTTGACGGAGACGGCACCTCAACGACCGCCTTGTCGGTCTCGACGGAGACCAGCGGCTGATCGGTGACTACGTGGTCCCCCTCGTTGACATACCAGCTCACGATCTCGGCCTCTTCAAGGCCCTCTCCCAAATCCGGCAATACGAACTGACGCATGGGACAAGTCCGCTGAAAATCAATTGAACTTGCAGGCTTTGCGCGCGACCGTCACGATACGATCGACCGACGGCATGAACTGCTGCTCTAGCTGCGCCATCGGAATGACCGTGTCATAGCCCGTGACGCGGGCCACAGGCGCGAGCAGAGAGGTCAGACCCCGCTCAGCGATCAGTGCGGCGATCTCGGCTCCAAATCCGCCGGTGCGTGTCGCCTCGTGCACGATGACGCAACGTCCGGTTTTTGCGACCGAACTCAGCACCGTGGTTTCATCGTAGGGCTTGAGCGTAGCAAGATCGATGACCTCTGCAGCGATGCCCTCAACAGCGAGCGCGTCGGCTGCCGCCATGGTTTCCTTCAGCATCGCACCCCAACTGATCAGGGTGATGTCGCGGCCTTCCTGCAGGACAAAGGCAGAATCCAGGGGCAAGGCTTCGCCATCGTCTTCCACTTCGCCTTTTACCGCGCGGTACATGCGCGTCGGTTCCAGAAACACCACCGGATCGGGATCACGGATAGCGGCGAGGAGAAGTCCATAGGCGCGTTCCGGCGACGAAGGTATGACCACGCGCAAGCCGGGAATATGGGCGAGCATCGCCTCGGTGCTTTCCGAATGATGCTCCGGCGCGCGAATGCCGGC
Organism: uncultured Alphaproteobacteria bacterium; assembly: GCA_963786115.1. Taxonomy (GTDB): domain Bacteria; phylum Pseudomonadota; class Alphaproteobacteria; order Rhizobiales; family Xanthobacteraceae; genus Bradyrhizobium. The sequence goes on from CAWAYC010000045.1 coordinate 51,793, forward strand.
GCCATGCGGGGTGCGCAGGACCATCGGACAGGTGAGCCGTCCCTGGGTGCGGTTGCGGATCCGCGATGCGTGGTTCACCAGCTGATCGATGCAGGGATACAGAAATCCCATGAACTGGATCTCGCCGACGGGCCGGAGCCCCTGCGCCGCCATGCCGACGCAGAGCCCGCTGATCAGGAGTTCGGAAAGGGGCGTATCGAGCACGCGCTCGGAGCCGAACCGCGTTTGCAGCCCGACGGTCGCACGGAAAACGCCGCCGTTCACACCGACGTCTTCGCCAAGCAAGACAACGCGCGGATCGTCTTCCATGGCGCGCGCGAGCGCCAGATTGATGGCTTCAACCAGCGTCACCTCAGACATCGTCCTCTCCCGCGAGTTCGCGGCGTTGCGCGGCATAAACCCTGGGGAGCCTCGCATAGAGATTATCGAACATGGTTTCCGGCCGGCGTGGCTTCGTCGCCAGGTAGCGTTCGACCGCAGCCTCGATGCGCTGATGGCACTCCGCAGCGAGTTGCTCCTCCTCCACCTTGCTCCACATCTTCTGATCGACAAGATAGCCCCTCAGGCGCGCAATCGGCTCTTCTTTCCAATGCGCCTGAACTTCGTCTGCCGGACGATAGCGTAATGCATCATCGGAGGTTGTATGGTCGCCAAGCCGGTAGGTGACCGCCTCGAGGAAGCGCGGTCCTTGGGCGTCACGGGCTGCGGCGATGGCTGCTTCGGCCGCCGCGCGTACCGCCACAACGTCACTGCCATCCACCTGCTCGCCGATGAAACCGGCGGCGATTGCCTTCTGCGCCAACGTTTCGCAAGCAGTCTGCAGTCGCAATGGTACGGAAATAGCCCATTTATTGTTGGTGGCGACGAACACGACCGGCAGTTTGTGCACACCGGCAAAATTCATCGCTTCGTAGACATCGCCCTTCGAGGTTGCGCCGTCGCCGAACATGCATACGGCGACGCGTGGCTCCTTGCGCAGCTTGAAGGCATAGGCAACGCCAGCGGCGTGCGGCGCCTGCGATCCCACAGGAATACAAAAGGGAAAATCCTGGACCGGTCCGGAGAAGTGATTGCCCCGTTCGTCCCCACCCCAAAATAACAGAATCTCTTCCAGCCTGACACCACGCCAGATAAGGGCGCCATTGTCGCGATAGGAGGGCAACAGGACGTCCTCTGTGCGCATGGCGCTGGCTATGCCAACCGACACTGCCTCCTGGCCGAGCGAAACCGCATAGGTCCCGAGCCGGCCGGTGCGCTGCAGTGCAACAGCCTTTCGGTCAAAGATGCGCAACAGCACCATCGCGCGATAGAGCGAGACCAGCAGGTTGGTATCGGAGGCGAATGCAGGGAGCGGCCTGTTTATCGAGCCGTCCGGCGCCAGGTAATTGCGGTGGCGCACCTCAAAGCGCGCGATCACCGGGAGTTCGCCGTCTGCCATCTTTTTGCTGGCCACGTTCTCGCTCCTGGAGCGATCTTGCCTCCACATCTCGTAATTTGGTGCTCGCTCCGAGGCGATACAAGACCAGGATAGGCCGCGGTTGACACGCTCGGGCCATCGCTCGTGCGATGTCACCCCGACCGGCAAACCCTGGTTCGACGTAGGCGCTTCCAGGCCCGGATCGTCGCTGCAATCGTGGATAGCGCATCGCGACAGTGGTATATTGTCATATGGCTAGTGGTGGTCAGGTTGTACTCGTAACGACTGAACCGTTAGGCGGCGGTTTACCTGTTCGCTCGGTCTACTATGTGGCTGAACAGGATCCGGCAAAGGCCCAGGCCATCATCAGCGCAATGATGGCCCCGAATGAACGGGTCGAAGCCTGGGGACCGCTTCCGGAAGTGGCGGTCAAAGCCCTCGGGCTGAAACCCGGCGACTTCACGCACGGATGATCCATATCAAGCAAATATTCGAACGCCCAGGCCCCGTCTCGACCGTGACCTCACTTGCACGGCTTGGCATCCTTGACGTCGAACTTGCCCATTGCGCCGGAAATCACAAAATCATTGTAGTCGAGCATCAGTGCGCGAGAGACGCCGTTTTCATAGAGCTCGAACGACATCGCATAGACCGGCGTCTGCTCACCGTCCTTGGCCCTGGCGTCCCGGTCGTAATAGCTCACGGTCACCGGCCAGCGCGTCGCCGACTTCATCACGTCGTTGCTGGTGGATGGATCGGGCGATGCCGGCGCGTGATCGCCTGAGATCGGTTGACCGATCACGGACAGCGTATTGTAGACTTTTTCGCCGTTGTCGGAGCCATCATAAACGGTCAGTTCGAGCACGCGCTTGCCTTCGCGCGCCGCCGCGATGATGCGCTGGATCTGCTCGGTCGGGAAGACGGTGCTGCCATCGAGATCGAATGTCTTCGCCACCGGTTGCTTCAACTTGACGGTGATATGGTTGCCTGTGCGTTCGGCGATACCGTCCACGGGCGCGGAGTCGCCGTCGTTCATCCGCGCGTCGATCTTGAAGCGGTAGCTTTTGCCCGCGGCGTCCTCCCAGGACGACGAACGCAGGTCGCTGAGTGTCAGCTTGCCCTCGCCGCTGTCGAGCTCAGAGACCTGGCGGAATTCGGAGGTGTAGCCCTCACAGGCGTTGCCGGTGAAATTATAGAGGATGCGGCCCCGCGCGCCGTTGATCGCGTTCGAGCCGCGCGACTTCACCAGGCTGAGTTCGTAAAGCGCCTGATGCGAGAGAAACGGCCCGCTTGCCGCGGCGAGGGCTGATCGGCCAGCGAACCCCGATCCCGTGGCCACGGCAATTGTCAGCACCAAAGCGCGAGACGCATTCCGGAACGGTCGGGCCATGTGCTTTCCCTGAAGAATACGATTCGCCACAATAGTGACGGCCCTATTGCGCCGCAACTAGGGCAGTTTTCACAAAAAGGTCACGGCAAGCGCCGGAATGCGGTATTTTTCGGCACCTTTCCGTGCATTTGCATCGGATCGGCATGCCGAAAGCCGACGGGGCGCCAGCTTGCAACCGGCAACGCGATGCGCGAAACAATTCCCCGCCTGAACGCGGGCGTCAGGCGTTAGTCAAATCCAATCGGGGACGGAAACATGGCTGGTACGGTCGAACAGAAGCTGGCGGCACAGGGCATCACGTTGCATGAGCCCGCGGCCCCGGTCGCGAACTATGTCGGCTTCGTCCGCACCGGCAACCTGCTGTTCGTGTCCGGCCAGATCTGTTTCGACGCCGAAGGCAAACTGATTGCCAAGGGGAAGCTGGGGGCCGGCGTCACGGTCGAGCAAGGCAACGCCGCCGCGCGCGGCTGCGCGATCAACCTGCTGGCGCAGATCAAGGCCGCGCTGGGCGATCTCGACAAGGTGGTGCGCGTGGTGCGGCTCGGCGGCTTCATCAATTCCGCACCCGATTTCCTCGAGGGGCCGAAGGTCTTGAACGGCGCATCGGACCTGATGGTCGCTGCCTTCGGCGATAAGGGACGCCATGCCCGCACCACCGTCGGCGTCGCCTCGCTGCCGGCGGATGCGGCGGTGGAAGTGGAAGGACTGTTCGAGGTCGCCTGACCGATGCGTGCCCCCGACTGGCTGACGGCGCGGCCGGTCGCCCATCGCGGCCTGCATGACGCCGCCCGCGGCGTCATTGAGAACATGCCGGGCGCGGTGCAAGCCGCGATCGCCGGAAACTTTTCCATCGAGGTCGACATCCAGCTCACCGCGGATGGCGAAGCGATGGTGCATCACGACGATGCGCTGGGACGCCTCACCGAAGGCTCCGGTAGCCTGCTCGGCAAGAGCGCGGCCGAACTCAAGGCGGTCAAGTTCAAGAATACGCCCGAGCGGATGATGTCGCTCGGCGATCTCTTGACCCTGGTCGCCGGCCGGGTGCCGCTGGTGATCGAGGTAAAGAGCCATTTCGACGGCGACCGCAAACTGGTGAAGCGGATGGCCGACGGGCTCGCCTCCTATTCGGGGCCCGTCGTCGGGATGTCCTTCGATCCGGATCAGGTGCTGGCGCTGCGCGAGTTTGCGCCAAACCTGCCGCGCGGCATCGTCGCGCAGCGCAATTATGACGACGACTACTGGAAGAAGCTGACCAGGGAGCAGCGCGACAGCATGCTCTATCTCCGCCACGGCTTTCGCACCGAGCCGCATTTCGTCGCCTTCTGGGTCAACCAGTTGCCGGCGCCGGCGCCCTGGATTGCCCGCAACATCTTCGGCTGTCCCCTGCTGACCTGGACGGTACGCACGCCAGAGCAGCGCGAATGGGCGGCGCGCTATGCCGACCAGATGATCTTCGAGGGCTTCGTCCCGGGAACCTGACATGTGGCTGACGGCCTTGAAGTCCGCGCTGCGATGCACGATCTTTGGAAAGCGTTGGTCACCCTCGCGAAGGCTGATCGCGAAAAGGGACCGGTCCGAATTCTTGATGGCGTCATCTGAAATCACCCTCGAAGCCTTGCCATCCGCCAGCGATATTCCGGCCGCGGAGTGGGATGCCTGCGCCAACCCGCGATCTGCCCCCAACAGCCCTGATAATCTCGATACGCTGGCTTCAGGGCACCCCGCGGGAGATTCCTGCGCCGAATCAAAGCACGGCTATAACCCCTTCGTCTCCCATGCTTTTTTCGCGGCCGCCGAGGCCTCGGGATCGGCCTGCGCGCGCACCGGTTGGGGGCCGCGGCACCTCGTGGCCAGGATGGACGGCCGTACCGTCGGCATCGTGCCCTGCTATCTCAAATCGCATTCACAAGGCGAATACGTGTTCGACCGCGGCTGGGCCGACGCCTATGAGCGGGCCGGTGGCCGCTATTATCCAAAACTGCAGGTATCCGTCCCATTCACACCGGCCTCCGGACCACGGCTGTTGATCCGAGACGGCGTCGACCGTGAGCGGATCGGGGACGCGCTCGCGGCCGGGCTGATGGCGCTATGCAATGCCACCAATGCCTCATCGGTGCATGTGACTTTTGCGCCCGAAGCGGAAGCGAAATTTTTGGGCGAGCACGGCTTCCTGCAGCGGAACGATCAGCAGTTTCACTGGCACAACGCCGGCTACGAGAGCTTCGACGATTTCCTCGCGACCCTCAATTCACGGCATCGCAAGGCGATCAAGCGCGAGCGGCGCGAAGCCCTGGCCGCCGGCGTTACCATCCACTGGCTGACCGGCAGCGATATCACCGAGGATGCCTGGGACGCATTCTTCACGTTCTACATGGAGACCGGTTCGCGCAAATGGGGCCGGCCCTATCTGACGCGAAAATTCTTCTCGCTGATCGGCGAGAGCATGAGCAACGACGTGCTGCTCGTGATGGCGAAGCGCAGTGGCCGCTGGATCGCGGGCGCCATCAACTTTATCGGCTCGGACACGCTATTCGGCCGCAACTGGGGTGCGGTCGAGCATCATCCGTTCCTGCATTTCGAGGTCTGCTATTACCAGGCGATCGATTTTGCGATCCGGCGCGGCCTGAAAGTGGTCGAGGCCGGCGCCCAGGGCGAGCACAAGCTGGCGCGGGGCTACCTGCCGCAGACGACCTATTCGGCGCACTACATCGCCGATGCGAACTTACGCCGCGCGATCGCCGATTACCTCAAGCGCGAGCGGGCTTACGTCGCCGAAGTCGGCCGCGAGCTTGCCGAAGCCGGGCCGTTTCGCAAGGGTGCGGACGAAGCCTGACGTTTCTGCTACCACCGAGAAATTACGACATTGAGGAGCCGCTATGCCCGCCTATGACGCCCAAAACCCCTTCGCAAAGATCCTGCGCGGCGAGTTTCCCTGCTACAAGGTCTATGAGAACGACCACGTGCTGGCCTTCCTCGACATCATGCCGCGCTCGCCCGGGCACACGCTGGTGATTCCAAAATCCCCTGCCCGCAATATCCTCGATATCTCTCCCGACGATTACGCCCACGTCGCGCGTGCCGCGCACAAGATCGCAGCCGCAGCCATGAAAGCCTTCAAGGCCGACGGCATCACTGTGCAGCAGTTCAACGAGCCCGCCGGCGGCCAGGTCGTATTCCACCTGCATATGCATGTGATGCCGCGCCACCACGGCGTCGCGCTGTTGCCGCCGGCCAGCCGCAAGGAAGACGTCAAGGTGCTGGAGGACAATGCAACCAAGTTGATGGCGGCGCTGGGTTAGCTACTCTCGCTCTCCGTATCGGCATTCGCGAGCGCGCCTCCTGGCGCGAGCGCGAGATGACAGCTACTCCGTCTCAAAATCTCCCGGCTGCGGCGGGGCCAGCGGCGTGAATTCGCAGCGGTCGGGCTTGACGTCCAGGAGGGGCGTCTCGTCGAGGCAATCGAGCCCGCGCACGAGGATGACGTTGCCTTCGATGCCGACAAGCTTGACGATCGAGGTCGCGATCGGGTTCGGTCGCACCGGCGAGCGAAGCGAAAACGTACCGCGTGTCTTGTTGTTGTTCTTCGGGCTCTGCAGCACGAGGTCGCGGCGCGACAGATGCAGCCAGTAGATCACTTCGAGATTTTCGTAGAAATCGACGCCCTTGATTGCGGGCACCCACGGCTCGAAAATCTCCAATCGGCACACCGGTCCGTCGTGACGGCCCTGACGCGGGGTTTCGAGACGCGATTTCCAGGGCGTGCGGATGCGGCCGATGAACGTCAGTCCGGCATCGCGCGGCGCCGGCATGTCGACGGCCAATTCCCCTTCGCGGATTTCGCTCTCTCGCACCATGTTTTCAGTCCAGTGATATGTTCAGCGCGCTGATCACGCCCGCCCAGCGGGCTCGATCGGTCTCGATGAATTCGTTGATAGAAGCACGGCTCCGCGGACGCAACGGCGGAAAGCCCGATCATTTCCAGCGAAGCGCGAAATGCCTCGTCATTTGAGTTCGACAGTAGCGGATTGCGCGCCGGCTGCAATCAACCGAGCCACCATTTGCCCGTGAGCACGACGATTTCGCCGCAGACCACGCCGGCGAAAATCGATCGGCGCGTGGCGACAAAGACGACAAAGCCCGCGGCTACCGCGCCGTAGCGCAGCCAGTCCGGCACGCTCGCCAGCGCGCCCGGCGACTGTACCAGAATTTGCGCGATGACGCCCGCGAGGATAGCGGTCGCCACCGCCCTCACCCATACGAGGATTTCCGAGCCTTCGTCGATGCCGCCGCCGAGCCATAGCCCAAGCATGCGCCAGACTTCGTTGGGCAGAAAACCAGCGATGACGAGGATCAACAGCGCGTGAGGATCGCCGAAAAAGTTGCTCAAGCGCGCTCCCGCCACCAGTGAACGCCATAGGCGATCGTGCCCGCCGAGAGGCCGCTGATCAGAATATCCACGCCGGTATTCAGCCTGGAGGCGAGCGGAAACAGGGTGAGTCCGAGCACCAATGCCAGGATGTCCGATAGCTGCCGGCAATTGCGCGCGGTGGACAGTAGAAACGCCAGCGGCGTCAACAGCAGGATCGCCGCGGCAAACAGCTGCGGCAGGTTTGCGGCAAGGCCATAGCCGAGTGTCGTCGCAGCGAGGCATACGGTAACAAGGCCGCAGCCGAGCCCGTGGGTAAACGCAACGCGCCGCTCGCGCGGCACCTGCGGCAGCAGGCGGTAGCATTCGACCCACAAGGTTACGGCAACGAAATGCGCCGCCAACACGAGATGGCGGCGCCTGGTCTTCTCAGTGCGCAGCATCGGCAAGACCGAGACCACCATTGGAGACAGCCGGATGGCGCTGACGGTCACCGCAATCGCCGCCTGCACCGCCGTCGCCCCGGTACCCAGCATCGAGATCAGGATGATCTGCGCGGGCCCTGCCCAGACCAGCAGCGTGCTGCCGAGCGCCCAGCCCAGGCTGAAATGCATATCATGCGCCAGCGCGCCAATTCCGAGATAGGTCGCAAAGAGCACCAGCGTCAGAACCGTCGACGCGACCGCACTTATCCCCCACGCGAACGCGCGAAGCGGGCTACGCCATTGCGGTGAATCGAGCGAAGGAAGCGCCACGTGCTGCCGGGGGTTTGAGCTATTGGCGGCTTAGGGCCGGTAGAACGCAGCGTCAACCAAGGGACCGCTCAAGGCCGGTATGCAGTAGTCTGGATGAAGCGAAGCACAATCCGCGAAGTGGCGGTTCCCCGGAGTTCGTTGTCGCTCACCAGCTACGACTTTACCCCCGCATTCCGCAGCACGAAGCACGCCCCGCCGGCGCGGCGAATGCGATTGCAGAGGTCGTCGGCGGCGGGGCGCGTGTCGGCACCGATCCGCACCTGGTAGAATTCGCGGGTACCACGGCTGCGCATCACCGAGCTCAATAGGCTCGGGTCCTGATCGCCGATCACGGCGTTCAGTCGCTTCATCGCGCGCGCATACATTGCGAGCGCCTTGTCGCGATTAAAACCGGCAGCGAGTTGCACGCCCCACACCTTGGCGGCGGCGAGTGTCACATGCTGCTCGAGCTCGGCGACAAAGGGATTGGGCGCCTGCTTCAGCAGCGCCATGAGCTCACGGCAAGTGGACGTCGGCCCGCGCTCCGGCATTTTGCCGTTGCGCCCGGCCGATGCCCAGTCGTCGACGCTGCTGCCGGTGATCGCGAACACGTAGCTGCGGGTCTGCTGGGGCATGTTGCCGGAGCCGGCGAGCCATTCCTGCACCCGGCGCGGGCCGGCGTTGTAGGCCGCCGCCGCAAGTCCGAGATTGCCGAACTGGTCGCGTAGTTCGCTGAGGAATTCCGCCGACTTCGGCAACGCCTGCACCGGATTGAAGGGATCGAGCAAGCCGCGCTCATTGGCCGTTCCCGGCATGAATTGCGCAATGCCCTGTGCGCGCTGGCCGTTCCGAGTCACCGGCCCCACCGCTTCGGGCTGAAAGCGACTCTCCTGCCAGATCACGCGCGCGAAGAATTCGAGCGGAAGGCCTGAAGCCCGCGCCGCGGACTCGATCATCAGGCACATCGCTTCGCGCGCTTCGCTCTCGCGGACGGCTTCGTCCGGCTTGGGCACCGGCGTCGCGGCTTCCTCGACGCTCTGCTGCGCACTGCCGGGAGGCGCAGTGTCCTCCGCCCGTGCCGACGCAAATGACGCCAGCATCGCTGCAAGACAAAATAGCGCGCGAAAGCCCTGACCTGCTCGCATTGCCTTATGTCCGCCGGACCGAGTTCGACAGCGGGATCCGTCCTCAAGCTAGGACGAGAATCATGGCGGGCATATGGGAACGCGGCACAAGACTTTTGCAATGCGGAAAATGCCGCGGAATTAGGATTATCGGGCCGACAGCAATTTACGTTAACGGCAACAACCGCTGCCTGCGAGCTTCTCTTCGCATCGAGGGCGGATAAAGTCCTCCAGTAATTTGGAGGATTTTTCGATGCTGGACCGGCGCCAAAGCGTGCGCGACAAGGTGCTCTATGGCGGCGTTGCCGACATTGCCGAGCGCGGCGCCACGACGAGCGGCGCGACAGCGAATTGCGTGGTGCGTAACATCAGCGAGCAAGGCGCCTGCGTCGAAATCGATCCGACGGCAAGGCTGCCCGAGCAGTGGAACCTGACCCTTGCGCACAAGGGCCGTTCCTATCTCGCACGGCTGATCTGGCGGCAGGCCAACAAGGTCGGCCTCGCCTTCCGGATAATGACCTCTGATGCCCCCGTCAGCGATTTCGACGAACGGCTGCGACGGAGCGAAATCAAGAAGCGCCAGCTTGAGCGCCGCATCAACGAATTGCTGGACCAAGGCTAAATTCAACCTGCCAAGCGTGTCATATGAACAGGCATCAATGAAAAAGGCCGGCCAAACCGCCGGCCTTTTATATTCGATCAGACTGTCCTCAGACCTTCACCAGCGGACCACGCGACGCCGGCCCCTTGGAGCCGCCGCCGTTCGGGCCGCCCGGCTTCGGCTTGCGCTTGCGGGCGCCGGGGAGTTTTTCCGGCTTCGGTGTCACCGGCCCTTCGACGAACTCGAAGCCGATCTTGTCCTTGTCCGTCGCCTCGTCCTTGACCACCACCACGCGGACGTGGCCGCCGCCCTTGAGCTGGCCGAACAGCACTTCGTCGGCGAGCGGCTTCTTGATGTGCTCCTGAATTACGCGCGCCAACGGCCGCGCGCCCATCTGCTCGTCGTAACCATGCTCGATCAGCCAGGCCTTGGCGGGCTCGGACAGTTCGATGGTGACGTCGCGGTCGGCGAGTTGCGCCTCGAGCTGCAGCACGAACTTTTCCACCACCATGCCGATCACGTCGGCATTGAGGTGCGCGAACGAGACGATCGCGTCCAGCCGGTTGCGGAATTCCGGCGCGAACTGGCGGTTGATCGCCTCGTGGTCGTCGCCTTCGCGCTTGCTGCGGGTGAAGCCGAAGGCCTGCCGCGCCAGATCGGCGGCGCCGGCATTGGTGGTCATGATCAGGATTACGTTGCGGAAATTAACCTGCTTGCCGTTGTGGTCGGTGAGCCGGCCGTGGTCCATGATCTGTAGCAGCACGTTGTAGAGATCGGGATGCGCCTTCTCGATTTCGTCCAGCAGGACCACGCAGTGCGGATGCTGGTCGACGCCGTCGGTCAACAGGCCGCCTTGGTCGAAGCCGACATAGCCGGGAGGCGCACCGATCAGGCGCGACACCGTGTGACGCTCCATGTATTCGGACATGTCGAAACGGATCAGTTCGACGCCAAGGGACGCCGCGAGCTGCTTTGCCACTTCGGTCTTGCCGACGCCGGTAGGACCGGAAAACAGGTAGCAGCCGATCGGCTTCTCCGGCTCGCGCAGGCCGGCACGCGCCAGCTTGATCGATGCCGAAAGCAACTCGATCGCCTTGTCCTGGCCGAACACCACGCGCTTCAGGGTCTGTTCGAGATGCTTGAGCACCTCTGCATCGTCCTTCGAGACGCTCTTCGGCGGAATCCGCGCCATGGTCGCGATCGTGGTTTCGATCTCCTTGATACCGATCGTCTTCTTGCGCTTGTTTTCGGCGACCAGCATCTGCGCCGCGCCTGACTCGTCGATCACGTCGATCGCCTTGTCGGGCAGCTTGCGGTCATGGATGTAGCGCGATGACAGTTGCACCGCCGCCTCGATCGCCTCGTTGGTGTATTTCAGCCGATGGTAATCCTCGAAATAGGGCTTCAGGCCCTTGAGGATCGAGATGGCGTCTTCCACCGTCGGCTCGTTGACGTCGATCTTCTGGAACCGGCGCACCAGCGCGCGATCCTTCTCGAAATGCTGGCGGTATTCCTTGTAGGTCGTCGAACCCATGCAGCGGATCGTGCCCGAAGCCAGTGCAGGCTTGAGCAGATTGGAAGCATCCATCGCGCCGCCGGAGGTGGCGCCGGCGCCGATCACCGTATGGATCTCGTCGATGAACAGGATGGCGTTGGGATGCGCCTCCAGTTCCTTCAACACCTGTTTCAGGCGCTCCTCGAAATCGCCGCGATAGCGCGTGCCGGCGAGCAGCGTGCCCATGTCGAGCGAGAACACCGTCGCGGCCGCAAGGACCTCCGGCACCTCGCTGTCGACGATGCGCTTTGCCAATCCTTCGGCGATCGCGGTCTTCCCGACGCCAGCCTCGCCAACGAACAGCGGGTTGTTCTTCTGGCGGCGGCAAAGCACCTGGATGGCGCGGTTGATTTCGGAATTACGTCCGATCACCGGATCGATCTTGCCGTCGCGCGCTTTCTTGTTGAGGTTGACGCAATAGGTCTCGAGCGCCTCGCCCTTCTTCTTGGAGTCCTCGTTGCCCTTGGCTTCGGTCTCCTCGTCGACACCGCGCACCGGCCGCGCCTCGGAGACACCGGGCCGCTTGGCAATACCGTGACTGATGTAGTTGACCGCGTCATAGCGGGTCATGTCCTGCTCCTGCAGGAAATACGCGGCGTGGCTTTCGCGCTCGGCGAAGATCGCGATCAGCACATTGGCGCCGGTCACCTCTTCCCGACCTGATGACTGGACGTGAATCACCGCGCGCTGGATCACGCGCTGGAAGCCGGCGGTCGGCTTTGCGTCGTCGGCACCGTCAGTCACCAGATTTTCGAATTCGGTCTCAAGATAGTTGACGAGACTGGTCCGCAGCTTGTCGAGATCGACGCTGCAGGCGCGCATCACCGCAGCCGCGTCCGAGTCATCGATCAGCGACAGCAGAAGATGTTCGAGCGTCGCGTATTGATGGTGACGCTCGTTTGCAATCGCCAGCGCACGATGCAGGGATTGTTCCAGGCTTTGGGAAAAAGTAGGCATTCGCGTCCTCTGTGGCCCCCTGCCATCATGATCGCCATTGCCCGGTCAGGCAACAGCAACCTTTGTCATCCCCTGTCATATAGTTACGCGCGATCGTGGCGAAAGGCCGGCTCTGCGGCAGCGTCTTTTCCACCAAAAATTCACGCGCCCCGGAGACGCGCAGCCCATCCCGCAAACTCACGGGGATACCGCCCGCTTCAGTCACCAAAACGATGCAAGACCCGTTCCTTTTTGGGCGGATCCCTGCGCAGAAGTCGCGCGGCTACTTCTTTTCCATCACGCATTGCAGCGGATGCTGGTGCTTGCGCGCGAAGTCCATCACCTGCGTCACCTTGGTCTCGGCGATCTCGTAGGTGAACACGCCGCACTCCCCGATCCCATGATGATGGACGTGCAGCATGATCTTGGTCGCGGCTTCTGCGTCCTTCTGGAAGAACTTCTCAAGGACGTGAACGACGAACTCCATCGGCGTATAGTCGTCGTTCAGGATCAGGACGCGATAGAGATTGGGGCGCTTGGTCTTCGGCTTGGCCTTGGTGATCACCGAGGTCGACGGACCGCCGGGGGGGCCGCTGCGGTTTTCGTCATTGCTCATTCGGGGAGCAAAAGGCGCGGCAGGCGCCGGGACGGACGGACGGGCTTTGGAAGATGACTTCAACATGGCTCAGGCGTTCGAAATCCCCAGGGGAAACCGGACAGCGCATGACGGTCGACCCGCGACACGCCAGTCAGCCATCGCGGAACTTCCGGCAATGCCTCCAGATCGCCGTTCCCGGGCCGACCCAGCGGCTGGATCGACAACAGGAATATGGGCTCACCTTCGGCTCGCCGCAAGCGCCGAAGCGCTGCACATACGCCGGCCCGATTCCCGGCGCGGCAACCTGGCCAAGGTTAATCGTTTCTATCGGATTTGACAAAGGCAGGCCGGCACCCGTTTAGCGGCTATTGAGGATAGCAGGGGCTTTTTGTGGGGTGATCCGCCTTTGTGCGGCTATTGACCCGTCTTTATTGGAACCGGTTTACCACCGGTTTAGTCCCGCGCGCCGAAATGACGCTTCAACCAATTTCGGTGAGAGCCATGACCGCAAAAGCCATTTTCGCTCGCCTTCGCGCTGCTGCCGGCCATTTCGCCGGCGCCAATCACGGCAATGTCGCGGTGATCTTCGGCATCGCAGCGGTGCCGCTCCTGAGTTTTGTCGGCGCCGCGATCGATTATTCACGCGCCAACAGCGCCCGCTCCTCAATGCAGGCGGCGCTGGACTCCGCGGCGCTGATGGTGGCGAAGGACCTCACGGATGGTACCATCCAGCCTTCCGACATCAATACGAAGTCTCAGGCCTACTTCACGGCGTTGTACACCAACAAAGATGCCCAGTCGGTTACGGTCAGTGCGACCTACACACCGGTCAGCGGCTCGACACCCGCTACCGTCCTGATCAACGGTTCCGGCTCCGTGACGACCGACTTCATGAAGCTTGCCGGTTTCCCCAGCCTCAGCTTCAACGCCAACTCCACCTCGACTTGGGGCAACACGCGTATGCGGGTCGCGTTGGTGCTGGATAACACCGGGTCGATGGCCCAGAACGGCAAAATGGCGGCCCTGCAAAAGGCGGCCACCAATATGATCACTACGCTGTCCGGCTTCAATAAGCAGACCGGCGACGTCTACATTTCCATTGTCCCCTTCGCGAAGGACGTCAACGTCGGCACGACGAATGTCAATGCGACGTGGATCAATTGGACAGATTGGGAAGCTGAGCCTCCGATTCTCACCAATAACCTCTATCCGATCAATGTTAAATACAACAACATCACCTATACGTGGGCGGACATTGGCCCCGGCGCGCCCTGCCCGTTCGATACCTCTGGATCCGGCCGGCCTTCCAACAATAGCAGCGTAAAATCATATGGTTTCGGCTGTATGGATCGGCCCGCCACGGTGAGTGGCGCTAACGACGTAAGCCAGCTTTCGACCAACAAGTGGTTGATCCCCTCGAGCGGCACCTATGCCGGCATGATCTGCCCAAGCATGGACAGCGGGACGAATTATCCGGGAAAAACCAAAATCTACTACAACGGATGCTACACAAGCGTGGTCGATCAGAACATTACCTTGTCGAGCGGCTCGAACGCAACCTGTCCGGCCGGGAAACCCAACTGCTCATGCTCTGGTAGCGGCAACAAACAGCAATGCGTGCAGACCACGTACAAGCATTATTGGCGCAACCATCCGACCGACCCAACTATAGCTGCCGCAGCGGCACCCACCCACAGCACCTGGAAGGGCTGTATCAACGATCGCGACCAGAGCTACGACACGCAGAACAGCGCACCGGGATCATCAAGTGGCGGAAGCCCGTCCACGCAGTTCTATGCAGAACAGTGGGCTGAGCTGCCTTCCCGCCACGGTGACGCCGATGAGCAATCAGTGGCAAACCCTCAAGGATCAGATCAACGCCATGACCCCCAGCGGCAATACCAACCAGGCGGTGGGGCTGGCATGGGGATGGCAGTCCCTCAGCACGACGAATCCACCGATCGCAGCGCCGCCGAAAGACAGCACCTCCGCCTACAAGGACTATATCGTCCTGCTGTCCGACGGTCTGAATACTCAAAACCGCTGGAGCACAACGGATACGGACATTGACGCCCGTCAGAAGATCCTCTGCGACAACATCAAGGCCGACAGGACCAACCCCGTCACCGTGTTCACGATTCAGGTCAACATCAACAACGCAGATCCGAAATCGAAGGTGCTGCAGTATTGCGCGACCGATGGCAATTTCCAGATGATTACGAGCGCCGACCAGACTTCCGATGCGTTCAACAACGTCCTGACGCAGATCTCCAAGCTGCGCGTCTTGAAATAACCGCCGGCCGAACGGCCGCAAGAAAAAAGCCCGGCCATCGCGGCCGGGCTTTTTGTCTTTGGAAGTCAGTGGGGCGTTAGCCGTCAGTGCGCGGCAGGCGTGAACTTCGCGGCCAGGCCCTCGAACGGCTTGACGGTCTGCTTGGCGAGATCGGTGTAGAGGCCGGCGATCTTCTGGGACTCCGCAACGAAGGTCTCATAGGCCGAGCGGGCATACTCGGTCTGCGCTTCGAGCGCCTTGTCGAGCGTCTTCACGCCGGAGAGCTTTTCCACAAACGATTTGGTGTCTTCGAACGACTTCTTCGCGTAGTCGCCATAGGCGGTGGCGATTGCCTGGACGCCGCTCTGCAGATTGCTCGCGGAAGCTGCGACCGTCTCGAGGTGCTCTTTGCCGTAATTCTGGACGTCTTCAACCTTGACCATCAATGGAGTCCTTTCCCGGACTTGAATGTGTAAAAACAATCGCCGGGAGGTCCCGGCTCCTCTGACACCATCCCAACATAGTGCACCGCACAATGAAGTCAAGAAATCTTGTGCACCGCACAACAACAGGTCCAATTTGCCGAGAACACCGCAGGATTACGCAACGGTTGCTTAATCCTTTGGAAACTCGCTTTGCCTAACCTGATTCCCGGGCTTGTTCGCCTCCGACAGACAACCTGAAAACTGTTTGTGAACAGCACCTTAGCCAGAACAGCGGCCTGATCTGCCGCCGGGAACGGTCACTTGGCCCGGATCGGCGCGTCGAACAGGTAGATGTCAGCGGCGATTGGGCACAATTTTGCCTCACGAACCGGTGATCAAGATAGAAATTGGGACGGGGAAGTAAATGCTTCGTACAACCTTGCCTTCCTCGCGCTTCTTGCGAGTTTGCGTTCTCGGGCTGGTGACCACCACCGCAGCTATGGTGATCACCAGCGACAGTGCGGAAGCCCGCCGTCACCGCCATCGCGGTCAGACACGCCATCAGAGCGTGGAGCGCGAGAGCTCCAGTCCGCAATTCTCCTCCATTATCGTCGATGGCAATTCGGGCGCAGTGCTGTCCGCGAACAATCCCGACGGAAGCCGTCACCCCGCCTCGCTGACCAAGATCATGACGCTTTATCTGCTGTTCGAACGCCTCGACGCCGGCAAGATGAAGCTGGACACCGAAATGGAAGTGTCCGAGCACGCCTCCGAACAGGCGCCGACCAAGCTCGGCCTCAGGCCCGGTAAGACCATCAAGGTCGAAGACGCCATCAAGGGCCTGGTGACGCGTTCGGCCAACGACGCCGCTGTCGTGATCGCGGAAGCGATCGCCGGCGACGAAAAGGATTTCGCCAAGCTCATGACGCGCAAGGCGCGCGCGCTCGGCATGACCAGGACCGTCTACCGCAACGCCTCGGGCCTGCCTGACGACGATCAGGTGACCACGGCGCGCGACCAGTCCACCCTGGGGCGCGCGATCCAGGACCGCTTCCCGCGCTATTACCGCTATTTCTCGACCAGCGTGTTCAATTATCACGGCCAGTCGATCCGTAACCACAATCACCTGCTCGGCAACGTCGAGGGCGTCGACGGCATCAAGACCGGCTATACCCGCGCCTCCGGCTTCAATCTCGTGAGCTCGATGCGCCGCGGCAACCGCCATCTGGTCGGCGTAGTTCTGGGCGGCCGCAGCGGCGGTTCGCGGGACGCGATCATGCGCAACCTGCTGGCCGAGAATGTTGAGAAGGCGGCGACCACGCGCACGGTTGCCGCGATCACCGAGCGAAACGTATCGGACGCCAATGCCGATGTGGCGGAAGCCGAGGCCAATTCTAGTCCGACCGACATGGTGCAGGTCAACGGTGCCGGCGCGGCCGCCTCAGCCGAGCCTGCCTTGGCGGCGCTGCAGCCACAGCCGGCACGTCCGGCGGCCAAGGCGTCGCTAATGGCCGCCGCAGCGGCCGCCCTGCCCCCACCACAAGCCAAGCCCGAACCGGCCAGGTTCGAAGCGCAAGCCAGGGCTGAACCCGCGCCGCTGACGAACGGCGTGATCCAGACCCAGTCGATCGCCGCGATCCCCGGCTCGGCCGAGCCGATGAAGCCGGTCAAGGTCAAGACGGTTCAGGTCAAGGCCGGCCAGATGAAGCTCGCCTCCGCGGCGCCGTCGCAGCCGACTCCTCCGATCACCAATACGATCCCCGCGCGACCCGAAGTGGCCGAAACCTCCAGCGCGGTCGTCGCGAAGGCCGACATCGCCAGGCCCGAGGCCAGAACCGAAATCGCGCGGCCTGCAATGCCGCCGCAGCCGGCCAATTTCGGTACCGGCAACGGCATTCTCGGGGTGTTGCCGGCATCGAGTGTGCCGGCCGCCGCCTCCCCGCAAACGCTCGCCTACGCGGACCCGGCGCCGCGCGCCCAGCCGCAGGCCGTCCCGCAAAACACCGCGATCAAGCCCGTAGCTTCCACTGCGCATAGCGGCTGGATCATTCAGGTCGGCGCGCTGGAAACCGAGAGCGAGGCCAAGCAGCGTATCGATCTCGCACGCAATCAGGCCCGCGGCCTGCTCAGCAAGGCCGATCCGTTCACCGAGCCGGTCGTCGCCAAGGACAACAAAAAGCTGTTCCGCGCCCGCTTCGCCGGCCTGGAGCGCGATCAGGCCGAAGCCGTCTGCCGGACGCTGAAGCGCGCCGATATTTCGTGCATCACCGTTCGCAATTGATCGATCGTTTGACTTGAAGTCGCAGAGCCGGCGCCGCAAGCGCCGGCTTTGTTGTTTTCGTCACACAGTTGGCGGCCAGGTGCGGTTGATGCGGCACTTCGGGTCCTTCGAAAACTTCTCGTCAATAATTTACGGTTAAGTTTTCCGGAATGAACGATCGACCACGCCGGACAACGGCGGGCGACACGGGGCATCAATCAGAGAGACGAGCAGGAAGCAACTCGCGGTTTTGTAGCGTTTGGTGGCGTAGCCGGAGTTAGCTAAGATGCGTGCGAAGCAGAGTATCCTTGGCCTCGTTTACACGGGCGGCGAGGTACGTCGACCCCCCTTGGTCGGGATGGAGTTTCTTCATGAGGGCACGGTGCGCCCGGCTGATCTCGTCACGCGTCGCGCCCGGCTGCAGGCCAAGGATCTGATAGGCTTCCTCGCCCGTCATTTTGCCGCCCGCCGGCGCGCGGCGCTGCCCCCCTGCCGCGTCTCCCTGCGCGTCCTGACGCCAGGCGGGAAACCGGCGGTCCAGATAGCTTTCAAGTAGCGCCACGCTCTCGGCGTCAAAGCCTGCGATCATCGCCAGCAGTTGCGGCAGGTCGAACTCGTCGAGCGAGTGACCGGCATTCGGCCCATCCATGATCTGGCCGGACAGTTGGCCGCTGTCGTGGTCGAGGGTCATGTCGAGATACTGCGAGCGCACCCGCGAACTCTGTCCTGGCGAGCGTTGCGTGCCGCCACCGAACAACCCGCCGAAATTGCCAAAGCCCGTCGCCCCGAACGGCGACCAGCCGAGCAATCCAGCACCGAAGAGGCCGAGCGGGATTGCTACAGCGAGTTCACCCCTGAAACCTGTAAAGGCCGCGACCGCCAGCGCGATGACGCCGCCGACGATCTTGATCGCGCGCGCGAGCACGACCGGGTTGGCCGCGCGAAACATCTGCAGCAGCGAGTAAAGAACGATAACGGCAACAACGCCGGCGATCAGGGTTGGCATGGCTGCAATATAATCGCATCGGCGGCAAAATGCATGGCAGGCCTTCTCCGAACCAGGCCACAACGAACATTCCCGCGATTACTTCATCTGGCCGATCAATTTGGCGGCGCCGCTTCCGGTCTTTGACAGCCGCAGCAGCGCCTCGCGACCGCCAGCGGCGTAGGCGGCGGCGGCACGCAACAGCTCGCGCAATTGCGCCGCGGCGCCGGGATCGAACCTGCACCAGGCGCCGCCGGTCAGCCGCGCGATCTCGCGGAACGCCTTCTCGGCGGTGGCATCGTGGCCTTCCTGGAACATGAACACCGGCACCTTGAGCAGGCCGAGTTCGCCGGCCTTGGCGCAGAGGTCGTCGACGGACTCCTCCATCGCGTCTCCGACAAACACCACCGCACGCACTGCCGAAGCGACCGCCTCGCGGCGCGCCTCCGACAGCACCTTGCCGATCTGGGTGTTACCGCCCTGGCAATCGATCTTGCCCATCAATCTCGCAAGCTGCGCGCTGTCGGAGATCCATCCCGTGGCACGACATTCGTTGAAGCCGCGGTAATAGACGAGGCGGATGTCGAGACTGCCTGACAAGGCTGCCTCGCGGAACATGTCGGCCTGCAGCGCGCAGGCCATGTCCCAGGTCGGCTGCCGGCTCATAGTGGCGTCGAGCGCGAATATCAGCCTTCCCTTCGCTCCCGCCCGGTGCGGCGACATCGCACGCGCCTTGGTCACGAAGGCGGCAATGTCCTCGGAAGCCGACGTCTTCGCTTCCGGCACAGAACCCGCCTTGCGTGGTTCGGCCGTTGGCGTCGACGTGACGTCGCCTGCGGATTTCGGTTTCATGGGTTCGCCGGCCATTGCGTGCTCGCCTGATATCGCGAACATTATGTGGGCCGGGATCAGGGATGGGTCAATGTTTCAGCGGGGGCCTTTGGTCAGGCGACTTTGTCTGCGACGGTCCGAACTAGTCAATTCGCGGCGAGCGACGACTGCTTCTTTTGCGCCCTCTGGTCCGGTACCTTGAGCGACACCGGACCGGGGTCCAGAATCTTGGGCGAAGCGTTACGCGTATCGACGGGGGCAACGTCGCTGTTGGTATCGACCAGGAATTTGTCCAGCATGCTCTGGATCGAGTTCTTGGCCGCGTCCGGGCCGGTATCGCGCATATCATTATGCTGGAAGCCGGTGTTCACCACGGTGATACCCGCCTTCTCGCATTCCTCTGCATCGGGAAGAACGCCGGGATCAGTCTTGAACTGCGGATCCTTCGAGCGGAACGACAGGATCTTGAACTTGCCATCGGTCAGGAACGGCACGCGCAGATTGTCCAGCGTCACCACCTTCGTGATCTCATCCGGATATTGCTTGGCGAAATACATCGAGATGTCGCCGCCCATCGAATGTCCGACCATCGTCACCCGGCTGTAGTCGGCGTTGGGCTGGACCTTCTTCATTTCCCCGAGGGCGAATTTGATGTTGGCGACGCCGCGCTGAATTTGCGGTAGACGGCCGACATAGATTTCACCCTCCTTGGTTACCATGGGCGGATCGGTCGGCAAGTCATGCTGCGGGCTGACCGCAAGATAGCCGCGCGCAGCGAAGGCGTTGGCGAGGAACGAATACTCGGTGTTCTTGACGGTATTGCCGTGGTTGAGCACTGCCACCGGCAGCGTGATCATGCCCGCGTTGGCCTGCATTTCCTTGTCGCGCCGAACAGCGATATCGACCGCGACGAGACGATTGTCGCGATCCGGATCATGGAACGAAATGGTCTCGTGACGGATCGCCCACTTGCTCGCAGTGAAATAGGCGCCCGTGACTAATACGGAGAGTGAAAGCAGAACGGTAATTCCACGTTTCATAGTCGTCCTCGGCACGCCCGCGTTTCCGGGCTATCTCGACCTGTTAATTGTTCTCAGGACTCTGGCGGTCCTTCTTGATGATATATGTTACAGCGAGGTGACAGGAAGGCTAAATGTTGTGTGCTGACTGCAAATTACAGTTGTGCGTCGCACCCAGTAATTGTGCGTCGCACCCTCTCGTTGTGCACTGCACAGTTTCGCCTGATCCTACAACCTCCCTATTTCTTAGACGAAACCAATCAGGCATCGGTTCAGCCGCCGATAAGATTGTAATGAAAACGGGCCTCCTTACCGTTTGTTCCCGGCCCGTCGCCCACCCACGCAAAATCACGGGGATTCAGGCCGTGTTGTAGATGACAGGCTTCAACGCCGCCGGATCGTCGTTGGCCCCTGAAAGCTCGCATATTCAAACCTCAGGCGGCCCCGCCCGGCGACGCTGCCGCTGATATCGCGCGCTTCCCACCAGGCGGTGAACTCGGGACACCCCTGAGTTTTCCCTTGCGGCAAAGGCGAAAGCGTTTGTCGACCTGGCTGAATCATTCGGCGCCGTTGGCGGCGCGCCGGCGACCGCGCTCGTCAAGCGGCAGCTTCAGCTGGCGCGACAGGCTTCACCTCCTCGCGCGCGGTTACGTGGCCCATGCTCAGTCGCGTACCGAGCGTCGCCTCGTCGAAGTCGTCCAGCGCGGTCAATCCGCGCGGAAAGAACTCGCGATACACCACGCGCTCGGCAAAGCCGATGGAGCGGAAGCCGAGCCGCAGCGACAGGTCCTTCAGCCCGTTCGCAACCAGTTGCCTGTGGCGCGAGCCAATCATCGACAGTCGATTGCGAACCACGATCCAGTTGGCCGAGGAGCTGCCGATGATGCCGGCCGCCTTGGCGGCGACGGCCGGGCCTTGGTAAGGTCGCCGCGCCGCTGCAGGAAGTGAGTCCGAGGTCGTCTCGCTCGCCAAACATCCCTCCAGGAACAAGAAGAGATCGAACCCAGATGTCGCGAAGTCCCATGGTCGTCCGCACCGTTCCTGCACTGCGCCGCGCTGTCGAGGCCTTGCGCGCCAGAAAGGCCACGACGGCGCTCGTGCCAACCATGGGAGCGCTCCATGACGGCCATGTGTCGCTGGTCCGGCTCGCCAAACGCCGTGCTGGAAAGGTCATCGTGTCGATCTTCGTCAACCCGACCCAGTTCGCGCCGACGGAAGATTTCGGTTCATACCCGCGCACCTGGAAGGCCGACATCGCCAGGCTCGCCGCCGAAAATGTCGACCTGATCTGGCATCCCGACGTCAAGACGATGTACCCGGATGGCTTTGCGACGCGGATCGTGCCGGAAGGTCCGGCCACCGCAGGGCTGGAAGATCGCTTCCGACCGCATTTTTTCGGCGGGGTCGCGACGGTCGTCGGAAAGCTGTTCACGCAATGCCGGCCGGATTTCGCTGTTTTCGGCGAAAAGGATTTTCAGCAGTTGCGGGTGGTGACGCAGATGGCGCGGGATCTCGATCTCGGCGTCAAGGTGATCGGCTCGCGCACGGTGCGGGAGCGCGATGGCCTCGCGATGTCATCGCGCAACGTCTATTTGTCGCCGGACGAACGCCTGACGGCAACGACGCTGTACCGCGCCATGAAGCAAACCGCGAAGCGGATCAAGGCCGGCGAAGACATTGGGGCCGCGATCGCCGGCGGCGCCGAACTGATCGAAGGCGCCGGCTTCACCCTCGACTATCTCGAAGTCCGGCACGCCGAGACGCTGGCAAAGGTCGCCTCGATCAAGGACGGGCCCTTGCGGATGCTGGTGGCCGCGAAGATCGGCAGCACCCGGCTGATCGACAATATCGGGATTTAGAGCAGCCCGAGATCGCGCAATTCGCGGCGCATCGGCTCCGGCATCGCCGCGACGCTTGAGGCCGCCGACTTGGTCAGGTCGGCCGGGATCGCATCTTCCGTCAGATAGCGCCAGCCCTGGAACGGGCGCATCGGCCGCGGCGATACGGCGATCACCTTGGGCTGCATGACGAGACGGCATCGGCCGATGCCGTCCTTGTCGCGGAACGGCTCGATCGCGATGATTTTTTCACGCGCGGCAATCTCGCCACGGATCACCCAATAGAGCGAGCCGCCGGCGAGGATTTCCGCGTCGCGCTTCGGCGTCATCCGCGTGATGTGGATGTGACGAAGCGGCAGGCCCTTTTTCTTGGCGGTCGCCATCCGTTCGGCGACCCAGCCCTTGAGTTCCTTGACCAACTCGCAGCCGACCGCAAGCTTGATGAGATGAAGTGGCATGATGTTGCGGATTTAGCGGCCCGCGACGGCTTTGAAAAGATCAGTCATTCGATGCCGGTGGTGGCTCGCTGCTCGCCGCCGGCGGTTGCGCCGCTGGCGCGAGCGGCACCGGCGCGGCGGCCGGGCGCTTGGCCGCGGTCTGCTTCTTCGCCGGCGCGGGCGACGCCGCCGGAGCCGGACGCGGCGACGGTGGTACCGTTGCGGCGGTCTGCGGCTTCGGAGCCGCTGGCGGCTTCGCCGCAGGCGCAGAACCGGGCTCGGGCGTCATGATATTCACTGGCGGGGTCGAGGCGGAGGTCGGGAATTCCGCATTGGTGGGTTTGCCGGTGGGCACCGAAGGCGGAAGCCCCGTGCTCAGGCCGGCTGCCGTCTGGGTCTGCGCCGGCGCATTCCACGACGAGGCATGGCGGGTGACCAAATTCTCATAGAGGCGTTCGTCCATGTTGGACGCGATCTGACGGCTATCCCCGAGCGAGCGGAACGCCGCGCACGCGGAAGCCGTACAATGGTCGCGCGCCGCCAGCACATACGCCATCAGGCCGTAGCGGTCGCGCTCGACCGCACGGCGCAGCGCCTGCAGTTCGGACGTGGTATTTCGCTCCGCAGCAGCGATGTCGCCAAACGATGTCAGCTGGGTGATCTTGGCAGCCGCATAGGCGACCGCCGCGGCGGTCGAATCGGCGGCGCCGAACAGGATCTTTTCGCAGGCATTGAGCACGGCATCGCCCGCCAGATCGTCGATGCAGGCCAGCGCCGGCATCGTCGCGTTAACCGGCTGGACCGAGCTACTCTCGTTCGAGGCGACCCGGGCGACCGGCTCGAAGCCGCGGATGGTAGCGGCAACCGCGACCGCGATTGCGAGCAGGGTAACGACGGTGAGCGCGCCGTTGGCGACGGATTTCTCCGCGCGCAACAGCGTAACGAGAACGATGATCCCGAAGAATCCCGCTGCCGCCAGCGTCAGCCACATCGGAAATGTCGGTGAGCGCCAGATCTGATCCAGCGACGAAGCCCAAGACCAAGCCCAGTTCATGCGCGGTGTCCCTCAACGCAGCATCAAATACCGTCAGCGAAGGCGAGCGCCTCTGGCGGATGTTCGACCTTCAACAGAATGGTTCTGCGAACAGGGCCTTTTGACGGCGGGACACGATGGAACCGCACGTTATCAGGCGCTTGCGTGCAACTCTTTCAGGAGAGAGCGAGCTGGCTTTCCTTCGCGACCCGTTCGAAAGCTTCGGTCGAGCTTTTGATGCGATACTGGCAGTCGTCACCGTCGGTAGGCAGCAGGCGGATCACCTCATAGGTCCCGCTGGCGGCCGGCCGGGCCACGTTGCTGGCAGTAAAATAGACAGTCTCTCCAACGGAGTACTTATGCTTCAACGCCCTCTCCATTTTTCAAGATTGTCAGCCACGGCTCACGTTCCCCGTAACGGTGGCCGACTTGAGAACCCCGCGACAAGCTAGCACACCGGGCCCCCAAAAAGCCAGCAAGATCAGGGCATAGCAAACACGCAAAATTTGCAGGTTTTTCAGGGTGATAGATGGCTCGCCGAGGCGCTGGCGGAATTCCCGTACCGGGAACCGCCCGAAGCACGGTTCCCGCGCCCCTGGCTTAGGAAGCCGCCTCCCCGCTCAGACGTGTTCGAAGCGGTCGATGACCAGCGTCTCGGCAAGACCATCGCGGGTCCATTCCTGAAACGCCGGCAGCGACAGCATCGCATCGACATAATGCTGAGCTTCCGGCGCGACCGGAATCGCATAGGTGCGGAAGCGATGCACGACGGGCGCGAACATCGCATCCGCGCCGGAGAAGGCGCCGAACAGGAACGGCCCGAGCTCGCCGTAGCGCGCATGGCACTCCGCCCAGATTTCCTGGATCCGTGCTGCATTGGCGCGAGCGTCGTCCGACAGATTAACGGGGCGGACCGGCCGATGCAGGTTCATGCCGCACTCGTTGCGCAGCGGCAAAAATCCCGAATGCATCTCCGCCGAGATCGCGCGCGCATAGGCGCGGCTGGCGCGGTCTTCCGGCCACAGTCTCGCTTCCGGAAATTTCTCGGCGAGATATTCGATGATCGCCAGCGAATCCCAGACCGTGACGTCGCCGTCGATCAGCGCCGGCACCTTGCCGGAATGCGAGAAGTTCAGGATCCGTTCCTTGTCGGCCTTGTCGCTGGTGTAGAGCGGAATGAAGATTTCCTCGAAGGCGATGTTGTTGGCGCGCAGCGCCAGCCACGGCCGCATCGACCACGACGAATAGTTCTTGTTGCCGATCACCAATTTCAACATGTCGGGAAAATCCGGTTGGGATTGTCATCTTGCCATAGTGCCTCGCACGCGTTCAACCTGTACACGATCGCAATGCCGTTCGTCGCGACCAGCCTCACGGCATTCCACAATGGGAAGCTGAGCCATCCGGACGCTACGACGCGAAATCCTTGGGCGTGAAGCTGAGGTCGAGCACCTTCCACTCGCCGTAGCGATCGGCCGGCAGCATGGCATAGGGCTGGCACGCTTGCAGCGCGCTGATCGCGCCCTGCATCAACAGCGGCCCTTTCGTCGACGCGCTGGCCTCGATCAGCACGGGATCGGTGGCGAGCGTTCCGTCTTGCGTCATGAACACGCGCAGCTTCACCCTGATATCGTCGGAAGCCGCCAGCGACGGCGGGAGTTTGGAGCACGTCCTGAGATGACGGCGAAATTCCGCGATGAGGCTGGAGCCGATGTCGGCCGCCTTGGTCGCCGGAGCATCAAAATTGTCCCCCGCCTTGTCGCCCGACCGCGGCGACGGAGCAAGGCTTGGGGACATGTCCGGCGGCAACCCCAGCACCACATGATATTTGATCGAGAGATCGGGCTCGGGCGGGGAGTAGGCCGGCGTCGGCGTCACCGGCTGCGCTTGGGACTGGGCCCCGGCCGTCTGCAAGCCAAGCCGCGACGCCTCTGACGCCGCCTCCTGCTGCGGCTGCGGGGGAGCCGGTGACTGGGGCGCCGCCGCGGGCACGCCGGTCGCGGCAGGCTTCTCGATCGCAGAGAAATCGGGGAGCAGCGTTGCCGCCGGCCCCGCCTTCTTCTCGGCAACCTCCTGTGGTGTGACGATCTCGATCGCGATCGGCTCTGCCGTCAGCGAACCAAACGGATGCACCTCGGAAAAAAGCAGCACGACGGCCAGCAGCGCGAGATGCGCGACCGCCGACGCTGTCACGTCCGAAGCTATGACCTGTCGCAGCTTCATCGTGATTGATCAGGTTTTAAGGTCTCCCCAGCCTGCTAGCATAGCTGGCCGGGCTGCCGCCGCTCAATCCCATTTCGGCGCAAACCGTAGTCGGTAAGACGGCCGCTGGCGGCTGCCGATCGCCGAGATCAGATTCATTTCCTCGTCTGACAGCCGAAGCTAAGCAGGCGCGGATTCGGTAGCGAGCGCTGCGAACACGGTTTCCGGCGAATGCGCGATCACGGCCAGAAGCGCCCGCGCCGGCCCGCGAGGGGCGCGTTTGCCCTGTTCCCAGTTCCGGATCGTATCCACGGGCACGCCGAGCTTTGCCGCGAATTCCATCTGGGTCAGCCGCGCGCGGCGGCGCAGGTCGCGGACCGGAGGCGCTTCCGCCTGCGGCGCGCCGGGAATCGCAAGCGCGACCCCGGGCATCACCGGCGCCAGCGGGAACTCCTGCCCGTCGCGCAATTCGACGATCCGACCATCCGCTTTCAACCGCAGTCGCTTCATGTTCCGCTCCAGAAGGCCGCATTCTGGGCGAACCACGTAAAGGTCGGATTAACGATACGCGCTCTCGGGTTGCCGCGTCTTCTTCACCCGAAAACGCCAAGGCCTATTTCAGCCCGAACCACAGCGTGGCGATGCCGAGAAACGAGAAGAAGCCGACCACGTCGGTGATGGTGGTGACGAAGGTGCCTGAGGCCACCGCCGGATCGGCCCGCACCCGCTCCAACACTATCGGGACCAGGATGCCGCCGAGCGCACCGGCCACCAGATTGCAGACGATCGCGAGCCCGATCACGATACCGAGGCCGGGGATCTTGAACCAGGCCACCGCGGCAATGCCGGTGATGACGGCGAAGGCAAGCCCGTTGACGAGGCCGACCATGGCCTCGCGCAGCACCACACGGAACGCGTTGTTCGATCCGAGCTCGCGGGTCGCCAGCGCCCGCACCGCGACCGTCATGGTCTGGGTGGCCGCATTGCCGCCTTGGCTCGCAACGATCGGCGCCAGCACCGCCAGCGCCACCATCTTCTCCAGCTCGCCTTCGAACAGACCGAGCACGGATGAGGCCAAAAAGGCGGTTGCGAGATTGACCAGGAGCCAGTTGAAGCGGCCACGCGCGATGGTCCAGACGCTGTCGGACAGTTCTTCGTCGCTGGTGACGCCGCCGAGTGCCTTCAAATCCTCGGCGGCCTCCTCCTCGATCACGTCGACGACGTCGTCGATGGTGATGACGCCGACCAGCCGGTTGGTAGTGTCGACGACGGGGGCCGCGACCAGGTTATATTTGCCGAACATCCGTGCGACTTCTTCCTGGTCGTCGAGCACAGAGACGCGGCGGCGGTCTTCATCGACGAGGTCGGCGAGCGGCACCGGGCGGCGCGAGCGCAACAGCACGTCCAGCGGTATCGCGCCCTGCCAGTGCCGATCGGCGTCGACGGCATAGATTTCGTAGAAGCGATCTGGAAGATCCGGCGTGTCGCGCATGTAGTCGATCGCCTGGCCAACGGTCCAGTCCGGTGGCACCGCGATGAATTCGGACTGCATCCGCCGGCCGGCGGAATTTTCCGGATAGAGCAGGCTGCGCTCGATCTCCTCGCGCTCGGACGGCGGCAGTTTTTCGAGGATCTCCTCCTGGTCCTTCTCGTCGAGGCTTTCGAGCAGTTCGACGGCGTCGTCGGATTCCAGCTCACGGACGCCTTCCGCGACAGTCTCCGGTTCGAGCTCCTCGAGAATTTCCTCGCGGACGGCGTCGTCGACTTCGTTGAGCGCCGAGAAATCGAAATCGGTGCCGGTGATCTCGACGAGGCTGACGCGGTCTTCGGGTTCAAGCGCCCCGATCAGGTCGCCGAGATCGGCCTCATGCAGTTCCGCCACGACGTCACAGAGCAGCGGCCGGTCGACCGCATGGATCGCCTTCGTAACCTGTTCGACGAATTCGTGACGGAGTTGGCCCTCCTCGTCCCGCATCTGCAGGCGGTCGAGCACGGACGCCTCGGCGGGTTGGGCAGCGTCGATATCCTCGGCCATGCCGCGCCTCGCCGTTTGACAGATTGAGCGAACTCGTCTGAGATCACTCGCAGGCATTACCCAATCGGCAACACGTAGCGCAATGCCAAATATGTCGAACAGCGAAAGGCCGGGAAGTTCATGAGGACACTGGGCGCAGCCGTTCTCGCCTCACTTGCGTGGATGACCGGGGCTCAGGCCGATCAATGCCCACGCAAGGACGCGCTCGGCACCTCACGCATTCTCACGGTCGATGCCGCCACCTATCCGCGCGTCGGCCTGAAAAGCTTCCCGCAGACGCTACCGCTGCAGGATCACGAGGTCGTGCTGACCTTCGATGACGGGCCGTGGCCGGCGACGGACTCGAAAATTCTGGCGGCGCTGGCGCATGAGTGCGTGCGCGCCACGTTCTTTCTGATCGGCAAGCCTGCTTCCGAACATCCTGAACTGGTGCGCAAGATCGCGAGCCTCGGCCACACGGTGGCCCACCACAGCTGGACCCACTACAACCTCAAATACATGAAACCCGAAAATGCCGAGGGCGAAATCAACAAGGGCATTTCCGCGGTCGAAACGGCGCTCCACGGGACTGCGACGACGACTCCGAGCACGCCGTTCTTCCGCTTTCCGTTTTTTGAGATGCCGCAGCAAGCGCTCGATAACCTGCAGTCGCGCGGCATCGCGGTGTTCGGCGCCGACCTCTGGGCCAGCGACTGGAACAAGATGACGCCGAAGCAGGAATTGAAGCTCCTGACCGAACGGCTCAAGGTCGCCGGCAAGGGTATCATCCTGCTGCACGACCCCAAGGCGCAGACCGCGGCCATGTTGCCCGCCTTCCTGCGATACCTCCGCGAGAACAATTATCGCGTGGTCCATATCGTCCCGGCCGGGCCCAAGGCCGACGAGAAGGCGGTTTCCGAACGGTCCCATTGAAGCCAAATTGGAGGTAGAATACAGACCTCAAGGCGGCATTCAGGGCGCCGTGGGTAAGGATTTGAGGCGTAAACGGAATGCAGCCGGGGTTTCATGGTCGCTAGCATATGGATAGAGGTTCAGAGGCGGTCATTGACTGCTTTCAGCCTGGTCTTGCTGGCCTGCGGTGTCGCACAGACGGCCATCGCCGCCGATTGTCCCGGTCACCCGGATGCGCTCGGCACGTCGCGCACGCTGGTGGTCGATCCGCGCGAGCATCCCCTGATCGGCACCATGCAATATCGCGAGACGTTGCCGCTGGCCGACCATGAGGTGGTGCTGACCTTCGACGACGGCCCACTGCCGAAGTACAGCAATCAAATTCTGGAAATTCTCGCCAGCCAGTGCGTCAAGGCGACCTTCTTCCTGGTCGGTCGTCAGGCCAATGCCAATCCGGAGGGTGTCCGCAAGGTGCGCAACGCCGGCCACACGGTGGCGACCCACACCCAGAACCACCCGACCAGCATGAACAAGCTGCCGATCGATCGCGCGCGGCAGGAAATCGACGACGGCATCGCATCGGTGACGGCTGCGCTCGGCGACGGCACCGCGCCTGTCCCGTTCGTGCGCATCCCCGGTCTCGCCCGCGCCGACGCGATCGAGGAATATGCCAAGGCCAGGGGCATCCAGGTCTGGAGCGCCGATTTTCCGGCCGACGACTGGCGTCATATCCCGGCATCGCGGGTCTACGATCTCGCGATCCAGCGGCTGGAGGCCAAGGGAAAGGGCATCCTGCTTCTGCACGACATCCAGCCGCGCACCGTCGCGGCCTTGCCGAGAATTTTGCACGAGCTGAAGGCCCGTGGCTATCGTATCGTTCACGTCGTGCCGGCGACAGCGGAGCGGCCTGCGACGCCGACCGAGCCGCAGCAATGGCTGCTGCATCCGCCAACCGAGACGGTGGCGATCTCGCGCTGGCCGAAAATTCCTCGTTTCGTTTTTGCCGAGACCAACATGCTGCCCGCGCCTGACATGGCCGATCTGGATAGGCGCGACAACGCGCTGTTCGATCGCGCTCGCCGCGTTCGGGGCATCCCGGCGCCATCGCCGCTCGTCCAGGCGAGTTCCGCGACTTCCCTCCCGATCCCGGCTGCCAGTGTCTTCAGGCTGCCGGAAAGCGCTCGCGTTACCCGGCTGGCGATGACCTCACGTGTGAATCGTCCGGAACGGGCGGCGCCCACGCCGCGTGGGGCAGAGCATTTCGCCGGCGCGGTTTCAGCCAAATCGCGGACAGCGACGGCCCATCCCAGACCCGTGGCGCACCAGGCCCCGCACGCCGGCCTTGTCCCTCAGGTCGCGCCCAAACGTGCCGAAGGAAAAAAGAACGGCCGCGCGGTCCGCCTTGCGAGCTTCAAGAAGCGCCCATCGGGCCCGAAAGTCGAGACTGCGGCGCCGACCGTCGATTAATTCGTCAGGATCTTTCGGATGCAGAGCAGGATGACGAGTGCGAGAAACAGCGAGTCGATACAGGGCTTGATCTCGCGGGCGTGACGCAGCGCGCCGCATGCATCACTGCGTAAGCCTGCACGAGGATCACCACGATCGCGCGCTGCGCGTATTTGTCCCTAAAGTTCAGGCTGAGCGCGACACGCTATTCTGAATCGACCGTCACGCGCATGGTGCCCAGGAGCCAGACAAGCTGCCGCCGCCTGTGGCGGCCCTTGCCCGGCCTCGGTGGCTACCTTCTGCGACGCATGAATGGGTACGAATCAGCAGCCGTGAAATACAACGAGCGACCGTCGCGGCGGGCGTCCTCGCCGGGCATAAGATCTTATTCTGCGGACAATTGCACCAAATTCGTACCAACCAAAACATCAATGATTTCAATTAGGTTTGGTGCGCTCGGAGGGACTCGAACCCCCACGATTTTACTCACTGCCACCTCAAGGCAGCGCGTCTACCAATTCCGCCACGAGCGCTTGGGATACCGGCTGGGAACCCCATGGGGTCGCCGGATCGACGGCGCCGATGTAACAAATCAAAGATGCAGGGACAAGCAGGTTAGTGATCGAATTAACTACCTGACGCCCGGGGATTTCGGCAGCATTTGCTTGACCTCGACGGCGATCCGGTTGCGGTCGACCAGAACCACGCCGCTGGCGACGGGTAGATTGTTGGCGAGAATCTTGACCTCGTCGGCCTCGGTGGCGTCCAATTCGATGATGGCGCCGCGAGAAAGCCGCATGACCTGGTGGATAGGCATGGTCGTGGTCCCGAGCACCACCATGAGATCGACACTGACTTTATCGAGTGTGGCCACTTCTGAACCGCCGAACTGGGACTAGATGATGGTTCCACCAGACCACGTTATGGTTAGCCAATGGTTAATGACCGCCAAAACCTCGATTTGACGACTTTCGCGTGCCCGGCGGGCTCCGGCGAGGTCGAATGGCGGATTTCGGACGCGCCGGTCCCCTATCCCGAATCGGTCGCCGAGATGGAAGCACGGGTGGCCGACATCGCCGCCCATCAGGCGAGCGAGTTGGTCTGGCTGCTGGAGCATCCGCCGCTCTACACCTCCGGCACCAGCGGCAAGGCCGGCGACCTGCTCGAAGCGCGCTTTCCGATGTTTCAGACCGGCCGCGGCGGCCAGCTCACCTATCACGGCCCCGGCCAGCGCATCGCCTATGTGATGCTCGACCTGAAGCGGCGCCGGCCTGACGTGCGCGCCTACGTTGCCGGACTGGAGGAATGGATCATCCGGACGCTGGCTGCCTTCAATGTCCGCGGCGAGCGCCGCGAAGACCGTGTCGGGGTCTGGGTCAAGCGTCCCGACAAAGGCGAAGGCTATGAGGACAAGATCGCCGCGATCGGCGTCCGCTTGCGGCGCTGGGTCTCGTTCCACGGCATCGCGATCAATGTGGAGCCGGACCTTTCGCATTTCTCGGCGATCGTGCCCTGCGGTGTCGCCGATCCCCGCTACGGCGTCACCTCGCTGGTCGACCTCGGTCTTCCCGTGACCATGGCCGACGTCGATGTCGCGCTCCGGCGGGCATTTGTTGAAGTGTTCGGCGGGGTGGACGCGCGACTGCCGGAGGCGGCCGTCTAACCCGTCTCGCGCAGGGCCATTTTTTTCGCCTCAAGACTCCCGCCGATGGCCGGCGGGGGTACATATGCCTTGGAGGTTTTGAGCAAGAAGGAGGTCGCGATGAAATCGCATAGACTTCCCTTCGAGAACCGGTGGACCAGCAACGCACACGCCTGGGAGTGGAATTGCGAACTTGACCGCCTGGGCGTGCCCAACGTGCGGGCCATGTTCGCGGACCACGAGGTCCGTCATCCGGGCAGACGTACCATCGTCTTCGATATTCCCGTCGGGTTCGTCCGCGATTGGCTTGCTTTCCAGGACCGTCGCGCCGCGCGCCAACAGCTGCTATGGCGCGCGACCGTCATCGCGCTCTTGCTTGTCGCGGCCATTGCGGCGGTGCTGGGCGCGCGAACCCTGTGAATTGAACATCACCGAGACAGACGGCTACGTGAGAGGCTCACGCCGCGGCCTGTTGCGGCGGGACCTCGAGCTTGCCGGCGATGTAGCGGCGCTCCTGGTGGTGACGGCTGTGGGATGACGGTGCGGCGAAGCCGGCACGGCCTATACGGTTCCCAGCACCGAAAACCGCTCCCCTGCCCGTCGCAGCTTCAGCAAATCCTGATTGCCGGCTTCATCCTCCACGCCGACGACCCGCGCCGACGGCGGCCCGCGCCGGCACGACGCGATCACGTTCGAGACGACATCCTCAGGCCCGGCAAACACCGCCTCGACACTGCCGTCTCGCCGGTTGCGCACCCATCCTTCGAGGCCGCGCACGATCGCCTGACGCTCGACCCAGGCGCGGTAGCCGACGCCCTGCACCCGGCCACGCATCGTGACGTGCCGGATGGCGACGCTCATTTCTTCAGTCCGAGGAATTCGTTGCTGCGCGCCTTCACTTCCACCTCGCGCATGGCGCGGCCGGCGAGTTCGGATGATGCCAGCCCGTTCAGGTTCTTCGGTGATGTCCCTTCCCGCAGCGCTTTCAGCGTCGCATAAACCGCCTGCGTCGCAGCGGCGAACGGCGCGTGGCCCTGCAATGCAATGCGGACGCGCTGGGCGGCGAGATAGTCGGGCGCGGTGATCTCCTCGGGCGCGCCGCCAAGCACGATCGGCAACGTAGTCGCGGCGGAGATCGCCGCCAGCTCCGCCCGGGCTTTGATGCCGGTGAAAAACAGCGCATCGACGCCGGTGTCCTCATAGGCCTTCGCGCGCACGATGGCGTCCTCGAGGCCTGATATCGAGACCGCGCCGGTACGCCCCATGATGACCAGCGAAGGATCGCGGCGGCCATCCAGCGCCGCCTTCATCTTGCCGATGCCCTCGTCCAGCGAAATCAATTGCGCCTCGGCCTGCCCAAAGGCCTGCGGCAGCAGCGTGTCCTCGATGGTCAGGCCGGCGGCGCCGGCGGCCTCGAGTTCCTGCACCGTACGGCGAACGTTGAGTGCGTTGCCGTAGCCGTGGTCGGCGTCGACCAGCACCGGCAAGTCTGCCGCCCGTGACATCCGCCGCATCTGCTCGGCGAGTTCAGTCAACGTGATCAGCGCGATATCGGGATCACCAAGCACCGCAAGCGAAGCTACCGAACCGCCGAACATGCCAAGCTCGAAGCCGATATCCTCGGCAATGCGGATCGAGGTGGCGTCATAAACCGAGCCCGGCCGAATGCAGGATGATCCCTTCAGGATCGAGCGCAATACCTCGCGGCGCTTGCGGAATGCCATCAAGAACTCCTCTGCGGTATTTTCGTCACTGCGAGGAGCGAAGCGACGAAGCAATCCGCCTTTTTCCCTGTGGCTATGGATTGCTTCGCTGCGCTCGCAATGACGCTAAGCGAATTCGAGAATCAGCGCGTCGACCGCCAGCGTCGCGCCGGCGGCGGCATGGATCTTCTTTACCGTGCCGTCGCGCTCGGCGCGCAGCACGTTCTGCATCTTCATCGCTTCGACGACGGCAAGCGTCTCGCCGGCCTTGACCTCTTGCCCTTCGCTGACGGCAATCGAGACCACAAGCCCGGGCATCGGGCACAACAATTTCTTGCCGGTATCGGCGGCCGAGGTCACCGGCATCAGCCGGGCGGACGCGGCCTCGGTTTCGGTGAACACGTAAATCGGGATTTCATATCCCTGGTGCGCGAGGCGAAAACCGTTGTTGACCGGCCGTACCTGCAGCGCCACGAAATGCCCGTCGATGGTGCCCTGCCAGACCGGCTCGCCTGGCGTCCAGTTCGAGACCAGTTGATGCGGATTGCCGGGCAAGTCGTCGGCGCCGATGAAGCGCACCGCGATGCCGTCAGCCTCGCGCGCGACATCGAGCGCGACCTCGTCGCGGCCGAGCCACACCGCGCGGCGGCGCTCGCGTTGCACCAGCCGCCCGTTCATCTGGCCGGAAATCTGCCGCTTGCGCTCGCCGAGCACGTGGTCGATGGCGGCGGCGACCGCGGCCAGCCGTCGCGCGATCTCGCCTTCCGGTGCCCGCGCCGAAAACCCCTTTGGAAACTCCTCGGCGATGAAGCCGGTGGAAAGTCTTCCCTCGCGCCAGCGCGGATGGCTCATCAGCGCCGACAGGAACGGAATATTGTGTCTGATGCCGTCGACATAGAACGCGTCCAGCGCGGTCGATTGCGCCTCGATCGCCGCGGCGCGCGAGGGCGCGTGCGTCACGAGCTTGGCGATCATCGGATCGTAATGGATCGAGATCTCGCCGCCCTCTTGCACGCCGGTGTCGTTGCGGATCGTGATGCCGTCATGGCTTGCTTCCGCGGGCGGACGGTATTTCACCAGCCGTCCGATCGAGGGCAGGAAATTGCGGAACGGATCCTCGGCATAGACGCGGGATTCCACCGCCCACCCGGTCAGCGTGACGTCCTTTTGGGCCAGCGCCAGTTTTTCGCCGGCGGCAACGCGGATCATCTGCTCGACCAGGTCGATGCCGGTGATCATTTCGGTGACGGGATGCTCTACCTGCAGCCGCGTGTTCATCTCCAGGAAGTAGAAGCTCTTGTCCTGGCCGGCGACGAATTCCACAGTGCCGGCTGAGTCGTAATTCACGGCCTTGGCGAGCGCGACCGCCTGCTCGCCCATCTTGCGGCGGGTGGTGTCGTCGAGCAGCGGCGACGGCGCCTCTTCGATGACCTTCTGGTTCCGGCGCTGGATCGAGCATTCGCGCTCACCGAGATAGATCACGTTGCCGTGCTTGTCGCCCAACACCTGGATTTCGATGTGGCGGGGATCGACGATGAATTTTTCGATGAAGACGCGATCGTCGCCGAACGATGATTTGGCCTCGGCCTTCGCGAGATTGAAACCTTCCGCGACTTCGGACTTCGAATGCGCGATGCGCATGCCCTTGCCGCCGCCGCCGGCGGAAGCCTTGATCATCACGGGATAGCCGATCTCGTCGGCGATCATCACCGCATGCTTTTCGTCCTCGATGACGCCGAGATGGCCCGGCACGGTCGAGACCTTTGCTTTCGCCGCCGCCTTCTTCGATTCGATCTTGTCGCCCATTGCGGCGATGGCGCCGGGATTCGGCCCAATGAAGACAATGCCGGCCGCTTCAAGGGCGCGCGGAAAAGCCTCGCGTTCGGACAGGAACCCGTAGCCAGGATGCACGGCCTGGGCGCCGGTCTTGCGGCAGGCGTCAACGATCTTGTCGATCAGCAAATAGCTTTCGGCCGCAGCCGGCGGGCCGATCAGCACGGCCTCATCGGCCATCTCGACATGCAGCGAGTCGCGATCGGCTTCAGAGTAGACGGCTACCGTTTCTATTCCCATGCGGCGCGCGGTCTTGATGACCCGGCAGGCGATCTCGCCGCGATTTGCGATCAGAATTCGTTTGAACATTTTGTTTTGCTTGAGCAACCTTGAGGCGGGATTTTGCGCGCAATCTTGCATGCGGCGACGGAGGTAACGCTTCCGTCGTACAGCAAAACTCAGGAGAGGCAACGGTCTAATTAACTGGCCGGATCAACCGGCCGGCGCAGCCCCTCGCGTTCATGAATTTTCAGTCCGAGGCCATTTAATGAGGAACGGGCTCTTTCATCCGGAATAGGCTGAAATCGCCCGCGCGCATAGGCATGGGAAACTGCTTTCATCAGTTCGCCGACCTCGTTTTCCAGAAATTCGTTGGCCACGATCAGCGCGCGGATGGTGGAGCGCATATCGCCGCCGCAGGCCGCAATGGCCTGGTCGACCGCGGCTTCCAGGCCGTCATCGTCATCGGTATTTGGCTGCGGAGAAGAAAACATGACGGGACCCTGGAGTGACGCCCGAATGTTCTTCTTTTGTTCACGCAAAGTCAACCCGCGTTGCCGCGGGGCCACCTACTCCGGCACCTTTTTATTGTGCCGGACAAGAGCACAAAAAACTCAGCTATCGTCTCGAAAGCAAGCTCAAGAGTGAATTCAACCATGGTACTGCATCCCTCGATGGCGCAACTGGAGCAGGTTCCAGCGCGGTGGAAGCGTCCATCGAGGTGACGTCGCGCGCGGTGATCGACCCTTGGTTTCACCGCGTCGGCGTGTGCTAGAAGCGCACAGCGGCACCAAATGCATTTTGATGTGAGACAATGAAGTCACGAGCCTTATTGATCGCAGCGTTGATCTGCGGCGCTTTCCCGGCGGGCCAGGCCTGGGCCGCCAATCCAACCATCGCCAATCCAACCATCAAGGACGGCAGCACCCTCCAGCTCGGCGGCGTGACGTACCGGCTGGACGGCATCGATACGCCGGCGCTCGACCAGGTATGTATCGACGAGCATGCCGACGCCTGGACCTGCGGCGTCGAGGCGCGCGAGCAGCTAACCAGATTGATCGGCGGTCGAGCGGTGCGCTGTGACGATCTCGGCGTCGACCCCACCGCCAGGAAGCGTCATCTTCGGCGTGCTGCGCTGTCGAGGGCGAAACGACCAGCCTGAGCCAGTTGCTGATCCGCCAGGGGTCTTGCCCTCAATGTCGAAATCCTCCGCCACCGGCCGCTTCGAGGCGGACGAGGCTCGCGCCCGGGAAAACCGTGAAGGGCTGTGGAAGGGCTGCTTCGTTGCACCGCAGGAGTTCCGCCGCGGCAAGAAGGACGGCACGCTATTGGGCGGATCGTGCCGAGCCGACCGGGATCAGGAAATCCGCGAGGTCTTGTTTCCTGTCGATCTCGCGATGCCGTCCGGCTGCAACATCAAGGAAAGTTCGCCGTCCGCGCGCGCGTCACCGGCAATCTCGGCATCTATCACCTGCAGGCCTGCCGCAGTTACCCGGCCCTAACCAAACCGGACCGCTGGTTCTGCTCCGAGGAAGCCCAGGCGGCCGGGTTCCGCAGAGCCTATGACTGTGCAGCGGCGGCACGGAGCAAATGATCGCTGGCGAAACAGCCACTCTTCTGGTGTGAGATTCCGTCTGAACTATGAGCCTATGACCCCTACGAACACCTCCAAATGCCTGCCGAGTGCGCCGAGAGAGGCTGCGGCAGCACCTCGAAGATCGCTGCGGAGGGAATGACGTCGTCGCGCGCTGCAGGAGCGCGAGGCTCAGCTGGCGAGATCCAGCGCGTCCGCCGAGTCGGCGGCGTCGACGTCGATCTCGCGAAGGCTTCAGCGATCGCCGGTCACCTGAATATCTGATCCTCCATGGCTTGCCGCCGGAAGCCGTGAATGAAACCGACGAATTCGGTCGACCGGATTCATCGAGGATCGCGAGCGTACCGTTAAAGTGTTTCTGAACACCCCTCGCAGGCGGAGCGAGGGTATTTCGGCGGATGCCGCATGGTGCGACCGAGCGACGGTCGGACCCCGCGGTGGATCAATGTCGTCGCGAAATGGAACGGAAGCTCCGCCCGGCCGCGCGCTCCGGGCTGATCGGCGCCCATATCGATATCACCGACGGATGCTGGCGCAGGAAAAGCTCCGCGAGAGCGAGGAGCGCTTCCGTCTCATAGCGGACAGCGCCCCCGTACGATCTGGGTCACGAAGCTCGACCGGACGCGCTCTTTCGCGAACCAGGCCTATGTGGATTTCCTCGGCCTTCCGTTGAGGAAGCGATTGCGTTCGACTGGCGCAAGCAGTTGCATACCGAATGACTTATCGCGCGTTGTGCAGAATGGATCGCAGGTGAGGGCTTCGCTAAAGCCCTTCGTTCTGGAGGCTCGCTATATGCGCGCCGACGGCGAATGGCGCTGGCTGCGCTCGGA
>CAWAYC010000046.1:0-94435 GCA_963786115.1 uncultured Alphaproteobacteria bacterium
TGTCACCGTCGTTGGCGGATTAGGGCTGATCAAGCTCGGTTGAGTTGACTTCGCCTCCGCTCAACTTGGCACCAGCAACGGGTGTCGGGACCACACGGTTTTGCCGTACGCAATCAGCGCCGTTCGTCTTGCGCGCCTCAGTTCACTCACGGAAGACCGCCCTGTGAACACACCTGCGCGCCGACGCCATCGCGTCCACCGCATCCCATCCCGCGTTCGTGACGACCGCGAAGCGCCCCTCTTGCCGGGAAAGGACGGGGCGGAGCCGGTAGAACTGATACCAACGGCCCGAAACTGTGACTTATCAGGGATTCCCAAATCAGTGAAACTCTGACTCGATGCTGGCCTTTGAGAGGAGCGGCATCGATGGGAGCGGCGGTATCGATCACCCGACTTGATCTGACGGCTTCAGAGCTTCGCAAGGCGGCGAGCGGAGAGAAGGACGGCGCCGCGGCGCGTCGGATACTTGCGCTTGCGCTGGTGCTCGATGGCGTGGACCGCAAAACGGCGGCCGAAACCTGCGGCATGGATCGTCAGACCTTGCGGGACTGGGTGCACCGTTACAACGCCGCGGGACTGGCCGGGCTTCGCGATCTCAAATCGCCAGGTCCCGGATCGAAACTGACGGTGCGGCAGCAGGCCGAATTGGCCGAGCTTGTCGAGGCCGGCCCCGACCCCGCGGTGCACGGGGTGGTGCGTTGGCGGCGGGTCGATCTGCGCGACGAACTGCAGCGGCGCTTCGGTGTCGCGCTACATGAGCGTTCGGTCGGGAAGATTCTGACCAAGCTCGGCTACCGCAAACTGTCGGTAAGGCCCCGCCACCCGCAGGCTGACGAAGAAGCCCAGGAAACGTTTAAAAAAACTTTGCCGCGACAGTCACGGCGCAAATCCCCGACCGCGCCAAAAGCAAGCCGATCGAAATCTGGTTCCAAGATGAGGCCCGGATCGGCCAGCAGGGCACGCTGACCCGCGTCTGGGCCAAGCGTGGAACGAGGCCCCGCGCGCCGCACGACCAACGCTACGACTGGGCCTACCTGTTTGGCGCGGCCTGTCCGCAACGTCGCGTCGCAGCAGGCCTGGTCATGCCAGCGGCGAACGCCGAGGCCATGTCGCTGCATCTCACTGCGATCGGCCGCAAGGTGGCGGCAGGCAGTCACGCCGCTCTCATCCTCGATGGCGCCGGCTACCATCTTGCTGCCGCGCTTACGATCCCCGAAAACGTCACTCTGGTGCGCCTGCCACCCTATGCTCCCGAACTCAACCCGATCGAAAACGTCTGGGAATATCTGCGCGGCAACAAACTCGCCATCACCGTCTTCGACGACTACGACGACATCGTTGATAAAACCTGCGACGCATGGAACTTCTTTGAACAAGATCCAATGCGCATCGCCTCAATCACCACCCGAACATGGGCGACTGTCAATGATTAGGGCCGTTGGTATGATTTGCCCGACGGCGAAAGGGAAATATTTTTAGCGGAGGGGCTGGACAGGATTTTGTCGCGGCGTCTGATTTGCCCGTCGGGTCATTTTGCCGCGCCGCATTGAACCATCGCCGTCATTGCGAGCGAAGCGAAGCAATCCAGCTTGCCGCGCGGAGGAAGAATTGATTGCTTCCGACTTCGCTCTCCGAGCTACGGCGGACAAGTCGTCGCTCCGCTCCTCGCAATGACGGAGGATGAAAATTCAATTCCGTCAAAAACGTTCCGACTATTTCGCCCGCGCCGGCTTCCGCTTGTTCAAATGATAAGTCAGCGCCAGCGCCACGCAGTGGCGCAGCGCGGCTTCGGGCAGCCTTTCTTTGATGTCGAGCAGGATGCTGCGGTTGCCGCCATATCGCAGCTCCGGATAGAGCTCGCGAAACGTCTCGACCAGATCGGTCTGGCAGTGGAAATAGACCGCGTATCGGTCGGCGGCCGGTTTCACCTGATCGATGCGGATCGTGCTGCCGCTCTTGGTCTCCGAAGTGAGATAGCTCGGCTGTCCCCACTTCAAGGTCTCGTGCAGCGGGCCGACGCCGGCGGTGGCCCTGGCGGTATCGAAGATCAGCCGGCGCAGCGCCAGCAATTTTGTCCGGAGCGGCCGGGGATAGGCGCTGAACACCGCTTCCACCGCCGGGTCTTTCGTCGGCGGATCGTCTCCGGCATGCTTTCCCGCCTTCTTCATCGCTGACGCGCCATGCAATGTGCGAGAGCTAGATTACGACAGCGGCCAGCCCGGCGGAAGACGGGCCTCTTTACGCGGCCCCACGCAGGCCGTTTTCTCACCGCGCCGTCGGCGCCGCGTTGAGATTGGCCGACAGGATCGCCTTGCCGGCGTCCTCATAGTGCGTGTCGCGCGCCTGGATCTGCTGCGCGATTGCGTGCATATCGCGAAAGCGGCGTTCGAACTTGTTGGCGGCGAACACGGCGGTGGCGCCTGCCATGTGATAGGCGGTATCGACCACGGATGCCGATTGATGGATGGTCCAGGTCGCGGCGATGCGCAGCGCCACGCGGTGCTCTTCGGCGATTGGGTCGCCGCGCGAGAGGTCCCGCCAGACCTCGTCGGCCGTCGCGTAGAGATAGGCGCGCGCAGCGCGCAAGGATGCCTCGGTGCGCCCGATCAGACCCTGCACCGCGTTGTTGTCGCGCATCGCCTTGAGGCCTTGCGGCGTCTTGCCGCGCGCCAGTTCAATGGCGGCGTCCAGCGTTGCGCGCGCCACGCCGAGCGCGGTCGCCGCGAAATCCCATGCTGAACACCATGTTGGTCGAGAGCTTGTAGAGCGGACCTTGCTCGCGCAGCGCCGCGGGATCGTCGCGCAGGGCTGCGAATTCTTCCGGAACGAAGAGATTCTCGACCGAATAGGAATCGGTGCCGGTGCCCTTCAGCCCGATCACGTCCCAGACGTCGTACATGGTCGCGCTGCCCACGGGAAACAGGATCGTGCGGATTTCCGGCGAGCCATCCGCCTTGCGCCGCGGCGTGCCGTCGGCCTCGACGACCCTGACATGGGCGCCCAGCCAGCTCGCCTGCCGCGAGCCGGAGGCAAAATCCCATCGCGCATCGGCGATGTAACCGCCGGGGACAACCTTCACTTCGTGCGCGATCGCGCCCCAGGCGAGGATGCCCGGCGGCGTGTTGAAAATCTCCTCCGCCACGTCGCGATCGAGATAGGCCGCCGTCATGGCGCAGACGCTGCATTGGCCGAGGCACCAGGCCGTGGAGGCATCGGCTTTCGCCACCTCCTCCTGCATCTGCATGAAAGCCTGAAGCGTCGCTTCGGTGCCGCCAAGGCTCTTCGGCAGCAGCGCGCGATAAAGCCCGTTCTCGATCAGGGCGGAAGTCACGGCCGGCGTCAGCCGCCGCGTCCGTTCGATCTCGTCAGCGTCGCGCGTGATCAACGGCGCCAGAGCGCGCGCCCGATCGGCGAGATCGAACCCTTCCGGTCTGCTCATGCGTTTCTCCGCGCTTCTTCTCGATTTTCATTGAGCGGAAACGGGATGGTGGCCCATCCGCCTGATACGATCAAGCCGGGCGCGGCTGTCTCATGCCGCGGCGCGGCCGAGATTGAGCGGCTGTCTGCGCTTGGATGGGAAGCTAAGGGCTACCGCAACCGCGGCAAGTCCAATGGCGAAGGAGCCAGCGTGCAGCCACGTGTAGCCGTGGAAGGTGTCGAACACGAGCCCGCCGGCCCAGGGGCCCAGCGCCATGCCGAGGCTTGCGAAGGCCGAAACCGCGCCGAACACGGTGCCCATGATGCGGGCACCGAAGTATTCGCGCACCAGCACGGCATAGAGCGGCATCACCCCGCCATAAGCGAGGCCGAACACAACCGACAGCGCATAGAACTCGCCGAGCCTGTACACCGCGAGATAGGTCGCAATGCACAGCGCCTGCACGAACAGGCCGCCGACCAGCACCGGCTTGGCGCCGAAGCGGTCGGCGAGCGCGCCGAGCAGCAGGCGCCCGCCGAGCCCGGAAAAGCCGGCAAGGCTGTAGACGGTAACCGCGGTAAGCGGCGCAATGCCGCAGATCATGGCGTAGCTCACCATGTGGAAGATCGGTCCGGAATGCGCGGCGCAGCAGGCGAAATGCGCCAGCGCCAGCGTGATGAATTGCGGTGTGCGCAGCGCCTCGGCCACGGTCCATTCCCTCTCCGGCGCGTATTCCGCATTTGCGGTCGCCGGGCCGGAGGGTTGCGGCGCCGGTCGCACCAGGAAGGAGGCGGGGATCAAGAGCGCCCATGCCGCGATGCCGATCACCAGCATCGCCGTGCGCCAGTCATAGCTTGTGATCAGCAAGCTTGCGGAAGGCGCGACCGTCAGCGGCGCCATGCCCATGCCGGCGGAGACCAGCGCCACGGCGAGGCTGCGATGCTTCTCGATCCAGGCGCTCGCGACCGCCATCATCGGCGCATAAAAGCTGCCAACTGCAATGCCGATCAGCACGCCGAAAAAGAGCTGGAATTGCCACAGCTCTCGCGCCTGGCTCGCGGCGACGAGGCCGAGGCCGAGCAGGATGCTGCCGGCCAGCACCACGATGCGGGTGCCGAAGCGGTCGGACATCGCACC
This sequence comes from uncultured Alphaproteobacteria bacterium, assembly GCA_963786115.1. Lineage (GTDB taxonomy): Bacteria > Pseudomonadota > Alphaproteobacteria > Rhizobiales > Xanthobacteraceae > Bradyrhizobium. The sequence goes on from CAWAYC010000046.1 coordinate 4,556, forward strand.
CCAGAAGAAGGCGGCGAATCCCATGAAAAGGAAATCCAGCGTTGCCGCTGCCGAGACGCCGGCACGCGACCAGCCCATGGCGTCCGAAATCGGTTGCAGGAACACCGCCAGCGACAGAATTGAGCCGAAGCCGACACAGGTCATCAGCGCGCCCGCCGCGACGACGACCCAGCCATAGTCGAACCGAGAAGGCCTGCCCATGCATTTCCCCAGCGCTGTTGGATTTTGTATTTTGCGCGAGGGGATCGTGACGTATCCGGCATCACGAAACAAGGCGCGGACGGGAATGCCCCTCATTCCCCCGGCGCGCGGGACGGCGCTGGTTCGCACCATCTCCCGGCTCGCGATAGCGAAGAAGCTGGTGAGCGATCAGCGGGCGTCGAACATCGCGCTGGAGCCGAGGCCGCAAAAATCGACCGCCGGTTGCCCCGTCTGCGCTCCACTACAGGATTATTACAGGATTATCTCGGGGCGAACTTTGCGCGGCAATAAAAGCTTCCTGCGGGATGTCGACCTTTCCGAACTGCCGCATCTTCTTCTTGCCTTGCTTCTTCAGAAGCTCGCGTTTGCGCGTGATGTCGCCGCCATAGCATTTGGTGGTGACGTCCTTGCGCAGCGCGTACGGTTTCGCGGGCGATCACCTTGCCGCCGATCCCGGCCTGGATCGGGATCTGGAACATGTGCGGCGGAATCAGTTCCTTCATCTTCTCGACCATCGCGCGGCCGCGGCCCTCGGTACGGGTGCGATGTGGTCGAGCCACCTCGCCTTACGCGCACCTTCGATGGGCTGGATGGAACGGCTTGCTTGATCTGTTCGAGCGCGGATGATTGGTCGTCCACGCTTTGGGCTTCTACCCGCAATTCCACGCGGGCCCGATGGGCGTCCAGGTCCAGCACGGGCCGAAGCTGCCGCCATTGTAGCGTCCGCGGAAAAACCCGGGATTGCCGAAATAGTATCGGTCGCCATTGTACCAATAGCTGGGGGAATAGTCCGGCAGGCCCCGGGCAGCTCCCCTCGCACCGAAAACCGGAACGGTGTTGTTGGGCGGTTGATGATAGCCGGGCAGGAAGCCATAGCCGTGCCAACGATGGGCCTGTCGCTTGTGAGCGGCCGCGCCTGGCGTCACGGCCGGCAGCAACGACAAGAGAACGATGATCGACACGGACAATATGCGCGACATCGTCACAGCATAATTGGGCTGCCGTTCAAACGCGATTCAAATCGAGGAACGTTTGGTATTGTTGAGGTGGCGCCGACATCAAGAGTGCTTGAAGCAGGCCGGCGCCTCAGCTATCCACCTTCAGCGCGGCAATAAAAGCTTCCTGCGGGATGTCGACCTTGCCGAACTGCCGCATCTTCTTCTTGCCTTCCTTCTGCTTCTCCAGAAGTTTGCGCTTACGCGTAATGTCGCCGCCATAGCACTTCGCGGTGACGTCCTTGCGCAGCGCGCGCACGGTTTCGCGGGCGATCACCTTGCCGCCGATCGCCGCCTGGATCGGGATCTGGAACATGTGCGGCGGGATCAGCTCCTTCATCTTCTCGACCATGGCGCGGCCGCGGCCCTCGGCACGGGTGCGATGCACCAGCATCGACAGCGCGTCGACCGGCTCGCCGTTGACGAGAATCTGCATCTTCACGAGATCGGCCGGCTTGTAGTCGGTGAGATGATAGTCGAACGAAGCATAGCCCTTCGAGACCGACTTCAGCCGATCGTAGAAATCGAACACCACTTCGTTGAGCGGGAGATCGTATTTCACCATCGCGCGGGAGCCGACATAAGTCAGCTCCTTCTGCGCACCGCGCCGGTCCTGGCACAGCTTCAGGACGCTGCCGAGATATTCGTCGGGGGTGAGGATCGTCGCCTCGATCCACGGCTCTTCGATTTCGGCGATCTTGACCACGTCGGGCATGTCGACGGGATTGTGGATCTCGATCTCCTGGCCGTCGGTCAGACGCATCTTGTAGATCACGCTCGGCGCGGTCGCGATCAGGTTGAGATCGAATTCGCGCGACAGCCGCTCCTGGATGATTTCGAGATGCAGCAGCCCGAGGAAGCCGCAGCGGAAGCCGAAGCCCAGCGCGGCGGAGGTTTCCATCTCGAAGGAGAAACTGGCGTCATTCAGGCGCAGCTTGCCCATCGCGGCGCGCAGGGTTTCGAAGTCGTCGGCATCGACCGGGAACAGGCCGCAGAACACCACAGGTATCGCGGGCTTGAAGCCCGGCAGCATTTCGGTGACCGGTTTCCTGTCGTCGGTGATGGTGTCGCCGACGCGCGTGTCGGCGACTTCCTTGATCGCAGCGGTGATGAAGCCGATCTCGCCGGGGCCGAGTTCGTCGACCTGCGTCATCTTCGGCGTGAAGAAACCGACGCGCTCGACATCATAGGCCGCATTGGTGCCCATCATGCGGATGCGGCCACCCTTCTTCATGATGCCGTCGACCACGCGAATAAGCACGACGACGCCGAGATAGACGTCGTACCAGCTGTCGACCAGCAGCGCCTTCAGCGTCGCGTCGCGGTCGCCCTTCGGCGGCGGCAGGCGCGTGACGATGGCTTCCAGCACGTCGGGGACGCCGAGGCCGGTCTTGGCCGAGATCATCACCGCGTCCGACGCGTCGATGCCGATGACATCCTCGATCTGCTGCTTCACCTTGTCAGGTTCGGCCGCGGGCAGGTCGACCTTGTTGAGGACCGGCACGACCTCGTGATTGTTGTCGAGCGCTTGATAGACGTTGGCGAGCGTCTGCGCTTCGACGCCCTGGCTGGCGTCGACCACCAGCAGGGAACCTTCGCAGGCCGCCAGCGAGCGCGAGACTTCGTAGGCGAAGTCGACATGGCCCGGCGTGTCCATCAGGTTGAAGATGTAATCCTTGCCGTCCTTGGCGCGGTAATTCAGCCGGACGGTTTGGGCCTTGATGGTGATGCCGCGTTCGCGCTCGATATCCATGGAATCGAGCACTTGTTCCTTGCCGGCCATTTCGCGATCCGAAAGGCCGCCGGTCATCTGGATCAGGCGGTCGGCCAGCGTCGATTTGCCATGGTCGATATGGGCGACAATGGAGAAGTTGCGGATGTTGGAAATGGGGGCAGTCGTCATGGGGCGCGGGATAGCATTCACGCCCCCATGCGGCAACCATGTTGCGGTATTCCAAGGGGGTTTCTTCACGCCAAGCTGATTCCACCGGCACGAAAAACGCGCTACGCAGAGGAGATGTCGACTGCATCATTTCTGCCCGCCGCTCGGGCGAACCGGAGACTTTCCTTCCACCGGCTGGCCGCATGGCTAGGGGCGCGCGCCAGCGATCCCAAGGCTGGCCTGTGGCTCGTGATCGGCTTTGCCGTCGCGCACGCGGTGCTCTGGACGCGGATCCTGACCAATCTGAAGGCGGCGCAGGACATCCATATGGACGTCGCGGAGGCGTTCGCCTGGGGCCAGAAACTCCAGCTCGGCTATGGCAAGCATCCGCCGCTGTCGGGCTGGATCGCCGGTGCCTGGTTCAGGGTTTTTCCGGTTGCCGACTGGGCGACCTATGCGCTGGCGATGGCGGTCGTCAGCTCGGGGCTGGTGATTTGCTGGCTGATCGCGTTGCGCGTCGTCGATCGTCGCCGCGCGTTCCTTGTCGTGGTGATGCTCGCGCTCTATCCGATCTTCAATTTCAAGGGTTTCAAGTACAATCCGGATCTGCTGCAGCTTCTGACGCTGCCGCTGGTCGTGCTGGCCTATCTCAATGCATTCGAGAAGCGCAGCGTGACGTCAGGCCTGTGGCTCGGCATTGCCGGCGCGCTGGCGCTGATGACCAAATACTGGGTGCTGACCATGATCGGCGCGATCGGGCTTGCAGCGCTGATCCATCCCGCACGCTGGCAGTTCCTGCGTTCGCCGGCGCCGTGGGTTGCGATTGCAACCTTCGTGGCGGCGATGATTCCGCATTTGATCTGGCTGAAGAGTGTCGACTTCGTGCCGCTGACCTACGCCGGCGACACCTATGCGCTGTCGAACCGGCTGCAGACCTTGCAGCTGGTGCTCGGCTATATCGGCCACAATCTCGCGCTGCTCGCGTTACCGATCGCGCTGGCGGGGCTCGCGCTGGTCCTGGTGCCGCGATGGTGGACGCTGCTGTTGCAGCGGCCGTCCGTGCTGTTCACGCGCAACTGGTCGCGCGGGCCGAATTCGGGCGTCGACCGCTCGCAGGCGCTCAATGTCTGGATCATCCAGGCTGTGGTCGCGATCGGGCCGCCGATCGGGGCATTGGTCTTCGAAATCTACATCAAGACCGATTGGGGCATCTCGCTGTTCTTCCTGGTGCCGCTGGCGCTGGTTGCGATACCGGCGCTGCGCGTGCCGCGCATGGCGCTGTTCAACATCACGGCGATCTGGCTCGTGGCGACGCTCGCGACGTTGGCCGCATCGCCCTGGATCGCCGCGCGGGAGATGGCAGGAAACCCGGACAGCGTCGGGATTTATGGCGCGCGATCAGAACTCGCCCGGGAACTGACGGAAGCCTGGCACACGCGCTTCAATTCCCGCTGGCCCGCGGTCGCAGGGACCATGGAAACGATCGAGCCGCTGGTGTTCTACAGTCCCGATCATCCGGCGCCGTTCACGCCGGGCGAAATCTGGACCGCCGGCCTGACGACGCCGGAAGAAGTGAAGCGGCTCGGCTTCATCGGCGTGTTCGATCCCGCCGACGGAAGGCTACCGGAGTTCGAAGCCTGGATTGCGCAGAATGCCCCGAACGCCGAGCGCCTGGTCATGACCACGCGGCGCTTCTTCCACGGCCATCCGGGTCCCGCGATCAGCTGGAAGATCTATATCGCGCCGCCGGCGAAGTAGCTTCAATTCGGGTGAGGGAGCGCACCTCCGGCGGGGCGAGAGCCAGCCGCAAACGGCTCACGTGCCTTCCTCGTTGAACTTGCTGGCGACGAGTTCCGCGATCGCGTCGATCGCGGCCTGTGCTTCGGGGCCGATTGCGGAGACGATGACGGAAGTGCCCGGCCCGGCGGCCAGCATCATCAATCCCATGATCGACGTGCCGCCGACCGTCTCGCGGCCGCGCGTTACCCAGATCTCGGCGTTGAAGCGCTCGACCATCTGGACGAACTTCGCCGAGGCGCGCGCATGCAGGCCGCGCTTGTTGATGATGGGAAGTTCCCGCGAAATCGCCCCGGCAGGCACACCCGGCCCGACTTCGTTTGCGGGCGAGGCCTCGTCGCTCATTTGCCGGCGAGAACGCGGCTGGCGATGGTGACGTATTTACGACCGGCTTCCTGGGCCATCGCGATGGCATCGGGAAGCGACCGTTCCTCGCGCACCTTGGCAAGCTTGACCAGCATCGGAAGATTGATGCCTGCGAGCACCTCCACCTTCGGACGGCTCATGCAGGAGATCGCGAGGTTGGAGGGCGTGCCGCCGAACATGTCGGTCAGGATCGCCACGCCGTCGCCACTATCGACGCGGTTGACCGCTTCGATGATGTCGCTTCGACACAGATCGGCGTCGTCCTCGGCGCCGATCGTAATTGCTTCAATTTGTTTTTGCGGACCCATTACGTGTTCGAGCGCCGCCCTGAACTCGTCGGCAAGGCGCCCATGGGTCACAAGCACTAGACCAATCATCGGAAACTCCTCGCGGGTGCTTCTTGGTGCACCGCACGAACGCGCCACTTTGACCATCCAGAGGCCCCGCGCAAGAGGGCATCTTGGCTTTTCGCCCGGAATTTGGCGGTAGAGAGGGGATCTGCGCCGGTCTATTCGGTGGCGATATTGGGGGAAATATGGTTACCAATTCCCTTTAGGCAATCGGACTTATGGTTACCGGAAGATGAACTTTCGGTTGTCGTGAGAGCCGCGACAACCAGCGGCAGCGGTGAAAATCCCGCTCCCACCGGGATTCGCGGCAACAAAACGCCGTTGAGCCGGATTTCAAGCGCTTCCGGCGGCGGCAGCCGTTCCGCGTCCTCGGCCGCGAGATCCACGACCAGACCCACCACGGCCTCGCCGGCGAAGTCGCAGCGGCGGATTCCAAGCCCCCGAATTTCGATTCGGCCGGTTAGTTCCGGCGCCGGGCGGACCCACAATTGTTTGCCGGCTGTGTCGAGATAGACACGGTCATCGCCCACCAAGATGGCGGCGGGAACCTGCCCGGAGCGCCCGGCCAGAATCAGATCGAAAGCGAGCCGCGACTTCCCGGAGCCCGAAGGGCCCCGGATCAGTACGGCGTGGTCGCCGACCTTGACGGCGGAGGCGTGGACGGTCCTTGCGCGCTCGGTCATGGCGCCGGCAGCCTGACCACGAAGCGGGCGCCGGCCACCGTCGGGTTGCCCTCGCTATCGGCGGGCCCGGGACGATTTTCCGCCCAGACGCGCCCGCCATGGGCTTCGATGATCTGTTTCGAGATCGACAAGCCCAGTCCGGAATTCTGGCCAAAACCCTGGTGCGGTCGGTCGGTATAGAAACGCTCGAAGATGCGCTCCAGCGCGTCCTCGCCGATTCCCGGCCCGTCATCGTCGACGATGATTTCGATTCCCGAGCGCACGCGGCGGCAGGTGATACGCACCTTGCTGCCGGGCCGCGAGAACGACTGTGCATTCGACAAAAGGTTCGAGATCACCTGTCCGAGCCGCGAATCATGGCCGGGCACCGAGAAGCTGTCGGTCGGGCTGCGGCCCTCGAAATGGGCCTCGACCGCGACGTCGCTGCCGAGCCGCGTTTCGTTGGCGACCGAGGTCAAGGTGTTGAGCAGTCGGCGAAGGTCGACCGGCGCCATGTCCTGGCGCTGCAATTCGGCATCGAGGCGGCTGGCGTCGGAAATATCCGAGATCAGGCGGTCGAGCCGCCTGACGTCGTGCTCGATGACGGCGAGCAGCCGCGAGCGGCTGTTCTCGTTGCGCGCCAGGGGCAGCGTTTCGACCGCCGAGCGCAGCGAGGTCAGCGGATTCTTCAATTCGTGAGCGACATCGGCGGCGAACATCTCGATGGCCTCGATGCGGCTATAGAGCGCGTTGGTCATATCGCGCAGCGTGCCGGAGAGATGGCCGATCTCGTCGCGGCGGCGGGTGAAGTCGGGGATTTCGACCCGGGTCTGGATGCGGCTGCGGACGCGCTCGGCAGCGTCGGCGAGACGCCGCACGGGACCTGCGATCGTGCTCGCCAGCAGGAGCGAAAGCACGATCATGACCGCGGATGCCACGCCGCCGACCTTCAAGATCGCCAGCCGTTCCGCGGTCACCATGTGGTCGATATCGTCGCCTTGCGTCGAGAGCATCAACGCGCCGCGCACCGCGCGGAAACGCTGGACCGGCACCGCGACCGAGACGATCACCTCGCCGAGCTGATTGACGCGCACCATGCTGCTCTTCTGTCCGCTGAGCGCGCGCGTGACCTCCTCGTAGCCGTTGCCGCCTTCCGGCCCGAGCTCTCGATAAAGCGGCAGGTCGCCGCGATTGAGCCAGATGCGGATGGCCGTCTTCGTTCTTTCGACGACGCCCGGCTTGCCGGTGGAAGGCGGCGGCAAATTGTCGCGCCACACGCCGGTCAGAAGGCGGCTGTCCAGGATCAGGCCGCCATTGGGATCGAAAATGCGGGCGCGTGTTTTGGTCGGCGAAATCAGCCGGTTCAAAACCGGCGCGACCCGCTCCGGATTGATCGGAAAATCCAGTCCGGAATATTCGTCGGGGGCGTTGTAGGTTTCGCCCGGCTTCAGATCGAGCAGCCGGTCGGGATCGATGGTGATGGTGTTGGTCTCGACGGTGGCGGAGGCCGCAATCGCAGCCGAGATGATCTCGGCCTGCACCAGGAGGCTCTGGGCGCGCGCGTCGATCAGGCCGGCACGGAACTGCGAAAGATAGAGGACGCTCGCCACCAGCGCGACGAGGCCGGCCAGGTTCAGCGAGACGATGCGGCGGGTGAGGCTCGAGAACGACAGCGCGAAGAAAAACTGACCGGCGCGGCGCAGCCAGCCGAGCGGCCGCCAGCCTTTCGCCGCGTTCTCGTCGTCCACGCGATCGGTATCGAGGGGCGGGAAGGCACCCTCGGCGTTCAGGCCCTGGTCAGGCGGCGTTCGATCAAGCACTGGCAAAACTGCCGGTTGGTTTCAATTCAAGTCCTGCGATGCAGATGATTGCCCTCGCACCCTACCCCAGCGGCACTGGCCATGTCAGTCAACAAACTTCGCGAAGATCCGCCGGTCCGGGCATGACCCATTCGCAAAAACCTCCGCCTCGCCATGACGGCGGGGCAGGATTTTCCGAATCAAGCGGATCAGGCTTCCTTGAAGCGATAGCCCACGCCGTAGAGCGTTTCGATCATCTCGAACTCGTCGTCGACCACCTTGAATTTCTTGCGCAGCCGCTTGATGTGGCTGTCGATGGTGCGATCGTCGACATAGACTTGGTCGTCATAGGCCGCGTCCATCAGCGCGTTGCGGCTCTTCACCACGCCGGGCCGGGTCGCGAGTGCCTGCAGGATCAGAAATTCCGTCACCGTCAGCGTCACCGGCTCGTTCTTCCAGGTGCAGGTGTGACGCTCCGGGTCCATCCGCAACAGGCCGCGGTCCAGCGCGCGCGCATCCGGCTCCTTCGGCACGGCGGTCGGGTCCTTGGGCTGCCCGCGGCGCAGCACGGCCTTGACGCGTTCGACGAGCAGCCGCTGCGAGAACGGCTTGCGGATGAAATCGTCGGCGCCCATTTTGAGGCCGAACAATTCGTCGATCTCTTCATCCTTGGAGGTCAGGAAGATCACCGGCAGATCGGATTTCTGCCGCAGCCGCCGCAGCGTCTCCATGCCGTCCATGCGCGGCATCTTGATGTCGAGGATCGCAAGGTCCGGCGGCGAGGTGCGGAAGCCATCAAGCGCCGACGCACCATCCGTGTAGGTCATGATGCGATAGCCTTCGGCTTCGAGCGCGATCGAGACGGAGGTGAGAATGTTGCGGTCGTCGTCGACCAAAGCGATTGTGGGCATGTGCCTGCTTTCAGCTTGTGAGTGGCTTAAACGGCGGGCGATCCGGTGATGCGCCGTATAAATGGGCTACGAACGAGGTCAACGAGCAATGCAAGCTGGGCTGAAGTGTGACCGAGTTCCGCAAAAGGCGTCGACGAACGGAGCGCCCCAGCCGATACAGACTTCTCTTTAGCCCGAAAAAGGCCCGTTCTGCAACAACATGGCTGGAGAATCCCGATGCAACCGACTGCCGATTTCGACCCCGCAAGGCTAGCCCGCTCGCTGCTCCGACGCAGCCGGCAGGGCGCGCTGGCGACGCTGATGGCCGGCAGCGGCGATCCCTATTGTTCGCTGGTCAATGTGGCCAGCCATCCTGACGGCTCTCCAATCCTGCTGATCTCCCGATTGGCGCTGCATACCCGCAACATTCTGGCCGATTCCCGGGTCTCGCTGATGCTGGATGAGCGGGCCGAGGGCGATCCGCTGGAGGGGGCTCGGATCATGCTGGCGGGGCGGGCCGAAGAGGTGTCCCAGAATGACGCAGCAATCTTCCGACGGCGCTATCTCAGCGCCCATCCGTCCGCGGAAACCTTTGTGGATTTTAAGGATTTTTCCTTCTTCCGGATCCGCCCGTCGGGCACCCATCTGGTTGCCGGCTTCGGCCGCATCATCGATCTCCAGCCGGAGCAGTTCCTGTCCGATCTCGGCGGCGCCGAGGGGCTGCTGGAGGCTGAAGCGGGTGCGGTCGAGCACATGAACGAAGATCACCGCGACGCAATGAATCTCTACGCGACCAGGCTGCTCGGCGCCGACGGCTCCGACTGGCGCTGTACCGGCTGCGACCCCGATGGCCTGGACATGCAGGCCGGCAACAAAAGCCTGCGGCTGGATTTTCCGGAGCGGGTCACCACCAGCACGGAACTGCGCAAGATGCTGGTCCGGCTGGCCGGCGAAGCGCGCGCCAAGGCATAGCAGATCAGCGGCTGAGGGATGAACGAAAGCGGGCGTTTGAACAGGCGCCGAAGGTTGTTGTCACCGCGACGCAGTCGGCGCCATGAAATCTCGCAGTCGATGGGTCCTCTCGGTGTGGCCGGTACCCACGGCCACCGCCTGTTTCACCGCGTTATCCTCAGCGCAAAAAGGGAATGCGTCGGCACTCAGGGCCAAAGTTGTGGAACTCAGTCGCGCCGACTGAGGGTAGTGCCCGCTCAATGGCATTAATTGTGCAATGCGGTGACGTAATCTTTCGCACGAGCTTGGCAAGGCCGCCGTTCCTCACTATTAGGTCGCCGGACCGGGGCCGGAAGGCTATATTATCGTTCAAAGGTTCACCGCGACAGGAGCGCGTTTCGCGGCATTCGCGCAAACGGGATACGCGGGTTCGAGGAGGTTCTTCGTGCAAGAGACAGGCGTGCATAACGGTGCCTTTGGTGCCGACAAATTCGGCTTAAAAAATCTCAAAGGGGTGCATTGGAATCTCGGCGCGCCGCAGCTCTATCAGTACGCATTGGCGGCGGGTGAAGCCGTGCTGTCCGCCGACGGCGCGCTCTGTGCGGATACCGGCGAATTCACGGGCCGCAGTCCCAAGGACAAGTTTACCGTCCGCGACGCGACCACCGACAAGAAGATGTGGTGGGCCGGCAACCAGTCGATCACCGCTGACCAGTTCGAAGTGCTGTACCAGGATTTTCTCAAGCACGCCGAAGGCAAGAAGCTGTTCGCGCAGGACCTCTACGGCGGCGCCGATCCCAGCTTCAGCATCAAGACCCGGGTGTTCACCGAACTTGCCTGGCACTCGCTGTTCATCCGCACGCTGCTGATCCGGCCCGAGGCGATCGAGCTCTCGACCTTCGTGCCCGAGCTCACCATCATCGACATGCCGAGCTTTCGCGCCGATCCCAAACGTCACGGCGTGCGCTCGGAAAACGTCGTCGCGATCGATTTCGCCCGCAAGATCGTCCTGATCGGCGGGTCTTATTATGCCGGCGAGATGAAGAAGTCGGTGTTCACGACGCTGAACTATTACCTGCCCGAAAAGGGCGTGATGCCGATGCACTGCTCGGCCAATGTCGGGCCGAAGGGAGATACCGCGATCTTCTTCGGCCTCTCCGGAACCGGCAAGACCACGCTTTCGGCCGACCCGAAGCGCACGCTGATCGGCGACGACGAGCACGGCTGGGGCCGCGACGGCGTCTTCAATTTCGAAGGCGGCTGCTACGCCAAATGCATCAAGCTGTCGAAGGAAGCGGAACCCGAGATCTACGCCGCCAGCAAGCGTTTTGGCTCGGTGCTGGAGAACGTGGTGCTCGACGAGGACACGCGGGAGCCGGATTTCGATGACGGCTCCAAGACCGAGAATACCCGCTCGGCCTACCCGCTCGACTTTATTCCGAACGCCTCGCGCAGCGGCCGTGCGCCGCAACCGAAGAACGTGGTGATGCTGGCCGCCGATGCGTTCGGCGTGATGCCGCCGATCGCAAAACTCTCGCCGGCGCAGGCGATGTATCACTTCCTGTCGGGATACACCGCGAAGGTCGCGGGCACCGAGCGCGGCCTGGGCAACGAGCCGCAACCGGAATTCTCGACCTGCTTCGGCTCGCCGTTCCTGCCGCTCGATCCGTCCGTCTACGGCAACATGCTGCGCGATCTGATCGCAGAGCACGGTGTCGACTGCTGGCTGGTCAATACCGGCTGGACCGGCGGCAAATACGGCACGGGCAGCCGCATGCCGATCAAGGTGACCCGCGCGTTGCTCACCGCCGCGCTCGACGGTTCGTTGCGCAACGTCGAATTCCGCACCGACAAATATTTCGGCTTTGCCGTGCCGACGGCACTGCCGGGCGTACCGAGCGAAATCCTCAACCCGGTCAACACCTGGAAGGACAAGGACGAGTTCGACAAGACCGCCCGCGCGCTGGTCGGCATGTTCCAGAAGAACTTTGCCAAGTTCGAAGCGCAGGTCGATGCCGATGTCCGCGCCGCTGCGCCGGAAGTGAAGCTCGCGGCGGAGTGACGCCGACAAGTGTTTTAGTGCTGAAGGGCGGCTCCGTGAGCCGCCCTTTCTGTTTCCGCAGACTGGTTCGATGGGCCGCGAACCGCGTGTCACGCCATCTACAGCAACGCCAGCGCGCCGCGGACGCAGACATAGCCTCCGGCGAGAATGACGATGCCGGCAAAGGCCGACTGCAAGACTCTGCCCTGCGGACCGATCATCTTGCCTGATGCCATGCCGGCGATCCCGCCGAGGAAGCCGCCGGCGATGAACAGCCCGGCCAGCCACCAATCGATCAGGTTCGACATGGCGTAGCTCGCAGCGGTCGACGCGCCAAAGGCGACGACGGCCACCAGCGAGGTGCCGATCGCGTAGATCAGGGGCATGCCGGTCGCCAGCATCAGCCCCGGCACAATCAGAAAGCCGCCGCCGATCCCGAAGAACCCGGCGAGCAGGCCTACCGCGAGGCCGGTGCCAGCAAGCATCGGCAGCAGTCGAGGCGCGGTTGCTGGCGTCAGACGGATCGAAGGATCACCGCCGCCGGCGCGCTTCTTCAGCATCAGCGCGCCTATCGCGATCATCAACATTCCGAACAGGATGAGTAACTTTGCGCCGTCGAGTTGCTTGGCGACCGAGGAGCCGGCAAATGCTCCAGCGACGCCTGCGATCGAAAACACGATCGCACATGGCCAGCGCACGTTGCCGGCCTTCCAATGTGCGATCATGTTGGCGAAGGCGCTGATCGCCACCGCGAGCGCGCTGGTGCCGATCGCCACATGCGGCGAGGCGACGCCGACGCCATAGACCAGGAGCGGCACAGCGAGAATAGACCCGCCGCCGCCGACCAGCGCGAGAACGAATCCGACGGCGGCGCCTGACAGGATCGTCGCAATGTCGGCGACAGTGAGCAGCATCGCAGGCATTCGCTTAAGCGGTGGCGGCTTTTGCGGCGCGCCGGTTCCATGGCGCGAATGCCAACAGCCGCGCCATCATGCAGGAGCCGCTGGCGCCGGCGAAAACCAGCCCGGCTCCGACGAACGCCGCAAGCGCATAGAAGCCGGGATGAACCAGCAGGCCGAGGACGGTGCCCGCGAACACCAGCGAGCCGGCGGTGATCTGGACCTGTCGCATGATTTCGATCGGCTGGCCCTTGCTCTCGATCACCGGGAGTCCGGTGCTCTTCCAGGCATCGATCCCGCCGTCGAGAATGTAGGCGTCGCAATCGGTGCATTGCGTCAGGCGATCGGCATTGCTGGCAGTGCGGTTGCCGGTACGGCAATGGAAAATCACCGTCTTTGTCTTTGCGTCCGTTCCGATTTCGAGCTTGTCCAGCTGCGACAACGGCGCATGGCGCGCGCCGGGAATTTTGCGGCGTACATGTTCGTCAAACTCCCTGATGTCGACGAGGACGGCGCCGCGATCGATTAATTCCTTCGCCTTGGCGGGCGAGATGTGAGCAAGGGACATGGTTGAACTCCGTGGTCGTTGCGTCAAGTTGAAGGTGTGCTGCGGCAATACAGGCGGTGCAGTTCCGCCATCAGTTGCTCGATGCGGGGATCGGCGATGCGGTACCAGAGGGTCTGGCCGTCGCGGCGAAAGGTCACGATGTTCTCGTCGCGCATCTTTGCCAGATGCTGCGACAGCGCCGACTGGCTGAGGCCGACCGCGTCGACCAGCGCGCCGACGTTCATCTCGCCGGCTTCCACCAGTTTGCAGAGGATCATCAGCCGCCGCTCGTTGCCGAGCGTGCGCAGGAGATCTGCGACCTCCATCGCGTTGGCCGCGAAGTCCTCAATGTTCGTCGTTTGGGCCTGTGGCATCGCGCCCTCGTAAATTAGACATTGCTAATTTAGCAATGGCTAATATATTTGTCAACAGCGATCCACTTCAGGAGTTCGACCATGTCCCAAGCACCCCTTCCCGCCATCACGGCGTTCTTCGACGAGCCCACCAACACCATCAGCTATCTGGTCGCCGATCCCGTGACGCACCGCGCCGCGGTGATCGATCCCGTGCTGGATTTCGACCATCGCGATGGAACGGTCGACGTGCGTTCGGTGGAAGCCATTCTTGCCGCCGCGCGACAGCAGGGGCTCACGATCGAATGGGCGCTGGAGACCCACGCGCATGCCGACCACCTGTCCGGCGCGCCCTACATCAAGTCCAAAACGGGTGCCAGGATCGGAATCGGGGAGCACATCAAGGACGTGCAGCGGATCTTCCGCCCGGTATTCAACGCCGAAGACCTGCGCACCGATGGCAGTGACTTTGACCATCTGTTTGCCGATGGCGAGACGTTCCGCATCGGTGAGCTTACTGTCGAGGTGATGCACACGCCCGGCCATACGCCGGCCGATATTTGCTACAAGTTCGGCGATGCCGTGTTCGTCGGCGATACGCTGTTCATGCCGGACTACGGCACCGCGCGCGCCGATTTTCCGGGCGGCGACGCCGCGCAGCTCTATCGTTCGATCCAGCGGCTGCTCGCGCTGCCGCCGGAGACGCGGCTTTTCATGTGCCACGACTACAAGGCGCCGGGCCGCGACACCTACGCCTGGGAAACCACCGTGCGCGAGGAGCGCGATGGCAATGTCCATCTGAAGGGCGGGGTCACAGAGGCCGCGTTCGTGGCGAAGCGCAAGGCTCGCGATGCAACGCTTTCCGCGCCGACACTGCTATTGCCTTCGATCCAGGTGAATATTCGCGCCGGCCGTTTCCCGAAAGCCCAGCAGAACGGCGTGCACTATCTGCTGTTGCCGGTTCGCCCGAAGACAGCGGCTGCCGCGACGATTGTGTCCTGATGGCCCGTCATCGGGAGCCTCAGTCCGGCAATACTGCGTTGCTCGGCGTCGGGCGATCGCTGATCTGCTGGCCGAACAGGCTGCCGATCAATTCCACCGCGACCCGCGCGGTGCGGCCGCGTTCGTCGAGGAAAGGGTTGAGTTCGACGATGTCGAGCGAGCGCACCAATCCGGAATCGTGCAGGAGCTCCATGATCAGATGCGCCTCGCGGTAGGTGGCGCCGCCCGGGACCGTGGTGCCGACGCCGGGCGCGACCGCGGGATCGAGAAAATCGACGTCGAAGCTGACATGCAGCACGCCGTTCCGCGCCCTGACCCGTTCGATCACTTTGCGGATCAGCACGCCGACGCCGAACTCGTCGATCGCGCGCATGTCGGCGATCGCGACGCGGCGGTCGCGGACCAGTTTCTTCTCGAGCGGATCAATCGAGCGGACCCCGAACAGATCGAGCTGGTCGGGACCGATCGAGGCGCGCGGCAGCCCGCCGAGGAGACCATCGAGCCCGGGCTCGCCGCACAGGAACGCCGCGGACATGCCATGCATGTTGCCGGTGACCGTCGTCTCCGGCGTATTGTAATCGGCATGGGCATCGAGCCACAGCACGAAAAGCGGCTGGCCCTTCTGCTGCCAGTAGCGCGCCACGCCGTTCACCGACCCCATCGACAACGAGTGGTCGCCGCCCATGAAGATCGGGACGGCGCCGGAAGAGGCCAGCCAGAACGCACGCTCGCTGAGCGCGCGAATCCAGGTTTTGACCTCGTCATAGAATTTGGCATTGGCCGGTGCCGTGCCGTCCGAAGTCACGCCCGGAATCGCGAGATCGCCGTGGTCCTCGACGCTAATTCCCATTTGCTCGAGCAGGCGCGCGATACCCGCGGTACGCAACGCCGCCGGCCCCATCAGCGTGCCGGCCTGCGACGCGCCGATTTCGATGGGGACGCCGAGCAGGGCGATACGCGGAGTTGCCGGGACGTCTGTCATCGGGCGCGACCTTAGGAAATGTAGGGTGGGCAAAGCGAAGCGTGCCCACCATCCAACGTAACATGTGGACAGATGGTGGGCACGGCGCAAAGCGCGCCTTTGCCTACCCTACAGCATGCCGTCCCTATGTTCCCTCAAGCCTTGAAATAGGCGATCTGCGTCGTGGTGGCGAGCAGGCGGCCCGAGGGCGACCACAATTCGCCATTCTGGTCGCCGTAGCTCTTGTGGAAGATTTTTGCATCCGCCACAGCCAGCACGCGAGTGATATCCTCGGCGGCAAGATCGGCGGCGTCGACGTGGAAATAGGTCGTCAGCGACACCGTGCCGAATGGCACCAGTTGGTGCCGCGCGTGAAAGATGCGGCCGAAGAACGCGTCCGACATCGACGTCAGCGACAGCGAATCGATCTTTCGCGGCTTGCGGTCGCTGATCCACAGCTTGGAGTAGGCATTCGACGGTGTCGTCGCGGGCGCGCCGCCGAATTTCGGTTCGCCCTCGACGAAGCGAAAATCATATTGCTTGACCCAGGACATGGCGAGACTGGGATAGGGGAGGGTCTGCTCGAACGGCGTCGCGCCCGGAAAGCTCGCCTGCTGGTGGTCCCAGGAGGGGCGGCGCTCAGCGAAAACAGCGGTCGCCAGCGTCGCTACGTCACCGCCGCCCTGCGTCATTTCCACGCACCAATGCTGGCTCGAGCGGTTGGCCTTGACCAGGCGGACGTCGAGATCGAACGCCCCTTGCGCGACGGGCGCGCAGTAGTTGACGGTGAGCGCCAGCGGATCGCCCGCGCGCTGGGGATGATCGATCAGCGCCCGCAAAATGGTCGCCGCCGTCGCGCCGCCGAACGGGCCGACAAAGGCCCAGTAATCATCGCTGGTCCGCCCCTGCCAGCGGCTGTCGCCGGCGGTAACGGTAGTGGCGTCGTCGAAGAGGTGTGGAGTTTTGGTGAGCATGAATGTTCCCTAGGATTGCCCGCGCAGTATCGCGGCTCTCTTGCCGAATTCAAAGATGCCGGAGGTAATGCCCTCTCTCCGTCATGGCCGGTCCCGGCCATCCACGTCTTATCTTGCGGCTCGACTGTTAGACTTGGATGCCTTGGGTCATCTAGCGCGAAGACGCGCTTCGCGCTTTTGCCCGGGCATGACGAGGGTGGATGGTTCAGCGCTTTCCCCCGCGCTGGGCGCCGGCTTCCGGTACCGCGCGCGGGGAGGTCGGCTTGACCGGCACGTTCCAGATATCCTCGGCATATTCGCGGATGGCGCGGTCGGAGGAGAACCACGGCATCCGCGCGACGTTGAGGATGGAGGCGCGCGTCCAGGCCGGCGCCACCTGCCAGCGCGCGTCGATGCCGCGCTGGGCATCGTAATAGGAATCGAAATCGGCAGAGACCATGTAATGGTCGAGATAGCGCAGCGCATGCCCGATCGAGGCGAAGCGGGCGGGATCGTCGGGCGAGAACGCGCCGCTCTCGATCGCGGTGATGGCGCGGCCCAACCGCGGCGAGCGGCGGATCACGTCGGTGGCATCCAGCCCCTGCTTGCGCCGGACCATGACGTCGCCGGCTTCCATGCCGAAGATCGCGATGTTTTCAATCCCGACCTTGTCGCGGATTTCGATGTTGGCGCCGTCCAGCGTGCCAATGGTCAGCGCGCCGTTGAGCGCCAGCTTCATGTTTCCGGTGCCGGATGCTTCCATGCCGGCAGTCGAGATCTGCTCGGAGAGATCGGCGGCCGGAATGATCACTTCAGCGAGGCTGACATTATAGTCGGCGAGGAAGACGATCTTCAGCCGCCCGGCGATTTCGGGATCGTTGTTGACGATGTTGGCAACGTCGTTGATCAGCTTGATGATCAGCTTGGCGTAACGATAGCTCGCCGCCGCCTTGCCGGCGAAGATCTTCACCCGCGGCACCCAGTCGCGCTGCGGCTCGTCCTTCATCGCCTGGTACAGCGCGATCGTCTCGACGATATTGAGCAGCTGCCGCTTGTATTCGTGGATGCGCTTGATCTGGACGTCGAACAGCGCCGACGGATCGACCATGATGCCGTTGCGTTCGCCGACCAGCTTCGCCAGCGCCAGCTTGTTGTGGTGCTTGACGTCGCGGAATTGCTGCTGGAAGGCGTTGTCGCTGGCATGTGCCTCCAGCCGCTCGAACAGCGAGAAATCGTCGAGCACGGCCTCGCCGCAGACTTCGCGCAGCAAGCCGGTGAGTTTCGGGTTGGCCAGCATCAGCCAGCGGCGGAAGGTGATGCCGTTGGTCTTGTTGGTGATGCGCGAGGGATAGAGATGATGGAGGTCGTGGAACACGGTCTCCTTCATCAGGTCGGAATGCATTGCGGAGACGCCGTTGATGCGGTGCGAGCCGACGAAGGCCAGTTGTCCCATCCGCACCCGGCGGCCGGACTTTTCGTCGATCAATGACACCGAGGCGCGGAATTCGACGTCGCCGGGACAGCGTTCGTCGGCGAGCGCGAGGTGCTGGACGTTGATGCGGTAGATGATTTCGAGATGGCGCGGCAACAGCCGCTCGAACAATTCGACCGGCCAGGTTTCGAGCGCTTCCGGCAGCAGCGTGTGGTTGGTGTAGGACAGCGTGGCGACCGTGATCTTCCACGCCTCTTCCCAGCGGAAATTGTGCAGGTCGACCAGGATCCGCATCAGTTCGGCGACGGCGAGGCTCGGATGGGTGTCGTTGAGCTGCACCGCGGCCTTGCTCGCGAGGCTGCGCAACTGGCCGTCGGCGGAGAGATGCCGCTTGACCAGATCCTGCAGCGAAGCGGAGACGAAGAAATATTCCTGGCGCAGCCGCAATTCGCGCCCCGCAGCGCTTTCATCGTTGGGATAGAGGAATTTGCAGATCGCCTCGGCGCGCGCCTGTTCGGCGCTGGCCGAGACATAGTCGCCGGTGTTGAAGACATCGAGCCGGAGCGGATCCGGCGAGTGCGCCGACCACAGCCGCAGCGCGTTGACGCGCTGGCCGCGCCAACCCACGATCGGGGTGTCGTAGGCCATCGCCTCTACCGTTTCCGAAGGACGCCAGGTGGCACGATCGCGGCCGCGGTCGTCGACGTGCTCGACATGGCCGCCGAAATGCACGTGGTAGACCACCTCCGGCCGCTGGAATTCCCAGGGATTGCCGAAGCCGAGCCATTCGTCGGGATATTCCTGCTGCCAGCCGTGCGAGATGATCTGGCGGAACAGGCCGAAATCGTAGCGGATGCCGTAGCCGATCGCGGGGATCGCCAGCGTCGCCATGCTCTCCATGAAGCAGGCGGCGAGCCGGCCGAGACCGCCATTGCCCAGCGCTGCGTCCGGCTCGCATTTGCGCAAGTCCGACAAGTCGACGCCGAGATCGCCGAGCGCGGCCTCGAACACCGGCAGCAGGCCCATGTTGTTGAGCGCATCGGTGAACAGGCGGCCGATCAGGAATTCGAGCGAGAGATAATAGACGCGCTTGGATCCGGCGTCGTAGCTTTCCTTTTCGGTGGTGAGCCCGCGGTGCACGATACGGTCGCGCAGCGCCAGCGCCGCGGCCTTGTACCAGTCGCGCCGCGTCGCCATGCCGGCGTCCTTGCCGATCGCGAGCCGCAGCTTGGCAAGGATCGCGCCCTTGATCTCGGTCAGCGCCAATTCATCAATCGGCGCATTGAGTGCGGGGTGGTTCCCTGAGAAAGCTTCTTGCAATGCCTCAATCCTGGCAGTGGGACTAACCTGAATGATACGCGCCTTGCACCGGGATCGAAACCGCCCAAGCGATTGTTGTGCGCTGCGCTGGTATGATTTTATGCAAGGACCGGACCGAATTTCGGGGGATTTGCGGTATTTTTTGGTGATATGATGGCGGTGGACATCCGACAGCCAGAAGAGCGGCCATCAGACTGGTGATCGAGATCGCTGCTGCCGTGCTGTTCACTGCGGGGGCAAGCTGCTGTCGGCGATGTGAGGGGGCCAACGCTCTGGTCGTCGTCCTGGCGAAAGCCAGGACCCATTACCCCCAACTCTCAAATGAGGCCCGAGCGGTCGTTCCAATCGGGATTGTCCACCTCGATCAGCTTGATCTTCCAATCGCGCTTCCAGAACTTCAATTGCTTCTCGCGCGCGATGGCTTCTTGAGGCGTTGCAAACGTTTCAACGTGAACGAGGCGGAACACTCCGTACTTCTTCACGAACTTGGAGCCTCGTCCGGAGCGATGGTGTTCAAGCCGCGTGCGAATGTCGTTGGTGACGCCGATGTACAGCGTTCCGTGGTGGCGGCTTGCGAGGATGTAAACGTAGTAGGTGGTCGCGGCGATTCATGGGGCGGCCCAAGCGCGCAAGAAAACCTCAGGCGGTGGCAATGGGTCCTGGCTTTCGCCAGGACGACGGTGGATGGGTGCATCGGAACAAATTAAGAACATTTTAGCAAGTCTTTGATATATCATTGTGATTCGGCGCCGTGCCGATACAACATCTATGGTCTGTCCGAACTTGCGAGGACTACATGTCCACCATCGCCTTTGATCAATTCGCGCTCACCCGCATCGCCGATTTCGCCCGCTCGCTGTCGCGCCTGCATCAGGCCTCGCGCCGGCAGGTCATTGATGACGACCAGATCGACCGCGAGTTCAACGCGGTCTGCCTGTCGGTGTGGGGGTACACCACCGACGATTTCAGCGACGAGCTGTTTTCCAACGAGGATCACGCCTTCCTCGATTCGCTCGACGAGGCGCATGCGCGCATCTTCGCAGCCGAGCAGGGTTATGACCTCGTCGACGACCAGGGCATGCTGACGGACTGGTGGGGCTATTGCTGGATGATCCTCGCCGAGACGCGCGGCCTGCTGACACCGGAAAACCGCGCCGCCGCGCGCGCGGCGATCGAGGAAAAATACCGGATGGCGCCGAACGTCATCGGCGTCATCGTCGGGCGGTAGACTAATTTAATTCACTTCCGCGCGCTTCGCCTTCGGCGACATTGTCTTCGGCACCACCGAGCCCGGCGTCGCGACGTCGCGGCCGGTCTCAAGCAGCGGCGCATCCGCCACCTTGTCCGGGCTGGCAGGCGCGACCTTCATCTCGCCCAGCCGCGCGCGGACGTCGGCGGTGAGGCCGGGATAGGAAGCAACGGGCGTGAATTCGGCGGTCTGGCCGGCGCCGATGCGGACGCCGGTATAGGCGACCAGCCCATCGGTGGTGGCGATCACGTCGCCGGAGCGCAGCGAGGTGTCGAGCGTGAGATCGACCGGCGCGAGGCCGGCAGGATCGCGTCCGTTGCAGGTGCAGTCGGCACGCAGCGCCTTGCGGTAGGCGAAGGCGTTTTCGCTATCTGCATAGCGCTCGCCGGTGCTGGAAGCTGCGCCGTCGATGGTGCCGCCGTAGAACACTTTGGTCGCGCTGGCCGGGCAGAACGCCTGGCAGATCTGGACCGGCGTGGCGTTGCCGCGCATGGTCAGCGGGAAATATTTGCCGTCGCAGCTGCGGACGCAGAAAGCGGGTCCGGAACCGGCGACGCGCGGCGCTGATGCAGGCTGTTGCTGCTGGTTGAGGCCAAATGGATCGGCAAAGAAATTGGCCAGCGGCGAGGCTTGTCGCGCCTGCTGCTTCTGCGCGCCGCCGAACAGGGCATCGAACAGCCCTTCGGCGGAAACCTGGCTCGGCACAAGGGCAAGCGAGCCTGCAAGCGTTGCGGCAACAAGCATCACGCAGCGCCGCACGCGCCGGTCAATCAACTCTGTATGCAACGCACACTCCACCCAACGCAGCTGATCACTTCGAGGCGAAGCGCGCCCCGGCGTGAGTAACCATAATGCGGTATGGTAAATGAGCGGTGACCGGCGGGCGCTTCCTTCACCTCACCCCGCGCTTGCGGCGAGAGATCGGATCGCCCTTGCGATCCGGGTGAGGGGTCTCGCCGCAATCGCTCCTGTTGAATTCGCGGAGGCAGCCCCTCACCCCAACCCTCTCCCCGCAAGCGCGGGGCGAGGGAGAAGATGTCAATCCTTCAAAAATTCACCGGCCTTGTAGAGCGCGCGGAATTCGAGCCCCGCCTCGGCAAACGTTTCGGTCGCGCCTTCTTCGCGGTCGACCATGGTGAACACCAGCACGACCTCGCCACCGGCGTCGCGCACGGCTTCGACCGCCTTCAATGCCGAGCCGCCGGTCGTGGTGACGTCCTCGACGATGACGATGCGCTTTCCCTGAAGGCTCTCGCCCTTGGCGAGGCCCTCCACCGCAAGCCGCGCCCCGTGCTCCTTCGGCTTCTTGCGCACGAAGAACGCGGCGATCGGATGGCCCTTGATCCAGGAGAGCTGCGCGATCGCGCCGGCCAGCGGCACCGCGCCCATTTCCAGCCCACCGACGAAGTCGAGACGATCGTCCTTCAGTGCCTCGTAGGTCAGTTCGGCCAACAGCGTCGCGCCTTCGGGATCGAGCATGGTCGGCTTGAGGTTGAAATAGAAGTCGCTCTTGCGCCCGGACGCCAGTGTGATCTCGCCGCGCCCGAACGAACGTTTGCGGATGATCTCGGCGAGGCGGGCACGGGACGCTGATTTGGACAAGGTGTTTTCCCGAAGGTTTGAGGCGGGCGGCAATCTATCGGCGGTTTCAGCCACATTCCAGAGCGGAGTTGCCCCGTCAACAAGGCGCCTTCCGCGCGCAGGGACGACATTCGGAAAGGCCGGTTGTACCGCCCGCAGGTTCCGCGCTACGGGAAACCCAAGCATTTATTGGGGGACGCCGGAAATGACCATTGAACTGCACACCTGGAACACGCCGAACGGCCGCAAGATCTCGGTCGCGCTGGAGGAGATGGGGCTGCCCTACAAGGTGATTCCGGTGAACATCACCAAGGGCGACCAGATGGCACCCGCGTTCCTTGAGATCAGCCCGAACAACAAGATCCCAGCGATCGTCGATCCGAACGGGCCTGACGGCAAGCGGGTCAGCGTGTTCGAGTCAGGGGCGATCCTGCTCTATCTCGGCGAAAAAACCGGGAAATTCCTGCCGAAACCGCTGATCGAGCGGATCCCTGTCTATGAGTGGCTGATGTGGCAGATGGGCGGTTTCGGCCCGATGCCGGGCCAGGTACATCACTTCATCGCGCTGGAGAACGAGCAGGAGCGCGCCTATGGGCTGAAGCGCTTCATGGCGGAGACGCGAAGGCTCTATGGGGTGCTGGATCGCCGCCTTGCCACCCACGAGTTCGTCGCCGGCGATCTGTCGGTCGCCGATTTTGCCATCCTCGGCTGGGCGTGGCGTCACCCGCGCCACAAGGTGGAGCTATCAGATTTCCGGCACGTCCAGCGCTGGTACAACGCGCTGATGGCGCGTCCTGGAGTGAAGCGCGGCATGGAAGCGAAGCTGGATTGAGCGGGGTTCTCCCTCGCCCCGCTCTTGCGGGGAGAGGGTCGGGGTGAGGGGCTCGCGCCGCAAACACGGTGAGCATTGAGCTCGCGGTGACTCCCCCTCACCCGAAATTCAAGCTGCGCTTGAATTTCGACCTCTCCCCGCAAGTGGGGCGAGGTAAGGAGGTCACGCCCGTCGCGCCTCGAACGCCATCTTCATCGCCAGCCCCGCGAGCACGGTGCCCATCAGCCAGCGCTGCACCAGCAGCCAGGTCGGCCGGGCGCCGAGGAACAGCGCGATCGAGCCGGCGGCGAGCGCGATTATCGCGTTGACACTGACGCTGATGGCGATCTGGATCGAGCCGAGCGCCAGCGACTGCGTCAGTACGCTGCCGGAGGCCGGATCGATGAATTGCGGCAGTAGCGCCAGGTAGAGCATCGCGACCTTGGGGTTCAGCAGATTGGTGACGAAGCCCATCGCGAACAATTTGCGCGGCCCGTCCACTTTCAGCTTTTCCACCTGGAACGGCGACCGGCCGTTCGGCTTCAGCGCCTGCCAGGCCAGCCACAGCAGATAGGCCGCGCCCGCAAAGCGCAGCGCGTCATAGGCATAGGGCACCGCGAACAACAGGGCGGTAATGCCGAACGCCGCGCATAGCATGTAAAACACAAAACCGAGCGCGACGCCGCCGAGCGACACGATGCCGGCCGCGGGCCCTTGCGTGATCGAGCGCGAGATCAAATAGATCATGTTCGGCCCCGGCGTCAGCACCATGCCGAAGGAGATCACGGCAAAACCGAGCAGGGCGGAGAGATGGGGCATTGTTTTGGTCTCGCGGCAGGAATGTGCGTGCGTTTTCTAACGTGCGTCGCGCCGTGATGTCATTTTGTATATTGCACCGATGCTGGCCCGGTATTTCGGAGCATTATCACCGCAACGGCGACAGCAAAACTCACGCGAACGGGCTCGCTGCCTGGATTTCTCGGCGAGAAGACGAAGCGCTCAATGCGCCTCGTCCCAATTTTTCGCCGCGCGCGCATCGACCTGCAGCGGCACCGACAGCACCACGGCAGGGAAAGGTGCGTCCTGCATCACGTGCTGGACCACCGGCAGCGTCGCGGTCACCTCGTCGTCCGGGACCTCGAAGATCAGTTCGTCATGCACCTGCAGCAGCATCTGCGCCGAGAGCTTTTTCTGGGCGAGCGCATCCTCCATCCGGATCATGGCGCGGCGGATGATATCGGCGGCGGTGCCCTGCAATCGCGCGTTGATCGCGGCGCGCTCGTTGAAGGCGCGGACCGAGGCATTGCTGGTCTTGATCTCGGGGTAATGGCATTTCCGACCGAACAGCGTGGTGACATAGCCGTGGTTGCGGCAAAAATCCCGCGTCTCGTCCATGTAGGCGCGGATCCCCGGAAAACGCTCGAAATATTTCTTGATGTAGGCGGAGGCTTCCTCGCGGGCGATGCCGAGCTGGTTGGCGAGGCCGAACGCCGAGATGCCGTAGATGATGCCGAAATTGATCGCTTTGGCACGCCGGCGCACCTCGCCCGGCATGTCCTTGATCGGCACGCCGAACATTTCGGATGCCGTCATGGCGTGAATGTCGAGGCCGTCGCGGAACGCCTGCTTGAGCACCGGAATGTCCGCGATCTCCGCGAGCAGCCGCAATTCGATCTGCGAATAGTCGGCCGATACCAGCTTGTGGCCGGGCGTCGCAATGAAGGCGCGGCGGATCTTTCGGCCGTCCTCGGTGCGGACCGGAATGTTCTGGAGGTTCGGCTCGTTCGACGACAATCGCCCGGTGGTGGTCGCCGCCAGCGCGTAAGTCGTGTGGACGCGATGGGTCTGCGGATTGACGTAGGTCGGCAGCGCGTCGGTATAGGTCGATTTCAGTTTCGAGACCTGCCGCCACTCCAGAATCTTCTTCGGGAAGGCGTGGCCCTGCTCGGCGAGTTCGTCGAGGATTTGCGCCGAGGTCGACCATGCGCCGGTCTTGGTCTTGGTGCCGCCGGGAATCCCCATCTTGCCGAACAGGATGTCGCCGATCTGCTTGGGGCTGCCGACATTGATCGGCTCGCCCGCGATCTCCTGAAGCTCGGCTTCGACGCGCGCGGCAGTCTGCGCGAAATCGCCCGACAGCCGCGACAGCACCTGGCGGTCGATCGAGATGCCGCGCCGCTCCATGCGCGCCAGCACGCTGACCAGCGGTCGTTCCAGCGTCTCGTAGACCGTGGTCATGCGCTCGGCGGACAGCCGCGGCTTGAGCACGCGCCACAGCCGCAGGATCACGTCGGCGTCCTCGGCCGAATAGGCGGTCGCCCTGTCGATTGCGACCTGGTCGAACGAAAGCTTGTTCTTGCCGCTGCCGGTCAATTCGCCGTGGCTGATGATGGCGTGCCCGAGCCAGCGCTCGGAAAGCGCCTCGAGCCCATGCGCGTTACGTCCGGCGTCGAGCGCATAGGACATCAGCTGCGCGTCGTCGCAATTGCGGACCGTGATGCCGGCCTGCGCGAACATCACGGCGTTGAACTTGATGTTGAAGCCGATCTTCAGGATGCCTTGCGACTCCAACAGCGGCTTCAATGCCTCGAGCGCATCGCCGGTCTTGATCTGGTCGGGTGCGAGGCCGGAATCGAACAGCCCGGCGCCGCCCCCGGACTGCCTGTGGGCGAGCGGAACGTAAGCGGCGTCGTTCGGTGCCAGCGCCAGCGCGATGCCGCTGATCTCGGCCTGCATCGGGTCGATCGAATTTGCCTTGGCTTCGATGGCAAAATGGCCGACATCGTGCACCCGCGCGATCCAGGCGTTGAGTTCGCCGAGGCTGCGGAGGGTCTGGTATTTGCTGCGATCGACCGGCAACCTCCGGATGGCTTCGGCGCGTGCGGCGGCCAGCGAAATCGGTGTGCCCTTCAGGCTCGCAGCCTTGTCCTGTTTGTCGGCGGCCCTGTTCGGCGTGCTCGCTTTCCCGTTTGCGGAGGAGGGCGGGGCGGGAGCCTTGCCCGTTGCGAAGAGATCGCCGTCTTGCACGGGAGCATCAGCTTCGATCGCAGAACCCGGCAGCGGACCAAAAACACTGGCGCCACTCTTGTTTCCGGCATCCGGCTCGACATCCGCCGGATCGATCTGGGAATATTCGGCGACGCGGCGGGTCAGGGTGGAAAACTCCATCGCCTTCAGGAACGCGATCAGCTTGCGCGCATCGGGCTCCTGCACCGCGAGATCGTCGAGCGGCACGTCGAGCTCGACCTTGTCGTCGAGCAGGACGAGTTGCCTTGATATCCGAGCCTTCTCGGCGTTCTCGATCAGCGCCTCGCGCCGCTTCGGCTGCTTGATCTCGCCGGCCCGGAACAACAATTGCTCGAGGTCGCCATATTCGATGATCAATTGCGCGGCAGTCTTGATGCCGATGCCGGGCACACCCGGCACGTTGTCGGTCGAATCGCCCGCGAGCGCCTGCACCTCGACCACCTTCTCGGGCGGCACGCCGAATTTCTCGATCACTTCGGGGATGCCGATACGGCGGTCCTTCATGGTGTCGTACATCGTGACCTTGTCGGTCACGAGCTGCATCAGGTCCTTGTCGGACGAAACGATGGTGGTGGTCGCGCCGCGCTCGCCGGCCTGCCGCGCATAGGTCGCGATCAAATCGTCCGCCTCGAAGCCGGCCTGTTCAAGGCAGGGCAGGTCGAAGGCGCGTACCGCCTCGCGGATCAGCGCGAATTGGGGGATCAGATCGTCCGGCGCCGGCGGCCGGTGCGCCTTGTAATCGGGATAGAGCTTGTTGCGGAAGGTGATCTCGGACTTGTCGAACACGATCGCCAGATGCGTCGGCCGGTCATCCTCGGGCATGTCGCGCAGAAGCTTCCACAGCATGTTGCAGAAGCCGAGCACGGCATTGACCTGCAGCCCGTCGGATTTGCGGTTCAAGGGCGGCAACGCGTGATAGGCGCGGAAGATGTAGGAGGAACCGTCGACCAGGAACACATGGTCGCCTTTGGCGGGCGCCTTGGCGGCAACGGGTTTCGGGGAGGTCTTTGCGGATGTCTTCGGGGCGGTTTTCGGCATGGCCGAAATTTAGGGATTTCTGCCGCGAATTGACAGCCTTAAGGGATGATTTTTGGCGTTCCCATACAGCTATCCCCGCTGTCATCATCCGCGAAAGCGGACGACCCAGTATTCCAGAGCAGTCGACATGTGCGGAGAGGCTGCGGCGTACTGGGTTGCCCGGTCAAGCCGGGCAACGACAGACTACTCCGCCGGCTGCAGCGTCGCTCGCGGTTTCCTCGGCGCGATCCAGAAGGCTTCGGGGCGTTCGAACAGGAAGTCGGCGTGCAGCGCCAGTGCGACGCGCCAGATCGCCAGCGCGCCGGTGACGCCGGCGATGGTGACGACAAGCGAGATCAACCCGATGTCCGGGATCACTCCGGTGCGCAGCAGCAGCGTCCGGGTGAGCGCCATCGGCAGGAAGAAGGCGAGATAGATGACGATCGAGTGCTCGCCGCAATAGCGCAGGAAATTGAGCCAGTGCATTTTTGCCAGAAGCGTGCCCATCACGATGATGGCGCTTGCACCGGCTGCTCCCAGCGCGAGCGAGACAAGCGGCCATTCGCTGTAGCCCGATGCGACCAGGCCGCCGTTGATGAGCGCCCACAACCCCAATCCGATCAGCGCCAGCGCGGGTCTTGCCCGCGCGCGATCCGACAGCGCAAAGACGTAGCTCGCAAACAGATAGCCGGAATAGAAATAGACGAAGCGGGCGCAGAATTCGTCGATCGCGGTCCATCCGGTCGATACATGGGCCATCTCCAGCGCCGCAGCCAGGGCCAGGATCGCCAGCGGCGGGATGCCGCGGACCAGTTTGGTGACGACGAAGAAGATCGGCAGCAGATAGATGAACCACAGGGTGCCGAACGGCTCGATGAAGGACTCCAGGTAAAGCAGCCCGACCTGGCTCCAGCTCGACTCGGCGGCCAAAGACGGCGCCTTGAAGCCGAACTGGATCGTCACCCACAGCACGTAGAAATAGACGAAATGCACCACCTTGCGGTCGAGATAGGTGCGCCAGTCGCGGTCGATCACGACCGACAGGAACAGACCCGAAATCAGGAAGAAGTCCGGCATCCGGAACGGCTTCGCGAACATGACGAACAGGTGCATGAAGCCGGTCTGGTCAGCCGCCTTCTCGACCCCAAGCACCGAATGCATCATCACGACCATGACGATGCAGATGCCCTTGGCGTAATCTACCCAGTCGATGCGCCCAGCCGTACGGACGGCGGGACGTCCGGTCGCTGATGATGTGCCGTTTGGTGTCATTGGTGTCCTGTTTCGGCAAGGTCGGCCGCATCATCGGCCGGATCGGTTGCTTTCTCCTTTATTCATTCAAATGACATGCCGGTTTTCCGCCGCGTTCCGCTTTCCACTTTGCGGCCAAATGCTCTAAGACGCGGCCAGCAAAGCTGAACGGTCGTTAACCATAGGCAGTTGTTTCATGCAGACCGCGATGACCGGCATGGGCGACGGGCGGCGGCCGTCCAGCGCACGCTTTCGCGGATGATAACGGATCGACGAATTGGCTCGTACCTTCGACACTCCCCTTCCGATCGACGCGGTACTCGACGAGCTGGCGCGCACGCTTCATGACGGCAACGCCGCCGTTCTGGTCGCGCCTCCCGGCGCGGGCAAGACCACGCGGGTGCCGCTCGCGCTGCTCGATGAGCCCTGGGCGAAAAACAAGAAGATCATTGTTCTGGAGCCGCGACGGATCGCGGCGCGCGCCAGCGCCGAGCGCATGGCGCAGACGCTTGGCGAGCGCGTCGGCGAAACCGTCGGCTATCGCGTCCGCTTTGGGTCAAAGGTGTCGCGCGCTACACGCATCGAAGTCGTGACCGAGGGAATCTTTTCGCGGCAGATCCTCGATGATCCCGAACTGAACGGCGTCGCCGCGGTATTGTTCGACGAATTTCACGAGCGCTCGCTCGACGCCGATCTCGGGCTCGCGCTTGCCCGCGACGCCCAGACCGGTCTGCGCGAGGATCTGCGCATCCTCGTGATGTCGGCGACACTCGACGGCGCGCGGGTGGCAAGACTGCTCGGGGACGCGCCGGTCGTCGCCAGCGAGGGCCGCGCCTTTCCGGTCGAGACGCGCCATCTCGGGCGAAAGGTGGACGCTCCGCTGGAGCGGCAGATGGCGGATGCGATCGCGACCGCATTGCGCGCAGACCCCGGCTCGGTGCTGGCGTTCCTGCCGGGCGCGGCTGAAATCCGCCGCACGCAGAATTTCCTCGGCGAGCGCATCCATGATGCCGCGATCGAGATTGTGCCGCTGTTCGGCGCGCTCGAGGCGAGCGTGCAGGACCGCGCCATCGCGCCGGCGCCGAAGGGGCGTCGCAAGGTCGTGCTTGCGACCTCGATTGCCGAGACCTCGCTGACCATTCAGGGGGTCCGTATCGTCGTCGATTCCGGCATGGCGCGAGTGCCGCGTTACGAGCCTGATATCGGCCTGACACGGCTGGAGACCGTGCGTGCCTCGCGCGCCGCCGTCGACCAGCGCCGCGGCCGCGCCGGCCGTACCGAGCCGGGGATCTGCTATCGGCTGTGGGACGAGCCGCAGACCGCCTCGCTCCCGGCCTATACCCAGCCGGAAATCCTTTCGGCCGATCTTTCCTCGCTGGTGCTCGATCTCGCGCAATGGGGCGTCAGCGATCCTGCAGGCCTCGCCTTTCTCGATCCGCCGCCGGCACCAGCCTGGAAGGAAGCGAAGAGCCTGCTTGAAGAGCTCGGCGCGCTCGACGCCGACGGCCGGATCACGGAGGAGGGAAAGCGCCTGCGCGCGCTGGCGCTGCCGCCGCGACTGGCGCGCATGATCGTGGATTCGGCGCGCCTCGGTGCCGGGGCGGAGGCCGCGGAGATCGCCGCTGTTCTAACCGAGCGCGGGCTTGGCGGCGACAGCGTCGATCTCGATGCCAGGCTCGATCAGTTTCGCCGCGACCGTTCGCAGCGCGCCTCGAGCGCGCGCAGCCTCGCGCAGCGCTGGGCTTCGCAAGTCGCGACGGAGGGGCGTCTCTCTTCTCCCTCCCCCCTTGCGGGGGAGGGGCGGGGAGAGGGGGCCACACGGGCAGTCTTTCCTGCGGCCACCCCCACCCCCAACCCCTCCCCGCAAGGGGGAGGGGAGCCGAAAGATTTGCGCGCGCCTGACGACGAGCTATCCACCGGCATCATGCTGGCCTTTGCCTTCCCGGATCGCGTCGCGCGCAACCGCGGCAATGGCAGCTTCGTGCTCGCCAACGGCCGCGGCGCCGCCGTGGATCAAACCTCGGCGTTGGCGCGCACGCCCTATATCGCGGTCGCCGAATTGACCGGTACCGCCGCGCAGGGCCGCATCCTGCTGGCGGCCCCGATCACGCAGGAAGAGATCGAACGGCGCTTTGCCGATCACATCGATACGGCAGAGGAAGTCTCGTTCGATCGCAGCGCGCTTGCCTTGCGCGCGCGTCGCAAGCGAACGCTGCATGCGATCACGCTGTCGGAAGCGCCGATGGCGCTGTCGCCATCCGCCGAGACGGCGCGAATCTTCGCCGATGGCCTGGCCGCGGCCGGCCTCGACAAGCTGCCCTGGTCGAAATCCCTGAAACAATGGCGCGACCGCGTCATGTTCCTGCGCAAGGCCGAAGGCGACGCTTGGCCCGATCTGTCCGACGACGCGCTCGCCGCTTCGCGCGAGGCATGGCTGGTGCCGGCGCTCTACGACAAGACGTCGCTCAAGGAGTTTTCGGCTGGCGACTTGTCGGACGCGCTGATGGGGCTGCTGCCCTGGGAATTGCGCACGCGGCTTGAGCGCGAGGCGCCGACGCATTTCGAGGCGCCGACCGGCACCATGCTGGCGATCGATTATGAAGCCGAGCAGGGCCCGACGATTGCCGTCCGCCTGCAGGAGTTGTTCGGGCTCAACACTCACCCCTCGATCGCCAAGGGCGCGGTGCCGCTGGTGCTCGAACTGCTCTCGCCGGCGCAGCGGCCGGTGCAGGTGACGCGCGATCTGCCGGGTTTCTGGCGCGGCAGCTATGCCGCCGTCCGCTCCGACCTGCGCGGCCGCTATCCCCGGCATCCCTGGCCGGAAGACCCGGCCAATGCGCTGCCGACGCGGCGGGTCAAGCCGCGGGGAACGTGAGGCGTTAACGCTTCACTCATCCTTTTCGCCAAAATGGCGGCCTCGGCCGCCGTCGTTAGTCGCGGTTTGGCGGCCAGCGTGGTGAAATCGGCAGGTCCAGTCTTTTTTTGACACGTTCTCTTCGTGCGAACCGGTATCCGCTTCGCTCCAAAACGCTATAGAACCGGGTGTGGCGTCATGCGTAACATCGTGATCATCGCGGCCTTCCTGATCGGCATCGGCACCTTCATGGCGCAGATGGCGGACAAGATGTCGCCGGCGGCTGCCTCGGCCACCCCCGCTTCGCGCAGCGCCGCCGCCGGGACGGTGGCGCAGGCCGGCGTTCGCAGCCTCAGCATTCCGTGCGATGCCCGCGGCCATTTTCAGACCGACGGCCGCATCGATGGCCAGCGCATCAACTTCATGGTCGACACCGGCGCCTCGCTGGTTGCGCTGAACGAAAAATCCGCCGCGCGGTTTGGTCTGCGTCCGTCGCGCAGCGATTACAACGCCACCGTCACGACGGCGAACGGTACCATCAAGGCGGCGCGCACGCGGCTTGCCATGGTCGAGCTCGATGGGGTCGTGGTGCGCGACGTCGACGCCATGGTGCTGCCGGACGAGGCGCTTTCGGAAAACCTGCTCGGCCTGTCGTTCCTGTCGAAGCTGAAGCGCTTCGAATATGCCAACGGCAGGCTGGTGCTGGAGCAATAGGGCCAGCGCTCGCCGACGAGTTTTTGCACCGGCAGCCTCTCCCGGCGGGCAGGGCGAGGTGCTATACTCCGCTTATGAACAGCTCCGAAGCTATCGAAACCTTGCGACGTTCCGAACATGCCTTGCGCCAGCGTGGCGTGAAGCATGCCGCCTTGTTTGGTTCGCTAGCCCGCGGTGACAACCGGCGCGATAGCGATATCGATATTATGATCGAGATCGATCCGGAAGCTGGCATCACCGTTTTCGATTATGTGGACTTGAAACAATATATCGCGGGGCTCTTTGATGCGCCTGTCGATGTTGTAAACCGCGAAGGCCTCAAACCCTACGTCCGGCCAGCCGCGACTGCTGACGCGATCTATGCGTTCTGAACGTACGGACGGCGTACTCCACGATATCCTGCATCACGTTAACTTGGCGACGCGGTTCGCCGAAGGTTTGGACCGCGAAGCCTTCAAGGCGGACGTACGGACTGTTTATGCAGTCACTCGTTGTCTGGAGATCATATCCGAAGCCTCACGACGTCTGCCGACCGAGCTAAAGGCTCGGCATCCGAATATCTCGTGGCAACAGATGGCCTCAGCAGGAAACGTCTATCGTCATGATTATGAAGATGTTGCTGCTCAACTTGTCTGGGAGACCGTGCAGCGCGCTTTGTCGCCCCTCAGGCTCGTCGTTGAGGAGGAAATTGCGCGCTGAAGCGAGCAGATAGCGCGGCGATAACGTCCTGCACCACCAAATCTGCCGCAATTATCAGCCACGAAGCCGGCAATCCCGCCTTTCGCTGCGCCAGCGCTTTCGCTATGGCTGCGGCGTTGATCTTCCCGCGTTGTCATGAGGCCGTCTTAATGTTTCCGAAGCCGAAATCCGTGCTGGTTCCGAATACCTATGCCTTCGAATCCGAGCCGATGGTGAAGCCCACCGGTTTTCGCGAATATGACGCGC
Organism: uncultured Alphaproteobacteria bacterium; assembly: GCA_963786115.1. Classification (GTDB taxonomy): domain Bacteria; phylum Pseudomonadota; class Alphaproteobacteria; order Rhizobiales; family Xanthobacteraceae; genus Bradyrhizobium. The sequence continues at coordinate 37,406 of CAWAYC010000046.1, forward strand.
GCTGGCTGTTCAACAAGGAAATCAATTTGATGGGCGTGCAGGCGCTCGGCATGGGGCTGGGCGCGCTGATCGCTGAACTCGGAGTTAAGCAGGAAATCGTCACCGCCCACGATTTCCGCAGCTATTCGGCCTCGATCAAATATGCGCTGATCTCCGGCCTGATGGCGGCGGGCTGCAAGGTGCATGACATCGGGCTGGCTGTGACGCCGATGGCCTATTTCGCCCAATTCGAACTCGACGTCCCCTGCGTCGCGATGGTGACGGCGTCGCATAACGACAATGGCTGGACCGGCGTCAAGATGGGTGCAAATCGCCCGCTGACCTTCGGGCCGGACGAGATGACGCGGCTGAAGGAGATCGTGCTCAACGCCGATTTCAGAAACGGGGCCGGCGGTTCCTATCAATTCCACGAGAATTTTCCGGCGCGCTACATCGCCGATCTGACAAAACGGCCGAAGCTGAAGCGCAAGCTGAAGGTGGTGGTGGCCTGTGGCAACGGCACGGCGGGCGCGTTCGCGCCGCAGGTTATGGAAGCGATCGGCTGCGAGGTGATCCCGCTCGACACCGAACTCGATCACACCTTTCCGAAATACAATCCGAATCCCGAAGACATGGAGATGTTGCACGCGATCCGCGACGCGGTGCTCGAGCACAAGGCCGACGTCGGCCTTGGCTTCGACGGCGATGGCGATCGCTGCGGTGTGGTCGACAATACAGGCGAAGAGATCTTTGCCGACAAGGTCGGCGTAATGCTGGCGCGCGACATGTCGGCGATCCACAAGGATGCGCAATTCGTCGTCGACGTGAAGTCGACCGGCTTGTTCGTCACCGATCCGGTGCTGCAGAAGCAGGGCGCGAAAACCGCCTATTGGAAGACGGGGCATTCCTACATGAAGCGCCGCACCAACGAGATGGGCGCGCTGGCGGGGTTCGAGAAGTCCGGCCACTTCTTCTTCAACGAGCCGTTCGGCCGCGGCTATGACGACGGCCTGGTCTCGGCGATCGCGATCTGCGAGATGCTGGATCGCGCGCCGGACAAGTCGATGGCAGACCTGAAGGACGCGCTGCCGAAAACCTGGTCGTCGCCGACCATGTCGCCGCATTGTGCCGACGAGGCCAAATACGGCGTCGTCGAAGCCGTGGTGAAGCATTTCGAGGCGCTGCAGAGCAAGGGCGAGAAGGTGGCGGGCCAGCCGATCCGCGATCTCGTCACCGTCAACGGCGTGCGCGTCACGGTCGAGGACGGCAGCTGGGGTCTGGTGCGGGCATCGTCCAACAAGCCGGAGCTGGTGGTCGTGGTCGAGAGCCCGGTTGCGGAGCAGCGGATGCGCGACATGTTCGAAGCGATGGATTCTGTGCTGCGAACCCATCCCGAGGTCGGCGAATATAATCAGAAGATCTGAGGGGCACGCTTTCGCGGGTGGCGATCGTCCGTCGTCATGCCGCGCGCATGCGGGGCATCCAGTACGCCGCGGCCTATCGGTTCAATCGCGGGCGCCTCTGAAATACTGGATCGCCCGCTTTCGCGGGCGATGAGGACGGTGCTTGTTCGCGGGAGTCGACCGGCTTTACGCCGCCGGCACCGGCAGCGCGGTGACCGACTTGATCTTCTCCATGGCGAAACGCGAGGTGACGTTCTTCAGCGGCACGGCGCTGATCAGCTTCTTGTAGAACACGTCATAGCTCGCCATGTCGGCGCAGACGACGCGCAGCATGTAATCGACGTCGCCGGCCATCCGGTAAAATTCCATCACTTCGGGCATGGCGCTGACCGCGTCGGCGAACTTCCGCAGCCAGGCCTCGGAATGGTCGGCGCTTTCCACCGAAACGAAGACCGAAATTCCGAGCCCGATCTTGTTCTGATCGACCAGCGCGACCCGACGCAGGATCACGCCGTCGGCCTCGAGCCGCTGGATGCGCTTCCAGCAGGGGGTCGAGGACAGGCCGACACGGTCCCCGATCTCGGCGACGGAGAGGGAGGCGTCCTCCTGCAGCACGGTCAGGATTTTGCGGTCGATCGCATCGAGGCGGCGGCCGGCGTCAGGAAGCTGAACGGCTAGGTCAGACATGAGAAGAAAGTTCCATATATTGAGGTGAGTTACCTAATATATAGAAAAATCTTCTAAAGCAAGCCGCTATTGACTGGTCTGCGCCGGCCGGATTCCCCGGCTCTGATCCAAAAGCTTTTCAACTTCAGCACGTTGCGGCGCAGCGAAGGCACCGCCGAACCGGGTGCATTTCAGCGCCGCGGCTGCGGAGGCGAAGCGAAGGGCTTGGCGGAGTTCCAGTTTTTCGGTGATGGCGAGCGCAAAGGCGCCGTGGAACACGTCGCCGGCACCCAGCGTGTCGACGGTGTGGACGGGGAAGGCCGGAGTCTCCTGCAAATGGCCGTGCTCGTCGAGCCAGATCGTGCCTTGGGGCCCGCGCGTGCCCGCCAGAAACGACGGTGTCAGTTTGGCGATCTTTTTCAGCGCCAGGCCGTCGTCGGCGACGTCGGCCGTCTCCTGCAGCGGTTCGCTCGAAAACACCAGATGGGAGGACGCGGTCAGCAGCCCTTCCCGCAGCGACATCGCGCGGTCGACGTCGACGATGACGGGAATATCGCGCCGGCGCGCCTCGGCGCAAAGATCGGTGCAGAACTCCGCGCAGCGGCTCTCGGTGAGGATCGCGGAACAATCCTCCAGCAGCATCTCCGGGTGGGGCAGCTGGACTTTCCATAATTCCGGATCGCGAAACGTTACGATGGTGCGTTCCCCGCTGGGGTCGATCATGATGGTCGAGATCGGCGTCACCAGGCCCGGCATGTGCACGAGGTGCTTGGTGTCGATGCCTTCATGGGCGAGTTTGTCGAAGATGTACCGGCTCGGTGCTTCGCGGGCATCGCCCATCGGCCCGCAGACCGAGGCGCGGCCGCCAAGTCGCACGATACCGATCGCGGCATTCAGCGCATTGCCGCCGCAGATTTCCTCGAAATGGGTGGCGTTTTCCTTGGAGCCGCGGGCGGGAACACCACGGACGCGAAATGTCAGGTCGCGCACCGGCATTCCAATGCACAGGATGCGCGGCGGGATCTTGGGTGCGCTGGCGTGAAAATTCATCGAAGGGCCCGTCATGCCGGCCCCGCGCTCCGACGAGGCCGATATTCGGTAATGAGGTGGCCCACGGATCCGTTCCCTGCTATGCGCCGCCGGCGTTTCCCTCTTGCAGCCAGCTCCCGAGCAGATGATGGGCAATGGCGAACGGATGCGGCCCGGCAAGGCCGTCCGGATGCTGCCGCTTGATCATCAACGTCGCCTCGGCGCGGTCGAACCAGCGGGCATCCTCGAGCTCTGTGCGGTCGACCACGATGTCCTCGTTGGTGGCGCGCGCTGTGCATCCGATCATCAGCGACGACGGATACGGCCAGGGCTGCGTCATGTAATAATTCACGTCGGTGCAGCGGATCCCGGATTCCTCGAAAATCTCGCGCCGGACCGCGTCCTCGATGGTCTCGGCGGCTTCGACGAAGCCCGCGAGGCAGGAATACATCCCGGGAGGGAATTGCTTCTGCCGGCCGAGCAGGCATTTGTCGCCCGACGCCACCAGCATGATCACGACCGGATCGGTGCGCGGAAAATGCTCGGCCTTGCAGCTCGGACACTCGCGCTTCCAGCCACCGTCCTTCATCGCGGTGCGCACGCCGCAATTGGCGCAAAAGCCGTGGCGCTGATGCCAGCCCACCATCGATTTCGCCATCGCGATCGCCGAGAGCTGGTCGGGTGGCACCAGGCCCTGCATCGCCATGCCGCGCAATTCCGTAATGGCGACATCGGTGCGGCCCAGGAGCTTTTCCGCGGCCGTCGGCGCGATGCCCATGCCGAACACCGGTGCGCCGTCGCGCAGGCCTAAAAAGATGGTGCCGGGATTGGCGCCGAACTTGAGTGCTTCGTTGATGGAGAGCAGCGCACGCGGGCCGCTCTCGTCCTGCTTCACCACCAGCGAGTCGCGATAGATCACGTAGGCGCGGGCATCGGATCGGCTTTCGAGTCCGAACAGTTTCTCGTCATTGGTGCGCAGATGGGCGGCACGGTCGAGCACGTTGGTGACGAAGGCCGGCTGCCCGAGCGGAAAAGAATCGAATGCTGACATCTGTTCAACCCAACCAAATCTTGCGGCGAAGCGCGCTGATGAAATTCTGAACTTCCTCGGCATCGTGCGCGAGCGGCGGCATTACGCCCCACACCGGGCGCGGCCATGCGGCGTCGCCGGTGCGGCGGGCGATGACGTGGACGTGAAGTTGCGGCACTAGGTTGCCCAGCGCTGCGATATTCAGCTTGTCGCATCTGGTGACATCCTTGAGGGCGCGCGAGACCCGGGAAATCTCGGTCATCAGCTGCGCCTGCTCGACCTCGTCGAGGTCGATGATCTCCACCGCGCCGTCGCGGCGCGGGACCAGTAACAGCCACGGGTAATTCGCGTCCTTGATGACCAGCACCCGGCACAGCGGCAGATCGCCGATGTCGATGGTGTCCTTCTTGAGCTGTGAGTGCAGCGACCAGGCGGAGGCGTCGGTGGGCATGCATGTTCCCTCATCATGCTCGGCCTTGTGCCGGGCATCCACGTCTTCCTCGATATGGCAGGAAAGCAAGACGTGGATGGCCGGAACAAGCCCGGCCATGACGGCAACTAAAGCCTTTCCGCGTTTCGGCACAAGTCCCGCAAAACCTTCCCGCCCCGCTTGCTTTCCGGCCCTTTTGGCCCCAAATAGGGACCGGGAGATTGGCGGTGGACGAGCCACTCGCCAATCGGGTCAGGTCCGGAAGGAAGCAGCCCTAACGAGGTCCGGATCGGGTCGCTCGTCAGTCTCCTACCTGTTTTTCGAGCGAATCGCGCAGGGAGCGGCGAGCTACGCCTTTTGCGCTGGATTTCGCTCCTTTCCGCAAGCCGGCCCTGAGAGACAATCAATTGCGGATCGACCGATGAACGACGCTGGCGCTCCCTCCGATCAGCCCGACAGCGCCGACCAGGGTGGCTTTGCGCTTGGCGAAGCGCCCGATACGGCCAAGCCCTACCGGGTGCTGGCGCGGAAATACCGCCCTTCCAGTTTCGACGACCTGATCGGCCAGGAAGCCATGGTCCGGACGGTTTCGAATGCATTCGAAACCGGACGGATTCCGCAGGCCTGGATCCTGACCGGGGTGCGCGGGGTCGGCAAAACCACGACCGCGCGGATTCTGGCGCGCGCCCTGAACTATGAACTGCCCGACGGCTCGGTGAAGGGACCGAGCATCCACATGCCCGTCCTCGGCGTGCACTGCCAGGCGATCATGGAAAGCCGGCACATGGACGTGCTGGAAATGGACGCCGCCTCCCATACCGGCGTCGACGACGTCCGCCAGATCAATGACAGCGTGCGCTACGCGCCGGCGAGCGCACGCTACAAGGTCTACATTATCGACGAAGTCCACATGCTCTCGACCGCGGCCTTCAACGCGTTCCTGAAGACGCTCGAGGAACCGCCGGAGCACGCAAAATTCGTCTTCGCCACCACCGAGATCCGTAAAGTACCGGTCACGGTGCTCTCGCGCTGCCAGCGTTTCGACCTGCGCCGGGTCGAGGCCGACGTGCTGATGAAGCATCTTTCGAATATTGCGGCGAAGGAGGGCGTCGAGGTCGAGCCCGAAGCGCTCGGCATCATCGCCCGAGCCGCGGAAGGCTCGGTGCGCGATTCGCTGTCGCTGTTCGATCAGGCCATTGCCCATGCGGCGGGCATTGTGCGGGCGGACGCGGTTCGCCAGATGCTGGGATTGGCCGATCGCACAAGGGTGATCGATCTCTTCGATTCGCTGGCCCGCGGTGATATCGCCGGTGCCTTCAAGGAGTTCCGCGCGCAATATGACGTCGGCGCCGATCCGGTCGTGGTGCTGTCCGACCTCGCCGAATTCGTCAATTTCGTTACCCGCGTGAAGATCGTGCCGGCGACCGCCGACAATGTCGCGTTCGGCGAGACCGAACGGGTGCGCGCGCGCGAATTCGCCTCAAAACTCTCGATGCGGGTGCTGTCGCGGATGTGGCAGATGCTGCTCAAGGGCATCACCGAGGTGCAGTCCGCGACGCGGCCGGCGGCGGCCGCGGAAATGGTTCTGGTGCGCATCGCCTATGTCGCCGACCTGCCGACGCCGGACGAAGCGATCCGGATGCTCGAGCAGAATGGCGGCGGATCGCCGGTGGTATCGAGCGGCGCCGCGGCCTCACGCAGTGCCCCGGCTTCACCGGTATCCTCGGCGCCGGCTTCGCCTGCACGCGCCTCTGCCGTCCCGCGGGGCAGTGCCGAGGCGTCCGCACGGCCGCAGGCCGCGCCTGCGGCCGAGCAGCAGTCCGCGCCGGCGCTCCGCATCACGAACTTTCCGCAGCTCGTCGCGCTCGCCGGCGAGAAACGCGATTTGATGACCAAGGGCGCATTGGAAGCCGATGTGCGGCTGGTACGGATCGAGGACGGGCGGCTCGATATCGCGCTGGAACGCAACGCCGCGCGCACGCTGGTCAATGATCTCTCGCGCAAGCTGGAACAATGGACCGGGCGGCGCTGGACAGTGATCGTGTCCAACGAGGCCGGCCAGCCGACGCTGCGCTCACAAAACGAGCAGGCGAAGAATGCGCGCGAGCGTGCGGCGGAAGCCGATCCGCGGGTGCAGGAGGTGCTGTCGCGGTTTCCCGGCGCCAAGGTTGTTGAGGTGCGCCGGCTTGCCGTCGAGCCGCCGTCATCAGATATGATCAGCGACGACCCTGTCGACGGTTCCGACAGCGACGACTGAGCAACAAATCCAGGGATAACACCGATGGCTGATTTTCTCGGCATGATGAAACAGGCAGCCCAGCTGCAATCGAAAATGCAGGCGATGCAGGAAGAGCTCGGCAGCGTCGAGGTCGAGGGCATTTCCGGCGGCGGGCTGGTCGCGGTGCGCATGACCGCGAAGATGGAAGTGAAGGCGGTGAAGATCGATCCGTCGCTGATGAAGGCCGACGAGCGCGAGGTCCTCGAGGACCTGCTGGTCACCGCCCATAACGAGGCACGGCGCAAGGCGGAACTCGCCGTCCAGGACAAGATGCAGGCGCTGACCGGCGGCCTCGGCCTGCCACCGGGACTCGGTCTGACCTGAAATGGCCGCCAGCGTTGCCGGCCCCGAAATCGAACGCCTGATCCAGCTGTTGGCGCGGCTGCCCGGCCTCGGCCCGCGCTCGGCGCGGCGCGCGGCGCTGCACTTGATCAAGAAGCGCGAGGCGCTGATGACGCCGCTCGCTGGTGCGCTGCAGGTTGCGATCGAAAAGATCCAGGTCTGCAAGACCTGTGGCAACATCGACACGCAAAACCCCTGCACGGTCTGCACCGATCCGCGCCGCGATCCCTCGATCATCGTCGTGGTCGCCGACGTTGCCGATCTCTGGGCGCTGGAACGGGCGAATGCCACCCAGGGCCGCTATCATGTGCTCGGCGCCACGCTGTCGCCGCTCGACGGCGTCGGCCCGCAGGATCTCACCATCGACGCGCTGGTGGCACGCGCGCACGACCCGCAGGTCAGCGAGATCATCCTCGCACTGAACGCCACGGTTGATGGCCAGACCACGGCGCATTACATCACCGATCTGCTTTCCGAGGCCAATGTCAGGGTGACACGGCTAGCGCATGGCGTGCCGGTCGGCGGTGAGCTTGATTACCTCGATGAAGGTACGCTATCCGCTGCCATGCGGCAGCGAACGCTGTTTTAGCGAATCAGACACGGAACTCTTGAAAATGACGAAACACCAATTCGGCATACGCTCGATCTATTGCCTGGGCTTTGCGGCCGTCATGGCAGTGGCGCTGGCGGCGCCTTCCGCGGGCGCGGAGCAAGGCGAGCCTGCGCCGAAGCCGGGCAAGCTGATCAACGCCGGCGATGTCCTTTCGGGGGAACTCAACGCCATGAAAGTTCGCGATGGCAAGAAGGGCAAACGCGTCGCGACCTTTCAGCTCACCAGCGAGCCGCGCCGGCTGCCGCCGCCCAACGGGCTTTGCAATCTCGAGACGGGTCCGGAAACCTTCCAGCTAATCACCAGCAGCGATGCGCAAACCGCGCAGCTGAAGAATTTCGTCGGCAAGGAGATCTCGGTGAAAGTCGAGGAGGTCGCCTGCGCGCAGGACGCGGGGCAGATGAGCGAGGCGGTGATCACGAAGTGGAGTATTGTGACCACGCGCTGAATTTGCGGCTTTAGGAGCACCGCTGACGTCAATAGCACCTGCTGTCATCGTCCGGCTTGACCGGGCGATCCAGTACGCCGCGGCTTCTCGGTTTTATCGCAAGCCCTCTGGAATACTGGATCCCCCGCTTTCGCGGAGGATGACGGCTGAGTTTGGTGGAAGCAGCGTTCCGCTAACTTCGCAACTACACCCTCACCGGCCCCAATTCGTCAAAATGCCCGCGGCGCTGCAGCCAGGCCAGCAGGATCAGGCTGGGCACCGCCACCGCCACGCAGATCACGAAGAACAGCGGCCATCCCGTGGCCTTCGCCACATAGCCCGCGCCTGACGAAAGATATGTGCGTCCGACCGCGGCGAGCGCAGTCAGCAGCGCGTATTGGGTCGCGGTGTGCAGCGGATTTCGGCACAGCGCCGACAGATAGGCGACGAAGATCACGGTGCCGATCGCGCTGGTGAAATTTTCCGCCGTGATTGCAAAGGCCAGTGCCCATTGATTGACGCCGACCACCGCCAGCCAGGAGAACGAGAGATTGGCGATCGCCTGCAGGACGCCGCCGATCCAAAGGCTCGCCGCGAGCGAATAGCGCCGCGCCACGAAGCCGCCGGCAAAGCCCCCGATCAGCGTGGCGGCAAGGCCGACGCCCTTGACGATGGCGGCATAGTCGTTGCGCGAAAAGCCGAGGTCGATCACGAACGGCGCCGTCATGGTGCCCGAAAACGCGTCGGTGAATTTGAACAGCACGACGAAAGCCAGCGCCGCCCAGGCGTTACGCCGGGTCAGGAATTCGGAGAATGCGCCCATCGCGGCGTGAAGCACGCGCGCAAATGCCGTTTCCGTGCGCGTGGCGGCCTCGGCGCGCGCCGATTGCTCCGGCTCGGTCGCGGCGAGTGCCGTGACGGTGCCGATCAACACCAGCGCCGCCATCACGACATAGCCCCACATCCAGGCCGCGTTGCGCGGAATGCCGGTGCCTTCGAATCCGCTGACGATGAACAGCGCGCCGGCAGTCGAGACCAGCATGCCGATGCGATAGGCCGCGACGTAGGACGCCATGCCGGCGGCCTGCTCGCTTTCGGGCAGGCTCTCGACACGAAAAGCGTCGACGACGATGTCCTGGGTCGAGGACATCGTGGCGACCAGCAGCGCGCCGAGCGCGACAAACAGCGGGGATCGCGCCGGGTCGGTCAACGCCAGCAGCAGGATCGCGACGATCAAGAGCAGTTGCGAAAACACCAGCCAGCCGCGCCGCCGGCCGAAGGCGCGGGTGAAGAACGGCACATGCAGCGCATCGACCAATGGCGCCCAGAGGAATTTCAGCGTGTAGGGCGTGCCCACCAGGGCGAATAATCCGATGGTGCCGAGGTCGACGCCGGATTCCCGCATCCACACCAGGAGCGTCGAACCCGACAGCGCCAGCGGCAGGCCGGAAGAGAAGCCGAGCAGCAGCACGATCAGTACGCGCGGCTGAAGATAGACGGCGAGGCCGTCGCGCCACGAGGCGCGGGGAGTAGTGGATTCAGGTGGAACTGAAGCAGCGTCCGGAGCAGTCATGAGAGGGTGTTAGCAGATTCGGCAGAAAAAGGCTGTCATCGCCCGGCTTGACCGGGCGACCCAGTATTCCAGAGGCCCATCCGGACCATTCTCAAGCCCCCGCAATCTCCGGATAAAGATCGATCCAGTCCGGATTGTCTTTTTCGATCAGTGAAATCTTCCACGTCCGCGGCCATTTTTTAAGCCGCTTCTCGCGATGGATCGCCTGCTCGATCTGATCAAAGATTTCGAAATAGACAAGCCGGGTTACTTCATGACGCTTTGTAAAGCTCTCGGCGATCTTCAGTTTGTGTTTGGCCATGCGACGAATGAGATCATTTGTCACGCCGATGTAGCGCGTACCGCCGATGCGGCTAGCGAGAATGTATACGTAGTAACTTCGTGCGCCATCTAGCGCCTCTGGGATACCCGGTCGCCCGATCAAGTCGGGCGACGACATGGGGATGCCGCTCAAGGCGTGGCCAACATTACTCCCCCGCCTGCAGCTTGCGCGGGGCGGGAAACAGCTCGGGCGTGGCGTTCTTGACGATGCGCGGCAATTCCGCCGGTGTGTCGGTCTTGCTGAAATCGAGTTCCTCGATCCGCCCCGCTCGTTTTTCGATCTTGTCGGCGGAGATCAGGATCTGGCGGACGTCCTCGTTCACCTGCGAGAAATGGTTCTGCAGCTTCAGACTCGGTCGCGCAGCCTGCCGAGATCGTCGCCGAGGTTGAGCACTTCGGTGCGGATCTGGTCGGCGGCATCACGCATCCGCGCGTCTTTCAGGATCTGCTGCATCACCTGGATTGCCAGCATCAACAGCGACGGTGACACCAGCACCACCCGGGCGCGATAGGCCTTCTGGATCACGTCGTCAAAGCCGTCGTGGATTTCGGCATAGACCAATTCGGACGGCACGAACATCAGCGCGGTGTCCTGGGTCTCGCCGGTGATCAGGTATTTTTCCGCGATGTCGCTGACATGCTTCATCACGTCGGCGCGCAGCCGCTGCGTGGCGTATTTCTTTTCCTCATCGGTGCGCGCATCATGCAGCGCGGTCATCGCTTCAAGCGGAAATTTCGCATCGATGCAGAGCGGGCGCTGGTCCGGGAGGAACACCACGCAGTCAGGCCGCTTGCCGGTCGAGAGCGTATGCTGGAATTCATAGGAGCCCTTCGGCATGCCGTCCTGGACGATCGCCTCCATCCGCGCCTGCCCGAACGCGCCGCGCGACTGTTTGTTGGCGAGCACATCGCGCAGAGTCGTCACCTGCGTAGTCAGGTCGGTGAGGTTCTTGTGGGCGTTGTCGATGATGCCGAGCCGTTCATGCAGCGCGCGCAAACTGTCCATGGTGTTGCGGGTGGTCTGTTCCATCGACTGGCCGACGCGATGGGTCACGGAATCAAGCCGCTCGTTCACAGCGCGTGCCATGTCGGCCTGGCGTCCCGCGAGCGATTGCGCCATCGCATCAACCCGACCGGTGGCCTCGCTCTGCGCGCGGAGCATTTCGCTCAGGCGCTCTTCCAGTTCATCGGCCCGGATAGCCTGCGCCATCGCGAGTTCCGCCCCGCGCCGCCCGGACCGCGCGATCACGATCGCGATCACCAGCAACAGCACAAGGGCCAGCGCGCCCAGGCCGATGAGGGCTTCGCCGGTGCGGACCGGCTGCTCGCCGATCACGAAAAAAATCTCGTTCATGCGCGAGTTGTAGCCGATTCGCCGGTGCATACGAACGAAAAGGGAACATTTATGGTAAATCGCGGGTAAATTTTTATGGTTAAGCGATCCTTAAAAATCATGGTTAAGGCCGCGTAAACCGGTTCCCCCGCGCATTGACCCCGGCAAATCAGCGGCTTAAATCGCCCGCCAGGACTTAGGGAAATCATGGCATTAAGAGAAATCATCATCCTGCCGGACAAGCAGTTGCGGCTGGTGTCAAAACCGATCGAGAAGGTGACGCCGGAGATCCGCAAGCTCGCCGACGACATGCTCGAGACGATGTATGACGCGCCCGGCATCGGGCTTGCGGCGATCCAGATCGCGCAACCGTTGCGCCTGATCACCATGGATCTGGCGAAGAAGGACGAGGACGGCGAGACCAAGCCGAAGCCGCGGGTCTTCATCAATCCGGAAATCCTCTCTTTGTCGGAAGAGATGTCGGTCTATGAGGAAGGCTGCCTCTCGATCCCCGAATATTACGAGGAGGTCGAGCGGCCGGCACGCGTGCGGGTGCGCTTCACCGATCTCGACGGCAAAGTGCATGAGGAAGACGCCGAGGGCCTCTACGCGACCTGCATTCAGCACGAGATCGACCATCTCAACGGCGTGCTGTTCGTGGATTATCTGTCGAAGCTGAAGCGCGACCGCGTGCTGAAGAAGTTTGCGAAGGCTGCGAAGCGGGCCGAATAGGCTCGAAAGTCTCTCAGCCGTCGTGCCCGGCCTTGTGCCGGGCATCCACGACCTTGCTAGCCGCTCCAAGAACGTGGATGGCCGGGAGCGCAGACAAGTTTACGTAGTCTGCGTAAAGCAGACTACTATGCCCGGCCATGACGGGTAAACTGAACTCTCCTCGGGACACACTTACTTCATGCCGCTCCGCTTGATCTTCATGGGCACGCCTGATTTCGCGGTGCCGACGCTGCTTGAGCTGGTGGCGCACGGCCACGAGGTCGTCGCCGTCTATACGCGCGCGGCGAAACCCGCGGGACGCGGCATGAAGTTGCAACTGAGCCCGGTCGAGCAGGAGGCGCGGCGGCTCGGTATTCCCGTATTGACGCCGAAGACATTGAAGACGTCGGAGGCGCTGGAGGAATTTGGCGCGCATGACGCGGATGCGGCCGTCGTCGTCGCCTACGGCATGATCCTCCCGCAGGCCATCCTCGATGCGCCCAGGCTCGGCTGTTTCAACCTGCACGCCTCGCTGCTGCCGCGCTGGCGCGGCGCCGCCCCGATCAACCGCGCCATCATGGCAGGCGATGCCGAGACCGGCGTGATGGTGATGAAGATGGATGTCGGACTCGATACCGGCGATGTCGCGATGGCCGAGCGGCTGGCGATATCGGACAAGATGACCGCCGCCGATCTGCACGACGCGCTGGCGCCGCTCGGGGCCGACCTGATGGTGCGCGCGATGGGGGCGCTGCAGCGCGGTGGCCTGCAGCTGACAAAGCAAAGCGAAGACGGCGTGACCTACGCTGCCAAGATCGACAAGGCCGAGGCGCGGATCGACTGGAACAAGTCCGCGCGCGCGGTGCTGCGCCATATTCACGGGCTGTCGCCGTTTCCCGGCGCCTGGTGCGAGATCGAGATCGAAGGCGCGCCGGTGCGGATCAAGGTCCTGCGCTGTGAACTGGCGAGCGGGTCGGGCGCGCCAGGCGAAGTAATCGACGAACGGCTGGCGATCGCCTGCGGCGAAGGCGCGATCCGCATTCTGGACCTGCAGCGGGCCGGCAAGGCGCCGATGAAGGCGGAAGAGTTTTTGCGCGGCACGCCGTTGAAGGCAGGTGCGAGATTTCCTTAGCGCTGTCATACCCCGCGAAGGCGGGGTATCCAGCACGCTACGGCCTTTGAGATTGAGCCGAAACGCCTCGGAGTACTGGATCATCCGCTTTTGCGGATGATGACGTCCACTGGATTGATATGTCCCGCTACAAGCTCACCATCGAATATGACGGCACGCCGTTCTGCGGCTGGCAGATCCAGGAGAACGGACCGACGGTGCAGGGCGCGCTGGAGGCCGCGGTCAAGGCGATCTCCGGCGAAAATGCTCGCGTGCATGGCGCGGGCCGCACCGATGCCGGCGTCCACGCGCTTGGGCAGGTCGCGCATTGCGATATCGAAAAGCAATTTCCGCCGGGGCGTCTGCGCGACGGCCTGAACGCCCATCTGAGACCGAATCCGATCGGCGTGCTTTCGGCCGAAATCGTCCCTGATACGTTCGAGGCGCGCTTCTCGGCGAAGAAGCGGCACTATCTCTACCGCATCACCAACCACCGCGCGAACCTCGCGCTCGATGTCGGACGCGTCTGGCGCGTACCGCGGCATCTCGATGCCGATGCGATGCACGAAGCCGCCCAGCGGCTGCTCGGCAAGCACGATTTTACGACGTTTCGCGATACCGAGTGCCAGGCGAAATCGCCGGAGAAGACGCTCGATCAGCTCGACGTCATCAGAAATGGCGACGCCGTGAGCATCGTCACTTCGGCGCGTTCGTTCCTGCACAGCCAGGTGCGCTCGATGGTGGGGTCGCTGGTCTGGGTCGGCGAAGGTCGCTGGAGCGCCGACGATCTTGCCGCTGCGCTGGCCGCCCGCAACCGCGCCGCCTGCGGCCCCGTCGCGCCGCCGGACGGACTGTATCTGGTGCGGGTGGAGTACTAATCCCATCGTCATGCCCCGGGGAGGTGGGGCATCCCGTACGCCGCGGCTTTAGTAATCGAACGAAAGGTCACGGCGTACTGGATCGTCCGCCTTCGCGGACGATGACCCAATAGAGAGTATCTCTGTCCGGCTTGACTGGACAACCTCGTACGCCGAGACTTCGGCGATGAAGTCGCGAAGCTTCTACGTCTACATTCTTGCCAGCAAGGTCGGTGGCACACTCTACATCGGGGTGACCAACGATCTCATTCGGCGCATCGCGGAACACCGTCTGAAGGCCGTGGAAGGTTTCACCGAAAAATACCATGTCGTTAGGTTGGTCTATTTCGAACAATTCGATGACCCGGAAAATGCGATCAAGCGCGAGAAGCGTTTGAAGAAATGGAATCGGGCGTGGAAAATCGACTGATCGAAGAGAATAATCGGAACTGGGATGACCTGTATCCTGGCATCTCAGGCGTTTAAGAAGCTTCGTCATACCCCGCGCAGGCGGGGTATCCAGTACGCCGCGGCTTTAGCGACTAACCGAGACGTCACGGCTTTACTGGATCGTCCGCCTTCGCGGACGATGACGGCGAGCGATCAGCCGAAATACCTGTCCAGCACGCCGCGGTAGATCTTCGTCAGCTTGTCCAGGTCGGAGACCGGCGTCCGTTCGTCGATCTGGTGCATGGTCTGGCCGACCAGGCCGAACTCGATCACCGGGCAGTAGCTGGCGATGAAGCGTGCGTCTGAGGTGCCGCCGGAGGTGGAAAGTTCCGGCTTGCGGCCCGTTATCTCCGAGATCGCCGAGACTGCGAGATCGGTGAAGGGGCCGGGTTTCGTCACGAAGACGTTCGAGTTCGAGGGCTCCCACACGATCCGCGCGCGGATGCGGTTGCCGCAGGCTTTGGCCAGCCGCTCATCGACCAGGTTTCGCAGGCTTTCCTGGGTGTGGTTGTCGTTGAAGCGGATGTTGAATTTGGCGTGCGCCTGACCCGGGATGACGTTGCTTGCGCCATTGCCGACGTCGACCGAGGTGAACTCCAGGTTGGAGGCCTGGAATTGCGCGCTGCCGCGATCGAGCGGCTCATCGCTGAGCGCCACGATCAGCCGGGAGATATCCGGCACCGGATTCGCCGCGCGGTGCGGATAGGCGACATGCCCCTGCACGCCGTCGACATAGAGCGTGCCGGATTGCGAGCCGCGGCGGCCGATCTTGATGCAGTCGCCTATCACCTCGACATTGGAGGGCTCGCCGAGCACGCAATGATCGAATTTCTCGCCGCGCTCGGCGACCCACTTCAACAGTTTCACGGTGCCGTTGACGGAGACGGCTTCTTCGTCGCCGGTGATCAGGAACGATATCGAGCCTTTTGGCTTGCCGCCATGATCGGCGAGATATTGCAGCACCGCCGCAACACCGCAGGCGATGCCGCCCTTCATGTCGACAGCGCCGCGCCCGTAAAGAAAACCGTCCTTGATGTCGCCGGAAAAGGCGCCGTGGCTCCAGGCGGATTCGTCGCCCGGGGGCACCACGTCGGTATGCCCGGCAAAGGTGATGTGCGGTGCCTGGGTGCCGATGCGGGCGTAGAGATTGTCGATATCGGCGGTGCCGGGCTCGGAAAAGGTGACGCGGTGCACCTCGAATCCGGCGGCTTTCAGCAGGTTCTCGAGAACCGCGAGCGCGCCGGCATCGACCGGTGTTACGGATGGGCAGCGAACGAGGTCGCGGGTAATGGAAACGGCATCATTCATGCGCTCCGCTTAACACGCCATACCGGCGGTGGGCCAGCTTTGTGCGGCACCAATTCGATCTCGCTCAGATGGTCCCGGCGTCGAGTGTCGCGCTGCGGTTGTAGCGCCGGCGGATCGGCGCCGGTCGTACCACGCGTGAGCGCGTTCGATGCGTCAGTTGCGGCCCCGCTCGATCAACTGGTTCGTGCGTTGGTCCGGCCCTGCACCGCCAACAGGCCTGCCAGCGCAACCAGTGCAAAGCCGGCGCCCGCAAAGAACGTCGCTTGTGGCCCGGCACGATCCCACAATGCCCCGGCGATGACGCTGGCCGCGAGCATGGCGAGACCGCCAAGCAGGTTGAAGAATCCATACGCCGTGCCGCGCAGCTCCGCGGGCGAGGTGTCCGCGACGAGCGCGGCCAATAGCCCTTGCGTCAGCCCCATGTGCAGGCCCCACAGCACGACGCCTAGCGCGACACCACCGATCGAAGGCAAAAGCGCGAGGGCGAGATCGGCGGCAATCAGGAGCGCAATGCCGGTCGCCAGCACGGCAGCGCGGTTCATGCGATCCGACATCACGCCGGCGGGATACGCGGCCGCGGCGTAGACGACATTCATCAACACCAGCACCGCAGGCAGAAGCGTGATCGGCAGTCCGACATGTTGCGCGCGCAGGATCAAAAAGGCTTCGCTGAAGCGCGCCAGCGTAAACGCCGTGGCAATCGCGACCACCCACCAATAGGCCGCGCCCAGATTCCTGATTTCGGCCAGACTGATTGGATTGCGTACCTCGCGCAGGCCCTCGGGCCGGGCGGGCTCGCGCACCGCAAACATGATGAGAGCCAAAGACAGAAAACCGGGGATGACTGCAAACCAGAACACGGCTTTGAAACTGTCCGAGGTCAGCCACATCAGGCCGATGGCGAGTAACGGGCCGACAAACGCGCCGACCGTATCCAGCGACTGGCGCAGGCCGAAGCTTGCGCCGCGCAGATGGGGCGGCGCGATGTCGGCCACGAGCGCGTCACGGGGCGCGCCGCGGATGCCTTTTCCGATCCGGTCGATGAAGCGGGCTGCGACCAGCCAGCCGACCGTGGGCGCGAGCGGAAACACGGGCTTGGTGAACGCCGCGAGTCCATAGCCGAACGCTGCGAGCCATTTTCGCTTGCCGAGCCAATCGGAAAGTGCGCCGGAGAATATTTTGGTGATCGATGCCGTCGCCTCGGCAATGCCTTCGATCACGCCGACCGTTACCATCGACGTGCCGAGCACTGTCACCAAATAGACGGGCAGCAGCGCGTGGATCATCTCCGAAGAGACGTCCATCAGCATCGAGACGAAGCCCAGCGCCCAGATACCCGCCGGAATGTCGCGCAGGGAGTAGCGGGCTTGCGTGCTTGTCTCGGGCATGGAGTTGACCTTGCGAGCGATCATACCCCACGCGGCGGCGCCGCCTCAGGCCTTATAGCGTTTTCGAGCGAAGTGGATACCGGTTCGCGTGAAGAAAACGCGTCAAACAAGAATTTAGAGCTTCGGTTCTGATTCAATCAGAACCGATCATGCTCTAATCCCGGAGCAATTCGTTGATGCTGGTCTTCGCGCGGGTTCGCTCGTCGACGCGCTTGACGATCACGGCGCAGGCGGTGGCGGGTCCCGGTTGGCCGTTCTTCAAGGGCTTTGCCGGCAGTGTGCCCGGCACCACCACGGCATATTCCGGAACCTCACCGACAAAGATCTCGCCGGTCTCGCGGTCGACGATTTTTGTCGAGGCGCCGAGGAACACGCCCATCGACAGCACGGCGCCCTTGCGCACGATGACGCCTTCGGCGACTTCGCTGCGCGCGCCGATGAAGCAATCGTCCTCGACGATCACGGGCTCGGCCTGCAACGGCTCCAGCACGCCGCCGATGCCGACGCCGCCGGAGATGTGCACGCGCTTGCCGATCTGGGCGCAAGAGCCGACGGTCGACCAGGTGTCGATCATCGTGGATTCATCGACATAGGCGCCGAGATTGACGAAGGAGGGCATCAGCACGACGTTCCGCGCGATGAACGCCGAGCGGCGCACGATCGCGCCGGGCACCGCGCGAAAGCCGGCCTCGCGAAAACGGTTCTCGCCCCAGCCGTCGAATTTGGACGGTACCTTGTCCCACCACGACGCCTTGCCTGGGGCGCCAGAAATCGAACCCATGTCGTTGAGGCGGAACGACAAAAGTACGGCCTTCTTCAGCCACTGATTGACCTTCCATTTGCCGCCGGCCTCGCGCTCGGCAACCCGCGCCTCGCCCTTGTCGAGCAGCTCGAGCGCATGATCGACGGCGTCGCGGACCTCGCCCTTGGTCGTGGTCGAGATGCCGTCGCGGGCATCGAATGCGGCATTGACGGTGGATTCGAGGGCGGACAGGGACATCGGATTTTCCTTGGGGCGGGTCGTTCAAGACAGCGATTTGGCAGGCTTTGTCGGGATTTGACGGGATAGAGTCAAGGCTTCCTCCACACGTCGCCCGGCCTTGAGCCGGGGCGACGCGGTGATGGAGCTCGGCTACTCGGCCGCGCTCAACTTCTCCAAAAATCCCGTCAGGTCCTCCGTGACATGGTCGACATGGGCGGCGTCGCGGCCTTCCAGCTCCCAGTCCTCGCGCACCACTTCCCTGGTGCCGTCGGGCACCACCAGGACAGTGGTCATGCCCATCTGGTGCGGCACCACGAGGTTGCGGGCGAGATCCTCGAACATCGCCGACTTCGCGGGATCGACGCCGTGAAGGGTCAGGAATTTCTGATAGGTCTGTGGCGCCGGTTTCGGCTCCAGTTCGGCGGCGATGATGTCAAACACCGCCTCAAAGTGCGCTCCGATGCCGAGCCGCCCCAGCACCGCGCCGGCATGGTCGGTGGAGCCGTTGGTCAGGATCAGCTTGCGTCCGGGAAGCCTTGCGATCGCCGCCCCCATCGCCGGGTTTGGCTCCAGCGGCGAATGGTCGATCTGGTGCACATAAGCGAGATAATCGTCGGCGTGCACGCCGTGCTCGGTCATCATGCCGCGCATCGTGGTGCCGTAGCGGAGGTAATAGTCCTTCTGGATCCGCCGGGCTTCCTCGGCTGATACCTTGAGCCAGGCACTGACGAACTCGCCAATCCGCTGGTCGACCTGCTGCCACAGATTGACGTGATGCGGGTACAGCGTGTTGTCGAGGTCGAATACCCAGGTGTCGACGTGTGTAAAGGCGCGGGGCTTGCTCATCACATTCCATCCCTCGTCATGCCCTGCGCAGGCGGGGCATCCTGTACGCCGCGGCCTTCGAATTGATTCACGAACGTCACGGAGTACTGGATCACCCGCTTTCGCGGGTGATGACGGAAAGAATGTGCGGAGGAAGGCGTTTTCATCAGGGCATCGCAAAGCGCAGCGTCTTGCCGCCGCCGGACATGTCGACGGGGGCAAAACCGATGGGGGCAAGGCCGCGGGCGCCGCAATCGCCCTGTTCGTTGATTTCGAACTTGCTCTCGCGGGTACAGAACTCTTTGGCGCCGCCCCAGTTCACCGGTTTGTCGCGGTATCTGATGGTGCGGTTTTCGCCGTCGACGGCTTCCGCAAAACTGAAGATCTGCTTCGGCTGGCCGATCACATCCGGATGCAGGCATTTGCCGGGATCGATGCGGTACCAGCCGCGGCTGGTCACGATCTTGCCGTCGTCGGTCGCGACCGCGGCCACGATCTTGTGCGGCGTGTCGTTGCACCATGTCAGCCCGGTCGTCGAGGGCGACTGCACGGCGTTGATGATGGTGGTGAAGAAATTCGGCGACTGCACGACATCGGCCGCGAGCCCGCGGCTTTTCAGGAACGCGGACAGGGCTCCTTGCGTCTTCGGCCCGTCGACGCCGTCGATCGGGGCGGCGTCGTAGCCGGCAATCACCAGCAGGCGCTGGATGCCGGCGAGCCGCGCCTGCTCGTCGTCATATTCCGAATCCTCGGCGAGATAGGCGGCCAGATTGCCGTCGTCGGCCTGTGTCGGCGTGATCTGGGTGAATTGCGCCGGCGTTTGCCCGGTCCGGCACTGGCGCGCCGCCGCAATGACAAAGTTGTCCTGCGCGACGCACAGCGTATCGGTGCCGTTTTGCGGGATCGGCGAGGAGCCGTAAACGCCGAGCGCGCGGGCATTCAACAATATGCGGTCGGCAGTCAACTTGCCCTGCATCACCACCTTGCAGGTGGCGGGATCGATGCGGAACCAGCCGCGGGTGGCGGTCGCGGATTTGTCGTCGATGCCGATCGCGGCCTCGACCACGTAGCTCATGCGGTTGCAGAGCTTCAAGTCCGCCAGCGCCGGCGCCGATGAAAAGAAGAACGACACTGCCGCGGCCGGCAGTGACATCAGAGCGCGGGTTAGCGTGGAGCGAGGCGGTCGCCGCGTTCTCCGGTCGTTATGCCCGGGCAAAAGCGCGAAGCGCGTCTTCGCGCAGATGGCCCGGGCATCCACGCCGTTTTTCGCGCGGTCAGTAACAGCGTGGATGGCCGGGACAAGGCCGGCCATGACGGCCTCCATGCGCGTCACCGTTCTGCTCATCACTTGTGGATCAGCGTACCGGTGCCTTGATTGGTGAACAATTCGAGCAGCACGGCGTGCTGCATCTTGCCGTCGATGATGACGACGCCCTGCACGCCCTGCTCGAGGGCATAGATGCAGGTCTCGACCTTCGGGATCATGCCGCCGGAAATGGTACCGTCGGCGATCAGCTTTCGCGCGTCCTTCACCGACAGCTCCGGAATCAGCTTCTTCGACTTGTCGAGCACGCCGGGGACGTCGGTCAGCAGCAGCAGGCGCTTTGCTTTCAGCGCGCCTGCCACGGCACCGGCAAAAGTATCGGCGTTGACGTTCAAGGTCTGGCCGTCCTGCGAGGTCGCGAGCGGTGCCAGCACCGGGATCAGTTCGTGGCCGATCAACTGGTTGAGCAGCGTCAGGTCGACCTTTTCGGGGTCGCCGACAAAGCCGAGATCGATCGCCTTTTCGATATTCGAGTCCGGATCCACGATGGTGCGCGTCGTCTTCGACGCCTTCACCATGTTGCCGTCCTTGCCGCTGAGCCCGACGGCCTTGCCGCCGGCTTCATTGATATAGCCGACCAGCTGCTTGTTGACCGAACCCGCCAGCACCATCTCGACGATCTCGATCGTCGCCGCGTCGGTGATGCGCAAGCCGGCCGCGAATTCCGACTGGATGCCGAGCCGCTTCAGCATGGTCGCGATCTGCGGCCCGCCGCCATGCACGACGACGGGATTGATCGCGGTTTGCTCCAGGAGCACGATGTCGCGGGCAAACGCCTTGGCCATTTCTTCGGCGCCCATGGCATGGCCGCCATATTTGATGACGATGGTTTCCTCGTCATACTCCTGCATGTGCGGCAGCGCCTCGGACAGGATGCGGGCCTGGTCGAGCGGGCTGATATTCGACACGTTGGTCATGAGCGGGTCTCGTTGACGAAAAGGACGGGCGGGGTTCTATCTGATTGGCGGGCAGGGCGCAAAGCGCCGCGAAATTCCGTAGCCCGGATGGAGCCAGCGGGTCGCGCGAATGCGCGCCCGATGACAGGCTCCGCGAATCCGGCGCCGGCCCTATGAACGGCTGCCTTTCGGCCACGCCGCCGCGATTGCCACCGCCAGCCAGCTCGCGATCAGCAGCGTTCCGCCTGTAGGTGCCGCAAAAGGAAACAGGCCGTGGCCGGCATATTGGCGCAGTGTCAGATCGCCGGCGAACAGGGCCGCCGCGATCACGAAGCCGAACGCTGCCGACAGCCCTATCCCGACATGAATGATCATGCGGTCGGCAAGCGCGACAGTCCCGAGTACGGCGGTAGCATGAAACAGCAGCATCGATGACGCCGAGCCCAGCCGCGATGCGTCGGGCAGATGCGCCGAGGCGGCCGCAAGCATCACGCCGCAGGCGCCCATGACGGCGGCCAGCACGATCAGGATGCGAGCGGTTCGGTTCATCACCGGCGCTCTTCGAGCAGGCGCACCATCGCCGCGCGCAATTCCGGCATGCCCGCGCCCGAGCGCGAGGAGGTCACCAGGACCTCCGGGAAGGCGGCCGGGTGTTTTGCCAGCATTGCCGCGGTGTCGGCGACCTTCTCATTCAGCTCGCCGGCTTTGACCTGATCGGCCTTGGTCAGCACGACCTGGTAGCTCACGGCCGATCGATCCAGCGTCTTCAGCACCTCGAGGTCGACGTCCTTGATGCCATGGCGGGCGTCGATCAGCACGTAGACCCGCGCCAGCGTGCTGCGGCCCTGCAGGAATTTGTGGATCAGCGCGGTCCACGATGCGACTTTCGTCTTCGGCGCCGAGGCATAGCCATAGCCGGGCATGTCGACCAGCCGGAAACCTGACTTCTGCGGACCTTCGAAGAAAATCAATTCCTGGGTACGGCCCGGGGTGTGCGAGGTTCGCGCCAGCGCGCTGCGGCCGGTGAGCGCGTTGATGAGGCTGGATTTGCCGACATTGGAGCGGCCGGCAAAGGCCACTTCGAGGGCCGCCTCAGGTGGCAGCGTTTCGATCGAGGGCGAGGCCCAGATGAACTGCCAGTCGCCGGCGAACAGCTTTCGCCCTTCTTCGATCAGCTTCGCATCGATGTCGGCGGTCATGTGCGAAGGCTCTCGATTTCGTCACAGTGTCATTGCGGGGGCAAAGCGACGTCGCGGGCCGGATTCCGTCATTCCGGGATGGTCCGCAGGACCAGACCCGGAATCTCGAGATTCCGGGTTCGATACTTCGTATCGCCCCGGAATGACGACGTCCGCTACGTCGCCTTTTTGGCGAAGGTGGCCTTGAGATTGTCGAACAACTCCACTTTCACGCCGTTCTTGCGCATGATGAAGCTCTGCTGCAGCACCGACAGCGTGTTGTTCCAGGCCCAGTAGATCACGAGACCGGCCGGGAAGCCCGCCAGCATGAAGGTGAAGATCAGCGGCATCCAGTCGAAGATCATCTTCTGCGTCGGATCCGGCGGCGTCGGGTTGAGCTTCATCTGGAACCACATCGTGATGCCCATGATGATCGGCCAGATGCCGAGCGCGAGGTAGTGGCCGATCAGCGGCAACTGCGTCGGATCGAAGTGGAGCAGGCCGAACAGGGTGAACAGGTTGGTCGGGTCCGGCGCCGACAGGTCCTTGATCCAGCCGAAAAACGGCGCATGGCGCATTTCGATGGTGACGAACAAGACCTTGTAGAGCGAGAAGAACACCGGAATCTGCAAGGCGACGGGAAGACAACCGGCGATCGGGTTGATCTTCTCCTTCTTGTAGATCTCCATCATCTCCTGCTGCTGCTTCACCCGGTCATCGGGATAGCGTTCCTTCAGGGCGGCGAGCTGCGGCTGCACCGACTTCATCTTGGCCATCGAGGCGTAGGATTTGTTGGCGAGCGGGAAGAACAGCAGCTTTACGAGCACTGTCACCAGCAGGATCGAGACGCCGAAATTGCCAAACAGGCGATAGAACCAGTCGAGCGCCAGGAACATCGGCTTGGTGATGAAGTAGAACCAGCCCCAGTCGATCAACAGATCGAAGTGATTGAGGCCGAGCTGCTTGTTGTAGCCGCCGAAGCCGACCAGAGGGAAGTTGATGCCGACCACGCCGGCTTCCTTGGCGCCGGCGAACAGCCGCGCATTGGCGCTTCCGGTGCCGCCGATCGCGATCGTCTGCGGATCCAGCAGGTAATCGGTCTGATAGGTGCGGTTGGTGCCGGCGAGGTTGGAGGAGAAGCGCGCCTGCAGCTTGGCGGAGGTGTCGGGCAACAGCGCCGACGCCCAATATTTATCGGTGATGCCGAGCCATCCATCGGTGACGTTGAAGTTGACCGACTTGGCGTCGTCGATCTTCTTGTAGCTGAATTCCTGCAGGCCCTGGTCGCCGAGATAGCCGATCAGGCCTTCATGCAGGATGTAGTAGCCCGAGACCTGCGGGGTGCCGTGACGCGAGATCAGCGCGAACGGATAGAGCGTGACCGGCGCGGTGCCCACATTGGTCACGTCGTCCTTGATGGTGAAGAGGTAGTGGTCGTCGATCGCGATGGTGCGGCGGAAGGTGAGGCCCTCGCCATTGTCATATTTCAGCGTCACCGGGCTGGTCGGCGTCAACGCGCCGGAGCCCTCCTGCTGCCACACGGTGTTCTGGTCGGGCAGCCGCGCCGTCGAGCCGCTCGCGGGCACCCAGCCGAATTCCGCATAATACGGATGAGCGGTCTGCGATGGCGCGAACAGGACGATCGCGGGCGAGGCCGGGTCGACGGTCTCGCGGTATTTCTCCAGCAACAGGTCGTCGATGCGCGCGCCCTTCAGCGCGATGCTGCCGGAAACGCTCGGGGTCTCGATCTTGATGCGGGGGCTTGCAGCGAGCGCGGCATCGCGGCTGACCACCGGCGCGGCCGAAGCCGGCTGGGTGGCCGCCGGCGTATTGCCGGCCTGCGGCGTGGTGCCGGGGGTCGCCTGCGGCGTCGGCTTGGCGAGTTCGGCCTGCGTCTGGCTTTGTGCGCGCTGCTTTTCCATCTGCGGCACGTTGTAGAAATACTGCCAGGCGATCAGCACGAGGCCGGACAGAATGACGGCGAGGATGGTGTTGCGATTGTCGGTCATCAGGGTCCCGTCATTCAATTCCGGTTGCGGGCGCGGTCGCCCGTGCCGGCCGGCTGCCGGTCGAGGCGATCGAGCGCCGAGCGAAGATCGTCGAGCATGGTCGCGAAGTCGCGGTTCAGGGCGGCACGGCGGCCCACTAGCACATAATCATGGTGCGGTCGCATCGATATGACGTCGACCCGTTTTACCAGCTCGCGAAGCCGCCGCCGGATGCGGTTGCGCTCGGTCGCGGTGCCGTTCTTCTTGGTGACCGTGAAACCGAAGCGGATCGCGCCTTCATCGCCGCGGGCACGGCCCTGCAGCACGAAGGCAGCGCTGTTTGCCCGTGCACCATTGGCAACGGCGAGGAAGTCCGCCCGCTGCCTTAGCCGATCCATAATGAAATCTCGGGAGGCCCGGCTCAGGCGCTCAGGCGCTTGCGACCACGCGCACGGCGCGCGGCGAGGACCTTGCGGCCGCCGGCGGTTGCGAGACGGGCGCGGAAGCCGTGACGGCGCTTGCGCACCAGTTTGCTGGGTTGATAAGTCCGCTTCACGGGTGATTCTCCGCTGACCGGCCTGTTTGCCGGCGAATTAGGGTAAGTCCATTGGGTAAGTCCGGCGATGCTGGTCGGCCCAAAACGGACCATTACGGCCCAAATGAGCCGCCCCCGGTCAAACCGGGCCATCGCGGACAATTGGCGCGGCTTATACGGGAGCGACCCCTTTTCGTCAACGTCGCCGGATGCCTCGGCGGGGGTCCTTTGAAACGTCGCAATTGCGGCGAATAGTTCTGTTTTCGCGGGGTTTTGCGGTGGGAACGGCTGCAACCCTGAAGGCAGGAACCCGCCGACATTAGCGATCTGTAATTTGACCGGTTCGGGCGCAGGGACGCATCCTGACGTCGGAGCCAACGAAGGCCTATATCGTGTCCGTGACCGACGAACCGCTGAATGCGGAACAGCCGCGACCGCAGCCGTCCTACCGGCTCGGCCTGTCCGGCAAGCTGCTGCTGCTGACTATTCCCCTGGTCATGATCGCCGGGATGCTGATCTACGTGCCCGCGATCGCCAACTTCCGCATCAACCGCCTGAACGATCGCCTGGCGGCGGCGAACACCGCGGCGCTGGTGCTGGACGCGGCGCCCTACGGCATGGTCCCGGATTCGCTTTCGCGGCAGATACTGACCAGCATCGGCGCGCGCGCGGTCGCCATCAAGATGGGACAGCAGCGGCGGCTGCTGGCCAGCGCCGATCTCCCCGCCGCGATCGACCATGACGTCGACATTCGCAACGTGACGGTATGGTCGGCGATCGTGGATGCCTTCGAGGTGATGCTGGAGACCGGCAATCAGTCGATCCGGGTGGTTGGACCGGCGCCTGGTGCGGCGCAATTCATCGAGGTCGTGATCGACGAGCTGCCGCTGCGGCAGGCGATGTACCGCTTCTCCCGCAACGTTCTGGTGGTTTCGCTTCTGATCGCGGGGATTACCGCGGGGCTGGTCTATCTCGCCTTGCATTATTTGTTCGTGCGGCCGATGCGGCGGCTGACGGCGAGTCTGATCGGTTACCATGAAAACCCCGAAAGCCCGGCGCGGATCATCGTGCCGAGCCAGCGCGGCGACGAAATCGGCGTGGCGGAGCGTGAATTGTCCGACATGCAGCGCGATCTGGTGTCGATGCTCAACCAGAAGAGCCGGCTGGCCGCGCTCGGCCTCGCCGTCTCCAAGATCAACCACGACCTGCGCAATCTTCTCGCCTCGTCGCAATTGCTGTCGGACCAGCTAGCCAGCGTGCCCGACCCGCGGGTGCAGCGCTTTGCGCCGAAACTGATGCGTTCGCTGGAGCGCGCCATCGCCTTTTGTCAGTCGACGCTGTCTTATGGCCGCGCCCAGGAAGCCGCGCCCGACCGCCGCAGGATCCTGGTCGAGCAGGCGGTTGCAGAGGTGCGCGAGTCGGCGGGGCTCGCGTCAGACGCGTCGATCACCTGGATCAGCGCGATCGAGCGCGGGCTCACCATCGACGCCGATCCCGATCAGCTGTTTCGCGTGCTGCTCAATCTGGTGCGCAATGCGGCGCAGGCGCTGGAGAGCCAGCCGAAGGGCGATGGCGGCGCCTCGCAGATCCGCATCACCGGGCGCCGCGAGGGTACGGTCACGATCATCGAGATATCCGACACCGGCCCCGGCGTGCCGGCGAATGCCCGCGAGCATCTGTTCGAGGCGTTCCAGACTTCAGGCCGCCCGGGCGGCAGCGGGCTCGGGCTTGCAATTTCGGCTGAGCTGGTCCGCGCCCATGACGGCGAGATCCATCTGGTCGAAGGCACCATCGGCGCCACCTTCCGGCTCGCGATTCCCGACCGCCCGGTGGAACTGTTAAGCATCCGAAGCGAGCGGGCGCGGGCTTAAATATGACGAGCCCAGGTCATTCCGGGCGGTGCGATGCATCGGAACCGGAATCGGGGCTATTTTGCACGAAATTCCGGGTCCGCGCCGCCGCGTGCCACGGAATGACCGGAATCGAGGCCCGCGAAGAGTGTTTCCGGACCTTGCCAATCGCGGCCGGAGCGGGTAGCTAAAGCGCTCTTTCGCGCCGTTCCGAGCCAGTCTCGGAATGCCGCGGGCTCTTGAGCCCGCAAATATCAAGCGAAAACGCGCCCGTAGCTCAGCTGGATAGAGCACCAGACTACGAATCTGGGGGTCAGGAGTTCGAATCTCTTCCGGGCGCGCCATTTATCAATGACTTAGCTGTGGTCGCCGCTCGTTGTTACCGAGTGTTACCATAAGCGTTACCGTAAGGCTGCTTGAGGCCTTTCAGGGCCGCCGCCACGTCGATTAATGCGGCCCGGCGAACAACTCTGACCTGAAAAAACCGGTGGTCCGCGTAACGCTCGATCTGATCGACGATCCCCGTTCTTGCCTCCTGGTCATCAGAATCTTCGCGTCGTCGCCCCCGTCGGGGCCGAACAGCAAAACGTTGCTGTGTCCTTCGAATGAGAGCCAGCGAACGACGGCGAAGCAGGGAAGATCGCCACAAGCAGACCCGATCGGGTCGAACAACTGCAACGCGGCCTCCGCCAGTCGGCGGGATCCGAACGGCCGACCCGAAGGGAGCTGTTGCCTCACATAGTCCTCTGGAAGAATCTCCATCGGAAGCTCCGCAATACGGATTGCGAGGAGTTGTTCAAGCGTGCCGCTGGCGCTCTTCGGTCGCACCGGCTTGAGCTTGGCAAACCGCTTGAGAACGTCGACGGAATCTTTTGCAAACGTGCTACCGGCGGCCGCAATCAGAAGACGTGAGGCATCCAGTGGTGTCATTGCCGCCGCGGCGCGACCGTAACCCTTGAACGTGATTTCGCCAGCGGCCCTGATGGTGTGTGTACCGAAAACTCCATCCGAGTTGATGACGTGATGGAATCGCCTAAGCTGGCGGAATGATCGGGCTGTTCTGTTTCGTTCTGACCGTGCTGGCCTCGCCATTCAAGTCGAAGTTGCGGCTTGAAGCAGAGAACGCGGTGCTTCGACATCAATTGATCATCTTGAGGCGTAGGCTGCATGGTCACATCCGGCTGACGAACCATGATCGATGGTTCTTTATCCGGCTGTATCGCTGGTTTCCATCAATCCTGAAGGTTCTCACGATCATTCGGCCCGAGACGCTTGTGTGTTGGCACCGGGCCGGCTTTCGCTGCTACTGGCGTTGGAAATCGCGTCGACGGGGAGGGCGGCCACAAATCGAGACGGAATTGCGCGCGCTGATTCGGCGGATGAACATCGAGAACCCACTTTGGGGCGCGCCACGAATCCACGGCGAACTACTCAAGCTCGGGGTTGAGGTCGCGCAGTCGAGTGTCGCCAAATACACGGTCAAGCGACGCGGGCGGCCAAGCCAGGGATGGCGCACCTTTCTGCGTAATCATGCCCAAGATATCGCCGCTATGGACCTGTTCGTTGTCCCGGCCGTTGGCTTCGACCTGCTCTACGCCTACATCATAGTGCGGCTGGATCGCAGAGAGCTGGTCTGGATCAGCGGCACACCACATCCGACCGCGGAATGGGTTGCGCGCCAGATCACCGAAGCATTCCCGTGGAATGAAGCTCCGCGCCACATGATCCGCGACCGGGATCGCATCTATGGTGCCGTCGTCACACGCCGGTTGCGCGCCATGGGCATCCGGGACAAGCCGACCGCACCAGCCTCGCCCTGGCAGAATGGCTTTGCCGAACGGCTGATCGGATCGATCCAACGCGAGTGCTTGGACCACATCATTGTCCCGGGCGAGGTGCATCTGCGCCGAATCCTGCGATCCTGCGCGGACTATTACAACGGCGTCAGAACTCATCGATCCTTGGACAAGGATGCGCCGGTGTTCCGCCCGGTTCAGCGAACCGGTGTGATCAGGTCACGCGCTATCCTCGGCGGACTTCACCACCACTACGCCCGTGCTTAGGTTTTCGGTACTGACAGCGATCGGTTCGATCCGGCGGGAATGTCTTGACCACGTTGTCGTGTTCGGCGAGCGGCATCTCCGCCATTTGCTGCGATCTTACGCGACCTACTATAACGAGGCTCGCACGCACCTTTCGGTCAACAAGGACGCGCCGTCGCCGCGAACAGTACATGCCGTTGGTCGCATTTTGCCTACGCCATTTCTCGGCGGACTTCATCATCTGTACGTGCGAGTTTGAATTCCGACAGGCACAGTATTGGCGTCTGGTGGACGAGATGGTCTTCGGCAAAGAGTCGAAGCGCGTCAGAAAGGCGCACAACCGCTGAAAGCCCGTTGCGCGCCTCCCGATCTTCCGGCCGGGGCCGCCGGCCTACTTCATGCGCGTTCGGTCGCGGGGATATCGACGGCTCGTTCGCCGTTTACGCGAGTGTTGTCTTCGACCGGATAGCGATAGGGACCGAGACAGAGAATCACGGCGCTTGCGAGAAGCATGAACACGCCAAATGACCAAAGGGCAGGCTCGTAGGAATGGAGCCGCTCAAAAGCCAGGCCCATCAAGTACGGTCCGAAGGCCGAACCAACGACGAAGCTGGCAAACAGGTATCCGTACAACTGACCGAAGCGCTTCATACCGAAATACCGCGACGTGAGGAAACCGATCATGTCAATTTCGGTGCCGGATGCCAGGCCGAGGCTGATGATGCCTGCGACGGGAGAGAGGGTGGTATTGAGCAGGTAAATTCCGAGGCACGGCAGCAAGAAGAAGAAGGTCGCGACGAACGGCGCGAAAATCCTGTCGATAAGGTATCCCGATAACAAGCGGCCAACCGTAGTAGAGAGACCGACGGCGATCATGAGGGCCGCAGCGGTCTCGGGTGAGTAACCTTTGTCCGTCAACAGAGGTACAGTATGCACGACCATACCTTGAGTCACGGTCGAGACGAGCATCAGAGCGACTGCGATCAGCCAAAACCGGCGCCCAGCGAGTGCCTCTCGTACCTCGAGATCGGGTAGCCGATCTTGGGAAACTGCAGATGGCCCGGTGGGTACGCGATCGGTGGCCTTTTCGTTCACAGGCTCGCTAATGAACAGAAACACGGCCGGAAATGCGATCATCAAGGTAAGCAGGCCAAGTCCGACATAAGCCGTGCGCCAACCAAAGCTGCCGATAAGCCACTGGGCATATTGCGGGACCAACGCGGCTCCAAGGCCGATCCCGCTCATGGTTACACCCAAGGCCAAGCCGCGCCTATCGTCGAACCAGGCAGAAACGCACTTCGCGTAACCGAGCGGCCCTTGGCCCGATCCCAAGAAACCGGTAATCGCAAAGAAAAACATGAATACGACGATCGAATTTGGCGTTAGGGCGATGAGTGCGATGCTGGAGGCCGATAAGACGACGATCGGAAGCAGAGTGGTCCGGATGCCCCATCGATCGATCAGCCAACCGACGAACGGGATAGCGATCGCGGACGATATTGCAGCAAGACCGCCGGCGGCAGAGATGCTGGCACGATCCCAACCGAAATCCTGGTTCAACGGTTTGATGAATAGGCCTAGCGTGTAGAGAATGACCGGCCCTTGAGCCACCAGCATCGACAGCGTCGCGCCGAATACGATCCACCATCTGCTTCCGAAAGCTGGTTCCTCATCCATTTTTCTCCCCTTTGGTTGATTGCTGGCTGCCCCGTGTCTCCGCGACATCGAAAGCTCCGCCCAGGACAATCCGAGGCCATCTCGGCCGCTTCATCCTCAGCGGCCGAGATCCGTTAGAGCATCCGCGGCTGCTCTTTCCGCATCGTGATTGAAGACCCACTTCCCCTGTGCCATCCATTCGCCCAAGCGCACGGCCTTCTCCGCAGTGTCCTCGTGTTCGGACCGATAGAGCTTGCCAGCCGCGCGCGCGAGCGCCTGAACCTTGCTGGTCCGCTCGAGCCTGATCGTCTCATAGAGCTTGAGGCGGTCCGCGACATTGTTGGCGGAGCATCCTTCCAAAAGCACGGCTAGCGTGAAGCCGTCCTCGATCGACTGACCAGCGCCCTGGCCGACGTGGGGAACCATCGGATGGGCCGCGTCTCCCATTAGCGTGATGCGTCGGGTAGACCAGTATGGCAGGGGAGCGCGATCATAGATGCCCCAACGAAACGTTTCGTCGAGCGAGTTGATGGTATCCTGGACCGGTTTATCCCAACCGGCATATTCACTTGCCAGAGTCCTTAGATCGCCCGGTGCAGACCACGATTCCTCCGAATCGGTGTCGGTGGGAACGAACGCGACCATATTGATCAGCTGTCCACGGGCGACGGGATACAGGAGGAAGCTCCGCCCGGAGCCTAGCCAAAGGGAGGGATCCTTGAGATCACTGGCCCAGGAGAGCCGGTCAGCGGGAATCAGTCCTCGGTAGGCCATAATTCCTTCGCTGCTCGGTCGACTTTGCAGGCCGATCTCGCGTTGGACAGCCGAGCGAATTCCGTCAGCGCCGATCACGAGGTCCGCTTCTGCCGACGCACCGTTCGCAAACGAAAGACCGAACTCGATCGGCTTCTTCCTTAAGCTGGATGCACCGATGACCGAGAGTGACGGTTCCTCTCGGCAGTGCATCAAAAAGCAGGTTCAAAAGGTCGGCGCGATGAACGTTGTAGCCCTGATCGCCTCTCGAAAACGCGGGCGTTGCCGGCCCCGCGGGAGCGGCGATCGGTTCGCCTTGCGAAGTGCGCAGCGCGATGCCTCCGATCGATGAGCCGATCTTCCGCAGTTGATCTTCGAGACCGACGCGTCTCAGTAACCGGGCAGCGTTCGGGTGGATCGAGACCCCGGCTCCGATCTCCCTTAGGATCTCGGCTTGCTCGAATACGGCCACATCGAGGCCGCGCGCCCGAAGCGCGAGCGCAGCGGTTAAGCCCCCAATGCCACCACCGACTATTGCAATGCGAAGCGAGCCAGGCATTCCTCAAACCCTTGCTGTTAGCCGCAATCACGGACCATGCGGGGTTACCGAGCGGTTGCGGTCGCGGGTATCCGCGGGATATCTTGGCCGACGCGCCACGATAGGAATTGGCTTTAGGCTGGCGGACCCAGGCCGGAGCACGATCCGATGCCAATCGAACGTATCGACAGGGCCATGGTAGAAGCAGGACCGGACAGAAGTCCCGAAAGGCTCCCGAAATTTTCCGAAACTGTGCGGAGCGATGGCTTGGGAAAGTCCGGTCAGGTGGTGTCGATGGGTGACCGGATCGTGGACCTTAATCGCGATGCCCTGTTGGACCGTCAGGGAGCCGTCATTGCGCTACGACCGCGGGCTTGGTTAGTTCTGAAATTTCTGGCGCAGCGAGCGGGGCGGCTTGTGGAAAAGAATGAGCTGCTTGAGGAGGTCTGGGCCGACTGCGTTGTGACCGAAGACTCGCTCGTCCAGGCTATCGGGGATATCCGCAGAGCCTTGGGCGACATGGGCCGAATGGCGTTGAGGACATTGCCACGGCGCGGTTACATTTTGATGCCCGACCAAGT
The DNA here is from genome assembly GCA_963786115.1 of uncultured Alphaproteobacteria bacterium. GTDB lineage: Bacteria > Pseudomonadota > Alphaproteobacteria > Rhizobiales > Xanthobacteraceae > Bradyrhizobium. Next base: position 69,800 of record CAWAYC010000046.1, read on the forward strand.
TAGAGCCCCGACTACTGGCGTCAATATCGGGGATCACCTGCGGGCCAAGGCAGAGAGGCGTTTTGTCGGAAGAGCTTCCGAACTGGCCGAACTCGGTAATGTCCTTGCGGCGGAATCGGGCGGCACGCAACTGTACTTTGTTCATGGACCGGGCGGGATAGGCAAGACCGCGCTTCTGGAACGCCTAAGGAGTGACGCAAGGCGCGCAGGCATGGTCTGCGCAAGCATCGACGCCTCCGCCATGGCCCCCACACCCACGGCCGTGGTTGCGGCGATTGCCGAGGATCTCGCGCTCACCGAGACGACTGCTACGCTGCAGGATATCTGTGCCGTAATGACGAGTTCGAATTGCCGATTGCTGTTGATCGATTCCTTCGACGCCATGGGAGATGCGAAGGTATGGGTGAGGGAGAAGTTGTTGCCGGCGTTGCCGGCCCAGATCAGGATCGTCGTCGCCGGACGAAATGCGCCTGACACGCTTTGGACTGCTCATCCGCTCTGGTCCGAGGCGATGCGGTGCATTCAATTGAGCTCCCTTTCCCGCGAAGAGTCATCACATCTGCTGGAAATGCATGCTGTCGACAAGGCGGCGCACGAAGCGATACTTGAATTTTCGCATGGCCATCCGCTCGCTCTCGTGCTGCTCGCTGCCGAAATGTGGAAGCACGGCAGAATTCCTTCCAGCCTCGGACGCGACGCGGTGAGAGAATTGATCAAACGTTGCATCTCGGGTGCTCCGACACCTCTCCACAGAAGAGCTCTGGAGGTATCGGCCCGGGCCCGCACAACGACCGTGGCGCTGTTGACGGATGTCGTCGATCCCCTCCAGGCGCCGATCTTGTTCAATTGGTTGAGCGAGCAATGCTACATGAACGTCGGGACGAAGGGGCTTTCGCCGCACGATCTCGTCCGCGATGTGGTCGACGAGGATTTGCGGTGGCGGGATCCGGAAGGCTCTCGGGAGCTGGATGGCGCACTCAGCCGTTGTCTTCTGAGGCAACTCCGCAATGGCCGGCACGACTCTCATGCCGCCATGGAACTGCAATTCCTCGAACGCAACTCAGCCGTCATGAAACGGTATTTCGACTTCGGCGCGCTAGGAAGCGTTTCCATTGGGGCAGCCATCGCGACCGATTGGAATGGGATTGCGCGGTTGCGTGACGCCGGCCTGCCGCCTACAGAGAAAGAGATATTCGACCTTTGGTCTGGGCATCCTGCCACCAGGACGTTCGTAGCCCGCCGGCCAGACGGCTCGGTCTGTGGCGTCACAATGATTCTCGAGATTGATCGAGTGGACGACGCGACTGCGGACAAGGATCCGATCGTCTCCGCCGTCCGGCGATCATTAAGTCACACCCTTCTTGGCTCGGATGGCGTTTCCCTGATGTCGAGGTTTACCATACCGGAAGGAGATCGCCGTGAGGCCAGCCCGGCGATGAATGCTCTTCAAATATGCCATTTGGTGCACTGGGCTACTGAGCAGGATCTGCATCTCTGGATCATCGTCGCGCACCATCCTGATCATTTTGCACCGCTACTCGCTGAGATGCATTTTGAGCGCGTGCCCGATTGCGATCGGACCTTTGGCGGAATGCCGATGGGTTGTTTCATGCACGATTGGAAGTCGGAGCCTTGGCTGCTGTGGCAGAATCGTTCTTATTCGCGGTCGTAGGCTGCGGCATTTGCCTAGGCCGATCACGATCTCCAACGTGCAATTAATAGTCGTCGAAGAAGCCACGACCTGTTTTCTGGCCAAGCCGTCCCTCTTGGACGTATGTGCGGAGCAGTCTGCGGGGACCTTCAGAGTGCCCATTCGCTGCCGCGTAGTGTTCCTCGATGTCCAGCACGACGTCCAGTCCGACCTTTTCCATGAGTTGAATCGGCTGTGTGTACCGAAAACTCCATCCGGGTTGCTGACGTGATGGAATCGCCTAAGCTGGCGGAATGATCGGGCTCCCGTGTTTCGTCGTGGCGGTCTTGGCCTCAGCCTTCAAGTCGAAGATCCGGCTGGAGGCTGAGAATGCCACGCTCCGACGTCAACTGGTGGTCTTGCGGCGTAAGCTGAAGGGCCGCGCTCATCTCACGAACAACGACCGCTGGTTCTTCGTTCCGCTCTATCGCTGGTTTCCGTCCATCCTGCAGGTTCTCACGATCATCCGAGACGCTGGTGCGTTGGCATAGGGCCGGCTTTCGCCGCTATTGGCGCTGGAAATCGCATCGCCGGGGCGGGCGACCGCAAATCGATCCAGAACTGCGCGAATTGATCCGGCGGATGAGCGTCGAAAATCCGCTGTGGGGTGCGCCGCGCATCCACGGCGAGCTGCTCAAGCTCGGGGTTGAGGTCGCGCAGTCGAGCGTTGCCAGGTACATGTTAAAACGAGGCCGGCCACCTGGCCAGGAATGGCGAACCTTCCTGCATAACCATGCGCCTGAGATTGCCGCCATGGATCTGTTTGTGGTCCCGACCATTGGCTTCAAATTGCTGTATGGCTTTGTGGTCGTGCGGATTCATCGCAGAGATCTCGTGTGCATCAACGTCACAGCCAACCCGACAGCCGAGTGGGTAGCGCGCCAGATCACAGAAGCATTCCCGGGAACGAAGCTCCGCGCTACATGATCCGCGACCGGGATCGCATCTATGGTGCCGTCGTCACACGCCGGTTGCGCGCCATGGGCATCCGGGACAAGCCGACCGCACCAGCCTCGCCCTGGCAGAATGGCTTTGCCGAACGGCTGATCGGATCGATCCGACGTGAGTGCTTGGACCACGTCATTGTCCTGGGCGAAGTGCATCTGCGCCGAATCCTGCGATCCTGCGCTGACTATTACAACGGCGTCAGAACGCATCGATCCTTGGACAAGGATGCGCCGGTCTTCCGCCCGGTTCAGCGAACCGGTGTGATCAGTTCATGTGCCGTCTTGGGCGGACTTCATCACCACTATGGTCGAATTTAAGGTTTTCGGTACACACAGGTTAATCTTGATCACCGAGCCGAGCGCGTCGTGCCGGCACTGCTTCTGGCCTCGTCGAACGGGAAGAACATGGTCGAACTGCAGGCCCACTTTGGTCTGCCAGAATTCCAGCATGGGATGGAGACGGTTCGTACAAAGGCCAAGGTCGATTCTGCCATTGCTCGACTTCATCGCGATGCTTCCTCTGCCAGGTAGCCTGGAACCCCCGGAAGAACGAGATATTCTCCTTCCGTCGGCGTACCAAGGAAACAATTCTCCGCGAAGACAAAAATTTGGACTGGCGCAGCAGTAACTCCCGCGTCCGATAATATGGTATGTATCATATAAAGACATCGGAGCGGAGGTAGCGAGATGCAGAGGGTCGGATTCGTATTGTTCGACGGCTTCCATGTCATAACTTTCGCGGCCATGGCGGTCTTCGAAGTCGCAAACAAGACACTGGACGAGCCCCGATACGACGTTCGCCTTCTGTCTGAGAAGGGGGGCTCGTCCGATCATCCGTCGGAGCGCTGGTCCAAACGGAGCCTTTCGGCGATGGAAGGTTCGATACATTGATCGTGGGAGGCGGGGGAACGTTCGATCCGACTCCGGGCATGCTCGATTTTGTGCGCAAGGCCCCCGAAGTGGCTAGGCGCGTAGCGTCCACCTGTATGGGCGCGTTCACGCTTGCGGAAGTGGGCATTCTCGAGGGGCGACGTGCGACTACGCACTGGCAGTATGCGAGTGCCCTGCAGAAGCAGTTTCCCAACATCAAGGTCGAGGAGGATCGCATCTTCATCGAAGACAACGGAGTTTGGACTTCGGCTGGAATGACTGCCTCCATTGACCTGATACTGGCTCTGGTGGAGAAAGACGTTGGGATAGAGGTATCGCGCGCGGTAGCCAGGAAGCTCGTCCTTCATCATCGTCGCGCCGGAGGGCAATCGCAGTTCTCGGCGTTGCTCGAAATGGAGCCGAAGTCGGATCGCATCCAGACCGCGCTCGCGTTCGCGAGACGGCATCTCAACAAGCGCCTCGTCGTCGAAGATCTTGCGAAGGCCGCAAACCTCAGCACGCGTCAGTTCACGCGAGCCTTCACGGCCGAAACAGGTCAATCGCCCGCAAGGGCGATCGAGAAGCTCCGCGTCGAAGCTGCAAGGCTTCTAATGGAGCAGGGGCGACATTCAATCGAAGTGATCGCGCGGGAGACGGGCTTTGCGGACCGCGAGCGCATGAGGAGGGCGTTCCTGCGTGCGTTTGGTCAACCTCCTCTCGCTATGCGTCGCAACTTCCGCGCCGAGGCAGCGCTTTAGTCGGCGGAATTCCCTCAATCGTGGCGCTCGTGGCGGTCCGATCGAACTAAGGGCGGATCGTGTCTCAAAAGGTGGGAGAAATGGCGTTTCGATCGTGATCCGAGGCCCGTATGGTACGCGGAGGGGTGTCGGGTCGTCGTATTGGCGGAGATGAAGCTAGTGGCTGCCCGCGCGACAGGTCGTAGAACGTCTTGGGAATCGCCGATGACGGATATGTCGGATAGGAAGAACACGCCTGTTGAATTGAATACTCCGCTTGCAGGAATTCGGGTTCTTAGTTTGGGCGGAATATGGGCGGGCCGCATAGCGTCGATGCTGCTTGCGGACCAGGGGGCCGACGTCATCGAAGTCAATGGACCCCGAGTCCCATCCGACTGGCCGCGAGCGCTCCTATCCCGGGGGAAGTGTGAGATAACCCTCGATCTTGACACCGACGATGGCCGGAGCAACGCGCAAAGACTTGCTGCAGACGCAGACGTCGTCATCGAGAATTTGGGCATCGGGCGAAGCGAACGATTCGGCGTCGACTACCGGACGCTCAGCGCGAACAATCCTTCGCTCGTCTACGTTTCGATCCCGGGGTTTGCAGCGGAACCTCCCTTAAGCGCGTGGGGCGGACCTGAGGGAGGTCCGTTGAAGGACTACCCTGCGTACGACCCGGTACTTCAAGCGGCCACCGGTATAACGGCGCGCTACGGGCGGCCCGAAGCTCCGATGCTCCATGGTATGGCATCGTGCGTCGACTACATAACGGGCTTTTCCGCCGCGCTCGGGGCCATTCACGCGACAATCGCGAACGAACTCGGGCGCGATGTTCGTTCGGTTCGCACCTCTCTCGCCATGGGTGCTCAACTGGTACAATCGCCCTTCATGGTGCATGCTTCTAAGGGGCGCGCCATCGACCAGCCGTCTGGCCAGGACTTGCTCGGCTACGGGACACACTACCGGCTCTACGAGGCGAAGGACGGCTGGATCCAGCTATGCTGTCGGGCAAACGACACCAAGAGCGTCGCCGATTTCCTGGGTGCTCGCGACGACACCGCGGAAGCGCTCGCATCGTCCATCGCATCGCTGGAACTTTCGGAAATTGTGGGGAGACTCAAATCCATCCCGACGGCGGCGGCTGTTCGCGTGATGCGTCTCGACCGCTTGAGAGAGCAAGTCTGCGTGGCCGAGGAGATACAGCCCAGCTTCTCGCCGAAGCGGAGCGGGCTCTTGATGGTGAATGCGCCGCATCCGAGCGGCTACCGCACGTCGCTACCGTTTCCGTCCTGGTATCGCTCGAACGTGCATGAGGCCCAGCGCCTTTCGGCCGCAGTAAGACCAGGATCGGATAGCCGTGCGGTGCTGATCGAACTCGGGTTCGAACAAGTGCGAAATAAGCGAACTCCTGGGCGAGCGAGCGGCGTCGGACAGATGGACGATTTCGGACGGATATTTCCCTCGTGACCATGCATGACGCGAGGGCACTGGCCGCTCGCCGGAGACGATGATGAAGATTGCCATTCTCGATGACTATCAGAACGTCGCCCTTCGGATGGCCGACTGGACCGCGATTTCCAAGCGCGCCGAAGTGAGTGTGTTCAACGACCATCTCTCCGATCCCGACGCCGTTGTCCGTCGACTGGAGCCCTTCGACGTCGTTTGCGTGATGCGGGAGAGAACGCCTCTGAGGCGGGACACGATCGCGCGTCTGCCGAACCTGAAGCTCATCGCATCCACGGCGTCTAGAAATGCGGGTATCAACGTCGAAGCAGCGAAGGAGCACGGCATCGCGATCGCGACCACGGGCTATCGGTCGACGCCAACCATCGAGATGACGTGGGCGCTCATCCTCGCGAGCACACGGAACGTCGTCGACGAAAGCGTCGCTTTTCGCAATGGAGGCTGGCAACAGGGCGTCGGCGAGGAGCTCGAAGGAAAAACGCTCGGCGTGCTGGGGTTGGGAAATGTCGGAGGTCCGGTCGCGCGAATCGGTTCCGCATTTGGCATGAATGTCATTGCCTGGAGCCAGAATATGACCGCGGAAGTTGCGCAACGCGCCGGAGCGGAATTCGTCTCGAAGGAACAATTGTTCGAGCGATCCGACATCCTTACCATCCACTTGGTGTTGAGCGACCGTTCGCGGGGGATGGTGGGAGCCAGCCTACTGAACTCGATGAAGCCGACCGCGAGACTTGTAAACACGTCCCGTGGCCCGCTCGTCGACGAAGGCGCGCTCATCGATGTGCTCGAGCGTCGGCGCATAGCGGGCGCGGCCCTCGATGTGTTCGATCAGGAGCCGTTGCCCAAAGACCATCCGTTTAGAACGTTGCCCAATCTCATTGCGACGCCGCACGTAGGTTACGTTGCACGCGGATTGTACAAGACGTTCTACGGCGACACTGTGAAGAACATCGCGAAGTGGTTGGATGCCATCCAAAGCTGAGGAGAAGGATGGATGTGAAATCTTCGCCGCGCAGACGCCCAACGATCTTCCGTCCGCGGAGGAACAAGCCGGGATCGTAAGCGCGCGAGCTCGCGGAATGATACGCGGTCGCGCTGCGTCGCCGCAAAGATCGAAGTTTGAATCCATAAATCCATAGAGGTATTGATGACTTCAAAGGGAAAACGAATCGCTTGGGTGACCGGAGGAGGCAGTGGCATCGGCCTAGCCGGCGCTGAGGCCCTCGCAGCCGACGGCTGGACGGTAGCTATCTCCGGCCGGCGCCTCGACGTGCTGACCGACGCCGCGAAGCGCATTGGCGACAAGACGTCCGCAAAGGTCGACGTCATTCCAGTCGATGTGACCCGGGCGGACGAGGTCCGAGCCGCGGCGCAATCCATACTGGCAAAGCACGGTCAGATCGATCTGCTCGTAAACAATGCCGGTCTAAACGTGCCCAAGCGGAGCTGGAAAGAGCTTGAGATCGGCGGTTGGGATCAGATCGTCGAGGTAAATCTAAACGGCGTTTTGTATGCGATCCACGCCGTGTTGCCTGCGATGCGAGATCGGAAGTCCGGCAGCATCATCAACGTCGCATCATGGGCCGGCCGCATGGTATCCCAAATGACCGGGCCGGCTTATACCGCCACCAAGCACGCGATCCTGGCTCTCACGCATTCGTTCAATATGGACGAATGCCGCAACGGTCTCAGGGCATGTTGTCTCTCGCCCGGAGAAGTGGCGACTCCCATTATGAAGCAGCGTCCGGTGCCGCCCTCGGAGGAAGTCATGTCGAAGATGCTCCAGCCGGAGGATGTTGGGCGGACGATCGCGTTCGTAGCGAACATGCCTCCGCATGTCTGTGTCAACGAGATCCTGATCAGCCCGGTGGCGAACCGCGCCTTCCTGGGGACCTTCTCGAGCGCCGACTCCGGCTCCTTGGAAGCCTCATGAAAGATGTCGGCGATTGGACGCCACCACTCAACATGACGGTGCGACGATGAACTGGAAGATCGGTGACGTCACGATCCACAAGATAATGGAGCTGGTGGGCGGCGGAGCTGGTGTCAGGGCGCTTCTTCCCAATGCCACCGCCGAAGAAATCGTCAAACTGCAGTGGTTAGTTCCTGACTACGCGGAGCCCAACGGCGACCTCAAGCTGACGGTCCATTCCTGGCTCGTGAGGACTCCGAAGCTCAATATCCTCGTCGACACCGGCGTCGGGAACGGGAAGCTGAACAGATCGCGCCCACATTGGATTGATAGGAAGGGAGATTACCTGCGGCGGCTCGAAGAGGCCGGGTGCACCGCGGATTCCGTCGACCTCGTTATCTGCACGCACCTCCACGTGGATCACGTCGGTTGGAACACTAGCCTGGATGACGGAAAATGGGTCCCGACGTTTCCGAACGCGCGGTATCTGTTCGGCGCGCAAGAGTACCGGTACTGGGAGAAGAACAGTCGAAGCGAGGAAGAAGCCGCCGTGTTCGAGGATTCGATCTACCCCATCGTTTCCGCGGGCCTGGTCGACTTCGTCGAGCCAGAAGATAGTGCCTGCGAGGAGTTGCGCTTCATCGCCACGCCCGGCCACTCGGCCGGCCATATGAGCCTGATCGTCTCGTCAAACGGCCAGGATGCGGTGCTCGCAGGCGATGTCGCTCATAGCCCCTGTCAATTCGCTCGTTTGGATTGGTCGTCGGTCGTTGACTTCGATGGCGAGCAAGCCAGCCGAACCCGTCGCGAACTGGCCTGGAAATTCGCCGATACGTCCACGTTGATTTTCGGCGGGCATTTCGATCCGGGCAGGCTTGTGAGCGCAGGAGATGCGTTCAAAATGATCTGACGACCCAAAGAGCGGAGGAGCGGGGGACCTTCCCCGATCCCGTCGATCTGGCGCTGGTGATCCCTCCGGCGGATCGTGGTTGAGATGTCCGAAAGTGTGGCGAATATGGCGTTCGTAACCCGCGCATGTCGCCCTACTTTTCGCGGATGCGGAGTGGAGAGCAAGGCTCGGAGGGCGTCGGACCGGGCTCGTTCTCGCGAGGAGTACCGCGAAGAGCCTGTTCGAGGTCTATGATGCTGCGCCACGCTACGGTGTCCGCCTCCGATGAAACCCGCGAAAGGATGATCGCGTATCTCGACGAGATGATAACGCGGCTTGCCATCTGCCTTGCAGTCGAACGTGATCGAGAGCTGCAGCGAGCAATGCGCAGAGTAGCGGATTGCGCGGAGGGGACCCCTCTATACGTGATGCCTTCTCCCTCGCGGGCATGGCTGCTCTTGGAAGAGAATCGCCCTGTACGCTTGGTGAGCGACATTCCAGACGGTGTACGCCGGTTGGCCATGAATGAGCTGCAAGCCGGTCACGACCTCTGGAAGGAGGTCTTCGCGGCCACTGCGCGTGTTGGGGCTGACGAACGGGCATGGAAGCTGCTGGCACCGATCTTCAACGCCGGAGCTTCGCCGACCGCCAATCAGATCGCCAAATTGCTGAAATGGGCGCCTGTCATCGAGATGCTCGCCTATGAGTGCTTCACCACTGCGAGCACATTGATCGACGGGATACGTCGGAGGCTTTTGACAGCGCCTCTGCCCGACACTGATCGCAACGGCATGCTGATCGATTATTGGACTACACTGCATACGATGGGACACTTATTGACGATCGCCTCCAGTCCGGCAGCGCGTCCTTGGCTTGTGGAGATGGCGTCGTCGTTCACCTGGCGGGAGTGGACGCCCTCATTCGTTCTTTCCCGGGAGAGAACGCTGTGGCTCATGTCCGCCGCGGCAAAGTCGGCCATCGCCTTCGGTGAACCCGTGATCGATCGATACCTGAGCAAGCTTTCCAGGTCGGACCATCCAGTGAAGAGCTTCGATGCCCTCTTGGGGCTGGTGGCCATCGGCCTGGATCGTCCGGATATAGCGGGCGCCGTCGTTACCGAGATCGAAGCCATCGGCGCGTCCGGCGTCCAAGGTCGGTCGCGGTCTAGTTACGTCGGGCTGATGTTGAATTCCGCGATCGAGACGTTGAGAGAGCCTCAAGCATCGGAGAAACTTTTCGATCGATTGATGCGAGATGCCGCGACTACGAAGTTAGCGCATCCTAAACTATTCGGGCTTGCGCTCTTAGACTCGATTCGGCAGAGATTATTCTGGAGGGCGGCCTTCTGGGCCTTATCGCACTTCCTTCTATCATCCGCTCGCCGCTCGGCGAATACTATCCTCGTCGCAGCAATCCTGCATTGTTGATTCGTCCTCGAGACATATCGCTGATCCTGGAACGGGCCTGGGCAGCCAGTTCGACGGACCACGGTCCCCGTACTTTGCACTAGATTACCGCGCTCCGTCCGAATTGGCGGCGCGACCGCAGTCCGCATTGGTGTCCGAAAATGTTGCGAATATGACGTTCGGTCGAGCGTGAGGAAGGTATACCGTCTTCGGATCACTACCTCACCGGAAATGCGCAAATGTCCAAACCAGCCCCGCCAGGTACTCGGCACACACAAAGCGACATCGAGCAGCGTGTACAGGTCGCCTTTTCGGTCGCGAGCGAGAAGTTGCAGAATCTTCTGCCGGCGAAATGGCGCTCGGCATCGTTGCCTACCGGTCCGTCGGAGGGGGCAAACTTCATGATCGGATTCCGGAACAGGCTGCACGCCACCTACCACGATGCGGATGGGACCGATCGAGTCGGCGAACAGGACCGGGGAGCCGTCCTGCTGGCGGTGGTCAAGAATTCCGAGACGCAGGAATTCGGGGTTTGGGTTCTGCGCGCGTTCGTAGCAAATCCCGCCGGCCTTCCCGGTCCATATGGGAACGCCAAGGCCGTGACGGTGCGCATGGAGCAACGGGTGGAAATGGGCGATCATCCAAACGGTGTCGGGATAGAGCGCTGGCAACTGCAGGATCAGGATGGGAAAGAGCTTTCAATGTCTCTGAGGTACAGTATCGGAATTCCTGTGCAGACCATCGGGGAATCGAAAGTGAGGGGTGGGCCGGACCCGGACTTCAGCCGAATCTACCGCACCGACCGAGGTATCGACGTCGTACGTAGCCTTCCCAACGCGGTCGATCGCGTCGAAGAGTTCAATTGTCGCAGCACGCTTTCCGAATTCAAGGAGGTTCTTGATGGAAGCGAGCAGCTCGTCAGCATCTCAGTCGAGCCTTGGTACATGAGGCAGGTCTTTCTTCACCAGAAAGCCTAGGCCCATACATGCTCTTCTCGCATGCATCCATCGAACCGGTCCTCCCGCCTGGCCCGGCATACGGGCTCCCGTCGATCTTTGGACTCCCTCTCAATTCTGCGTCTTCGTTAGCGCGCCGTGCTCTGGTTCGGACTGACGTTGGGCGCCTATGGCTGGCGCGAAATTGTTCGTTCAAAACCCTGCTTGAATGCCGGAAGGGTAGGGCGCGACGAGTGTTGCAAGTTCTGACATGTCGGTGGAGCGATCCGGGCGATCGTCCGAGATCGAAGGCACCTGTGCTGGGCGCACATTTTCTCGTCAAAACTACTGAGTGAAAGGGAAATGATCATGGCGGAACCCGTGATTTGCGAGCCTATCGAACTCCTGTCGGACGCTTTGGAGGTCAGTTTCGGTCTGTTTCGGCGCATGAACTCGCAGCTCAGCTCGTGCGCGCCTTGGTCGAGCGCACGGGTGTCCTCGGCGAGCAGATCGACGACGTCATCTTTGCGCAATGTTATCCGACGATGGACGCTCCCGCTCTTGGGCGCGTCATCGCACTCGACGCGGGGCTGCCCATTGGTGTTGCCGGCCTTCAGATCGATCGGCGCTGTGGCTCCGGATTGCAAGCTGTAATCTATGCCGCGATGCAAGTCGCGACCGGCGCCTCCGAGATCGTCCTTGCAGGTGGAGCTGAATCCATGAGTAGCGCGCCGTTCTACTCGAGCAAGGATCGCTGGGGAGTGGAAGGAACGTCGATTGAATTTCACGACGCGCTTGCGCGTGGACGGGTAACAGCAGGCGGCATCAAGTTTCCCGTTCCGGGTGGCATGCTGGAGACCGCAGAAAATCTGCGTAGAGAATACCGGATTGGAAGGGTCGAGCAGGACGATTTCGCTGTTGCCTCTCGCCGAAAGGCCGTTGCAGCACAGGAGAATGGCACATTCGATGATGAAATCGTTCCGGTCACGGTCAAGAGCCGCAAAGGGGAGCAGGTGATCCGTCGCGACGAACATCCGCGTGCGGATGCTTCGGTCGAAAGTTTGTCGAAGCTTCGTCCGATTCTCGGTCGCACGGATCCGAGGCGACGGTCACGGCGGGAAATGCCAGCGGACAAAACGACGGTGCCGCCGCAGCCATCGTCACGACGCCGCAAGCTGCCGAAAGGCTGGGACTCAAACCCTACGCGAAAATGGTGTCGTGGGCAGTGGCTGGCGTCGCACCGGCTCGTATGGGCATTGGTCCGTGCCCGCTTGCGCGAAGGCTCTGACGCGAGCCGGACTGATGCTCTCCGACTGCACGAATGAGCAAGTAATGCGCACTTGTAGACAACAACATGGAGCCGAATGCCGCCGCCCGATGCGTTATTAGTCTGGCACAAAACATCTGATCTTGTGCCGCATCGCATGCTGCATCGCGGGTGGACCGAATTCATGAAACTCTACTACGCTCCCGGCACGAGTGCCGTCGGCATTCGTGTCTTGCTCGAAGAAATAGGTAAGCCTTACGAAGTCGCGTTGCTGGATCTGGCGGCGCGCGAGCAATATCAACCTGCCTTTTCCTCGATTAATCCCAAGTCCAAGGTGCCGACGCTCATACGGAACGATGGATCCGTTCTTACCGAGTTCGGCGCTATTGCGCGCTGGCTCGCGCGCACACATCCGGAAGCGGCGTTGCTGCCGCAGGACCCCGACAGCGAGGCTCGTGCGATCGAGCTTTTGGACTACGTGGTGGGAACGGTCCATATGCGCGGGTTCAGCCGGATGATCGTTCCCATGGCCTTCGGGCCGGAAGCTCATCATGCAGAAGTCGTCGCTACCGGACGAGGGATGGCGGCCAAAGGTTTCGAAGTCATCGATGCCGGCCTCGCCGGCAAGGCCTACGTTGTGGGCCGCTACAGCTATGCCGACTCGGCGCTGTTTTACGTGGAGCGATGGGCGGAGCAATTCTCTATACCCTTACCGCCGAACTGCAAACGGCATTACACGACGATGATGGAGCGTCCCGCGGTCAAGCGCGTGCTTGCCGCCGCCTATTGAGATGGCGCGCTCACCCGCAAGTCGCATCGATCAGTTTGATGCTTTCGAACGGGTGACCCGCGCCCCGTAGCCAATCAGAAACAAGGAGGAGTCCGAATGTTGAGGCGTCTGGGAGGCATAGCAATCGCATCTATGCTGTGGGGCTCGTTCGCGTTCGCCGAGAACGCGCGCGGCGTGACGGCAACCGAGATCAAGGTAGGAGGAACCTTCCCCTTCAGCGGCCCCGTCTCGGCCGTGGGAACGGTGGGGAAAGGACTGCTTGCCTATGTGAGCTATCTCAACGACAAGGGGGGCGTCGGAGGACGGAAGATCAACTACATCGCGCTGGACGACGCCTATAGTCCGCCGAAGGCCGTGGAACAGATCAGGCGCCTTGTTGAAAACGATGAGGTCGCGTTCCTGTTCAGCCAACTCGGAACGCCGAGCACGACAGCGACGGCGCGATATCTGGCCGCACGCAAAGTGCCCAGCATCGCGATCCTGGTTGGCGCCAATGCATTCGCGCAATTCCGCGACTATCCTTACATAACGACAGCGCTTCCGAGCTTCGATACCGAAGGGCGGATATATGCCAAATACCTGAAGACGGTGCTCCCTCCGTCAGCGAAGATCGCTTTGCTGTATCAGAATGACGATCTCGGTAAGGGATACCTGAACGCCTTCAAGGCCGTCTTCGGGGAAGAGTTTCCCCGGCGGGTGGTGTTGTCGTCGTATGAATTGTCGGAGCCGACGATCGAATCCCATATCGTCAATTTCAAGAGCGCCAATGCGGAAGCTCTGTTCATCGCAGGTACCGGTAGATTCGCGGCCCAGGCGATTCGGAGATCCAACGAGATCGGCTGGAAGCCTATTATCGTCATCAACTTCCCTTCGGGTTCGACCGCAGGCACGATTGTTCCGGCAGGCGTGAGCAATTCCGTCGGAGTGGTGACCGGCACGTTCTCCAAGGATCCCAACGACCCGAAGTGGAACGACGATCCGGACATGGCGGACTACAGGACCATATTCGCCAAGTATCTCCCGGGAGCCGATATCGCGGATACAGGATACCTGATCGGCTACCGACAGGGCATGCTTCTCGAGCAACTTCTTCGCCAATGCGGCGACGATCTTTCGCGCGAGAACATCCTCAGGCAGGCCCGAAGCTTCAAGGACCTTGTGCTCCCGACCGTCCTGCCGGGCATCAAGATCAATACCAACGAGACGAACAGCAAGGTGTGGACTCAGCTCCGGTTGCAGCGCTGGAACGGATCGACATGGGAGCTGTTCGGAGAAGTCCTGGACGGCAACTCCGACTAATCGCGAAAGGGTTCTCCCCTGTTGACTGTCCCGGCAAGCAAGGCTACATAAATGGAAACAGAACTGTTTCCACGGGTATAGAAATGATGAGTTCTCTTCCGATGCAGCAGATTCCAGGCATCTATCACCGCAAGATCGGCGACGTCGTCGTTACTGCGGTAAGTGACGGATACATCGACGGAAATCTCGATTTATTGAAGAACGTCGAGGTAGACCAAGCCCGTGCGACTTTGGTCAACGCATTTCGTCCGGTGCGCAGGGTCAGCATCAATGCCTTTCTCGTGCACTCCAAGGGGGGGCCGGTTCTCATCGATACCGGCACCGGGGGATCCATGGGCCCGACCAACGGCTGGATCGGTCGCAACCTCGCCGCGGCAGGGGTGGATGCGAAGGACGTGAGTGCAGTCCTGCTGACGCATATGCATCCCGATCATTCCGCCGGTCTCACCGATACCGGCACAGGGAGGCCGATATTTCCGAACGCCGAACTCGTCATGCACGAAGCCGAGCCGCGCTATTGGCTTGACGACGCCGAGTTGGCACGGGCTCCGAATGATCGAGCGAGGTCGATGTTCGAACATTCGCGCGCGCAGATCGCCCCCTACAAGGCGCGAACGCGGCTTTTCTCCGGAGGCGAAGTACTTCCTGGCGTCGTGGCGATGCCGATTCCCGGCCACACCCCTGGGCACACCGGTTACCTGATCTCCTCTGGTGGTCAGGAATTGTTGATCTGGGGCGACGTCGTCCATGTCCCGGAGGTCCAGGTCGCCTTGCCCGATACGGGCACGAATTTCGATGTCGACTTCGAGGAGGCGAGAAAGTCCCGCAAGAGGGTGCTGGATCAGGTGGCTTCCGATCGGCTTCTCGTCACCGGGATGCACCTTCATTTTCCCGGCTTTTATCATGTGGCGCGCCAGGGCGAGGGGTACTTTCTTCACGCGGAGGCTTGGCAGCACGCGCTGTGAGCCGAGCTAAGATCAGTGTCGCGAGGAAATTTCGATGACTGAGCGCCGATTTGCTGTGTCGTGGAGCGAGGTCGCCTGATGGAGGTGTCCACTTTCTGCGTCGGACGGGCAAAATCGGCCAGTGGCGGCGCTCGTGAATTCCAATCGAGGTTCAACGAGACCTTCGAGACGCGTTTCCGCCTCGCACCGAAAGGCAGCGCTCTGATCGCAAAGGTAACGGCCCGCTCATCGGGCTCATTGCGTCTGGCTGATCTGCGTTCGTCGTCGCAAACGATGTCCCTGATGCCGGGTCTGCCAGCATCCTCGAGCAAAGAACGGTTCGTACTGACGCTCCAAGTCGAAGGAATGTCGATCGTCCGGCAGCGAGATACAGAGGCGAGGGCCGTTCCAGGCGACCTGTTCGTCGTCGACGCTTGCAAGCCGTTCCAGGTGGAGACGACGAAGGTGGTTCTGAAATCGATCTACCTTGATGCGGACGTATTGCGGGAAGCTTTTCCAGGCGTGGATCGCTGCACCGCTGTCACGGTCTCCACGCGTCACGGCACCGGCCGCATAGCGCGGGCCGCGATCGAAGAGTTGTTCGATCCGGCCTGCGAGACCGACGAGGAGAGCATCGTGCGTATCGCTGGAATGCTTCCGCACGCGCTATCGGTCGCCTTCGGCCACTATCTCAAGAGTCAGGCGCCATGGAGCCGCGATGATCATCACCGGGAGCGAATCAAGGAATTCGCTCTACGCAAATTGCGTGATCCCTACCTGGACACCCACGTCATCGCAAAGGGGGTCGGTCTTTCGATCCGCCACTTGCATAAGCTGTTCGAATCCGAACCGGACACCCTCATGCGATGGATCCGTGCGGAGCGACTTAGAAGGATCAAGGACGAACTGGGCGACCCCGTGCTTGATGAGCGCCCGATCGCGGTTATCGCGTACGACTGGGGTTTCAGAGAAGCTGCGCATTTCAGCCGAGCCTTTCGGACGGCATACGGCATTTCGCCGAGGATATTTCGAGGCAGCATCAGGCTCACGCGACCGCGGTCATCGTACCGCGGGCCATGGACCGCAATGCCGGTTTCTCGGCCGGAATTCACCGAAGAGCCTCCGCTCGACTGCGGAAATTTCGCCGCGGCGGCAGAACCAGGCAACAGGCCTCACGCGCCCAGAGACATGCTATAGCAATGGAGAGGAAAATGGCCGGATACCGATACTGCACTGTAACAGACGAGGGTCGCGTCCGCATCGTAACCCTGAATCGTCCCCAAGTCATGAACGCGCTTCACAGCGATGCGCATGACGAACTCGAGTCTGTGTGGGACGAGTTTGCTGCTTCAGACGATCTTTGGCTCGCGATCATCACCGGGGCGGGCGACCGCGCGTTCTCCGCCGGAAACGATTTGAAGGCGCAGGCAGCAGGCAGCCGCACCGGCTTTGTGCGCTCAGGCTTCGCGGGAATCACTCATCGGTTCGATCTGGACAAGCCTCTCATCGCAGCTGTGAACGGCATTGCGATGGGCGGCGGTTTCGAGATCGCCTTATCTTGCGACATCATCGTTGCTGCGGAAAATGCGGTCTTTGCGTTGCCTGAGCCGCGGGTGGGACTGATTGCCGGTGCCGGCGGGGTTCATCGTTTGCCGCGCATTATTCCTCAGAAGCAGGCGCTGGGAATGATCCTCACGGGGAGGAGAGTTTCTGCAGCCGAGGGTAAGGAGCTGGGCTTTGTGAATGAAGTCGTACCGCCCGGTCAGGCCCTGTCGGCTGCGAAGCGGTGGGCCGAACAGATCCTCGAATGTTCGCCGAAGGCGATACGTGCGTCAAAGCAGTCGTACTTCAGAGGGCTGGAGGAATCAGCTCTGGAAGCGGCGATGCGGAAGATCTATCCGGCTCACCAGGAGAACAAGGAGAGTCTGGACTACGTCGAGGGCCCCAGGGCCTTCGCGGAAAAGCGGAAGCCTGATTGGCAGAACAAATGATCGGGTCGGGATTTCACCGGTCCCAGACGAGCAATCGATCGCTCGGGGCATGACCGGTGAACTCGACTTTCAGGATCGATCGCTGTCGCTCTCGCCGTTTCCGCGGTCGAATGGGCTCACTTGCTAGGTACTAGTGTATGCTCCGCGACAGCTTCTACTTCTTGGTTGCATTGCTGTCGCTCGCAATCATGATCGGCTGGCTCAGCTTTCTCACGCTCGCGGCGCACGTTTAAGCAACGAGCGCGGTACTGCATCCTCATGCAATACGGTGCTGTCTCGGCTTTCGAGGCGGGTCTCGGTGGGCTGCGGGCTGGCTGCCGGAATCTCGGGGGGCCGCGTAAGCGAGACCCACGCCCGCATTTTTCAAAAGAACACGAGCGGCAGCGATCGCAGCCCGCGTGGAAGAAGGGTCCTTCCTGGTAAGCATAGCCGAATATGCGCCGTCGACGAGCAGCGAGAGCTGCGTGGCGAGCGTGTCCGGATCGTCAACGGCGAGCTTCGAAAGCAGGTCGCGAAACCATAGCCTGCGGCTCTCCTTGAAATGAGCGGCAAGGTCCCTTGATTCGCGCTCGTCCTCTCCGAGTTCAGCCAGAGCGTTCAGGTAGGCGCAGCCCCTGTACTCCTTCTTCGAAGAAAGTGACCTCTCCAACCACGCGAAATTGGAAAGGATTTGCTCGGCCGGCGGCTTGTCCGAGTCCACCGGAAAAGGCCGAAACCGTCCACGCAGATATGCCTCGATCATTTCGCTTTTCGAGCGGAAATAACGATAGAGGGTCTTTTTGCTTATCCCGAGTTCGGCAACGATCGTATCGACGCCGACGGCGCGGATACCCTGCCGGTAGAACAGACGGTCGATGGTTTCCAGGATCTTGGCGCGGGTGATCTCTTCGTCCTGCTTCGCTGCCATTGGATACGGGCCTGTTTCTTCAGTTGTTGCAGTGCGACAAGTGCCAATTTGATCGATAGGCGCCTGGCGATCAAGCGCTTTTCGGGATTTCGCGCCGGCTCCCCGAAAAGAAACCTGAAAATCGAACCGTTTACCTGGGACGTGGGCCGGTGGACGTTTTTCCTCTTGACACAGAGAGGCTGAGCGCGCAATGGAAACAGATCAGTTTCCATCATTCACTGTCTCGGCGTTTGCAACCATACGGAGAGATCCGAGCATGTTTTCGGAACGAATACTCAAAGGGAAGAAAATCCTCATCACCGGCGGGGGAACGGGCATCGGCAAAAGCCTGGGGACCCGTTTTCTCGAGCTTGGCGCGGAGATCGTGATCTGCGGGAGACGCGAGGAGGTCCTCAAAGGAACGGTAGCGGAGTGGACCACGGCCGGCGGCAAGGCCTCCTATTTCGTTTGCGACATCCGTCTCCCCGATAAGGTCGACGCCATGTTCGAGGAGATCTGGCGACACCGTCCCCTCGACGGTGTCGTAAATAACGCGGCGGGCAACTTCATCGCGCGTACCGAGACATTGTCCGCGCGCGCATTCGACTCGGTCATCAACGTCGTCCTGCACGGCAGCGCCTATTGCACCCTGGCGGCCGGCAAGCGGTGGATCGAGGGCAGCCACAAGGGTACGATCCTCTCGATCCTGACCAGCACAGCCTGGCAAGGCAGGGCGTTCATGGTTCCGTCGGCAACTGCCAAGGCTGGCGTACTTTCCATGATGCGGAGCCTGGCAACCGAATGGGGTCCCAAGGGCATTCGGACTGTCATGGTCGCACCAGGGATTTTTCCGACCCCCGGGGCGTCGGCGAGGCTCTACCCGGACCCGGCCGAATACGAAGCGCAGGTCGCGCGCGTTCCTGTACGGCGAGTGGGACAGCACGCCGAACTCGCCGATTTTTGCTCCTATCTGATGTCGGAGCATGCCGGCTTCATCAACGGCGACTGCATCACGATGGACGGAGGTGCCGCGCTCGTCGAAGGCGGTGGCGGAACGGTTCAATATTTGCATGATTGGGGCCCTGAGCAATGGGAGGAATTCCGCACGCGGGCCGCAAGAACGGCCGCCTCTCAGTCCAACAAGGCCTGAAAGCGGGGTGGACTTTGCCCCTCGCGGCGATGTCTCCCTTCCTCACCGGCACTCGGCCTGTTCCAACCCGACTGACAGCAGCGCCCCCATGAAGATCGCGATACTAGACGATTACCAGAACGTCGCGGCCCAGTGCGCCGATTGGTCTCCGCTGGCCGCCTCCGCCGAACTCACGTTCTTCAATGACCATGTTTCCGACGCTGATGCGCTGGTCTCGCGGCTTGCACCGTTCGATATCATTTGCGTGATGCGAGAACGCACGCCGCTGACGGCGGGGATCATCGGGCGCTTGCCTGCCTTGAAGCTGATCGCATCCACCGGCCCGCGAAACGCATCGATCGACATCGGTGCGGCTCGTGCACGCGGCATCGAAGTCGTCAACACCGGCTACAATTCCTATCCGACGATCGAAATGACGTGGGGCCTGATCCTGGCGAGCGCGCGCCATATCGTGACCGAAGCTCAGGGAATGCGCGCCGGTATGTGGCAGAAGACGCTCGGTGTCGGTCTGCACGGCAAGACGCTGGGCATCGTGGGACTGGGGCGGGTCGGTGCGGGTGTGGCGCGCGTGGGCCTCGCCTTTGGCATGAATGTAGTCGCCTGGAGTCAGAATCTTTCTAGCGACAAAGCCTCCGAATACGGAGTGACCTTGGCGACGAAGGAAGAGCTTTTCCGGACATCGGACATCGTCTCTGTGCATGTCATCCTGAGCGACAGAACACGCGGCCTGGTGGGGAGGCCCGAGTTCGATCTGATGAAGTCGTCCGCAATGTTCGTCAACACCTCGCGAGGCCCGATCGTGGTCGAAAGCGCGCTTGTCGAAGCGCTTCGGGCCAAGCGGATCGCAGGGGCCGCGGTGGATGTCTTCGATCGAGAGCCCTTGCCCCCGGAACATCCGTTCCGATCGCTCCCGAACGTGCTGGCGACACCGCATATCGGGTACGTCGCCGACGATCTCTACCGGACGTTCTATCAGGACACGGTATCGAACATCGTTTCATGGATAGCAAAGCGTAGCGCGACCGATCCGCGATAGCCCCTCGGAAAGCGACACAAGCGCTTCGGAAGACAAACCCGTAGCAGGAGATAAGGACGAAGAGATGATTCAGGTAGTCGTGGAAATCGTAGTCAAACCGGGCCAGCGCGATGCCGTGCTTGCGGCGTTCAAAGCGAATGTGCCCGCGGTCCGCGCCGAGCAGGGTTGCATCGAATATGCAGCGTTCGTCGATGCCCCGGGCTTCGGCGCGCTGGCGCCTTACGGCGACGGCACGTTTGTCGTTATCGAAAAGTGGGAATCGGTGTCCCATCTGAAGGGTCACGCCAAGGCTCCTCACACGTTGGAGTATCAGGCCAAGGTCAAGGATCTGATCGAAAGCCGCACTATCCACGTGCTCTCGCCCGCTTAGGCGTACTCAGCACCGAGCGTATTCATACTTCCAAGAAGGAGGCTGTGCCATCATGCCTATGAGCGGCATCAAGGTCGTCGAGGCCTGCTCCAATATCGCCGGTCCCGTGACGGGAACGATTTTCGGCGACCTGGGCGCGGACGTCATCAAGATCGAAAAGCCCGTTGGCGGCGACGACGCACGCGGTTGGTCGCCTCCCGTGCTTCATGGAATGGGCGCCAGATTCCAGGCGATCAATCGCAACAAGCTATCGGTGACTCTGGAGCTCAAGAACCCACACGATCGGGATGAGCTCAAAAGGCTGGTCGCGGAGGCAGACGTATTCGTTCACAATATGCGTCCTGGAGTCGCCGAATCCCTCGGGCTATCGGGGCCGGAAGCGCTCGCGTTAAACCCTCGCTTGGTCTATTGCGCGATCGGAGCTTACGGGTCGAAGGGACCGTGGCGGACCTGGAGTGCATACGACGGCCTCGCCCAGGCGCTGTCGAGCCAGATGTTCGGCAACGGCGAGCCCGACGGGCAGCCGCTGCTCGTCGCCGACGCGATCGTCGACAAAGGTGCCGGGATGTGGGCGGCGATAGGCATCCTTGCGGCGCTGCACGATCGCGCGAAGACCGGCAGGGGCAGTGTCGTCGAGACGTCGCTGCTGGAGGCGGCGCTTTTCTGGCGGGACGGTGTGTTCGCGCAGTATGTCGCCAGCGGACGCTCGCCGCGTCGTCCGGGTAACGGATCCGCACAAATCGTTCCGTACGGGGTATTCCCCACGGCCGATCAGCCTATCATGCTCGGCCTCGCCGGCGATGGCCTGTTTGCGGCCTTCGCAAGGCTCGTCGGTCGAGGCGAATGGATCAACGACGAGCGGTTCGCCAGGAACTCCGCGCGTGTCGCAAACCGCAGCGTCTTGGAGTCAATGATCGAAGAGGCGCTTGCTTTGCGGAGTCGCGACGAATGGGTTGAATTGTTGGGTTCGAACGGGATTCCTTGCGCGCCCATACTCGACCCGGCGGAGGCGTTCGGTCATCCTCAGGTCCAAGCCTTGGGGATCTTCCAATCGCCGCCGGACCTCGAAATGCCGCTCGTTTCCGCGCCGTGGAGCATCAACGGTGTCCGGCCTCCGGTGCGCCGACGCGCTCCCTTACTCGGCCAAGACAATGAGGCCGTTTTGCGCAAGGAGCCAGGTCGGTCGTCTCCGGCTGATTAGGTCCGAGATCCATCGGTCGGCTAAAGCGTGATGAAGCGGCTATCCATCACCCCCCTGTCCGATGAAGCACAGCTTAGTCTCCCTGTCTTTACGCTTGTTTGGTAGAACTTGGTATCGGGATCGGAGGGCGAAGCATGCAACTCCGCTTCGGCATTGCGCCGTGCGGGCGACATTTGTTAGGATTTGCCCGGACACGACCGCGCAGTCTCGCTCGGCCGCATCGGATGCGGACACCTCCAGCCATTCCTTGCGCACGGCGTCATTGGTCTTGAGCTCGGCGGGCGTGCCTTCGAACAGCACCCGGCCATGGCACATGACATAGAGCGGTGCGAGATGCGCATCGCGATCGAAAGCTTCTGCTCCACCAGGAGAATGGCGACGCCGCGCCGGGCGATCTCGGCGATCAGGTCGCCGACCTGCTGCACAATCAGCGGCGCGAGCCCTTCGGTCGGCTCATCGATCATCACGAGCTCGGGGTCGCCCATCAGGGTGCGGCAAATGGTCAGCATCTGCTTCTCGCCACCGGACAGCACGCCGGCGGCCGTGTCGGCGCGGTTGGCGAGGTTCGGAAACATGCCAAGCATGTCGTCGAGCTTCCTGTGTGTACCGAAAACCTCATCCGACTGTGATGCCGCGATGGAATCGCCTAAGCTGGCGGGATGATCGGGCTGTTCTGCTTCGCTCTGGCCGCCCTGGCCTCGCCATTCAGGTCGAAGTTACGGCTTGAAGCCGAGAACGCGGTGCTTCGGCATCAGTTGATTGTCTTGAGGCGCAGGCCGCGTGGTCGCGTTCGGCTCATGAACCATGATCGCTGGTTCTTTATCCAGCTGTATCGCTGGTTTCCAGCAATCCTGAAGGTTCTCACAATCATCCGGCCCGAGACGCTTGTGCGTTGGCACAGAGCCGGATTTCGCTGCTATTGGCGTTGGAAGTCGCGCCCACGGGGAGGGCGACCGCAGATCGACACGGAGCTGCGTGTCTTGATCCGGCGGATGAGCGTCGAAAATCCGCTTTGGGGGCGCGCCACGCATCCACGGCGAACGGCTCAAGCTCGGGTTTGAGGTCGAGCAGTCGAGCGTCGCGAAGTACATGGTTAAGCGACGGGGGCCACCCAGCCAGGGATGGCGGACCTTCTTGCAAAACCACGCGCCAGACATTGCCGCCATGGACTTGTTTGTTGTCCCGACCGTTGGCTTCGACCTGCTCTATGCCTTCATCATCGTGCGGCTCGATCGTCGGGACCTCGCGTGGATCAACGTCACAACCAACCCGACAGCGGAGTGGGTTGCACGTCAGATAACCGAGGCCTTTCCTTGGGACGGGGCTCCCGGTTATATGATCCGAGACCGCGATCGGATCTACGGCGCCGTCGTCACACGCCGACTGCGTGCCATGGGCATCCGGGACAAGCCTATTGCACCGGCCTCACCCTGGCAGAATGGCGTTGTCGAACGGCTGATCGGATCGATCCGGCGTGAATGTGTGGACCACATCATTGTCCTGGGCGAGGCACATCTGCGCCGGATTCTGAAATCTTACGCTCGCTACTATAATGAGACGCGGACACACTTGGCCTTGGCTAAGGATGCGCCCGTTTCTCGCCCGGTTCAGCGAGCCGGTGTGGTCGGGTCACGCGCCATCCTGGGCGGACTTCATCACCACTACGCCCGAGCTTAGGTTTTCGGTACACACAGGCTGTGCAGAAGCACGTCAAAGCCTATGCCGACAAGGGCGTGATCTCGCGCTTCGCCATTCCGGACAGGATCAAGTTTGTCGACGCGATCGACAGCACGAGCGTCGGTAAGATCGAAGAAGGCGCTGCGCGCGAAATACGGGGACGGTTAGCCGGAAGAAAAAATTCCGGATTCGTATCTTATTTGATTGATTGCCTGATTAATCGAAGCCAGTCCGACTGTGATGCGAGCCAAAACGATGTGAGCAGCGGGCAAACCGCTCCACGCATAAACCAACGGATACCGGGAGGGGAAAAATGGCCGACAAGACAGTCATGGATATTTTCGCCGACATGGCGAAACAGATTAGGGCCTGTTGAGATTCATCGTGAGTTTATCAGGGCTGCGGCGAGATGGATATTTGCGACGAAGCTCTGATCGGTTTTGTCTGCGCGCATGGCGATGCGTTTGAATTCCTTGAGCTTGCAGAAGAAGTTTTCGATCAGGTGGCGCCACTTGTAGAGTTCCGCGTCGATCGGCAGAGGGGAAGCGCGCCGTGGATGCTGAGAGATGACGATCTTGGCGCCGCGCTCGTTGAGGTCGGCGATGATGGAATTGCTGTCAAAGGCCTTGTCGGCGATGAAGCCCTCAAAGGCGAGACCGTCGATGAGCGGAGCAACGCCCACCGTATCGAAGCGATGGCCGGGCAGGAGAACGAAGCGGACGAGATTGCCCAGCGCATCGGTCAGCGCCAGAATTTTGGTCGTCATGCCGCCCTTGGAGCGGCCGATGGCCTGGCTCTGAGTCTCCCTTTTGCGCCCTGTCCGTGGCGATGGACCTTGACGATGGTGGCGTCGACCATAGCGTATTCCATGTCCGGCGCGTCGGAGCAGGCCTCGAAAATCCTGGAGAAAACATCCGCTTTGACCCAGTCGCGGTAGCGCTTGAAAACAGTGTTCCAATTGCCGAACAGCGGCGGAAGATCACGCCACGGGCTTCCCGTCCGCACGATCCAAAGGACCGCTTCCACGAAGCGCCGGTTGTCGCTTCCGCTGCGTCCGGGGTCCGTCGGCTTACCCAGACAATGCGGCTCCATCTTCGCCCATTGGGCGTCCGTCAGTACGAATTGTTCCATCCAGAGTTTGAATCACAACCAAGCCACAGGTGGAATCCTGA